>OZ250177.1:2755000-4448661 GCA_965238135.1 Candidatus Multivorans sp. | reverse complement strand
CGAACGGCCGCGTCGACGGGACCGTGCTCTACGTGCCCGACGCCGCCTGGTCCGACGCGTTCCTGCTCGAATCCGGCGGCAGTCTGCACCTGCTCGAGGCCACCACGCCCGGAATCGAGATCGAGCCCCTGCAGACCGTCGACGACACCCGTCGCGTCGCCGAAGTCACGTTCTCCGGCCTCGACCTGAACGCCGCCGAAAGCCTCGGCGGCAGCGCCGAGAGCACACAGCGCGCCGTCTACGCGGCGCAGATCGCCCTCGCCGCCGACGCCCTCGGCGCGGCCCAGAAGGGACTCCAGATCGCCGTCGACTACGCCAAGGAGCGCAAGCAGTTCGAGCGCATCATCGGCTCCTTCCAGGCCGTCAAGCACATCTGCGCCGAGGTCCTCGCCGAAGTCGAGCCGGTCCAGTCCCTGCTCTGGCACACCGCCGACGCCTGGGACGAGGGCGCCGACGAGACCTGTCACCTCGCCCCCCTGCTCAAGGCACACGCCACCGAGGTCGCCAGCCACGCCGTCACCATGACCACCCAGGTCTTCGGCGGCATCGGCTTCACCCACGAGTGCGACATGCACATCTTCTACAAGCGCGTCGGCTACGACCGGCAGGTGCTGGGCAACCCGACCGCGCTAAGGGAGCAGGCGGCGGCGGTGATGTACGCCTGAGGCGGCGAAATCGCCCACGTTGAAGCCCCTCGGTCGTCTGGCGTCAACGAATCGATGAGGCTGGAGCGTCTCCTCCACACCCTCGACGGACCGCCCACCGGGCCGATCTCGCCGATCGACCGGGACTCCACGATCTTCCCCTCGCACAGCCCGTGGCGAAGATCCGCCCGGCCGTCGTCTCGCTCGCGCGCATCGTGCCGGCAAGCGGGCGCGGCGTGAGCCTCGGACTGACACCGGCCGGCGACGTGCGCTGGACGGATCCCGGCGTTGAAGAGATCCCGGAGCGGCTCCAGCACCTTGAACGCGCCTTCGACGCCAATTGGCGAGAGGCTCTCTTCACGCTGGCGGCCGAAAAGACCGATGCCCGGGAGCGGCCCGCCGTCCGCTACTGGCAGAGCATCGCCGAGCGCCATCTGACCGCGATTTGCCACCTGCCCGAACAGGCGGCTTCGCTCAGCGTTGAACCACCGACTTCGGCCGAGTGCGCCGCTCTCGTTGAAGCCGCCCCACCGATGATCGGCGGCGAATACCTGTCCGCGGAGCGCCTGCAACGCATCTGGACCGAGGTGAACGACTGGGTGAGCCAGGCCGCTTCGACCGCCGGCGGGCTGTCCGCGTTCCTGCGTGAGCGAGCGCCGAACTGGCATCAGGTCGGGCGGGTCTGCTTCCACCTGGCCGAGAATCGGAACGACGCGGCACGACCGTTCGCGTTCATGGCTACGTATGCCGCACGATTCGGCGCGACCGGACGAGCGCGGCACTTGCCGCTGCGGCGAGCACTCCAACAATACGCGGGCGAGAACAACCGCTCGGCGCTCATCACGCTGCTGTCGCCGATCCAGCAGGCCGCGGCTGCTTGCGACTGGGTAAGGGAGATGGTGGATTCCGGTGACGTCTACCGGCCGATGGCCTGGACGCCGGATCGCGCCTACCGACTCCTGCGCAGCGTGCCGGAACTCGAGGAGAGCGGTCTGTCCGTGCGGCTACCTGACTGGTGGCGCAAGCGCGCGCGGCCGCAGATCTCCGTGACGGTCGGCGAGGCGCCGTCCCTCGTGGGCGCGGACGCCGTGCTCGACTTTCGGGTCGAGGTCGCTCTCGGCGGCGAGCCGCTCTCCGAAGACGACCTGAATGCGCTGCTCGGCAGCGACGGCAATCTGGTGCTCCTCAAGGGTCAATGGGTCGAGGTGGACCGCGATCGCCTGCGCCAGGCGATCGAGCATTGGGATGCCGTGCGTCAGGCGGCCGGCGACCACGGCATCTCCTTCATCGAGGGAATGCGCCTCCTCGCCGGCGCGTCGGCCGATCTTCGGGGCGAGGCGGAAACCGAGGCCGAACGCCCCTGGGTTCATGTCGAGGCCGGAGACGGCATGCGCGAGATTCTCGCCGGCATGCGTCAACCGGAGACGCTCGCCCCCGTCGACGGCGGCGCGCTGCAAGGGACCCTGCGGCCGTATCAACGCGATGGCGTGGCATGGCTCGCCCTCCTGACCCGCTTGGGCCTCGGCGCCTGTCTCGCCGACGACATGGGCCTGGGCAAGACCATTCAAGTGCTGGCGTTGCTGCTCTTAGACCGCGGCCTTTGCCAGGAGGAGCTGCGGCCGCCGTCGCTGCTCGTGATTCCGGCGTCCCTGCTCGGAAACTGGCGCGCCGAAGCGGCGCGGTTCGCGCCGTCGCTGGACCTTCGACTCCTGCACCCGTCCGAAACCGATCGCGAGACCCTGACGGAGATCGCGGACGCCCCCGCGCGGTCGCTGGCCGGCGCCGATCTGGTGGTGACCACGTACGCCATGCTCGCTCGGCAGCCTTGGCTGGCGGAGGTGCGGTGGCGACTGGTCATCCTGGACGAAGCGCAGGTCATCAAGAACCCCGGTACGCTCCAGAGCCGGTCCACTCGGAAGCTCCAGGCCGGCGCGCGCATCGCGATGACCGGTACTCCGGTGGAGAACCATCCGGGAGATCTGTGGGCACTATTCGACTTCCTCAATCCCGGTCTGCTCGGCTCGCGCGCGGTGTTCCAGCGGTTCGTCAAGACGCTGCAACAGCGCGAGGAGCAACAGTTCACGCCGCTTCGCCGACTTGTCGCGCCCTACATCCTGCGCCGCCTGAAGACGGACCGCCGAATCATCGACGACCTGCCCGACAAGACCGAGGCGGCGCGCTACTGTCATCTGACCCGACTCCAGGTTGCACTCTACGAGCGAGTCGTGCGGTCGATGCAGCGCGCCCTGGAATCGGTCGAAGGCATCAAGCGGCGGGGCCTCGTGTTGCAGACGCTCATGCGATTGAAGCAGGTCTGCAATCATCCCAGCCAGCTTTCCGGAGACGGCGCCTACAAGCCGAACGACAGCGGCAAGTTCAAACGCGTCGCCGAGATCTGCGCGGAACTGGCCGAACGCCAGGAACGCGCCCTCGTGTTCACGCAGTTCCGGGAGATCATCGATCCGTTGTCCGACCATCTGGCCGCGACCTTCGGTCGGCCGGGGCTGGCGCTGCACGGAGGTACCGGAGTCAGGCAGCGCCGCGCTCTGGTCGAAGCCTTTCAGCGCCGCGACGGACCGCCGTTCTTCGTCCTGTCCCTCAAGGCGGGAGGCACGGGCCTGAACCTGACGGCGGCTTCGCACGTGATTCACTTCGACCGCTGGTGGAACCCCGCCGTCGAGAATCAGGCTACCGACCGGGCCTTTCGCATCGGCCAGCGACAGGGGGTGCTGGTCCACAAGTTCATCACCTCCGGCACCATCGAGGAGAGAATCGACCGGATGATCGCGAAAAAGAGCGAACTGGCGAACGAGCTTCTCGACGATGGCCGCGAGATCAAGCTCACCGGGCTTTCCGATGACGAGCTGCTCGACCTGGTCCGGCTGGACATCACCCGGGCGAAAGCGTAGGAAGGGCTGAGACCAGACATGCGGTTTCCGACCTACGTTCCAGTCGCCACGCGACGAGCCAGGGCCGCGCGGAAGGTCGCCAGTCTCCGCAAGCAGGGGAAGAAGGTGCAGCCGGTCGAGATCACGGGCAATCCGATTGCCCGGAGCTTCTGGGGCAAGCGCTGGTGCAAGCACCTGGAGTCCTTCTCCGACTACCGCAACCGGTTGCCGCGCGGCCGCAGCTACGCGCGCCACGGCGCGGTCTGCGACTTGGCGATCCGGGCCGGCCGCGTCGAAGCACTGGTCTTCGGCACGAGGCTCTACCGCGTCGCCATTCGCATCGAGAAGCTCAAGCCCGCTGTCTGGAAGTCCATCAAGGCCAAGTGCACCGGACAGATCGGATCGGTCATCGAGTTGCTCCAGGGACGACTCTCCGACCAGGTGATGGCCGTCGTCACGGATCGCAGCCGCGGTCTGTTTCCGACTCCGCTCCAGATCGAGTTCGACTGCGACTGCCCGGACTGGGCCGGGATGTGCAAGCACGTGGCTTCGGTCCTCTACGGCGTCGGCAACCGGCTCGACGACAGCCCCGAACTCCTCTTCCTGCTGCGAAAGGTCGACGAATCGGAGCTGATTGACGCCGACCTGGCGCTGCCGGCCGGCGCGGCGGGTGCGGATTCCCTGGCGGAAGGCGACCTGTCGGGGATCTTCGGCATCGATCTGGACACGGACGAGGCGCGGGATCCCCGCTCCAGACCGCGGAAGAAGGCGGCGCGCAACGCTCGAAAACGTGGTGGCGCTTCCCGGCTCCCGGGCCGGCAAAAGCGCACCGGGAAGAAGGCCCCCGGGAGAAAGGGCGCCGCGAAGAAGGCCCCGGGTGTCGCGCCACCGTTCCGCCCCACCAGCGCCCGCGTCTCAAGGCTCCGTCGGCGCAGCGGCCTGTCGGTCGCCGAGTTCGCCGCCAAGCTCCGGGTTACCCCGGCAACCGTGCGCCGCTGGGAGTCCACGCGCGGGCCGCTCACCCTGCGAACCGCATCGCGCACCGCGTTGCGGACACTGCACGACCGGCTAGGAGAGACCGGCGGATAGCCAGCGGCGCCACCGCTGAGACCACTCGCCGACAATCCGCGTCGGCCATCTCCAGGCTTACGCCGAATCCATCGTTGCGCTCCCGTGACCGGTCTGGCCGCAACCCGGTACGCTCGGCCCCAATGCCCCCCGAACCCGCCCGCTCCCCCTTCGACCACGAACTCCCCGAACACAACCCCGAAGTCGGCCAGCTCGTCGAGGTCCGCAGCCGCCGCTGGCTGGTCGAGGAAGTCCAACCCGGCGAGAAGCCTGGCCAATCCTCGGTCGTCCGCCTCGCCTGCGCCGAGGACGACGCCCAGGGCGAGGAGATCGAGGTCTTTTGGGACCTCGAGATCGACCGCCGCATCCTGAAGCAAGAAGGCTGGGCCGAGCTCGCTGCCAAGGGCTTCGACACGCCCCGCCGCTTCAGCGCCTTCCTGCACACGCTGCGCTGGAACTGCGTCACCGCGACCGATCCGAACCTGTTCCAGGCGCCGTTTCGCGCCGGCATCAAGCTCGACGCGTACCAGATGGAGCCTCTGCGCAAGGCGCTCCGCATGCCCCGCGTCAACCTCTTCATCGCCGACGACACCGGGCTCGGCAAGACGATCGAGGCCGGCCTGATCGCCCGCGAGCTATTGCTGCGCAAGAAGGTCAAGACGATCGTCGTTTCCGCACCGAGCTCTGTCCTCGAACAGTGGCAGGGCGAGATGGAGGAGCGTTTCGGCCTGCTGTTCCAGATCCTCGACCGCGCCTACTTCACCCGCATGCGGCGCGAGCGCGGCTTCGGCGTGAATCCGTGGCGCACCCACAGCCGCTTCCTGGTCTCCCACAACCTACTGCGGGATCCGACCTACGCCGACCCGATGCGCGAATGGCTGGGGCCGGTTCTGCCCGGGAGCCTGCTGATCCTGGACGAAGCGCATCACGCCGCTCCTTCGAGCGGCGGCCGCTACGGCATCGAGTCGAAGTTCACCAGGGCCGTCCGCGACCTGAGCAAGTGCTTCGAGCACCGGCTCTTCCTTTCCGCGACGCCGCACAACGGCCACTCGAACAGCTTCTCCACACTGCTGGAACTGCTCGACCCCAACCGCTTCACACGCGGCGTCAAAGTGCTCAAGAGGTCGCTCGACGCGGTCATGGTGCGACGTCTGAAAGAGGACATCCGGGAAGTTCAGGGCGGATTCCCGAAGCGCGACGTAGTCCGGGTGAGCATTGACGGTCTCCCGGCGGATGCGCCCGAGCTCGAGTTGTCCCGCCTGCTCAACGAGTACCGCGAGGCGCGCGAGGAACGATTCGAGACCGCCTCGAATTCGGCCCGCGCCGCAGCAGGCCTGCTCCTCGTCGGCCTCCAGCAACGGCTGCTGTCCTCGATCGAGGCGTTCGCGCGCAGCCTCAAGACCCACCGCAACACGCTCGAACGCCGGCGCCAGCAGGCCGCGGCTGCCTCCGCAGACGCTGCCGAAGACGACTTCGTCGAGAACCAGGCCGGTCGCTTCGTCTCCACCTCCTGGCTCGCCGGAGAAAGCGGCGACGAGGACCGTGCGGCCTTCACCGACGAAGAAGCTGAACGAGAAGAAGAGGCCCAGATCAGCGACCTGAACGCCGCCGCCGGGTCCGCATCGGCCGATCAGCCGACCGAGGCAGACCTCCTCCGGCGCGAGAACGACCTGCTCGACCGGATGCAGCGCATCGCCGAGCACGCCCGCGGCAGGCCCGACGCGAAGACCCGCGAACTCGTGGACTGGATCCGCGAACACCTTTGCCCCGGCCTGCCGCCCCTGGGCAAGGCCCTCCCCGCCGGCACACCCGCGCCCCGTTGGAACAACCGCCGACTGCTGATCTTCACCGAGAACCGGGAAGGCACGAAGCGGTATCTCCGCACCATGCTCGAGGCCGCGATTGCTAGTACCGACCGCGCCGAGGAACGGATCGTCACCATCGACGGGCTCACCCGGGGGCCGCGCCGCCGCGAGATCCAGCGCCGGTTCAACGCCGATCCGAAGGACGAGCCGCTGCGCATCCTCCTGGCCACGGACGCCGCCCGCGAAGGCCTGAACTTCCAGGCCCACTGCACCGACATGTTCCACTTCGACCTGCCCTGGAACCCGGGTCGGATCGAGCAGCGGAACGGCCGCATCGACCGCAAGCTGCAGCCCGCGCACGAGGTCCGCTGCCACTACTTCGTCCTGCCCCAACGCGCCGAGGACCGCGTACTGCAGGTCCTCGTCAGGAAGACCGAGACGATCAAGACCGAACTCGGCAGCCTCTCCCAGGTGATCCACGATTCGGTGGAGCGCCGCCTGACGAAGACCGGCATCCGCCATCGCGACGCCGAGAGTCTGGCGCGCGAGATCGAGCACGCCGACGTCGACGCCGAGCGCCGGCGCATCGCCAACGAAGAACTGGAAGCCGCGCGGCAACGCCGGGACGAACTGAAGGGGCAGATCACCCGCTGCCAGGATCTCCTGCAACGGTCCCGCAAGTGGGTCCAGTTCGAGGTGAACGCCTTCCGCGACGCCCTCTCCTGCTCGCTCGAACTCGTCGGCGCCAAACCGTTGAAGCGAACGCGGAGCGAAGACGGCGGCGAAGTGTGGACCTTCCCCACCCTGGACGGTCAGACCCACGGCGACCCGACCTGGGCCGGCACCCTCGATGCCCTGCGGCGACCCCGTCGCCGCCACCAGAAGCTCACCGAGTGGCGAAAGGTGGAACCGCCCCGCCCGGTGGTGTTCGAGGACGCCGGCGTACTCACCGACGACACCGTCCACCTCCACCTCGAGCAGCGCGTCGCCCAGCGTCTGCTTGCCCGCTTCCGTTCCCAGGGCTTCGTCCACCACGACCTCTCCCGCGCCTGCCTCGCCCAGTCGGCCGACTCGATCCCCAGGGTCGTCCTGCTCGGCCGGCTGACCCTCTACGGCAAGGGCGCCGAACGGCTGCACGAAGAGGTGGTCACGGTAGCGGCGCGCTGGGTCGAGCCCACGAGGCGCAACGCTCCACTCTCCGCCTACGCGCGTGACGCCGAGATTCGCGCCCTCGACCTGCTCGAACAGTCGCTGGCGAGATCCGGCAGCCGCCCGGTCAACGAAGTCGTCATCGGCCGGCTCCTGGGTTCGGCTTCTCGCGACATCGACGAACTCCGGCCCCAACTCGAAGCCCGCGCCAGCGCGATGGAGGAATCCGCAACCGAGCGCCTGCGCGAACGTGGCGAGCGCGAAAGCCGGGAGCTCCGCGAGACTCTGGAGAGCCAGCGCAGGCACGTCGGCGGCGAGTTGGCGCGACGGGAATCGGCGCTGGTGCAACGGACCCTGGCTTTCAGCCAGGCCGAGGAGCGGCAGTTGACGGCCGACATGCGCTCCTGGCGCCGTCGCCTGGAGCAGTTCGGCCGCGACCTGGAGCAGGAGCCCCAGCGCGTCCGCGACTTCTACGAGGTCCGCGCCGTGCCGCCGGTCGAGCCGCTCGGCATCGTCTACCTGTGGCCGGAGACGAACTGACCCCGCCGCGTTGAGAAAGGTTCGTCACGACGGTTCCGTATTGCATGTTGTAACCACTGGCACTACACTTTCTTCATGCACACGCTCTCCATCAAGCTGCCCGCCGAGCTCCACGCCGCCATTGACAGCGAAGCGCGGAGACGCAACGTCACACGGTCGGCCCTTCTCCGCGAGATCGTCGAGCAGGGCCTTGACGGCCTCCCGGCGCCGGCCGCGCCGAGTTGTGCCGATCTGATGAGCGACCTCATCGGGTCCGTTGACAGCGGCCACCATGACCTGGCAACGAATCCGCGCTTCCTCGAGGAGGCGATCGTTGCGGACTCGGGTCGCGGGCCGGCCACGATAAGAGCCGGTGCCACAACCGACCGTCGTCGTTGACGCAGGGCCCATCGTCGCGGCGTTCGACGCGCGCGAGGCGCATCACGCTTGGGCCGTCGATCAGTTCAGAACTCTGGCGCCGCCCCTGCTCACCTGCGAAGCCGTCCTCTCGGAGGCTTCCTTCCTGCTGGCTCGCGCCTCGGCCGATCCGAGCCTGCCGATCACCCTCGTCGAGCGCGGTGTCCTCAAAGTCGCGGATCCACTCGCATCCCCCGACCAAGCCCGCGCCGTCGGCCGCTTGATGCGACGCTACAGCAATGTACGGATGTCGCTCGCGGATGCCTGTCTGGTCTGGATCGTCGAGCAGACAAAGAACGCCTCGGTTCTCACGCTCGACTCCGATTTTCGCATCTACCGTCAGGCTGGACGCCGCGTCATCCCCGTGCTCGCCCCGCCGTAGACGATGGCCCGACCGAACGCGAACACGCTCGCCCATCTCGAGTGGCTCGGCTTCGTGCAGCCGACCGGTCTCGTCGTCTCGGCGCCGGCGCTGGACAAGGCCGGCGCGGTGCTGCAACGCAGCGACCGGGAAGGCCAGCGCCGTCTGCAGGCGGCCGTCGAGTATCGGCGGTCCGGGTCGGGCGACGAGCCCTCAGCCCTCCTGCCCGATTTCGAGGCGTTCGCCCGCACCGTGCTCGGCTGGAACTTCTCGCCCAGGGGCTACGCCGGCGGCAGCGCTGCCCCGATGCCGGAGGATCTGAGCCTTCACGTTCCCGACTACGGCGAGACCCTCCGGCCCGACTTCGCGGTCCGCGAGCGAGACCCGGACGACGGCGGCCCGGCCTGGCAACTGCTGGTTCAGACCCTTGAGCCCGGCCAGGATTTCGATCGCGTGGCCGCCGGCGCCGGCTGGCTCGAAGCCTCGCCCCACAGCCGGCTGGAGCGCCTGCTGCGGACGAAGAGAGTCCCCGCCGGCCTGCTCTTCAACGGCCGTGCCCTGCGCCTCGTCTCGGCGCCGCACGGCGAGAGCTCGGGCTGGATGGACTTCAATGTTGCCGACATGCTGTTGGTGGCGGGCCGGCCGATCTGCACCGCGCTTCGCCTGCTGCTGAACGAGCGCCGGCTGCTGGCCCTGCCGCGGGAACAGCGCTTGGCGGCCCTGCTCGCCGACAGCCGCAAGTACCAGAACGAGGTCAGCGAGAAACTCGCTAGACAGGTGCTGCACGCCCTCTACGAGCTGCTGCGCGGCTTTCAGGCCGCCCACGACGCCTCGCGCGGCGAGCTGCTGAACGAGCAGCTTCGGGAAGACCGCAACGACGTCTACCGCGGCCTGCTCACGGTGGTCCTGCGGCTGGTGTTCCTGCTCTACGCGGAAGAGCGCGGCCTGCTGTCCGACAACCGGACCTTCGAACGCCACTACTCCCTTGCCGGCCTCTACGAACGGCTGCGGGCCGACGCAGCACTCCACCCGGACACGATGAACCAGCGCTACGGCGCCTGGGCAGGACTCCTGACCCTGTTCCGTATGGTCCACCACGGCGCCGAAGCGGCCGGCCTGCGGCTCCCGCCCCGGCACGGCGTCCTCTTCGACCCAGACCGCTACAAGTTCCTGGAGGGCCGCCCCCTCGCCGGCGCGGCTCAGAGCCACGAACGCGTACAGGCGCCCCGCGTTTCCGACGGCACCATCTTCCGTGCGCTGGAGAAGCTCCTCGTGCTCGACGGCGAGCGCCTCTCCTACCGCGCCCTGGATGTCGAGCAGATCGGCGCCGTCTACGAGACGATGATGGGCTTCCAGCTCGAACGCGCCGGGGGGCGGTCCGCGGCGATCAAGGCGGCCAAGAAGCACGGCGCGCCAGCGACCGTGAACCTGGAGGAACTGCTGGAGCAGGCGTCTGGCAGCCGCGCCCGCTGGCTCCGGGAGCGCTCGGACCGCAACCTGACCGGAAAAGCCGCGGAAGCGGTCCGCAGCGCGGCCACGCTCGACGAACTCCACGCCGCCCTCGACTCGGTCATCGACCGCGACGCCACGCCCGACCTGGTGCGGCGCGACGACCTGATCCTTCAGCCGAGCGAAGAACGCCGGCGTTCCGGCTCCCATTACACGCCCAGGTCGCTCACCGGCCCGATCGTCCGCGACACCCTGGAACCGATCCTCGACCGGCTGTGCAAGGAGGCCGCCGACGCCTCCGTTCCCCGCCCGGAACAGATCCTCGACCTCTGCATCTGCGACCCCGCCATGGGCTCCGGCGCCTTCCTGGTCGAGGTCTGCCGCCAACTCGGCGACGCCCTGGTCGAATCCTGGCGCTACCACGACGCCGCACCCGAGATCCCGCCCGACAGCGACGAGACCGTCCACGCCCGCCGTCTGATCGCCCGCAACTGCCTCTACGGAGTCGACCGGAACCCGGTCGCCGTCGACCTGGCGAAGCTCTCCCTGTGGCTCGCCACCCTGGCGAAGGACCACCCGTTGACCTTCCTCGACCACGCCCTCCGCCACGGCGACTCCCTGGTGGGACTCACCCTGGAGCAGATCCAGGCCTTCCACTGGAAAGGCGGCCAGAAACGTTTTCAGGCCGGAATCGAGACCACCTGGATCGGCGAACAGGTCCAGAAGGCGCTCCGACTGCGGCGCGAGATCCAAGACGCCGCTGACAACACGCCCGACAAGGAACTGCGCGACCGCCTTGGCGAAGCCGAGAACGAGCTGGCGCAGGTGAAGGCGCACGGAGATCTGGCGGTGGTCGCGTTCTTTGAGGGGAAAAAGCCGAAGGAGCGTGAAGTGTTCCGCCGGCAGTTCGCCCAAGCCCTACAGTCGCCCCCGCAAGAGGAGGCCGCTGGGGGCCACTGCCTCCGCAGCCCTTCTGGTCGGGATTCGGCGCAAAGCGCCGGCGTCCGGGAGTTCGGCCGGGAAGCGGCAACGTCATCCGGCCCTATAGGCGCTCACGCGTACGCAGGCTGGCTGGACGACCTGCGGAAGGCGAATCCCCCGCTGGCGCCGTTCCACTGGAAGATCGAGTTCCCGGAAGTGTTCCTTCCCGGAGAGCGTGAGAATCCCGGCTTTGACGGGATCGTCGGGAACCCGCCGTTCGCGGGCAAGAACACGATCGGCAACGCCAACGTAGCGGGCTACAAGGACTGGCTCCAGCAAGTTCACGAAAAGAGCCACGGCAACGCCGATCTGGTCGCCCACTTCTTCCGGCGCGCCTTCAATCTGCTCCGTGAGAACGGCGCCTTCGGCCTGATCGCCACCAACACGATCGCCCAGGGGGACACCCGCGCCACGGGCCTGCGCTACATCTGCGAGCACGGCGGAGCGATCTACCGGGCGCGACGGCGAGTCAAGTGGCCCGGTCTGGCGGCGGTCATCGTCAGTGTCCTGCATATCCACCGTGGCACCTGGATCAGCGCAGGGCTGCTCGACGGCGTGATCGTGCCGACAATCACCGCCTTCCTCTTCCACCGCGGCGGCCACGAAGACCCTGCGCGGCTCGCAGAGAACGACGACAAGAGCTTCGTCGGCAGCTACGTTCTCGGAATGGGCTTCACGTTCGACGACACAGACAAGAAGGGCGTCGCTACACCCTTGGCCGAGATGGAGCGACTCACGGATGGCGACCCGCACAACCGGGAGGCGGTCTTTCCCTACATTGGCGGCGCCGAAGTGAACACGAGCCCAACTCACGCGCATCATCGCTACGTCATCAACTTCCGCGACTACCCGCTGCGGCGCGAAGCCGCCGTGGAGCGATGGAACGGGGCCCCGAGGGAGCTGCGCCGTGAATGGTTGCGCAGAGGCCTCGCGCCGCTCGACTATCCGGGGCCGGTCGCGGCGGACTGGCCGAAGCTCCTGCACATCGTCGAGAACAAGGTGAGGGCGGATCGCGCAAAGCTGACCAAGAACGCCATCGGGCGGAAGCGAGGCGCCTTCTGGTGGCAGTACGGTTCTCAAGCCAAGGATCTCTACACCGTAGTCGCCCGGCTCGACCGCATCCTCGCGATCTCCCGAGTCGGTCAGCACGCCGCCTTCGCCTTCCTGCCATCCGGCAGCGTCTTCGCAGAGACGCTCATCCTCTTCCCCATGCCCACGCACGCCGCCTTCTGTGCCCTCCAATCCCGCCCTCACGAACTCTGGGCGCGCTTCTTCGGCTCGTCACTCGAAGACCGGCTCCGCTACACGCCCTCCGACTGCTTCGAGACCTTTCCCTTCCCCGAGAACTGGGAAGCTCACGCCGACCTTGAAGCCGCCGGCAAGGCCTGTTACGACTACCGCGCCGCGCTGATGATCGAGAACGACGAGGGCCTGACCAAGACCTACAACCGCTTCCACGACCGAGGCGAAACCAGCCCCGCCATCCAGAAGCTCCGCGACCTCCACGCCGCCATGGACCGCGCCGTCCTCGACGCCTACGGCTGGACCGACATCCCGACCACCTGCAAGTTCATCCTCGACCACGAGATCGACGAAGAAACCTGGGGCGCCAAGAAGAAGCCCTACCGCTACCGCTGGCCCGACGAAGTCCGTGACGAAATCCTCGCCCGTCTCCTGGAACTCAACGCCCGGCGCGCCGCCGAGGAAAGAAGCCGACCTCTCTAGCCAAAGGAACTCTCTCCGCAGCGGGCCGCCAACAGCGGCCACGTCCTCAACTCCCCCTAACGCCTCCTCGCAAAGCGGGTGTCCGCCGGTACACCAGACTTCTCTCATTCAGATCGATCCCCACAAGGCCCCCTTTGTTCCGCGTCAACTGCCGGAACGCTCGGTATCCCTCCAGAATCGCTGTCTCCCACTGCCAATACGGCACGGCCTCCACTTCCAACCCGACTACCAGCTCCCGGACTGCCTTCAGGAGGTCGAAGTCCACACTGTCGACTCCCTTGAAGAGGTCCATCTCATTCGCCCGCCGGAAGACCGCGAAAGACACCGCCTCCTCGGCCACCGCAGCCCTCGCACCGTCCTCGACCTCATCGACTTCCGGCTCGCTCTTTCGCTTACATCTCAAGAGACTTCGGACAACGGGCGACCAACCTAGATACGCTGCATACGACAGGTGGATCACATCGTGGTACCGGTAAAAGTCTGGATCCTTGGAGTTGTCCGTCAGTCTATCGCCCATGTTCAGGCCGCCACACCGCAACAGAACGCTCTCTGTCCCCCCGCGATGGAGCCTCTTGAACTCCACGTTCAACACCCTCGGCAACTGCTCGTACGGCGGATAGTCGCTGTCGAATAACGGCCGGTATTCCCGCACCGCTGGCCACCGACTCTCGATCTTCTCCAGGTTCGTGCGCGCCGCCTCTGCTAGGTCAACACTACCGCCACGCGCCACGTTTCCAAGCAGGCCAGCCACGCTAAGAAGGAGCCGACCGGCCGCATCTACGTCACCCTCCTCGACTGTGCCGCAGAGCTGTCCCACTTCCCGCGCAAGCACCAGCGCAGCCGAAATCGGCCGGCCGTCGTCTTTCCCTGCCCGCCCAAGTTCAGCGGCAAGCTGCGGAAGCGAGCCAGGCGCTACCACCGCAAGAAGCCGAGTGAGGTACCACATGGCATCGCCCACTTCCTCGATCAGCCGACGCCGATGTGCCGGACAGGCCCTTTCCCGAACTTCCTTCTTGATCTCCGCCAAGACGCTACCAATCTCGCCTAGGAGACCTGCTGCCAACAGCTCAGCGTGGTCGGCTCGCTCGCAGAACTGATCCGTGCGGGCTGCAGCCTCCGCGTATTCAAAGCACCAATCTTCCATGCGTTTCAACTCTCCCGCAGTAAACGTTCACTATCCCTTATCGCCCGTCGCAGCCTCCCTTTTGCCACTCTCAGGTAGGCATAGGAGGAGTGAACCACCAGAGTACCAACTGCCTGACCGGTTTCCTTGGCCACGAACAACAGCAATCGTGAAAGACCAAGGAGGTTGCCAGGCACCTTCGTGCCGTAGTCGTGACTTCTGTAGAACGCCGTCAAATGCACGCAGCCTTCCTGCGTCTTGAAGGAAAGATGGGAAAGGCACGGGAGCCCCATGCGACGTTCGCCGTCCCTTGCAGCGCTGTACAGCGGTAGCTCGTACTCTCCTTCCAGAACTCCCATCTCATAGCACGACTTCTTGGGCCCTGGCTTCTGAGTCTCATCGGTCATCTTCCGCAGCATCTGGCCCAACGGATTGACGATCTCGCCATCGCGAGTCTCCCTACGGAGGAGGCGACCCGCATAGGTGCCCCAGTGAACCCGGCTTCCTCTCCTTAGGGCGGGGTAAACCTGCTTCGGATAGATCTCGAGAACACCACGCTGGCCATAGCGCCTGTAGAGATCGGCCGGGAAGATCGTCTCTGCCACGGCGTGCAGAGAAGGTTCTCCCTCAGACTTCATGTACTCGTCAAGTCGCTGCTCCGACGCAAGCGTGCCGGCAACGTGTCCAGGGCGCTCTATGTCTAGAATCAGGTTGAACATGCTGCGCGGTTCCGACAAGCGCCGCGCGGCCCTGGCCCAAGCCTCAACGCGGCCTTCCGCACCTATGACCTCTACAGTCACTCCGCCGACTCCGATAGCGCCAGTAGGGCGCAGAGGTGCTTGCCAATGAACTCCGCCGAAAGCCACACATGGCCGCCATCACCCCACTCTGGACCCCAACTGTTTCGTATGAGAAAACAGGGTTCACTGTCAGAAACACCAAGTCCAACAGCCGCGACGGCGTGACGACCGCGCACCGGGCCGCCAGCCGGTATGACCCACGGCGCAACTGGCGCGAGGAAGGTCATCGGAACCGTGATACCAAGCACCGGCACATGGCGGGCTGCAAGCAGCGCCGCGAGGTTGCTTGGGCTAGGCCTTTCAGGCTTGCTCGCGCAGCAGAAGAGAGGCACGTCATCGGGGGGCATCCAGCCCGGTTCGGGGTGACAGAGCGAGTAAGGGCAATGGGCTTCAGACGGCTGGCCCGGCTTCGCCAAGGCGTTCTGGATGGCTTCAAGGGACACCCCACTCTCAGGGTCCGACGACGCCGCGTGGAAGTGAAGGTACTCCGGCGACAACGGTGCTTGCCTATCGAGCGCGTACTCATGCGCCGCTGTCGTCGCGAAAGCCAAGCAAGTGGGACGAGGCCCTTGGTCGCGTATCGGACCCAGAGCGGCCCGTAGATCCACGTGGACGGCTACGCTCATGCGGCACTTGCCAGCGCCTTCTCTCTCGCGCGACGAGCCAAGCCCTCTACCTCCTTGCCCAACGCGTGGACTTCGACAGCAACACGGTCAAGGGTGGTGTTGTTCCAGGGCCGAACATGCTCGAAGACTAGGTCGTAGACTCCGGGATGGCCGAAACGTGCGTACACGGTCCGGTGGCTCCTCCCACCGTACGTAGAGTCCATGCTCGGAGCCGCATCGTCAACTAGTGTCACATCCGCGCCGGTGTCAACTAGGCGCCAAACGTAACCGGCAGACGCGTGGTCCGCCAGTGCCACGGCAAACAAATCGTCGGGGCCGGCTTCGATGGAAGTGTCACGGTCAGCCTCCGTCAGCCTCCATACATCCGTTCGATAGTCCGTCAGTAGACCCAACGGGTCCAGGACCTGCTTGATGCTCTTCACGCGGTGGTTCATGAGGCCGTCCACGTCACGCGGCGCTATCACGGCCGCATTCCTGAGTGCCCAGCATGTGGCCCTGTAGCTGAGCCCCAGCCGAAGTGCTAGCTGGTACACATTCTCTGGCTGACGCAGCGCCTCCTCTTTCCATACGTGGCGGCGAGCCAGCTTGAGGATGAGGCACTTCGCACCCAGTAGTGCAGATGCAAAGGTGTTGGCCCCAACCTCAGGCAGGTGTTGCGCGGCTGCATAGTTCGCCCCCCGAACACTGTCCGGTGTATCCAAGTGAGGCTCGTGCCCCAGCAGGACGTGTCCCAGTTCATGAGCAAGTGTGAACCGCTGGATCGCCAGACGTCTTCGGGTCGTAACCACTATCCCAGCAGTGCCGTCCGCACAGCGGATGTTGGCCCCCAAGAGCCCCTCTAGCGGCCGGAACACGAGCGGGATTCCGCGTGCGAGGACAGCCCCGACGATGTCGAAGCTCGTCCGGGCACTCGCCGGTGCCTCTGCTATGACAGAGGCCGCAGCAGCTGTTGCCCGCAGAATTTCGTTTCGCCTATCCACTGCTGCCTCTCAACTGCAGGAACTCCGCAAAGCGAAGTACTTCCTGGCGGTCTTGCTCAGAAAGCTCTGCCGTAGCGCGAGCAAGCAGGCTCACCGAGTCCGGTTCGGGTTCACCTTGGGCCTGGCCAGCAAGGCTCCCTATGCTCCGTTGGTAGAGTTCCGCCAAGCGACCGAGTTCGAGGACGTTGACACTGCGAGAACCACTCTCCATGAGAGAAACAGCAGAACGGGGCACATTCAGATAGCGGGCAACGTCCTCCTGCGAGAACCCGCAGTACTTGCGCGCGTCCCTGAGCCGGATTCCGAGAGCTTCGCGAGTAGCCCGTTCGTCAGCCACTACTTCTCCTCCTTTTCTTATTTCGTCGCCGTGCAGCGTCCTTCACCGCCTTGGGAATCAGGTCGGCAACTAGGTCATCTACGCTGGTGTAGCCACCCGGCCGAATCAGCTTGACGTTGAGGTCGCAGCCCAAGACCTCCTCGAAGATTGGGCTCAACTCAACGACGAACTTGGAGTCGACCGCCGGCATCGCGCCCCAGGCGTCCGCATCGGCCCATGGAGCGTCGGCAGCCGTGCCTTCTTGGACAAGTTCGTCCCAGTCTCGGAGCTTCTCGGAAGCCTCTTCTCTCACTCGCCGCTCAAGCAGGGCCTCGTCACTGGCGACTTTGGAGACGACACCATCGTCGCGAGCAACAGCCTGCTGGGCCACGGGACCGCCACCGGCACCGAACCGGACAAACCCGGTGTCGTTCCCGACGTCCAACGCCAGGCGGTGCCTCTCTAGCTCTGCACGCTGCTCGGCGTTCGCTGACGCGCTTCCGTTCGCCATTCGCACAGCGTACACGATACTGTCCGAAATTCCAACACCCCTGCTTGCACGTGCACTTTCCGCGGTCTACAGCATTCGAGCTAGGGCGCAGGACACGACCCACGCCGGAACTGCCGTGGAGCAGCGCACGACCAAGGACAAGCCCCTAAAGCGGGTGGTCCCGTGCAGGAACTCTGCAGAGCAGTCATCCCCCCATGACACTCTTATGTCCTCAAACGCCACCGGCTCCCGCACGAGGGGGAACAAGGCCTTGAAGGCCGCCTCTTTGACCGAGAACAAGACCGGTAGAGCGATGCGGGGCATGAGATCAGGCGGCAGATCCGCCGATGCGCGAAGAGACCGAACGTCGACCAAGTTGCCCGCATCGGCCGTCTCGATGTCGACGCCCAGAGCCCGGAAAGGGCCCACCGGTGTGAGCGCTGCCACAACCCTAGTTCCCTTATGGCTAACACTGCCCGCGTAGCCCGAGGGCCACTCCCTTTCGCCCGAACTTCGGTGTCGCGGCTCGATAGGGGGCAGCTCGGCACGTGCGAGCAGGTCCTTCAAGCACAAGCCCGTTGCGACTTTCCTCGCCCGCAGCAGCTCATCGGCCCGCCTGCGTCTAGGGACTGCGGCCAGCGGAGGCAGCCAATTGGAGAAGCAGCCACCGCACACTTCCGCCTCAGGAAGTAGTCCTCGAAGCTCTTCTGCAACCGGGTCGGCAGACAGGTTCCGACGAGACCACCGCAAACTACCCATGACCTGAAGGTAGCAGCCCCGGCAAAGCGTCTCGCGAGCGAGCAACCCAAGAGAGACCTGTCGATGGGACCCGCTACAGTCTCGGACGACAGAACTGGGATTCCAGAAACGGAAACTGGTCGTACGTCCTTCCCCTAAGCAGCCGCCCGTGTAGGTGCTTCCGTACGCCGCCCCACTGCTTGAAGAAGGGCACGCCGTCTCGCCGGCACTGGCGAAGGACGTTGACCACCCACGCTTCCTCCATCGGTCGCGCTCCCGGCCCGCTCTCGCCACCCACGATGACCCAGTCGATGCCGGTCAGGTCGAAGTCGCCCAGGTCCTCGAGCAGCGGCTCGACGGAGGCGAAGCGGACCGCGGCGGGAGTTCGCCGCAGGGCTTCCAGCCGCGGCAGGCCCTGGCGGCGATTCTCGACGCTCACGCCGAACCACACGTTGGGAAGTTCGCCCATCCAGGACAGGGGGCCGGAGAGGAGATCCTCCATTCGCTCGTGCCGTTTGGTGAGGACCTGGTAGGTGTGCCTACGGACCTCGCGCATCACGTGTCCCACGTCGGCGATGTACGACTCGGGGACCTGCGGGTGGAAGAGGTCGCTCATGGAGTTGACGAACACGCGCCGTGGCCGGCGCCAACGGCGGGGTTGGTCGAGCTTCTCCGGGACCCACCGAAGGTCGAACCCCTGCTCGAAGGGGTGGTTCCGAACGCCGCGGAAGCGTTCCGAGAACCTCTCCGCGTAGCAGTGGGCGCAGCCCGAACTGACCTTGGTGCAGCCGCGGACCGGGTTCCAGGTGGCATCGGTCCACTCGATTGCGCTGTGGTCGGACATTGGTCGGCGTCAGGCTGCGGAGGCGGCTACTCTCACCCGGGCGGGACCCCGAGAGTAAGCGCAAACAGAGCGGAAATCAAGCCGACGACCCTACGACCCGACGCCCGCAACGACTAGACTCCCCGCATGAGCGGGCGCGTCCTCAAGAGTTTCGAGCGACGACCGGAGCGCCCAGTCCAATGGACCGCCGCCAATCAGGGATCAATGGTCGGAGCGCCACGGCGGCGGATCCCACGGCGCAACCCGGGAGAGGCAGCGTGACCACCGACCGCCGCTTGCTGACCCGCGTTGCGCTCCGCAACTACAAGAGCATCGCCGCGTGCGACGTGTCGCCGGCGAACCTGTGCTTCCTTCTCGGGCCGAACGGCTCGGGGAAGAGCAATTTCCTCGATGCTCTCTGCTTTCTACGGGACTCTCTTCGGCACTCGATCGACCACGCATTGCGCGACCGCGGTGGAATCAACGACGTGCGACGGAGGTCCGGCGGCCATCCGACGCACTTCGGGATTCGCGTAGAGCTCGATCTGGAGGAATCCCACGGGCACTACGCATTCACGGTGGCTGCAAGAAGGCCGGGAGGATACGAAATCCAGCGCGAAGAGTGCCTGGTGGTGCCTCGCAACGGCGGGGATTCCGACTACTACAACGTGGAGAAGGGTGAGGTCAGGAAGAGCACTCTGCTGATCGGCCCCCTCGCCGCGTCGGACCGGCTGTACCTGGTCAACGTGTCTGGCCACGAGTCCTTCCGTCGCGTCTACGAGGCGCTGTCCACCATCGGCTTCTACAGTCTGAACCCGCAGGAGATCCGGCAACCTCAGCCGCCAGACCCCGGCGAACTCCTGAACCAGGACGGCAGCAACATCGCAAGCGTGCTGGCCAATCTCTCGGCACGGTCACCCGAGTCCAAGCGGCGGATCCAGGACTACCTGGGGACCGTCGTACCGGGAATCACCGGCGTTGGGCGCAAGATGGCAGGTTCCAGAGAGACTCTCGAGTTCCGCCAGGAAGTCCGTGGCGCGAAGCACCCCTGGAAGTTCGAGGCAAGCAACATGTCGGACGGCACGCTCCGGGCCTTGGGCATCCTGGTGGCGGTCTTCCAGGGCGCCGGCAACGGACGCGCCATGCCGGGGCTTGTGGGGATCGAGGAACCGGAATTGGCGCTCCATCCCGCGGCTGCCGGGGTTCTCATCGACAGTCTTCGCGATGCCGCCGAGCACATTCAGATTCTCGTGACCAGCCACAGCCCCGATCTTCTCGACGACGACGAGATCCCAGCCGATTCGATCATCGCGGTTCGCGCCGCACACGGGGAGACCCGTATCGGCCCCCTGGACGAGGCCGGGCGCTCAGTGCTTAAGGACAAGCTGTTCACAGCCGGCGAGCTACTGAGAATGGACCAGATCGATCCAGATCCGACCATGTCGAGCCCGAAGCCCGGGCAGATCAGGCTGTTCGGCACCGAGCCCTGAGCCGTGCTCCAGATCGCTTCCATTGTCGAGGGCCACGGCGAAGTCAAGGCCATGCCCATCCTGCTCCGGCGGGTCGCGGAAAACGTCTCGCCCCACTCTTTGATGCGGGTTCACCGGCCGATTCGAGTGAAGCGTCAACGCATAGTGAAGCCCGGAGAGCTGGAGCGCTACGTTGAGTTCGCTGCCAGGCAGGCCGGTCCCAACGGCGCCATCCTGATCCTGCTGGATGCGGACAACGACTGTCCGGCGGAGCTCGGCATCGAGTTGCTTCGGCGCGCCAGACTCGCGCGAGCGGATCGCCCCATCCGCGCCGTACTGGCCAAGACCGAGTACGAGGCCTGGTTTCTTGCCGCCACCTCCTCGATCGCGGAGAAGCATGGCGTCGAAGCGAAGCCGCCCCCGAATCCGGAATCGATCAAGGACGCCAAGGGATGGCTTAGCCAGAACGTGCTGCGCGGCGCGACCTACCACCCCACACGTCATCAGCCCAAGTTCACGGCCGCCTTTGACCTGGACGCAGCACGAACCGCACCATCCTTCGACAAACTGTGGCGCGACGTGACTTCGCTGCTTCGGGAATCACGAGGGACATAGCGCATGACCGAAGCCGGCGCCGCCGTTCCGGCGGCGACAAGCTCTCTGGACGTACGCCAGGACCTCGTCGACGCCCTCGAAGTCGACCTCGTCGGCCCCGGCGCCGGCCACGAACTCGCCCACGAGCGCTTGCCGATCTACGAATCGCCATCGAACTGGTACCTCACCGGCTTCCTGATTCCGTCCGACACGCCGCCCGAGCTAGGCGCGGGCACCGACGAGAACGACGACGACCTCGACGAGGTCCCAGAGCGAGCCGGCCTCGCCGAGGAATCCACCGAGGACCGAAAGGCAGCGAAGAAGGCGTTCTTTCCGTCATCGATCGGGCTGAGCTTCCTGGCTGCGGACACGACGCTTCGGATCACCGTGCGCTGGGGAGACTACGAGGTCACTGACGCAGTCGACGATTCGGGCAAGGGCCGTCGCTGCTGGCAGCGGACGCCGCGAGAGGAGGTCGTCGCGGTCGAACTCGTGGCCGGCGAAGGAGCGACGCTTCACGATGTCCCCGCCTCGGGCGGCTTGCAGCTCCACGTGGAGCGGAGGCTCGTCACGGGGATCTCGACGATCCCGCCGGGCGCCCGCTCGGTCGCCGTCTTCCTGGTCAACAACCGGCAGCCGGCGGCCTCGCTCGACGAAGCCGAGACCACCTACGCGTTCCAGGCCGAGATCGAAGTGTGGAGCGACCGCCCGTTCCTGCCACGTCCCGATCCCCGCCCGGCCCTGGGCGACGATTGGGATGAACAGGTCGCCGCCCTGCACTACGCCGGCGCGCCCCGGTACGCCACCGGCCACAACGTCTCGGCTCAGTGGGACACGGACGACGACGGCGGTTGCCGCCTGATCCGCACCGCCTGGATCCCTCAGGCGGAAGTCGAGAAGACGGAGACGTTCGAACCGGAAGGCGTCGACCTGTCCATGGACCGGCTCGGCGAGCTGGCCACCGGCGGCGAGGCCGAGCGGGCACTCCAACCTCTCCTCGCCGCCTACCGCGAGTGGATCGGAGAGCGTCGCGCCGAACCTGCGGCCTTCGACATGGACCACCGGGAGACAGCCGAGGAGCTTCTGCGCCGCGCCGAGTTCGCCGCCTCTCGGATGGAACGGGGCATCGCGGCTCTCTGTAGAGACGAACAGGCCCTGGACGCGTTCCGGGTCGCCAACCGGGCCATAGCAGGGGCCCTCCGGCGTCGAAATCCCAGCGGCTTCGAGGACGAAGGCCCCAGGTGGCGCGCCTTCCAGCTCGCCTTCATCCTGCTGAACCTCGCCCCACTGGCGGATCCAGACGACCGCCACCGAGAAGTCGTGGATCTCCTCTTCTTTCCCACTGGCGGCGGCAAGACGGAGGCCTACCTGGGTCTGGCGGCCTTCGCCATCGTCCTGCGGCGGCTGCGCCACCCGGAAGCGGGCGGCCGAGCGGGCGCGGGCGTCTCGGTCATCATGCGCTACACGCTGCGCCTGCTGACCCTCGACCAGTTGGCGCGGGCGGCGGGGCTGATCTGCGCGCTCGAGCTGGAGCGGGACCGGGCGCCCGAACGCTACGGCGAGTGGCCGTTCGAGATCGGTCTCTGGGTCGGGAAGGCGGCCACGCCCAACGTCCTCGGCCGCAAGGGCGACGCCAACAGCGCCTCGGCTCGCGCGAAGACGAACCGCTACAAGAAGAAGCCGAAGTACGAACCGTCCCCCATCCCCCTTGAAGACTGCCCCTGGTGCGGCACGAAGTTCGAGCCCGATTCGTTCTCGCTCGAACCGAACGCGGACGAACCCCGCAACCTGCGCGTGGTGTGCGCCAACTGGGAGTGCGACTTCGCCGGCGACCGCGCACTGCCCATCGTCGCCGTCGACGAGCCCTTGTACCGCCGCCTGCCCTGCTTCCTGATCGCCACAGTCGACAAGTTCGCAGCGTTGCCGTGGGAGGCCCGGTCGGGCACGCTCCTCGGCAACGCCGACCGGTTCGACGAACACGGTTTCTACGGCGCCGGCGAACCGGGTCGGGGCCGGCCAATGCCCTCGCCGCTGCCCCCGCCGGACCTGATCGTCCAGGACGAGTTGCACCTGATCGCCGGCCCCCTCGGCTCGATGACCGGGCTCTACGAAACGGCGATCGAAGCGCTCTCGCTTCACCGCTCGAACGGCCGTGCCGCGAAGCCCAAGATCGTCGCCTCCACCGCAACCGCGAGGCAGGCGCAGGACCAGATTCGCGCCCTCTTCGGCCGCTCGATGACCCAGGTCTTTCCGCCGCCGGGCCCGAGCCGTCGCGATTCCTTCTTCGCCCAGGTCAAGGCGCCCAGCGAGAGACCCGCTCGTCTCTACGTCGGAATCGCCTCGCCGGGCAGAAACGCGAAGGTCACGATGCGAAGACTCCTGCTGCCGCTCATGGCGGCGGCCGAGAAGGCGTATGTCGACGCTGGAGGCAAGGCGAACAAGAGCAATCCGGCCGATCCGTACATGACCGTCCTGGCCTACTTCAACAGCCTGCGCGAACTCGGCGGCGCGCGCCGGATCGTCGAGGAGGAGGTCCAGAACACGCTTCGAGGCTACGGGGCCAGATTGAGGCTCGGACAGGAGCGGAGGTACTTCCGGGACCGCAAAGCCTCGTTCGACCCCCTGGAGCTGACCTCGCGGGTCTCGACCGCCGCCGTCGCCCGGGCCAGGCGGCGACTCGGCCTGGCGTTCCACGAAGGCGACCGGGTCCACTACGCCCTGGCGACGAACATGATCTCGGTCGGCCTCGACATCCAGCGTCTCGGCCTGATGGTCGTGATGGGACAACCGAAGACGAACGCTGAGTACATCCAGGCCACCAGCCGCGTGGGCCGCGACGACGCGCGACCCGGCCTCGTGATCACGCTGCTCAATGTCCACAAGCCACGGGACCGCTCCCACTACGAGCGCTTCCGCCACTACCACGAGACGTTCTACCGCTGGGTCGAGGCGGGGAGCGTCACACCGTTCGCCGCCCGGGCTCTCGACCACGGAATGGCCGGCGCCTTCGTGGCCCTCGCCCGCCATGCCGATCCGGCGCTGACGCCAACGCGAGGCGTCGAGCGGCTCTCCGAGGTCCGCGCCATGCTCGAACGCCGCCTGATCGAGACCTTCTCCGACCGGCTCCGAAGCCAACCGCTCGCGGACGAAGAGGACCTGGCGGAGAGGCTTCGGAGCGTACAGAACCGGGTCGGCGACCTGCTCGACTCCTGGCAACGGGTGGTCGACAGCTATCGCGAAGTCGGGACCGAAGTGAAATACCAGCAGTACGAGCGGCAGGGTGGAAAACCCCTCCTGCGGGAGATGCTGGACACGGAGTTCGAGTCCGCGCATCACCGGAAGTTCCGCGTGAACCGGTCGCTGCGCGACGTCGAACCTCAGGTGAACCTCTACATCCAGGAACCTGTAGGCGGAGGATCCCGCTGATGGCAAGGAGCCGGAGCAGCAGCACGCCCACGGGCAGCGTCCGACGGAGCCAGGTGATCACGACGTATGGGCCTGGCGCCCTGGTCGACCTTCCGAGCGACTCGGCGATCGTCGGCGGCCTCGACTACTGGCCCAGGACGCACCATCTCGAGACGGTCGACGAACCGCGGCTTGCTGCCCGCCTGCGCGGGCTCGCCGGTGGCAAGCCGCCGGGCCTGTTCGCGCCGCCAGCGGCATCCGACCGTCCGGGCGCCAACTCCCCAGGCATCACGTCGCCCCGCTTTCCAGAGTGGTTCCTGGTGCAGGGCGACGGCGACAGGAGCAGTCCATCCGGGCGCAGGAGCAGGACTCGACGCCTTGTTCACCGCACGGCTCTAGACGACAAACGCAAGTTCGACAAGAGAGCCGTAGTCGCGACCCGGTTCGTCAGAGGCTGCCCCCGCGGCCACGTCGACGACATCGACTGGTACGACTTCGTCCACGGCGGCAAGTCCGGTTGCCGTGGCGAACTCCAACTTGAAGAGCAGGGCACCGGCGGCGACCTCTCGAACCTGTTCGCGCGCTGCAGTTGCGGCAAGCGGCGCGGGATGCACGAGGCGAAGGAGATCGAGAACCGGCCGCTCGGGCATTGCACCGGGGCCCGCCCGTGGCTGGGACGCCACGCTAACGAGGACTGCGGAGAGCCAAGCCGTCTGCTCATCCGCACAGCGACGAACGCCTGGTTTCCGCAGGTGGTTACGGTGCTTTCGCTACCGGAGCAGAGAGCGGCTGTCGATCAGGCGGTGGCCGACGTGTGGGACACGCTGCAGGTCGTCAAGACCGTGGACAACCTGGCCCTGCTCAAGGGCATCCCGAAGGTCATGGCGGCCCTGCACGGGTTCGACGACGCCGACGTCCTCTCCGCAGTCGAGCGCCGCCGCGGCGGCGCCCCGGAGGACCAGCCGGTGAAGTACGCGGAACTCGACGCGCTGCTCGCGGTCCCGGAGGGCTACGGCGACGACGTGCCGGTCGACCCCGACTTCCACGCGCGGCGTCTTCCGCCGCTCGTGTGGCAGCGGGAGAGCGGTTTCTTCAAGGAACAGATCGAGGCCGTTGTCCAGGTGCACAGGCTGCGCGAGGTGTCGGCGCTCGCCGGCTTCACCCGATTCGAGGCCGCCACTCCCGACATCGATGGCGAGTACGAGACGGATGTCGTCCGAGCGGAGATCGCCTCCGAACCGTCCTGGTTCCCCGCCGTCGAGAACCGCGGCGAGGGCATCTTCCTGCTGCTGCGCGAGGCAGCCGTTTCAAGCTGGCGCCAGAGACGCGAAGTCAAGGACCGTTGCGCGGCTCTCGAGAGCGGCCACCAGCGCTGGGGCGAAGGGCGCCGAACCAACGCGGACAAACGGCCGTTTCCCGGTGGTCCCTATGTTCTTCTGCACACGCTGTCGCACCTGCTGATCCAGTCCCTCGCCCTCCGTTGCGGCTATCCGGCCGCGTCGATCAGGGAGCGCATCTACGTCGACGGCGCAGCGAAACGCTACGGACTCCTGCTGTACACCGCCAGCGCCGACGCCGAGGGAACACTCGGCGGTCTGGTGCAACAGGCCCGCGGCATAGGCGATCATCTCCGTCAGGCGCTGCACATCGGCGCCCTGTGCTCGAACGACCCGGTCTGCGCCCAGCACGTCCCGCATTCGAGCACGGAGAAGCGCTGGCTTCACGGCGCCGCGTGTCACGGCTGCACACTGGTGGCGGAGACATCCTGCGAGATGAGGAACGACTATCTCGACCGGGCGCTCGTCGTCCCGATCATCGGCGAGAACGCCGGTTTCTTCGACCGGGTCGATTGACCCGCGGGCCGGCCATGAACGAGGAAGCCGTCGAGGCGCTGCTCGAACTTCCGGCCCATCTACGGACTTCGCTCGCGAAGGCGCTGGAAACCGGTCTGCTCGACCTGAGCCCCTCGGTCACGGCTCTTCGCGCGAGCATGACGCTGCGCGGCGGCCAGGGGCAGGCGGTGCTGCGCCTGCTTGCCGGATGGCGCCAACTCGGCGTCACCGAGGCTGTCGCCGCCGCGTGGTTGCGAAGCCTGGACCAACTCGCCGGCAGCTTCTCCAGCCCCGACTTCGTCTGGTCCGGGCCTGAGGTTCCGGGGCTTCACGCCCGCGACACCCGCCGCGTCTACGACGAGATCATCGACGCGGCAACCCGGTCGATCTGGGCCAGCACCTACGCCTTCTTCGACGGCCCCCGCGCCTTCAAGACCCTGGCCGAGAAAATGGAGGCGCTCCCGGCTCTCAAGGTCACGCTTCTCTTGAACATAGAGCGCAAGCGCGGCAACACGACCGCCGCCGACCACCTCGTTCGCGGTTTCGCAGAACGCTTCTGGGATCGCGACTGGCCGGGATCGTCGCGTCCGGACGTGTTCTACGACCCTCGCTCCCTTGAACCGAAGGGTCCAACGGGCGTTCTCCACGCCAAGGCAGTCGTGGCTGACGAGGAGGTGGTGTTCATCACGTCGGCCAACTTCACGGAGGCCGCTCTCGACCGCAACATCGAGATGGGCCTCCTGCACCGTGACCGCCACCTCGCCTTGACTGTGGTCAGGCACTTCCAAGTGCTGATCGACCAGAAGCTGCTGCTGCCGCTCCCTATGGACTAGCACGGGCGTTCCACTCGATGCCGGTGCTCCTCGTGTCACCGCAAACCCTGAGCCTCCCACGCAGGGCACCGATCAGGTGTTCCGACGTAGGCTCGACCGGCAACAGCATCGCAACTTCCCGGCCCCGCTCGGTGATCACCAATCGTTCGCCGTCCTGGACACGTCGCAACAGGCCCTTGACGTCTTGCTGCGCCTCGCGAACGTCGATTACCGCCCGTCTTGCATCGTCAACAGACATCGAGAATCCAACCGGGTATCGGCGGCCGACTGGCCGACCAAGGCCGCGGCCGGCGGCGTGTTGCTCCAGGCGCTGCTACGACAGGCCATGGCGCGCTCGCGGACTTGGACGGCCACGGTGGCCGACTCCGCGTAGAGGCGGCCCTGTCGCCCACCACCTTCCTGCCTCGCAACTCACGTTGACGCTTGGTGAGGCTCATCGTTGGCCCTCTACTTCGTTGATGGCGGGGATCGCCTTGGCGGCGATGTTGAGCAGGTTATCGGCGAAGTAGGTCGTGATCGGCCCACCGCCTTGGTCGCATTCCTCGTGCAGATCGGGCACGAGCGGGTACCACTCGGCATAACGGCTGAGATCCTCGTATTGCGGCCAATAGCTGGTGTTCCTACGAGGAAGTCGAAGTCCGTTCTTCATCAATGCCTCGTGGAGCCTGTCACGCCGCTCCTGTTCGGGTGCGGTCATCTCGGAACGGCCCTTGGGACTGCATACACCCCAATACCAGCCGTTAGGCCCTCCGCGCCCCCTACTAGCTCCAGCTTCGAGCCGGATCGTGGTGCGGCCCTCCGGATAGTCCGGCTCCTCGTACGGCATCCATGCGTCGCGGAAGAGCCACAGAGTGTTCGAGTAGGGCTCATCCCCGTACTGACAGAGCACATGGCAGTCGTCGTCGCGCAACTCCCGGCGGATTCGGTCCTCGACCTCATAGCGAAGGCGCTCCAGGAATCGCTTGCATACCTCGTCACGGACGAGCAACCATGCGTCGTGTACAGCGAGCGCGGTCGGCAGGTGGTGTGGATTCTCCAGCAGGTACTCCCTCGCGGTACGCGTCTCCCCGCTGGTCGTCATCGATGATTCTCCAAAGGCTCTCTCACAGAAGAACTCCGCGTCTCTCAGGAAGGTCCTCAGGCGCTCGGCTTCACAGCGTCTGCGGCAACTAGCGAACCAGCTCGCAAGCGAGTTCTCGCCCGCGTACGGCATGATGACAAAGTGCCTTAGCCAAAGCTCGCAGTCTGCCGGCTGGAGACCTTTGCTGGACGGTCCTTCACCTGAGGGCGGCACGTAAACGAGCAGGAAGCGCTGCTGGTACTGCTCCCTAAGGTACCTCAGGTACGCGGTCACCTGGCCGGCGTCCTGAGGCGCGTAGGGCTTGTTCTCGAAAGCGAGGCAGAACGACCTGTCACCGTCCGGAATGTCCACGGTGATGTCCATGCGCCCCCCAGTGTCGGTCGCGCGCTCGGTGCGCACAACTATGGGATTGGCGAGCGTCGACTGGAGTCCCTTCAGAAGTCCCAGCGGCAGTGGAAACGCCTCCAGCATGGCCTTGAGGAACGTCGTGCCTTGCCCGTGCTCCTTCGTCGGATCGAGCAGGTCGGCTACCACGTGCGATAGACCAAGTTCGTCCGTGCGCAGGTACTCGAACACGTTGAAACGGCACGCCAAATGACGGTCGAGCTCGCGCTCGAGCCTCCTGTCCGCCTCCAGGCGAGGCGCGAGCTCCACGAGGAGGGTCTGGCACTGCAACGTCTCTTTGTCGGTCCGACTCGTCACTTGCGAGGTCACCTTGTTCCGCACGATGTTCACGCCAGACTGCGCCGTAGACCCATCGTCAGTCCAACACACGGAACAGCCGCACCAACGGTAGACGCCGGGGCGGTCGTCGGAGCATACTCATCTTCGGCCCCCCGCCGCCCCTACTCCACGATCGCCTGGTAGGTCAGCACCTCCATCGTCGGACGGAGCGGATAGGTGCCGGTGGGCAACAACTGGGTCAGCACCATGCCAACGAGTTCCTGCTTGGAGTCGACCCAGAAGTCGGTCGAGGCGGCGCCGCCCCAGCCGTAGGTGCCGGCCGAGGCGGGCAGTCCGGTCAAGCCGGTGTCGGTGATCGAGTACCCGCCCAGGCCGTAGCCCATGCCCTCGCTCATCCCCATGTTGAGGTTCAGGGTGGACAAGGGTGACGGTCCGTACGCCGAGCCGAGGTGGTTGTCCATCATCAGCGCCACGGTCTGGAGTCCGAGCACCCGGACACCGTCGAGTTCGCCGCCGTTCGCCAGCATCTGGGCGAAGCGCAGGTAGTCGCCGGCGGTGGCGACGAGGCCGGAGCCTCCCATCTCGACCTTCGGCGGCTTCCGGTAGGCGCTGGTCTCCGGATCGTCGACCATCATCATGCCGCCCTCCGTCGTGGGCGCGTAGTTCACGGCGAAGCGATGGATCTTCTCGTCCGGGATGTAGAAGTCCGTGTCGACCATTCCCAGCGGATCGAAGATGCGCTCCTTCAGGAACTCCCGGAAGGTCTGGCCGGACACGACCTCGATCACGCGGCCCGCCACCTCCAGGCCGAGGCTGTAGTTCCACGCGGTACCCGGATGGACCAACAGCGGCTGCGCCGCCAGGTCGCGGACGTAGTGCGCGAGGTCGTCGTGGGGCGCCGCGTCCGCCGAGCCCTCGAGCCCCTGCGCGGTGTAGCCAGCGGCCACCGGGCTGGGGATGAAGGAGTAGGTCAGCCCCGAAGTGTGGGTCATCAGGTCGCGGACGACGATCGGACGCCGCGCCGCTTCGGTCTGCATGTCGTCGCCCTCGCCCGAGACGTAGACGCGCATGTCGGCGAACTCCGGCAGAATCTGGGAGACCGGCGTCGACAGCAGCAGGCGCCCCTCCTCCCACAGGATCATGAGCCCCGCCGACGCGATCGGCTTGGTCATCGAGTACATGCGGAAGATCGTGTCCTCAGTCATCGGCTCGCCGTTTCCGACGTTCTGGTGCCCGCTGGCATTGAAGTGGACGACTTTGCCGCCACGCGCGACCACGGTGATCACGCCGGAGAGCTTGCCGTCCGCCGAGTAGCGCTCAAACGCCGGCCCGATCCGCTCCAGCCGCTCGCTCGACATGCCGGCGCTCTCGGGTGTTGCAACTGGCAGACCCGCGAAGGTCTCGCCGCCGGCGCCGGCGCCGCTCTCGGGAGCACACGCCGGGACCAGGACGAGACAGAGTGCGGCGACTAGGGCGACGCTGGAGAACGGTCTTTGGCGCATGGGAACCCTCCCGGCTGAACGCGTTGTGTGCTCAGCTTGCGCCGAGGAGCCAGGCCTCGTCGAAGCTCATGTGCTTGATGCTCTTGCCCTGGCCGCCGTCGCCCGCCGCGCCGGCCACGTGGTAACTGTAGGTCAGGTGGATGCGGCCGTCCCGAGCCTGGATCACGGACGGGTAGTGGTACCGGCCGACGCCCTTCTCCTCGCGCTCCACGTAGCGCCGGCGGGTGAAGGTCCGGCCCTCGTCCTCGGAGACAGATACGGCGAGCTGATACCTGCCGTCGGGGATGTCGTTGTGGACCACGATCCAGCGGCCGCTGGCGAGCTTCAGGACTTCGAGGCCGGCCCCGGTCTCGACCAGGTCGGGATGGTCGCGGGCGATGGTCCAGGTGGCGCCCAGGTCGGTCGACTCGGCGACGTGGGCCCGCTTCGGCGGCGGGCCGTTGTCGCGCATCAGGGCGATCAGGGCGCCGTCGCGACGCAGCGCGAACGTGGGCTGGATGTTGCCGCCACCGATGATCGGCTCGCTCATTGTCCAACTGTGGCCGCCGTCGTCGCTGTAGGTCGCGGAGGCAAAGCTGAAGCCGTCGGAGTAGAGCCCCAACAACAGCCGCTGACCGCCCGAGGGCAACGGCAGAACGACGGGATGGGCGCGGGTGAACCAGCCGATCCGCCGGGTCAGCTTGTCCGCTGCCTGCTCCAGGTTGTGGGCCGCCCAACGGCGAACCGCCTCCGGCGCATCCGGGTCCTTCGCACTGCTGAAGCCCAGGCTACGGAAGTACTCGTCGGTTCTCTCCGCGACGAGGTCTGCGAAACCGTCTCCCGGCTTCATGTGCAGCACGTCCTGCCACTGCCACACCGGCGGCCCGGCCCCCTCGAAGTCGGTCGAGACCTTGTACTTCATCAGGGCGCTTTCCCAGAGATTCGCCTGGATCGTGGGCCAGAACAGCCACAGCCGGTGGCCGCCGGCGCTCACGGGCTCCAGCAGCAGGGTGGAGTTCGTGTCCGGGAAGCCGGGCGTGTCGGCGAGCAGGAAAGGCGCGCTCCAAGTCGTCGCGCCGGCGCTCATGCGGGCGCCCAGGATGCGTACGTCGTCGGCGGTCCGCTCGCCCGAACCGTGGAACCACGCCACCAGCAGGTCGCCGTTGGGCAGCTCGACCAGGGAAGAGCCGTGGTTGTGCCAGTGCTCGAGAGGGAAGATCAGCTCCCCCACCGGCCCCGCGGGTTCGCGGGGGTCGAGGTGGGGCGCCAGCAGGTCGGTCCACAGCCGGTAGCCGTCGTCGCTCAAGTGCAGACCGTCGGCAACGAAGAGCTCCGGCCGCGGCCGGCCGTCGTCGCCGATCATCGGCGTATCGATGTCGAGGAAGATCAGGCGCGGTTCCCCTTCCGCCGACGCCTCGATCAGCGCGTTGGCGGCCCGCATCTCGGGGGCGAGATGCCAGCGGGCCAGACTCGGCTTGATCGCCACGTAGATGAACCGGGTCTCGGGCAACTCCGCCCACGCCCGGCGGCCCAGCTCGGCGAAGTCCGCCGCCACGGCCTGGGCCGACTTGCCGGCCGCGATGTCGTTGTCGCCGGCGTAGAAGACGATGGTCGACGGGCGGTGCGGCCAGACGATGCGGTCGAGGTAGCGCAGGGAGTCCGCGATCTGCGAGCCGCCGAAGCCGCGGTTGGTGGCCCGGAGTCCCGGGAAGCGGCTCGCGGGGAACCAGCGCTCCAGGTCCCAGAACCGGATGCTCGACGAACCAAGGAACATGGTGCCGCCCGGCTGCGGCGGCTGCTCGCCGTCCTGGGCTTCGAAGGCCGCGATCGCCGGCGCCCAGCGCTCCGAGGCGGGCTGGCCGGCGGCGGGCAGGGTCGCGAGGATCGCAATCGACGCGAAGACGACGGCCAGCCGAATGCCGGCGTAACGGCCGGCCCACCCAGTCGGCTCAGCACCCACGCCGGCTACTCGGCGGCCAGGGAGACACGGATGATCTCCTCGTCGTTGCGGGCGATGATGTGGCGGTTCGCGTAGGCCGGGTGCGACCAGTTGACCTGCGCGTCGTAGAAGCGCCGCGGGCCGAATCCGGACCGGGCCGTCGGCTCGATCAGCTTCGCCCGGTCGATCTCCTCGTACCCGTCGCGGGTGAAGCGGGCGATGATCAGGTCGCCGACATCGTTGTTCACGAACCAGCGGTCGCCGTGCTTGACCATGAAGGCGGCGCCCCACCGACCCTGGCGCGTCATCTTGTCGCTTTCCCACAGCCGCGAACCATCCGAAGCGTCAAGGCCGCGCAACTGGCCGTAGCTGCAAACGCCGTAGATCGTGTCGCCCTCCAGGATCGGCGTCGTGATCAGGGCGTGAAGCCCCTGTGTCTCCTCCGGCATCTCGCTGCGGCTCTTCCCGCGCCAGAGCTCGCGCACCTCAGGCTTTTCGGAGTCGAGTTCGAGCAGCAGGGAACCGCGGTAGAACTGGCTGAACAGGAGCCGGTTGCCGTCGATCACCGGGGTGGTCACGGTCATCCCGGAGGCCACCTCCCAGGGCACGGTCCAGTAGACCTCGCCGGTCGCGGGATTGAGAGAGTTGACCGCCTGCGGCTCCCAGACGATGAGCTGTTCCACACCGCCGGCCTCGAAGATCATCGGCTGGCCGTAGCCCATCTCCCAGTCCGAAGACAGCGACCGCCAGACCTCCTCGCCCGTGTGCTTGTTGAAGGCCATCACCTTGCCGTCCGGCTCGGCGCCCACGACCTCGATCAGCAGGTCGCCGTGAACGAGCGGCGAACTGGAGAACCCCCAGATCGTGATGCTGGCATTGCCCTGCTCCACCGAGTCGTAGCTCCAGATCACGTCGCCCGTCTCCGCATTCAGCGCGAACAGGCGCCCGACCGCGCCCATGACGTAGACGCGGTCGCCGTCGACCGCCGGTGTGGAGCGCGGGCCGATCGCGTAGCTCTGCTGGAGCGCCGAGTAGTTCGCGTCCCACTCGTGGCGCCAGAGGACCTCGCCGGTCTCCTCGTCGAGCGCCAGCACGCGCTCCTTTCCCATGATCGCGCGCGTGCCTTCAACGCGCCGCCAGTCGGTGACGAACACACGCCCATCCGCCACCACCGGGCCCGAGTAGCCGCCGTGGATGGGTACCCGCCAGACGACCTCGAGCCCCCCTTTGGGGAATTGCTCCAGGACGCCGTCCTCCTGCCACACGCCGGAGCGGTCGGCGCCCCGCCACTGCGGCCAGTCGTCGGCCATGGCGGGCGCGGTCAACGCCAATCCCAGCACGACGCCGAGGGTGCGAATCGCTAAGGCTTGCACGGAAGGAAGCTCCTAGATGTCGTAGTACAGCGCGAACTCGTGCGGATGCGGCCTGAGGGCCATCTCCTGACACTCGTTCTCGCGCTTGTACGCGATGTGGTTCTCGATCACGTCCTCGTCGAACACGTCGCCTGCGGTCAGGAAGTCGTGGTCGTCCTCGAGCGCGTCGAGCGCCTCGTCCAGCGTCGCCGGCGTGGTCGGAACGCCCTGGCTCTCCTCCGGCGACAGGTCGTAGATGTCCACATCCAGCGAACTGCCCGGATCGATCTCGTTCTGGATGCCGTCGAGCGCCGCCATGAGCAACGCGGCGAAGGCGAGATAGGGGTTGCAGCTCGGATCGGGGCAACGGAACTCGACCCGCTTGGCCTTCGGCGACGGCGAGTACATGGGGATCCGCACCGCGGCACTCCGATTGCGCTGCGAGTACACCAGGTTCACCGGCGCCTCGAAGCCCGGCACCAGCCGCTTGTAGCTGTTCGTGGTCGGGTTGGTGAAGGCGAGCAGCGCCGGCGCGTGCTTGAGCAGGCCGCCGATCGCGTGCATCGCCATGTCGGACAGGCCCGCGTAGCCGTCGCCCGCGAACAGGGGGACGCCGCCCTTCCAGAGCGAGATGTGCGTGTGCATGCCGCTGCCGTTGTCCTCGAACAGGGGCTTGGGCATGAAGGTGACCGTCTTGCCGTGTTTGGCGGCCGTGTTCTTGATGATGTACTTGTAGAGCATCATCGCGTCCGCGGTCTCCACCAGCGGCCCGAAGCGCAGGTCGATCTCGGCCTGACCGCCGGTGCCGACCTCGTGGTGCTGGCATTCGGCGTGGATTCCGACATCTTCGAGGGTCAGCAGCATCTCGCTGCGCAGATCCTGCTGCTTGTCGGTCGGCGGCACCGGGAAGTAACCCTCCTTGTACCGCGGCTTGTAGCCCAGGTTCGGCCCCTCGTCGGCGCCGCTGTTCCAGCGACCTTCGATCGAGTCGACCTCGTAGAACCCGAAGTTCGGGCCGCCGTCGAAGCGCACGTCGTCGAAGATGAAGAACTCGGCCTCGGGACCGAAGTAGGCGGTGTCGGCAAGGCCCGTCGACTCGAGATAGGCCTCGGCGGCCCTGGCGACGCCGCGCGGATCGCGGCCGTAGCTCTCACGAGTGATCGGATCGACGATGTTGCACGACATGACCAGCGTCTTGTGCTCGAAGTACGGGTCGATGAACGCCGTGCTGGGGTCGGGCACGACCAGCATGTCCGACTCGTTGATCACCTGCCAACCGCGGATGCTCGAACCGTCGAATCCGAGCCCATCCTCGAACGTGCTCTCGTCGACTTCGCGGGCGGGCACCGAGAAGTGCTGCCAAAGACCGGGGAAGTCGGTGAACCTGAGATCGACGATCTGGACGCCTTCGTCCCGGATCCGTCCAATGATCGACTGCGGGCTAGCCTCTGCCATGAAGTCCTCCTTTGCTTGTCCTTACCGCGGTGAAGCCGCGCCGAAGCGATGTAGCCGAGCCGCCGACTCGACCGATTTCTGCATGCACGAAAGCGCTTTGGCCGCCTGTCTATCAGCGAGTCCATCAACTGGCAACCCACGGCGCCGCCCACCCTCCTAGCCCGGCTCCAGGCGGTGGAGCACCGCCGTGTCCTCGCGCCATCCCGGGTGGGTCCTGACCTGCAAATCCAGGTACACCCGCCGCCCCAGGAAGTCCTCCAGATCCCGGCGGGCCGCGGTGCCGATCTCCTTGATCCGTTTGCCGCCGCGACCGATCACGATGCCCTTGTGGCTGTCCCGGTCGACCAGGATGTTGGCGAACAGTTCCGTCCGCTTGTCGCCGTCCTCCCAGGCCTCGACGACGACGGCGGTCGTGAAGGGCAACTCATCCCGCGTCTGTTCGAGCACCTTCTCCCGAATCATCTCCGCCACCAGGAAGCGTTCGGTGTGCACGGTCAGAAGCTCGGGATCGTGCTGCGGCTCGCCCGCCGGAAGGTGTTGCCACAGGATCTCCAGGACCTGCTCCACGCCGTCTCCGCTGAGCGCCGAGATGGGCACGATCTCCTTGAACACGCCGCGGCCGGCATAGCGCTCGATCTCGGGCAACAGCCGGTGCTTCTTGACCTGGTCGATCTTGTTCAGCAGGCACAGCATGGGACGCTCCGGTCCGGCTGCCGCCGCGGCGCCGACGAGATCGAGGGCGTAGGCCTCGCCCTTGCCGAACGGAACCGCCACGTCGCGGATCAGGCATACGACGTCGGCCTCGTTGAGTGCCGCGGAGGCGGCGTGGACCATGCTGCGGTTCAACCGGTGCAGGGGCCGGTGCAGGCCGGGCGTGTCGTGGAAGACCATCTGGCCGCGTTCCGTGGTCAGGATGCCGATCAATCGGTGGCGGGTGGTCTGCGGCTTGTCGGAGACGATCGCCAGCTTCTTGCCCAGCATCCGGTTCATCAGCGTCGACTTGCCGGCGTTCGGCCGGCCCACGAACGCCACCGTTCCGGTCCTGTACGGCCCCAGGAAGTGCGCCCGCAGCCGCTGCTCCAGGGCCTCCATCTCGCCGTCGTCCGTCTCATGGTCGTAGCCCAGGCAGTGCAGGATGCCGTGCAGTGCGAGCACCTGGAGCTCCCGCTCGAGAGCGGCGCCGCTGCGTGCCACGGCCGTCTCCACCGAGATCACCACATCGCCCAGGTGCCGCCCCTCCGGAGTCGTCTCGCCGGGAAACGAGAGCACGTCGGTCGACGCATCGACCGTCCGGTAGCGGCGGTTCAACTCCCGGATCTCGTCGTTGCCTGTGAGGCGCAGGGTCAGCGTGGCCTGGGCCGGCGCCAGTTCCGCGACCACATCGTGAGCGACGCGGCGAAGACCGGGCGCCAGGGCCCGGCACCTGGCCTCCACGGAGGCCTCAACCTGCAGATCGATGGTCGCCACGTTGGGTATCAATCGGACCGAAGGCTCTCCGCGCCGCCGCGAAGAACTCGCAGAGAACCGCGACTCTCGCTGCCCCATGCGAAGCCGGGATACTCCACCCGGTGGTGGTGGATCGTCTTCAGGACATTCTGCAGCGTGTAGCTCAACCGCCGCAGGTCGGAAAGGGTCAGATCCGTCTGATCCAACTGACCATCCTCGACGATGTCGTCCAACAGACGCGTAACCAACGCTCGGATCGACTCCTCGGAGAAGTCCCTGAGGGTGCGGCTCGCGGCCTCCACCGTATCGGCGACCATCAGCACGCCCATCGTCTTGTTCTGGGGCATGGGGCCCATATAGCGGTACTGGTGCTCGTTGATCGTCTGGCCCGGCTCAGCCCGCTTCTTCGCCCGGTCGAGGAAGTAGGCGAGGGTGCGCGTGCCGTGGTGCTGTTCGATCGCGTCCACGATCGGCTGCGGCAGGCCATGCTCCCGCGCCAGGCGGACGCCCTCCTTCACGTGATCGACGAGGATCAGCGCCGACATCGAAGGCGCGAGGTTGTCGTGCAGATTGTCTCCGTCGCGCTGGTTCTCCGCGAAGTACTGCGGCCGCATCACCTTGCCGATGTCGTGGTAGAGGCCTCCCACATACGCCAGCGTCGGGTTCGCGCCCACGGCCTCGCAGCCCGCCTTGGCCAGATTGGCGACCATCAGGGAGTGCTGGAAGGTGCCGGGCGCCTCGAAGGCAACGCGCTGCAGGAGCGGCAGATTCGTGTCGGAGAGCTCCATCAGCTTCATGTCCGTGGTCAGGAACAACATCGCCTCGAACACGGGGATCGCGAAGCCGACCGCGGCCGCGACCAGCAGGCCGCCGAGAAGTCCGCAGAGCAGTTCGAAGCCCCAGCCGACGATCGTGGCGCCGTTCGTGTCCAGCAGAGTCACCACGGTCACCGAAGCCATGTTGACGAGTCCGACCAGCAGGCCCGCCCTGATCACCGCGGACCGTTGCTTCAGTTGATCGAGCGCGAACACGGCGGCGAGGCTGCCGGTCAGCGCGTAGAGCATCGTGCCGCCCGCCAACCCAAGCTGCGAGGTGGCTGCCTCCGCCCATCCGAGACGCCCGACCAGAACGGCGAACACCAGGCCGGCAAGCAACCCGGCGCCGCGGCCGTAGAGCACGGACACCAGGAGCGCGACCGCGGCGAACGGAATCGTGAAGCCGTAGCTCCGCGCGGAGCTGAGCGCCTCGATCTCGAACGAGGCGGCGAGCGCGTCCGCGACCACGAAGCCGAAACGGGTCGCCAGGAGGCCCAGGATCAGCAGCAGCACGACGCTGCCGAAGGCGCGGGCCTCGACGGTAACCAGCCGCTTGCGCCGGAACGCGATCCACAGGAACGCGACCGCCAGCCCCAGCAGCAGGGCGGACGCCAGGGGCGATCGGAGCAGGGTCAGCGGCCGCTCGCTGCCCGTCATCTCCCGCAACAGGTTGATGGCTTCCAGGTCGACCTCGTCGCCCTTGCGCACGATGACCTGGCCCGCCCGGATCTGGTTGAACACCTGTCCGACCGCCTCCGCGGCCGCGTTCCGGCGCTCCTGGGTCTCGTTCAGGTTCAGGTAGACGTTCGGGGCCAGGTTGACCATCAGGAAGTCGACGACCGCCGCCCGATCGGACCGGGACCAGCCGCCCCACCGGCCGACTTCCGCTTCCAGGTAGCTCTCCACCTCGACCGGGTACCCGCGGTAGCCGAAGAGGTCGAACTGGACCGACTCCTCCCCGGTCTGCAGGTTGCGCAGCGTCACCCCCTCGAGCCGGTTCTGGAGCAGGGTCTCCTTGTTCTCCACGATCCCCGCCCGAAGCAGAAAACCAACCAGGCGAACGAGGCGTTCCTCCAACTCGGCGCCTTCGTCCTGATCGCCGGCGCGGGCGCCAAGCAGGTCCGCGTGGCCTTCGTCGACGCGCAGATCGCTGCCCTCTCTCAGCCGCAGCAGCCGTTCGGAGGCCACGTCCTCCTCCGGCAGGAGTTCCGCCACTTCGTCGAACCCCCGCTCGATCTCGAACAGGCGCCCGATCCGGCCCTCGACCTCCTCAGCCAAGGCGGCGTCGAAGTCGTACAGCGGCCGGACCGCCGAACGGGCCCGCTCCTTCAGCTCCTCCGAGGTCGCCTCATCCAGGATCAGGACATCGCGCGTCGCGTGATGGTCGCGGTTCGCGATGTCGCCTTCGCTCAGATCCGGACCGAAGAAGACGCCGGCCGGGGCCATGATCCAGGTGCCTGCCACGACCATGAACACGACCCACACGATGTCGAGCTCCAGCACGTAGTGCCACAGGCCGGCGACGGTCAACCGTTCGCCGTGGCGCCGGAACATGCTGCGCCGCAGCCGTTTGCGAGCCTCTCGCCGGCGCTCGGACCGGGGTCGCCGCGGCGTCTTCGACGACGCGCTCACCGGACCTCCTGCTCCCCCGAGTTGGCGCCGAAACGAGCCTCCCAGCGGTCATAGGCGCCGACGATCCGCTGCACGAGCTCGTGGCGGACCACGTCGGACCGTCCGAAACGCACGAATGCCATGCCTTCCTCGTCCTGAAGCACCTCGAGCGCGTGCTTCAGCCCCGACCGCTGGCCGGGCGGCAGATCGACCTGCGTGATATCGCCGTTGACCACCGCCTTCGAGTTGAAGCCGATGCGGGTCAGGAACATCTTCATCTGCTCCGGCGTCGTGTTCTGCGCCTCGTCGAGGATGATGAAGCTGTCGTTGAGCGAGCGACCCCTCATGAAGGCGAGCGGCGCCACCTCGATCACCTCGCGTTCCATCATCCGCGACACCTTGTCGAAGCCGATAATGTCGTAGAGAGCATCGTAGAGCGGCCGCAGGTAGGGATTCACCTTCTCCGCCAGGTCGCCGGGCAGAAACCCGAGCTTCTCGCCCGCTTCGACCGCCGGCCGGGCCAGCACGATGCGCCGGACCTTTTCCTGCTTGAGCGCGGAAGCCGCCACCGCCACCGCCAGGTAAGTCTTGCCCGTGCCCGCCGGCCCGGTCGAGATGACCAGATCGTGGTCCAGCATAGCGCGCAGGTAGCGCTTCTGGTTCAGGCTGCGAGGAGCGACGAGGCGACGCGAGGCCTGGATCAACGCCCCGGTCTTGAAGAAGTCGACCAGCGAGGCCGCCGGCTCCTCGGCCACCACGCGCAGCGCGGTCGCCAGATCGCCGCCGCTCAGACGGCGGCCACTCGCGGCCAGCGCGCCGAGATCGGTGAGCAGGCGCTCCGCCTGGCCCACCGCCTCCGCCGTACCCTGGATCTGAACCGCCGACCCGCGCACGCCGAGGGTCACCTGAAGCGCCTTCTCGACCCGTCGCAGGTTCTCGTCGTTGGCGCCGCAAATCGCCTGCACCGACCCTTCGGGCAGGATCAACTGCGCCCTGGCCGGCGCTGGTTCAGCGGTAGTCAAAGAACCCCTTGCCGGTCTTGCGTCCCAGGCGCCCGGCCTGGACCATCTGCTTGAGCAGTGTCGGCGGGGCGAAGCGGGTCTCCCGGTACTCGTCGAACATGATGTTGGCGACGTAGTACATCGTGTCCAGGCCGATGAAATCGCACAGGGTGAACGGCCCCATCGGATAGCCGCAGCCGAGCTTCATCGCGGTGTCGATGTCCGTAAGAGAGCCGATGCCGTTCTCATAGGCGCGGATCGCATCGAGAAGGTAAGGAACCAGCAGCCGGTTGACGATGAAACCGGAGTTGTCCCTGCACCCAACCGGCGTCTTGCCGATTCTCTCGGCGAGACGCCAGCAGGCGTCGTACGCCTCGTCCGACGTCATCAGGGTGCGAACGACCTCAACCAGCCGCATCGCCGGCACCGGATTGAAGAAGTGGAGCCCCACGAACAGGTCCGGCCTCGACGTCGAAGCGGCGAGTTGGGTCAGGGTCAGCGAAGACGTGTTGCTCGCGAAGATCGCGTCGTCACCGACCATGTCGTCCAGGGCGACGAACAGCTCGCGCTTCGTCTCCAGGTCCTCGACGACCGCCTCGACGACCAGATCGGAACCGGCGAGATCCGCAAGGTCGACCGTGCCGCTCAGGTTCGAGATCGCCCGGTCGTGCTCCTCGGCGTCGATACGCCGCTTCTCCAGACTCTTGGCCAGGGACGCGCGCACCGCGCCGAGCCCGGCATCGAGCACTTCCTGGTTGATCTCCCTGACCGTGACCGGGATCCCGGCCCGCGAACAGATCTCTGCAATGCCCCGGCCCATGAGACCGCAGCCGACAATGCCAACGCGTTCCACTTCCATCGAACTTTCTTCTCGCTTCCTTTTGTAGGTCCTGTGAATCAGCCGCTGTTTCGGTGCGGAACTCTAGCAACGGCCGCAGCGGTTCAGTCCGTGACTTCGATCCTCCGCTGCCCCGGTTCACGACCGACCTCCAACCGGACGTCCATCGCCGGCACGCGGTACGGCAGGCGCTCGGCCCACTCGACGACCTTGACGCCGTCCCCCGCGAACAACTCCTCCAACCCGATCCCCTCGACCTCCTCCGGCTGCAGTCGATAGAGGTCGACATGGACCAGACGCGCCGGGCCGCGGTCGTGCTCGTGAATCAGCGTGAAGGTCGGCGACTGGATCTGCCCCGCGTCGAGACCCAGGCCCTCGGCTATGCCCTGGGTCAGGACCGTCTTGCCGGAACCCAGGTCGCCGAACAGGAGTGCGATGCCATCGGGCCTCAGCCGTTCGGCAAGCTCGACCCCCAACCTCCGGGTCTCGTCGGCGCTCCCGGTGCGGACGATCATTCCGGACCGGCCAGCGACTTGAACGCCGATCCGAGTTCATCGACCAGGTCCGAAGCGGCCATCGACGTCTCACCCCAGGTTGCGGCGGCCCGATCGCCCGCCAGGCCATGAACGTAGACGCCCAACCTCGCCGCGGAAGGCGGTTCCAATCCCTGGGCGAGAAGCGCCGCAATCACGCCGGTCAGCACGTCGCCACTGCCTCCTGAGGCCATGCCCGGGTTGCCGGTCGGGTTCACCCAGGCACCGAGGGCGGGGTCCGAGATCAGCGTCTGGCGGCCCTTGAGGACGACCACCGCACCGGTCTCCTGAGCCGCCCGCCGCGCATGTCCCCAGCGGTCGTTCACGACGGCATCGGTCGCGACGCCCAACAGGCGCGCCAGCTCGCCGGGATGGGGTGTGATCACGAGGTCCGCGTCGCGCGCCTGGAGCGCCCGCGCATCGCCGGCGAAGGCAGAGATGCCGTCCGCATCGAGGACGACGGGCGCTGCGCACCGGGCCAGGACCTGCCGGGCAAGAACACGGGCATCGTCGCTCAGGCCGAGGCCCGGGCCCAGCGCCAACGCGCCCGGCGAGGCGCGCTCGACGATCGCCTGCAGCAACGGCTCCACCGCGTCCCGCGACCAGCCGCCGCGCTCCGAGGGCAGGCCCAGGGTCATCGACTCGATCGAACCGGCGTCGACCACATGGACGAGGTGTTCCGGCACGGCCGCCGTCACCAGCCCGGCGCCGCTCCGGACCGCCGCGCGCGCCGCCAGGACCACGGCCCCGCTGTAGCCGCTCGCTCCGCCGGCAACGACGACGTGGCCGAACGTTCCCTTGTGGCCATCGAGCGGGCGCGTTCCGAGACGGCCCACCAGATCCACCCGCCGCGACTGGTAGAGAGCCTCCGGCCCCGGCGGCGGTTCGGGCAGCGGCACACCCAGATCGCCGATCCGGAGCCGGCCGCCAGCGTCGGAGGCGGGCGCCAGCACGTTCGCAACCTTGGGAAAGCCGAGAGCCACAGTGAGGTCGGCGACGACATGGGGTCCAGGCGGCGCGGCCGCGGAGGCGTCGAGCCCGGTCGGCAGGTCGACCGAGACCAGTGGAACGTCTCCCCGGCGGTTGCACAGCCAGTCGACCCAGCGGGCCACCGGGCCCTCGACGGGCCGATTCAGCCCTGTGCCGAGCAGCGCGTCGACCCAGAGGTCGACCTCTCCACCCACCGCGTCGCACTCGGCGGGCTCGGTCACCACCCGTGGCGACAGCCCAAGCTGTTCGCAGGACACGAACTGTTGCGTCGCCTCGAGGCTGAGCTTGTCGAGCGGCCCGGCGATGAAGGCGGTCGCTTCGTACCCCCGCGTCGTCAGATCGCGCAGCAGGGCCAGACCGTCGCCGCCGTTGTTGCCCCGGCCGCAGGCGATGGCGACACGGCGCGCGCGCGGATAGCACTCGGCAATGGCGTCCGCAGTGGCGCGGGCCGCGTTCTCCATCAAGACCAGCGCCGGCACGCTCAGGCTGGAGATCGCCGCGGCTTCGACCGACCGCATCTCCTCGGTGGTGACGACTCTCACGCCCGGCCCTCCGTTGCCGGCGGACAGCGGGACCAGGACGCGACCACCTCGGCGGTTCGCGGGCACAGAGACCGCAACTCGGGCCGGCGTAGGACAGCGTCCTGAAATCGAGCCAGATCGTCCACCGTGTCGAGGTCCTCCCCTTCCGGCAGGAGGGCCACATCCAGCCGCAACTCGCCGCAGCGCGACAGGGTCTCGGGAAGCACCGCCGGCGTGCTCCAGGCCAGTCCATCGAATAGGCGACGGTCTACCGCCTCGCGCCGCAGGGCGATCAGGTAGTAGCCGCCGTCCCGAGCCGGACCCAGGACCGCGTCGCGCCCGGCTGCAAGAAGATCGAACGCCGTCTCCACCCGCGCCAGATCGAGGTCGGGGTGGTCGCTTCCGACCGCCGCCGCGTATCCGGCGCCGGACGCCGCCCATTTCAGCCCGCGGTAGAGCCGCTCGCCCAGGTCGTGACCGCGCTGCCGCCGCCAGGGCACGCCGGCAGGCACCAGACCGGCAGGCGGATCATCCCCCCGCGACAACGACCACATCAGAACCAGATCCCAACGGCCGGCTTCGAGTCGCCGGCTCAGGTCCGCCACCAGGGCGGCGTGCAGCGAAGCGGCCTGACTGGCGGTCAGACCGCCTGGAACGACCAACCGGGTCTTCACGTCGCCGGGCACCGGCGCCTTGGCGAAGAGCAGCAGCCGCCGAGTGCCGGCGGAAGACGTCCTCACCTGTTCCTGAGCCGTCTGAGCGACCACGCGATCGCGATCCCGACAGCCCCGGCCGCCACGGGCAACACCCAGGCTGTCCCTGTGCGGACTCGGCTCAGGTCGGTTCCGCCCACGTCACCGAGGGCCCTGCGGACCTGCCCCAGGGCCTCTCTCGTGTCGTCACGCCGGCGCGCCAGCAGAGCCGCCCGCTTGCGCGCCGCCGACCGGCGGCTCACGATCCGCCCCCCGGCGACTCGTCGGGTTCCCGATCCGAAGCCGTGTCGCTCTTGCCGAGGGCCTCGTCCAGAAGTTCCTGCCAGAACGCCAGGTGACTGCCGACGCGGCGCTTCACGGTGCCCACGGGCGACTCAAGGCGGCGCGCCCTGACCCGGACGATCCACAGCAGGATCAGCGCCAGCGCCAGCAGGCCGACCGCGACCGCCAGCGCGGCCGCCCAGAGCGGCAGCACATTCGCGAGGGCGGCGCCGGCCGCGAAGAGGAGCGCGCCGAGGGCCCAGAAGACGACGCCGAACACCAGTCCCGCAAGCAGAACGAGTCCCAGAAAACGGCGCCAGTTCCGCGCCAGGTCGAAGCGCAGTTGATCCACCTCCGCTTCGAGCAGGGCCGCGGCGGAACGCGCCAGAGCACCCCCCAGTCCACTCAAGGTGGTCAACGACTCGACGATTTTCATGGTCTTCAACGGCTCAGCCTCCAGGCAGCCCCCGGGTCAGCCTCCGAGCAGCCTACCCGTAGCGCCCCGGTCAGACGCTGGTCAGGCGCCGACTCGCAGGGTTCGGGTGATAAAGGAAGTCTGGCCGGCCACCTCGTCCCGCACCGCGATCGTCAGGCGTTGATCGCCCTCCTTCATGATCAACGGCAGCGTGTAGGTGTAGAAGCTCTCCCGCGCGCGCTCCAGATCCTCGGCCGGGATGGTGAGCTCGAACGGCTCGACCTGGGGCGTCGAGATGTCGCCGTTCGACGCCAGGGCCTGCACCCAGACCCGCGCCCGCAGGAGGTGGTCTCCGACGGTACCCACCGGGACCAGCGTCATCTCGCCGATCGGCACCCGCACATCGAGGTGGACGGTGTAGAGCCCTTGCTCCTCACGACGGATTTCGTCCGCCTTGACCAGGGTGATGTCCAGGTCGTTCTTCTCGTAACCGAGCTTGAGCGCCGCCAGGGTCCCCTCGGTCATTTCCGTATCGATCGACTTGTCGCGATAGCTCAGCCGATGCCTCACGAACCGGTTCCGTTTCAACCCCAGCCGCCTCTTCGCCTCGTCCGTCAACTCGACGTCGAGCTTGTAGCTCCTGCCCGTACCCGCATGACCGGGCTGGAAGCCGAGCGAGTAGTAGCTCGTGAAGTCGAGGGCGATGCGATTCAGCCCGTCGCGGAAGTTGTTCGTGTTGACGATGTACTGACCGCCGGTCTCATCGGCCATGTACATGACCGACGAGTGCACGTTGTCCCGGGCCACCGAGTCGATGTTGGACGAGAACGCCATGCCCTGCATCGAAGCGTCGCGCGAGTTGATGCCCATCGGCCCCGCCGCGACGACGGTGTAGAAGGAGACTTCGTTCGCGTTCGCGGCGTTGACCAGATCCTGGAAGCGCCGGCTCGAGTCGTACTGGAGCGAATCGAGGAAGAAATTCTGGTTGTAGCTCCCCGAGTCCACCGACCGGCCACGCTGATCGAGCGCCTCGAACATGTCCGCCCCGGCCCGCATCGGCAGACCGTCCGAAACGTACATGAAGGCCTTGCGGCCGGGCAGCCCCGCCAGCGAGAGGACGGTGTCCTTCAGCCCGTCGATGGTGAACTGCATGTCGTTGAAGATCGACTGCGCGTAGATCCGGACGCGGCCCTGGACGTACTCGTAGTGGCGGTCCTCCTCGCCGATGTCGCGGATGATGTCGGCGCGGTCCGAGTCCCACAGCGTCCTGCCGCCGGTGTGCTTCTCGAGTTCATAGAGAGCGTTCGCGATCATCTGCGGATCGGTGGTGAAGTCCCGCTCGACCTTCACCGAGCGGTTGTAGCTCAAGAGCATGACCCGGTCGTCTCGCGTCACGTCCTTGCGCAGGAACTCGCGCACGTACCGGAACACCCGGTTGCGGTTCTGGGGCCGGATGTTCAGGTGATCGATGTAGATCACCAGGTTGAGGCGCTCGTCCTCGGGCACGACGCGACCGCGGCGCTCCAGTCCCGGCCGATCGACGAACCGGACTTCGGGTTCGTCGAGCACCACGCCGGGAACGTCGCTTACCTTGACCCGATCCTGGACTTCGTAGAAGTTCGTGATCGCGACCGGGTCCTTCTCCTCTTTCAGAACGAAGTCGTTCCGGGTCAGGCCGGTGACCGGGTTGCCCTCCTTGTCGCGGACGAAGACTTGGACGTTCACGACCTTGACGTGGACGGATTCCTCGAAGGTGGCGCGAGGCGTCTGAGAGGGCGCCTGGGAGGGACTCTCCTGCGCCGGAACGGCGACCGCCCCGATCAGCAGCAACCCGGCGGTCAAGACTGCGGTGGATAGAAGCGGCGCCTGGCGGAATGGTCGATCCATAGACTGCCGATTATAGGCGACGGCCCCGATGCCCCGCCATCGGGTCGAGAGTGCCGTGGCGACCGCTCCGGCCCAGAGGGTACGCCCCCCGCAGCGCCCGCTCGACGAAGGCGACCGCCCGCCGCACCGCCCGCTCGACCGGCATGTGCCAGCCAAGACCCGCCGCGATGGCCGCCGACAGGGTGCAACCCGTGCCGCGCCGCCAGGGGGTTCGGATCCTGGGGTGGACGAAAGCCTCGAACCGATTCCCGTCGAACAGGAGATCGGTCAGTTCGCCGCCGTTGCCGCAGTCAGGCGGCCCCGCCGCGGCCGAGTAGCCGTGGCCTCCGGTGATCAGGACACACGGCCCCATTCGCTCGATGCGCCGCGCGGCAACGCGGGCATCCTCCGGGCCCCCGATCGCCATGCCGCTCAGCCTCTCCGCTTCGAACAGGTTCGGCGTTACCAGCAGCAGTCTCGGCAGCAGCCGCTCCACGACCAGGGGGAGAGCGGCCGCTTCCAGAAGCGCCGCGCCCGACGTCGACCGGAACACCGGGTCCAACACCGCCGGCGTCGGCGGCAGCGTCTCCAACCAGTCCGCGACCGCCTCGACGGTAGCGGCATCGGCGAGCATGCCGATCTTGATCGCGTCGATGCCGATCTCGGCAGCCGCCTCCAACTGCCGGCGCAGCAGCTCGGTACCCACCGGTTCAACAGCCCGCACCTCGCCCGCGGTCTGGGCCGTGACCGCGGTGAGTGCGCACATGCCGTGAACCCCGTAGGCGGCAAAGGTCCGCAGATCCGCCGGCACCCCCGAGCAGCCCCCGGAGTCCGAGCCGGCGATGGTCAGGACGCGCGGCGGCGGCGCAGCCATAGCAGAACGACCAGAAGCAGGAGCGCGGCCGCGATCAACTGCGCCAGGGTCAGCGCTCCGACGAAGCGATCGTCCTTGGCACGCAGGAACTCGACCAGGAAGCGTTCGACCGACAGCAGTCCGATGACCGGCAGCACGACGCCGCCGGCCGCGGCGCCCCGCACCAGGAGCGTCCGACCCAACCAGAAGATGAGCAGCGCGGTCAGAGTCTCGTAGAGCTGGGTGGGATGCACCGCGACCAGGGCGTCCGGCGCCACGCCGGCGGGAAGATCGACACCGAACTCCCGCTGCAAGGCGCTCGCCACCGTGGGGATGGGGCCCTCTGAAAAGGTCATTCCCCAGGGCAGGTCCGTCGGCGCGCCGTAGTCGTCGCCGACGAGCAGGCAACCGATGCGACCGATGCCGTAGCCCAGCGCCAGCGCCGGCGCCGCGGCGTCGGCGGTCCGCCACGCCGGCATCCGGCGACGATGGATGACGAACAGAACCGCCGCCGTCCCGACCAGGAAGCCGCCGTACCAGACCAGACCGGCCCGGCTGTAGAGCAGACGCCAGTCGCCGTAGAGCAACGCGTAGTACGCCTTGCCGCCGACGATACCGCCGAGGGCGCCCGCCAGCAGAATCGCCGCGGCGTCGTCGGCGGCCCGCGCCGCGCTCGAGCCCACGCGCCGGAGGCCCCAGCGCAACTGCAGGTTGCCGATGAACAGAGCGGCCACGAGCATCAGCCCGAAGGGCGAAACCGACAGAGGGCCGACATGGAACAGCTCCGAGATCATGGGTGGGCATCCTACGCTGCATCGCCTCGATGCCGGCCAGCGGGCCCGCGCGCCCGGCGATCCGCGGCGCTAGCATGGATGGGATGCTGAGTGAGCTCGCCCGAAACCGCTTCGCCGCGTTCCGCAGTCACATCGAGAGCACGGATCCGCGCGGGCGCTGGCTCGTCCTCACCCATGACAACCCGGACCCGGACGCCCTGACCGCGGCGACGATTCTGGCGAAAGTCCTCCGCTCCGGGTTCCAGCGCCGCGCCACCGCCGCCTACCGGGGCATCATCGGCCGGGCCGAGAACCAGGAGATGGTGCGCTCGCTCCGCATGCAGTTCACCCCGGCGCGCGAGGTGAAACTGGAGGACTATCGCTACGTGGCGCTGGTCGACTGCCAGCCGGCGACCGGCAACAGCCCCGTCCCTCACGATCTGACGCCCGAGGTCGTGGTCGACCACCACCCTCACCGCAAGCGCACGTCGGCATCGCCCTTCCACGACCTGCGAAACGACTACGCGGCCGCCGCCACGATCGTCGCCGAGTACCTGCTGGCCGCCGGAATTCCGGCGACCCGCCGCGAAGCGACCGCCATCGTCTACGCGATACGCAGCGAGACCCTCGACTTCTCCCGCGGCGCGGACGAGGCGGACCGGCTGATCCACGATCACTTCAATGCCCGCGCCCTGCCCCGCCTGCTGGGCCGGATTCAGAACCCGCGGCTGCCGCTCAACTACTTCGAGACTCTGCGCGAGGCCCTGGCCAACCTTCGCGGCGTGGACACCCTGGTCATGAGCCGGCTCGGTGCGGTCCCCCAGCCCGACATCGTGCCCGAGATCGCCGATCTGCTGCTGCGCATGGAGGGCCGAACCTGGTCGTTGTGCAGCGGCCTCTACGAGGATCGGGTCTACTGCTCGATCCGCACCACGAACACCCGCGCGGACGCCTCTCGCGTCATGCGCCGCCTGGTCGGGCGCCGCGGCCGCGGCGGCGGCCACGGCATGATCGCCGGCGGCTGGCTCCCGGTCGCCCGAGGCGGCGCCGAGGCCGTGCCGCGCCAGCAGGACCGCCTGGAGGCGCGGCTCGCCACCATGCTGCGCAAGGACCCGGACCGGATCGCGCCGATCGCGAACCGCTGAACCGGGCGCCGCTCCAGGACGGCCCCTCAGCCAGCGGTCGCCGTCACTCCCACTCGATCGTGCCGGGCGGCTTGCTGGTCAGATCGTAGACCACCCGGTTCACGCCGGCGACCTCGTTCACGATCCGGCCCGCCACGCCGCCCAGGAACTCGTGCGGCAACTGGCTCCAGTCGGCGGTCATGAAGTCCTCGGTCTCGACCGCCCGCAAGGCGACGACGTTCTCGTAGCTGCGGCCGTCCCCCATCACGCCGACGCTATGGACCGGCAGCAGCACCGCCAGCGCCTGACTCACGCGGTCGTAGAACCCCGCCGCGCGCAACTCCTCGATGAAGATCGCGTCGGCCTCCTGCAGCACCGCCACCCGATCGGCGGTCACGTCGCCCAGAATCCGGACGCCGAGGCCCGGACCGGGGAACGGATGCCGGCCCACGAACTCCGAACCGAGGCCGAGTTCCCGGCCGAGCTTGCGCACCTCGTCCTTGAACAGGAAGCGCAGCGGCTCGATCAGCTCGAAGCCCAGCCGTTCCGGCAGGCCGCCGACATTGTGGTGGCTCTTGATCATCGCCGACGGGCCGAAGGCGGAGACGGACTCGATCACGTCCGGATAGAGGGTGCCCTGAACCAGGAAGCGAATCGCGCCGGCGGCTTCGCCGGCCCGCTCCAGCTTCTCCGCCTCGCGCTGAAACACCTCGATGAAGACGCGGCCGATCGTCCGGCGCTTCTGTTCCGGATCGGTGACCCCGGCGAGCGCGCCGAGAAACTCCCGCGCGGCGTCGACCACGACCAGCCGCAGGTCGAGCCCCCGGCGCAGGCGCCGCTCCACTTCGCTGCGTTCGTTCTTGCGCAGCAGCCCGTTGTCCACGAACACCGCGGTCAACCGTTTCCCCACGGCGCGCTGCACCAGGCTGGCCGCCACCGCCGAGTCGACGCCACCGGAGATCGCACAGAGAACACGGTCCGTGGGTCCCACCTGGGCCTCGATCGCGGCTGTCGCCTCGTCGGCGTAGGACGCCATGCGCCACTCCCCCGCGGCGCCGCAGGCGTCGAGCAGGAAGTTGCGGAGCATCCTGGCGCCGCTGTCGGTGTGGGTGACCTCGGGATGGAACTGGATACCGAACAGCGCCCGCTCCCGGTCCTGGGCCGCCACCACCGGCACGGTGGACGTCGAGGCGGTCGCTTCGAAGCCCGGCGGAAGTCGCTCGACCCGGTCGCCGTGGGACATCCACACGTTCTGCTCCGGTCCGAGTCCCGAGAACAGGTCGCCACCCCTGGCCAGCAGCGTGATCTGGGTGCGACCGTACTCCCGCACACCCGACGCCGCGACCCGGCCGCCGAGGACCTGAGCCATCCACTGCATCCCGTAGCAGATTCCGAGCACCGGAATGCCCAGCCGGAGAACCTCCGGGTCGGCCTGCGGCGCGTTCGGCTCGTAGACGCTGTCGGGCCCTCCCGAGAGCACGATGCCGATCGGCCGCCGAGCCCGGATCCGGTCGACATCCAGGTCGAAGGGATGGATCTCGCAGTAGACCTGGAGTTCCCGGATCCGGCGGGCGATCAACTGCGTGTACTGGCCCCCGAAATCGAGCACCAGAACCGTCTCGTGCTCCCCGGCGGCGGCAGGCTCGACCGGGGACGGCGGTGCGCTCGCCGGTTCAGCCATCACAGCGCGGACTCTACCTTGGGCTCTCGCTGCATCAGATCCCGGATCGCGGCGGCCGGTTCCTTGCCCCGGTAGAGGATCTCGACCATCTGCTCCGTGATCGGCAACTCGACCTTCTTCTCGGTCGCCAACTCCAGCAGGGCGAGCGAGTTGCGCACTCCTTCGGCGACTCCCGGGCGGTCCGCCTCGATCTCCTCGAGGGTGCGGCCCCGGGCCAGCTCGATGCCCGTGTTCCGGTTGCGCGACAGGCCGCCGGTGCACGTCAGCACGAGATCGCCGAGGCCGCCGAGGCCGGCGAAGGTCGCCGGCCGGCCGCCACAGGCCAGACCGAGTCGCATCATCTCGTGCAGGCCGCGCGTGATCAGCGCCGCGCGCGTATTCGATCCGTAGCGCAGGCCGTCCAGGACGCCGGCCGCGATCGCGATCACGTTCTTGGCCGCAGCGGCGATCTCGACCCCGATCACGTCGGTCGAGGTGTAGAGCCGCAGCGATCCGGCCGATAGGAGCGCCTGCAGCCGCTCGGCCACCGCCTCGGATTCCGCCGCGACGACGCAGGCGGTCGGCAGCTCGGCGGCGAGTTCGGCCGCGAACGAGGGTCCGCTGATGGTGGCGAAGTCTACGTCCGTGGCGGCTGCTGCCGCCTCCTCCCGGCAGATGTCGCTCATGCGCCGGAAACCGCCGCGGTGGTCCGACTCGATGCCCTTCGCACCGGAAACGAAGGTGACCCGCTCGGGCAACGGCGCGCCCTCGCCGAGACCGCGCCGCGCCACAAGGAAGGACCGCACCACGGCCCGAAAGCCGTGGGACGGCACGACGACGAGCACGGTGTCGCAGGCCGCCGCCTGCCGCAGATCCCAGGTGACCCGCACCTGCGCCGGCAACTCGACACCTGGCAGGTAACGCTCGTTCACCCGCTCCGCCGCCAGAACCGCGCCGAACTCGGCGGACCGGGCCCAGAGCATGACCGGCGAACCCGCCCGGGCCGCATGGACCGCGAGCGCGGTGCCCCAGGCGCCGGCCCCGAGCACGGCGACTCCATTGCCTGTGTCCGCGATCGTCACTCGGCCGCCTCGGCCGGCGGCGGCTTCCGACCCACGCCGCCAAACCTGTCGCAGGCTCCATGTTTGGCCCCAGCCCCCACCTCACCAGCAGCGTGCGCCTCAGAACCCGGGTGGCGCGATGCGCCACCCGCGAACCAGTCCGAGCGCCCGTCATCGGGCGCGCGGATGGAACTCGCTCCGCTGCGTTCTGCGGCGCGCGCTCCCAGACGGGATTCCGTTCCCGCGCGCAGCCGGACCAGGTTGGCCCGATGCTTGACGATCACCAGGACGGCGATCGCGGACACACCGGCCAGCAGCGCCGGGCCGTAGTCCAGGCCGTCGGCATCCCTGAACGCGCCCCCCCACCAGCGGGCGGAGACCAGCACCGGCAGAGAAGCCGCCGCCGAGATCGACCCCAGGGAGACGTAGCGCTTCCAGGCCACCACCAGGATGAACACGGCCAGAGCGCCAAGCCCGGCCCACGGCGCCAGCAGCGCCAGCACGCCGGCGGCCGTGGCCACGCCCTTGCCGCCGTGAAAGACGAGGAACAGCGGAAACACATGCCCCACGACCGCCGCCGCCGCGGCAGCCGCGAGCCACCAGCTCCCGACCTCGAGCGTGCGCGCTACGACCACCGCCGCCGAGCCCTTGGCCACATCGAGCAGCAGAGCGAGCAGGGCCGCCCACTTGCCCGACGCGCGCAGCACGTTCGTGGCGCCGGCGCTTCGGCTGCCGATCGTGCGCAGGTCGAGACGCCGGTGGATCCGCACGATCAGATAGCTGAACGGCACGGACCCCAGGAGGTACGCCACCAGGACGGCCACAGGACCGGTCGCGGTCACGATGCCCCGTCCCCGCCCGGCGCCGCCCAGGGCAGCAGGTCTCGCCCGGTCGCAGCCGGCAGCAGCATCCGCCGCAGCAGCTCGAGCGCGAACTGGGTCGAGAGCTGCCGCACCCGCGCCCGGTCGCCCGGGAATCGCGCCTCGAAGTGCGAGGCGGCGGCTGCCGGTCCGGCGACCGCGATGTGAACGGTCCCAACCGGCTGCGCCCCGCTGCCGCCGCCAGGGCCCGCGACGCCCGTGATCCCGATCCCGTAGTCGCTGCCGCAGCGCTCCCGCGCGCCCCTGGCCATCGCCAGCACCGTCGGTTTCGACACCGCGCCGTGCGCCACCAGGGTCTCCCGAGGCACGCCGAGCAGGCGCATCTTCAGCTTGTTCGAGTAGGTGAGGAAACCGCCCACAAAGTACGCGCTGCTGCCCGCGGTGGCGGTGAAGCGCTGGCCGAGCAGACCGCCGGTACAGGATTCGGCGACCGCGACCGTCTCGCCGCGCGCCGCCAGCAGGTCGCCGACCGCGGCCTCGAACTCGATGCCGTCCTCGATCGAGCCGACGTAGAACACCGCTTCGCCCAGCGCGTCCCGGACCGCCTCCTCCATCGCCAGGAGACGCGGCGCCCGGCCGCTGGTCGGGCCGTCCGCGCGCAGCCGTAGCCGGATCTCGCCCGGACGCGCCAGCACCGACACCATATCGTCGCCGAAACGCTCGTAGACCGGCGCAATCCGCTCCTCGACCACCGACTCCGGCAGGCAGGCGACCCGCACCTCGACCTGATCGAAGCCGGCGCCGTCCTCGGCCCGTTCGGCCAGCCATGGATCGAGCGCATCGACGACCAGGGCCTTCAGCTCCCGCGGCACGCCGGGGAACAGAAAGTACGTCGTGCCTCGGGGCAGAGGCGCCGGATCCTCGATCCGCAGCCCGGGCGCCACGCCGGCGCGGTTCGGCAGCATCTCGGCGCCATCGACCCGCTCCGCCTGCTTTCGATTGACCCGGGGAATCCGCCGTCCGAGCTTCCGGAACCCCCGCTCGATCTCCGACCACACCGCCTCGTCGACGGCCACCGATCGTCCCAGCAGCCGCGCCACACCCTCCCGGGTCAGATCGTCCCGGGTCGGGCCCAGCCCGCCGGTCACGAGCAGCAGGTCCGCCCGCTCCCGGAGTCCGCCCAGCGTCTCCGCGATCTCGACCACATCGTCGCCGACGACCGCCTTCGAAACCAGTTCCACTCCCCGCCGCCTCAGCACCTCCGTCAGCGCCAGGGAGTTCGTGTCGAGCCGGTCCGTGCCGAGCAACTCGGCGCCAACCGCGAGAATCGAAGCCTTCACCGGCCGCAGTGTAACGAGGCTGGATGGCGTCGGGCAGTCGAACCGACAGCAGTGCCGCCGGCAATCGGCGGGACCGGAACGCGGTTCAGGCCGCGGAGCGCACCCTGGCGCCGGTCGCGTCGGCCAGTTCGTCGGCGAAGTTGAGCAGGTCGCTCCGTAGTTCGCGCCACGTCTGGCCCAAGTCGAGCGACCGCACTCTCAGTGGATGCCCCGGCAACTCGTACTCATAGCTGAAGCTGCGGTCGACCGTGGCGTAGAGCAGCACTCCCACGGGCAGCGGTTCCTCTGAATTGGAGCGCGCGAAGTTCGTCAAGTAGGAGAACGTTCGCGGTCAACTTCGCCATCGCTCTCAGGCAGCCGACAGAAACGACGGAGCTGGTCCACCGCCCCCTTGTCGCCAGCGAAGCGCTCGGCCAAATCCTTGAGCAAAGTGTGGTCGAAGTGGAACAGCGACACGTAGTCGCCGGCAAACTCCCCAAGTCCGCCACCGGCAATGAAGCTACTAACGGCTTCCGCTAGTCGCGCGACTCGTCCAGGCTCCTTCTTCCGGCAGTCTTCGAAGAACTCCCTCAAGTTGGGATCCGCGTCTCGCTGCTCTATCCACCGCCGCAGCCGATCGAGTTCGACTTGGGGAACGCCCATCCAGTCCACCTCCGACATCAATGACAGCAACTACTCCACCACCGCTGGTGGAACAGCCGCCTCCTCGCCGATGACGAGCGCAGCCGCGACCTCGCGCTGCAGCGTCTCCGGATCCCGGCGCACGTACAGGCGCGCGAGTTCCTGGCCGCGTTCGACCTTCTGGCCGAGGCGGACGTCGTAACGGAGAGCGACGGCGTGGTCGATCTTGTTCGGGTCGCGGTCCGGGCGGCAGGCGTCCGCGAACGCGTTGCCGATCCGCCGGCAGTCGACGGCCGCGAGAAAGCCCGACTCGGAGGCGGTGACCACGGCCTCGACCGGCGCCAGGTCCAGAGTGTCGATCCAGCCTGATACGGCGCCCTGGGCATCGGCCCAGTCGATCAGCTTCTGGCGGGCGGCGCCCGATGCGATGGCGGCCGCGATGTCCTTCGAGGAGATCTCCTTGCCGACCAGGCGCGAGGCCTTCCGGCAGATCGCGGCGACCACTTCGACCAGTCGCGCGTCGCCGTCCCCGCCCAGGCAGTCCAGGGCTTCGCGCACTTCGGCCGCGTGACCGACCCAGCGGCCAAGAGGCTGACTCATGTCGCTCAAGACGCAGTCCGCCGGCGTGCCGCAGGCGGCGCTGATCGAGACCAGGCAGGACGCCAGGGTGCGGGTGTCCTCCGGATCGGGAAAGAAGCCGCCGTTGCCGGTCTTGACGTCGAACACGATCCCGGACGCGCCCAGCGCGAGCTTCTTCGACAGGATGCTGCCGACGACGAGCGGGATCGAACTCACCGTCGAGGTCCGGTCCCTCAGGCCGTACAGACGCCTGTCGGCCGGTGCGATGCCGGCGGTGGCGATGCCGATCGCCATGCCGAAGCGCTCGAGCAGACCGAGGGTCCTGTCCCGGTCCAACTCCAACTGCACGCCGGGGATGCTCTCCAGCTTGTCCGCGGTGCCGCCGCTGTGGCCCAGGGCGCGGCCGGTGAGCTTGGCCGCCGGCACGCCGCACGAGGCCAGCACGGGCAGAACGATCAGGCTGACCGTATCGCCGACTCCGCCCGTCGAGTGCTTGTCGACGAGCGGGCCGAAGTCCGCGGCAAGCTCCCACTGGTCGCCGGACTCGAGCATCGCCAGGGTCAGCTCCCGCGTCTCGTCCGCGTCCAGGCCCCGCATCGCGGCGGCCATCAGGAAGGCGGCGAGGTGTACGTCCGTCCAGCTTCCGTCGGCCGCTCCCGCGACCACCGACCGCACCTCGTCCCGGGTCAGCGTCCGCCCCTGACGCATCCGGTTCAGAATGCCGTAGGGCGTGACCATGCGGGCGGCGCCCTGAGCTGCTAGCCGCCGAAACTGAACGGATTCGCGGCGGCGGGGTCGGGCCCGAGCTGTTGCCGGGCCCTGATCGCGTAGCCGCTGTCCGGGTATTCGTCGACGATGCGCTGGAAGGTCTCCCGGGCGCCATCCGTGTCGCCGAGTTGCTCCAGGGTCGCGGCGAGTTCGAACAGCAGTGCATCCTTCGGCAGCGCGGACATCTCGGTCGCCACCGCGCCACGGAGCTCGGCGGCAAGCTGCTCACCCCGGCCCTCGGCGCGGTCGAGGCTGTAGAGGTTCAACTGCAGGCTCACGGCCAGCGCATGGTCGTCGCCGTTCGTCTCGAGATACTCCGTCCACAGCTCACGCGCCGTCGCCGTGTCGCCCTCGGCCGCGGCAATCTGGCCCAGATAGACCGAAGCCAGCCGACCCGAGGCGGTCGAGCCGTAGCTCTCCTCGACCGCTTCGAGCGCCACCCGCGCCTCCGCCCGCCGTTCCGCCTCGGAGGCGAAACTCAGGCTCTCGTCTTCGCCGTCGTCTTCCGTAGCGGGGGTCTCCGGCGCCCCGGCGTCGTCCTCGCCCGGCGCGCTGTCCGGCGGCGTGCCGAAGAGATCGTCGATGGCGTCCGTCTCCGGCACATCGATCGGCGCCCGGTAGACCTTGAGAGCTTCACTGAGCTGGAAGCTCGCCGCCGCTTCCCGGCGGTCCTGGTAGTTGAGGAAGACCACGACGCCGATGACGACGGCGATCGCTGCCGCGACCCCGAGCAGGATCTGCCGGACGTGGTCGGCGAACCAGGTGGAGGCCGTAGCAACCGCCTCGCGCACCTCATCCCGCCGGATTTCGTCTCGTGTCAAACGGCTCATTCAAGACCTCCCTGAGCGGCGCAAACCCTACCACCGTTGACCCGCACCAAACGTCTCCACGCCCAAGCTGTGGCAGACTTGCCCTCAGGCGCCTGCCGACACAGAACCCGTCAACCGGCGACGCCACTCAACCACCTGGAGCACCCGCGATGCCGACCCTGGGATTTGGCGAACTGCTGATCGTTCTCGCGATCATCATCCTGGTCTTCGGCGCCAGCCGTATACCGAAGCTGGCGGGAGGTCTGGGCGCCGGCATCCGGAACTTCAAGCGCGGCCTGAACGAGCCCGGCGAAGACGAGGACGAGGACAAGCCGAAGCGCGAGATTGAGGAGTAGCTACGGAGCGACGGGTGCGCCTGGCGGGTGGTGCGCCTGGGAGGACTCGAACCTCCTTGCCTGTTGATTGGGAATCCCTACCGCGTCATCCCCTGAGATGCGGGTGGTGCGCCTGGAGGGACTCGAACCCCCGACCTGCGGATTAGGAATCCACCGCTCTATCCCGCTGAGCTACAGGCGCTGACCAATCGGGCCGGCCCGGTGGCCGGCCGCCAAGGATCTCAGTATCGGACCAGCGATTCAACCACGTCGTAGCCTTCGAGGCGTCGCCGGCCTTTGAGGTACGTCAGTTCGACGACGAATCCGACGGCCTCGACCCGGGCCCCGAGCGACTCGATCAGGCCGGCGGCCGCCCTCGCGGTACCGCCGGTGGCCAGCAGATCGTCGACCAGGGCCACCCGGTCACCGGAGGAGAGACCGTCGACATGCATCTCCAGCGTGTCGCTGCCGTACTCGAGTTCGTAGGTGCGGGCGGCCGTCTCGGCCGGCAGCTTCCCGGCTTTCCTCACCGGCACGAAACCGGCGTTCAGTCGATACGCCACCAGGGGCGCGAAGATGAAGCCGCGCGCTTCGATCCCGACCACCTGGTCGATCCGACGGTCCGCAAACCGTTCCGCGAGCCGGTCGGCTGCCTCTCGCAGCGCCGCCGGCTCCTTGAGCAGGGTCGTGATGTCCTTGAACAGGATCCCCGGCTTCGGAAAGTCGGGCACCTCGCGGATCCAGTCCTTCAGCCGGGTCGTACCGTCTGCTGCCATCGCCGCGTTCTCCCGTTCCGCCTACTCGACCTTCGTCTTCCAGCCGTGCCGGCCGATCAGGGGCACGAAGCGAACCGGTTCGCCGACCTCGCGCGTCACCACGCCGTTCCGGTGCTTCTGGTAGTCGATCAGCCGCTGCTCGTGCTGGTCCCCCTCCGGAATGACCAGGCGGCCGCCCGGCGCCAGTTGATCGAGAAGCGTGTCGGGAACCCGGGGCGCCGCCGCGGCGACCAGGATACGGTCGAAGGGCGCGGCGCTGCTCCAGCCGACCGTGCCGTCGAAGACCTGAATCTTGACGTTGGGCAGTTCGAGCGCCTGTACTCTGCCGATCGCCTCCCGGGCCAACTGCCCCACCCTCTCGATGCTGTAGACGCGGCGCGCGAGCGTGGCCAGGATCGCCGTCTGGTAGCCCGATCCGGTGCCGATCTCGAGCACCGAATCCTCGGCCCTCACATCCAGCCTTTCGGTCATGCGCGCGACGATGTAGGGCTGGGAGATCGTCTGCTCGCAACCGATCGGCAACGCGCGGTCGCTGTACGCGTCGTTGACCAGGTGATCCGGCACGAACAGGTGACGCGGCACGCGTTCCAGGGCCGCGAGCACCCGCTCGTCCCGCAAGCCGTACTGCTCGACCAGCTTGGCGACCATGCGCCGGCGCGGAAACCGGTAGGCGCCGTCCGGCCGGAGCCCATCCGTCTTCACTGGAGCGCTCCGACGAGGCCCGGCAACACACCGTCGCCCTCGGCGATCGCCCGGCGATCGGTCAGGTCGGCGCTGAGCGGCGTGATCGAGATGTAGCCGTCGCGAACCGCCGCGGCGTCCGTGTCGTGGAGGCGTTCAGGCTCCGGCTTCCCCACCAGCCAGTACATCGAGCCGCCGCGCGGATCGTCCTGCTGCACCACGGAGTTGCGATACGGACGGCGGCCAAGCCTCGCGACCTTGACGCCGCGCGGCGGATCGAACGGGAAGTTCACGTTGAGGAGCATGCGGTCGGGAATCCCCTGCTCGAGCAGGGACACGATCGCCCGCGCGGCCAGCGACGCGGCCCGTTCCATGTCGGCGGGCTGGGCCTTGCGGTACTCCTGGGAGAAGGCAATCGCCGGAATGCCGAGCAGCCGGCCCTCGAGCGCGGCGCCGACCGTGCCGCTGTGCGTCACGTCGTCGCCCAGGTTGACCCCGTAGTTGACGCCCGAGACGAGCAGATCGGGGGGCCGGTCCAGCAGCGCGTGGACGCCCACGTTGACGCAGTCGGACGGTGTGCCGTCGACCGAGAACCAACCCTCCCGCACCGACTTGACGCGCAGCGGCCGGAACAGCGTCAGGGCCTGGCCGCATCCGCTCTGCTCGTGGAGCGGCGCCACCACCCGGTAGTCGATCGGCCCCTTCGACGTCATCGCCTGGTCCAGCGCCGCCGCCAGACAGACCAAGCCCTTGGCGCCGACACCGTCGTCGTTCGTCAGCAGCAGTCGCGTCACTTCGGGCCCTGGCTCTTCGCCGCTCAACTGTCGTCGCCGCGGCCCAGGCGCCTGCCGACGATCGGGGCCAGGTCGCGCAGCACGGACGCCGGGACGACCGACGGATCGGTGATCAGCGCGTGCTCCAGCGCATCGGCGCAGGGACACGATCCCTCCGGCCGTTCCGCCGGCAGCGCCCCGACGATTCGCGCCACCGCGGCCTGGGCGGTGCGCGCGTTCTGCTGCAGCACGGCGAGGACGGCATCGACGGTGACGTCCTCTTCCTCCTCGTGCCAGCAGTCGTAGTCCGTGATCAGGGCGAGCGTCGAGTAACAGATCTCCGCCTCCCGCGCGAGCTTCGCCTCCTGCAGGTTCGTCATGCCGATCACGTCCGCGCCCCAGCTCCGGTGCATGAACGACTCGGCGCGGGTCGAGAACTGGGGTCCCTCCATGCACACGTACGTGCCGCCGCGGTGGACCACGGCGCCGGCCGCGGCCGCCTGCTCGGCGCAGACCTCCATCAGCACCGGACAGATCGGGTCGGCGAAGGCGACATGGGCAGCCAGCCCGTTGCCGAAGAAGGTGTCGGGCCGGTGCCGCGTGCGGTCGATGAACTGGTCCGGCACCACGATGTGGGTCGGCTGGTAGCGGCGCCGGAGCGAGCCGACGGCCGACAGCGAGATCAACCTCTCGACACCCAGCGTCTTGAAGGCATAGATGTTGGCCCGGAAGTTCAACTCGCCGGGCAGGATGCGGTGACCGCGGCCGTGACGAGCCAGGAAAGCGACCCGCCGACCGCTCAGCTCGCCCAGCACGAAGACCTCGGAAGGGCGGCCGAACGGCGTTTCGATCGCGCGTTCCTCGTGAACCTCGAGCTCCTCCATGCCGTAGAGGCCGGAGCCGCCGATGATCCCCACCCTGCAGGCGTCCGCGCTCATGTTCCGGCTCCGGCGATCTTCGAGTTCACCAGGAGCGCCGTCTTGAGCGCCCGCCGTCCCGCCTCGCCGTCGACGAGCGCGGCCCCCCCGCCGGCGCACCGGTCGAGAAACGCTTCCAATTCCCGGCGCAGCGGTTCGCCCTGCTCCACCTCGAGATCGGCCGGCACGATGCGCCCGGCCGGTCCGCCGGCGGAGGCGGCGGACACCGTGGCCGGCGCCGCAACGTCAGCGCCCCGCACTCTCCGGAATCCCCGCACCGTCTGCTCCTGGTAGTCCAGCGAGTGGTACCGATCCCCGAAAAAGACGCGCAACTGCCGCACCCGCTCCGCGGACACCCGCGACGCGGTCAGATTCGCGACACAGCCCGACTCGAGCTCGATCCGGGCGTCGGCGATGTCGACCCGGTCCGACAGGACATCGATCCCGACGGCCCGTACTTCGCGCACCGGACTCGGATCGAGGGCGTGGAGGATCTGCAGGTCGTGAATCATCAGGTCCAGCACCACGTCCACATCCAGGCTGCGAGGGCTGAAGGGCGACATCCGTTCGACTTCGACGAAGCGCGGCCCACGACCCGAAGCCAACAGTGCCTGAACGGCAGGATTGTAGAACTCGACGTGGCCCACCGCCAAAACCACACCGCGCGCCGCCGCGGTGGCAACCAGTGCATCCGCCTGCGCGAGGTCGACCGCGATCGGCTTCTCCACCAGGACGTGGACGCCGGCCTCGATCAGGCGTCCCGCCACCTCGAGGTGATCGACCGTCGGCACGGCGACCACGGCGACGTCGACGGCCTCCGCGAGCTCGCCGAGTCCGGCCGCCACCGCGGCGCCGCGCTCCTCGGCCGCGCTCTCGGCCCTTGCCGGATCCGCGTCGACCACGAACACCGACCGGGGTCCCAGCAGGTCCGTCAGGAGGCGAACGTGGTGGCGGCCCATCACGCCGGCCCCGACCACACCGGCGCGGAGTCCGCTCCCCATCGGCGCGCCCTAGTCGCCCGCGCCTCGCGAGCCGCGGCGCGCCGAGCGGATGAAGCCTCTGGCGGAACTGCGAATGAACGCGATCAGCGCGTCCACGTCGGCGTGTCCGGCATGCTCGGTGTCCAGTTCCTCCAGAGCCTGGGCCTTGTTCCGTCGCGAGCGCGTGACGACCCGGATCGCGCGCTCGATCGCCAGGATGTCCTCGGCCGATTTCCCCTTGCGTTCCAGGCCGATGCGGTTGACGCCCATGCACGCCGGCTTGATCCCGACCGTGATGCAGAACGGCAGCGCGTCCATGGTGAGCACCGAGAAGCCGCCGATGTAGGCGTGCCTGCCCACCCGGCAGAACTGGTGGACACCCGAGAACGCGCCGATCGTCGCGTCGTCCTCGACCACCACGTGCCCGGCCAGGGTGCCGCCGTTCGTGAACACGGTGCGGCTGCCCACCTGGCTGTCGTGGCCGACGTGCGTCTGGGTCATGAACAGGTTGTCATCGCCGATCCGGGTCTCGCCGCCGCCGAACTCCGTTCCCCGGTTGATCGTGCAGAACTCCCGGAACTGGTTCCGGTCGCCGATCGCCAGCCGGCTGGTTCCCCCCTTGTACTTGAGGTCCTGCGGGTCGAAGCCGATCGCCGCATGGGGAAAGACCCGGTTCGCCCGGCCGAGGACCGTATTGCCGTAGATCGTCGCGTGGGCGCCGACCTTCGTGCCGTCGCCGACCCGGACGCCGGCGCCGATCACGGCGAAGGGACCCACCACCACGTCTTCGCCCAACTCGGCCCCGCGGTCGACGATCGCCGTCGGGTGGAGTTCGGCCGTCATCGTGCGTGCCACGGCATCAGCAAACGCCGGTCTTTCAGGCCCTGGCCATCGTGGACGTGCAGACCGCCTCCACCGCCAGCTCGCCGTCCACGGTCGCCCGGCCCCGGAAGCGTGAATGGACGGTCCGCATGCGCAAGGACTCCACCTCCATCCGCAGTTGATCGCCGGGGACCACGGGCCTGCGAAAGCGAACCTTCTCGATACCGGAGAGGAAGAGCACTTTCTGCTCGCGATCTTCCATGTCGTGCAGCAGCAACAACGCCGCCGTCTGCGCCATCGCCTCGATCACCAGGACGCCCGGCATGATCGGGTTGCCCGGGAAGTGGCCGTCGAAGAAGGGCTCGTTGCGCGTCACGTTCTTGATCGCCACCACCCGCCGGCCCGGCGCCAACTCCAGCACCCGGTCGACCAGGAGCAACGGATAGCGGTGCGGCAGCACGCTCGCGACCCAACGCGAATCGAACGGGCCCAGGGGCGTTCCGCTCCCGGTCTGCTCTTCGCTCACTTCTCGTCTCCTGTGTCCGTCTCTCGATCCGCTGCCGGCGCCGTTACAGCCGCAGAATCGATGCCCGCCGCTTCCAACTCCTGGACGCGGCGCTCGAGACCGCGCAGCGCGGCGCGCATCGCCGGCAGGCGGGACTGTAGCGCGTTCCGGCGACGCCAGGCGGCGATCGGCGTCGCGGGGATTCCAGCCACCCGCTGGCCCGGCGGCACCTCCTGGAACACGGCCGACTTGGCCGCGACCTGGACCCCGTCCCCGACATCGAAGTGACCCGCGACTCCGGCCTGACCCGCGAGCAGAACCCGATCGCCGATCCGGCCGCTGCCGGCGACGCCCGCCTGTCCGCAGAGGATGCATCCCTCGCCGATCTGCGTGTTGTGACCGACCTGCACCAGGTTGTCGATCTTCGTGCCGCGGCCGATGCGGGTGGTGTCGAACGTGGCCCGGTCGATGGCCGAGTTGGCGCCGATCTCGACGTCGTCCTCGATCACGACAACGCCGACCTGGGGCAACTTGACCTGGGACGCCGCCGCCGCTCCTTCGGCGAAACCGAAGCCGTCCGCTCCGAGGACCACGCCCGAATGGACGATCACCCGATCGCCGATGCGGCCGCCGTCGTAGACCACGACGTGCGGGTGCAGCACCGTACCCGCGCCGATCCGGCAGCCGCGGCCGACCACGCTGTGGGCGCCGACGATCGCGCCCGGGGCCACCGTCGAGCCGGCGCCGACGACGGCGAAAGCGTCGATCCGGGCGGCGGCATCGACACGGGCAGCCGCATCGACGCACGCCGTCTCGTGAACGCCCGGCTCGACCTCGGGTACCGGGAAGAGCGCCGTCATCAGGTCGGCGAGAGCGCGATAGGCATCGTCGCAGAACAACAGATCGACGCGTAGATCGCTCAGCGTGTCGGGCGTGATGTCCTTCGGCACCAGGAGCGCCCCGGCGCCCGAAGACCGCGCCTGATCCCGGTACCTGGGGTTGGTCAGGAAGGAGAGATCCCGTTCGCCGGCGGCCTCCAGCGTGGCGACACCGTCGATGGGCCGATCCGGATCGCCCACAAGCTCGGCGCCGACCATCGCGGCGAGATCGGCCAGGCGGTGGCTCACGAGGCGAGACTACCGGAATCCGGGTGGACGCCGGTCGGAGCGGCGATACGATGCCGGCACTCTCTTCGACGACTTCTGGAGGTTCCTTCGATGGATGCACCGACCACCTCACGACCCCGTCGCGAGCTCTCGCCCTCCCCGACCGGCCGTGCAGCGAGCGCGGTAGCGATCCTCACCTGCGCCGTTCTCTGCGTCACCGCACCGGCCCGGGCTTCCGACAACTGGCCCCAGTTCCGCGGGCCAGGCGCGAACCCGGCGGTCGAGGACAATCCGAATCTGCCGGACCGCTGGAGCCAGACGGAGAACGTCGAATGGGTGGCCGAGGTGCCCGGTCTCGGCTGGTCGAGTCCGATCGTCTGGGGCAACCGGGTGTTCCTCACCGCGGCGGCCGCCGAGGGCGACTTCGAACGTCCGCAGGCCGGGCTCTACGCCGCGCGCGGGCGAAGCGAACCACCCCAGGCCATCCACGACTGGCGGGTCTACTGCCTGGACCTTCCGACCGGCGAGGTCGTCTGGTCCCGCTCGGTCAAGACAGGGATCCCCGAGTTCCCGCGTCACCAGAAGCAGACCTACGCCTCCGAAACCCCCACCACCGACGGCGAGCGGGTCTACGTTCGATTCGGCGACCTCGGTGTCTACGCTTTCACCATGGACGGGGCGCCGGTCTGGAGCTTCGACACCCCGCACCGGGAGACGATGTGGGACTACGGCTCCGCGTCCTCGCCGGTGCTGCACGAAGACCTGCTGATCGTCCTCTACGACAACGAGGAGGAGTCCTGGATCGCCGGCCTCGACAAGGTCACCGGCGAGCAGCGCTGGCGCACCGCCCGCGAAGAGGTCTCGAGTTGGGCCACGCCCCTGGTGTGGACGAACGAGGTCCGCACCGAGATCGTCACCAACGGCAAGAACCGCATCCGCTCCTACGATCTCGACGGCGAGCTGCTGTGGGAGATGGACGGCCGCATGTCGTGGGCAGCGATCGCGACTCCCTTTGCCGCGCACGACATGGTCTACGTGAACTCGGGCTACTTCCAGGACCAGCGGCGGCCGGTGTTCGCGATCCGTCCGGGCGCACTGGGTGACATCACCCTGGAGGAAGACGCGACCGAGAGCGAGTTCGTCGCCTGGCACCAGCCGAAGGCCGGCAACTACAACACCTCGCCCCTGGTCTACAAGGGCGTCTACTACAGCCTGATGGACCGCGGCTTCTTCGAGGCCTACGACGCGCTGACAGGCGAACCGGTGTACGGACGCCAGCGGGTCGCACCGCGCGGCGGCGCCAGCTTCACCTCATCGCCGTGGGCCTACAACGACCGCGTGTTCGCGCTGAGCGAGCAGGGCGACACCTACGTGATCCGGGCCGGCGCCGAATACGAAGTGCTGCACATCAACAGCCTCGACGAAATGGCGATGGCGTCGCCGGCGGTCGCGGGCGACCGGCTGTTGATCCGCACCCGGTCGAAGCTCTACAGCATCAGAGAGGAGTAGCTACCAGCTACTCGCGGCTACTCCGCGGGCGTCACCGGATAGGCGGCGTTGTAGCGCTCGATGATCAGGTTCGTGATGTCGGCGGCATCGGCCGAGTACAGCAATCCGCCCTGGAACTTGTTGAAGATCGCCGTGTAGCCGAACTCCCGGCCGACCTGGGAGATGATCGGCAGAACGGCCTGCTCGATCTCGCCGAACTTCTCGCCCTGGAGCTTCTGCATCTCGCGGTTCGCGTCGTCCTGGGAACGTTGCAGCCCGATGGTCATGTCCTCGAGCTGCTTCTCCATCTCCGCCAGGCGATCCTCAGCCAGGGTCAGGCGGCCGTCGGTGTACTGCTTCTGCAGTGCCGCCAACTGTTCCTGCCGACCCTGGAGTGCCGTCTGCATCTCGTCCCTGAGCCTGGTCAGTTCCTGGACCGCGACCTGGCCTCGACCCGATTCCTGCAGCAGCCGCTCGACCTCGATTACCGCGATCTTGCTCTGGGCGAGGGCCGGTCCCGAGGTCATGGCCCCCAGGAGGACGGCGCCCGCGACGAGGGCGGCGCGGGCACTGAATGTGTTGACTTTCATGGGGTGTTCTCCGTGGGACCTCAAAAGCTGGTCCCGATGCTGAAGTCGAAGCTGTCGAAGCGTTCCCGGTCGAGACCGGAGAGGCTGTCGAGAGGATTCAGGTTCGTAGCGTAGATGAACCGAAGCGGCGCTCCGAGAATGGGCACGTTGACCCGGAGTTCGATTCCAGCCGACATCCTCATGTGGTTGAAGTCAATGTCCTGATCGTCGCCGTACACGTTGCCCGCGTCGAAGAACGCGACCACGCGGAAGGGGCCGTTGACCAGCGTGTGGTGCTCGAGGTTGAGCACGACGCTCTTGCTGCCGCCCTGAGGGAAGCCGTTCGCGTCGAGCAGCGTCCGCCCGGTTTCCGGATCGCGCACCCAGATCGACCGGAAGGCGAAGCCGCGGAGGCTGTTCTCGCCGCCGAGCAGATAGCGGTCGAGGAAGAACAGTTGGCGGAGGCCGCCCGCGTCGTCCGTGCCGAAGGGCTTGATGTAGCCGAGTTGAAGGTTCGCCCGGCCCACCGAGCGCCACGCCCCCCGCGTCAGCGGCACGGTGATCGCGGCCGTCAGCGAAGGCCGGATGAAGAACGACTCGCCGCCGAGCGGGCCGCCGGCGTACTCGAGCGAGGCGATCAGACGTTTGCCCTGGGTCGGCTCGAGGCGGCTGTTGTGGCTGTCGTACTGGTATGTCGCGGTGAGCGAGCTCCGGTTGAACTCGAACGCCTGTTCGATCGTGTCGCTCAGCGTGTCCTCCTGCTCTTCCGGATTCTCGAAGAAGTAGAACGTCTGCGACTGGTAGCTCTCGATGTCCATGTTGCTGTAGGCCAACTGGATGAGCTCCCACCGCCGGAACTGCCGTCCGAACGAGATCACGCCGCCCGCCTCCTTGCTGCGGTAGCGCTGGTCGGCCAGCAGATCGAAGTCCGTTTCGCGGTTGAACAACTGGACACCGAAGTTCTGCGGCCGGTCCTTGACCCACGGCATGTAGTAGGAGACGTCGAAGATGTCGCGGTAGCGCCCGGTCTGAATCGACACGCCGACGGTCTCGCCGCGGCCGAGGAAGTTGCGGGTGCGCAGAGCCGACTGGACGAAGAACCCGTCCAGCTCGCTGTAGCCGCCGCCGAACTGGACCTCGGTCTGGCCCGCTTCCGTGCCCTTGACGACCAGATCGACCTTCTGGTGGCCGGTGTCGTAGTTGACCTCGACGGGATCGTCCTCGTTGACCACGTAGTACTCGAGCTGACTGAGCCGCAACAGGCTGGTGCGGAGCATGCCCGAGTTGAAGACGTCGCCCTCCTTCAGCAGCATCTGGCGCCGGAGAACGCGGTCCCGGGTGCGCTCGTTGCCGGTGAACTCGAGCCGCCCGACCCGGAACTGGTCGTTCTCCTCCACCGTCACCAGCAGGTCCGCCACCAGATCCTCGCGTTCGACGATCTCCAGCTTCACGTCCGCGAAGATGTAGCCGCTGTTGCGGTAGAGCTCTCCGATCTGCTCGACCCCCTCGTCGATCAGGTCCGACCGCAGCCAACCGCCCTGAGGCTCCTTGAACATCTGGCGCAGCAGCGCTTCCGGCAACACCTCGGCGCCTTCGACGTCGATCTCGCCCAGCTTCCAGCGCGGCCCCTCCTCGATCGGCACGACCAGGGCGAGCTGCCTCTTGCGGCCCTCGAGCCGCTCCGCGTTCGGCTTGCGCTCGATCACCTCGAGTTCCGGCTCGCCGACCTCGACATCCTTGTAGCCGAAGCGGCGGTAGAGATCCTTGACCTTGTCGAGATCCTCCTCGACGGTGGCCGAGTTGAACACGTCGCGCTTGCGAATCCGGGTCAGCAGATTCGACTTCTTCGTCTTCTCCATCTGGCGGCGGAGCTTGCCGGCGGAGAACACCTCGTTGCCCTCGAAGTCGACCTGGCCGATCTTGACCCGGCCGCCCTCGTCAACGGTGACGAGAACGCGCTTCTCGCCCGGGCCCGCATCCTGCACCTCCACGTGGATCCCGGCGAAGCGGAAGCCCCGCTCTTCGTAGAGCTTCTTGATCGCCTGCTCGAGGCGGGCCAGTTCGCCGAGGTCGAGCGGCAGACCTTCATAGACCGAGATGCGCTCCCGATCCGTCATGTCGCCGATGTCGCTGCGCTTCAGCTTCTTCAACCCGTCGTAGTCGAGCGAGGTCAGGAGCGGCCGTTCTGTGATCGTCACCCGAACCCCGACACCTTCACCCTCCGCCACGGCCTCGACGGAGATGTCGTCGACGAACTCCCGCTCCCACAGCTCCTTGATCCGGTCGTTCAGGCGGCCCGGATCCCAGGGCTTGCCGGCTTCCAGATCCAGGTAGTAGCTCAGGCTCTCCTCGCTCAGCGTCTCCACGCCGGTGTACTCCACCGATGTGATCGGACGACCGACCAGGAGTTGCGCCGCGGACGGCGACGCCAGCAGGAGCGCGGCCAGGAACAACCCCAGCAACGCCAGCGCCGGGAGGCGGCTTCGATCAGGATTCGGCAAGGGCAGGTTCCTCCTCACGGGCTGCTAAATGTTTGCCGGCTGCGGCGACTTGCTCACCGCCGCCGCCCGGGACCACTTCCAGGACCAGTTCCCGCTCGGCGAGCGAACCCTCGCCACCGGGGTTCTGCCCCTCGATCGGCGCCAGATCAAACCGGATCCGGTTGATCTCCGTGCCGGTGCGCTGGATCAGCAGGTCGGACACCGCATCCTGGACGTGGCGCTGGATCGTCCGGCGAAGCGGCCGGGCGCCGGTCGACGGGTCGATTCCCGCCTGCTCGAGCAGCCATTCCCGAACGGAGGGACTCACATCGACGGCCAGGCCACGTTCGGCGAGGGTCTCGTTCACGTCCGACAGCAGCAGATCGACGATCGCCCGCAGCTCCGCCCGGCCCAGCGGATTGAACACGATCGTCTCGTCGATCCGGTTGATGAACTCGGGGCTGAAGGAGCGCCGGAGTTCGGCAAGGGTCTCCTCCCGCACCTGGGCGAAGTCGTCGTCCGAGGAGACGCCGCCGAAGCCCATCCGCCCCCCCTTGAGGACCAGCTTGCTGCCCAGGTTCGAGGTCAGGAGCACGAGGGAGTGGCGGAAGTCGACATGGTTGCCGTAGGCGTCCGTCAGCGTCCCCTCCTCCAGGATCTGCAAGAGCAGACCCGCGATGTCCGGGTGCGCCTTCTCGATCTCGTCGAAGAGGATCAGCGAGTACGGCTGGCGCCGCACCCTCTCGGTCAACTGGCCGCCCTCCTCGTAGCCGACATAGCCCGGTGGGGAGCCGATCAGCTTGGACGCCGCGTGCTTCTCCATGTACTCGCTCATGTCGAATCGCAGCAAGGCGTTCTGGCTGCCGAACAGGAACTCGGCAAGCCGCCGCGCCACCTCCGTCTTGCCGACGCCGCTCGGCCCCAGGAAGACGAAGGAACCCACCGGGCGCCGGGGATCGGAGACGCCGAGCCGCGACCTGCGGATGGCGCGGCTGATCGCGCGGATCGCCCGGTCCTGGCCCACGATCCGCTGCCGCAGCACGTCCTCCATGTTCATCAGACGCTGGGCCTCGTCGCTGCGCAGAGCAGCCACGGGCACGCCGGTCCAGGAGGCGATCACCTCCTCCACATCCTGAGCAGTCACGACCTGATCTCCTTCGCCTGGGTCATGCAACCGCTCCATGCTCTCCAGATCTTCCCGCAATTCGATTTCGCGCTCCCGGTAGCGGACCGCGCAGTCGAAGTCCTTGTCGGAAATCGCCGCCTTCATCTCGGCCACCACCTGCCGGATCTCCGTTTCGATCCGGCGCGTCTGCCGCGTGTCTCTTCCCCGGCGTAGCTTGACCCTGGCGCCGGCCTCGTCGATCACGTCGATCGACTTGTCCGGCTGGTAGCGGTCGGGGATGTAGCGGTTCGACCCGGCGACCGCGGCCCGCAGAGCGCCGTCATCGTAGGCCACCCTGTGGAAGCCCTGGTAACGCTCCTTGAGCCCCACCAGGATGTCGTACGTCTCATCGGCCGTCGGCGGCTCGACCTGGATCGCCTGGAAACGCCGCAGCAGGGAACGGTCCTTCTCGATGTAACGCCGGTACTCCCGCTGCGTCGTGGCGCCGATGCAGGCGATGTCGCCCCTCGACAAGGCCGGTTTGAGGATGTTCGCCGCGTCGAGCGACCCCTCGGCTGAGCCCGCTCCGACCAGGGCGTGAATCTCGTCGATGAAGACGAGTACGTCGTCGCCTTCCTCCAACTCCTTGAGGATGCCCTTCAGGCGCTCCTCGAACTGGCCCCGGTACTTCGTGCCGGCGACGATCAACGACAGGTCGAGAGCGACGATGCGCTTGGCCGCCAGGAACCTCGGCACCTGGCCCTGCACCACGCGCTGCGCCAGCCCTTCGACGATCGCCGTCTTGCCGACCCCCGGTTCGCCGAGCAGGATGGGGTTGTTCTTCGTTCGCCGGGCGAGGATCTGAACGATCCGCCCGACCTCCTCCTCACGACCGATGAGCGGGTCGAACTGATCCTGCTGGGCGAGCGCGGTCAGGTCGCGGCCGAACTCGTCAAGATAGGGCAGTTCCTGCTTGCCGCGCCGGTTGGCGCGCTCCCGCGCCACCTGCGCGACCTCTTCGCGCACCGTCGCGACCTCGAAGCCCTGCTGAACCAGGATGCGCTGCGCCAGGCAGTCCTCGACCCGCAGCACGCCGATCAGCAGATGCTCCGAACCGACCGAGGAGTGGACCATGCTCTCGGCCTCGTGCGAGGCGAACGCGAGGATCTTCTTCGACTCCTCGGAGAGCGGCAGCTCCGCGGTCGATGAGATGCGCTCGACGAACACGCGCTCTCCCTCGATCTCGCGGCGGAGGTTCTCCGGTTTGACTTTGAGCCGCTGGAACAGCTCGGTGATCGAATCCTCGCCCTCCCGCAGGATGCCCAACAGGATGTGCTCCGACTCGATGACCCGGCTGCCCAGCTTGCTCGCCTCGTAGCGGGCGAAGAAGAGGGCCCGGCGCGCTTTTTCGTTGTATTTCTCGAACACGGAACTACCTGCTCATGGCGCTGCGCGCCCGGCTCTGCCCGCAGTCTATCGACGCGGCCGGTCCGCCGGGCGTTCCAGCATTCAAACTGGCGTCAACCGCCCCCGGTCCAGTCGCAACACCCTGCCGCAGCGACTGGCCACATCGGGGTTGTGCGTCACCAGCACCATGGTGGTTCCGCGCCGCTGCTGAAGGCCGTTCAGCATCTCCAGCACCTGCGCTCCGCTGGCCGCGTCCAGATTGCCGGTCGGTTCGTCGGCAAGCAGCACCGGGGGTTCGAGCACCAGCGCGCGGCAGATCGCCACCCGCTGCCGCTCGCCGCCGGAGAGCTGCTGGGGAAAGTCGGCGGCACGGTCCCTGAGTCCGACCTGGTCGAGCAGCTCCAGCCCCTGAGTCTGCAGCGACGCCGCGGGGCGGCCCGCGATCCGGCCCGGCATGATCACGTTCTCGATCGCCGTGAAGTCGGGCAGCAACTGGTGGAACTGGAACACGAAGCCGAGGGAGCGGTTGCGGAACCCGGCCAGCGCCGCCGGCCTGGACGCCATCAGATCCACACCGTCGATGCGGACCGTGCCGGCATCGGCGGTATCGAGCGCCCCCAGGACGTTCAGCAGCGTCGACTTCCCCGAACCCGAAGGTCCGACGATGGCGGCCGTGTCGCCGGGGCCGAGCTCGAGATCGACGCCGCGCAGGACCTCGCGCAGGACCTCGCCGTCGCGGTAGGCCTTGGCGACTCCGGAGACGGAGATCACGTCCGGGCGCTCCGCATCGCCGCGACCGGATCCAGGCGGCTCGCCTTGCGCGCGCTCAAAAGCGAGGCCGCGCCCGTGAACACGATCGTGGACACGACCACGACGAGCACGTCCCTGCCCCGAACGAGGAACGGAACATAGTCGACGATGTACACGTCAGAGGGAAGCGAAAGGACGCGGAAGCGGTCCAGAAACACGGCCACGCCCGCGCCCACCGCGCCGCCGAGACCGGCGCCGCCCACCGAGAGCAGCGCGCCGAGCGCCAGGAAGAGTCTCTGCAGCCGGGCCGGCGGCGCCCCCATCGCCGCGAGGACGCCGACTTCGGAGCGCTTGCTCGACAGCACCAGGGACAGCGCGGCGAGCAGCGCAAAGGCCGCAACCGCGACGATCAGCGCCACTGCAGAGAACACCAGGCCCTTCTCCAGCCGGAGGACGAACAGCAACGCCCGATTGGCCTGCCGCCAGGTGGTCACCGTGCCCTCGCCCGCACCAATCGCCGGGCGCAGGTCGGCGGCCACGTCCTCCGGATCGGCGGCCGGGGCCAGGGTCAGATCAAGCCGCCGGTCACCGCCCGCGAACAGTGCGGCCGCCTGCTCGAGCGGCAGCAGCACCGGCAGTTCCTCGTACTCCGCGCGGCCGGAGTCGTAGATCGCCGCCACCGGCAGCGTCCGCATACGCGGCCGCGGCCCCACCGGCGTCAGTCCGGGCCGGGGCGACACCACCCGCGCCGTGCCGCCGACCGCCAGCCCCATCCGCAGAGCAACCGAGACCGGCACGATCAGGCCCGGAACGGCAGCGGCCTCGACCGGGATCCATGCCGGCGGCGCCTTCTCGTAGCCCACCACCTCGACCGGCAACACACCCGTCCTGTCGGCCAACCAGCCGCGGGCGTAGAGCAACTCCTGCGCCGCCACGACGCCGTCCACGGCAATCACCCGGTCGACAAGCGAGACGGTCGACCCGGCCCCACCGGCCGCGGCATCCGCGCCGCTTCCCAGTTCCACCTGCAGCGCCGGGGTGTGTTGCGCAAGGTCTCGCAGCAGGTGGCTCTGAAAACCCGAGAGCGCCGCCAAAGCCAGGACCAGCGCCGCCGTGCCCACCGCCAGGCCGCCGGCGGTCAGCGAAGACAGAACCCGGATGTGCGCGTCAGCGCGAGTCGAGCGGAAGTACCTCAGCGCGACATGCCAGACAAACCCCACGACCACGCGAGGCTATCCGCAGACCAGCTACTCCGCTTCCACCTCCGCCTCGTCCAGCACGCCGACGTAGGGCAGGTTGCGGTAGCGGTCGTTGTAGTCGAGGCCGTAGCCGACCACGAACACGTCGTCGACCTCGAAGCCGCGGTAGTGGATCTGGACCGCCGTCTTCCGCTTGCACGCCTTGTCCAGCAATACGCAGAGGCGAACCGAACGGGCGCCGCGGAAACCCATCAGCGCCATGATCGTGCGCATCGTGTAGCCCGTGTCGACGATGTCCTCGATCAGCAGGACGTCGCGCCCGGCCAACGAGTGGTCGAGGTCGCGCCGGATCCGCACTTCGCCGTGCGAGGTCGTCTCGCCCCGGTAGCTCGAGGTCTGGAAGAAGTCGACCACCAGGGGCCGCGACAGTCGCTGCACCAGATCGGTGAGGAAGAACACCGAGCCCTTGAGCACGCCCACGCAGAGGAGATCCTTGCTGTCGGCGTAGTCGCGCTCGATCTCGGCCGCCAGTTCGTCGACCCGGCGTTGCAGAGCCTCAGTCGAAATGAGCTCCCGGGGCATTCCGTTCTCGGTCATGGATCACCTCGCGCGCCGCCGCCGAACGACAGGCCGGTCGTGTATCGTCTCCCCCACTCCGCGACGGGGGATCAAGGGAGTGAATCTGCGCAAGGATACAGGGCCGGACACGGGTCTCTCCGCCGAACTGGAGGAGAGCCGGAAGCGCTGGCTCGACGCGGGGTGGCCCCGGCCTGACGCTCTCCTGGTCACCGGCTCCGGTCTCAGCCTCGATCTTGGCGCGCCTGCGGCCGGCCCGTGGCCGTTCGCCGACCTGCTCCCGTTCGATGTCGAAGCGATCGAAGGCCACGCCGCGACCGCCGAAGTGGTCAAAACGCGCGACGGACGGGTGGTGCTCTATTGCCGCGGCCGGCTCCACGCCTACCAGGGCTACACGGCGGCGCAGGTCGTGTACATCGTGCGTCTCGCGGCCCTGCTCGGCGCCGGTTCGCTCGTGATCGCGAACGCGGCCGGCTCGTTGCGGCGCGATCTGCCGCCGGGATCGATCGCGGCGATTTCCGATCACGTGAACCTCACCGGGCTGAACCCGCTCCGCGGCCGCCTGCCGGGAGGCTGGGGGCCCCGGTTTCCCGACTTGGCCTGTGCCTACGACCCGGCCCTCCGCCGCCGTTTCGCCGAACTCGGCCGCGACGCGGGAATTCCCGTCGGTGAAGGGGTCTACCTCGGCCTGCTCGGGCCTTCGTACGAGACCCCGGCCGAGATCCGGGCCTACCAGGCCCTCGGCGTCGACCTGGTCGGCATGTCGACGGTGCTGGAAGTGATCGCGGCCCGTCACATGGGCCTCCGCGTGCTCGGTTTCTCCCTGGTCACGAACATGGGCGTCGGCATCGAGGAGGGGCCCCTCGACCACGAGGACGTGCTCCGGATCGGCAGCGGCGCCGCCGACGGCCTCGCGCGCCTGACCTCCGGCCTGCTCGCCGATGGCGTTCTATGGGACTCGGAGTCAAACTGAGCCATGTCCGAACTCGAAGCACAGATCGAGAACCGGCGCGCGAAGCGTGACCGCCTGCGCGAGCGGGGCATCGACCCCTACCCGGCCCGCGCCGCCTACGACCTGGAACCGAGCACGGTCTGCCAACGGTACGACGACCGGACGGCCGAGGAACTCGACGAGGCGGCGATCCCCCTCCGGGTTCCCGGCCGCGTCCGCGCTCACCGGACCCACGGCAAGGCCGCCTTTCTCGACATCTCCGACGCCGCCGGCGCCAAGGTGCAGGTTCTCCTCCGACGCAACCACGTCGGCGAAGAGGTGTGGTGGCTGCTCTCGCAGATCGACATCGGCGACTACGTGCTCGCCGCCGGCGTGCTGATCCGCACCCGCACCGGCGAACTGACCGTCATGGCCGACAGCCTGGAACTCCTCGCCAAGGCGACCAGGCCCCTGCCCGAGAAGTGGCACGGTCTGGCCGACCGGGAGGAGCGCTACCGCCGGCGCTATCTCGATCTCTTGAACTCGCCCGAGTCCCGGCGGCGGTTCGTCGTCCGCTCGCGGGCGATCGCCGCCATTCGCCGCTTCCTGCTCGACCTCGACTTCCTCGAAGTCGAGACGCCGATGATGCAGGCGATCCCCGGCGGCGCCGCCGCCCGGCCCTTCGTGACCCATCACAACGCCCTCGACATGGACCTCTACCTGCGCATCGCGCCCGAGCTGTATCTCAAGCGCCTGCTCGTCGGCGGCCTGCACCGCGTGTTCGAAATCAATCGCAACTTCCGCAACGAAGGCATCTCGACCCAGCACAACCCCGAGTTCACGATGCTCGAGTTCTACTGGGCCTACTCCGACTACGAACAATTGATGGACGTCACCGAGCAGTTGCTCGGCCAGATCGTCGATGCGGTCAACAGCGACGGGCAGACGACCTCCACCTTCCGCGGCCACGAGATCGACTTCGCTCCGACCTGGCCCCGCTACAGCGTACGGAATTCCCTGATCGAGATCGGCGGCCTTGACGCCGCCGTGGTGGACGACGAAGCGGCGCTCGCCGCCCAACTGGCCAGGCACGACGAAGCCGAGTTCAAAGGCCCCAGCTACGGCAACCTCCTGATGGCCCTCTTCGACCGCCTCGTGGAACCGAAGCTCATCCAACCGACCTTCATCCACGACTACCCGATCGAGGTCTCCCCCTTCGCGAAGCTGTCGGCCGACGACCCGCGCTTCACCGAGCGCTTCGAACTCTTCATCGGCGGCATGGAGATCGCCAACGCCTTCAGCGAACTCAACGACCCCGACGCCCAAGCCGACCGCTTCCGCCAGCAACTCCGCGCCCGCGAAGGCGGCGACGACGAGGCCCACCGCTTCGACCGCGACTACGTCGAGGCCCTCCAGTACGGCATGCCCCCCGCCGGCGGCCTCGGTCTCGGCATCGACCGCCTGGTCATGCTGTTGACCGATGCGCAGTCGATCCGGGATGTGATTCTGTTTCCGTTGTTGCGGCCTCGGTAGGGCAACAAACGGTCTCGCTGATGCGAGTCTGGATCTCGCCTGCGACACCGCGGCCGACGTAACTCTGGCGCTCGGCCTCAAGAGGTCGGAGCTTCCGGCAGGCGTCATGCCTTGATGCGTTGCATGAGCCTCTTGGTTTCGACATAAAGCAGAAGTTCGTCATCCTGCGTGATGGGCCTTGCGTGCATGGTGTCCAGGCGGATCGGGTAAAGGCGCTGGAACGACTCACGGACAGCTTCCGCGCGCTCAAAATAGGGGCTAAACACCTGTCGCCAGTTGTCGCGCTTGCAGATGACCAGCATGTAGTCCGTGAAGTCGGCGTAGGCGATGATGGGGCGTGAAGGAGCACCGGAGCGATCAGCCGCATCCTTTTTCGACCGCCACTCGTCGTACTTGCTGTTGGGAAGCTGGTGTCTCGGCCAATCCGCGCCGTATGTTCTAGTCATTTCGCTGTCGATGAAACGGCGCACTTGGCTTTCGAGACGCTGAAGCCAGTCGTGGGCCTCGTTCGTACGAGCAAGGCGCTCTTCTTCGTCGGGATCGTCCGACGGCGGTACCGGCGGACCGTATGCGTCGACGAGAGAAGGGGGTTCGGTTCGGACTGTCGTGATCGCAGCGGCCTCGCGAAAGGCAGGCGCTGGCAGGTCGGTAAGCTCCGGATCGAACCCGAGGTCGATGTAGAAATCTGCGCGGGCGCCGAAGTCCGTCCAGATGTCCTTGGGCCATGCGATCGGATCGCGCCAGTCGCCAAGGCTGGTACGGAGGGTCTCCGCAACGGCACTGTCGAAGGTTGAGGCGCGTGAGATGAGTTCGCCGATTCCTTGCAGCTCGAAGAGGCGTTGGACGGAACCAAGTTCGTTGGCAACGTCGAGCCACGGGCTTTCCAAGGACTCGATGGCGCGCTGCACCGCTGAGGCTTCCGAGGACCTCTGCAGCTCCACCACCAGCCGCGAAACTTCGGGGAAAGCAGGCAACCGGAACCGGCTCTCGTAGTCGGCCAGCCATTGCGTCGTGAGACCCAACTCGTGGCGGAAGGCCGTGTCGAACACACCGGCGCATCGGAGTTCATCAAGCGAACCCTCAAGTGCGCGCAGCATTTGGCTGTTCGTCTCAAGGATGCGAAACGACCGTTCGACAGTCTTCAGCTGATCGGAGAGGGCGACGTTGCACTCAATCGTCCTGAGCGCTGCGGAGGCCCGGACGGAAAGGTCCGATGTTTCTATCGCCGCGCGAGCCGCTTCGCGCAGCGCCTCAGTTTCCCGGGGAACCACGCACATGAGGATTCGCGAGCCCGCGTCGATTTCCGCATTGCGGATCTGCCAAGTTTGCTGAAGGTTGAGCCAGAACTGTGTCGTCGTGTCGAAATAGCGGCCGAGGCGGAGAGCCGTGTCGGCGGTGATCCCACGGTCGCCGTTGAGGATCGCCGTGACGCGATTCACGGGTACGTCGATCGCCTTGGCCAGCGCGCTGGCCGAGAGGCCGATGTCGCCGAGTTCCTCGCGAAGCACTTCGCCCGGATGTACCGGAGCCATTCCACTCTTCGTGGTCATTTCACGGGCCCTTTCTCAGTGATAGTCCACGATCTCCACATCGCAGGGTCCATCGTCGGTCCAACGAAAGCAGATTCGCCACTGGGTATTGATCCTGATGCTGTGCTGGCCGGCGCGGTCTCCTCGGAGCGCCTCCAGCCGGTTACTTCGGAGACCTGCTAAATCCCGTAGGGTGTCGGCGCTATCGAGGATGGTCAGGCGGCGCGTGGCCTGGTCGGCAAACGATTGGAAGCGTGCGACGCGTATGCCCTCGAAGAACCGCCTCGTGTCCCTGTCCTTGAAGCTCCGGATCATGCAAGCCGCGCAGAGTGTAGCAGGACGTTACTACTTACGTAAGGCGTAAGCGCAGACAGGTCGCGCCGGGCGCAGAGCGGCTCGTCGCGTTTGGCCAACTGCGTTCCGCCTTACCCGACTCTTGGCAGGAGCCCGGTCCCCCAAACTCCTCGATCGGTCTGCGACGCTAGTCGGTGCGCTGTGGTCGACCGCGTGCCGCGGCGTATCGCCAGACGGCAGTGCGGGGGCGACATCTCGCAACGACTGATTTGTCCGACTACGCCCACCTGCGAGCAACTGAAGCGAGACCATCCGTGAGGGACGGCCCACACTTCAAGCAACTCCGAGCCACGCCTCCACCGCCACCCTCGCCGGATCCTCCAGCCACGGCAGGACGCCGAGATTGCCTTCGCGGGCGGCGGCGTCGATGTCGACTTCGTTGCGGTCGAGGAAGCGGGCGGCGCGGTAGTACACGGGACCCTCGGAGTCGGCGGCGTCGCCGAGTTCGATCAGGTGGCCGGCGAGTTCGCGCGTGCGGCGGAGCCTGGTCGGCAGGGGCGGCGCCGGCAGGGGCCGGGGCAGGCGGGGCTCGAGACCCGCGGCTTCGGCGGCGCGTTGGAAGGCCGCGGCGTCGGGTGGGGTATCGCCGCCGTGAAACAGGGCGTCGAGGGCTTCGGGCCAGGTGGATTGCAGGCGCTCGGCGAGCAGGCGCCGTTCGCGGGCGCCGAGCTGCATGCCGCGCGGTACGACGAGGCGGGCGCCGGCGGCGGCGAGTCGGGCCATCGCGGGCGCCAGGAGGCCCGGCTGGTCGGTCCAGTCGGCAACGAGCGGCCAGACGACGGTCGCGCCGGCCAGCGGACGCGGTTCGAACGGGAGGCTCGGCTGCCGACGCTCCCTGAACTCGCTTCGCAGCGCGGCGGCGTGGCGGACCAGGGCGTCGAGGAGGTCGACCGCGACGACGGCGTTGGGGGGCACGTCGGCAAGTCTTGGCGCGGCCAGCTCGCCGAGGCTCGACCCGCCGACCGGGATGTTCGCCACCACTTGAATCAGGAGCGGCACTCCGGCACCGGCCGCGGCCTCGACGATGCGCGTGCGGAGGTGCTCGTGATCCGCCGGTAGCGGCGGAACGTACACAACATCGGTCACCGAGTGCACCCCTTCGGCGGCCTCGGCGGCGGCCGGCAAGGGCCCGGCGGTCGATGGCGGCAGGCCGCCGGTGGCGAGATTGCACCAGAGCTTGCCGCTGCCGGCCGCGGGCCAACGGGGGAAGCTGTGACGGATCCAGAGGTTTGCCGGTTCGGCGACGTGTTCGCGGAGGTTGAGAGCGCTCACGCCCTGACGCTCCTGAACCAGATGCGGGCGAGACGCCCGCGTGCCATCCGCGCGCCCGAAGACGGGCGCACGGAGTGGTTCACGGGTGGCGCGGGGCGCCACCCGGGCTCCCAGGGGCGGGCCTCAAGGGCCCCGCGATGCCCTCTCAACGCCGGGCCGACTCGAGGGCGGCGGCGACGGCCGCCTCGACGGACTTCTGGACGTACCGGGCGAGGACGTCGCCCTCGACGTTGACCGGATCGCCGGGCTTCAGCTCCGAGAGGGTCGTGACCTCGAGCGTGTGCGGAACCAGGGCGACGTCGAAGGTTTCTTCGTCCAGCGCCGCGATCGTCAGGCTGACGCCGTCGATCGTCACGCTGCCCTTGAGGACGAGGCCGTTCTCGAGCTCGGCGGGGACCTCGAACGTGATGACCCGGTTGTCTCCGAGTTCCTCGACTTTCGCCACCCGGGTCGTCGTGTCGACGTGGCCCTGGACCCAGTGGCCGCCAAGGGGATCGCCGGCAGAAAGCGGCGGCTCCAGGTTCACCTCATCGCCGTCAACCAGAGCGCCCAGGGTCGTTCGACTGAGCGTTTCGGGAGACAGATCGAAGGCGGACCAGGCCGGGAGGGCGCCTTCTGCGCCGTTACCCGACACTCCGTTCGCGCCGCCCTGCTCCACCACGGTCAGGCAGACGCCGGCGACCGAGAGGCTGGCGCCCGGCTCCAGCCGCGACGCAAGCTCCGCCGAGTGCCCGATCACCATGCGGGAACCCGTGGGGCGCGTGCTCGCGCCACACGCGACCCAGTCCGAGCGCCCGTCTTCGGGCGGTCGGATGGCACCGTGGCGCCTCGGGGCTTTGGGGGCTTTGGGGGCCTCGACTACCCGGCCACACTCCGTGACAATTCCGGTATACATCCCTGCCGGTACCCTACAAGAATCACGTCCGGGCCACGCCTTAGAACCCGCAGCCGATCGAGGCGCCAAGCGTCGGCCAACTTCTCCGCGCCGGCGCCGCCGAGCGGGCCCGGGGCCGCCGCGCCGCCGATCAGGAGGGGCGCGCAGCACACCGCGGCCCGATCCCAGACACCCGAGGACGCGAACGCCTCCAGCACCCCGGCGCCGCCCTCGACCAGCACGTTCGACACGCCGCGCCCGGCCAGGTCCGCCAGCACCGCGGCCGGTTCCACGGCCTCGAGCACGACGACATCGGCGCCCGCATCACGTAGACGGTCGCGCCGCCCGGCCCATGCCGCCGCACCCTCGTCCGCGCCGCCCTCCGGCGCCGCCGTGTAGACGGCAACCGGCCCCTCGACCTCGAACATCCGCGCCCCCGCGGATAGCCGCAACCGCCGATCGAGCACCACCCGCACGATCGGTCCCTCGGCCCGGCCCAGCCGCCGATCGAGACGCGGATCGTCGGCCAGCGCGGTGCCGCTGCCGACCACGATCGCCTGGTGCTCCTCACGCAGTTCGAGCGCCCAACGGCGGCCGCGCGGCGACGAGATCCACTGGCTGTCGCCGGTCGCCGTCGCGATGCGGCCATCCAGGCTCATCGCCCACTTCAGGGTCACGGCGGGCCGCTCGTGGAGGACGCGGGTCAGGAAGGGCACGTTCATCTCGACCGCCTGCTCGGCCAGAAGCCCGCTCTCGACCCGGAGGCCCGCGGCCCGCAGCCGTTCGCCACCGCCGCCGATTACCTCCGGGTTCGGATCGCGGTGGGCGAAGACCACGCGCTCAACCCCCGATTCCAGGATCCGTCCCGCGCAAGGCGGGGTCCGGCCGTGATGGGTGCAGGGCTCGAGCGTGACGTAGATCGTGCCGCCGCGGGTGCGGTCACCGGCGGCGTCGAGCGCCATCGCCTCCGCGTGCTCGCCGCCGGCCCGGCGGTGCCAGCCGGCGCCGACGATCTCGCCGCTCTTCGTCACCACCGCGCCCACCATGGGGTTCGGCGCCGTGGTCAGGCGGCCCCGGCGCGCCAGCGCCAGGGCCCGTCCCATCGCCCGCCGATCGGCGTCGTCGAAACGTCCGGCAGTCTCAGCGCCCACGGCGCTCACCCGAACAGAGCGGCCGCAAAGGACCGCGGCCTGTAGTCGACGATGTCCTCCACCCCCTCGCCCACACCCAGGTAGGCGACCGGCAGGCGCAGATCGCGGGCGATCGCCACCGCCATGCCGCCCTTGGCCGTGCCGTCGAGCTTGGCCAGGAACACGGCGTCGATCGGGACCGTCGCCCCGAACTCGCGCGCCTGCACCAGCGCGTTGTGACCGTTGCCGGCATCGACCACCAGGAGGGTGAAGAGGTTCCAGGCGTCGCCGGCCGCGCGCCGCGTGACCCGGTGGACCTTCGCCAGTTCGTCCATCAGTTGACCGCGGGTGTGGAGGCGGCCCGCCGTGTCGACGATCAGATGATCGACGCCGCGCGCCCCGGCCGCCTGAACGGCGTCGAAGACGAGCGCCGCCGGGTCGCCGCCCGACGGGCGACGGACGACCTCGATCCCCAGCCGCTCGCCCCAGACCTCGAGCTGCTCCGCGGCCGCGGCACGAAAGGTGTCGCCGGCCGCGAACAGGACCTTCTCGCCCCGGGCCAGGGACGCCCGCGCCAGCTTGGCGGCGGAGGTCGTCTTGCCCGAACCGTTGACGCCCACCATCAGGGTGATGCGCGGGGTCGCCGGCAACGCGGCGGGCGGAGCGTCGAGCAGCAGCACCGCCACTTCGTCGACCAGCAGTTGCCGTAGGGCGAACTCGTCGCCGGCGGCGATCGGCCCCGAATCTCCCGCCTGACGCAGCCGTTCGACGAGCTCGAGCGAGGTCTCGACCCCCAGGTCGGACTCGATCAGGGTCTCCTCGATCCGCTCCAGCACGTCCTCATCGATCCGCGCGGCGCCTCCAAGCGCGGTGCTGATCCGGCCCACCAGTCCCTTCCGGGTACGGCCGAGGCCCCGCCGCAGCCGGTTCCACAGGCCGGCGGATCGCGCCTCGCCCTCGACCGCCGGCGTAGCCGCACCGCTACCGCCGGTTTCCACGCTCACTGCGCGCCCCCGGACGACGAGGCGCGGGAGTCGTCGAGGAAGGACTGAAGCTCACTCCGTACCAGCGCCGGATCGAGATCGGTAACGATCTCGCCCCGGCCCGGCGCGGCCGGCAGGATCCAGACCAGACCGCTCTCGCGCGCCTTCTTGTCCCGGCCCATGGCCTGGATGAGCCGGTCCACGTCCAGGCCCACGCCACCCTGCCGCTCCACGGCGCCGAGTCCGGGCGGCGCCAGCCGGTCGATCATCCGCTCCAGGCGCGCCGCGAACTCCGGGTCCAGCCCGCGCCGAAGCGCCAAACGCAGGGCGAACCTCATGCCGTGAGCCACCGCGTCGCCGTGACGCAGGCCCCGGTAGCCGAACTCCGATTCGATCGCGTGCCCCAGGGTGTGGCCGAAGTTGAGCAGCCGCCGGCGGTCCCCCTCTTCCAGATCGGCTTCGACGACGCCCAGCTTGGCCTGGATCGAGGCGACGACCACCGGCGTCAGCGACTCGGCACAGGCGGCGAGCAGCCGCTCCATTGACTCCTCCACCTGAGCCAGCAGATCGAGATCGAGCAGCGCCGCCATCTTGACGACCTCGAACAGCCCGGCCCGCAGCTCACCGACCGGCAGCGTGCGCAGGCAGTCGATGTCGGCGAGCACGAAGCGGGGATGGTGGAAGGTGCCGACCGTGTTCTTGCCGCCTGGCAGGTCGACCCCGGTCTTGCCGCCGACCGAGGCGTCGACCTGGGCCAGCAGCGTGGTCGGGATCTGGATGTAGTCGATGCCGCGCAGAAAGCAACCGGCGGCGAAGCCCCCGAGATCGCCCACCGCGCCGCCGCCGAGGGTCACCAGGCGACTGTCCCGCTTGCCGCCGCGCTCGAGCATCTCCCGCCAGACGGACGCTGCGCACTCGACCGTCTTGGCCGCCTCGCCGCCGGGAACCTCGATCGTCTCAATCCGCGCCGCGCCCGCGGCCTGCAGCAACCGCCGCGCCGCCGCGCCGCAGTGACGGGCAGGCGCCTCGCTCGTGACCAGGAACACGACCCGGCCCCGGCACCAGTCCGCGACGCCGCCGAGCGTGCCCTCGGCGCCCGCGGCGAGCAGACCCGGGCCGACGAGGATCTCGCTCACGCCCCGGGGATGGGCGAGAGTCAGACGGTGCGGGCCGTCCGCGGCGTGCTCGGCCAAGGCAACCTCAGAACGACCCAACCTGAGGGCGCATGCGCAACCCCAGGTCGAGCAACTGCTCCTGGTCGACGGTCGACGGCGCTTCGGTCATCAGGCAGACCGCGGACGCCGTCTTCGGGAAGGCGATCACTTCGCGCAGCGAGCTGGCGCCGGCCATCAGCATGACGATGCGGTCGACGCCAAGGGCCACGCCGCCATGCGGCGGCGCGCCGTAGCGCAGGGCCTCGAACAGGAAGCCGAAGCGCCGCTCCGCCTCTTCAGAGTCGATCCCGAGCAGGGCGAGCACCCGCTTTTGCAGTTCCTGGTCGTGGATCCGGATCGAGCCGCCGCCGATCTCGTTGCCGTTGAGCACCACGTCGTAGGCGCGCGATCCCACCGACCCCGGGTTGCTCTCCAGACGGTCGAGGTCGGACATGCGCGGCGAGGTGAACGGATGGTGGGTCGCGTTCCAGCGCCCATCGTCGCCGTTCCACTCGACCAGGGGGAAGTCGTGCACCCACAGGAACTCGTGCGCGTCCTCGCGCATGTGGCCGAAGCGACGGCCCACTTCCACCCGCAACGCGCCGAGCGCCGCCGCCGCGGTCGGCGCGGGCCCCGCGACCAGGAGACCCATGCCGCCCTCCTCGACGCCGAGACGGCCAGCGAGGTTCTCGACCTGCGCCGGGGTCAGGGCGTTCTTGACCACAAACGAAGGCACGCCGTTCTCGCGCTTGACCCAGAGCACCCCCGCGGCGCCGTGGCGGCGGGCGATGTCGGCGTACTCGTCGACCTGCCGCCGGCTCGATCCGGCGGCGCCCGGCACGTGGACGCCCCGCACCACGCCGCCGGCGGCGATCGCCGCCTGGAAGGCGCGGAACTCCGTCTCGCGGAGGCAGTCCGTCACGTCCGTGATTTCGAGTCCGACCCGCAGGTCGGGGCGGTCCGAGCCATAGCGCGCCATGGCGTCGTCGTAGGAGAGACGCGGGTAGGAGGTCGGCGGCTCGATCCCGGCGAGCGGGAACACGCGCGAGAACAGTCCTTCGACCAGGCGGAACACGTCCTCCTCCTCGACGAAGGACATCTCGATGTCGATCTGGGTGAACTCGGGCTGGCGGTCGGCGCGCAGATCCTCGTCGCGGAAGCAGCGCGCGAACTGCACGTAGCGCTCGAGGCCGCTCACCATCAGGATCTGCTTGAACAACTGCGGCGACTGGGGCAGGGCGTAGAAGCTGCCGTGGTTCAGGCGGCTCGGCACCAGGTAGTCGCGGGCCCCCTCCGGCGTCGAGCGGGTGAGCATCGGCGTCTCGACGTTGACGAAACCCTGCTCGCGGAAGTAGCTCAGGCTCTCGATCGTGAAGTCGGAGCGCAGCCTCAGGTTGCGTTGCAGGCCTTCCCGCCGCAGATCGAGGAACCGGTACTTGAGGCGGGTTTCCTCGCTCGCGTCCTGCGCGCCCTCCATCGAGAACGGCATCGGCTCGGAGCGCGCCAGGATCCGCCCCTGCCGGACCCGCACCTCGATCTCGCCGGTAGCCATCTTCGGGTTGACCTTGTCCGCGTCGCGGCGCACGACCTCGCCCTCGACCTCGACGACGTACTCGAGCCGCGCTGGTTGCAAGGCCTCCGCCGTCTCAGGCGTGCTCTCGGGGTGAACGACCGCCTGCACGATGCCGCTCCGGTCGCGCACGTCGAGAAAGATCACGCCGCCGTGATCGCGGCGGCGGTGGACCCACCCCTGGACCTTCGCCTGCTCGCCGACCTGCTCCGTGGTCAGGTTTCCTGCCTTGCTTCTGTTCACGTGCTTGTCCTTCGCGGCGGGCCACCTTAGGCCCGAGCCGCCGATCCTCGCACAACTCAGGCCGAAATCCTCGCCGCAATCGCGGCAGCGAAACCCTCGCGCGGGATCGTTTCCTGGCTGCCGTCCTGGAAGTTCTTCAGCACCACCGTCCCGGCGGCCTGTTCGTCCTCGCCGAACAGCACGACCCATCGGCATCCGCGGCGGTTCGCCTTGCGCAGGCCGGCCTTCAGCGGGCCGGCAGCCAGGTCGCAGATCGCCGGCACACCGGCCGCGCGCAACTCCTCGGTGAGCTCCAGACCCTGCCGCAGGTGGGCCTCGCCGACGATGAGGACACTCACCGGCGGCGCGCCGGCGGCCCGCGCCGGCGACGCCGCCGGCAGCACATCGACCAGCCGGTCCTCGCCGATCGCGAAGCCGATCGCGGGCACGCTCGGACCGCCGAGTTCGCCGATCAGACCGTCGTAGCGGCCGCCGCCCAGAATCGCGTTCTGCGCGCCCAGTGCCGCCGAGGTGATCTCGAACACGGTCCGCGTGTAGTAGTCGAGGCCGCGCACCAGCCGATCGTCGACCCGGTAGGCGACGCCGAAACGTTCGAGCTGTTCGCGCACAACCTCGAAGTGCCGGCAGGCCCCGTCCCCGAGCACATCGAGCAGGCGCGGAGCCCTCTCGAGCAGTCTCCGCTCCACCGGCGCCTTCGTATCGAGGATGCGGAGCGGATTCGTCTCCAGGCGGCGACGGCTGTCGGCGCCCAACTCGTCCCGATGCGGTTCGAGGTACTCGCGCAGCAGCCCGGAGTAGCGCCGGCGGCAGTCCGGATCGCCGACTGAGTTGAGGCCCACCTCCAGGTCGTCGAAGCCGAGTTCCTCCAGAAAGCGCAGCAGCATGACCAGGAGTTCCGCGTCGCCGTAGGGCCCCGGATCGCCGATCAGTTCAGCGCCGATCTGGTGGAACTGCCGGTAGCGGCCCGCCTGCGGCCGCTCGTAGCGGAAGTGCGGCCCCATGTAGAAGACCTTGACCGGCTGGGGCCAGGACGCCATGTCGTGCTGCAGATAGGCCCGCGCCACCGCCGCCGTGCTCTCGGGCCGAAGCGTCAGGCTGCGCCCCTTCTTGTCGTCGAAGGTGTACATCTGCTTGCCGACGATTTCGCTGCCCTCCCCGACTCCGCGCACGAAGAGATCCGTGTCCTCGACCACGGGCGTGCGCAACTCCCGATAGCCGTAGAGCGAAAACACCCGGCGCGCGGTCTCCTCCACCGCCGCGAAAGCGGCGGCCTCGTCGGGCAGCAGGTCGCGGACGCCCTTGACGGTCTGGAATCGGTGTTTCGCAGCCATAGCGCCGATCGTATCCACCTCGCCCGTACGCAAGCCGGGCCGCTCGGTACAGAGCTGCTATGTGTCCGCGAACTTCCGGTCCACCGCGGCCGAGAGTTCGTCCGTGTCCACCGTAATCTCCGGCGCCGCGGGCGACTGGTAGCGGGAGCCCTCCGGCGCCTGCTCGCTGAAGCCCTCGCCGTCGTGAACAAGGAACGTGATCCGGCGCTGCCGCGGATCGACGATCCAGTACTCCCGCACGCCGGCCGTCGCGTAGAGGTCGAGTTTGTGGACCCGGTCACGCGACGCGGTCGATGGCGACAGCACCTCGACCAGGAGGTCCGGCGCGCCTTCCATCCAATCCTGAACGATCTCGCCGCGCTCCGGCGAGACGTAGATCACGTCGGGCTGGACCACCGAGTGATCCGCCAGATGGACATCCATCGGCGCCACGATCGCGGTTCCTCCGGTGCGATCCGCCGCGTCGAGGAACAGCCGGTGCAGATAGCCGACGATGAGTTGATGGAGGACGATTGGGCTGGGACTCAGGTAGAACCTCCCGCGGATCAACTCGCAGCGGGGTTCATCGGGGAGGGCCATGTAGTCGCAGCGGCGGTACGGCCCCAAACTGCGCGGCAGCGTCCGCGGCGGCCGGTCGAGCAGCGTCACGGTCATGCGAAGGAGTATACGGAGCGGCCGCGCGCGGCGTTCGCTCAAGCTGCCGGTGGCCAGGTGGTAGCGTCCCGCCGAGGACGAACACCCGTGCAGATCGAACTCTCGGAACGCCAGCGCGCCACCGTCGCTGCCGCGGCGACGATCGCCGCGGCCGCCGTCATCCTGGCCGCGGTGGTGGCGCTGTTCTGGGCCATCGGCACCTTCTTCGCCGCCTTCTCGAGCGTCTTTCTGCCGCTGGCGGTCGCGGCCGTGCTGGCGTTCGTGCTCCGGCCGTACTATGAGTTGCTCAACGAACGGCTGCGGTTCCCGAAGATCCTCGCTGTGGCCGCTGTGCTGCTGTCCCTGCTCGTACCCGTCGTCGGCTTCGCCTGGTTCTTCGGCGCCATGGCGGCGTCACAGATCGACGAACTCCTCGATGCGCTCCCCGGCGCGTGGGACCGCATCGTCGACTGGACGGCCGAGATCTCGCCTGTCGTGACCGAGTTCCTGGAAACGAACCCGGTCGCAATCCAGGTGCGGGAGGCGTTCGAGGGTGGAGACTCGAACCTGCTCTCGAGCTTCGGCATCGTCGGCGATACGGCAGTGGAGGTACTCCAGAGCATTGCCGCCGGCCTCGCCTCCCTCTTCGCCTGGGCCGTGCTGCCGGTCTACCTCTGCTTCTTCCTCATGGTCGAGCCGGACCGCTTCCGCAAGTTGGACCACCTCTTCCCCTTCCTCAAGCCGAGGACCCGTGAGGACGTGATCTATCTCATCCAGGAGTTCATCGACATCCTCGTCGCGTTCTTCCGCGGCCAGCTCGTCATCGCCTTCCTCCAGGGCGCGCTGTTCGCCGTCGGCTTCTCCATCGCCGGTCTGCGCTACGGCCTCGTCCTAGGCCTGATGCTGGGCTTCCTCAACATCATCCCCTACCTCGGCAGCATCGTCGGTCTGGCGGTGGCGCTGCCGATCGCGTACTGGCAGCAGGGCGGCGGCGTGAACCTGGTGATCTGGGTGCTGGTCGTCTTCGTGCTCGTCCAGCTCATCGAGGCCTACGTGCTGACGCCGCGGATCATGGGCGATCGCACCGGACTGCACCCGATGGCGATCATCGTTGCCGTCTTCTTCTGGGGCTCGGCGCTGAACGGCATCGCCGGCATGATCCTGGCGATCCCGCTGACCGCGTTCCTCGTCGTCTTCTGGCGGCTGGCGAGGGAGCGCTACATCGGCGAGGTAGTGTGAATGGAGGCAGGGCCAACAGGCGGAGATCACAGACAGCTCAGACGCCTACGCCTGAACGCCATCCTCCTCAAGACGACTCTGCAAAGCCTCGTAGACGGACTGTACGAGCGTGGACAGACTGGCCTTGTGCGTGCTCCATACCTCCGGAGTGAGGTTGAACTGGATCTCCGGTGGCCGCTCCGAGCACGGCTCCTGGTCTTTCGGCCACGTCTGGTACGGGATCGTGTCAACGCGTTGCTTGAACTCCTCCCTGCACAACCGAATCGCACGACCATAGAAGATCATCAGCACCTCGTGTCGTTCGGGATCGAGCCGCGCAAAGGAGACCTTCTTTCCTGATCCAGTCTCGCTTCTCAGCTTCCAACTGAGCCCGCGGGTGTTAGGCGATTTTCGTGCGGCAGGGAAGCCCGCTTCGAACGCTGCCTTCACATCGCCGAACAGACCAGCAACTTCGGATCGGCCGAGTTTGGCATTGAAGACCTCTTTTAGCTGTTCCTTGGTCCAGCGTCTTCGGTGTCTGGTCGGACGAACATCGTCGCCTGCCTTCACTTCCACCTGCTTTGCCAAGAGCGTGCATCCGTCCTGCTCAAAGCCGTGGAACGTCAACAAGGAAATGTCCATCTCGCTGTTGTTGGCGAGGAACCTCACCATTCGTTCGGTCCTGCCGTCGACACCAAGTCCGACGAGGAAAAGGCGCAGCGGCTTGAGCGACTCCAATTCACCGAACTGTAGGCCGTACCACTCCTGGAAGTCCTCGATCTCTTTTGTGCCATGGGCGCCTGACCCTTCCGCGATCCGATCGCACAGGGCATCCAGTTCCAGGTCGTCGAGGTCGGAGGCATAGTCGATGATCTGCGCGACGGCGTCCCGCGACAATGTTCCGCGCTTCAGCTCGAATACGGCCAACCTGCCGTCAGCGTCCACCCCTAAGAGATCAAGAGGCCCGCCATCGGTAGGCGTTTGCCGGCCTACCAGAGTCAGACCCTCGACAAGAAGGTCCGGGTTCTCTACCAGTGTCTCCTCAAGCAACTGCTCGGACTCCAACCGGTTGTTCGACGCCAACGGCTTGGCCCGAGAGCCGTCAAGTTGCCAGAGCTTGATGTCTTCCATGTGAACTCGCTTCCAGTGTGCCGGCAAGCGCCATGATGCGCCCGTCCCTCGGTCGGCCCGAGCGGGGCAGTGTCAGGGGTACTCGACCCTACGCGGTTGTCGTAACCGCCGTCTAGGCCTAGGTCTCCACACCCTCGTTCAGGATCCTCAGATACTCGCTGTAGACGTACACGCGGTTCCGGCTGTAGCCGGTGATCTCTCGGACGAGGTCAGCGCGTTCCAGGAGTCTCAGAGCGGCAGAAACGGCCGGAAACGAGAGGCCGGTGCGCTTGCACGTCTCGGGAATGGAGAGGATAGGACGTTCCTGGAAAGCCTCGTGGACGCGAAGCGCCGAGCCGGCTCGGCGACCCTCGGCTGCGATGCGTTCCCGGTCGGCCGTGAACCGTTCCGTGAGACGCCTCGCAGTCGCGGCGGCGTTCTCAGCCGTCTCCTGTACACCCTCAAGAAAGAACGCCAGCCAGGACTCCCAATCGCCGGTGTGACGGACGCGGTCGAGCAGTTCGTAGTACTGGTCCCGGTGGCGTTTGAAGTAGACGCTGAGATAGAGGAGCGGCTGGCGCAGCAATCCAGCCTCGCACAGCAGCAGGATGATGAGCAGACGGCCGACGCGGCCGTTGCCGTCGAGGAAGGGGTGGATCGTCTCGAACTGAACGTGCGCCAGGCCAGCCCGCACCAGCGTCGGCAGACCATCGTCGTTCGCGTGCAGGAAACGCTCGAGTTCGCCCATGCAGTCGGGCACGGCGAGGTGCGGCGGCGGCACGAACACGGCGTTGCCCGGGCGAGTACCGCCGATCCAGTTTTGGGAGCGGCGAAACTCACCCGGAGCCTTGCTCACGCCGGGGCCGGCAGACAGCAGGATGCCGTGTAGTTCACGGATCAGACGGTTCGAGAGGGGAAAGTTCTCGCCAAGGCGTTCCAGGCCGTGTTCCAAGGCAGCAACGTAGCGTGAGACCTCGGCCGCGTCGTCGCGAGGAACCCCCGGAGCCTGGTCGAGTTCGAACAGCAGTAGGTCGGATAGCGACGACCGGTTGCCCTCGATCTGGGAGGACAACACCGCCTCCTTGCGGACGTAGGAGTACACGAAGAGCGCCGGCTCCAGAAGCTGGCTCGCACCCTCAAGCCGCCCAAGAGCGAGACTGGCGGCATCTCCCTATTCAAAGTTGGGAGCCAAGTCTTAACAGGGCCGTCGAAGACCGTCCCGGACCCGATCTGCCGATGGCCTGTCAGCGGCGAACGCCGCAGCAAGTGAGCTTCTTGTTTACGCCCTAGTTGCGCTATGATGCTCTCTTCCCACTTTCCCGCTTCTCGTGTTCCGCGTCCTCGGCGCCGTGACTTCCCTGCCCGCAGCTCTCACCGACCCGCAGTGGCCGCGGTCGCTGGTGCGCCAGATCCGGCGCGGGCGGGAGCTGGTGGGCGACAGTCCCGCGATCAGTATTCAGGAGACGGACGCTGAACTGTTCGCCACGCGGCTTTCTGGCGTCGACCGGTTGCTCGGCGGCGGGATCTGTCGCGGGCAGACGGTCGAGCTGGTCGGCCCTCGAAGCAGCGGCCGCTTCTCCCTGGTGCTGGAACTCCTGGCCGGCGCCACCCAGAGCGGTGAATCGGCGGCGCTGGTCGATCTGGGAGATCACTTCGATCCGCAGGCAGCGGCGCGCGCCGGAGTCGTCCTCGAACGGCTGCTCTGGGCGCGGCCCAAGCGGCTGAAGCAGGCGCTGGGCAGCGCCGAAGTGCTGATCGGCGGCGGCTTCCCCCTGGTCGCGATCGATCTCGGACTGCCCCCGGTGCCCGGCGGCCGCGGCAAGGAGTCCGCGTGGTTGCGGCTGCGCCGCGCGGCTGAGAACCATCAAGCCGCGCTGCTGATCGCCAGCCCGTACCGCGCCGGCGGCACGGCGCCGCAGAAGGTTCTCGACCTGGGATCCCGAACGTCGCCGGTCCGCGCCCTCTGGGGACAGACCGTGCCGAGAAGCCCACGCTTGCTCGACGGGCTCAGAACCCGACTCGAGCTCGCCAAGTCGCGCGGCGCACGGCCGGGCGCTGCGGCCGATGTCGAGCTGCGCGTTTTCACCAGCAGCCTGCAGCGCCCCCTGCCCAGCGCGCCGCCTCGACCGGCAGAGGGCAGCCGCTCCGGCTTGCCCGCCGAGGTGCTGAGACGTGCCGGCTAAGCGCCGTCTCAGGATCGCCTGCATGAGGGCGGCGTTGTTTCCACTTGCTGCCTACCTGCGGGGAGCGCCGGAACTCACCCGCGAGGCGGTCGTGGTCCACGAGGGCCCCTCGGCACAGATCGTAGCCGCCTCCCGGTTGGCGCGACGGGCCGGGGTGCGACCGGGGCTGACAATGGCCCAGGCCCGGAACATCGAGTCCGGCCTGGTCGACCGTGTCCGCGACCCGGAGCGCGAACACACCGCGCAGGAGGTGCTGCTCGAGATCGCCGGCGCCTTCTCGCCCCGGGTCGAGGACGGCGGTGAGGGCATGGTCTACCTCGACATCGCGGTCGATGACGAGCACAGCCTCGGCCAGACGATGATGCGGGACATGGATGCCGCCGGCCTGCCCGGGCGGGTCGGCATCGCCGGCAGCAAGCTCGCGGCGCGGGCCGCGGCCGCCCTGCCGCGGTCGCCGAACGTCGTGGCGCCACGCGGCGAAGCCCGGTTCCTGGCGCCGTTGCCGCTCAACTCCCTGCTCGAAAGCGGCGGCAGCGGTTCCGGCGGCACGGCGCCGGACAGCGACGACCAGGAGATCCTCCACACGCTGAAGCTCTGGGGCCTGCGCACCGTCGGCGATCTGGCCGGCCTGCCGGCTGGCGAGGTCCACAGCCGTCTCGGCGGGCGCGGAGTGGCGCTCCATGCCGCCGCCCGGGGCGTCGATCCGGCGCCGCTCACTCCCCGTCCGCCGCCGCCCACCTTCCGTGAGTCGCAGACCTTCGAGTGGCCGATCGACAACCTGGAACCGTTCCTGTTCGTCGCCCGCGGCGCGGTCGAACGGCTCACCGCCCGGCTCGAAGCACGGGGCATGGGCTGCAAGCGGCTCGAACTGTCGCTCAAGCTCGAACCCGAAGGCCTCCACGAACTGGCAATCGAGCTGCCGGCGCCCACGCGTGAGGCCCGAACGCTGCTGTCCCTGATCCGTCTCAACCTGGAGGCGGAACCACCGCGAGCGCCGATTCTCGGTATGCAGCTAGCGGCCCACCCCGATGTACCGCGCCAGGCTCAACTCAGCCTGCTCGGTCCGGCCGCCCTGTCGCCCGACCGTCTGGCCGCCGTCACCGCCCGGCTGCTCGCCCTGCTCGGCCCGAACCGGGTCGGCTCGCCGCGCACACGCAACGGCCATCTGCCGGAACGCTTCCGGCTGGCCGACTACGATCCGCCGCCGCCGCCCCGGATCCGGCTCGAACCCCGGCCGGGCCGCGGCATGCTGGCGGTCCGTACCCTGCGGCCCCCGCTCGAGGTCGAGGTGTTGACGGCCGAGGGCCCCGCTCCCTGCCCCGAACCGGTGCAGATCAACCCCCTGCCTACAGACGAACGCCACGTCCGCATCGAGGGCCCCGTCCGCACCGCCGCCGGCCCCTGGGAGATCGAGGAGGGCTGGTGGCGAGAGGCCCCGGCCCTGCGGGACTACTGGGACGTGGAACTGCGAAACGGCGCCGTGTGCCGGATCTACCGCGACCGGACTTCGGAGCGCTGGTTCGCGGATGGAGTGTACGACTGAGAGGGCGATGGGTTGCTCCGGCCGAAACAGCGAGGGCGAATCACGGCAACCGAGCCCCAACGGGGGAATCGAAGACTCCTACGGGCCGCTCTTCTCGCTACTGTCGTCTGATTGCGACTTCATCTCGCTCATTTCGCGGAAGTGATCTCTCAGGCGGTTAGCCATGGTCCTCATCATCACCATCGTCATCCCGCCCGATACCACCCCTCCGACCAACGGGATGGCTTTCCCAACTGCAGCGGCGAACGACCGTTTCGTAACCTGCACGCCGATCAACCTCCCAACCGACTTCACTATCGGGTAGAACGTTGTCTTGGTCAGCGCCTTCTTCGGTAGATCCTTGGCGACCTTCTTGGCGATGTGAGCAGCGATTGAGCTGAGACCGCTAGCGGCGCCTTCTGCTCCCATCATCACCCCTATAAGCAGCGTAACCTCCATCTCAGTCAGTTCATCGACACCGCCGTCTTCAAGGACCATAGGCGGCCCGCCCAAGTAGGCAAGCTTCTGCGCCAACATGATGGCTTGCGCGAAGAACTGCGCGATATCGGCCGGTACAGTCACCGTCATGGCCCAACCGCCTGGCAGCCCTGTCGCGAAAGAGATAGTCGATGCCTTGAAGACGTGTGATTTGATGCTGGTTTTGGCCAGCTTGTCGATCAACTCATCTGGAACATCTGCGTTCGCCGGTCCCTTCTCGATTGCTTCCTGGACCTGTTCGGGTGAACAGTAGTTCGACAACTGCCGTCGGAGATACGCCGCACGATCGATCTTCACTCCAGGAAGGGCAAAAGCGGCCCTCAGAATGCGCTGCCAGACCTTGAAGCTCCGGTCCGGAACGGGGAAGCCGTGTTCGGTCTCCATATCGCAATCCTCACCGTTCATTGAACGCCCCCGGCTCCGACGCTGCCCGAGGCACGCAGCCGGCGGCGTACGAAGTCGTCGAAGAAGGGCACGGTGAAGTCGACCTCGCCGTGACGAGGCGAGTAGCACTGCCCCTTCTTGATCAGCTTGTCACGCAGCGGTCCCACGCCCGGCGTGTCCTTGCCCATCCGTCACCAAGACACCTCTTCCTCGCTCGCGAGCGGCTTTACCGACCTCAGTGAACAGACCGGCGTCGCCCCAACGCCTCGAAGCCCGGTCAGAGTCACGCTCTTCGCGAAACGGCCAAGGCGCAGGCGCTCCAATGTCAATGCGGATCGTCTCCAACTCCGCGTCGCGACCGACAAGCGGGGCCGGAGGGCGCCCGGGTTGTAGGGGTTGCGAGTGGGATCCACCTGCCGATTATAGGGTTCTGCCCGGTTTTTACCTAATCTGGATAAAACGGCGCAGATCGCTATAAACAACCACTCTTGGAGCGATCGGCGCGTGTTGGAAGCGGCTATCGTGGGCCAAGGTGCTCAGTTGACCCGCTCCGCCCAGCCTCCGAACATGCGATCCACCCGGCACTTGCCGCTGCTCGCAGCGCTCGTGACCGCCGCTTTCGCCGGCGCCGTTTCATGTCAGGCGCAACCGGCGAACCCGTCCTCATCCGACTACGTCGAGGACTTCGACTCAGCCTGGACCTCCATCCGCGACACCTACGCCTATCTCGACGAGAAAGCTGTCGACTGGGAGCAAGTGCGGGATCTCATCCGGCCGCGTGCCGCGGCGGTCGGTGACACCAACGAGTTCATCGGCGTGCTCGAGGAGCTCATTGAGCATCTCTACGACCACCACGCTCACCTCGGTGTCAACACGGCGTCGTCGCCCCGGCTCGTCCCGACCGGTGCTGATGTCTGGGCCATCCACCACGACGGCAAGGCGCTCATCACGCAGGTGCGAGTCGGCTCGGACGCCGAGCGCGCCGGGCTTCAGCCCGGGATGGAGATCGTGGCGGTCGGCGGCCGTCCGGTCGAAGACGCGGTCGAGGATCGGCTACCAAGAGCCCTCGACCGCGACGACCCCGCAGCCCGCGATTGGGCGCTTCGCGCGATGCTCGCCGGCCGGCAGAACGCGCCGCTGCGGATTGAAGTCCGAACGGACTCCGAGCCGCGAAGCGTGGAGTTCCAGCCGGGACTGACCAACCGACCCGACTCGAACCTGACCGCGAAGTTGATGGATCACGGCATCGGCTACGTCCGCATTCACAACAGCCTGGGGCAGTCCGCCCTGGTCCGGGAATGGGATGCCGCGCTCAAGACGCTCCGGCAAACGGATGGACTGATCCTCGATCTCCGGAACACGCCGAGCGGCGGCGACACGGTCGTCGCGCGTCCCCTCCTTGGCCGACTCGTGGCGGAGGAGCGGCCCTATCAGCGCCACGAGATTCCCGCCAAGGACCGAACCTGGGTCGTGAGCGTGAAACCACGCGGGCCCTCCGCCTACGACAAGCCGGTCGCCGTGCTGTTCGGCCGCTGGACCGGGAGCATGGGCGAGGGCGTCGCGATCGCTCTGGACGGCATGGGGCGCGCAACCGTGTTCGGGACCGCAATGGCGGGTTTGCGCGGCGCGTTGTACGGCCACTCTCTCAAACCACTGCTGTCCCATAAACTGGGTTGAGAAACGGGTCTGAATCCGTGCCTTGCTGTATCATTCGTCTGGTCAAGAGAACCAATGATCACAAGGAGGATTCAGACCCATGGCGCATCATAGCACCGTGCTCGGACAGCTGCTCAGGATGGTGTCGAGACATGAGTTCGAGCAGGACGCCCGGAGGCACCACGAAGGGAGGAAACTCCGCTCCATGAGCCGGTGGAGCCAGTTCGTGGCCATGGCGATGGCGCAACTCTCGGGGCGGTGCAGCCTGCGGGATGTGGTGGCGAATCTGGAGGCCCAGAAACGGAAGCTCTATCATCTCGGAGTCGGACGGGTCGCTCGATCCTCGCTTGCGCGCGTCAACCAGGAGCAGCCTCACGAGCTCTTCGAGTTGCAGTTCAAGCGTCTTCTGGACCGCTGCCGCAGCGTGGCGCCCGGCCACGGATTCCGGTTCAAGAACCCACTCGTATCCCTGGACGCGACCCACATCGACCTGTGCCTCGCGTTGTTCCCGTGGGCGAAGTACAGCAAGAGCAAGGGGGCGATCAAGGTCCACGTCGGCCTCGACCATGCCGGCCACCTGCCGTCGTTCGTGAGTGTGACGGATGGGAAGGCGTCGGACATCAAGGTCGCGAAGACGCTGCGGCTGCCGCAGGGGAGCATTGTCGTCGCGGACCGTCTGTACCAGGACTTCGGCTGGTTGAAATCCCTTGACGCACAAGGGGTTTCTCTCGTGACGCGGCTCAAGCGGGGAGTCCGGTACGCGGTTCGGGAACGTCGTTCGTACGCCCCCGGCCGCGGCGTGACCTCGGACCAGACCATCGCGCTCACGAGCAGAGAGGGCCGGAAGAAGTGCCCGATCCTGCTCCGGCGGGTCGGCTACCGGGACGCTGAGACCGGCAAGCACTACGTGTTTCTCACCAGCAACTTCCAACTCGCGCCGAGGACCATCGCGGACATCTACAAGGCCCGTTGGCAGGTCGAGCTCTTCTTCAAGTGGATCAAGCAGAATCTCCGGATCAAGAGCTTTCTCGGCACTTCCCGCAACGCAGTGCTGACGCAGGTATGGATCGCCATGTGCGTCCACCTGATCCTCGCCTACCTGAAGTTCTCAAACCGCCTCAAGTGGAGGCTCAGCGAAATCCTGCGCCTGCTCCAACTCAATCTCTTCGAACGACGAACGCTCAACGACCTGCTGCAACCCGAACGCGACCCGCCGTGCCCCGGAAACGCGCAACTGCAACTGGCGCTGCCTTGAAGTTTGTGGGACAGCAGTGCTCTCAAACACACCGGAATTCAGGTTCGGGTACCGGCAGAGCGCCTCTACCATGTCGACGGGACACCACGGGAGGCCTTCGTGCCGCCGAAGCTCGTCGAGGCCGAGCGGAGCCGGCGAGGACGCGGTGCTCGAGGCGGCAGTTCAGTGGACGGAAGAGCATTCCCAATGAGCCCTGATCGACAGGAGAAGAACAGCATAAAGAACCAATGGATCTTCCCGATCCTCACGGCGATCAACTTCGCGCTCCTGGCGCTGCTCCTGTTACTGCCCTACTTCACGAAGGCGGACGCCGCCGAGGACACCGTCCTGCGTGGCGCCGGGATCGAGATCGTGGACAGCAACGGGCGCTTGCGGGCGCAGCTCGTCCTGGAGCCCGAGAACCCCGGCTACGAGTGGCCGGACGGGCGGATCGGGTATCCCGAAACCGTCATCCTCCGCTTGATCACTGCCGACGGGAAGCCCCGGGTCAAGATCACGACTTCCGCCGAGGAGTCCGGCCTCATGCTCCTCGGGGCGTACGACACGACCCACACGATTCTCAAGGCGTTCCGGGACGAGACGTCACTGTTGTTGCGGAACGACGCCGCGGCGGAACGACTGCTCACGCCCGGGGTGTCGGCAGCCCGGTAGTCGGAACGCCCCGGCCTCAATCGCCCGGCAGGGCGGGCCCCGGCACCGCACCCGCAATCACCCGGTCCGTCACCACCCGGCCGCCGATCAGGTGTTCCTGGATCACCCGTTCCAGGACTTCCGGCGTGCACCCCCAGTACCAGACGCCCTCCGGGTAGACGACCGCGATCGGGCCGGCGTCGCAGATGCGCAGGCAGTTCGCCTTCGTCCGCATCACCGTGCCGGACTCCGTCAGCCCCACTTCGACCAGCCGCCGCTTGAGGAACGACCACGACTCGAGTGATGTCTCCAGGTCGCAGCACTTCGGCGTCGTCTGGTCGCAGCACAGGAAGATGTGCCGCTGCACGTTCGAGATGCCGATCGCCTCGGCTTTGCGCCGGGCACGGTCGAGTGCTTCGCGGTCCATGGCGCCGATGATTCCATGACCGGCGCGTCGGATCGGCTTCGCGATCAACGGCGCGGTAGGATCGGGCGTCCACGGCTTCAGGGGCACGTACTTCATGCTCACGCTCGACCCCGACGAACAGACTTGGCTCGACAACTACCGGAAGGCGCTCAGGGAACAGCACCCGGACGCCGTCCGGCGCATGGTCGTCTACGGCTCAAAGGCCCGTGGCGACGCCCGCGAAGACAGTGACCTGGACATCCTGCTCCTGGTTGCCGACGAAGCCGCGGACCTCCAGCGGCGCCTCCGGTGCATCGGCTACCACCTCGCCGCGGCCACCCCGATCGCGCCCTCGATCATGGCGTACACGGAAGGAGAGTGGGAGGAACAGAAGAATCGCGGCTTCCCATTCCAACTCGCCGTTGAGCGCGACGCCGTCTCGGTTCTGTGAATCGCGACGTCGTGATCGCCGAATGGCGACGGTCCACAGAAACGCTGGCTGCCGCCGACCTGCTGCTGACGAAGGGACTGACCGAAGACGATCTTGCGTCCTGAGGAGCTCGAAGAGATCCGGTTCTGAGGGATGCAAATGACAGTTCACTCCGAGAGACGAGAGGTCGTCGCAGCCGTCATGATCGGCGTGGCGCTCTTTCTTCATCAAGCCGTCCACCCCCAGGACTTCACCGAGCTCCTGGAGATCCGGCGCGTCAAGGAAACACTCGACCTGAGCCAGGTGCCGGAGCCGGATCTGACCGGGGTCCCCGCGGTCGACGCGCAACGCCTTCGGGAGTACCGGGCGCTCACCACGAACGCCCTGGAACACGCCGCCGAGCCTCTTGAGGCGCAGTTGGCGGCGAACACCTACGGCGATCTGTGCGCGCGCTACCTGCATTACGAACTCCACGACGCTGCTGCGGCCTGCCTGGATCAGCTCCGGGAGCTGGCGCCGGGCGACTTTCAGTGGGCCTACTTCCAGCTGCTGCTGGACATTGCGAACGGGGACCTGGAAGGGGCCCGCTCGAGCGCCGAGCAGGCGCTCGCCAGCCGGCCGGACGACCCGCCGACCTTGATCCGCCTGGGTGAACTCCACGTCGCGGCCGGCGACATCGACGCCGCCGAAGCCGCGTACGAAGCGGCAGTTGCGGCCTATCCGGAGAGCGCGACGGCCCGCGTCGGCCTCGGCTACATCGCGATGGAACGCGGCGATCCGGCGCGCGCGCTCGAGATCTTCCAGGAAGTCGCCGCGTCCCAGCCCGAGGGCAGCGAGGCGAATCACCACGTCGGCCTCGCCTACCGCGCGCTGGGCGACGCCGACCGAGCCGTCGAGGCGTGGCGCCTGAACCAGGACGTCCTGATCCCGATGTACGACCCCTTGCTCGAACGCCTCAGGCCGCTCGAGGAAGACGTGATCCTGCCCCTCGACCGCGCCGTCGCGGCCGCCGCGGAAGGCGACCATCAACGGGCGACCGAGCTGTACGAAGAGGTCCTCGAAGCGGACGAAGCGGACGACGAGGCCCACTACCGGCTGGCAGGCTCACTGCTGGTGCTCGGCAACGCCGAGCGTGGCGAGAGGCATCTGCGCCGAGCCATCTCCCTGAACGCGGACCACGCCGGGGCCCACTTCGCCCTCGCCATGTTCCTCGCCCAGGGCGGCCGGCGAACCGAGGCTGCCGAGCACCTGGAACGCGCCGCCGACCTCGCGCCACAGAATCTGCGCTGGCGGCTTCAGCGGGCGCAGATGTGGGCCGCTTCCGGCAACACCGCGGGCGCCATCGACGAACTCAGGCAGATCGTGGCCCTCGACCCCGGAATGATCGAAGCACAGCGGCCGCTCGCCGCCCTGCTCGTCGGCTCGGGCCGGGCCGAAGAAGCCGCCGCCCAGTTGCAAGCCCTCGTCGCGCTGACGCCGGACGACCTGCAGGCGCGCTTCAACCTCGGGCTGATGCTGTTCCAGACCGGCCGTTACACCGAGGCGCGCACGGTTCTCGACGAAACGATGGGCCGCTTCCCCGGCGATATCGCCACCCGCCATCTGCTGGCGCGATTGCTGGCTACGAGTCCCGACGACGCAGCGCGGGACGGTGCGCGGGCGATCGAGCTGGCGCAGTCGGTAGTCGACGAACAACCCGCACTCGACCACCTCGAGACGCTGGCGATGGCCCTGGCCGAGGCCGGGCGGTTCGACGACGCGGTCGCCTGGCAAGAACGGGCACTCGAACGGGAACGGGCCGAGGCCGGTGGCAACTCTCCGCAGCGGCTCGATCGGCTGGCGCTGTACCAGGCGCGGCAGCCGCTACGGGCGCCGCGGCGTCAGAAGTAGCGCCGGGCAGACCGGCGCTTCGCGCCGGATGCGGATCGCGCCACCCGGGTTCCCAGGGGTCTTGCAACCCGTTACCGCCTGATTTACGCTTATCGGATGGCCGGAGACGATCCCGCCAACCCCAAGGTCGACGTACCGGCCCGCAACATGGGCCTGTCCGGCTCGATGCGCAAGGGCAGCACCCGCGGTAACCGCGGCGGCAACGATCTGCTCGACGCCCGGGGCGAGCCGAACCCCGGCTACGCCGCGCCGGGCGCGGTCAAGGAGCAACTGCGCCGGCGCCAGTTCCAGACTCCGCCGAAGCGCCGGCTCAAGACCCCGCCCTACGCCGAACTCCACGCCGCCTCGTCGTTCTCCTTCCTGCGCGGCTCGTCGCAGCCTGAGGACCTGGTGGCGCGGGCGGCGGCGCTGGGGCTGCCGGCGGTCGCCCTGCTCGACCGGAACGGTGTCTCCGGCGCGCCGCGCTTCTACAAGGCGGCGCGTGAGGCGGGGATCCGGGCGCTGGTCGGCGCCGAGGCGGTCATCGACCGGCCGCAGGCGTCCACGGCGTCGCGGCAGCGCGAGGAGCGGCCAGTCCTGGACGACCAGGAAACCCGCGTCCACCTCCTGGTGCGAAGCCGACAGGGCTATCGCAACCTCTGCCGCCTGCTGACCGCCGGGGCGCTCAACCACCCCAAGGGCGAGGCCCGGATCGACTGGACGCTGCTCGAGGAGCACGCGGCCGGGCTCCACTGCCTGGCTGGCTCCGCAGCCGATCCGGTCGGACGGGCGCTGGCCCGGGAGGGGTTGGAGGCCGCCCGGCGGCAGCTCGAACGGCTGCACGCCGTCTTCCCCGGCCGCCTGCACGTGCAACTCGCGCGGCACGGCATCCGCGCCGGGGAACACCGCAACCAGGCCCTGGTCCGACTGGCGCAGGGGCTCAAGGCGCCGGTCGTGGCCACCGGCGGCGTGCGCTACGCCACCGCCGCCGACAAGCCCCTCTACGACCTGATGACCGCGATCCGGCACCATGTGACGGTCGACGACGCCGGCGCGCGCCTCGCCCGTGAGCGCCAGCAACGACTCAAGAGCCCGGAGGAGATGCACCGGCTGTTCGCCGATCTGCCGCAGGCCGTCCACGCGGCGCACGAACTCGCCGCGGAACTCGATTTCACTCTCGCCGACCTCGGCTACCGCTTCCCGGACTATCCGCTGCCCGCCGGCGAGACGGCGATCTCATACCTCCGCGAACTGACCTTGCAGGGGGCGCGGGAGCGCTTCCGGCCGCTCACCGCCCGCGCCGGGGCGCAACTCGAAAAGGAACTCGCGCTGATCGAGAAGCTCGACCTCGCCGGCTACTTCCTGATCGTCTGGGACATCGTCCGCTTCTGCAAGGAGCAGCGGATCTTCGCCCAGGGCCGCGGCTCGGCCGCCAACTCCGCGGTCTGTTACGCACTCTCGATCACCGCCGTCGATCCGGTGAAGATGGACCTCCTGTTCGAGCGCTTCCTGTCCGAGGAACGCGGCGAGTGGCCGGACATCGACATCGACCTGCCGTCCGGCGACCAGCGGGAGAAGGTCATCCAGTACGTCTACCGGCGCTACGGCCGGCACGGCGCGGCGATGACCGCGAACGTGATCACCTACCGCGACCGCATGGCCGCGCGCGAGGCGGCCAAGGCGCTCGGGTGTTCCAAGTCCCAGGTCGACCGTCTGGCCAAGGGCCTGGGACACTGGCACTACAGCCTGAGCCGCGGCGACAGCAAGGAGATGGACGAGGAACTGACCGAGCTCGGGTTCGATCCCCGCGACCGGCGCATCCAGCTCTTCGTCCGCCTGTGGCGGCAGCTTCAGAACCATCCCCGCCACTTAGGTCAGCACTCGGGCGGCATGGTGCTCTGCGCCGGACGACTGGACGAGATCGTGCCGCTCGAACCGGCGGCGATGGAAAACCGGGTCATCGTCCAGTGGGACAAGGACGACTGCGCCGATCTGGGGATCATCAAGGTCGACCTGCTCGGCCTCGGCATGCTGAACGCGCTCGAGGAGGCGGTGCCCATGATCCGCCGGCACGAGGGCAGGGAGATCGACCTCGCCCACCTGCCTCCCGACGACCCCGCGGTCTACGAGATGATCTGCCGCGCCGACACGGTCGGCGTCTTCCAGATCGAGAGCCGGGCGCAGATGGCGTCCCTGCCGCGCCACCGGCCATACAAGTTCTACGACCTGGTGATCCAGATCGCGATCATCCGCCCCGGACCGATCGTCGGCCGCATGGCCCATCCCTTCTTCGAGCGCCGGGTGGGCCGCGAGGAGGTCACCTACCCCCACCCGCTACTCGAACCGATCCTGCGCCGCACCCTCGGCGTGCCGATCTTCCAGGAGCAGATTCTCAAGATCGCCATGGTCGCGGCCGGGTTCTCCGGCGGCGAGGCGGAGGACCTGCGGCGTGCGATGGGCTTCAAACGCTCCGTCGAGCGCATGCAGCAGATCGAACACCGGCTGCGCTCCGGCATGAACGAACGCGGCATCCGCGACCAGGCCCAGGACCAGATCGTCAAGGCGATCACGTCGTTCGCGCTCTACGGTTTCCCCGAGTCGCACTCCGCCAGCTTCGCCCTGATCGCCTACGCCAGCGCCTACCTGAAGCGCCACCACCCGACCGCCTTCTTCCTGTCGCTTCTGAACGCCTGGCCGATGGGCTTCTACCACCCGGCGACCCTGGTCCGCGAGGCGCAGCGCGCGGGCAGCGTCGTGCTGCCGATCGACGTGAACGAGTCGGGGGTCAGGTGCCGCTGGCAAGACAGGCCGGCGGAGAGCGACGGGGCGGCGCGGCAGGGCGAACCGCCCCCGCCCGGTGCAATCCGCCTCGGGCTCCGTTACATCAAGGGGATGCGGCGCGAAGCGGCGGAGCGGATCGAGGCCGAGCAGGCGGCGAGGCGGTTCCGATCGATCGAGGATCTGGCCGAGCGCTGCCGCCTGCGGCGGCACGAGCTCGCGGCCCTGGCGTCCATTGGCGCGTTGCCTGGGCGCGGCCGGCGCGCCGCGCTGTGGCAGACGGCCCAGGTCGACAAACCGAAGGGGCCCCTGTTCGCGGACCTTCCAACCGCCACCCCTTCGCCGCTCGACGAGATGACGCCGATGGAAGAGACCGCCGCCGATTTCGCCATCGCCTCCATCACCACGGGCCCTCACCCGATGGAGTACTACCGCCGCGCGCTCGACCGCCGCCGTGTCGTGACCGCCGCCGCACTCCCGGACCGGCCCGCCGGCCGCCGCGTGCGCACCGCCGGCTCGGTCATCGTCCGCCAGCGCCCCGGCACCGCCCGCGGCCTCCTGTTCCTGACCCTGGAGGACGAGACCGGCATGAGTCAGGCCGTCGTCATGCCGGACCAGCTCAAGAAGCACCGCCGCACGATCGTCTCGTCCTCCGGCCTGATCGTCGAAGGCGTGCTGCAGAAGAAGGACGGCTCGCTATCCGTCAAGGCGGACAAGTTCTGGCCGATCGACCGGCTGGAGAGAGTACCGAGCCACGACTTCCGGTGACAACCACCCAGTACTACCGGCCCGACCGCACCGGTACGCCCTGCCGGTACTGCTCCAGTCTCCGGTTCAGAAGCTCAAGCAGCCGTTCCCGGTCCGCCGGCGCGGCCTGCCGCCGCCCCGACGCGCCGCGGATGGCCTCCAAGGCGGTCTCGATGGTCCGGATCGCGGCGTCGAAGTCGCCGGTCTCGGCTTGGGCTGCGGCCAGAGTCTCAAGCAAGGCCGGCTCTTCGCCGCCGACGACCGCATTCAGTTCGAGTGCGATGATCAGAGCGAGTTGGCCGTCCCTCCGGCTGGGGTCGCGATCGGTCGCCAGAGTCCACGCGAGGTCGTTGCCCCGCGCGAGCAGACGCTCGTCCTCGACGTAGGCGCGCCGCAGGTGCTCCGTGCCTTCCATAGCGCCATCCGGTCCACTACGCAGAAGAATCAACCCGAGTTCGTGGCGGCCGGCCGCATGGGCCGGGTCGTGCTCCAGGAGCGACCGGTATCCCTCCACCGCTTCCTCCAGACGGCCCGACCCCGCCGCCACCTGGGCGGCGCCGTACAGGGCATCGACGTCGCGGGGCTCCACCGCGAGGATCGCACGGTAGTGGGCCCCAGCCGCCTCCGGGTAGCCGCTGCGGACCGCCGCGACGGCCAGGATCCGGTGCGCCTCGACGTGCCGCGGATCGCGGTCGACCACGGCCGCGAACTGCTCCATGGCCTCCGGGAGCCGCTCCAGCTTGCCGAGCAACTGGCCGTAGAGATAGCGGAGATCCACATCGTCGGGGCTCTGCTCCACCGCCCGGCGGAGTTCATCCGCCGCGGCCTCCGTTTGGCCCTCGCTGTCCAGGAGCTCGGCCAGCCGCACCCGGGCGGCGATGTCGCCGGGATCCGCCGCCAGCGCGGCCTCCACTTCGCCGCGCACCTGGTCCACGTCGCCGGCATCGACCAGGGCGTTCTGGTACGCCATCCGCGCGGCTGGATCTTCCGGTTCGAGGTCCAGCGCGGCGCGCGCGTGACGGACGGCGGCCTGGTTGTCTCCGCGCCGGCTCTCGATCACCGCCAGACGCTGGAGCGACTTGAACAGCCGGTCCCGCGCACCGCGCTGCTCGAACGAGGCTCTCCCACCGCCGTCCGCCCGGCTGCCGTCCAGCCGCGCCTGCTCCACCTCCACCGACCGTTGCAGGAAGTCCACGGACTCGGCGGGGAACCGATCCTCGAACCAGCGCGCGTAGCTGGCCAGCGACACCTCGTCCGGCGGCTCGGTGAACCAGCGGCCGGCGACCGGCGCCGACTCGGCCCGCAGCGCGGAGCGCGGCGCGTCGAGCAGTTCGAGGTCGGCCAGAAGAGCGCCGGCGGTCACACCGCCACGGTAGAGAACGGCGACCCGGCCCTCGCCGTCGATCAGCATGGAGAACGGCAGCGACAGCGGGAAGCGGCGGTCGAACAGCGAGCGCTTGACGATCTCGACCTTGTCGAGGGTCTCCCCGGTCGCCATCCCGTTCAGGAACGGGAAGCCCACCTCGTCCATGAACTTCCGGGCCGACTCCTCGGTCGTGGTCGGCACGTCGCCCAATCCGTCGGTCGACAGCGCCGCGATCTCCAGGCCAGCGGCACGCAGAGCATCCTCTCCGGTCGTCAAATCCCGCAGCTCCGAGCGGCAGGGAGCGCACCAGCTCGCCCAGATGTTGAGCAGCACCGGCCGACCCCGTCCGATCGCGATCGGCGTCGGCGCCGCGGCGCCGAAGGGGCGCAGGGAGAGCTGCGGCGAAGGCGGACGCGGCGCCAGCACGACGCGGGCGCCCGTGGTCGGCGCGGGCGGCTGCTGCTCGCCCGGTTCGAGCGCTGGCTGCCGCCTGCGCGCAGGCGCCGGCGCCGCCCGGCCGCTGCCCTGGACGATCCGGTACCGGCCGCCGGCCGCAATGCCGCCGAACGTCTCCCGGCCGGCGCCCGGCCAGTGAACGGTCACGGTACCCGTCGGTTGGCCGTCGCCGAGGCCGAAGTGCAGCCAGCGGCTGGACTGGGACAGGAAGCCCTCGCCGGCTCGCACCGAGCGCCGTAGCGGGCCCGCCGTCGTTTCGAGTTCCACCCGGGCGCCGATCGCGTCGCGGTTGGTGCCGGCGCCGTCGCCTTCGAGATGCAGCGCGACGAAACGGTCGCCCGAGGGCAGCTCGTTGCGCATCAGCCGCAGCCGGGGCGCGGTTCGGTTGCTGATCGCCACATCCAGGTCGCCGTCGCCCTCCAGGTCGAGGAAGGCGACGCCGCGGCCGTCGTCCGGAAAGTCCAGGCCGCTTACCGCCGAGGCGTTGGCGAAGGCGCCGCCCGCCCGGCCGGGGTTCAGGAAGACGCAGTTCCGTTCGTTGCCGCTGAAGGACAGCCCCTCGTCCAGCCGCTCGTGAAGCGCGCGCAGGGAATCGAGATACGGCGCCAGCGAGCGGTCATCGGGAGCGCCGTCATCGAGGGCTCTGGGCGCACGCGGCACGACCTGCCGCCAGAAGAAGCTTCACAGGTCGTCCGGGAGGATCTGGGTCAGGTTGCCGTTGGCTACGACCAGATCCTCCCAGCCATCGTTGTTGATGTCGGCGAACACCGACGACCACGACCACCGGCCCATCGTCACGTCGGCCTGGACGCTCCGGTCGACGAACCCTCCCCCGCCTGTGCCCGCGAACAGCGAGTTGCCGCGCGCCATCCGCTGGACCTCCGCCAGTGGACCGGCGCGCTGCCGGTCGCGCTCGAACTTCCGCTGGTAGGTGATCCGGTTGCCGGCGGCCGAGAACATGTTGCCGACGTAGACATCCATGCGGCCGTCGCGGTTGTAGTCGGCCCAACTCACCGACATGCCGGAGGAGATGTCCTCGACTCCGGCATCCCCCGCCACATCGACGAACGAGCCGCCGCCGTTGCGGTACAGGTTGTTGCGGCCGTAGTCGTTCGCCACGTAGAGGTCCGCGTCGCCGTCGCCGTCGTAGTCCTCCCAGGACGCCGCCAGACTGAAGCGGCGGTTGTTGCGGTCGAGCCCCGCCGCGGCCGTCGCGTCGACGAACCGGAACCCGCCGTCGTTGCGCAGCAGCACGTTGCGGCCGCCGTTGTTCGCGTCGTGGTACGGCACCGGGCTCGCCACGCCGCGCTCGTCGTAGGCGCGGCGGTAGGCACAGACGTAGAGGTCGAGGTCGCCGTCGCCGTCGTAGTCGGCGGCGGACAGCGAGTTGCTGTCGGGAATGTCGCCCGCGATGTGGCGCACCCGGGCGAAACCGCCGTCGCCGTCGTTCTCGAGCACCAGCACCGCCGGCCGGCTGGAGAGCACCAGGTCCGGGTCGCCGTCGTTGTCGAGATCGACGAACAGCCCGGCGAGGGCGCGCTCTACGTAGTCGACCGCCGCCGCGGCCGAACGGTCGTCGAACGTGCCGTTCGGTTTCTGAACGTAGAGGCGGTTCGGCAGTCCGCCCTGCTCGGGCAGGAAGATGTCGTCCAGACCGTCGCCGTTGACGTCGGCGACGGACACGCCCTGCCATCCCGTCTTGTTGTAGCCAGCCGCCTTGGTGATCCGGTTGAGCCAGGCGTCCGGCGGCTGCAGCAGTTGTTCCCGGTAGCTCGGGTTGTGACCGACAGCGGCTTCGGTGACATCAACGAAGAGCGCGCCTCCGACCGCGGAAGTCTCCTCGTAGTCGCCGACCTCGACCGTGCGCAGGAGCGGCTCGCCGGCACCGTCCTCAGCCAACGTCCAGGTCGTCGTCCAGACCGCGTTCAACTGCCGGTGGCGCGCGGCGCCGGAGACCGACGCCTCGAAGTAGGAGCGGGTGGTGAAGCCCGACGCGCCTCCGTCGATCGTGAAGAGCTTGAAGTCGGCCCGCGGCGGTCCGTTGCCGGACAGCCGCTCGCCCAACGCGCGAAGCGCCTCCAGGAAGCCCTCGCCGCCCCGATAGGCTGCGCGGTCAGGGTGGCCGGTAGTCACGGTGAAAGCCGGACCGGAGTAGCGGTCGATCAACTCATCGGGGACGAAGCCCCGGGTCTCGAACGTCTCGTCAACCACTTCATCCAACGCATCCAGCGACACCGCGGCCGCGCCGCCCACAAGCCACACCGCGACGCGCTTGAGCTGCGCCTCGGCCTGCTCGCTGAGCGCCTCGGTGTCCCAGCCGTCGGTTCGAGGATCGACCGCGGCGGCGAAGTTCTCCGGGCCGAAGGCAGGCGATGTCTCAACAGCCGCGGCAGCCGCGCGGCGGTCCTGTGCCACCGCCGTCGGTGAGACGCCCAGCAGGATGACCGCCGAGAGCGTGGCCGCGGCAGGCAGAAAAAGCAGTGGCTTGAGCAAGTTCTTGAGCGCCATTCGACACGTTGGACTCTATCGGCGGAGCCTAAACCGAAAGCGCTCTTCTATGATCGGGCCGTGCGCCCCGTTTCCAGGATCCCCTTCGGCCTGGGGCAAACCAAGCCGCACCACTTCCTGGAGATGGGGAAGGTGGCGTGGCGGAACCGGGATGAGGCCGGCTACGCGTGGCGCATCCTGCGCGACGGGGTCTGCGACGGCTGCGCGCTGGGCACTTCGGGTTTGCGTGACTGGACGCTGGACGGCGTCCACCTGTGCATGGTGCGTCTCGACCTGCTGCGGCTGAACACGATGCCGGCCCTCGACCCGGCCGTCCTCGCCGACGCCGAGGCTCTCGCCGCTCGCGGCTCGACGGCGCTGCGCGGTCTGGGACGCCTCGCACATCCGATGCTGCGACGGGCCGGAGAGCCAGGGTTCCGGCGGATCGGCTGGCCCGAGGCGACCGACATCGCGGCGTCCAGGCTCGCGGAAGTCCGGCAGCGCGACCCCACGCGCGCGGCCTTCTTCCTGACCTCGCGCGGCATTCCCAACGAGACCTACTACGTCGCGCAGAAGGCCGCCCGCTTCTTCGGCACGCCCCATGTCGACACCGCGGCCCGTCTCTGCCACGCCGCCTCCACGGTGGCGTTGCATCGCGCGCTGGGATTCGGCGCCGCGACCAACTCCTACCGCGACTGGCTCGATGCGGACCTGATCGTCTTCTTCGGCTCGAACGTGCCGAACAACCAGCCGGTGACCGTCAAGTATCTCCACTTCGCGCGCCGCCGGGGCGCCGAGATCGCGGTCGTCAACCCCTATCGCGAGCCCGGCCTCAAGCGCTACTGGGTGCCGTCGGTCCCTTCGAGCGCCCTGTTCGGCACCGACCTCGCCCAGCACTGGTTCGCCGTCGACACCGGCGGCGACCTCGCCTTCCTGAACGGCACGATGAAGGCCCTGCTCGATCTGCCCGGAGGCGTCGCGCGCGATTTCGTCGAGCGCTCCACCGAGGGCTTCGCCGAGGTCGAGGCGGTGCTGAGAGGAACCGGCTGGTCTGAACTCGAGATCTCGAGCGGCGCCTCGCGCGCCGAGATGGAGCGTTTCGCGGCACTTCTCTGCTCCAAGCCGAAGACGATCCTGGTCTGGTCGATGGGGCTGACCCAGCACCGCCACGGCGTCGACACCGTGCTCGCGATCTGCAACCTCGGCCTGATGCGCGGCCTCCCGGGGCGTCCCGGCTCGGGCCTGGTTCCGATCCGCGGCCATTCCGGCGTCCAGGGCGGTTCCGAGGTCGGCTGCGCTCCGGTGACCGAAGCGAAGACGCTCGACCGTTGGGCCGGGGTCTGGGGTTTCGAGCCCCCGCGCGGCCCCGGACTGGCCGCGACCGGCCAGATCGAGGCGGCGGCGGCCGGAGACGTCGACGCGTTCTGGATACTCGGCGGCAACTTCCTGGAAACGACGCCCGACCGGCAGCGGATCGAGCGCGCGCTGCACCGGCCGAGGCTCCGAATCCACCAGGACATCGTGCTCAACAGCGCGATGCTGGTCGAGCCGAGCGACACCGTGCTTCTGCTGCCGGCGACGACCCGCTACGAGATCCCCGGAGGCGTGACGGAGACGACGACCGAAAGGCGGATCGTCTACTCGCCGCCGATCGACTACGGGGGCGCCGAGGCGCGGCGGCTGGGCGAATGCCGCCCGGAGTGGGAGGTGCTGTGCGAGATCGTCTCCAGGGTCCGGCCCGAGCCGCCAGGCGCCCTCGACTTCGCGGACACGGCAGCAATCCGGGCCGAGATCGCCCAAGCCGAACCGCGCTACGCCGGGATCGAACGCCTGAAGCAGAAGGGCGACCAGGTTCAGTGGGGCGGGCCGCGCCTGTTCGAGGATGGACGCTTCGCGACCCCCTCGGGCCGAGCCGGCTTCCACGCCGTCGAACCGCCCGCGGAGCGCGGCCTCGAGGATGGCGAGCTCTTTCTTTCGACCCGCCGGGGCCGCCAGTTCAACTCGATGGTCCATCACGGGCGCGACGCCCTGACAGGGCTCGAACGTTCCGACCTGCTGATGAACGCCGAGGACGGTCGTATCCGGGAGATCGCGGACGGCGACCGCGTGGTCGTCTCGTCTCCCGTGTCGCAGATCGAACTGGTGGCGCGCTTCCAACCGATCAAGGCGGGCAACGTCGAAGCGCACTGGCCGGAGTGCATGGAGTTGCTGCCCTGGTCGCTGGACCCCGATTCGGGCGAGCCCGAATATGGCGTGCGGGTGCGGATCGAACAGGCGGGCGCCGCACATGGCGGCTGACCGCCCGGCGGCTGACGGGGCCGGACGCGCCGCGGCCCGTGAGGCCCTGGTCGACCGCGGCGAGGGCGATGTGCGATGCGACCTGGTGGCGGTCGAGGAGCCGCTGGAGATCCGGGTCGACGGAGAACCCCTCGTCATCACCATGCGCAGCCCGGGCGCCGAGGTGGAACTGGCCCTGGGATACCTCTACGCCGAGGGTTGGATCGAAGACGCCGCTGACGTAGACGAGGTCGCCGCCGGCGCCGCCACCCGCTCCGACGGGCAGCCAGCGGTTCCGGCCGACGAGCCCACGCTGGTCCCCGGCTCGATCGTCGACATCCGGCTCTCGGCGGCAGGACGCCGGCGGGCCGGCCAGAGGAAAGATGCCAGCAAGCGCGAACGCGCGTTCCGCGTCACGAGCGCCTGCGGCGTCTGCGGCAAGCCCTCGCTCGAGGACCTGTGGGTGCGGCTGCCGGCGATCCGGCCGCTCGACCTGGCGCCGGACCGTGAACGCTCGCTCGTCCGGGAACTGCCGGCCGCGATGAGGGGTCGCCAGGAACTGTTCGACGACACCGGCGGCGTTCACGCAGCCGCCCTGTTCGAAGTCGACGACCAGCGCGCCGAGCTGCTGTGGCTCTACGAGGACATCGGCCGCCACAACGCGGCCGACAAGGTCGTCGGCCGGGCGCTTCAGGCCGGCCGGCTGCCCTTGGACTCGACGATCCTGGCGGTCAGCGGACGCCTCGGCTTCGAGATCGTCCAGAAGGCGGCGGTCGCCGGCGTGCCACTGATTGCCGCCGTCGGAGCGCCGTCCAGTCTGGCGCTGGACATCGCCCATCTGGCCGGGATCCGCGTCTACGCCTTCGTGGCAGGCGATCGCAGCAACCTCTATCCCACCGCCCCGGTCGAGGCGCGTCTGGTGACTGGCGGGCCGATTGACGACGCGGGCGAGCGGGCATAGGTTGACCCCTTAGCCCCTGTTGACCTCTACAGGGAAAGCACAACGTTGACGAGGAGTTTGGAGTGACGACAACGGCAACCGGGTCTACGGAGCGGAAAGCGGCGCCACGGCTGACCTTCTTCGAGCAAGTCAACGTCGCGTTCGACCAGGCGGCGAAGTACACCGACCACGATTCCACCCTGCTCGAGCAGGTGAAGCAGGTCAACGCGGTCTACCGCGTCAGCTTCCCGCTCCGCCGGGACGACGGCACGATCCAGGTGATCGACGCCTGGCGCGCGGAGCACAGCCACCACCGGCTGCCAACCAAGGGCGGCATCCGCTACGCCATGAGCGTCAACGAGGACGAAGTGATGGCGCTTGCGGCGCTGATGACCTACAAGTGCGCCCTCGTCGACGTCCCCTTCGGCGGCGCGAAGGGCGGCGTCCGGATCAACCGCTACAAGTACTCCAAGGGCGAACTCGAGCGGCTCACGCGCCGCTACACCGCCGAACTCCAGCGCAAGTCCTTCATCGGCCCCGGCAAGGACGTGCCGGCGCCGGACTACGGCACCGGCGAGCAGGAGATGGCCTGGATCGCCGACACCTACTCCCAGATCGAGCACGGCGAGGTGAACGTCGCCGCCTGCGTCACCGGCAAGCCGGTCGAGTACGGCGGCATCCAGGGCCGTACCCAGGCCACCGGGCTGGGCGTCTTCTTCGGCATCCGCGAGGCCTGCTCGTTCGAGGACGACATGGCGAAGCTCGGGCTCGAACCCGGCGTCGCGGGCAAGCGCGTCGTGATCCAGGGGCTGGGCAACGTCGGCTACCACGCCGCGAAGTACCTGCAGGACGCGGGCGCGCGCCTGGTCGGTCTCGCCGAGTACGAGGGGGCGATCGCGTGTACGGACGGACTCGATGTCGACGACGTGGTCGAACACCGCCGCGAGACCGGGTCGATCCTCGACTTCCCCGGCGCATCCAACATCGAGCCCAGCCGCAAGGCGCTGGAACTCGACTGCGACATCCTCATCCCGGCGGCGCTCGAGAACCAGATCACCAGGGAGAACATCGGGCGCATCTCCTGCCGCATCCTGGCCGAAGCGGCGAACGGACCGACGACCTCCTTTGCGAGCATGGCCGCCGCCAAGCGCGGCATCCTGGTGATTCCGGATGTCTACCTGAACGCCGGCGGCGTCACCGTGTCCTACTTCGAGTGGCTCAAGAACCTCTCCCACGTCCGCTTCGGGCGGATGCAGAAGCGCTTCGAGGAAGGCGTACGCCGTGATCTGCTGCAAGCGATGAGTGCAGCCACCGGCGTCAGCTTCAGCCATGACGAGATCAGGGTCCTGGCTCGGGGCGCGGACGAGATCGACCTCGTGAACTCCGGCCTCGAAGAGACCATGGCCACCGCCTACCACCACATCCGCAGGTTCCGGAAGAAGGCGGGCCCCGGCGTCGACCTGCGCACCGCGGCGATGGCCCTGGCCATCGACAAGGTCGCGGCCTCCTACAAGACCGCGGGGATCTTCCCCTGATCCGCCACGGCGCCGACCGCTCTTGATCTCCGTACTCCTCATCGTGCTCGGCATCGCCGTGCTCTGGGCCGGCGGCGAGGTCCTCGTGCGCTCGGTGACCGGTCTGGCGGCGTTGCTGCGAGTAAGCCCGACGGTGATCGGCCTGACCGTTGTCGCCTTCGGCACGTCGGCGCCGGAACTGGTGGTGGCAATCAGCGCCGCGCTGCGCGACTCCCCCGGCCTGGTCTACGGCAACGTGGTCGGATCGAACATCGCCAACGTCGGCCTGATCCTCGGTCTGTCGGCCCTGCTGGCGCCACTTCGGGCAAAACGGGGCGACGGCGAGCGCCAGACCATCCGCCTCGTCCGCCGCGAGTTGCCCTTCATGGTCGCCACCTCGCTGCTTGTTCTGGCTTTTGTCGCTCTCGGACGGCTCGGGCGAATCGAAAGCGGCATCCTCCTCGCATTGATGGCCTACTTCCTCGTCGTCCTGGTGCGCACCGGCGACGTCGAAGCGCCGAGCCCACACGGCGGGAGTGGACTCAAGTCCATCCTGGGCACGCTGGTGGGACTGGCGTTGCTCATCGTAGGCGCCGGCGAGCTCCTGGTTCCGGCAGCAGAGGATCTCGCCCGTTCAGTCGGCGTCAGCGAGCGCGTGATCGGCCTCACCGTCGTAGCCTTTGGTACCAGCGTGCCGGAGCTGGCTGCCTGCCTGGTAGCGGCATACCGCCACCACCACGGCATCGTGCTGGGGAACATCATCGGCTCGAACGTGTTCAACATTCTGCTTGTCCTGCCGACTGCGGTGCTCATCCGTCCCTTCGCCACGACCTTCCCAGCCGAGGGCCTCGACGCCGCCGTCATGCTCGTCTTCAGCCTGCTCCTGTTCCTCGCCATCTACATGCTGAGGCACGGGCGCAGCATCGGACGCACCTGGGGCATTCTGCTGCTCGGTGCCTACGGCGCCTACGTTGTCCGGCTGTTCTCCCAAACAGCGCCTGCGTGATGACCACCTCCGAACTCACCGCGAGCGGCGCCATGCCCTTCGCCGACCGTCACATCGGACCGCGCGGCGCGGAAATCGTGCAGATGCTCGAGGCGCTCGGTCTGCCGACCCTGGAGACCCTGGTGGACCAGGCGGTGCCGGCGGCGATCCGCAGCGCGGGCCCCACCGGCGGCCTCGAACTGCCGCCGGCCGCCTCCGAAGCGGAGGCGCTCGTCGAGCTGGACGAAATCGCGAGCAGCAACGAGGTGCTGCGCAGTTTCGTCGGCATGGGGTACTACGGCTGCGTCACGCCCCCGGTGATCCAGCGCAACGTGCTCGAGGACCCCGGCTGGTACACGGCCTACACGCCCTACCAGCCCGAGATCTCCCAGGGCCGGCTGGAAGCGCTGCTCAACTTCCAGACCATGATCGCCAACCTGACCGGTCTGGAGATCGCGAACGCCTCCCTGCTCGACGAGCCCACGGCCGCCGCGGAGGCGATGACCCTGTGCTGGGCCGAGAAGAGGCGCCAGGGGCGATTCTTCGTATCGAGCGGCTGCCATCCGCAGACGATCGAGGTCGTCCGCACCCGCGCCGAGCCGCTCGGCATCCAGGTCGAGGTCGGCGACCACCAAACGCTGGACGCCGAGGGCGTATTCGGGGCGCTGGTGCAGCAGCCGGCTTCCGACGGCGCCGTGCACGACTACCGGGACCTGGCGGAGCGGGTGCGGGAAGCGGGCGGCCTGACCATCGCTGCTGCCGATCCCCTTGCCCTCTGCCTGCTCGAAGCACCCGGCCAGTGGGGCGCCGACGTCGCGGTCGGCAGCACGCAGCGCTTCGGCCTGCCGATGGGGTTCGGCGGTCCGCACGCCGCCTACATCGCCGTCCGCGATCGCCTGAAGCGGCGTCTTCCCGGCCGCCTGGTCGGCGTCACCCACGACGACCGCCACCGGCCGGCGCTGCGCCTCGCGCTCCAGACCCGGGAGCAGCACATCCGGCGCGACCGCGCCACCAGCAACATCTGCACGGCCCAGGTGCTGCCGGCGGTGATCGCCGGCTTCTACGCCGTCTACCACGGCCCCAAGGGCCTGGAAGCGATCGCCCTGGCCGTGCACCGGCGCGCCTGCCGCCTGGCCGAACGTCTTCGCGCCCTCGGCTTCGAACTCAGGGCGGACCGGTTCTTCGACACGGTCACGGCGGAGGTCGACGGTCCCGAGGAGGAACGCCGCGTGATCGCCGCCGCCGTGCGGCGCAAACTGAACCTGAGGGGCTGGGAATCGGGCGCCATCTCCGTGGCCTGCGACGAGACGACCACGGACTACGACATCGAGTCGGTGCTCGCGGCCTTCGCTGAGGTCCGGCAGGGCGCCGCCGTTCAGGTCCCGGTCGACACGCCCAAGCCGCTGCCCGAGTCGCTACGCCGGACGACTCCCTGCCTCGATCACCCCGTGTTCACCAGCTACCGCTCGGAGACCGAACTGCTCCGGTACCTCCACCGGCTGGAGGCGCGGGACCTGTCGCTGACCACGTCGATGATCCCGCTCGGCTCCTGCACGATGAAGCTGAACGGTACGGCCGAAATGATGCCGATCACCTGGCGCGGCTTTGCCCACATGCACCCCTACGCGCCGGCCGAACAGACCGCCGGCTATCAGAGACTGTGCACCGATCTTAAGACCTGGCTGGCGCGGATCACCGGCTTCGCGGCCGTTTCCCTGCAGCCGAACGCCGGCTCCCAGGGCGAGTACGCGGGTCTGCTCGCGATCCGCAGCTACCACCAGAGCCGCGGCGAGGGCGCGCGCAACGTCTGCCTGATCCCGATGTCGGCCCACGGCACGAACCCCGCGAGCGCGGTGCTGGCCGGGCTCAAGGTCGCGCCGGTCCAGTGCGACGACGAGGGGAACATCGACCTCGGTGACCTCCACGCCCAGGCGGAGCTGCACCGCGACGACCTGGCGGCTCTGATGGTCACCTACCCCTCGACTCACGGCGTCTTCGAAGAGGCGATCCGGGAGATCTGCGAGGTGGTCCACAGCCACGGCGGCCAGATCTATCTCGACGGCGCCAACATGAACGCCCAGGTCGGCGTCTGCCGGCCGGGCGACTACGGCGCCGACGTCTGCCACCTGAACCTGCACAAGACCTTCTGCATCCCGCACGGCGGCGGCGGTCCCGGAATGGGCCCGATCGCGGTTGCCGCCCATCTCGCGCCCTTCCTGCCGCGCCATCCGCTCGCCGCCACTGGCCGTCCGCACAGCACCGGAAGCCTGGGCGAAGGCGCCGTCGGCGCGGTGAGCGCAGCACCCGTCGGCAGCGGCTCCATCCTTCCCATCTCCTGGGCCTACATCCGCATGATGGGCGCCTCCGGCCTGCGCCGCGCCACGGAGGTCGCCATCCTCAACGCGAACTACATCGCCCACCGGCTCGAAGCCCACTACCCCGTGCTCTACCGGGGCTCGAGCGGCCTCGTCGCCCACGAGTGCATCCTCGACCTGCGCGGCTTCAAGGCCTCCGGCGTCGAGGTCGACGACGTGGCGAAGCGCCTGATCGACTACGGCTTTCACGCGCCCACCATGTCCTTCCCGGTCGCCGGAACACTGATGGTCGAGCCCACTGAGAGCGAGTCGAAGGCCGAGCTCGACCGCTTCTGCGACGCGATGATCGCCATTCGGGCCGAGATCGCGGCGGTCGAACGCGGCGACGTGGAGATCGCCGACAGCCCGCTCCGTGCTGCGCCCCACACTGCCGCCGCGATCAGCGCCGACGACTGGGATCGCTCGTACTCCCGCCGGCAGGCGGCCTTCCCGGCCCCCTGGAACGACGACCACAAGTACTGGCCCCCCGTCGGCCGCATCGACAACGTCCACGGCGACCGCCATCTGATCTGCACCTGCATCGGCATGGAACCGTTCGAGGCCGTCGGCGCGAAGGGCGCCTTCGTCCGCTGACGGTAAGCCCAACGGTGCAGCGGGCAGGGCTGAACGGGCCGTCTCGCGGTTTGACACCACCGCGACCCCCCAGCTAGCGTGAGATCTCCGATGTCCGCCAAGCTGACAGGCGTCCTCCAGGACACTGCCGACAACGATCAGGTTGTCTCCAAGTTCCAGTACTACGAGGACCTGTACCGAAAGAAAAAGGACAACGCGAGTTTCACCAAGGCCTACTACGATCTCGCCACGGATTTCTACGAATACGGATGGGGACAGTCTTTTCATTTCGCTCCCCGGGCGCCCAAGGAGAGCTTTGCTGCGTCGCTCGCGCGCCACGAGCACTACCTGGCCCACATGCTGGGCCTGAGTCCTGGAATGTTGGCCGCGGACTTCGGTTGCGGCCTGGGCGGCCCCCAACGCGAGATCGCCCGGTTCTCGGGCGCCACCATCGTCGGCGTGAACAACAACGGGTACCAGGTCGAACGAGCCCGGAAGCTGACGGAGGAAGACGGCCTGGGCCATCTCGCTGAGTATCTTGAGTGCGACTTCATGCAGGTGAACGCGCCAGACAGTTCGTTTGACGCCATCTACTCGATCGAGGCGACCTGCTGCACCCAGGACAAAGTCGGCGTCTACGGCGAGGCCTTCCGCCTGCTCAAACCCGGTGGCGCCTTCGCAGCCTACGAGTACTGCCTCACGGACCTCTTCGACCAAACGAACCCACGCCACCTGGAGATCAAGAGGGACATCGAAGTCGGTGGCGGGCTGCAGGACATCGTCCGTCCCCACCAGGTCGACGGCGCGCTGAGTGAGGTCGGATTCGAGATCCTCGAGACGCGAGATCTTTCCGTTCAGACAGGCCCGGGCATCCCCTGGTACCAACCACTGATCGGTTCCGGGTTCTCCTTCGCCAGCTTGCGCAAGTCGCCATTCGGACGTTCCATCACGCACAACTCGCTGCGTGTGCTGGAGGCGCTCCGGGTCGTGCCGAAGGGAACGATGCGCATATCGAAGGTCCTGAACCTCTGCGCGGTAGCCATGGTGGAAGCGGGCCGGCTCGGCATCTTCACGCCGATGTACTTCCTGCACGCCCGCAAGGCCGGGTAGCGTAGCGGCGGCCGACCGAACCAGCCGACTAGCTGGTCAGTCCGTACTCGATCGCGTCGGACAGAGCTTCCCAGCTCGCTTCGATGATGTTGGTCCCCGCGCCGACCGTGGTCCACCGATCCGCGCCGGCCACGAGGTCCACCAGCACCCGGGTGACGGCAGCCGTGCCGTGGGCGCTGTCCAGGATGCGGACCTTGTAGTCGGCCAGCCGCATCTCGGCCAGTTGCGGGTAGTGCGGCTCCAGGGCCTTGCGCAGGGCGTGGGCCAGGGCGTTGACGGGGCCGTTGCCCTCGGAGGCGGTATGGGCGATCGTGCCGCCCGGCACCTCGACCTTGACCGTCGCCTCGGCAATCAGGCCGCGGCCATCGCGGTGTTCGACGACGGTCAGGAAGTCGATCAGCCGGAACGGCGCTTCGTACCCGGGCTCCGCCCGGCGCAGCATGAGTTCGACGGAGGCTGCGGCCGCCTCGAAGCTGTAGCCGCGGTTCTCAAGTTCCTTGACCTGGTGCAGCACCTCACGGGCGTACGGCGTATCGGCGCCGACTCCGGTGCTCTCAGCCAGGTGGACGATGTTGCCCCGCCCGGAGAGTTCGGAGACCACAGTACGCATCTCGTTGCCCACCACCTCCGGCTCGAGGTGCTGGTAGCTCGTCGGTTCCTTGAGCATCGCGGCGACGTGGATGCCGCCCTTGTGGGCGAACGCGCTCCGGCCGACGTACGGCAGGTGGTCGTCATGCGTGATGTTGGCAACCTCCGCGACGTAGCGCGACAGCGCGGTCAACTCATGCAGGCTCTCGTCGGGAACGCAGGAGAACCCCATCTTGCACTGCAGGTCCGGCACGATGGTGACCAGGTTCGCGTTCGCCACCCGCTCGCCGTAGCCGTTGATCGTGCCCTGCACCATGACCGCGCCGGCCCGCACCGCCGCCAGCGAGTTGGCGACGCCGCAGCCGCCGTCGTCGTGGGTGTGGATGCCGATCCGGACGTCCGGGCCGAGCTCGCCCCGCGCGGCGTCGACACCCGCTTCGATCTGCCACGGCAGAGTGCCGCCGTTCGTGTCACAGAGCACGATGTAGTCGGCGCCCGCCGCAGCCGCCGCGCGCAGCGTGCCGAGGGCGCACTCCGGGTTTCCGGCCAGGCCATCGAAGAAGTGCTCGGCGTCGTAGATCACCTCGCGGCCAAGGTCCTTGAGGTAGCCGACCGTGTCGCCGATCATCGCCTCGTTCTCTTCGGCGTTCGTTTCGAGCACCTTCGCGATATGCAGATCCCAGCTCTTGCCGACCAGGGTCACGGTGGGCGTCTCCGCGGCGACCAGCGCCTGGACGTTGCCGTCGTGGGCGCACGCGCTGTGTTTGCGCCGCGTGCTGCCGAACGCGCAGATCTTCGCCTGTTCCAGTTCGACCTCGCGGATCGCCTCGAAGAAGTCGGCGTCCTTCGGGTTCGAGCCAGGCCAGCCGCACTCGATGTAGGGGATGCCGAAGGCGTCGAGGCGCCGGGCAATCGCCACCTTGTCGACCAGAGACAGCGAGATGTTCTCACGCTGCGTGCCGTCGCGCAGCGTCGTGTCGTAGAGCTCGATCCGGGAGGTCGTCAAGGCGCCATCCTCACATGCGCCATCCTCACATCATGGGGAAGCATCTTCCAGCCCCGGTCCCTGCAGCAGCTCGATCAACTCTTCCCGCGAGAAGATCTTGTTCAGACGCGGATCGTCCTCCTGCACCACGCTCTCCATCAGGCGGCGCTTGCGGTCGATGATCGCCGCGATCCGTTCTTCCAGCGTCTCCTCCGTAATCAGCTTGAACACGTGCACGACACGCTTCTGGCCGATGCGGTAGAGGCGGTCGGTCGCCTGATCCTCCCGAGCGGCGTTCCACCAGCGGTCGTAGTGGATCACGACCGAACCGCCAACCAGGTCGATCCCCGTACCCCCGGCCTTCAGGCTGCCCAGGAACACCCGGCACTCGTCTTCGTTGTTGAACCGATCCACGACCTTGCCGCGTTCGCGGGTCGACCCCGTCAGGGTGACGTAGTCGACGCCGAGCTTCGTCAGGTGGCGCTCCAGGATCGCGATCATGCCCAGGTACTGGGTGAAGACGACGACCTTCTGGCCGCTGTCGAAGCTCTCCTCCAGCAGGTCCTTGCACAGATCCCACTTCCCCGACTCGTAGTTCTCGTAGCGGTCGAGGTCGCCGACCGCCAGGGCGGGATGATCGCAGATCTGCTTCAGCATGTTCAGCAGGGCGAAGATGTGGATGTAGGGCAACGAGCCCCGTTCGCTCCGCAGCGTCTTCATCAGCGCCGCGCCCTTCGTCTCGATCGTCTGCCGGTACATGCCGAACTGCTCCTCGCTCAGGCGGCAGGTGCGGACATCCTCGATCTTCTCCGGCAGCTCGTCCAGAACCGCCGTCTTGACCCGGCGCAGGACGAAGGGCGCGGTCAGACGCCGCAGGTTGACCGCGTACCACGAGTCGGCATCGAGTTCGTTCGGCCCTATGAAGTCGACGTAGCTGTCGTCACCGCCCAGATAGCCGGGCAGCACGAGATCGAAGAGTCCCTTCAGTTCGGTCAGCGAGTTCTCGATCGGCGTGCCGGTCAGCCCGATCTTCATGCGCGCCGTAAGCGCCGCCGCGGCGCGGTAGCCCTGCGTGCTGCGGTTCTTGATCTGCTGAACTTCGTCGAACACGATCAGGCCCCACAGTCGCTCGCCGAACCGCTCGACATCGTTGCGCATCACACCGTACGAGGTGAGCACCACGTCGCCCTGGGCCAGCGATTCCTCCAGATTGCGGTGAGGTCCGTGGTAGTAGACCGGCCGCAAACCCGGAGCGTACTCGCGCAGCTTGTTCCGCCAGTGGCTGATCACGGTGCGCGGGCAAACGACCAGAATCGGCAGGTCCACAGCCAACTGTTCGCGCAGAAGGACCATCAGGGCCATCGCCTGGTGGGTCTTCCCCAACCCCATGTCGTCGCACAGCAAGCCGGCCAGACCGTTCTCGTACAGGAACTTGAGCCACTCCACGCCCAGCTTCTGGTACGGCCGGAGGACGCTCTTCAACCCCTCCGGCTCGACCAGCGGATCGGCGGGCCTCAAGGCCAGGAATCGGCGCAGGAAATCCGTCCGGCTTCCCTCGCCCTCGACCCGGATCGGCGCCGCGCTCGAGGCCTGAAGCCGCAGCAGTTCAGCCGACGAAAGGCGCACGCGGCCCGCGCCGCCGTTGCCCTTGACGCTGGCCCGCCCGGCACGCTCCCCACGACCGGGCAGCGAGCCCAGATTGCGCAGCGCCGGCGCGTTCAGATCGATCCAGCCGGAGGCCGTCTCGAGATAGGGCTGGCCCGCCCGTTTCGCTTCGAGCAGCTCGTTCAGCCCCACGTCGCCGCTGCCGAAGCCGTAGCGGATCGACAGCAGGTCGTCCTCTTCGTCTTCGCCCTCGGGCGCGATCTCGATGTAGTCGAACTCGGTCAGAATGCCCAGGCTGGCCAGGGGGTTCTCGGCCAGGGTCGGCGCAGGTTCCAGGGTGGGTGGCCCCGAGCGAAACGTGCCGATGGCCGCGGTCTCGAGGTCCAGAAACCTGGGTTCGCGCCACCTTCCCTCGCCCCGCTCCGACCGCCGCACGAGAATCCCCAGTTCCTCGAGGAACACGAGGTCGCCGTACTGAAAGCGCTTCCGCCCGGGTTCGTCGAGTATCTCCTCGCCCTCCGCGGCGAGGCGCAGGGCGTCGAGCTTCCGCTTCTCTTCGATCCTCGTGTCCGGCCCGACGTAGAAGAGGTCCGCCGCCGGCAGCGGCGCAACCGAGTCCTGCCCCGTATCCGCCAGCAGCGCGAGCACGTCGGCCACCCGCCTCGGCGGCACCGCAATGTGAAAGCGAACCGAGACATCGGAATCGACCCTGACCTTCAGAAACACGCTGCCGCTACGGAGGTCGACCGCGGGCTCGAGCCGGATCCGGGCCTTGACAAGCTCCGCCATGTCAGGCGCGCCACCGGGGATGTCGCCATACTCCCGCAACGCGTGGTAGGCGATGCGGCACCAGAAACTCCGCTCGAAGAACTGCCGGTTCGTCTGCATTCCGGCCTTGTTCAGGTGCTGCTCCTCGGGCGTACGCATGAAGGTCGAGAGACGCTCCAGGAGACCCGAACGATCCGCCACCGAGGCGCCGGACGAGAGCTTCCCGATCCGCTCGAGGAAGCGAACCACCGATGGAGACTGCTCCAGGTAGCAGAGAACCTCCACCCCAGCCGGCGAAAACAGACGGATCGGCCCGCCCGGCCGCTCCTGCAGAACGCTGCAATCCGAAACGGAAGGAAGGCTGTCCTCAAAGAGTGTCTGAGCGAGCCGGAACCAGCCGCTGCGTGAAAACAGGTCGAACCAACTGCCGCCGAGGGCGCGGTGGAACTCCCGGATCTGGCCTTCGAGCTGCTTCAGATGGCGGCAGCCGCTGCGCCGCCCGGCCGAACAACTGCAGAACGTGAGTGGCCGCTTCGACCCCGCCACGTTGGCCAGATGCACCGCCGAACCCGGCTCTGGATCGTGCGGATCCGGCAGCAGTCCGATGCCGGTGCGGTGGAATTCAAGACGGGGAAACAGCTTCACGACACAGTCGCCAGTTGGCTTCGGTGAAAGGCGCGAACGCGCGCAGAAACGGGGCTGGACCTAAGTCCCATGGGGCCGATCCGCCACGCTGAGCGCGTAAACGCTCGATCCTATCTCCGATTCGGGGACCTGTGGGGTTCTCTCTCGCGCGAAACTCGCAGGACCGCCGAACCCGCGGTTTGTACGGCAGCAGAGAAGAAATGACGGATCGACACCGGCCATCGCCTGGCCAGTTGAAGCGAAGAGCGCCTTTCCGCCCGTTACCGGGGCGACCGGCGTTTCGGACGCGTCACCGAGTAGCAGACCAGATCGGCAGGCTGCTCCTCACTCCGGACTCTCGGCACTGAATTCGGTGGCCTTGAGTTCGCCCTTCGATCCCCACCTCTCCCAGATCGGTATGCCGTCCAGGGCGGTGATCTTCCATGTGCCCCCGTACTTCCTCAGGTAGAAGAGGCGTTCCATGATGGCCTGCCGAGCGGGCCGAAAGTCGATGAAGATGCCCCGCACGATGGCCACCTCACCGGCCCACTCGACGTACATCGACTTGACGTCGGCCCCGAGCGGAGAGCCGATCCTGCCGATCTGCTCGAACCTGCGCCGGTACATCTCCGTCCAGTCCGCCTTGGTCTGGCCGGAGTAGTCGCTGAAGTCGTCGGCCCAATAGCTCAGGTGCTCTTCGACCTGTTCCCAGGTCGTCGCCTCCTTCTGCGTGTCGAGCACGTTGGCGGCCACCTCGAGGGCCGCCGCCTCATCCTCCGGCGTCTGCGCCCAGGCATCCGCGACGGCGGTCTCGGCCGGGCCGCCCGGCGCCTCCGTGACCCGGTCGGCAGCGATCTCGAACGCGACCAGGTGCGCCGCGTCCTTGACGTACATCCCCGACCCGGCGACCGTCAGGTGGGTAAACACGGGAGTGTCGGCGACCTCCCAGGACGCCAGCTCCCGGTACTCCGCTGGATCGGCCGCGACCACCTTGATGTCGCCGTTGTCCGTCAGCACGAGAAGCCCCCTTCGATCAGGGGCGAGGCGCTGGCGCCGCACTCCGGATACGGCTGCTCGTAGATGTCGTCGTAGCTCTTGTCCCATAGGACATCGCCAAACTCGGCGTCCAGGGCGTGCAGTCGCTCTGTGACTCCGAAGCCGTAGATCGAGTCCCCCTCCGCCACCAGTGTCGACTTGGGGCCGGGGCCCCACGCCGCCGCGTGCGTTACTTCCTTGTAGGGGACCGGGTAGGCATAGCGCCAGATCTCCTCTCCCGTGTCCGGAGAGAGGGCAAGCACGACCTTGAACTGCCCCGAGGGTACAGGCACGGATCTGCATCACAGACCCAAGAGTCTCAGCCCTGCGGCTCAACCAGCTCAAGCCACTCGACGATCTGCCCGTCTTCGACGAAGAAGCTGCCCGACTGTGGTGTGTCCCGGCATCACGTCAAAAGTCCAGCGTCAGGCGCAGCGTCAGCCGCCGCGGCAGCAGGAAGTTCAGAGGCACGAGATTGCCGTTCCGGTAGCCGGCCCTCTGCCACTGGTCCCAGCCATCGTCGTTGAGTACGTTCTGGACCTGCAGGTCGACCCCCAACGCGCCGCCGTTCCCGAGCGGGAACGAGCGCCCGAGGCCGAGGTCCAGGAAGGTGTTGCCCGGCAGCCGGACGCCGTCTTCGTGCGGGTGCAGAGCGATCTCGGTCAACCCCTGGTTCAGCCGCACGCGCCTATGGACCGTATACGGCCGGCCGTCCTGGACCCTGAGCACTCCGACCGCCTTCAGATCCCAGGGCAGGTCGACATGCCCCTGGGCCAGGAACATCAGCTTCCGGTCCGCCTGGTAGAGCCCGTCCCCGTTCAGATGATGATTCGGATCGGTGCCCTCCTGGTTGCTGAAGAAGGGCTGACCTTGGATCTGGTTCAGAGGACGGGTGTTTCGTCCCGTCGACTTCGAGTAGCCGAGAGAAGTGTTCAGCCCCCAGCGCCCGACCTGGCGTTTTCTGAGGGTCAGGAAGAACCCCTCGTAGTCCTGGTAGTACCTCGCATCGGGCGGCGCGTTCGCTCCCGGGCCTGGGCTGTTGCCCTTCCGCCGCGTAGGTTCCTCAATGATGCTGAAGAGCGTCATCGTCTCGCCCGTTTCCGGGTTGACGAAGGGCACATCCTCGTAGACGCCGTCATCGAGGATGTGCCAACCGATGAGGTTCGTGCCTTCCTTGATCACTAGCTCCGCACCGATTGTGAGGGTGTCGCTGAGCTGCTGCTCGTAGCCCACGGCGTACTGGTCGAACTCGGGGGGCTTCATGTTCGGGTCCGGCGGATCGAGGTGCTCGTCCGTGACCGTTCGGAAGTAGGTGAAGGGGCCGTACCGATTGGCGCTGAAGCCGAACTTCGCCTCCGGCCGGTTGGGATGGGGCCCGTTCCACATCGCCGTGTTGTTGTTCTCGAAGTACTTGCCGTAGGACACCCGCAGCACGCCCTGCTTCGAGCCCTCGCCGACCTGGTAGGCCAGCCCGACGCGCGGAGAGATGGTCTCCCAGTCCACGACGTCCTTGTAGGCGGGATGCACGTTCCCAGTCTTGACGCCCTGGTTCTCGCCGCCGAAGTGCTGCAAGAGCTCAGGAAAGGCAGGGATGTCGCCGTTGTCCTGGTCGTAGCGGACGCCCACGTTCAGGGTCAGCCTGTCGCCGACGCTCCACGAGTCGTCCGCAAAGATCCCCAGCCCGGTCGCGTCGCTGCCGTAGTAGTGGGGTCGGCGAGCGTAGATGAAGTAGTACGGCGCACCGTAGAAGTTGTACAGGTAGTAGTACTTGCCGCTGGCGCCGGGATAGATCGCGGCGGTCTGAATGGACGCGTCGGTGAACTGGACGCCGAACTTGAACTCGTGGCTGCCTCCGAGGTCATCAGCGAAGTGCGTCAACTTCGCGCTCGCTCTGGTCATTTCCGGCGGGTAGTCGTACGGGTATTTCACCCCGCCGACCGTGGTCGGCACCGGCGCCGTGTAGTCGATGACCGGCGCGGCGATGCTTCCGGTCACCGAGGCGACGCGGTCGTAGTTCTCAAACGCGCCGACGCTGACCTCGAAGAAGGTCCTGTCCGTGACCACGGACTGCCAGCCCAGCTTCCATCCGGGCTTGATTCCGAACTCGTGGGACGTAGCGTCCTCGTCCGTGAAGGGATCCGCGGTCTGCTGCCAGTCGTAGTCCTCGTACTGGCCGCTGAGCGTCAGGGTATTCGACTCAGTGAGCGACCAGTCGAGCTTGAGGTTGTAGCGCTCCCATTTGTCCGGCCGGATCAACTCGCGTACCTGACCCGGCTCCCCCAACGCGTCCTCCTTGTACTCGAGCGACACGTAGTACCATAGCTTGTCCCGCTCAAGAGGGCCGCCGAGCGCCAGGGTGTAGTTCTGGAAGCTGTCTCGATAGAAACCGGTCTCCTCGCCACCCAGCCCGGCCGCCTTGGGACCCTCGGCCGTCGTGCCCGCGTACTGACCGAAGTAGTTCAGGCGACCGTTCAGGTCGTTGGTCCCGGACTTCGTGACCACATTGATGGCCGCGCCCGACATGCCTCCGTACTCGGCCGGGGCGCCCACTCCCAGCACCTGAATCTCGGCGATCGTGTCGGGGTTGATCCACCACCACACGTTGCTGTTCTCGTGGAGAGAGGCATTGAGACCGTCAACGTTCCAGGAGTTCGCGGCCATGCCGCCGCCGTAGGCCGAGTAGCGGTACTCCGCGTAGGTTTGGTCGCGGCCCATGTTGCTCATGCCCTTGGCGAATCCCGCGTAGTCCTGAAAGTTGCGGTTCGTGGGCAGGGGGTCGATGAATTCTTCCGGCAGGTTCGTGCTGATGACGTTGCTCGTCACGTCGAGGAGCGGCCGCTCCGAGGTCACCGTGATCGCCTCCTCGGCTGCCACGAGGTGGAGCACCAGATTCACCGTACTGGTCGCCGAGATCGAGATGCGCACGTCCTCGACCGTTTCGTCCGCGAACCCTTCGAGCGTTCCCGTTACGGTAACCGTGCCCGGCGGCAGCGCCGTCACCAGGTACTGCCCGGTGGCCCCGGTGGTCGTCGCGCGCTCACCACGCACGATGTCCCCTGTCACCTCCACCAGGACTCCCGGCAGCGGGTCGCCGTTCGTGTCGCGAACCTCTCCGCGCACCGTTCCGACGTTCTGTGCCAGGGCCGGCGTCGTCGCCAGCAAGAGAAACGAGACTGCAACCAGGAATCGAACCTTGGACATACCGAATCCTCCGATCTTGTCTAAAGCGTTCCAACCATATACTCTCTGAGCGCGAAGAACCGAGAGAGAAAAGATGGAATCTTGCTAGAAGATCTTTGCGCGTCGCCCCCGACGAACCACAACCATCGAGAAACCGGTTCCCCTTGACAAGGAGACTGGCAGACGATTCCGAAAGAGGGAGATTCCTAGAATGAGCGAAGCGGGCAGGCCCAGGACAAGCAATCGCCGCGACTGCATCAAGACCATGGCGGCCATCGGCGGGGCCGCGGCTCTGGCGAGCTGCACACCAGGCACGGAAGGTGCGCTGGGAGCATCTGACGATCAGACACCGGCTGACATGGAAGCGCGACACTTCCCGGAGGGCTATCCGCCCTACTCGTCGGCGGAGGCCACGGAGACCGCCTTCGCGGAGCACGTGTCCCCCGGAAACGTCGGCGTCATGAGAGCGTTCGGCACCGAGCTTCACTTCGGCCAGCGCGAGGGCGCGCGCGTCCAGGACGCCTTCACGAAGAAGTGGTACTGGGACTGCCACCGCAACGGCACGCTCTACAACCTCGGCCACCGCAACCCGGACATCATCGCGGCGGTCAAGGAGGCGCTGCACCAGCTCGAGATCGGGAACCTGTTGCTCGTTTCCGGCTACAAGGCGAAGGCGGCCGAGAAGCTGATTGCCAGCACTGATGGAGCGCTTACCGGGGTCACCTACACGGCCAGCGGCGCCGAGTCAACGGAGGTCGCGATACGCGCCACTCGAGGCATGACCCGGCGTACGAAGCTCGTTTCGATCGAGGCTTCCTACCATGGCCACACCTGCTTCGCGATGGCCGCCGGCGACAGCGCCGACAACCACGAGCGCTATCTGCTCGACTTCGACGATTTCGTCTTCGTGCCGTATAACGATGTCGACGCCATGGCCGCTGCCGTCGATGACGAGACGGCGGCGGTGCTGATCGAGTCCTCACCGGCGCAGGCGGGTTTCCCGGTGCCCGACCCCGGCTACTTCCAGGCCGTCATGGACATCTGCCGGAAGCACGGCGCGAAGTTGATCATCGACGAGGTCCAGACGGGCCTCGGCGCGACCGGGAAGTTCTGGCTCTGGCAACACCACGGCATCGTCCCGGACATCGTGACCACCGCAAAGGGTCTAGGTGGCGGCATCCTCGCCAACGCGGCCGTACTGTTCGCCCCCGAGGTCAAGGAGTGGTTCTTCGACACGGCGATACCCCACTCCTCGACCTTCGGCGGCAACGAACTCGGCTGCGTGGCGACCGCCAAGGTCTGCGATCTGACCATGGCGCCTGGCTTCCTGGAGCACGTGAACGTCTTGGCCGAGCAGTTCGCCGAGGGTCTGCGCGGCGGTCCCTACAAGGTGAACCAGCACGGACTGTGCATGGGCCTCCTCTCCGAGGAGATGGGCAAGATGGAGATGACGACAAGGCTGTTCGAGGCCGGTATCTTCACCGTGCCGGCCTGGTACACGGACGGCGGAGTCGAGTTCCGCCCCATCCTGACGCTGACCGAGAACGAGGCGGACGAGATCATCGGCATCTTCCGGGACACCGTCGGATAGGCGCCGCCTCGACGACGCCAGACGCGCGGTCCACTTGACAGCCGCTCCAGTCCTCCCCTACGCTCCCCCGCACGACCTACCATCCGGTAGATCGCTCGGAAAACCCATACCCAACAGGACACTCGAAGCGGCCATGACGCGCTTGGCACCAGGATGGCTTCGGAGAAGTGCACGGACGCCTCTTTGCAGCGCCCGGCCCGTCGTCGCCGTCCGCGCGGTGCCGCGGTCGATCGCCGACGTGGGCGGACCCGCCGGCCTGCTGCTACTGGTTCTGATTCTGGTCCTTGCCGTCCAGGGGGCTAACTAGGCGCACCAACCGGAACCTTGACCGACCTAGAGCCCCCAGCACCGCCTGGGGGCTTTTTTGGTTCGGCGCCCCGGAATCCACCTTGAAACACCACATGACCACTGAACAACCCATACGACGATCGAACAACCCGCATGACGATTGAACGATCTGAGTGGATCTGGCTCGAGGGCCAGTGGACGCCCTGGGCCGAGGCGAACGTCCACATCACGACCCACGGCCTCCACTACGGCTCGTCGGTCTTCGAGGGCATCCGCGCCTACGACACCGGCGAGGTGACGGCCGTCTTCCGGCTCGGCGCCCACATCCGGCGTTTGTTCGACAGTTGCCGGATCATGCGCATGGATCCGGGCTACGTCCAGGACCAGGTCGAGGAGTTGTGCATCGAGGCGGTGGCGCGCAACCGCCTGGAGTCCTGCTACATCCGGCCGCTGATCTACCGCGGCGCCGAGAGCATGGGACTCAACCCCACGGACTGCGAAGTGAAGCTCGCGATCTTCGCGGTCCGCTGGGGGCGCTACCTCGGCGAGGAGGCGATCGAACAGGGCGTCGACGCCGCGGTCTCCTCCTGGCGCCGCTTCAACTCGAACACCGGCGCCCCCCTGGGAAAGATCAGCGGACAGTACGTGACGAACCAGTTCGTCTCCGTCGAGGCGCGCCAGAACGGCTACGCCGAGGGCATCATGCTCGACGATCGCGGCCTGGTCTGCGAGGGCCCCGGCGAGAACCTGTTCCTGATCAAGGACGGCGTGATCTATACGCCGCCGAGCCACAACTCGATTCTGAACGGCATCACCCGCGATTCGGTGATCACGATTGCCCAGGATCTGAAGTTCGACGTGCGCTTCGAGCCGATCAGCCGCGAGGAGCTGTACCTGGCCGACGAACTGTTCATGACCGGCACCGCGGCCGAAGTCAGCCCGGTCCGCTCCGTGGACCAGATTCCGATCGGCAACGGCAGCCGCGGCCCGATCACGCACCGCCTGCAGGAGGAGTTCTTCGGCCTGGTGGAAGGCCGGCTCCCCGACCGCCACAACTGGCTCACTCCAGTATCCCGATTGGCCGCGGCGGCACAGCCGGCGGCGGGCTGAGCGAGGAGGTCAAGATGGCCGAAGAGACGACCGCAACGGACAGCGAAACGGAGACGGGCACGGGCACGGACGCAGTCGTCCTGACCGGCGCCGAGATCGTCTGCGAGTGCATCCTCCGCGAAGGGGTCGACATCGTCTTCGGCTATCCCGGCGGGGCCATCCTGCCCACCTACGACGCGCTGACCAAGTACCCGCAGCTCCACCACGTCCTGGTCCGTCACGAGCAGGGCGCGTCCCACATGGCGGACGGCTACGCCCGCGCGACCGGCAAGGTCGGAGTGGCGATGGCGACCAGCGGACCCGGCGCCACGAACCTGGTTACCGGCATCGCCACCGCGATGATGGACTCCTCCCCCATCGTCTGCATCACAGGCCAAGTGCCGACCGGCGTCATCGGAACCGACGCCTTCCAGGAAGTCGACGTCACCGGAATCACGCTTCCGATCACGAAGCACAACTACCTGGTCACCAGCGTCGAGGAGCTCGCGGAGGTGATGCGAGAGGCGTTCCACATCGCCCGGACAGGGCGACCGGGGCCGGTGCTCGTCGACATCCCCAAGGACATCCAGATTCAGACCACCGAGTTCGTCTACCCCACCGAGCCGGTCACGCTGCCCGGCTACCGGCCGCCGCGGACCGCGCGAGCCGACCAGATCGATGCCGCCCTGGAACTGATCCGGGAGTCGAGGCGCCCGGTGATCCTGGCCGGCCACGGCATCTCGATGGCGGGCGCGCACCGCGAGCTGGCAGAGCTGTGCGAGCGGGCGCAGATCCCGGTCGCGCTCACCCTGCTGGGCAAGGGCGCCATCTCCGAGCACCATTCGATGTGCGTCGGGATGATGGGAATGCACGGCGGTGCCGAAGTGAACCACGCCATCCAGCAGGCCGATCTGCTGATCGCCCTCGGCATGCGCTTCGACGACCGGGTGACGGGCACCCTGGCGACCTACGCCAGGAGGTCACGCAAGATCCACGTCGACATCGACCCCTCCGAGATCAACAAGAACGTGACGGTCGATGTCGGCATCGTCGGCGACGTCCGCGAAGTGCTGCGGCAGTTGTTGGACCGCGTCGAGCGCCGGCCGAACGACGCTTGGTTCGACCGCATCGCCGAATGGCGGGCGGATTCCGAGTTGCGGGAGATCGTGCGTCCGGCCGACGCGCCCCAGCATCCGGCGGTACCCGAGGGCAAGCTACTCGGCGCCCAGGTCATTCGCGATCTCTTCGAGTTCACGGGTGGCCAGGCCATCACCGTCACCGACGTCGGCCAGCACCAGATGTGGGAGGCCCAGTACTACCAGCACGAGCGGCCGCACAGCCTGATCACCAGCGGTGGCCTCGGCACGATGGGTTTCGGTCTGCCGGCGGCGATCGGCGCCAAGATGGCCAGGCCCGACCAGGAGGTGTGGGCGATCGTCGGCGACGGCGGCTTTCAGATGACCTCGATGGAACTCGCCACCGCGGTCCAGGAGCAGGTCAACGTCAACATCGCGGTGATCAACAACGGTTTCCTCGGCATGGTGCGCCAGTGGCAGGAGTTCTTCTACGAGGAGCGCTACAGCCAGACGCCCATGGTCAACCCGGACTTCTGCAAGTTGGCCGAGGCCTACGGCATCCCCGCGATCCGGGTCACCGAGCGCGGCCAAATCGAAGAGGCCGTGAACGAGGCCCGGGCCCGAACCGCCGGCCCGATCCTGATCGAGTTCGTGGTCGAGAAGGAAGAGATCGTCTATCCCATGGTGCCGACGGGCGCCGCTCTCGACGACATGATCCGCCGCCCGACTCCCGAGGAGTTCAGGCGCAAGCGCCGCGAACTGGCTGCGGCAGCGGCGCCTGCCGCAGTGGAGGCGGAACAAGAGGCGCCCGCGCCCGCGGCAGCGGTGGGATCGCGGTTCGGAGTCTGAGGGCGACCCGAGAATGGCCAAACACGTCCTGGCAGCGCTGGTCGAGAATCGCCCGGGGGTCCTGGCGAGGGTCGCCAACCTCTTCCGCCGACGCAGCTTCAACATCGACAGCTTGTCCGTCGGACGCACCCAGCGTGACCACGTGTCGCGGATGACGATTGTCATGGAGTCGGACGCCGCGGAGGCGGACCGGTTGGTCAAGAACCTATACAAGCTGGTCGACGTGGTCCATGTCGACCACCTCCATAGCCAGCCATCCGTGGCCCGCGACATGGCCCTGGTCAAGGTCAAGGCCTCGTCGGAAAACCGGCGCGAGGTGATCCAGCTCTGCGACATCTTCCGCGCCCGGATCATCGACGTGAGCGCCGAATCCCTGGTGGTCGAGATCACCGGCGAGGAGGAGAAGATCGGGCACTTCACCGAACTCGTGCGACCGTTCGGCATCGTCGAGATGGTCCGTACCGGCGTCATCGCCATGGGCCGCGGCAGCCACACGCTGAAGGACGAGGGATTCAGACCGAACCGCGGTCGTTCTTCGAGCCGGCGCAGCGTGCTCTAGCCGCACAGAACTCGCACACCCGAAGACAGGGCGCCCCAGCCCGAATCACCAGACGAGGAACCACTCAGATGGCAAAGCTCTACTACGACGACGACGCGGATCTCTCCCGGCTCGAGGGCCGGACCGTCGCGGTCATCGGCTACGGCAGCCAGGGCCACGCCCATGCCCTGAACCTGCGGGACAGCGGCATCGACGTTGTCGTCGGCCTGCGGGAGGGGAGCAGCAGCCAGGCCAAGGCCGAGGCCGACGGTCTCGAGGTGTTGAGCAACGCCGAGGCCGCGACCCGGAGTCAGATGATCATGATCCTGGCCCCCGACACCGCGCAGGCGGAGCTGTACGAACAAGACATCGCACCGAACCTCGAAGCGGGCGACACCCTGATGTTCGCGCACGGCTTCAACGTCCGCTACGGCCAGATCGAGGCGCCCCAGAACGTCGACGTGTCCCTGGTGGCGCCGAAGGCGCCCGGGCACCGGGTGCGGGAGGTGTTCACCGAGGGCGCCGGCACGCCGGGTCTCGTCGCCGTGGCGAACGACGCGACGGGGAACGCTCTGGCGGACGCTCTGGCCTACGCCAAGGGGATCGGCTGCACGCGCGCCGGCGTCATCGAAACCACCTTCGCAGAAGAGACCGAAACCGACCTCTTCGGCGAGCAGATCGTGCTCTGCGGCGGCGCCTCGGCCTTGGTGCGCGCCGGTTTCGAGAAGCTGGTGGCGGCCGGTTACCAGCCCGAAATCGCCTACTTCGAGTGCCTGCACGAGCTGAAGCTGATCGTCGACCTGATGTACGAGGGCGGACTCGGCTACATGTGGTACAGCGTCTCCGACACCGCCGAGCACGGCGGCTACCACGCCGGCGACCAGATGATCACGAAGGACGTGCGCGCCGTGATGGACAAGGTCCTGAGCGACATCCAGGACGGGACCTACGCCCGCGAGTGGATCGCTGAGAACCGGAACGGCCGCCCCCGCTTCGATCCCCGCCGGACGAAGGAGACGACGCATCCGATCGAGGAGGTCGGCCGGGAACTGCGTCGGATGATGCCGTTCCTGGACGCCAAGGAGGTGTAGCGATGGCAGGACCAGGGCCGAACGGCGACTACGTCCGAATCTTCGACACCACGCTGCGCGACGGCGAGCAGTCGCCGGGCGCGACGATGACGAGCGCTGAGAAACTCGAGGTGGCGCGGCAGCTCGCCGTGCTCGGCATCGACGTCATGGAGGCCGGCTTCCCGGCCGCGAGCCCCGACGATCTGGAGGGCGTACGGCGGATCGCGCGGGAGGTCGGAGGCGGCGACGGACCGGTCATCGCGGGGCTCGCCCGCTGCTGGCGCGAGGACATCGACAAGGCCTGGCAGGGGGTCCGCGATGCCGCAAAGCCGCGCATCCACGCCTTCATCGCGACCTCGGACCTGCACATGGAGCGCAAGCTGGGCATGACCCGCGAGCAGGTACTGAGCCAGGTCGGCCACATGGTCGGGCACGCCCGTTCGCTCTGCGACGACATCGAGTTCAGCCCCGAGGACGCCAGCCGCTCCGACCCGGACTTCCTGGTCGAGGTTCTCTCGCTGGCCATCGCCGAGGGCGCCACCACCCTGAACATCCCCGACACGGTCGGCTACGACATGCCTGTCGAGTACGCGGACCTCTTCCGCTACCTGATGAAGCACACCGACGGCGCCGACCGCTTCATCTGGTCGGCGCACTGCCACGACGACCTCGGCTGCGCGACCGCGAACACCCTGGCGGCGATCCAAGCCGGCGTGCGCCAGGTCGAAGTGACGATCAACGGCATCGGCGAGCGAGCCGGCAACACCTCCCTCGAAGAAGTCGTCATGGCGCTCCACACCCGACCCCAGATCTACGGCGTCGACACCCGACTGAACACGACCGAACTCGTGCGGACCAGCCGCCTGGTGGCCCACTACACCGGCATCGCCGTGCCCCGGAACAAGGCGATCGTCGGCGAGAACGCGTTCGCGCACGAGGCCGGGATCCACCAGCACGGAATGCTCCAGGATCAGCGCACCTACGAGATCATGACGCCGCAGACCGTCGGACTGACGCAGAGCAGGCTGGTCCTGGGCAAGCACTCCGGCAAGCACGCGCTCCGGATGCGCATGGAGGAACTCGGCTTCGAACTCAGCCGGGAGGAGCTGGGCGAGGCGTTCCGCCGCTTCAAGCAGCTCGCCGATCAGAAGAAGGACATCACCGACGCCGACCTCCAGGCGCTGGCGAACCAGGAGATTCTGGCGCCCACGGAGATCTTCACGCTGACGGAGTTGCAGATCTCCTGCGGGCGCCCCGGCATGCCGACCGCGACTGCCCGCCTGGTCGGTCCGAACGGCCAGGAGTACGTCTCGCCCGGTGTCGGCACCGGCCCGGTCGACGCCACCTTCCGCGCCATCGACGCGGTCGTCGAAGCCAGGAACACGCTGCTGGAGTACAACGTCCACAGCGTCACCGAGGGCATCGACGCGATGGGCGAAGTCACGGTCCGGATCAAGAGCCCGGCGGGCGGCCGCGGCAAGGGCCGCGTCTTCGGCGGCTACGGCGCCGACACGGACGTCATCGTCGCGTCGGCCAAGGCGTACGTAGCCGCCCTGAACCGGATGGTGACCGCCATCGGGACCAAGTACACGGCCGGCGAGGGCGGCCCGGCAACACTCCGGGTGTCGAGCCCCCAACCGGTGAAAGCATGAGCCAGGCACAGACCCTGTTCGAGAAGATCTGGCAGCGCCACCTCGTCACCGCCGAAGCGGCAGGCCTGCCGGCGACCCTCTACGTCGACCTGCACCTGGTCCACGAGGTGACCTCGCCCCAGGCGTTCACCGATCTGGTCGAACGGGGCTTGAGTGTGCGCCGGCCCGATCTGACCCTGGCGACGATGGACCACTCGACTCCCACCGACCCGACGATCGACGGCACGAAGCTCCGGGTGCTCGACCCCGAGGGATCGGCTCAACTCGACCGATTGCAGGCGAACTGCGAACGCTACGGCATCCCGCTCTACGCCATGGGCGATGAGCGCCGCGGCATCGTGCACGTGATCGGACCAGAGCTCGGCGCCACCCAGCCCGGGATGACGGTTGTCTGCGGCGACAGCCACACGAGCACCCACGGCGCACTCGGCGCGCTCGCCTTCGGTATCGGAACCAGCGAAGTCGGCCACGTCCTGGCCACCCAGTGCCTGCTCCAGCACCGGCCGAAGACCTATGAGGTGCGCGTCGACGGCCGCCTCCAGGAAGGCGTGGTCGCCAAGGACATCATTCTGGCCGTGATCGCCAAGCTCGGGATCGGCGGCGGTACCGGCCACGTCTTCGAGTACACGGGAGCGGCGATCCGCGCTCTCGACATGGAAGGCCGGATGACGGTCTGCAACATGTCGATCGAGGGCGGCGCCCGCGCCGGTCTGATCGCGCCCGACGACGTGACCTTCGACTACCTCCAGGGCCGGCCGATGGCGCCGTCGGGCGACGCCTGGGAGGCGGCGCTGGACGACTGGCGGTCCCTGCCCACCGACGAGGGGGCGGTCTACGACCGGACGACCACGCTCGACGGCTCGGCGCTCGAGCCCATGGTCACCTACGGCACCAACCCCGGCATGGCGATCCCCATCTCCGGCGCGATTCCTGAAGATGCAGCGGTCGAACCCGCGAAGCGGGCCTCCTTCCGCAAGGCGCTCGACTACATGGCGCTCGAACCGGGCCAGCAGCTTCAGGGCAAGCCGATCGACGTGGTCTTCGTCGGCAGTTGCACGAACTCGCGCTACAGCGATCTTGCGGCCGCCGCGAGTGTCCTGCGCGGGCGCAAGGTGGCCGAGGGCCTGCGGGTGCTGGTCGTGCCCGGATCGGACGCGGTCAAGCGGCAAGCGGAGAGAGACGGCCTGGCCCAGGTCTTCGTCGACGCCGGGGCCGAATGGCGCGAGGCGGGGTGCTCGATGTGCCTGGCGATGAACGGCGATCAACTGGCGCCGGGCCAGTACGCGGTCAGCACGTCCAACCGCAACTTCGAGGGCCGGCAAGGCGCCGGCGGGCGCACCTTCCTAGCCAGTCCCCTCACCGCCGCGGCATCGGCGATTACCGGCAGAGTCACCGACGCGCGGGAGGTCCTGTCATGAGCAGCCGCTTCGACCGATTCACCGGCTCGATGGCGCCGCTGCCGAACGAGAACATCGACACCGACCAGATCATCCCGGCGTCCTACCTGAAGGTCACCGACCGCTCGGGGCTGGCCTCCGGCCTCTTCTGCCGTTGGCGCTATCGCGACGGCACCCCAGAGGGCGAGCCCATCAAGGGCTTCGTACTGAACCAGCCCCAGCACCAGGACGCGAGAATCCTGCTCGCCGGCGACAACTTCGGCTGCGGCAGTTCCCGCGAGCACGCGCCATGGGCGCTGGTCGGCTATGGCTTCCGCGCCGTGATCAGCACCTCCTTCGCCGACATCTTCCGCAGCAACGCGCTGAAGAACGGCCTGCTCGTCGTGCCGGTGACGGAGGAGGTCTCCGCCGCCCTGTTCGACGCTGTAGCCGCCGATCCGGCGACTGAGATCTCGATCGATCTCGAGGAGCAGACATTGACGCTGCCGGGCGGCGGCGAAGCCCCGTTCGACGTCGACCCCTTCGCCCGCCGCTGCCTGCTCGACGGCACCGACCAGCTCGGCTATCTGCTGAAGCAGGCGCCGGCAATCCAAGCCTTCGAGGCAGGGTGCCCCTCCCGGCTCGATACGCGGACCGGCTGAGCTGCCGACCCGCGTCCCGGCCCTGAATTCCGTCTGAGTTCCATAGAGGCCGGAGCAAGACCCGGCGCGGCGGACTACAGGACGGAGTTCAGAGTCAATGCGGGAGATCGCAGTAGAATCCAGCACGGTATCGGCGAAGCGGAAGCTGCTCTTGGAGGCCGGTTTCGATGACGATCAGGCTCGGGCGGTAATCGACGTGACCGGCACAGGCAGCGAACGGCTCGCGCTCCGGACGGACCTGGCCGAGTTGAGGCGGGACGTCACCGTCTTGAAGCAGGACGTCGCTGTACTCAAGCAGCAGACTGCGTCACTCAACGAGCGGTTCGACAGCTTCCGGGACGAGGTCGCAGCCCGCATTGAGGCGTCCGAAGGGCGCGTCAAGAACGAGATCGCAAGCGTCCGGGGCGAAATCACCACGCTCTGCACCGAAATCCGGGGTCATGTCGAGGCGCTTCGGCTCGAGGCCAAAGCAACCGCAAAGGGACAGGACGATCGGACGAAGCTGATCGTGTGGCTGCTGGGAGCGGGGCTGACGCTCTACACAGGCACGGTGGTTTCGTTGATGTTCCTCCTGTTCCGGGGCGTCGTGGCCTGAGCCCCAGCCGGAAGAGCGCCAGCTACAATCGGCAAATGGCCGAAGCGTTCGTCAAACTGATCAGCCTGCGCGGAGTTACCGACCCGGTGCATCGCCGGCTGACGATCGTCGTCTGGCTCCTGGCAGCATTCCTCACGGTCTCCGCAGCCACGACAACCCTGGTGATGATTCTCCTTTTCCGCCACATCCCGGGCTGATTCAAGATCTCCCAGTCCCGCAAGCAGCGTCGCCGAAAGGGTTCGGCAACGGAGTGCCCATCTCATGCAAGCGAACATCGTCCTCCTTCCCGGTGACGGCATCGGGCCTGAAGTCACGGCCGAAGCGGCTCGGATCCTCCACGCGGTCGCCGAGCTCGGCGGCCACGAGTTCAGGCTCGACTCCCACCCCATGGGCGGCAATGCGATCGACGACTTCCGGAATCCGCTGCCGCCTGGCACGTTGGCCGCGTGCAAGGAGGCGGACGCGGTGCTGCTGGGCGCCGTCGGTGGGCCGAAGTGGTCCGACCCGACCGCGGAACTCCGCCCCGAGCAGGGACTCCTCGACCTGCGGGCGGAGCTCGGGCTGTTCGCCAACCTCCGCCCGGTGCCGGTGTTCGACTCGCTGGTGGAGTTCGCGCCGCTCAAGCCCGAGCTGCTGCGCGGCGTCGATCTTCTCTTCGTGCGCGAACTCACCGGCGGCATCTACTTCGGCCCCCGCCAGGAGCAGGGCGACGGCGATGTGGCGCACGACACCCTCGTCTACTCGACCGCCGAGGTCGAGCGGGTCGCCCGGGTGGCTCTCCGGGCCGCCCAGGGACGGCGAGGGAAGCTGGCCTCGATCGACAAGGCCAACGTGCTCGCCTCGATGAGGCTGTGGCGCCGCGCCGTGACCGAAGTCGCCGGCGCCTATCCCGACGTCGAGGTGAGCCATCACCTCGTCGACGCCTTCGCGATGCAGTTGATGCGCTCACCGGCCGAGTACGACGTGATCCTCGCCGGCAACATGTTCGGCGACATCCTGAGCGACGAGGCGGCCATCCTCGCCGGTTCGCTCGGCATGCTGCCCTCGGCGTCCCTTGGCTCCGGTCGGCAAGGCCTATACGAACCGGTCCACGGGTCGGCGCCCGACATCGCCGGCCGGGGGATCGCGAACCCGATCGGCGCGATCCTCAGCGCGGCGATGCTTCTACGCCACAGCCTTGACCTGGAGGCGGAGGCGGTCCAGGTCGAAGCCGCGGTCGCCGCGGTCCTGGACGACGGGCTCCGTACCGCCGATCTGGCGCCCGAAGGGCAGCCGGCCGTATCCACGACTGAAATGGGCGAGGCCATCGCCGCCAGGATCGGCGTCGCCTGAAGCCGCTGGTGTTCCTCTGAACCTGCAGGCTCGCGCTTCGCACAAGCTCTCGCCGGCAGCCCGCCACCGGCACATGGCCTGATAGCCCCGCGATCAGAAATCCGCCGGCAAACTCAGCACCGGCCCGTCGGAACCGAACCCGAGGTCGACCTCGAATTCCAACCGCCCCCCCGGCACGAGCACGCTCCCGCCGCCGCTTGCGTTGAGCGCTCCCGCGCAGGCGTTCACATAGAGCCCGAAGTCGACGGCCGCCGATTGGACAACCCGGTAGCGGCCGGCGGAAAGCCCCGGTAGTTCAATCCTGTCGATTGCCTTGCCAGTCGCCAGGTCCGCGCCCGCCCCGCCGGTAAAGCTGCTCCAAGAGACCAGGTCGCTCAGTGACAGTACGCCTCCATGCGGCGTCACGAGAACCGGCTGGGAGCGACCTCCGGCACGGTCGCCGACCGTGTTGCGCAGCACGACCGTGCCGACCGGTTCGTCCATCAGGTCGAGTCGCAGAATGGGCTCGCCCGGCGATGGCAGCGACGCGCAACCCGACCACAGCAGGTCGGGCGGCGCCTTGACAACCACCGAAGCCGGTCCGACGCCGTCGCGAGGAACGAAGACCCGGGTTCGCCCCGAGCGGTCCGTCGCACCGAAGCCAGCGCCGACGGCCCCCGATCGGCTTCGCGCAACGACCTCGACCATCGCAGCCGGCAACGGACTTCCCGCTCTCGTCAGGAGCAGGTCGAGTGGGTCGGCAGGTTGAAGGCGCAGGCGCACTGTCCGAGCGTCGTCTACTACCCAGTCCTCCAACGGCGAAGAAGGGACCTCGGCCTTCCCCTCGGCGAATCCGTCGAGCCAGGCCCACAGGCGATAACGGCCCTCCTCGACTCCGTCGAACGCGAAGCGGCCTTCCTGGTCGGACACGACCGGCAGAGAAACGAACGCCTCCAGATCGTCGTCGTCGTTCCCGCCCCCCCCGTCCGCTCTCTCGATGGTCACCGAGGCGCCGGGGAGCGGCTCGAGCGTCGAGCCATCGAGGACCACGCCGCGTACCGTTCGGTCGCCCAAGTCGAATCGCAGTCTCAGAACGTCGTCAGCCACGCGTGCACGGACCTTGAACATTCGACGGAGTCCGCCGGCCGTTTCCACGGCGGCGGCGACCACATCGCCTGTCGGCCTCGGCATCTGGCCGCCGAACTCGCCGTCTTCGTTCGTGACGAATGGTACGCGGTCGCCAGCCCCGCGGCTGAGCGCCACCCGGGCCTGAACGCCGTTGCCGTCGAGACGCACCCGGCCGCGCACCTCGACGAAGTCCAGATCGATGGCCACGGCTGCGTTGCCCGCTACTTGCATCTGCTCCGAATGGAGCACGTCGCCGTCCGGAGTCTGCAGGTCCAGAAAGTACGAGCCCGTCGGCAGACCATGAAGGGTCGCGACGCCGTTGGGATCCGCCTCGGCCATCCGAGGCGCCGCACTCTGATCGAGCCTCTGCGCCGCGACTCGCCACCTGCCCGTGCTAGGCGCCTGCGGCGAGATGAAGACCCGAACCTCGCCAAACTCGCTCAGGACGACTTCCGCAAGCCGCGTTTCGGCGTCCGGCGCCAGCCGCACGCCGTTGATCCGGGTCGGCGGCCGACCCTCGCTCTCGACGATCAGGGAGTAGTACTCTCCGTCAAGCCCCACGAGCTGCGCGAAGCCGTCTTCGCTCGTCACTGCCCGCGCGGGCACCGGTCCGTTTCCGTCTTCCGCAAGCGGCGGGTACGGCTCGGCCCTCACCGCGGCGCCGGCGACTGGCAGGCCCGAATTCTGTTCCACCGCATGGAGTGACACGGAGGATCCCCTGACAAGCCGCAGCGGTTCAAGTTGCCTCATGCCAGCCCCGACGTCGCGGTCGAAGAGATAGCCAGGCGCCCAGCCCTCCACGGCTATCCGATAGTCCGTGCGGCCAGCCGGCCCGCGCCAACGCAGAAGGTTCCCGTCCAGAGTGGCAGTTTCCAGGAAGTGGAGCGTTCCCGACGCGACTTCGAGCCAGCCTTCGACCAATGGAGTTCCACTTCCGAGGCTCTCACCGGAAGGCAGAACAAGAGGCACAGCGAGGTCAGCCAACGTGTAGGCGGTCAGATTGACAACCCGAACGGGTGGCGCCTCGCCGTCGACGACGCTCGCCATCAAAGCACCCACGCTAACCCGAGGACACCAGATCAGGCGACCGCGACAGGAAACGTACTCAAGACCCTCAACCGCAGCGCGGGCCGAAGTCGCGCCCGGCGCGCCCAACTCTCGAACCACTCCGCCGTCCCCGTCCACGGAGACCAGCGTGAGCGTAGCGGCCGCTTCCGGCGCCAACTGCCCCGCCGCGACCGAGATGACAATCTCCTCTGCCGGAAGCGCGCCCGGCAAAGCCAAGGTTGTGATCAGGATCGTCGACCCGATCGCAATCCTCCTGGGATTGAGTAGCAGTTCAGGGCCCCGCCGTCGGTACCGCCAACTGACGTTCGCCAGGAGCGACTTGCCGAATCCTGCTCCCGCTCTCCCAAGGAGCCTTGCAACCCACCAGGCTCGACTGCCCGTTCGTTATCGAACAGGTTGCGATGTCGGCGGGCGCCGGGATGCAAGCGCCGGTCGGACGCAGCGTCGGATCTCCATCGCGGTCGTCCATCGCCTCCGCAAGCGTCAGAATCGGTCGCGGCGTCAGAATCGGCCCCGGCTCGAGGTCCGCCCGACCGACGACGAGCGTCTGGCTGCGCGCAGACGAGCGTCTGGCTGCGCGCAGTGGGAACATAGCCGCAATTGTAGTCCGTGTAGCAGTAGCTGTAAATGTAAATACACTCAACCCCCCCCCATGTGAGGGGTGCCGACGCAGGCGGGGCCAACACAGCGCTTGCAAGAAGCCTCAGCCGTGCTGCTTGTCACGAACAACTCCACGCCTGCGACTCCAAGGACCGCAACGAGAACAAGGCTCAACCGTTTCTTTCTTCCTCCAACCATGTGAATGTGGACGATCAGTATAGCGCACTACTGCGACCATCGGCCGGCGCGCCACCTGTGGCGGTAGCGCGCTGAGGCGCGTGCCCGCGGCGTTGAGGACGGGCTTAGCCCGGCCGATCTGGCACCGAGAGGATGGGCGGCCGCATCCATGACGGAGATGGGCCAAGCCATCGCCGCACACAATGCGGGCTGACTTGCATGGAACCGGCGGGGCCGCCGGGCGTGCCGGCGCATCCACTGTGCGCCGTTCAGAACAGCATGAGCAGCACAGCGCCCAACACCAGCCGGTAGGCGACGAAGAGCTGGAAGCCGTGCCGGCGCACCCAGCCCAGCAGCAGGCCGATCACCAAGTAGCCCACGACGCCTGACAGAGCGGCGATCAGGAGCAGCGACGGCAGTTGCGACACCGGCAGCGCACCGCTCAGAAGATCGAGCGTGTTGTAGCCAACGACGAACATGCCGGCCGGGATCGCCATCAGAAAGGCGAAACGCGCCGACGACTCGCGATCGAAGCCCAGGAGCCGGCCGGCGCTGATCGTGACGCCGGCCCGGGAGGCCCCCGGAATCAGCGCGGTGGCCTGGGCCACGCCGAACAGCAGCGCGTGCCACCAGGTCACGTGGTCGAGACGGCGACCCTGCTTCCCCCAGCGGTCGGCCACGCCGAGCACGAGGCCGAAGCCGATCGTCGCCCAGGCGATCACACCCGGACTGCGCGCGGCGCCGGCGATCCAGCCCGATGCCGGAATGCCGACGACCAGCACCGGCAGGGACGCAAGCGCCAGCAGCGGGATCATCCGCCGCTCGGCCTGGTCGCCATCGGCATTCCCGGCCGGCCGTAGCGCCCGCACGAAACCCGCAAGGTCCTTACGAAAGTAGGCGACGACCGCCACGAGCGTGCCCGTGTTCGCCGCCACATCGACCGGCAAACCCTGGTCCGGCCAGCCGAACAGCCGCGGCAACAGGATCAGATGCGCCGTCGAACTGATCGGCAGGTACTCCGTGAGCCCCTGCACCAAGGCCACGAGGATCAACTGCATGGGGCCCACGCAGCGAGGATAGCGAAGCGGCAGGACGCGCCCGCCGGATGCGGATACGATGCGCGCCATGAAGAAGCCACAGAGCTACCTCAGCTCGATTGCCGCGACCCTTGCTCTCCTTGCCGCGACGCCTGCCTGCGCCCAGGAAGAGGCCGGCGCCGCGGCCAGCGATGAGCCGCCGCTCGCGGAGAGTTGGGACCAGAAGGCCTCCTACGCGCTCGGGCTGAACATCGGCAGCAACCTGGGACCGGACGACCTGGAACTCGACATCGAGCTGCTTCTGCGCGGCTTCAGGGACGGAGTGGAAGGCAACGAGGCCTTGGATTCCGAAGTAGTCGACACGGTGCTAAGCGAACTGGGGACCAAGATGCAGGAACACGCGGATCGCCAGCGTCAGGCCGCGATGCTCGAAAACACGGCCCGCAGCGCCGCCTTCCTGGCCACGAAGGCCAAGGAGGACGGCGTCGTCAAGACAAAGTCCGGACTCCTCTACCGCGAACTGCGCGCCGGCGAGGGCGACAGCCCTACGGCCGATCAGGCAGTGACGGTTCGCGGCACCCTGCTCGACGGCACCCAGTTCGACAGCAGCTACGACCGCGACCAGCCGGCCACCTTCCCGGTCGGCGGGGTCATCCCCGGCTGGACGGAGGCGCTGCAACTGATGAAACCGGGTGCTGTGTGGGAGATCTTCATCCCCGCCGATCTCGGCTACGGCAACCACGGCTCGCCGCCCGCCATCCCTCCGGGCGCTGCCCTGATCTTCGAGGTCGAGCTGCTGGAAGTTCAGTAGCTAGCTAGCGTCCGGCGGTGAACCGGTAGCCGACACCGCGGACGGTGTGGAAATGGCGCGGCCGTTCGGGGTCGGGTTCGAACCGCTTGCGTAGCCGGAGGACGAAGTTGTCGATCGTCCGGGACGATGGAAACGCCTCGTAGCCCCAGACGCGATCGAGGATTTCCTCGCGCGAGACGACCTCGCCTTCCCGCTCCGCCAGGGCCTCCTTCTGAGGGGCCTGCCCGTCCCAGGAAACGCCTCGTAGCCCCAGACGCGATCGAGGATTTCCTCGCGCGAGACGACCTCGCCTTCCCGCTCCGCCATCATCGCCTCCTTCTGCGTCAACTGCTGGGCCTGCCCGTCCCAGGACCCGCCCGAGAAGGCGGTGAAGTCGAAGTGGTTGTCACCGAAACGCACCACGTCGGGCGCCGCCTCGGCCGCCCCCCAGGCACGCCGCCGCAGGATCGCCTGCACCCGCAGCAGCAGCTCGGTCAGATGGAACGGCTTGGCGAGGTAGTCGTCGCCGCCGGCTTCGAGGCCGCGAATGCGATCGTCGACCGCGGCCTTCGCGGTCAGGAACAGCACCGGCGTATCGACACCATGCCGCCTCGCCTCCTCGCACAGGGTGAAGCCGTCCACGCCCGGAAGCATCACGTCGAGGATCACGAGCTGGTAGCGCGGATCGCGAATCCGCTCCAGTGCCTCCTCGCCGTCGCCGATCCAGTCGACGTCGAGACCCTCCGCCTCGAGGTTGAACCGGATGCCGGCGGCCAGGTTCTCCTCGTCCTCGATCAGGAGCACCCGGACCGACTCCTCGGCCGCGGCTCTCACGACGCCGGCGCCGCGGCAGGCTCACCGACCGGCCAGGTGACCCGGAATGTGGCGCCGCGGCCCGGACCCTCGCTGCTCGCCTCGACCTCGCCGCCCTCCAGGGCGACGAAGCCGCGCACAAGGTAGAGGCCCAGGCCACTGCCCTTCTTGTTGCGTCGCAACTCACTGCCGGGCCGGTAGAACTTCTCGAACAACCGGCGGCCCTCGGCGGGCTCGAAGCCGACCCCGTCGTCGAGAACCTGAAGCTCGATCGTCGAACCGAGCCGCCTGGCTGTGACCTCGACACGGCTGCCCGCTGCCTGCGCCGACTCGATTGCGTTGCCGATCAGGTTCCGCAGCACCGTGCCAAGGCCGACTGGATCGGCCTGCAGGCCCAGACCGGGTTCGACCTGGACATCGATGTCGATCCCCTCCGCGCCGTGCGCACGGTGCCCCAGCTCGGCGAACGCCAGCGACACGGCCTCCGACAGGTCGACGGGCTCCCGGCGCGGTACCGCCCGCCGCTCCTCCAGACGCGTGGTCTCCAGGAGGTTGCCCACCAGACGTTCCAACCGCCGCAGATCCTCCAGGTTGCGCTCCAGCAGCCCGCGGCGATCCGTCGCCGCCAGATCGCGCAACAGCAGGGTCTCGGTCGTCAACCGCAGGCTCGCCAGCGGACTCCGCAGTTCGTGCGACACGGCGGCCAGAAAGTTCTGCTGACGGTTCAGGAGATCGGCCTCCCGGCGCAGCACCCGCCACAGGACGAGAATGCCGCCGGCGAGGACGAGCAGGAAGAACGCTCCTTCCCACCGGTACTGGCTGAGGTGGCTACGGCGTTCCGTTTCGATCGCCTGCAGGGCGGAGGGCCGGATCTGCGCGCCCCGGGCATCGATCTCCAGGTGCGGGTAGAAGGCGCGTAGCCCATCGAGGGGCTGCCCGGCCAGAACCGATGCCTCGCCAGCCGAGCGGTCCACCTCGTAGCTCGCCACCCTGTCCGCGGCGATCCTGCCGGCGAGCAGCGACTGGTCGACCAACCACCAGACGACCTGAACCGCGGTGATGGTCAGCAGAAGCAGAAAGCCGACCTGGAGTCGCCGGACGCGCAGGCTCTCCGCCGACGAAGAAGCGCTCAGTCCAAACCAGGGAAGCCGTTTCGGCATCGGCCCTATTCTGCTACGAACGCTCTGCCACCGCGGCCTAAAGTGCGCTGCCCGGTCGCCCTGATGCGCGGCGCCGTGCTCACCCCCGGGCCCGCGTACTGGGCCGAGGCGATCGTGGGCGAACTGCCGAACGTCAACTTCCTGGAGGTCGAGGACCTCGGTCATCTCGGGCCGCTGGAGAACCCGGCGTTCGTCGCGAAGTTGACGGCCCGGGCGCTGGCGGGCGACTAGCGCTGTAGTAGCTCCTGCCCGCGCGCCAGCGCCTGCCGCTCCTCACCGGGTCGGCCGAGCCGGCTCAGAATGTCGGCGAGCACGAAGTAGCCGAGCGCACCATCCTCGCCGGCCGGCGCCAGCTCGAGACCCCGGCGGGCGATCGCCTCCGCTTCGGTCAGGTCGAGGTCCAGGTCCATCAGGGCCTTTGCCAGATGGAAGTAGCCGCGCACGAAGTCCGGCGCCGCCTCGACGGCGTCCCGATAGGCCTCGATCTGGTCGAGAGGCCGGTTCAACCGGCCGTAGAGACGGCCGAGATTGAAGCGCGGGCGATGGTCCCGCGGCCGGAGTTCCGCCGCCCGCCGGTACGTCTCCACCGCCTCGAACGGTTTCCCCGCCTCGTCGAGCAAGACCGCGAGGTTGTAGTGCGCTTCGCCGAGTTCCGGGTTCGAGGCGATGGCCTGCCGGAACTTCGCCTCCGCCTCGCCGCTCCGGCCCATGAGCGCCATCACTTCGCCCAGCTTGTTCGTCACCACCGGCGGCGGCTCGCGACCCTCGGCAGCAGCGGCGAGCACGTCCTCCGCCTGGTTCAACTCGTCGCGCTCAACGTGGATGCGGGCCAAGGCCATCGTCGCCTTCGAGTCCTGGCCCGCGACCTCGAGCAGGCGCCGGTAGCCGACCATCGCCTCGTCGATGCGGCCCAGCTCGTGGTAGGCGTTGGCCAGCCCGAGCAGCGACTGCCGGTGCTCGGGATCGAGCGCCAGCGCGCGCTGGTAGTGCGACGCCGCCGGCTCCGGATCGCCGGCAAGAAGGGTGATCGTGCCCAGAAGCTGGTGCGCGTCGAGCAGCCCGTCGTCCTCGACGAGCGCGACCCGCAGTTCCGCGTTCGCGGCCTCGTCGTCGCCGCTGCCGAAGGCGCTCTGCGCCCTCATGATCGCGCGGTGGAGATGGGCCTTCGTCTTGGCATCGGCGCGCGGCCCTTCCGCCTCCCGCCCCTCGGCGGCGCCGCGGCCGGCCAGATACCCGAGGGCACGCAACTGGGCCAGGGCCTGCTCGTCCAGATCGGGCTCGGGCGTGGCATCCGGCGCCGCGCGGTCGAGTTCGGCAGCCAGTTCCAGGGCGGCGGCCCTCAGTTCGCGGGAGGTGTCGCGCCGTTCGAGCAGGACGTTCGTCAGTTCGCCCGGATCCTCCCGCAGGGCGTAGAGCTCCGGGTCGGGCGTCTCGATGTACTTGTAGTCCGCCGTGCGCAGCGAGCGAAGCGGCGCCCAGCCGTAGTGGTCGAGGGCGTAGAACGACTCGGCATAGACGCCGCGCTCGGCGGCCGGGTCCTCCAGCCCCTGCATCGACAGGAGCAGACTCCGCCCCTGCCCGGCGCCGGCCCCGGCGAGGCCCATGAGTTCGGCCAGCGTCGGCGCGATGTCGACGTGGCTCACGGCGTCAGCCACCACCCGTCCGCCAAGGGCGCCGCCGGGAAGCCGCACGACCAGTGGCACGTGCACCGTGGAGTCGTAGACGAAGAAGCCGTGGTAACTCTCGCCATGATCGCCGAGGCCCTCGCCGTGGTCCGCCGTCAGGACGACGACCGACTCGTCGAACAACCCGCGCTGCTCGAGCGCGGCCCGGAAGTCGCCGATCAACGAGTCCGTGTAGGCAACCTCGCCGTCGTAGGGCCGTCCCTCGTATTCGGTCCGAAACGGTTCGGGCGGCTCGTACGGATCGTGCGGATCGAACAGGTGCAGCCACAGGAAGAAGGGTGGCGGCCCGCTCGTGTCGCCGGCAGCGCCGGCAGCGCCGCCGTCGCCGGAAGAGACCGCTCCATCGAGCCACTCCAGCGCGTGGGCGATCGTCTCCGGCCCGGAGCGCTGGACCGAGCCCAGGTTCGCGCCGGCCATCGAGTCGAGATCGAAGTCGTCGACGTAGGTATCGAAGCCGCGGCCGATCCCCCAGCGCGCATCGAGCACGAAGGCGCTGACGAAGCCGCCGGTGCTGTAACCGGCGTCCCGGAAACGCTCCGCGAGAGTGGTCCGATCCGCGCCCAACACGTAGCCGACGTTCTCCCGCACGCCGTGAGACGGCGGGTAGAGCCCGGTCATGATCGAGCTATGGGCCGGCAACGTGAACGGCACCGTCGACGACGCGTTGGCGAAGCGAATGCCCTCGGCGCCCAGCCGGTCGATGTAGGGCGTTGCAACCCGGTCGGAACCGTAGCTCGACAGCCGGTCGGCGCGCAGGGTGTCGATCGTGATCAGGATGACCGACGGGTGGGCCGTCGAGGCGCCCGCGAGGAGGCGCGCAGTGTCCGCCTGAACTGGTGCGGGCGACGCGTCCTCCGACTCGGGGGCGCAAGCGGCCAGACCCGAGGCCACGACGGCCGCCAGCAGAAGACGACGACAGCTAGAGCCAGCGCCGGACGCGGTTCGCATACTCGCGGTACTCGTCGCCGAACTTGCCTTCCAGGTAGGCCTCCTCGCGCAGGATCACGCCCCAGCGGAGCAGCATCGCCGTGGCGACGGCAATGACCAGGTACCACCAACTGTCCCTGGCGAATCCAATGCCCAGAAGCAGCAACACCATGCCGGTGTAGATCGGGTTCCGGGTCGAGCGGTAGGGGCCGCGCACGACCAGGCGCGCCGTCGGAGTGTGCACCGGCAGCGAGCCGCCGCCACGCATCATCGAAAGACCGGCCCAGGTCATCAGCACCACGCTGCCGAGGATCGTCACGACGCCCGCGACCTCGCCGAACCTCGAGAGGCTGCCGGGCCAGAGGGGAAGCGGCAAGAAGCGCGACAGCCCAAAGGAAACAAGGAGGCTGGCGAGGATGAGCAGCGGCGGCTCGAAGGCCGTCCGCGCCCGGTCCGATTCGCCCTTGCCGGCTCGGCTCACGTCGCCCCGCTGCCCTGCGCCCGCAGCCCGCCCAGGGCGCGAATGTGTTCCGGTCCCAGGCCGCAGCAACCGCCCACGATCCCCACCCCGGCGTCAACCCAGCCGCGGGCCTCCTCGAGCAGATCGGCCGGTTCGATCACTTCGACGAAGTTCCAGTGCGGCATCGTGAAGTAGCCCGACTCGGGATACACGCCGATCGGCCCCTGCCAGCGCTCCCGCACCATCGCCACCGCCTCGGGAACGGCAGCGATCTCCGTATGCATCACGTGGACGATGCGTGGTCCCAAGGGGATCAGAGCGTCGAGCACCGACTCGAACGACACGTCGGGCCAGTTGAAGGGCGTGATGGCGCCAGTCTCCCGATCCTTGCGAGCGCTGACGCCGAGCCACACTGGCAGTCCGGTCGCCTTCGCGGCCTCGAACGCGAGCGACCCACGTTCCGCGTCCTGCATCATCTCGAGCGCGATGACGTCGATACCGGCTTCCGCCAACAGATCGCACTGCTCCCAGTAGGCCGCGGTCTGTTCGTCGAGCGGTGTGTGGCCGCCCCGAATGTTGCTCGCCGGCATCGTCGACAGCGAACCGGCGACGAGCACTCCCGGACAACCGGCGCGGTCGCGGGCCTCCAGAGCCGCCGCCACCGCCCGCCGCACGATGACCTCCACCTGGTCGCCCAGCCCCGCCGCTTCGAGCAGAGGCCGATGGGTCGCGAAGGTGTTCGTGATGATCGCGTCGGCGCCGGACCGGATGTACTCCTCGTGGACGTCGCGGATCGCGTCCTGGTGATCGAGCGCCGCCGTCCCGCACCAAGCAGCCGAGTCCATCGGCACGCCCCGGCGCTCCAACTCCGTCCCGGTGCCCCCGTCGAGCAGCAGAACCTCACCCCGGTCCAGGCACTCATGCCACTCTTCGACAATCCCCATCTGCTCCCCCTCGAAGCGCCACTCTGCCACACCATGAACACCCTCCGAGCGCGAACGGCCCCTGGAACCCCGCCCCCCTCTGGCCCTGGGCAGGCGGGTGCCTGGTCCGGCTACACTCGCGGTCCGCCTCAGGCAGTACGCAACCGGGAGGCAACAGCCATGAGCAGCGACTGGTTCTACAAGTTCGACACGCTTTCGCTTCACGCCGGCCAGCGGCCCGACGCCGCCACCGGGGCGCGCGCGGTGCCGGTCTACAACTCGACGTCCTACGTGTTCCGCGACACGGACCACGCCGCGGGGTTGTTCAACCTGGAGGAAGCCGGGCACATCTACTCGCGGATCTCGAACCCGACGGTCGCCGTGTTCGAGGAACGGATCGCGGCGCTCGAGGGCGGCGTCGGCGCGGTCGCCACTGCCTCCGGGCAGGCCGCCTTCCATCTCGCCGCGGCGACGATCCTCTCCGCCGGCGACCACGTCGTGTCCTCGGCCGCGATCTACGGCGGCACCCACAACCTGCTGAACCACACGCTGCGGCGCTTCGGCATCGAGACCACCTTCGTCGAGCCGACCGACCCCCGGAACTTCCAGCGCGCGGCGCGGCCGAACACGAAGCTGTTCTTCGGCGAGACGATCGGCAACCCGCGGATCGACGTGCTGGACATTCCCGCCGTCGCCGGGTTCGCGCATGACATCGGCGTGCCGCTCATGATCGACAGCACCTTCGCCACCCCGTTCCTGTCCCGGCCGATCGATCTCGGTGCGGACATCGTGATGCACTCGGCGACCAAGTTCATCGGCGGTCACGGCGTCACCCTGGGCGGCGTCCTGGTCGACAGCGGCAAGTTCGACTGGGCGGCTTCCGGCCGCTTCCCCATCATGACCGAGCCCTGCCCCGGCTACCACGGCATCGCCTTTGCCGAGCACTACGGTCCGCCCGCCTTCATCCTCAAGGCGCGGCTCGAAGGGCTGCGCGACTTCGGCGCCTGCCTCAATCCGCAGGCGGCCTTCTACCTGCTGCAGGGGCTCGAAACCCTGCCGCTGCGGGTCAAACGCCATGTCGAGAACGCCGCCGTCGTCGCCGCCTTCCTCGAACAGCACGACGCGGTCGAGTGGGTGAGCTACCCCGGTCTGGCGAGCCATCCCCAGCACGACCTGGCGAAGAAGCTCCTGCCGAAGGGCAGCGGCGCCCTGCTCACGTTCGGCATCCGCGGCGGCCTCGAAGCCGGCGTCGCCTTCATCGAGAGCCTGGAGCTCTGGTCCCACCTAGCCAACGTCGGCGACGCGAAGAGCCTGGTCATCCACCCCGCGAGCACGACCCACCAGCAGATGACGGCGGAGGAACTGGCCGAATCCGGCGTCACCCAGGAGATGGTGCGGCTGTCCGTCGGTCTGGAAGACCCCGAAGACCTCACGGCCGATCTCGACCGTGCCCTGAAGCGCTCCCAGAAGCAGGTGCAGCGGCTGCGGGCCGTCGCTTCCTGACCGGAAAATCAGGCATGCCCGAACTCGAAACGCGTGGCCGCAAGGTCTACTGCGGCGCCGGCGGCGCCTCCTGGAAGCCGGGGCGGCCGCTCGCCCTGCTTCTCCACGGCGCCGGCTGCGACCATACGGTGTGGGCCCTGCAGGCGCGGTCTCTGGCCCAGCACGGCTGGAATGTCGCCGCGCCCGACCTGCCGGGCCACGGGATGTCGGACGACCTCGACGGCATCTCCACGATCGCCGACTACGCGGCCTGGATCGCCGACTTCGCCGCCGAAGCCGCGGAACGGGCAGGCAGCGAGGAGCTTGCGATCGTCGGCCACTCGATGGGCGCCTGCATCGCGGTCGACGCCGCGGCCAGGCTGAACGAACCCGCCAACCGGGTCGCCCTGTTCGGCGCCGGCGAGACGCTCCGCGTGAACCCCGGCCTGCTCGCCGACACACTGAAGAGACCGCTCAACGCCCACCGCTTCATCGCCGCGTTCGGCCACGGCGCCGGCGCCCACTTCGGCGGCGCCGAATCGCCGGGGCTGTGGATGCTCGGCGCGACGATGGCCCTGCTCGACCGCTGCGCTCCGGAAGTGCTCCACCGCGACTTCGCCGCCTGCAACGAGTGGGAAGGCAGCGAGAGCGCTCCCGGCGTTAACGGCCCGACGCTCGTGGTCTCGGGAACAAAGGACCGGATGACGCCGCCCCGCGCCGGCCGCGCGCTTGCCGACCGGATCCAGAACGGCAATGGCGGCGCGGCCTTCGAGACGGTGGCGGACGCCGGCCACATGCTGATGGCCGAAGCCCCGGGCGCCGTCACCCGCTGTCTGCGCCGTTTCCTCGGCGCGAACTGACCTGGCGCGGCAGCACTACCGGAGGCCGGCGGGGACGCGGGCGCACCCAGTTTCTGCCGCGCTGGCGCGGCCCTACTCGCTGAGACTCTCGGCCAGGCGCATCAGGGTCACGGCCTCGTGGCGGTAGCCGTACCGGTCGCCGCCGGTGTTCGCCTCCGCCAGCGCAATCGCGTCGGCCCAGGTCCAGCCACCGGTGTAGACGCCGCCTCGCAAGAGTTGGCCGAATCCGGCGATGGCGGCGGCAAAGCGCTGGTCGGCGCCGGCATTGCCCGCGTCGCGGTTGATCGCCACTTCGATCAGCCGGCTCGTGTCCTCGCCCGGCGCCTTGTAACGCAGGCGGAGGAAGGCGAGCTCCCCGGACCTCCGCGAGTCCGCGCCGGCGCCCGGGGGCTCGGCCGCAGGGGCGGCGTAGCGCAGAGGATCGTGAAGCACGGCAGGCGAACCGACCGGCGTCACTTCGTAGATCGCGGTCACCGAGTGGCCGGCGCCGATCTCGCCCGCGTCGACCCGGTCGTTGTTGAAGTCCTCGCGCCTCAGCGCGCGGGTCTCGTAGCCGATCAGGCGATACTCGGCGACCGCCGCGGGGTTGAACTCGACCTGGATCTTCACGTCGTCGGCGATCGGGAACAGGGTGCCGGTGAGTTGGTCGACCAGCACCTTCTGCGCCTCAGCGAGCGTGTCGATGTAGGCGGCCTGGCCGTTGCCGTTCTGGGCCAGGGCCTGCATCGTCAAGTCATCCAGATTGCCGCGGCCGAAGCCGAGGACCGAGAGGTAGATGCCGCTCTCCCGCTGCCGGGCGATGAAGTCCTTGAGTTGCTCGGGGTCCGAGATGCCGACGTTGAAGTCGCCGTCCGTGGCCAGGATCACGCGGGTGACCTCGCCCTCCGCCGCCATTCCCGCGGCCGTCTGGTAAGCCAACTGGATGCCCGCCGCCCCGGCAGTCGAGCCGCGGGCGTTGAGAAGGTCCAGTGCACTCAGGATCTCGCCCCTTTCGGTGGCGGGAATCGCGTCGAGCGGGCGACCCGCGCTGCCGGCGTAGGTGACGATCGCAACCTCGTCCGTAGGATCCAGTCGGCCCAGCATCAGACGGAAGGACTGCTTCAGGAGCGGCAGCTTGTTGGGCCGGTTCATCGAGCCCGACGTGTCGATCAGGAACACGAGGTTGAGCGGCGGCCGGTCGTCCGTGGCGGGCAGCCGGCCCTGGAGGCCGACGGTCATCAGCAGCGTGTCCGCGTTCCACGGCGTCTGCGCCACAGTCACCGTGGGTCTGAACGGCGTCCCGCCCGCCTCCGGCGCCGGATACGCGTAGGGGAAGTAGTTGACCAACTCCTCGATCCGCACCGATTCGGCGGCCGGCAGGTAGCCGTTCATCAGCGACGAGCGGACAACGGAGTAGCTCGCCGTGTCGACATCGATCGAGAAAGTCGAAACAGGTTCCTCGCTGGCGACCTTGACCGGGCTGGCCGGCTCGTTGGCGAAGGCTTCGGTGCTGCGCGGTTGGGGGGCTGTTTGAACGACCAACTCGCCCGCTACGGCCCGGTCCGCCGCAAACTGCGCCTTCGCACGCGAGTAAGAGGGAACAACACGTGGCCGAGGCCTTGTCGGCATGGGTTCAGGCGCAGGCGGCGGCAGCGTTTCAGTCTCCACCGGCGACTCCGCGGTCACCGAGAACTTATCGAGCATGGGCCTCTCTGCGGTCACCGTAATCGCTCCCTCCAGGGGCTCGGCCGCGGGAGGAGGAGGAGGAGGCGCAGGAGCGGGCTGGCGTCGGCGCTGGAGCGCCTCGACTGGAGCGACAGGCGCGGGCGCCGGCGCCTCGGGCAGGTCGAAGAGTTCCAGATCAGCGACCTCCGGAATGTCGATCTCCGCAACCTCCAACTCTTCCGGCTCCTGGAGGCGGAGCGGCGCCGGTTCATAGGGCAAAGGGCCCGGTGGCGAGGCGTCGGCCTCTGCTACAACCTCGGCCGGGCGCGGCGCGGTCTCTCGGCTCAAGACCACGAAGAGAGCAGCGAAGCCGACTGCGACCAGGCCAGCAGCGGCGATCAGAACGGGGCGAGAAGTCAGGGTGGAAAGCATGTGTCGTCCTCCATGTCCGATACCCGCCCAGGTAGTGAGGCGGTCATGAGTACGACGCGGCTCGGCCGCTGATTCTTGGGCCTGGTCGAAGAGCTCCATCGCGCGGGCCATGTTCGCCTTCCGCCGTTCGGCATCGGGCTCGGGCGTCGCACGGTCCAACGCGCGTTTCAGGTTGTCGAGTGGATCGGTCATCGTCATCCTTCCTCTTGCCGCATCGCGCGCAGGCGCTTGCGGACTTCCGACAGCCGCCAACTGACGGTGCCTTCGGAGACTCCGAGCACCTCGGCGGCTTCGGCGTGGGTCATCTCGCCGTCGAGCGTCAGCGCGGCCGTGTCGCGCAGATCCACCGGCAGGGCCGTCATCGAGCGGCGCAGCCAATCAAGGGCCTCCGCCCTCTCCCCGGCCACCGCGCGGCGGTTCACCTCGAGGTCTCCCCAACCCTCGGCAGCCTTGGCGCTGCTGGCGGCACGGCGCCGACGGTCGTGAGCCGCATTCGCGGCGATCCGATAGAGCCAGGTCGTCAGCTTGGCCTTGCCCCGGAAGTTCTGGAGCTTCGCCGGCAGGGCGAGACAGATGTCCTGCGCAAGGTCTTCTGCCTCCTCCCGGCACCCCGTCAGCCGGAAGCAGAACCGGAAAATCCGGTCGTAGTGGAGCTCCAGGAGTTCACCGAAAGCCCCGCGATCGCCCGTCGCGGCCGCCCGGACCAGTTCCTCGTCGTCACCTCTCACAGTGGCCTTCACACTAGACCACGCCGCAGGGGAACCCCATCTGGTTTCGACGGCCACATGCACCGCGTCTCCCATCCTCATTCACGGGTATGACGCACGGGGAGAACCAATCCTTGGCTGCCGCCCAGGATTCCCGTGACGCTGCTATCTTCCCCCGCACCAACGGGAGACCTGCCATGCACCTGTCCATGCACAACTGGATGCGCGCCGAACCGCTCGAGAAGACGCTCGAGCGGCTGAAGCAGTTCGGCTACGAGTCGCTCGAGATCAGCGGTGAGCCAAAGGTCTATGACACGGCGGAGGTCCGCGCGTTGCTTCGGCACTACGCGATTCGCTGCTGGGGATCCGTCACGCTGATGATGGAGGGGCGTAGCCTGATCGCCAGGGACGAGGGCGAGCGCGCGCGTTCCGTGCAGTACGTCAAGGATTGCATCACGATGGTCAAGGAGCTCGACGGGCACGAGATCTCGATCGTGCCGGGCACGGTCGGCAAGGTGGACCCCGACTCGACGCCGGAGAACGAGTGGCGGTGGGCTGTAGAGAGCATGAAGGAGATCTACGCCCACGGCCAGGCCGCGGGCGTGCTGCTCGCGATCGAGCCGATCAACCGCTTCGAGACGTACTTCATCAACCGCGGCGACCAGGCGCTGGCGCTGGCCGAGGCGACGGGACCGGACTGCGGCGTCTGCCTCGACGCCTTCCACATGAACATGGAGGACGACGAGGTGCTCGGCTCCATCCGCAAGGCAGGTAGCCGTCTGGCCGACTTTCACGTCGCCGACAGCAACCGGATGGCCCCCGGCATGGGCGCGCTCGACTGGGCGGCGATCGTCGAGACGCTACGTGAGGTCGGCTACGACGGCGCGCTGACCGTCGAGTTCGTGGCCCCGATCGACCGCACGCCCGCCAACCGCTACCCCGAGGCGGTCGAGACCGAACCGACCGACATCACGCCGGAACAGAAGAAGTTCATCGAGGACCACGGCAGCAACCTGCTGAGCGACGAGTTCTACACGATGCTCACCCGGCGCTCGGCTGAGGAACTGCTGCCGCTCATCCGCTGAGGCGTTCTGTCGCCTGGCGCGACGGATTCTTCAGCGGACGATTGTCCGTTCCAGCAACGCCCGCAGCCTCGGCAAGGCACGCCTGTCCTTCTCACGGTCAGCGGCAGCCTTCGAGCGGATGATGTCGGCTAGCGACGCGACCAGGATGGTGACGCCAGCGGCATCGATGGAGACGGCATCGCGTTTCAGGTCCCCGAAGCCCTGCGTACCGGTGGGCCTGAAGACCACGTCGATGTCGCCCGCCTGCGTCGTCAGGTTCAGAACCGCGTCCCGTCCGAGGTTGCGAAGAAACGCGACAGAACAGTCGAACGAGACACCTTCCGGGCTGCCCTCGGCGCGGATGCGCACACCCAAAGATCGCAGAGCGACAGCCAAGCGTTCCAGGTTGTCGGGGTCGAAGGCGGGGGCGATGTCGAGATCGAGCGTTACGCCCGCGTCGCCGTGCAGAATCGCAGCCATGCCGCCGATCAGGACGTAGCGGACTTCAGCGTCGGACAGGGCGCCGAGAATCCGCTCAGGATCGAAGTCTGTTTCAGTCACGGCCGCGGCTTTCCAGGGCGCGGCGACCGCGCAGCACGAATCGCGCGGCCCTGGCAGCGTCGGCAAGGCGCTCCTGTGGCGTGCGCCGTAAGGTCCGCTCGAACAACGCGGCGGTTTCGGGATCCGGCTCCCCCAGACCGACGCGAATCTCGTATCCGCTGGCGCACACAAGCCGCTCGACCAAGTCCGTCGACGGCGTCCTCGCTCCCGACTCGACCCGGGCGACCGTGGACTGGGCAACCCCGGCGCGCTCTGCGAGCGCAACCTGCGTCAGCCCAGCGCGCCTTCGCGCCTCGCGCACCAGACTTCGGAGGATCATCTGATGTTTATAGCCAATCCGGCATAGAGAATCAAGAAGAGCGCCGTCAGCGGATCACTTCGATGGCTACGCCAAGGCGCAGCCGTTGCCAGGCCTGATCGGCCGTGAAGACGGTTTCGCTCCTGGCGATTCCCAAGGCAAGGCACGCGCGGTCGCCCAGCGAGAGGCCGAGTTCCCGGGTCCCCCGCTGGAGTTCGCCGGCCACGTCGGCCTGCTCCGCCGACAACTCCACCAGGCGGAGCCCGAGAGCGCAGAGTTCGTAGCGCAGGTCCAAAGCCCTTGCCTCGCTTCCGTTGGCCATCGCACTGTGGACTTTCGCGGCCACCTCGGCCCAGTTGACCGTGGACATCACCGCGTCGCGAAGGAGATCGGCGACCGGTTCAGCTCCCGGTTCTCCCTGCACCAAGGCCAGAACCGCGGAGGCATCGAGCACGACAGTCAGTCTTCCTCCTCCTCGCTGCGGGCCTCCCGACGCCTCTCGGCGATGAGTTCGTCCACGAGGCTCCGGCCCGGCACTCCGAACCGTTCCTGCATACGCCGAACCACCGATTCCCTGCTCTCGACCACGAGACGGCCTTCCTGCACGCGGACGACCAGCGGGTCGCCAGGCTTGAAACCCAGGGCCTCGCGTAGCGGCACAGGTACGACCAGACGGCCCTGTGCCCCGAAGCGGACTCTGACAGGAGTGTTCGGGTCGGACATGATCAGCAAAGTGTGTCACATGGTCCCTATTGTGGCACGACCGAACTTCGATGCCGCTCCTGAGTTTCCGTCGGCCCGATCGGGTTCGATAGCCTCGGCAGGTATGGCCAAGGTGCTCCAGATTCAACACGCAACGGTCGTGGCCGACGACCTGGAGAAGGCCTGCGCCTTCTACGAGCACGAGCTCGGGCTCGAGGCGTTGCCGACGTTCAACCTCGACTTCCCGGCCCAGTTCTTCAAGATCAACGAGGAACAGCAGCTTCACGTCACGGAGTGGGAGGACCAGGCCTCCTTCCGCGGCCACCTCTGCCTGCAAGTCGACGACTTCGACTCGATCTTCTTCCGCATGCGCGAGCTTGGCGCCATCGACACCTCACCCTGGGGCAAGGTCCGCCGGCTGCCCGACGGCGCGATGCAGATGTTCATCCGCGACCCCGCCGGCAACCTGATCGAGATCTCCTGCCCGAGCGAAGTCGCCGTTGACGAGTCGATCTTCGCCGACGACCTGGTCGATGCCGAGGGCCGGCTCTACGAATCGAAGCGCGACGACCCCCGCGGCCTGCACACCGAGGACGCAACGCTCTACCACGGACGCTGACGTTGGCCATGACCTCCCCGACAGCAGCGGTCCTCGCGGAGATGGTCGACGTCATCGTCGCCGAAGTGGCTCCCGAGCGGGTGGTTCTCTTCGGGTCCCAGGCCCGTGGAGATCAGGAAGGACAATCCGACGTGGATCTGCTGGTCATCCAGTCCGAGCCGTTCAACACTGTCGGCAAACGTGACGAGCAGTCGGTTCGCCTGAGCAGGCAACTGGCCCACTTCTCCGTCCCGACCGACATCCTGCTGTATGCCCGAGACGAAGTCGACTACTGGCGCGATTCGCTGAACCACGTCGTGGCGCGGGCCCTCCGCGAGGGCAAGGTCCTCTATGAGCGACCCTAAGTGCGCCCGAGTTCTGCTTGAGGCCGCGGAGCGCGATCTAGCTGCTCTCCGCGGCATGACCGACCCGGAAGTGTTCGCGGACGAGATCGCGGGATTCCTCGCTCAGCAAGCAACCGAGAAACTCGTCAAGGCCTGGATCGCGTTGCTCGGTGAGAAGTACCCGATCACTCACGATATCGCGCAACTGCTTGAGGTCCTGACCGCCCAACAGCCTCCAAAGATCGATCTGAGCGGTCTCGTCGAATTGACCCCCTACGCCGTCCGCTTCCGCTATGCAGGCCGCGTCCCCGACGCACCCAAGCTGAACCGGCAAAACGATCGCCCGGATACAAGAGCTGATGCAGCAAGTTCGATCACGCATCGACCGGGAAACCTGATCGAGCCGCGCTGCAGTACCGGCTTCGGCCTCCAAGCGATCCTCCCCACTCCCGGCCCAACTTCGGACCCACCCAGATCACGCAATCATGCGCACCGAGCAAACGATCTTCGACGACCTTGCGCGCCTCTGCCTCTCCAAGGGGTTCATCCACGCTCTATCCAGCCTCTTCGCTCGCGACAACATCGTCACCGTCAAAGACCAGTTGACGGCCGAAGACTCAGCCAGCATGTCCTCTCCGGAACGCCTGATACGGACCGAATTGGCGACGCTCATCGGCCTCATGATGCGCGCCCCCATCGACTTCTCTCTGCCCCCGCCCCAGGTAGTGTCCTCATACTTCGAGCGAAGCCAGGAACTACTACAGGAACTCCACCATGCCATGGTGCCGCCGAACATACCCGCCGTACTCAAGAAGGCTGCTCAGGAACCAGCATTCAACCCGTTCACATCCGGCGATTTCCTCCGGGAACCCATCTTCTACGCAGCTGAGTCCGCCTATCCCTTTCAGTATCGCGACCTAGCCCCCCGCAAGTACGCTGCTGATCTCCAGTGGCTACTTGACCACAAACAGGTCGACCTCGATGTCGGCCATGCAGTGTGCCGAGCTCTTCCTGGTCTCCTGAACCAACGATACTTCTCTGTACTCCAAGCGCTGCAGTCCAAGCCGGTAGAGCAATGGACTCTCTTGCCGGGTTTCGTCTTCTCCTCCGCTCGGGTGGCCTCCCACATCGGTCGGCCTGCCTCAAAGGTCCAAGCGTTTATCGAAGCGTTCACGCTACCGCCGGGAGAGCGCAACGAGGAATTCACTTCACTGAACTCCTTCAACGCAGCCTACGCGTACCCGTTCATTCGCAGAGGCCCCAACGAGTTCGTGCTCCTTCAATACCGGGGCGCCATGGCGGCCTTCTACGAGACCCCCTTCTACTGGATGTGTGAGGACGAGAACTACGGTGACGCCGCGTCCAGCCATCGCGGCGAGTTCGCCGAGGCCTTCTCAGCCGAGCGTCTGGCCCGAGTGTTCGGCCGTGAGCACGTCTTCCAAAACGTCGAACTTCGCCGCTCAAGGAAGGAGACTCTGGGCGAGATCGATGTTCTCGTCACGTTCGGAGATCGACTCATCGTCGTTCAGGCCAAGTCGAAGAGGCTCACGCTCAAGGCACGAGCAGGGGAGGATCGGGAGCTTCGGAATGACTTCAAGCAAGCCGTCCAAGACGCGGTCGATCAGTCCTTCTCCTGTGCTTCGCTGCTTCTCGATCCCTCCGTCAGCCTCCACAGTAAGGAAGGGTCGCCGGTTCAACTGGCGAGCCGTCCAAAGACCATCTTTCCCATAACGCTCCTCAGCGACGACTACCCCGGCCTGTCGTTCCAATCTCACCAACTTCTCCAAGCTGCGACAACCGACGAGATCCGGCCACCCATCGTGACGGATGTCTTCGCTCTGGACGTCATTACGGAGATGCTCGATTCTCCGCTCCGGTTCTTGAGTTACTTGAGTCTCCGTGCGCGTTTTGGCGACGGGTTCCTGGCCAGCAACGAGATCGTCCTTCTCGCTCTCCACCTGAAACAGAATCTCTGGCTGGAGAGCGACATCGACCTAATGTCTCTCGCGGACGACATCGCCCTGCCTCTCGACGCGGCCATGACCTGCAGGCGCGACGGTCTTCAAGGCGCTCTTACGCCGGACGGCATTCTAACCCGCTTCCGAGGCACACACTTCTCCAGGACCGTCGAGCAGCTTGAGGATGAACCCGCACCTGCGGCTCTCGACCTCGGGCTACTTCTCCTTGAGCTGAGCGAGGGCACAGTACAAGCGCTGAACGACGGCATCGAGAGAATCATGGCTCTCACCCTCGCCGACGGCGAGCCCCATAGATTCACAATCGTTCTTGCTGACTGCAACACAGGATTGACGGTCCACGTAGGCCGTCTCGGAGACCAAGACGCCGAGGCGTTGTTGCGCAGAGACTGCGATCGATATGCTTGCAAGGCCGACCGGTGGTTCGGGACTACGCTCGGTGCACAGGGCTCTATCAGACTTGTCGTGGAGTACGTCGGCAGTCAGGATTCCGATTGAGTCCGATCCGGCCGCCGACGAGCACCAACGGTCAGAGACCGCTGCTGCCCCAGATTGATAGCAGGAGATGGCTGCCGGGACCCGACCCCTAGGCCGGCGGGTGTGGCCGAAGCCAAACGCTCTCTGGCGGTGCCGCCTTTCGGCTCCTAGAACTCCAATCCCAGGCGCAGCATGACCCGCCTCGGGTAGACGTAGCCGTCGGGCACGTACATCTCGTCCGGTGCGACCGTAAGCTCCTCCCACCAGTCGTGGACGTCCTCGTTGAAGACGTTGAACAACTGGAGATCGAGCTTCAACTCCACCCGGCCGGCGTCGAAGCGGCGGCCGAAAGACAGGTCGACGAGGTTCTGGTCCGGCAGCCGGTTGTCGTCGCTGGCGGGAACTGCGATCACCGTCTGACCGCCCTGAGCGAGCGGCGACGCCGAATTTTCCAGGCCGACGGTCAATTGACGACTGTACGGCTTGCCGGTCAGGAAACTGTAGGTCGCGGTACCGATCAGCTTCCACGGCAGTTCGAGGTTGCCCTGGAACTGGAATACGTGCTCGCGGTCGTTCTGCAGCGCCTGGTCGGCGTTGATCCAGTTGTTCGGGTCGCGCCCGTCGTTCGAGGTGTAGAACGGGTCGCCCTGGGACTGCAGCAGCGGCCGCGGTATGAAGCCGGTCGAATCGGACCAGGTGTACGACGACTGCATGCTCCAGCCGTCGCTGTAGCGCTTGTTGAAGGAGACGACGACGCCCTCGTACTGCTGGTTGTAGCTGACTCCCGGCGGCGCCTTGGAGCCGTCGCCGGGCCGGTTGCCCTTGCGCGTCGTCGGCTGTTCGATGATGCTGAACAACTGCTCCACCTCACCCGTGAACGGATTCGTCCAGGGGACCTCCTCGAAGACGCCGTCGTTCAGGATCTCCCAGCCGATGAGGTTCTTCGCTTCCTTGTAGATCCCCTGGATGCCGAGGGTGAAGTTGTCACCCAAGCGACGCTCCCAACCCAGCGTGAACTGGTCCGTTTCCGGCGCCTTCAGATCGGGGTGGTGCAGGTTTCCGCTGTACTCGAAGCTCGACGAGTAGGTCCACGGACCGTCCAGGGACGGCCCCGACTCGGTGATGGAAGCGGGCGGGTCCGGCGGCGGCGCGTACCAGTTGCCGGTCACGTCGGCGTCGTAGAACTTGCCGTAGAAGGCGCGGAAGACTTGTCCGTCTCCAATCTGGTACGCCATGCCGATGCGCGGCGAGACCAGCGACCAGTCGACCACGTCCTTGACCCCCGGGATGATGTCGGAGGTCGGGCTCCAGTCCTGGTTCAGCCTCGGGAAGTCCGGAATCTCGCCGTTGTGCTTGTCGTAGCGCACGCCGACATTCAGGGTCAGGTTCGAGTTGACCTGCCAGGAATCGTCGACGAAAGCCGAGACCGACTTGGTGTCCGCGCCGTAGTGGAAGGGCCGCGCCGTTTGCCGGTAGTAGTACGCATAGCCCGCGTCGTACTCGTAGCGGTAGAAGTAGACGCCGTTCGGTCCGTAGCCGGTGCGGGTGTCGCCGGCGCCGGTCCCGTACGAGATGCCGAACTTGAAGTCGTGGTCGCCGTTCAACAGGTCGTCGGCGTGGTGGGAGAGCTTGACGTCCAACTGGTCGCGGCCGAGCGTCCATCGATACGGGTATCCCAGACTGCCGCTGTACTGGGTCGGACCGCCGTCCGCCGGCGAGTAGTCCGCGTAGGGCGCAGCCTCGCTGCCCGTCGCCGACAGGTAGTTGTCCGTGCCGTCGTAACCGGCGTACATCACTTCGAGGTAGTCGTTCGGGCTCAGGACGGACTGGAACTGGAGGCCCCAGGCCGGATTCGTGCCGAACTCGTTCCCTATGGCGTCGGGCGTCGTGTTGGCGGCGGCGAAGACGAAGCTGTAGTCCTCGAAGTGGTACTTCGCCTCCATCAGGTTTCTGTCGTTGAACGCCGCGTTGATCTTGAGGTCGTAGCGGTCGGCCGGATAGGCGGTGGGGAAGCTGGGGTCGACGCCCGCCTCGGTGTAGGCGTCGCGCGCGAACTGAACAGAGCCGAAGAACCACACCTTGTCGCGCGCGAACGGACCGCCGAGGGTGCCCGTGATGTCGTCGAACTCGTCGCGGTGGAAGGGAATGCCGTCGATCTCGGCGTTCTCCTCCGTCAGGCCGTCGTTCTGGTGATACCAGTCGATCGAGCCGCTGAACTTGTTCGAGCCCGACTTGGTCACCACGTTGAAGGCGGCGCCGGACATGCTGCCGTACTCCGCCGGCGCGCCCAGACCCAGAACCTGGACCTCTTCGATGATCGCGGCGTTCAACCACCAGTAGGAGTTGCCCGTGTCCGACGAGGTCGTATCCAGGCCGTCGATGCGCCAGGAATTCGAGGCCGTGCTCGAGCCGAAGGCGGACATCGACGTGCTGCCCTCCGACTCTGCGCTGATCCCAGGCGACACCGCGACCAGATCCCAGAAGTTGCGGTCGGTCGGCAGGTCCTCGATGAACTCCGCGTTGTAGCTGGTGCCGACGCTGGAACTCGTGACGTCGAGGATCGGCGAAGCGGTCACCGTGACCTCTTCCTGCACCGCCTGCAGCGAGAGTTCGATGTCGAGCCGGACCGTCGCGCTGATGCCCACCCGAACACCTTCGACCCGGTGTTCCTGGAAGCCGTCGAGAGCCGCGGTCACGACGTAGTCATCGACAGGAAGCGACGACATGACGAAACGCCCGCCGGCGCCGGCGAACGTCGTCCGCGACAGGCCGCGATCCTCGATCGTCGCCGTGATCATGACGCCGGGCAGGCCGTCGCCGTTTGTGTCCCGGACTTCACCCCGGATGTCGCCCGTGGTCTGGGCCACGGCGCCGGCCGCCAGCACCAGAAGGGGCGCGGTAAGGGTGAGAACTCGACTGGCGCGGTGCAGTGCGGGTGACATCGGCAATCTCCCAACGTTCGTTTGGACCTTCACGGTCTGTGAAAGCAGCCATGTTACCGGACCGGCCCACTCAGCGTCACCGGATCGCTCACCGTTCTGCTCCGTTGCCGGCACTCGATGCGCCTCGCTCTCCGACCCTTCAGAGTTCAGGCGTTCCAGCGAGCGGCGAGTGAGCCGCCCCCGGATTGCCGCGCACGTCGACTTCGACGAGCCCCGGCAAGCCCTCAAGCGGGCTGATGTCCTCGATCCGATTGTCGCGGAGGTCCACCGACTCAAGCGACATCAGTCCCTCGAGCGGGGACACGTCCACGATCGCGTTGCCGTCCGCGCGCAGCGTTCTGAGGCGCGCCATTCCTGCCAGAGGCGCCAGGGCCGTCACCTGGTTGCCGCCGATGTCCAGCAACGTCAAGCCCGTCAGCGTCCCCAGCGCCGTGATGTCCTCAATGCCGTTGTCGCGGATCGACAGCCGCACCAGGCCCGGCAGCCCCGACAACGCCCACACGTCCGACGCCGCGCCGTCCACGTTCAAAACCGCGAGTTTCGGCAGCGGCCCGAGCACGCGCAGATCCAGCCCCGCATTGCCGCCCAGGTCGAGCGCCGCAAGGTTCACCGCCTGATCGAGACCGGTCAGGTCCCGCACTCCCGCGTCGCGCAGGTCGAGCGACTCAAGCGCCGCCAGCTCGCGCACACCGATCTCTTCCCCCGGCGCCTTCCCCAACGCGACCTCCACCCGACCGCGCAGCACCGGGTCCGGAAAAGCCACCGCCGCACCCGGATCGTCTGACGGCACACGCGGAGCGCGATTCCCCGCGCGCAGCCCGGAAACCGCCGACGCGGCCCGCCGAAGACCCGGTACCGCATACGCGTACAGCCTGCCGTCAGTACCGTCAACCACCCACAACGTCTCCCCGTCCGACCACAGGTCCCGCGGGTCCCTGTTGCCCGACGCGCCCGTGTCGATGTCGTACGCCGGCTGACGAGCTCCGTCGAGCAGGCGGTACGCCCGCAGAATCCCACGCCCGTACCACGACGTCAGCAGAATCTCGCCGTCCGACCAGATGCCCCAGGGCCAGCCCGAGGTCACATCGCCACCGCGCAGGCCGAACTCCTGCTCCGCACGGCGCGTACCGTCCGCGTCGTACGCGTACACGTGCGCATCCCTCTGGTCCGCTGCAAACAGCGTCTCCCCGTCCGACCACAGCCCCGTCGGCGCGTCGTTCCCGGCAGCCGAAAACGCCTCGTCGAGGTCCGCCTCCTCCTGCCGCGCGCCGTCCGACAAGCGGTAGGCCTGCACACCGGAGCCGAAGTAGCTCGCCGCCCAAAGCGTGGCGCCGTCCGACCACAGAGCCGCGTACCCACGGTTCTCGCTCAAACGCACGTCCCGCGAACCCTGCCGCGCTCCCGTCGTCAGGTCGTACGCCCGCGCCGAACCCTCGTGCCAGTCCGACAGCGCCCACACCGTCGCACCGTCCGACCACACGCCCGTCGACTCCTCCGCGCCGGACAACTCGATGTCCCGCTCCGGCAACCGCGCGCCCCAAACCAGCTCACGCGTCACCGTCGCCATGTAACTGCGCTCCGTCTCTCCGTCCTCCGCCACCACCGTCACCGCGATCTCGTTCTCGCCCACGGACAGAACCGATGTCCGCCGGGTCCCCAGCGTGCTGCCCGACGCGTCCGCGATCTCCACACCGGCGTTCTCGTCGCTCGGCGTCGCCGCCACCGTCGTCGAATCGATCCCCTCAGCCGCCATGCCCGTATAGCTCGTCGTCTCGCTCTCGAACTCGCCGATGTCCACATCCGACAACACCAGCTCCGACAGCGTCGCGTCCGCCGAAGCCAAACGGATCGACACCGTTGCCGAGCCCACCTCCTCGCCGGCCAGCAGCACCCCGAGCCGCGCCTCCTCGCGCTCCTCGTCGTCCTCGTCCGACAGCGCCGTGAACGTCGCCGAAGCCGACGACTCGCCCGCCGCGAGCTCCAGTGACTCGGGCGCCAGGGTGTAATCCGCCGCCGACACATCACCCGTCACCGACACCGTGAGCGTCCGCGCCTCCGCGAACGTCACACCGTCTTCGAGCGACACCCGGATCGTGGACTCACCGCCCTCGATGATCTCCAAGGGTTCCGCCGTCACCAGGAACGACGGCGGCGGCACGCGACGGATCGACAGCGCCACCCCGACGCCGTCCGACGAACCGTCCGTGTACCGCCGCGACTCCGCAGGCGGTCGCGCCGCTTCCGCAACCCACACCGGACCTTCGCCCGTAGCCGACACCGACAGCGGACCGATCCGGTGACTGTTCCAGTACACACGCAGACGGTCCATCTCCGGAACGGCCGGACGTATCTGAAGGATGAGAGCGCCGAGATAGTTCAACGCCGCCACCGTCACCTCGTGTTCCACGCCGTCCATGCTCCAACCCGTACGATCCAACGAGCCGAAGCTCGCCAGCGACAGGCGGCCATAGCCGCCCTGCCATAGCGGATACGCCCGCGTCGACCCCACCGTCAACGACGCACCCAGAAGCTCTTCCTCCTCCACCGACAACGGCGGGCTCGAAGGCGCATCCCAAACCGGGATCGTCGCCGCACTTTCGACCGCCCGGCTGTCAAGAGATACCCGCACCGACAGCGTATGTCCCGCATCCGCCGCCGTCGGCACATAGCTCGAACCCGTCGCTCCGCCTATCTCCGCGCCCTCACGCTGCCACTGGTACTCCGCATCCGTCGGCGCCAACTCCTCGAAACTCGCCCGCAGCTCGCGGCCCACCTGCACCACACCGTCGACCGACGGCGTCGGCAGCGAATCCAGGATCCTCACACTGGCCGAACCGACCGCGTCACCGTCCAGCCGCATCGTCACGGTTGCTGTTTCCGTCCATTCCGGTACGTCGTCCAGGACAGTCGTGAACGTCGCCACCACGGACGACTCGCCGATCGCAAGCGTCTGTCGCGCCGGTTCCAAGGCAAACTCCGACGCCGACAATTGTCCGCTGACCTCAAGCTCGATCGTCCGTTCTTCCGGGAACGTAACCCCGTTCACGGTCGCCACCCGAATTGTCGCGCTCTCGCCTTCCGCCAACTCGGCCGGATCAACCGTCACCGCATAGTTTTCTGCGTCGTCGTCCGCTACCGTCACGGTCGCCGTCGACCGCTCCGCACTCGCCATCATGTCGGGCAAGTCCCCAAAACCCAGGATCAACTGTTCGTCTCCCTCAACGACGCTGTCAGCGGTTGTCGGCACCGCGAACGAGTGCTCCGTCACCCCAGGGGGTACCAGCGTAGTGGGCGGCAACGAGAAATCGTCGGCCGAAGCCGTACTATCCGGACTCGCGACAAGGGGCAACTCAATACCCTCGACGATGCTGTGGGCAGCGCTGAGCAGTACTCCCACGTCAACGGTCGAGCCTTCGTCCGTACCGTAGGAACCAGCCGCGAACTCCACAAAGATCGAACCGAGGCTCACCGCCCCGCTCAGTCGACTCTCCGGATTGCCCTGGTCGTCCACGAACGACACACGCACGACCAGGCTCTTTCCCCTGTCCAACTCCTGCACGACATAACTCGCGTCGGTCGCGTCGGGGATGGCCACATGCTCCCCCTCGTCCGACCGGATCCACCGGTAGCGAAAGGCGAAACCCGCCTCACCCTTCGCGGCCTTGGTCAGGCCATCTGGATCCTCGATGTTCTCGATCCGAGCCGTGAGTCGCTCTCCCGGCGCGACCGTTCCGGAAATCTCCGGCTCGCCCGTCGCCGCGACATTCGCCACGACGTCGATCACGATCGGAGCGGTGTTGCGTACCAGTCGCTTCAGCCCGGTGTAGTCGCCCGGCGCCAGGCCGACATAGAAGACCTCGCCATCGTCGTCGAACTCATCGGCGACTATCGATAGCGCAACGTCATCCAAGGATCCCGGCCGCGCTTCCCCCGACCACGCGAATTTCTCGTATCCGTAGACGTTTCGCACCGAGATCGAATCGCCCGAGAACAGCTCGCCGTAGCCGGCCTCCAACTGGTCCCCCTGCCCGGCCAATCCGCTCTCGAACGCGAGATCCGGGCTGAAGGCGGTCGTTTGGGGATCCCGTCCGACAAGTGCGTGTTTGCCGTCCACTGCGGTATGCGATATCCCGATCACCGGAAACCGCTTCGCCTCGTCGCCCGTGTTCCTGAGGCGGCACACGGCAGTCGTCCCCTCTGCCACCACGGAAGGACACGTGAGCACAAACCCCTCATCACGAACCTCCACCTCGAAAGGGCGCGGCTGGCGTTCTACCGTGACTTCGTACGTCCTCGTCGTTCCGTCCTCCGCGGTCACCCGCACCGCCACGGTCGTCTCGCCGACAGGAAGACGAACCGCGGCACTACCGCGGCCCTTCTCCACCGGAAGGCCGGCGACAGCCACGACCGCCCTATGGTGGTGCGCGACCGGAGTAATCACCGCTTCCGACACCTCGTAGGCGACCTGAACCCGATAGGTCATCTGCTTGGCACTGAACTGCAACGGCGACCCGCCCGCCGCCGTCGCGACGGACAACTCGCTCAACAGGGCATCGCCGCTGCGCGTATCGCTGGCTGGCATCTCGACTGCTGCCTTGTGTTCATAGAGAAACCCGACACCTCTCGACCGGTCGGGACCCAGCGCAACGTAAAACTGTTCCGCCTCCTCGTAGTCGTCGTCGTCGTGAATGGAGACGTAGAACGTCCTCGATTCGCCAACGTCCGCCCTCCCCGACCAATCAAAGCGCCAGTAGGCCACCAATACGTCGCCGATCCACGACAGGCCCCCGTCGGCACCGGCACCCAGGCGGTCACGATCGAGTGAAACGTCCAGAGGTGCGCCCCGAACCTGCGCCATGGCGCCGAGGTCCCTGGAAAGGTGCAGTATCGCGACAACAGGCCAAGGCGCCGACGCCTCGTTGTCGTTGGTTACCGTGCACGCGAGCGAAGTTCCTTCCGCGGCCGTTCCCGGACAGGAAAGCGCGAATCCGCTCAGGTCAACCGACGCCGCCGGGGCAGCCGTCGCGGAGAGAAGCCAGATCCCGAGGATCACCGAAAGCCGCTGGTACCCAAAGCAGCGTCGTCGCGACACTGAAGCGACGCGGTTCCCGGACCCTCTACCGGGCCGGCGACAAGACCGAGGCAACGTCACTGGTAGAGCGGCTCCATTCCGGAGTACCGGTCCCTCGGTTGGAACACACGAATATAGTCGACCTTCATGCGGACCGTCGTGACATCGTACTCCGGCCTCCGCTCATTCCCGAATCCCCGCCAGGCGCCGAGACTCACATCGAGAGGGCCGTGCCCGATGGCAAACTGCATGAGAACCGAGTCCGGATCGTCTTCCTCCAGATAGTCAAAGAACCGCGAACGGCCACCGCCGGTGTATTTGGTCGTTCCCTGCCAATACTCGACTGGGTCCCGACCGTTTGCAACTGCCCTTTTCCGGAGCACGGTACCTTCCGCTCGTACCACAACGAAATCGTCATGCAAGCCCTCCACCTTGACTAGCAGTCGATAGCCTCGAGGCGTCCACTCGAGACCCTTCGTGACAGTAAGTTCGGCTTGCTCGCGGCAATCCCCGGAGGAAAGGAAGTCCAACTGGCGGGTGCTTCCTTCCTCCCAACTGCAGAATCGAGTCCAGTTGGAGGCATATCTCGGCACCGTGTGTCGATAGAAGACGTACGGATGGTAGTTGTAAAACCAGTTGGCCAGCTCTCGCTTCTTTTCTGGAAAGTACTCAAAGAGGTTGATCTCGATCGGAAGGTACGTGGAGATTTCCCGGTAGTTCGTGATCGGCACTCCGTACTTCGCGGCCGCAAACCTCTTTCCTCGGCGATGATCGCCGATGACAAAGGCCATGTTCTGCGGGTGGGAGTCGTCGAGATTGACGGTGTACCTGGTTTCCAGGTAGCCGTACTTGTAGGAGAACTTGCCGTCGGTGCTGATTCCAGAGCCACAATGCACAGTGTAGGACATCTCGTAGTGCCCGTGCTTCATGTTCTGGCACGGGACCTGGGCCGCGTCCACGTCTTCGCACCAGTCCTCGGGGAAGTTCCACTTGTCACGGTCGAGGTTCGACAGACCGCCCGCACAGGAACCCGAGGGGCGGCTGCCGACCGTACCCTCGAACTCCTCGGCGAAGATCAACTCGTAGTTCTCCTTGGCCTGGACCAGCCTGTCGGGCAAACCGTCGACCAGGGCCTGCTGGGGGGACGGTGGCGGTGGCCTGTTCTCTCCCTGGTACAGACAGGTGTACCGGTCGAGGTCGCGCTCCGGATAGGTGCTGCAGTCCGGACCTCTGTCGGAGGGCTCGACAAGCAACTCGCTGTACACCTTGGTACTGCCGTCGTATACGGAGAGTTCCGCGCGCTGCGGCTCGTAGTCGTTGATGTGATGGCTGACCCTTCGTGGGGTACCCGCCGGGGCAAACAGGTGCAAGAGCCCGCCTCGCTCGGTGACTGCGATCTCCAATTCGTGGCAGACCGGGGTGTCCGTCTTGCACATCTTGTTGGTTTCGTGCAACGGGCAGTAACAGAGTTCATAGGTCGACTTGTCGGGCAACGCCTCGATCCGGAACCGAAGCGGGCCGTCCGACGACATTCGCCCTCCGGTCCGCACCCGATCGAAGAACCGATCCGTCCTGGAAGGCGGATTGTCAACCTCCCAGGTGAAGTCACGCGGCATCTGACCCTCGTCTACGCCCCGCCGAAAGAGATACTGAACCGGGTTGAGGGCGTAGCGCCAATCCCGGACTGCCAGGCCCGCACCCTCCGAATCCGTAGCCTCCGACGAGCTCTCCAACGCCGCGCCGGTCGCACCGGTTCCCGCTGCGTCGTCGGCTACACCGGGGCGGCACAGAGCCACCATGCTCGCTACCAGGACGACCAGACCGGCACGCCGGAATACGCATCCAAGGAAGGTCCTTTTCATGCCTCTTGACTCCTTTTGTTTTGGTTCACTGCGTCTTCATGATCCGGTTGTCGCGGAGGTCCACCGCCTCAAGCGACATCAGTCCCTCGAGCGGGGACACGTCCACGATCGCGTTGCCGTCCGCGCGCAGCGTTCTGAGGCGCGCCATTCCTGCCAGAGGCGCCAGGGCCGTCACCTGGTTGCCGCCGATGTCCAGCAACGTCAAGCCCGTCAGCGTCCCCAGCGCCGTGATGTCCTCGATGCCGTTGTCGCGGATCGACAGCCGCACCAGGCCCGGCAGCCCCGACAACGCCCACACGTCCGACGCCGCGCCGTCCACGTTCAAAGCCGCGAATTTCGGCAGCGGCCCGAGCACGCGCAGATCCAGCCCCGCATTGCCGCCCAGGTCGAGCGCCGCAAGGTTCACCGCCTGATCGAGACCGGTCAGGTCCCGCACTCCCGCGTCGCGCAGGTCGAGCGACTCAAGCGCCGCCAGCTCGCGCACACCGATCTCTTCCCCCGGCGCCTTCCCCAACGCGACCTCCACCCGACCGCGCAGCACCGGGTCCGGAAAAGCTACCGCCGCACCCGGATCGTCTGACGGCACACGCGGAGCGCGATTCCCCGCGCGCAGCCCGGAAACCGCCGACGCGGCCCGCCGAAGACCCGGTACCGCATACGCGTACAGCCTGCCGTCAGTACCGTCAACCACCCACAACGTCTCCCCGTCCGACCACAGAGCCGCGTACCCACGGTTCTCGCTCAAACGCACGTCCCGCGAACCCTGCCGCGCTCCCGTCGTCAGGTCGTACGCCCGCGCCGAACCCTCGTACCAGTCCGACAGCGCCCACACCGTCGCACCGTCCGACCACACGCCCGTCGACTCCTCCGCGCCGGACAACTCGATGTCCCGCTCCGGCAACCGCGCGCCCCAAACCAGCTCCGCGTCACCGTCGCCATGTAACTGCGCTCCGTCTCTCCGTCCTCCGCCACCACCGTCACCGCGATCTCGTTCTCGCCCACGGACAGAACCGATGTCCGCCGGGTCCCCAGCGTGCTGCCCGACGCGTCCGCGATCTCCACACCGGCGTTCTCGTCGCTCGGCGTCGCCGCCACCGTCGTCGAATCGATCCCCTCAGCCGCCATGCCCGTATAGCTCGTCGTCTCGCTCTCGAACTCGCCGATGTCCACATCCGACAATACCAGCTCCGACAGCGTCGCGTCCGCCGAAGCCAAACGGATTCGACACCGTTGCCGAGCCCACCTCCTCGCCGGCCAGCAGCACCCCGAGCCGCGCCTCCTCGCGCTCCTCGTCGTCCTCGTCCGACAGCGCCGTGAACGTCGCCGAAGCCGACGACTCGCCCGCCGCAAGCTCCAGTGACTCGGGCGCCAGGGCGTAGTCCGCCGCCGACACATCACCCGTCACCGACACCGTGAGCGTCCGCGCCTCCGCGAACGTCACACCGTCTTCGAGCGACACCCGGATCGTGGACTCACCGCCCTCGATGATCTCCAAGGGTTCCGCCGTCACCAGGAACGACGGCGGCGGCACGCGACGGATCGACAGCGCCACCCCGACGCCGTCCGACGAACCGTCCGTGTACCGCCGCGACTCCGCAGGCGGTCGCGCCGCTTCCGCAACCCACACCGGACCTTCGCCCGTAGCCGACACCGACAGCGGACCGATCCGGTGACTGTTCCAGTACACACGCAGACGGTCCATCTCCGGAACGGCCGGACGTATCTGAAGGATGAGAGCGCCGAGATAGTTCAACGCCGCCACCGTCACCTCGTGTTCCACGCCGTCCATGCTCCAACCCGTACGATCCAACGAGCCGAAGCTCGCCAGCGACAGGCGGCCATAGCCGCCCTGCCATAGCGGATACGCCCGCGTCGACCCCACCGTCAACGACGCACCCAGAAGCTCTTCCTCCTCCACCGACAACGGCGGGCTCGAAGGCGCATCCCAAACCGGGATCGTCGCCGCACTCTCGGCCGTCCGGCTGTCCACGGATACCCGCACCGACAGCGTATGTCCCGCATCCGCCGCCGTCGTTCACCGCCGTCAGTGTCGCCGAAGCCGAACCCGATCCCTCCGCCAACGTCAGTCTTGCGGGATCCAGGGAATAGTCCGACGCCGTCACGTCGCCCGCCACTTCGATCTCTACCGTCGGCGCGTCTGCAAACGTCACTTCGTTGTCAATCGACACCGAGACCGTCGCGCTCCGGCCTTCCCCAAGCTCCGCCGGCTCGACCGTCACCGAGAAGCTCGCCGCGTCGTTGTCGACGATCAGTACCGACTGGGACACCGCTGAACCCAATTCGTAGTCGTCTCCCGCCTGCAGCGTCACCGTCACCCGGCTGTCGGGCTCCACGACCGCGTCGTCGTCCGTCGGCACGTTCAGCGTCGCCTCTCTTGCCCCGGCTTCGAACGTCACCGATGTCGACACGTCAGCCGACAGCATCGCGCCGTCCTCCGCCACCGTCAGCATCACCGTGAACGACGACGCGAGCGCTTCGCTCCGCGCTACCGAGAACGTCGCCGACGTGCCCTCGAGTAGCGGGCCCACGCCCGCCGACAGCGTCACCGCCGCCCGCGCCTCGCGCGTTACCCTGACCGCATAGGTCTGCGTCGTCTCGCCGTCCGGCGCCGTCACCGTCGCCTCAACCCTGTTTTCCCCCTCCGCCAAGGCAACCTGGTGGCCCGCCGCGTTCGTGTCCGCGTCCGCGGGCGCAATCACCACCGTCGCATCCTCCTCGGACGCCGTCGCCGTCACCGTCGTCGATGTCTTTCCATAAGGAACGGCTGCCGCATACTCGGTGGTTTCCGGCCTGAATTCGCCGATGTCCACCCCCGAGAGGTCGAGGTCGCGCAGCCCCGCTACGATCGTGAGCGGCTCGGCCGACACAAGTGCCTCCTCGCCCCAACCTGCGCTGCTCACGGCCCTGACCGCAAAACCGTACGAGGTCCCGTTCGCAAGTCCTTCGACCGTCGCCGTCCGGGCCGACGCCCCGTCGGCGACCGTCAGCCAAGGGCCGTCGCCGACGCGGTGCTTGTACCGCTCGACCGGGGCGCCGCCCTCGTCGGCCGGCTTTCTCGGCACGGCGTCCACCACCACCTCCCGCATACTGTGCGGAACACTCGTCGCGCAATCGAAAGTGGAGATGTCGAACCCAAGTTCGGCCCCGGACACGGACAGGGCCGACAGCGCCGCGTCCGACCACGAGGCGAGCGGCGCGCGCACGAGATACCAGCGCTGAACGCCGAGGTCTTCCCCCACCCTCACCCTCCGCTCACTCGCTTGGACCACCCATGTCTCGCGGGCCGCGGACCGGATCCGTGCCTCACCCACGATCCACCGCTGCCACTGACTATTCCCGCATTCGGTCAGGCGAAGCCGTCGTCCCTCGTCGTGGTCCACCGTCACGCAGAGATTGGCGGCGGCCGCCGGCCGGAACCGGCCCTTCTCGTCGAAGTACCATTGTTGTGACACTCGCACGTCGCACTCCGCGCCGCCCAATTGCGCCACGAACTCCCCCTCGGCGGCCACCACATCCCAGCACTTCACCGAGTACTCCGGCTTCCGCGGCACCAGCAGCACCTGTAAGAGTTCCTCGGCGCCGCGCTCAAGCGACCGCAGATATGCGGTCAACGCCTCCCGCTCCGCAGCCCCAAGCGCTTCCGCGCCCCCGTGGCCCGACGCCAGTGCGTCATCGCCCCCGTAGAATCCCGGTGCGGACTCTTGCCGAACTCCAGCAACGACGACACGTACTTCGCCAACGCGTCCAGATCGGTACTCAAGCCGGCCTTGGCGGATCCGAGCGGCGTCGAGGTGCACTCGAAGTCTTCGTCCGCAAGGAAACCAGCCCCGCCGAACGCATTGCGAATGTCGTTCTCGAAGTCCTGGATCTCGTCGAAGTTCGCCGACCAGTGCAGCCGCCCGTGCCGCATGCCCTCCCGTCCATTCAACGCGATCGTGTTGCGCAACCCCTCGCCCCGGTCCGAGAAGTCCCACACCGCCCCGTCGTCGCCGCCGTCGAGATGGCAACTCGCGCAACTGATGTAACCGTCGCGGCTCATCCGCGGGTCCGAAGCGTCGTAGAAGAGGCGCAGGCCGCGCAGAAGCTCCGCATCCATGGCCTCGGCCTTCACGGTCGCAATCTCGGCCAGCACCGGCGGCTCGAACGAAACGCTGGCCAGAAGGTCGGCGATGTCGTACACAACGACGCTCCGGCTCGTGTAGTTGTAGACAAACGCCCGGCCCAAGTCCCCGTCGAGCCACATACCGAGCGGCGCACTGCCGGCCCCCGCCAAGGCCCCGCGCGTGTTGTCGGAATAGGCGTCCAGCACCGCTACTTCGTTCGAACCCCTGAGCGCCACGAAGACGTAGTCGCCGAGCGGCGAGAACGCCACCGCGTGAGCCCCCTCGCGGTCGTTGAAGTGGAGCCGGGAACCGTCCCGTTCGCGCCCCTCGCCAGTGTCGATCCGCGAGACCACGGCGCGCACCGTGGTCTCATGCGTGAGCGCCTGACCGTCGCGGTGAGTGCCGCGCAGGACGTTGTCCTGTTTCGACGGCACCCACACGGCGCGGCCGTCAGGAGACAAGGCGACGTGCGTCAGATAGTTCGGGCGGCCGCGAGCACGATGGTCCGAGTCCACGGTTTCGGCGTCCACGTCGAGCGCGATGTCGGCCACCTTCGCCAGGGTCGCCGTCACGAGCTTCGTCACCAGCCCCGCGCTGCCGGACCGGAAACGCGTGACATAGGTGTGTCCATCGGCCGCTACCGCGATCGCCCGCGGCTCGGCGTTCACGCGCACCCGCGCCAGCACGGTCGCCGTCGACGCGTCGAACTTCACCACCTCACCGGATGCCGGCACCGTCGCGAGGCCGATGTCCGTGCCGGGCACGAACGCCACGCCGAACGGACCCCGACCGTGGCCGAGGTCGATCCGAGCCGTCACCGTGCCGGATGCGTTCAGCGCCACCAACCGGTCGTCGCCCTCGACAGCCACCCACACGCGTCCCGTCGCGTCGACCGTCACCGTGCGCGGCTTGCGCCCGACCGTCCGCTTCCACACCCGGTAGAGTCCACGACGATCCACCGCCGATACGGTGCCGTTGTCCGGGTTCACGTTGAACACCAGGTTGCCTCGGCCAGTGATCGCCGACGAAGAGCTCGGGGCCGTCTCCGTGGCCGGATACGTGACCGTCCTGACAAAATTGTAGTGGCGCGTGGAGCCGCCGACGGCCACAACCAGCACCACCGTGTAGTGCCGGCCGCGGCGTAGGCGTGTCGCGCCGTCGGGTTTGTAGACGGTCCGCTTGCCGTCCCGTCACCGAACTTCCACAGGTACGTCGCGCCGTCCCCGGCGGCTTCGACCGCGAACTGGGCATCCGGCGCCGGCGTCGACGCGACGCCGGGATGTACAGCGTTCATCACGAGCCGGATGGTGTCCGTCCTTGCGGACTCGAGAAGCACGGAGTCCGAGAACGCCACCCCCACGCGTGTAGTCGGGGCCTGCGCCGTGGCGCCGTCGCGCGGTGTCTCCACGTCGCTGAAGTCCCAGAACTCCACGCCGTCCTGAACGTGGACGGCAACGTACGTCGAGCCGTCAACCCGCGCAATGCCGAGCGAGTGCGCCTCCCGGAACTTCCGGGTCGTCCCTCGCGGGTCGTAGACGCGGCGCACCAACCTGATGTTCCGCAGATCCGACACGTCGTACACCAGAAAGCCCCCCGGTCCGAAGGCGCCGTCCGGCGCGAACACCGTCACGAAGTAGCCGTTCACCATGGCGCCCACGTTGGTGCCGAACGGCCGCCGTCCCCGATAGCGCTCCGGCAGGCCGGTTCCAAACTCGACCCAGGACACCACCTGGAACGCCTCCGACTCCTCGTAGCGCAGGTTGCCCAAGCCCGGCCCCTGAACGCTCCCGGACGTCACTTCCGCCGTTTCCGTTGTCGACGCCAGGCGAGAGGCAGCGAACAACAGCAATAGCGCGGGCGCCAGCCAAGCTGGAATCCGCCGGAGGTCGAACTGCGTCGTTCTGGTCGGTAGTAGGCTCGTTTTGCGGGGCACGCTCACCGGACCGCGAGCTATCGTCGAATTTCTTGTCCGGGGGTTGAATGAGGTGGCGTGCCCTGCTGAGATCGGTTTGTCGGAATCGACAACAGCAGAGGCGGCACGCCGTGTCAGACAGTTCCGTGATCCGGTTGGAGAAGCGAGAGTCGTTCAAGGACCAGTTGACCGAGATGCTGCGTAGCGGCGCCCGGCAGTTGGTGGCGCAGGCGGTGGAGGCGGAGTTGGAGGAGTTGCTAGCGTTTCACGCTGGTCGCAGGACGGCGGGCGGCGGTGGTGCGGAACGGGTACCAGCCGGAGCGTGAGATTCTGACCGGAATCGGCGCGGTTCAGGTGCGGATTCCTCGTGTGCGGAGCCGAGAGGGCGCGCCGGTGACGTTTCGTTCGGCTCTTGTGCCGCCCTATGTGCGCCGCAGTCAGTCGCTGGAAGCGGCGATCCCCTGGCTGTACTTGAAAGGCGTGGCCGCGGGCGAGATGGGCGAGGCTCTCAGAATACTGGTCGGCGACGGCGCCAAGGGGCTGTCGCCGAACGTGGTGAGCCGGCTGAAGCGGGAGTGGGAGGAGGAGCACCGTGCGTGGTCGAAGCGGGACCTGGGCGGGGACCGGTGGGTGTACCCTTGGGCGGACGGCATCTACAGCGGGCTGCGGGGGACCTCGGCGCGGTGAGCGACAAGTCCTCATCAAGGCCGCCGAAGAAGCCGCCACCCGACTAGCAGCGAACATCGAGTTCGACGCGAGATGGCCAGCCCCTGCGTGGACCGATATCCTCAATGGTCGTTGTGTTTAGAACCGTCCTAGAGAATGGCAAGAAGGTGAGAAAAACAACAGGTTAGCATCTCGTTTCGGCAACTGGTCAACCAGATGCGGCAGATTCACTTCGTTCTCAGCTCGCTCCGAGCCGAAGTCCACCAACTAGAACGGGAAGATGAGCGGCACCATCCAGACGATCACGGCGAGCAGCAGCACGGTCAGCGGCGTGCCGACGCGCAGATAGTCCATGCTGCGATAGCCGCCCGCGCCCATGACCAACAGGTTCGCCTTGTGGCTGAACGGCGTCATGAAGGCCGCGGAAGCCGCCAGCGCCACGCCCATCATGAGCGGATATGGCGACAGACCGAGGCCGGACGCGGCTTCGAGCACGACCGGCGTGAGCAGCACGACAGCCGGCGCACCGTCGAGACACTGGCTGAGCAGGCTCGAAAGAAGGACCAGCGCCGCCAGCACCACGTACGGTCCGGCAGGACCGGCCAGGTCCATAACGCTCTTGGCCAGGAGCGCGGCGGTGCCGCTGCTCTCCATCGCGGACCCCACCGGCAGGATCGCGGCAACCAGGAAGATGGCGCGCCACTCGACCGCCCTGTAGGCCTCCTCCATGGTCAGAGCGCCGCACAGGACGATCAGGCTCGCGGAAGTGAACGCGGCGACCTGAATTGGTGCAGCTCCCGTCACTACCAGACCGATCATCAAGGCCAGGCAGCCAACGGCGAAGGGCGCCTTGTTCAGGCGACGGGGCTCTTCCGCGACATCCGAGAGCACGACCAGATCCCGTTCCCGGGAGAGCAGACCGAGCCGGCCCCGGCGCCCCTGCAGCAGCAGCGCGTCGCCGACGCGCAGCACGAGCTGAGCCAGTCCGCTGCGAATGGCCCTGCCCTCGCGCCAGATCGCGAGCACCTGCACGCCGTATCGATCGCGGAACTCGATCTCCTCCAGACTTCGACCCGCGAGGCTGGAGCGGGGCGCCAGCGTGGCCTCGGCCATGCCCACCTCCTCCGACTCGAACGCAGGCGCGGCCACCCCCGACGTCAACTCGACGCCGCCCATGCGCAGCAGGGCGCGCAGCCGCCGCTCCTTGCCCTTGACGAACAGCCGGTCGCCGGCCTCGAACTCGAGCTGGGGCCCGGGCCCCCAGAGCACCTCGCCACCCCGCTCGACCGCAACCACGGTGAGTTCCATCAGCCGGCCCATCCACTCGACGCCGGTGCCGCTGGCGACCAGAGCCGAGTTCTCCGGCACCCGGATGACGAGCAGGGGTTGATCCTCGAGGCGGTCCAGCGCGGCGGGGCCCCTCTCTTCGATCTCCAGAACGCCGGAGTCGATCTCCGGCGCGTCGTCTCCGAACAGACCGTAGAGCAGGTCTCCCTTCTCGAGCGGCAGGTTGGCGAGCCGGTCGACGTGAACTTCGCCGTCGCGTTCTACCGCGATCACGAACACGCGCCAACGCTCGCGGAAGCGCGTCGCGGCCAGCGTGCTTCCCGCCAGGGGCGACGCGGCCGCCACCCGCGCCCTGAGCGCGGTCACGCCCACGTCCGGCGCGCCGATCTCCCCCGTGGTGGCCGTGCCGAGCGTCGTGGCCGTGCCGAGATCGACGCCCTGGAGCCGCAGCATCTGCTGCACTTCCTCGGCGTCGCCCTGCACGACCAGCTCGTCCCCGGCCAGCAGGCGCACGTCGTCCTTGGGCGCTAACCGCCAGTCCTCGCCGCGCGCGATGCCAAGTAGCTGTACACCCAGGGTGGTCCCCAACCGGGTCTCACGCAGTGTCGCCCCATCGAGCTGCGAAGCCGCCGGTATGCGGATCGAGAACAGCCCCTCATGGAGGCCGTAGAGATCCGCGAGTTCCGATTGACGCCCGCCGGGAGTCGCGGCTTTGCGACCCGGCAGCAGACGGCGGCCCACAGTGAGCATGAAGAGGACGCCGCCGGCAAGCAGCACCAGGCCGAAGGGCGTGAAGTCGAAGAGTCCGAAGGGCTCGAGTCCGCGGTCCCGCAGCATCGCCGCCGCCAGGATGTTCGGCGGCGTCCCGACCAGTGTCGCGGTGCCCCCAAGGATGGCCCCGAACGCCAGCGGCAGGAACAACCGAGACGGCGGCAGGTGCGCGCGCCGACCGAGACTCGCCACCGCCGGCATCAGCACCGCGGTCGCCGCGATGTTGTTCATGAACATCGAGAGCACCCCCGCGACCAGCATCACGGCGATCATCAACGGTGTCTCACGACTGCCGACGAAGCGGTGGATGTACCCGCCGACCAGATCCGCCACACCGGTCTGCATCAGCCCGGCGCTGACGATGAAGATCGACAGCATCGTGATCACAGCCGACGACGCGAAGCCGGTGAACGCCTGATCGACGGCGACGTAGCCGGTGAAGATCAGCAGCGTCAGACCGAGGAAGGCGGTCAGGTCGATCGGCAGCTTCTCGGTCAGAAACAGGACGACCATGGCCGCGAGGACGGCAAGCAGGAATGCGATGGCACCCGGTTCGCCGAACTCGTTGAGGAGCCAAGTCTGGAAAGTCATTGGGGTTCAGATGGCCAGGGAACGCCGCGGAGCGCGCCAGGCCGGCCGGGCGGTTCAGGCCGGAGGCTCGAAGCGGCCGTCGATCGCGGTCCAGCCGCCGTCGACGAAGAGCACGGCGCCCGTCATGTAGCTCGCGGCGTCCGAGACCAGAAAGGCAGCCGCGTTGCCGATCTCGTCCGGCCGACCCCAGCGGCCCAGCGCTGTCTTCTCGGCGTAGGCGCGGTTCCAGCTCTCGTTGTTCTGGATCGGCTTGGTCAACGGCGTGTCCACCACCCCCGGCGCCAGGGCGTTGACGCGCACGCCCGCGCCACCGAGTTCGGCGGCGGCCGCCCGCGCGAGCTGGACGATGCCGGCCTTGGTCGCCGCGTAGACGCCCTGCCCCGGCTCAACGACCTGGGAGCGGATCGAGGACAGCAGCACGATGCTGCCGCCACCAACTTCTGAGAGCACGCGCCCCGCCGCCTGCAGCACACACATCGCGCCACCAAGGTTGAGCGTCACGACCCGGTCGAACTCTTCCGGCAGGTAGTCGAGCAGGCGCTTGCGGACATTGACTCCGGGCGTCGCCACCACGCCCCGCAGATCGCTCAGCGCCTCGAACGCCGACGCCATCGCTTCGGGATCGAGGATGTCGAGTTCGGCCGCTTCGGCCTGGCCGCCGGCCGAGACGATCCGGTCGGCCGTCGCCTGCGCGGCTGGCAGATTCACATCGAAGCAGGCGACCAGCGCCCCCTGGCGGCCGCAGGCCTCGGCCGCGCCCTCACCGATGCCGGAGCCGGCGCCGATCACGGCGACGGTGCGACCGTCGAGACGAAACGGATTCTGTGACACCGTCATCGCCTCACGGCAGGTCGCGGACGGCGAGGATGCCGGGAAGCGACTCGGCATGCCGCACGCTGTTGAGGACCGCGTCGGCCAGCACCTCGGCCGCGAGGGCGCCGATCCGGCTGACGTCGGCCGGCCCTTCGAGAACGCCGGTGGCGATCGCGAACACGGTGTCGCCATCGCCCGGGGTGTGGGACGGGACGATCGAGCGGGCGAGACCGTCGTGGGCCATCTGCGCCACTCGGGTCGCCTCGGCCTGGTTCAGGGTGGCGTTGGTCGCGACCACGGCGATCGTCGTGTTCTCGCGGTTGGCGGCCTCCCGTCGACTGGCGCGGCGGTCGCGCCCGAGGCCGCTGCGAAGCAGCTTGCGGGCGTCGAGCAGTTCGTTGTTCGGGCCGCGCACGCCCGCGACGACCTGACCTGTAGCCGGATCGATCACATCACCTACGGCGTTGACCGCGACCAGCGCCGCGACCACCAAACCCGCCGAAGGGCCCTGCTCGAGCCGGTGCGACGCGCTGCCCAGGCCGCCCTTCATCCTCGATCCGCGGCCTCCCATCTTCCCCACCGTGGCGCCCGCGCCGGCGCCCACGTTGCCCTGGGCCACCGGGCCGGTCGTCGCCGCCTCCGAGGCCCGGTAGCCGCACCCGGCGTCGGGACGGGGCTTGCTGCTGCCGCCCATGCCGAGGTCCATCAACGAAGCGCCGACCACGATCGGCACCACTCCGGCGCCGACCCGGTAGCCGACGTCCTGCTCCTCGAGGTAGCGCATGACGCCCCCCGCCGCATCGAGACCGTAGGCGCTGCCGCCGGTGAGCACGACGGCGTGGAGTTCCTGGATCATGTTGTGGGGGCGCAGGAGATCCGTCTCGCGGGTCGCCGGAGCGCCGCCCCGGACATCGACGCCGCCAACCGCGCCGCCGAGCGCCAGCACGACCGTGCAGCCGGTCGGGCGCTCCTCGTAGGTGATCTGACCTACCCGCAGCCCCTCGACCGCGGTCAGGCCGGGATCGTCCGCGGCAGTCTCAGCCAAGCCTGGACCTCCGGCCACGAGCGCGACCAGCCCCAGTCCCGGCCACGCCGACCGCCATCTCCATTGCGTCAAGGCTAAGATTCTCGCCATAGATCATCTCTCCTGCCATTCGCGGCGGTGCCTGCCCGGCCGCCAACAACGTCGGTGACGGCCCTCGTCGGCCGCCGTCCCGCCGACCGGCACAAGCGGCGGGATCATTGTGACAAGAGTCCATCCCCCCCGCAAACACGCAACCGCCGGGAGCCTCACCGCCCATGACGTCAGACGCTAGCGGATTCGCCCGGTTGCGCGCGGATGTCGTGGACCGCGTCCTCTCCGAGGCGGCCGTCTGCGGCGAGGAAGCCGCGCACTTCTCGGCCGAGCTGATCCGCGTGCCGACGGTCAACCCGCCCGGCGACGCCTACCGTGAGTGCGCCGAGTTGCTCGGCGTGCGGCTCGAGGCGGACGGTTTCGAGACCGAGTACGTCGAGGGTCCCGGCACCGATCCGAAGCGCCCGAAGGTCAATGTACTCGGCCGGCGCCGGGGACGCGACGCGCGCCCGGCCCTGCACCTGAACGGCCACATCGATGTCGTGCCGCCGGGGGCCGGATGGACGGTCGACCCCTTCGGCGGCGAGATCAAGGGCGGCTGGCTCTACGGCCGCGGCGCGGCGGACATGAAGGCCGGCATCGCCGCCGCCGTGTTCGCCGCCGAAGCGGTCCGGCGCAGCGGGGTCAGCCTGCGCGGAACGATCGAGATCAGCGGCACGGTCGACGAAGAGAGCGGCGGTCTGGCCGGTGTCGCGCACCTGGCCCGGATCGGCCGCGTTACGAGCCGAACGACGGACTACGTGATCATCCCCGAGCCCTTCAGCCCGACGCGGATCTGCATCGGTCACCGTGGTGTGCTCTGGTTCCGGATCCTCGCCCACGGCCGCATCGCCCACGGTTCCATGCCCTTTCTCGGCGTCTCGGCAATCGACGCGGCGGCCGAAGCGGCGCTCGGGCTCCGGGAGGCGCTTGGCGATCTCGTCACCGAGCTGCCCGTGGTTCCGGAGGGCGCCCGCCGGCCGACCCTGAACGTGAACTCGATCGCGGGCGGCCAGGTCATCGAGGGGCTGGGGGAATCTGCCTTCCTGGACGGCCACGGCCAGGGCCTGCCGTCACCCTGCGTCGCCGACCAGTGCGAACTGGTCGTTGACCGGCGCTACCTGCTCGAGGAGGGCGCCGACGCGGTGCGCGCCGAGGTCCAGGGGGTGCTCGATGCGGTGGAGGCCCGCCGGCCCGGCGTTTGTTTCGAGATCGAGGAAGTGCTCAGCGTCAAGCCGACGCATACGCCCGGCGACTGCCGCCTGGTCGAGTCCCTGAGCCGGGGCATCGAAGCGGCGACCGGGCAGTCCGCCGACCTCGTGGCAAGCCCGGGCACCTACGACCACAAGCACTTCCAGCGCATCGGCGGGATCGGGCAGTGCGTTGCCTATGGCCCGGGCGAACTGGAACAGGCCCACCAGCCCGACGAACGCTGCGCGCTGTCGGACATCACGCAGACCACGCAGGCCCTGGCGCTCACGATCGTCGATCTGTTGGGCTAGTGTTGATCGTCACGCCGCCGCGACGGCGAGCGGCCGAACAGCGAACCACACAGCCGGCCCCAGGAACGGGCCACCGAGGAACTGCAACCATGACCGTGGCACTTGACGTCGCGACCCCGACGGGGTCGCAATCCCTGGAACTGCCCCCGTGCAGCCACCGGCCCCGACCGTACGCGGGCGCCACCCGCGAGGAGATCCTCGCCCTGCGCCGGCAGCACGTGAATCCGGCCCTCTTCACCCTGTACAGCGAACCCGTGATGCTGGTCGAAGGCCAGCGCCAGTACGTCTGGGACGACAGCGGCCGGCGCTACCTCGACCTGTTCGCCGGCATCTGCACCGTCGCCTGCGGCCACTCGCACCCCAAGATCGTCGCCGCGGTCCAGGAGCAGATGGCGCTCCTCGCCCACAGCTCGACCGCCTTCCTGCATCCCAACATGCCCCGCTTCGCGGAGGCGCTGCTGGCCAAGCTGCCGCCCGAGCTCGACCGCGTCTACTTCGTGAACAGCGGCAGCGAGGCGAACGACCTGGCGGTGCAGATGGCCCGGCTATACACCGGCCACTCCGACATCGTCGGCATCCGCAACGCCTACCACGGCGGCAGCGCCCCGACCGGCGCCCTGACCGCGATCCACACCTGGAAGTCCTGGGCGCAGCGCGGCGGACCCGTTCACCACGCGATCAACCCCGATCCCTACCGCAACCCGTTCTCCGGCACGCCGGAGCAGATCGCAAGCCAGTGCGCCGAGGATGTCGCGGAACTGATCCGGTACTCCACCCCGGGGCAGGTCGCCGCCTTCATCTCCGAACCCATCCAGGGCGCCGGCGGCGTCACGATGGGAGCGCCGAACTACCTCGCCGAGGTCTACGACATCGTCCGCGCCAGCGGCGGCGTCTGCATCGCCGACGAGGTGCAGACCGGCTTCACCCGCACCGGCGACCACTACTGGGGCTTCGAGCGCTCCGGCGTCGTGCCCGAGATCGTGACCATGGCCAAGGGCATCGGCAACGGCCTGCCCCTGGCGGCCGTGGTGACGACCTCAGACATCGCCGCCACGCTGGCGCAGAATCTCCACATCAACACCTTCGGCGGCAATCCCCTCGTCTCCGCGGCCGGTCTGGCCGTCCTCGAGGTGATCGAGGAGGAGGGACTCCAGCAGAACGCACGGGTCCTCGGCAACCGGCTGATCACCGGTCTGCGAGCGCTGGCCGAGCACCACGAAGCGGTGGGCGACGTCCGCGGCCAGGGCCTGATGGTCGGCGTCGAACTGGTCACGGACCGGCGTTCGAAGACACCCGCTACGGCCTTCACCGGCCGGGTGCTCGACAAGTTGAAGAACCTCGGCGCCCTGCTCGGCAAGGGCGGGCTCTCCGGCAACGTGCTGCGGATCAAGCCGCCGCTCTGCCTGACGGACGCCGACGTCGACTTCGCGCTCGCGGCGATGGACGAGGCGATGACGAGGGCGGCGAGCTAACCTAGAGGCCGACGACCGAGACGAAGCTGACGCACCGGCCCGGAGCGCCGCCGAGGTTGTGGGTCAGGCCGAGCTTGGGATCGGCGATCTGACGCTCACCGGCCTCGCCGCGGAGTTGCAGCCACATTTCGTACATCATCCGCAGGCCGGAGGCGCCGATCGGATGGCCGAAGCTCTTGAGGCCCCCGTCCGGATTGACCGGCTGGTCGCCGTCGAGATCGAAGCGGCCGTCCATCGTGTCCTTCCACGCCTGGCCGCGCGGCGAGAACCCGAGGTCCTCCATGAGCACCAGCTCGGTCGGCGTGAAGCAGTCGTGGACCTCCGCCATGCTGATCTGCTCGCGCGCATCCTGGATGCCGGCCTGCTCGTAGGCGTCCCGGGCGCTCTCGACGACCTCGGGGAAGGTGGTGAAGTCGTAGTCCTGCCGCTTGGCGCCCTCGGCCGGACCGGCCACGAACGACAGCGCCTTGATGAAGATCGGGTTGTCGTTGTACTTGTGGGCATCCTCGGCGCGGCAAATCACCGCCGCCGCGCCGCCGTCGGAGACACCCGAGCAATCCATGATGCCCAGCATGCCGGCGATCTTCGGCGAGGAGTTGATCTTCTCGACCGGCACTTCCCGCTGGTACTGCGCCTTCTCGTTGCGGGCGCCGTTGTAGTGGTTCTTGTAGGCGATGCGGGTGAGCACGTCGCGCATCGTCTCCAGGTCGACGCCGTACTTCTCGGCGTACGCGGGCGCCAGGAGCGAGAAGTTCGCCGGCGCGGTCATGCCGGACTCGGTGCCGTCGCCCGGAGGGGCGCTGCCGGTGAGACCGGAGAATCCGGAGTCCTTCAGCTTCTCGACGCCGACCGCCATGACCAGGTCGTAGGCGCCGGAAGCGACCGCGTAGGCGGCGTTGCGTATCGCCTCGCTGCCGGTGGCGCACATGTTCTCGAGCCGGGTCACCGGCTTGTACTGGATCTTGAGCGGCTCGGAGAGCGTCAGGCCGGAGATGCCGCTGCCGGTGGTGCCGAGCCAGTAGGCGTCGACGTTGTCGGGCTCGATCCCGGCGGAGCCGTAGGCATCCTGCACGGCATCGACCAGCAGATCGCTGGTGCTGCGGTCCCAGTGTTCGCCGAACTTGGTGCAGCCCATACCGACGATGGCTACGCGATCACAGATTCCCTTGCTGGCCATTGGTGCTCCTTGGTCGTTCTTCGGACAGGTCCGACTTTCCGCATCGAATCTTCAGCGCCTCGGGCGCGCCTTCCAGAAGTAGTTGTGTACGCCCCCAGCAGTGTACAAGCGGCGGAATGTCATTTCCAACTCGTCACCGATCGCCACCTTGTCCGGATCGACGTCGGTGAGCTGGCAGAGCATCCTGCCGCCCTTGTCGAAGTCGACCACCGCGCCGACGACGGGCGGCTGCAGGGAGTAGGCGAGCCGGTCCAGCGTGTAGGTGCTGATCCGGCATTCGCCGTCGGCGTAGGACTCGATCGTGGAATCGTCGACCGCTTGGCAGACGACGCACACGCGTTGCGGCGGCAGGTTCGTGTTGCCGCAGCGGTTGCAGCGCGAGCCCAGGAAACCGAACTTCCAGCGCTCGGCGCGCTGCATCGGCGGTGCCGCGGGCCGATCGGGATCGGGGCGCCGCGGCGGCTCGAAGGGCAGCACCTCACGCCACTTGAGGTAGTTCGTGTAGGCGAGATCGTCGCGCTTGGACCCGACCCAGGACGCCACCGTGCGCTTCGGCCGGCCATCGTCGATCGCGTCGGCGACCTCGAACACGGCCACATCGACCCCGTCGGCAACGCAGGCCACCGCGATCTTGTCGCCGGCCGACGCACCGTCCAGCGCGCTCGCGAGAAGCAGACCGGCGTGGGCGGCGCCCGAGCGGCCCACCGTACCCGCCATGCCGTCGACGAGCTGCGTGGGAGCGAGTCCGGAGGGGCGCATGAAACCGCGGAAGACGCGAGCGTTCGTGCCGTCGAGCACGACCTTGGAGAGATCGGAAGCCGCCACTCCGGCGTCGGCCAGGGCGCTGGCGAACGTGTCGACCAGCAGGGGCGTGAAGATGCTGGCGCCGAAGCGCTCCTCCCACTGCTTGGCGAAGGGCATGCCGGGGCTCTGCCAGACGTCGAGCACCTCCTCGGTGCAGGAAGCCCGGCCGATCAGGCGGGCAATCGGCTCGCCGCCGCCAAGGACGAAGGCCGCCGCCGCGTCGCCGCCGCCCGACTCCCGGGGACCGCTCGGGGCGCCGACGACCACGTCGCTGGCAGCCACCAGGACGGTGCGACCGGCCGCGGCCATGTCCAGGCCCGCCAACAGGGCCGACAGCCCGGCGCGACTCGAACCGCCGAAATCAAGCGCCGCGACCGACTTGGGCAGGTTCGTTGCGGCCTGGAGCGTCGCCGCGTTCAGCTTCTCGCTGTACGGGGGGCTGGTCGAGGCGAACACCACGGTGTCCACCGCGGCCCCGTCGGGCAATTCGCGCAGCGCCTCACGCGAGGCCTCGACCGCCATCGAGGCCGAGTCTTCGTCGTAGCTCGCGGCAGCGCGCTCTCCGCGGCCGCCTCCCATGGCCGACCGCTGGATGCGAAAGAACGGTACGTAGCTGCCGTAACGGACGATTCCGGACATGGAAGCAGGTCTCCTGGTCTACGAGAAAGTTGTCTGCCGACCGGTCGGTAGGTGAGAGGGGCGCAGTTTAGCAGCGATCGGAGTTGGTTCCCCGAAGACCCCTACTGGTTCCTGTTCATCCGTTCGATCTGCTGCTGAAGCTGTTCCATCTCCCGCACCCGCTCCTGGCGAATCCTCGCCCAGTACTTCTCAAAGTCGACCGGTTTGCCGGCGACGATTTCGTAGATGCGGGTGAACTTCTGCACGTCCCCAGTCTCCCGGAACTGGATGTTGCCGGCCACGCCCTGGAGTTCGCGCACCGCCCTCATACCCTTGAGGAAGTCGCTCGGGACGGCAATCACCTCGACCTCGGAGAGGGCCTCGATGAAGACCGACATGGCGTCGTAGCCGAGACCGGCGAAGTAGCTCGGGGTGTTCACTGTTTCTTCCGCCGCAATCAACGCCTCGGCGGCCGCCTCGGCCTCGCTCCTCGCGGCCCCCAGGCCCTCGCTGCGGAGGTCCATGCCATCCAATGCCGTCTTCGCGCGCTCGTTTTCGGCCAGCGCTGCCTGGTAGCTGGTCCAGACGGCTGGATCCGTGTACTTCTCGCGGTACTCAGCGACGAACGAGGCCGTCGGCTCGTCCGGACTCTCAGGGTCGAACACCGGCGCCGTGAGGTAAACGCCGTTTGCCGCCGGGCCGGCTGCGTCGAGCACCGCCTCGACGCTCAACGAGGAACTCGTGGCAAGCCTCTTGCCACGGCCCTTGAAGCCCGCGAGGCGCAGGGCCTGGATCGCTTCGGCAAGCGCCAAACCGGAGGCCGCGACGTAGATTCCGTCCGCCTCGTAGCTCAGGGCCTCCTGCACCATCACGTTCTGATCGGAAGAGGGGGTGAAGGTCACCCTGCCCGCGAGTTCGGTCCCCCACACCGCTTCCACCGAGTCGGCCAGCGACCTGCCGAAGGCCGAGTCCTCCGCCACCACGGCGAGCCGCTGGACGTTCAGCCGGTCGCGGAGGAAGGCGGCCATCGTCGACGCCTCAATTTCGGCGCTAGGGAACAGCCGGTAGAAGAACTCCGAAGCACCGGTCAGTTCGGGGCTCGATGCGGAGGGCGAGACCAGAACCCGCCCCGCGTCGTCGGCGATCGGCACCATGGCCAAGGCCTCGCCACTCGTGACCCCGCCGATCGCCGCCAGCGAAGAGGCGAACGCCGTTTCCAGCAGCGCCGCGGCCTGTGCCGGGTCACCCTCGGAGTCGACGATCTCCATGACCACGTTGTAGCCGAGACCTTCATCGCCGGCCATCAGCCGCTCGTGACGCAACTGGACGCCGTTCGCGATCTCCTTGCCGTAGACGGCCGCGGCGCCCGTCAGCGGCACGATCGTGGTGATGTTGACGGTGGGGACCTCGGGACCGCAGCCGACCACCGGCAGCAGGCACAGGGCTCCGAGCAGCACAAGGGTTCGTGTACGCATGCTCATCACTCCAGATTCTCCATCAGCCGGCGATGTCACCAAATCGATGCGGCAGCCTCTTCGGGGCGCCTCACGCGATTCGGCAGAAGTAAGGTCTCGAATCGCACAGTGGAACCGTCTGTTCTAGCGCAGCCCTTGGAATCGTGTCAAGGTCGAGCATACCGTGCGGGCGTCCTCAGGGTGCGTCGAAAAGGGGTTTCGGGGGACACCAGCCGGCGCCGTCGCGGTCGAGCCGGAAGCCGTCCGCGTTCTTCGCCGCCATCACGCCACCGTGCGAAACCACGATGACCTGTTCCCCGAGGTGGCGATCGGCCAACTCGGATACGACCGGCGCGACCCGCGCCGCAACATCGACGAGCGACTCGCCGCCGGGCGCCCGGTGATGCCAGAGCTGCTCGATCTCGAGAGCTGCCGCCATCTCCCAGTAGACCGTCCAGGGCTTGCCGCGACATCAGAGCCCGGAGGCGGCTCAGTCACCCACGGTGCGCGTGACCGGCTGGCTGCCGACCGGACCGCTCACCCAACCGCCGACCACCGCGGAGAACAGGCCCGCGTTGCCGCCGGCGTGAACCAACTGCAGCCCGCCCTTGCGAAACTTCGGCACCTGGGCGCCGGCCATCTTCTCGGGCAGCCCCTCGTCGCAGTCCCCGGCGCCGCGCACCAGCTCGGCGCCCGATCGCACCAGGAGACCATCGAGCTCGCGGCGCAGCCTGGCCTTGTCCCAGCCCGCCCGCCGGAACACGTTGCCATGCTCCGCTCCCACCACCAGCATCGCGTCGAAGCCGACGACCAGCTTGTGGTGGGCGACGCTCAGAAGCGCCGCCGCCAGCGAGCGGGTCAACGATTCCGGCCCGCGGGACAACTGATCGACCACGCCGCGGGGCCCCTCGCCGGCAAACAAGGTCACGGCGGAGGCGCCCTCGGGAATTCCCCGCTCCACCGCCAGCGATTCCCAGGGCGAGTCGTCCTCCCGCTCGGCGAAGCAGAAGCTGAGCTTGCCGGGGTTGCCGAGCGTGGCCCGATCCACTTCGCCCGGCCGGGCGCCGCCGACGTTGCGCAGCACGAGCTGGAGCGCGCGGCCGATGGTCGAATTGGCCCGGTTGCCCTGCCCCAGGACGTTCATCTTCGAGTTCATGCCGATGGCGGAGGTCACCGGACCGTTCACCACGACGACGGGGCCGGCGAAGTACGTCGTGGCCGCCAGACCGTGCCAGTTGAACTCTTCGGTCAACGCCGCCTCGACCGCGGCCAGAACCACCGGCATGTACTCGGGACGGCAGCCGGCCATCACCGCGTTGACGGCGACCTTCTCCACCGTGCACTCGCCGTAGTCGGGCGCAACGAGTCCGAGGACATCCGCCCGGTCGCGCCGGGTGCCGGCGAGCATCCGCTCGACCCGCTCGGGCGTCGGCGGCACCACCGGCAGGCCGTCCGTCCAGCCGCGCGCGAAGCAGGCCTCGACGTCGTCTTCCTGGTCGCCGAGCTCGACCCGGCGCGAACCGCCGCCCGCGAACCGCGCCGCGAGCCGCTCTGCGTGCCGCGGTTCCACGTTCAAGGCGCCGCAGCCCGGACGGCTCGGCGGCAGATCCGTTCCCAGCCCGTCCAGGCCGCTCACGTCCTGCCACTGCTCCCGGTTCCAGCCGATCGCGGCGCCCACCGTGGAGCCGCCGTCGCGCGACAGCAGCGTCGGCACGATCTCGATCCCCAGCCGGTGCGACAACGTCAGGTCCGCGTCGTGAACGGGACTTGCCCCGGCGGGGAACGCAGGATCGTCCTGGGTCACGACCAGGACCGGCCGGTGGCGCCGGACTTCGTCCAGCACGGGTTCGACCAACTGGCAGGTCGGACAGTCCTTCTTGACCACCGCCACCAGACCTTGATCGAAGCCCGGAGGCGCCGGGGCGGAGACGGAAGACGATGCGACCATGGCAGGCGACGATAGCAGCGCGCGTCATGTATCGTTCGGGGCTCACCGAGGAGGCAACCCATGGTCCAGACTCTGATCGACCCGACGAACGAGGCGGCCCCCGCAGCGCGCACTGCGGCGCCGCGACTCGACTCCATCGGCGGCAAGACGATCGCCCTGCTCGACATCTCCAAGGCGCGCGGCAACCTGTTCCTCGACCGCGTCGAGGAGCGGGTCGCAGGCCGCGGCGCGTCCGTGCTCCGCTTCACCAAGCCCACCTTCTCGAAGGTGGCGCCCGCCGACCTTCGCGCCGAGATCGCCCAGCGTTGCGACGCGGTGATCGAAGCGCTGGCCGACTGAGGGTCCTGCACGTCGTGCAGTGTGCACGACACGACGCAGTTGGAGGAGATGGGGCTGCCGTCCGTGTTCGTCGCCTCGTGCGAGTTCCAGGACGCGGCCGAGTCGCAGTCGAAGTCGCTCGGCGCCTCGCCGGAGGTCGTCTACGTGCGGCACCCGATCCAGGACCGCACGGACGACGAGATGGGAGAGATCGCCGACCAGGCCGTCGACGCACTCGTCTCCGCGCTGACCAACTGACGCCGCCAGGAATTTGCACCGCGGGATGGTGTAGCGCTCCCCGCCCTGGGAACCCGGGTGGCGCGATCGGCGCCTCTAGCTGAGCAGGCCCATGCGCTCCAGCACCTCCAACGCCAAGAAACAGCTCGAGTCGCCGCGACGTTTCGTGAGCGCCGCCGGCCGGGTCGTGTACGCCCTGAACCTGGAGGTGTTCCCGAACTTCTTCGGCAACGTCTACGTGATCGACGACGGCGCCCGCCGCACCCTGGTCGACTGCGGATCGGGCATGGACTTCTCCAACGACAACCTGGTGCGCGGCCTGGCCTCGGTCGAGGACCGATTCGGAAGTCGCATCGGCCTCGCCGACATCGACGTCATCCTGATCACCCACGGCCACATGGACCACTTCGGCGGCCTTCAGTTCGTCCGCCGCCACACCGACGCGCCGGTAGGCATCCACGTCCTCGACCGCCGCGTGCTGACCCACTACGAGGAACGGGTCGTGGTCGCCTCGCACCAGCTTCGGGTATTCCTGAACCGCGCCGGCCTCTCGGCCGGCAAGTGCGACCAGTTGATGATGATGTACACGGCGCCCAAGGCGCGCTACGGCTCGGTGCCGGTCCAGTTCCTGCTCGACGAGGGCCAACCCGTCCCGGATGCGGACGGCGGAGATCTCGACATCGAGGTCCTGCACGTCCCGGGCCACTGTCCCGGCCAGGTGTGCCTCAGAGTCGACGACATCCTGCTGACCGCCGATCATGTCCTGGCGCGCATCACGCCCCACCAGTCGCCCGAGTCGCTGACCCTGAACATGGGCCTCGGCCACTACCTGGAGGCGCTGGGCAAGGTCGAGACGCTCGACGGCATCCAGGTCGGACTAGGCGGCCACGAAGAGCCGATCGAGGACGTGACCTTGAGAGTCGGAGAGATCCGCCACTCCCACCACGAACGGCTCGAACAGATCGTCGACGCCTGCCGGGCGTCGCAGACCACCGCCGACATCAGCCGCACCCTGTTCGGCGCCGTCCGCGGCTACACCGTGCTCCTCGCCCTGGAAGAGGCCGGCGCACACGTGGAGTACCTCTACCAGCGCGGCGAACTCGTGGCCGAGAACGTGGGCGAACTGGAGTCCGAGCAAGACCCGGTGGTTCGCTACGTGCGGGCGTAGCGGCCCAAACAGCCCCGCGCCTGTGGTAGATCTCCCTCTGCTCGCGCTCATGTCCACTGTCGCGCCCACTTCCCATCGCGGTCCGCTCTCAGGCAGCCGGTCCCGCCGCCACGGAACGTGAAGATCACAGGCAAGCACGCCCTCGCCGTGCCGCGCGATGTCGTCTGGGAAGCGATCCTCGACCCGGAGGTGCTGTCTCGCACGCTGCCCGGTTGCGAGGACATGGCCCCGGTCGGCGACAACCAGTTTCGCGGCAAGCTGAAGATGAAGATCGGCCCCGTGCAGGGGCTGTTCGAGGGCGGCGTCGAACTTCTCGACCTCGACCCACCGAACGGCTACAACCTGAAGATGGACGGCAAGGGGGCGCCGGGCTTCGTCACCGGCACCGGCGCCATTCGCCTCGAGGACACGGACGACAACGGCACCCTGCTGCACTACGACATCGACGCCCGGGTCGGCGGCCGCATCGCCGCGGTCGGCCAGCGGCTGCTCGACAGCTCGGCCAAGGTGTTGACCCGTCAGGGTCTGCAGGGCCTGGACAGGCAGCTCGAGGCGCGGGCGGCTGCGGCGGCGGCTACCGCCGGCGCCGAAGCGCCGTCCCAGGCCGCCTTCGCCGGCCGGTTCGCTGCCGGTCTGGCCAAGGAACTCTGGCCCTACCTTGCCGGCGGCGCCCTGGTCGTTCTTGCCGCCATCGCCATTTCGCTTCGCACCTGCTCGTAGGAAGGATCACGATCAATGCTTCGTCCGACTCCACCGCGTCGTCCATCGGGGTAGACGATCGTGATCTATCCCCGCCATAGCAGCCCAGGAAAGGAGACACTCCAGAGATGACCGTGTCCATACAACTCGAAGTCAACGGCAAGGCGGTACAGGCCGAGGTCGAGCCGCGGCGCCTGCTGGTCCACTTCCTGCGGGAAGATCTGGGCCTCACGGGCGCCAACATCGGCTGCGAGACCAGTCTCTGCGGCGCCTGCACGATTCTGATCGACGGCCAGGCGGTCAAGTCCTGCACCGTGCTTGCGGTGCAGGCGGACGGCGCGGCGGTCCAGACAATCGAGGGCCTGGCCCAGAACGGCGAGCTGCATCCCCTGCAGGACGCCTTCTGGGAGAAGCACGGCCTGCAGTGCGGCTACTGCACACCGGGCATGATCCTGTCCGCGAACTACCTGCTGGCGCAGAACCCGAGCCCGAGCGACGAGGAGATCCGTGAGGGGCTGAAGGGCAACATCTGCCGATGCACCGGCTACCACAACATCGTGGAGGCCGTGAAGTACGCCGCCGAGAGGATGAGCTGAGATGGCGCGCGTACTCGGCACCTCGATCAAGCGCCGGGAGGACCCGGCCCTCATCACCGGCCGCGGCAAGTACACCGACGACCTGAAGGTCGAAGGCATGACGCACGCCGCGATGGTGCGCAGCCCCTACGCCCACGCCCGCATCCGCGGCATCGACACCTCCGCCGCGGAGGCATATCCCGGCGTCCTCGCCGTGCTCACGGCGCGCGATGTCGCGGCGGCCGGCATTCCCGGCGTGGTCCCCGTGGGCTGGCTCCTGCCCGGCCTCAAGACGCCCGCCCACCCGATGATCGCCGCCGACACCGTCCGCCACGTCGGCGACGCGGTGGCCGTGGTCGTGGCTGAGGACCGCTACATCGCCCGCGACGCCGCCGAGCGGGTCGCGGTCGACTACGAACCGCTCGACGCGGTCGCCGACGTGGTCGCCGCGCTCGAGGACGGCGCGCCCACGGTCCACGAGGACGCGCCCGGCAACGTCGCCTTCGACTGGGAGATCGGCGACCAAGACGCTGTCGACGCCGCGTTCGCGCAGGCCGCCCACACGGTGGAGCTCGATCTTCGCAACAACCGGCTCATCCCGCACGCCATCGAGGCGCGCGCGGTGCTCGCCTCGTACGACTCGTCGACCGGCGACATGACGATCCACATGACGACCCAGAATCCGCATGTCCACCGGCTGCTGATGACGCTGGCGTCGCTCGGGATGCCCGAGCACAAGGTGCGGATCGTAGCCCCCGAGGTCGGCGGCGGCTTCGGCAGCAAGATCCACCACTACGCCGACGAGGCGATCATCGGCCTGTGCTCGCTGAAGCTCGACCGCCCGGTCAAGTGGGCCGCGACGCGCACGGAGACGAACCTCACCGACGCCCACGGCCGCGACCACTCGACCCACTGCGCAATGGCGTTTGACGCCGACGGCCGCATCATCGGTCTGCGGGTCGACACCAAGGCCGCCATGGGCGCCTACCTCTCGACCTTCGCGCCGGCCGTGCCGACCTACCTCTACGGCACTCTGATGTCCGGCCAGTACGACATCCCGGCGATCCACTGCCACGTGACCGGCGTCTTCACCCATACCGCGCCCGTCGACGCCTACCGCGGCGCCGGACGGCCCGAGGCCACCTTCGTCGTCGAGCGGCTGATGCATCTCGCGGGCGACGCGACCGAACTCGGACCGATCGAAGTTCGCAAGCGGAACTTCGTCCCGCCGGACGCCTTCCCGTACCAGACCCAGGTCGCGCTCGCGTACGACTCGGGCAACTACGCGCCGGCGATGGACCGCGCGCTCGAGATGGTCGGCTACGACGACCTGCGCCGCGAGCAGGCGTCGCGCCGCGCCAACGGCGGCGGCCGCCGGCAGCTCGGGATCGGTTTTTCGTCCTACATCGAGGCCTGCGGTCTGGCCCCGTCGGCGGTCGTCGGCTCGCTGGGCGCACAGGCCGGGCTGTGGGAAAGCGCCGACGTGCGCGTCCACCCCACCGGTTCCGTCACCGTCTACACCGGCTCCTCGTCCCACGGCCAGGGGCACGAGACGACCTTCTCCCAGATCGTCGCCGACCGGCTCGGCGTCGCGCCGGAGGCGGTCGAGGTGATCCACGGCGACACCGACCTGGTCCAGTTCGGCATGGGCACCTACGGCAGCCGCAGCGCCGCCGTCGGCGGCTCGGCCATCGCGGGGAGCGTCGACAAGATCATCGAGAAGGGCAAGAAGATCGCCGCCCACCTGCTCGAGGCATCCGCCGAGGACCTCGAGTACGAGGACGGCAGCTTCCGGGTCGCCGGCTCGCCGGACCGCGCGCTCGGTCTCGGCGACGTGGCGCTCCAGGCGTACCTGGCCCACAACTACCCCGACGACCTGGAGCCGGGCCTCTCCGCCACCACGTTCTACGACCCCGCCAACTTCACCTATCCGTTCGGCACCCATATCTGCGTCGCCCTTGTCGACACGGAGACCGGCGCCATCGAACTGCTGCGCTACGCCGCGGTCGACGACGTCGGCAACGTGATCAACCCGATGATCGTCGACGGGCAGCTCCACGGGGGGTTGGCCCAGGGCATCGGTCAGGCGCTGTGGGAGAACGCGGTCTACGACGAGAGCGGACAACTCGTCACGGGCTCGTTGATGGACTACGCGCTGCCCAAGATCCACAATCTGATCCCGTTCGAACTCGACCGCACGACCACGCCCTGCCCGCACAATCCGCTGGGGGTCAAGGGCGTCGGCGAAGCCGGCGCCATCGCCTCGCCCCCGGCCGTGGTCAACGCCGTCGTCGACGCGCTGGCGCCGTTCGGCGTCACTCACATCGACATGCCGCTCACGCCCGAGAAGGTGTGGCGAGCCGTGAACGCCGGATAAGTCCTCAAACCGTCTAGAATCCCGCAGCCGAACAACCGAAGCTGCCGAATCAGGAGCACCGATATGTACCCAGCCCAATTCGATTACCGCCGCGCCGGATCGGTCGATGAAGCGCTCGGCCTGCTGCAGGAGCACGAAGACGCCAAGCTGATGGCCGGCGGCCACAGCCTGATCCCGATGATGAAGCTGCGCCTCGCGCAGCCTCCCGTGGTCATCGACATCGGCCGCCTCGACGAGCTGAAGGGGATCGCCGAAGCCGGCGGCAACGTCCGGGTCGGCGCCCTGACCACCCACGCCGAGATCGCGGCCTCCGACGTGCTCGCCGCCCACTGCCCGGTCCTCGCCGAAGCGGCCGGCCACATCGGCGACGCCCAGGTCCGCAACCGCGGCACGATCGGCGGCAACATCGCCCACGCCGACCCGGGTTCCGACCTGCCGCCGGTACTCGTCCTGCTGGGCGCTTCTGTCCACCTGCAGTCCCCGTCCGGCACCCGCTCCGTCGCCGCCGGCGACTTCTTCCAGGACCTCCTGATGACCGATGTCGGTGAGGACGAGATCCTGACCCACGTCGACGTCCCCGCCCTGGGCGCCGGCGCCGGCGCCGCCTACCTCAAGTTCGAGCACCCGGCCTCAGGCTACGCCGTCGTCGGCGCCGCGGCCTCCGTCACCGTCCAAGGCGGCCGCTGCACCGCTGCCGGCCTCGTCGTCGGCGGCGTCGGCGCCGTGCCGACCGCGGTCGACGTGTCCTCCCTCGTCGGCAGCGACCTCTCCGACGACGCCATCGCCGCCGCCGCTTCCGGCCTCGACACCGAAGACCCCATCGGCGACATCTTCGCCTCCGGCGACTACCGCGTCCACGTCGGCAAGGTCTACGGCAAGCGGGCCCTTATGGCGGCGCGGGACCGCGCGTAGCACGAATGGCGACCAGGCCCATGGTGCGAACAACAACACCTCCACCGGGAGCCTTCTTCCCGAATCCTCGCCGTCTCGGCGAGCGGAATCTCCGCAACCGGAGGCCGATCCTCAACACCGCCACTTTGGGGGATCCAAACATGCATCTCTACTCTTCGATTCTCCTAGCAGCCGCCCTGTTCCTGCCCAACGCCCTTTCAAGCCAAGCGCCGGACACTCCGGCGCGAGGTGGAGGCGGAATCTCCTCAGTACAGAGGTCCATATGCATCCCCGATGTCGCAGACGTCTGCCTCTGGGGTCTATGGCGAGTCTCCTCAACCGAACCGGCTCTAATAGTCCATGCCAACACGCCTGCCGCCTACAAAATCTGCAGGAAATCGCGACCTCACCATTCCGGCATGGAAAGGGACGTGCCGATAGGCATAAGGGTCGATGACAAGTTGCTGACTGCCAAGTCTTCCCAACAACCTCTACTGCTGGACCACTATAGCTGCGCGCATATCGTAGGCTCAAAGATCGAGCTATTGGTCACGGCTTCCACCGAGAGTAAATTCCGATTCGAGGGCCTGTACCGTCGTCTTCCCGCCGAAAGCACGGACATGGCCGAGATCTTTCAGTCCACCTATATCTGGACCGCAGCGCACATGCCAGACTCGAACGACGAGGTCTTGCTCTATCATTCCGAAGAAGACCAGCAGCTGGTCCGGGTTTGCCGGTTTCCACCAATACCAATCCATTCTGGATCAGAACGGAACCCTCTATCACCGAGACCGCCACCGATCGAGGTCCACCCTTACCGCCTCTCATATCGGCAAGGAGGCAGGACCCTTTCGGCTGACTTGGATCAGGCAAGCTGCATGGATCTCCAGACTGCCTTAGTCCACACGCGAGCCAAGAGTCCCTGGGTCCCCGGCAAAGGAACCGAATCAGATGCTGCTTGGGGAGTCGTCGTAATCGGTAGAGACTGAACGGTGACGTTAGACTGACTCAAGTTCGGGTACCCGGCCTCCGGCTACTCGGTCGTCGGCGCCGCTGCCTCGGTCGTTGTCGAGGGCGACCGCTGCACCTCCGTCGGTTCGGGTTCCGCTTTGACGGACCCCACCCGGCAGCCTGCGCCGCAACGACCGTCTTGAAGATCAGCCCCATGGCCGAAAAACCGGGGTCGTTCTGCGTCTATGTCCCTAGCCGCCATGTTCGGGTGCCCTGCCCGCCCAGGCGGACAACCACATGATCGACTACGTCGCTTGTGCGGCGACTCGCCCAACCATATGATCGCGGACGGTGTGAATGGCGCCCACTCATGGCCAGGAGCAACCTGCCGGTCTCAGCGACGCGACGAGACGGCGGCTGGCCACGCTGGCTCGCCGACGCCGAACTCGGGTCACTTCCTTCACGCCGGACCGCCCGATCGACTGGCGACCGGAGGATGTGAGAAGACCCGGGGCAGAGTTCCACACACACTTCGATGAAGACTCCGCTTGGACGCTGATTGCGGACCGGATCGAACAGGGCGAGCCAATACAGATCGTCCGGCTACGGCAACCGAAGGGAGTCAAGGGCTACGTCCTGAAGATCGACCTGGAGCCAGATGCGCCCAAGCTCTACGCGAAACTGGAACTCGGTTCCAGGAGGTCATCGGGCGCAGCTTCCATTACTCGGAACACGACTGAAGGACTAGGCACGACCATGGCCCCCGAATCCAGAGCGAGCGTAGCCGCCGATCACGACCCGTGCTGTCCACGATGCGATGAACCGTCCGTCGTGACGTACCGGCACGAACACGCCTTCAACTACGGCTCCGGCGAGACCGGCGTCAAGTTGCATGTCGAACTCCCGGTTCGTCGCTGCACGGCGTGCGACTTCCAGTTTCTGGACCACGAGGCGGAGAGAATCAAGCACGACGCCGTCTGCCGACATCTTGGCGTGCTCACTCCCGGCGAAGTTCGCAGAATTCGGGAGGGCCATGGTCTCACCCGCGCCGCTTTCGCCCAGCTAACCGGTCTCGGCGAGGCCACCCTGAACCGCTGGGAGAATGGCACTGTCATCCAGAACCCGGCCAACGACCGGTACCTCCGTCTGCTCGGCACGCCCACCGGCTGGTCGCGACTGGCGCGCCTCGTGGGGCCTGACGCCTCCCAAGTGGCGACGGCAGGCGAGACGCGAGCCAACACTCCGGGTCAATTCCGAAAGCTGGAGCCTACGGCCACCGTGCGCCAGCAGCAGGGCCACTTCGACCTGGAGCCGGCCGCCTAGAGGGAACTGATGTACGTCACGACCTTCTACTCCTTCAAAGGCGGAGTAGGCCGTACCATGGCCCTGGTCAACGTCGCGGTCGAACTCGCGAATCGCGGCAAGCGGGTGCTGATCGTGGACTTCGATCTCGAGGCGCCGGCTCTCGACACCTTCGACCTCGGGCAGCCGGCCGAATCGACCTCCGGCATGGTCGACTTCGTCCGCGAGTACCTGGACGCCGGCATGGCGCCGGACGCCGCGGACTTCCTGTTCGAGTCCACCGACTCTCGCGACAATGGCGGCGGGCTATGGATCATGCCCGCCGGTTCCCAGGACCGCGGCTACTCGGCCAGAGTTTCCTCGATTGACTGGAACGACCTCTACGAGAACCACGACGGCTACCTCCTGTTGGAAGATCTCAAACTCCAATGGCAGGCCGAGATCGAGCCTGACCATGTGCTGCTCGACTGCCGCACCGGCTACACCGACATCGGCGGGATCTGCACCCGACACCTTCCGAACGCCGTCGTCCTCTTCTTCTTCCCGAACCAACAGAATCTGCGCGGCCTGACCAAGATCGTCCGCGACATCAGGGCGGAAGGAACGGGTCCCCGCAAACAGAACATCGATCTCCACTTCGTCGTCTCCAACGTGCCCGACCTCGACGACGAGGACCCCGTCCTCCACCAGATACTCTCGAACTTCCAGACAGATCTCGGTTTCGGCAGTCCTCCCCTTCGCATCCATCGGTACGACAGCCTCTCGGTCCTCAACCAGACGATCTTCACGAAGGACCGGCAGGGCAGCAGGCTCGCGCAGGAATACCAAGCTCTTACATCGGAGATCACCGCGCCAGCCGCCGTCTCGCCAGCGGACGCCGCGCCGACGCCCCGCCGGCGCCCAGCTCAGTAGCTGCGCGGGAGCCCCAGCACGTGCTGGGCCAGGTACGTGAGCACCAGGTTGGTCGAGATCGGGGCGGTCTGGAACAGGCGGCATTCGCGCCACTTGCGTTCGATGTCGTACTCGGTGGCGAAGGCGAAGCCGCCGAAGGTCTGGAAGCAGGTGTCGCCGGCGTTCCAGGCGGCTTCGGAGGCGAGGAGCTTGGCGCTGTTCGCTTCGGCGCCGCATTCGCGGCCGGCGTCGTAGAGGGCGGCGGCCTTGCGGACGATCATCTCGGCGGCGTCGGTCTCGGCGTGGGCGCGGGCGATCGGGAACTGGATGCCCTGGTTCTGGCCGATCGGCCGGCCGAAGACCTCGCGCTCGTTGGCGTACTCGACGGCGCGGCGGATGAAGTAGCGGGCGTCGCCGATCGCCTCGGAGGCGAGCAGGATGCGCTCGGCGTTCATGCCGCTCAGGATGTACTTGAAACCGTACCCCTCGTCGCCGATCCGGCTGCTGACCGGGATGCGCAGGTTGTCGAAGAAGATCTGGGTGGTGCCGTGGTTGATCATCGTGTCGATGGGCTGGATCTCGAGGCCGTTGCCGCGCGCCTCGCGTAGATCGACCAGGAAGACGGACAGGCCCCGCGACCGCTTCTCGACCTGGTCCGCTGGCGTGGTGCGGGCGAGAAGAATCATCAGGTCCGAGTGGAGCGCCCGGCTGGTCCAGATCTTCTGGCCGTTGACGACGTAGGTGTCGCCGTCGCGGACCGCCATCGTCCGCAACTGGGTCGTGTCGGAACCGGTCACCGGCTCGGTGACGCCGAACGCCTGCAGCCGCAGCTCCCCGCTGGCGATCTTCGGCAGGTATTCCTGCTTCTGCTCGTCGCTGCCGTGGCGGAGCATCGTGCCCATCGTGTACATCTGGGCGTGGCAGGCCGCGGCGTTGCAGCCGGAGGAGTGGATCGTCTCCAGGACGACGGACGCGGCGCGCAGCGGCAGGCCGGACCCGCCGTACTCCTCGGGAATCAGGCAGCCGAGGTACTCGTGTTCGGTCAGCGCCTGCACGAATTCGGTCGGATACTCCGCCGCGGCATCTAGACGCCGCCAGTACTCGCCCGGGAACTGCTCGCAGATGCGGCGCACCGGATCCCGGAGGTAGGGGTAGTCCTGCTCGATGGAGACTTGAAGGTCGCTGTCGGTCATGGCGGCTGATCGTACCGGAGCGTCGGGCCGGGATGCGGCCCGACGCCCCGATGCCGGACCGGCGGTCCTACTGTGGGCGGACGCGGTGAATCCGCACCAGGTTCGTCGGCGGACGATCCTGGATCGGGTCACCCATCAACAGCACGATCGTGTCGCCGGGCAGGGCCAGGCTGCCGGCGAGGAGTTGCCGGTCCACCATCGCGACGACCTCGTCGTGGTGGTAGACCTCCTGGTCCATCCGCACACCTTGAACGCCCCACACGAGCTGGAGTTCGCGCATGGTCCGCGGATCGCGGGTGAAAGCCAGCACCGGCGTCGACGGCCGGCGGCAGCCGACCTGACGGGCCGTGAAACCGCCCTGGCTGAGGACCACGATTCCCTGCGCGCTCAGATGACGGGCCGAGAGGATGGCCGCGGCCGAGATCGTTTCCGGGATCTCCAGCCCGCCCAGCCGGTTCGGCGGTTCGATGTCGTAGGGGCCGACTTCCATCGTGTGGAAACCAATGGGCTGCGAAGTGTGCTTCGAGAGCTGGTAACGCTCCGACTCGGCGATGATCCGGTGCATCGTCTGCACCGCTTCCAGGGGATAGCGGCCGGCGGCGCTCTCGCCGGAGAGCATCATCGCGTCGGCGCCGTCGAACACGGCGTTCGCCACGTCCGAGGACTCGGCCCGCGTGGGCCGCGGATGCTCGATCATCGACTCCAGCATCTGGGTCGCCACGATCACCGGACGCAGGTGTCGCCAGCCGCTCTCGATGATCTGCTTCTGCACCACGGGCACCTGGTGCAACGGAATCTCGACCCCCAGGTCGCCCCGCGCCACCATCACGCCGTCGGACTCGAGCACGATCTCGTCGAGGTGCTCCAGCGCCCGCCGACGCTCCAGCTTGGCGATGACCTGCAGGCTGCGGCCCGCCGCGCGCGACGCTTCCCGCACCTGAAGCACGTCCGCCGGGGTGCCGATGTAGCTGGCCGCGAGAAAGTCGGCGTCCTCCTCGACCGCCATCCGGATATCGCCCAGGTCCTTGTCCGAGATGTGGAACGGCAGATGGCTGTCGGGCAGGTTCACGCCCTTGCGGCTCGACACCGCGCCGCCGATGATGACCTCCGCCTCGATCTTCTCCTCGTCCTTCGACCGGACCTCCAACTGCACCCGGCCGTCGTCGATCAGGATCTGTTCGCCCGGCTGCACGTGCTTGACCATGTCCCGGTCGAGCGCCAGGTCCACGCCGGCGCCCACGCCCAGGGCAACGACGTCGCCCCGCTTGAGCACCCGCGCGCCCTCGAAGTGGTCGAGCCGGTGCCGGGGCCCCATCAGGTCGACCATCACGCCGACCGACCGTCCCGCCTCCTCGCTGACCTGCCGCACGAGCCGGATGAGCCGGCGATGCTCCTCCCGGGTGCCGTGGGACTGGTTCAACCGGACGACGTTGACGCCGGCGCGGATCAGCCGCGCGAGAGTCTTGGGGTTCGAGCTCGCCGGGCCAATCGTGGCGACGATCTTGGCTCGACGCTGCACGGTTGCCTCCGTCTCCCGGCTACGATCCGGCCGCGGCCGCCGGCACGGCGCCGGCCACGTCGCGGACTTCCTCGACCGTCGCCCGGGCCAGTTGCGCGACACGGCCCCAGGCCCGGGCCGCGACGGCCTCGGGCGGCGTGATCCAGGAAACCCCGACCGAGACGACATTCGGCTCGGCGAGGTACTCCCGGTAGCTGGTGCGGTCGAGGTTGCCCGTCGGGCAGAAGGCGACCTCGGGGAACGGGCCGCGGACGGCGCGCAGGAAGGCCAAGCCGCCGCAGGCAGGCGCCGGGAAGAACTTGCAGGTGAAGAAACCCAGGTCCACCGCGCCCTGGATCTCGGACGGCGTCGCCACGCCGGGTAGGAAGGGCATCAGGGCGTCGTGCACGGCCATCGCGATCACGGGGGTGATCCCCGGACTGACCCCGAAACGGGCGCCGGCGTCGCGGGCCGCGTAGACGTCATCCGCCCTGCGCACCGTCCCGGCGCCGATGATGACCTCGGGGAGTTCGTTCGCGATGCGGGCGATCGCCGGCAGGGCGGCCGGAGTGCGAAGCGCCACCTCCTGCACCACGATGCCGCCTTCGAGCAGGGCGCCGGCCAGGGGCACGGCATCCTCCTCCCGCTCGATCCGGAGCAGGGGCAGGATGGGCGCCGAATCAAGTAGGGAACGAATGTCCATCGAACGGAAAACCGAAGACGGGGCGGGCGGCCCCGGACGGGGCGGTACCGACTTGGGTCAGGGCCCGAGCTGCGCCAGCCGCTCGATCAGATCCGCGACCCGGTTCGAGTAGCCCCACTCGTTGTCATACCACGACACGACGCGGGCGTACACGCCGCCGCCCTCAGCCGGAGTGACCCGGGTCAGCGGCGCGTCGAAGATCGACGAATGGGGATTGCCGAGGATGTCGCTCGAAACCAGAGGGTCTTCGGAGTACTGGAGGATGCCCGCCAGGTTCGACTCCGCCGCCGCCGAAGCCGCCGCGTTCACGTCCTCCGCCGCGGCGTCGCCGCGCAGCCTGCAGGTCAGATCGACGATCGAGCCGTCCGCCACGGGCACCCGCATCGCCATGCCGTCGAGGCGGCCGTTCAGGTGCGGCAGCACCTTGCCCACGGCGCGCGCGGCGCCCGTCGTGGTCGGGATGATGTTGGCGGTCGCCGAGCGGCTGCGCCGCGGGTCGCTGTGCGGCGAGTCGACCAGGCGCTGGCCGTTGGTGTACGCGTGGATGGTGGTGATGAACCCCTCCTCGAAACCGAACGCGTCGTCGAGGGTCTTGGCCAGCGGCGCCAGACAGTTCGTGGTGCAGGAGGCGTTGGAGACCACGCGATGCTCCGGACCGAGATCGCCGTCGTTGACCCCGAGCACGATCATGGCGTCGATCTCGTCCTTGGCAGGCACCGTGAGCACCACCCGCGAGGCGCCGGCTTCGAGGTGCTGCGCCACCTGGGCGCGGGTCCGGAACACACCAGTCGACTCGACCGCGATGTCGACCCCGAGTTCGCTCCAGGGGAGCTGGGACGGATCCCGCTCCGCACTGAGCCGGATCTGCCGGCCTCCGACCCGCAGGCCGTTCCCGGTCACCTCGACCTCCTGGCCGAAGACTCCCTGCACCGTGTCGTAGCGCAGCAGGTAGGCGAGGCGCTCCGCATCGAACAGGTCGTTGATGCCGACGACCTGCACGTCGGGGCGGCTGGCCAGGATGCGGAAGACGCTGCGCCCGATGCGACCGAACCCGTTGATGCCGACGCGAATCATGAGGCACCCCCTTCAGCGCCCGCCGCCGGCGCAGCGTCGAGCGTGGCGAGAAGTTCCAGGAGCCGGTGCAGGTAGCCCCAGCCGTTGTCGAACCAGGCGATCGTCTTCGACACATGATCGCCCAGGGTCATCGTTCCCTGTGAATCGAAGATGCAGGTCGCCCGGCTGCCTGCGGTGTCGGCCGAGACGATCGCCTCGCGCTCGAAGCGCAGCCTGCCGCGCCATTCGCCGTCGGCAGCGGTGGCCACCGCTTCGTTGACCGACGCAACGCTCACCGCGTCGCGGTGCCAGCACACCAGGTCGACCACGGAGCCGTTCGACACCGGCACGTTCATCGCCGAAGCCGAGAGCTTGCCGCCGAGTTCGGGCAGCACGGTCTCGAGTTCCGACGCGGCTTCCGTCGCCGAGGGAATGATGTTCTCGCCCGCCGCCCGGCCGGAGCGGAGCTCGGGCGCCGGCACGTCGGCGAGCCGCGAACCGGCGCCGTAGGCACGCACCGAACTGATGAACGCCTGCTCGACGCCGAAGGCCCCGTCGAGGATGCGCAGCAACGGCCCGGCGCAGTGCGCGGTGAACGAGCCGGCGGACACGATCCGGTCGGAAGGCTCGATCCGGTCCTCGTTCAGACCGACCACGACCGTCCGGTCCAGCTCCCCGCCCGGGGGCGCGCAGAGCACCACGCGCTCGGCGCCGGCCGTAAGGTGACCCTCGAGTTCGGTGCGCGTCGGCTGCGTGTCCCGGAAGTCGACCACGGTCGTGACCCCGAGGTCGCCCCAGGGCGCCTCGCCGGCGCTGCCGGCGCGCACCACGCTGGCGCACGAGCCGTCGACGCACAGGCTGCCGTTCTCGAGCGCGACATCTGCGTCGAGCGGCCACGGCAGGGTCGAGAAGCGCAGCAGGTAGCGCAGCATCTCGGGATCCGCGGTATCGGCCACCGCGGCGACCTCGATTTCGGGCCGGTCAAGAGAGAGGCGGAACAGGCTTCGACCGAGAAGGCCGAAGCCCATGATTCCAATGCGAGTAGGTGTCGTCATCCAAGTCCGAAAGTAGTGAGTGCGGAAGAAGAAGCAGTCAACGGGCGCGGGCAGGATAACCGACCCTGACAACCCTGTCTGTATCCGAATCCGACTTGCGGAAATCCTCAGTCGGCGCCGTGCGCCGAGGCCAGGATCTCCATCGTGTGCCGCACGGGAATCCGGGCGCCCAGACGGTGCACGTGACTCTCGATCTGGGTCAGGCAGCCGATGTTGCCGGTGGCGATCACGTCCGGTTCGCCCTCGAGCAGAGCCTCGGCCTTCTTGCGCCCCAGACGGGCCGCGAGTTCGGGCTCTTCCAGGTTGTAGATGCCCGCCGAACCGCAGCAGATCTGCCAGTCGCGCGGTTCCACCAGGGTCACGCCCGGCACCTGGGCCAGCAACTGGCGGGGCCCGGCCCGCTCCGATTGGGCGTGGGCCAGGTGGCAGGCGTCGTGGTAAGCGACGCGCAAGGGCTGCGGCAGCGGCGGCGGCGCATCCGTCTGGAGCGCGGCCAGGAACGTCGAAACGTCCCGCACCTTGGCGGCCAGGGCGCGGGCCGCAGCCTCCTCGGGCCGCCCCGCGAACAGCAGGCCGTACTCCTTGAGGCCCGAACCGCAGCCGGCGGCGTTGGTCAACACCGCGTCGACATCGGCCAGGAGACCCTCGGGCCCGAACACCCGCAGCAGGGAACCGGCGGCGGCGCGGGCGCGCGGCGCGTCACCGGCGTGAAAAGCCAGCGAACCGCAGCACGCCTCCTCCTTCGGGACGACGACCTCGACTCCCCGGCGGGTCAGCACTTCGATCGTCGCGCCTTGAATGCGTGGCGCCAGCACCTGCTGCGCGCAACCGGCGAGGAGCGCCACCCGGGCCCGCCGCTGACCGACCGCGGGAAACACGCCGAAGCCGACTTCCGCGCGGTCCGCGGTCCTGGGCAGCAGATCGAGCGGCGCGGCGAGCCGCGCCGGCAGCAGCGCGCGGAACGGCGCCGCCAGACGACCCAGCCGCAGCATCCACCGCAGGCGGGCGGGGCTCGCCAGCGTGTCCAGCATCAGGCCGCGCCACCAGCGGTCAAACCGAGAGCGCCGCCGGCCGGCCTCCGCCAGTTCCCGGAACGGCATCAGCAGTTCGCCGTACTCGACGCCCGACGGGCAGGCCGTCACGCACGACATGCAGCCCAGGCAGGGGTCGATATGGGTCAACGCCTCCTCCAGGTCGAGGCGGCCCTCGAGCACCTCCTTCATCAGCACGATGCGGCCGCGCGGCGAGTCCATCTCCTCGCCCAGTTCGACGTAGGTAGGGCACGTCGGCAGGCAGAAGCCGCAGTGGACGCAGGCCGAAACCGCGTTCGCCATCGCCGAGGCCGAGTCGCCGACCTCCCGCCGCAGCGCGTCCAGCTCGATCGCGTGCTGCATCGGCCGAGAGCGTAGCGCAGCGGGTTGAAACCGGATGCGGCCCGGAATCAGATGTGCTGGTAGGCCTGGAGGGTCAGGAACTCCTGGAACTCGGAACCGAGCACCAGGTCGTCCAGCAGGTCAGCCGCGAGACCGTAGCGACTCGCGGAGCGGCCCCCGAGCTGGCTCAGCTCTTCGTCGCGCACCTGCTCGTAGAGTTCCGCCGTGACCTTCGCGCCGTTGTCCATCTGGGCGTTGCGGTGGACCCACTGCCAGAGCTGGGCGCGCGCGATCTCGGCGGTCGCCGCGTCTTCCATCAGGTTGTTGATCGCCGCGGCTCCGTTGCCGTTGAGCCAGGAGTTCATGTACTGGAGCCCAACCGAGACGTTGTTGCGCAATCCCTGCTCGGTCAGCGTGCCGCCGGGCACGTTCAGATCGATCAGGCTGCCGGGTTCCACCGACACGTCCTCGCGCAGCCGTTCCTTCTGGTTGGGACGGCCTTCCATCTTCGTGCTGAACACCTCCAGGGCGATCGGCACCAGGTCCGGGTGGGCAACCCAGCTTCCGTCGAATCCGTCGCCGGCCTCGCGGTCCTTGTCGGCGCGAACCGCGGCCAGCGCCGTCGCGTTGACCTCAGCGTCCCGCCGGCTGGGAATGAAGGCCGCCATGCCGCCGATCGCGTGCGCGCCGCGGCTGTGGCAGGTGCGCACCAGGAGTTCGGTGTAGGCGCGCATGAAGGGAACGGTCATCGTGATCTGGCTACGGTCCGGCAGGACCATGTCCTCCCGGAACGCGAACTTCTTGATCGCGCTGAAGATGTAGTCCCAGCGCCCGGCGTTGAGACCGGCCGAATGCTCGCGCAGCTCGTAGAGGATCTCCTCCATCTCGTAAGCGGCGAGGATCGTTTCGATCAGGACGGTGGCGCGGACGCTGCCCTGCGGCACGCCGAGCGCGTCCTGGGCGGCGACGAAGATGTCGTTCCAGAGCCGCGCCTCCTGGTGGCTCTCCAACTTCGGCAGGTAGAAGTAGGGACCGCTGCCGCGGCTGAGCGCCTCCTGGGCGTTGTGGAAGAAGTAGAGGCCGAAGTCGAAGATGCCGGCCGGCGCCGGCTGGCCACAGGTCAGGGCGTTCTTCTCGACCAGGTGCCAGCCCCGCGGCCGCACCAGCAACGTGGCGATCTCGTCCCCCAACCGGTACTCCTTGCCGTTGCCCGGGTTCGTGAACTCCAACTGGCGGCGCACCGCGTCGTACAGGTTCTGCTGACCCTCGATCACATTGCGCCAACTCGGACTCAGGGCGTCCTCAAGATCCGCCATGAAGACCTTGGCGCCGGAGTTCAGCGCGTTGATCATCATCTTCCGGTCGACGGGGCCGGTGATCTCGGCCCAGCGGCAGTTGAGGTCCGCGGGCGTGGGCGCCACCTTCCAATCCGCGTCGCGGATCTCCTGGGTCTCGGCCGGGAACGTGGGGTCGTCACCGGCCTCGATCCGCGCGTGGCGATCGACCCGGTCCTGGAGCAACTGCAGCCGGCGCTGCTCGAATTGCCGGCACAGGTCGCCCGCGAACTCCAGCGCCTCCGGGGTCAGGATGTGTTCCGCCGCTTCGAAGTCGCGCGCTCCCGTGATTTCGATCCCACTCATGGTGCCGTCTCCCGCAGCCGGCCCGCGGCCGGCGTCTCGTTTCGTCGTCTGTTGCCGCCTCCCCCGCGAGACGCGTACCCCCGCCGGGCGAAGCGGCGGCAGCTTACCGGAACGAGCACTCCCCGGTGGCGGCAGACGCCGACGGGGTCGGGTCGAACGTGAGACAATGCCGCGGCGCTGCTCGCTGCGAAGCGCCGTCCCGCGACCGGAGGTTCACCCATGATCGTCCCCCGTGAAGTTGCGCGCAGAGCCCTGTGCGCCACCGCCCTTCTCGCCGCCGTCCTCTCGACGCCGCCCGGACTGGCCCAGACCGGCGAGCCGACCAGGCTCCTGCGCTTCCCGGACCTCTCCGGTGACCGGATCGCATTCACCTACGCCGGCGACATCTGGCTCGCATCGTCGGACGGCGGCACGGCGACACGGCTCACCTCTCATCCCGGCCTGGAGCTGTTCGCCAAGTTCTCGCCGGACGGTTCGCAGATCGCGTTCACCGGGCAGTACGACGGCGACGAGCAGGTCTACGTCGTGCCCACCGCGGGCGGCGCGCCCCGGCAACTGACCTTCTACCCCGCCGCAGGTCCGCTGGCGCCGCGCTGGGGCTACGACTACCAGGTCTACGGCTGGTCGCCCGACGGCAAGTCCGTGCTGTTCCGGTCGCTGCGGGACGGCTGGGACCTGGGCGACACGAAGCTGTTCCTGGTCGACACCGCCGGGGAATTGCCCCGGGCGCTGCCGATGCCCGAGTCGGGCGGCGGCGACCTCTCACCCGACGCCCGGCGCGTCGTCTACTCGCCGGTCACCCGCGACTTCAGGCACTGGAAGCGCTACGAGGGCGGCTGGGCGCAGGATCTGTGGATCCTCGACCTCGACAGCCTCGAGTCCGTCCAGGTCACCAACCACCGCCGCTCGGACCGCGACCCGATGTGGATCGACGACACGATCTACTTCTCCTCCGACCGCGACGGCACCCTGAACCTGTACTCCTACGATGTCGACTCAGGCGACCTCGCCCAACTCACGCACGAGGACCAGTGGGACGTGCGCTGGCCGAGCGCGGACAAGGCGAACCGGCGGATCGTGTACGAGAAGGCCGGATCGCTCGAGGTCTTCGATCTCGCATCCGCGGCGGCGCGCCCGGTCCCGATCCACGTGCCGACGGATCAGCTCGCACGCCGGCCTAGCCGGGTCTCGGCGGCCGGCCAGGTCTCCGGCTTCTCGCTCAGCCCCAAGGCGAAGCGGGCCGCCTTCTCAGCCCGCGGCGACATCTTCAGCGTCCCGATCGAGCACGGTCCCACCCGCAACCTGACCCGCACTTCCGGCGCCAACGACCGCGATCCCGCCTGGTCGCCCGACGGCCGGCGCATCGCCTTCGTCTCCGACCAGAGCGGCGAGACCGAGATCTGGACGGTCGACCAGGACGGCAGCGGCGAACCGGTTCAGCTCACGGAGGACAGCGTCGGCCGCCACTACAACAACCTGCTGTGGTCGCCGGGGAGCGACCGCATCGCCTTCGTCGACCAGCAGGGGCGGCTGGGAATCGTCGACGCCGGTGCCACGACCGGAGCGCGCGAGGTGATTGAGGTCGCCGACGATCCGCGCCCCTTCGGCACCGCCTACGACTGGTCGCCCGGCGGCGACTTCCTGGCAGTCGAACTCGGCGACGAGAACGAGTTCAGCTCGATCCACCTGTTCGAGGTCGAGACCCGGACCATGACCCGGGTGACATCGGAGATGTGGAACGACTTCTTCCCCGTCTTCGAGCCCGGCGGGGATTACCTCTATTTCCTGTCCGACCGGCAGTTCCAGCCGCAGATCGGGAGTTTCGAGTACAACTACGCCGCCGACCGCGAGACCTGGATCTACGCGCTCGCCCTGCGCGAGGACACGCCCCACCCCTTCCCACCGCGGAGCGACGAAGTCGAGATCGAAGACGACGATGAAGACGAAGACGAAGACGGCGAGCACGGGAACGGCGACGAGGATGCTGAGCACGCCGACGATGACGATGACGACGGCGACGCCGAGGACGAGGAAGCCCGCGACCGCATCGACCTCGACGGTCTGGCGGGCCGCGTCGCCCGCTTCCCACTCGAGGCCGACAACTACGGCGGCCTCGGCGCGGCCGAAGGCAAGCTGTTCTACGTCCGCACCGGCGCCGGCTACCTGGGGCGCTCATCCGACGTTCAGACCGAGGTCTTCTCGTACGACCTCAAGAAGCGCGAGGGCAAGAGCCTGGCGAAGGGAATCGGCAGCCTCGAGTTGTCCCGCGACGGCAAGAAACTGCTGGTCGGCGAGGGCAGATCGTTCCGGCTCCTCGACGTCGGCGGCGACGACGCCAAGACCCTCTCCCTCGCCGGTCTGGTCGTCGACCGGGTGCCGACCGAGGAGTGGGCGCAGATCTTCGACGAGGTGTGGCGCCGCTTCCGCGATTTCTTCTACGCGCCGAACATGCACGGCTACGACTGGGAGGCGCTGCGCGAGCAGTACCGTCCCCTGCTAGCTCATGTCGGCCACCGAAGCGATCTGAACTATGTGATGAGTGAGATGGTCGCCGAACTGAACGTCTCCCACGCCTACGTCACCGGCGGCGACTACGAGGTCCCGGACCGGCCGCGGGCCGCCCTGCTCGGCGCCCGCTTCGAACTCGATCCCGACGCCGGGCGCTACCGCATCGCTCGCATCTTCGAGGGCCAGAACGAGGAGCCGCGATACCGCTCGCCCCTGACCGAAATCGGCGTCGGCGTAGAGGAAGGCGACTACGTGTTCACGATCAACGGCCGCGAGCTCGGCGCGACCGGAAACCCGTTCCAGCTCCTGCGTGAGGCAGGACGGGGACCGGTGGAACTCACAGTCGGCTCAAGCGCCGACCGCACCGAAACCCGGAACGTCCTGGTAGACCCGATCTCGAGCGAAGACGCCCTCATCTACCTGGCCTGGACCGAGCGCAGCCGCCGCATCGTCGCCGAGCGCGGCGAGGGGCGGATCGGCTATCTCCACATCCCGGACATGTCGGCGGACGGCATCCGCGAGTGGATCAAGTGGTACTACGGCCAGGTGCGCAAGGAGGCCATGGTCGTCGACGTGCGCTCGAACGGCGGCGGCAACGTATCGCCGATGATCATCGAGCGCCTGCGCCGCGAGACCCTGATGCTCGACTTCGAGCGCAACCGCGACTCGGTCGACACCTCCCCGGGCGGCGTCTTCCACGGCTATCTCGTGTGCGTGATCGACGAGGACACCGCCTCGGACGGCGACCAGTTCGCCTACCAGTTCCGCCGCGCCGGCCTAGGGGCCATCGTCGGCAAGCGAAGCTGGGGCGGCGTGGTCGGCATCTACGGCCGCGCGCCCTTGATCGACGGCGGCTCGGTCAACGTGCCCGAGGCCGGTTCCGCCGACCCGGAAGGCAACTGGGTGATCGAGGGTTACGGTGTAGAGCCGGACTTCGAGGTCACGAACCTGCCTCGCGATCTCCTGGACGGCCGGGATCCGCAGCTCGAGAAGGCAGTCGACCTGCTGCTCGAGAAACTGGCCGAGGATCCGCGCACCCTGCCCGGCCGACCCGCCGATCCGATCAAGACCGAGCAGGAGTGAGGGCATGAAGAGCAACCCCTCGCAGAACCTCGGGATCGTCGCGGCGGCGCTGGTCGCAGGCGTCCTTGTGTCGTCGTCGCTGCCGGGCGGAAGCGACGCCAACGACTGGACCGGCTTTCGCGGCGCCGACGGCAGCGGCATCGCACGCTCCGGCCCGGGCCCGGCAGCCGACCTCGACATCGATCGCAACCTGCTCTGGAAGACAAAGGTTGAGGGCCGAGGCCACTCCTCGCCCGTGATCTCGGGCGGTCGCGTGTTCCTGACCACGGCGATCACAGGCCATGTGATCCCCGGCGCTGCCGCCCCCGACCACACCTTCGGCGGCCAGCCCTTCCGCCACCCCCAGGCAACAGACGGCAACCGCCACCACACGATGAAGGTGATAGCGCTCGACGCCGACACCGGCAAAGCTCTGTGGTCGCACACGGCCTACGCGGGCCGCGTCTTCGACGACCGTCACTCCAACTCGTCCTACGCCTCGCCGACACCGGCAACCGACGGCGAGCGCGTGTATGCCTACTTCGGCTCGGAGGGCGTCTACGCCTACGCCGTGGACGGCGAGCCCGCATGGCAGCGTGACATCGGCGACATCAAGACGGTGGGCCTCGGCGTCGGCACGTCGCCCGTGCTCGCCCATGGCCTGCTCGTCATTCAGGCCGACGAGGACAGCGGCGACGACTCCTTCATCGTCGCGCTCGATGCTTTGACCGGCGAGGAGGTCTGGAAGCGCAAGCGGCCGGTGCAGGCGAGCTGGACCACGCCGATCGTGGTCGAACACAACGGTCAGAGCCAGTTGCTGACCAGCGGCAACGAGTTCGTCATCTCCTACGACCCCGCCGACGGCCGCGAGCTCTGGCGCGCCCGGGGTCTACTGAACAACGCGGTCCACCTTCCGATGACGGTCGGCGACCTGGCGGTGTTCAGCTCCGGCTTTCCCGGCAAGTTGGTGTTCGCGATCCGCCTCGACAGCCGGGGCGACCTGACCGGCAGCGACGCGCGGGTCTGGACCTACCGCAAGGGCACCGGCTATGTGCCTTCGAACCTGCTCTACGACGGATTGCTCTACCTGACCAACGACGGCGGCGTGATCACCTGCCTCGACGCCCGCACCGGCAAGGTCGTCTACGAAGGGGGCCGGCTGCCGATCCGCGGCCGCTACTCCGCCTCCATGGTCGGCGGCGGCGGCCGCATCCTGATGGCCAACACCGACGGCGACATCGCGATCATGCGCGCCGGCAGGACGCACGAAGTGCTCGGCAGCTTCTCACTCGGCGAGTCGGTGTGGGCGACGCCGGCAATCGTCGGCGACCGGCTCTACATCAGGAGCCGGGAACACCTGTTCGCGCTCGGCCCGGCAGCCGGCAGGCAAGCAGAGCCCACCGCAGGCGGCGACGCACCCTGAACCCCACCCGCATCGCCGTCCTCCTCCCCTGCCTGAACGAGCAGGAGACCATCGCCGACGTCGTGGCTGCGTTCCGGCTGGCTCTGCCCGAGGCGACGGTCTACGTCTGCGACAACGGTTCGGACGACGGCACCGCCGATGCTGCCGCGGCCGCCGGAGCGACCGTCATCGCCGAACCCCGGCGCGGCAAGGGCCTGGCGATCCGCCGCCTGTTCCGCGAGGTGGACGCGGACATCTACCTGATGGCCGACGGCGACGGCACCTACGACGCCGAGAGCGCCGGCCACCTTGTTTCGACGCTCCAGGAGCGTGACCTCGACATGCTCGTGGCGGCCCGCAAACGCGCCGACGCGCACGCCTACACCCCGCTGCGCCGCCTCGGCAACCGCCTCTTCACCGCCCTCGCCCGCTGGCGCTGCGGCCCCCAGGTCCATGACCTTCTGTCCGGCTACCGGGCCTTCTCGCGCCGCTTCGTGGACCACTTCCCGGCGCGGTCGAACGGATTCGAGATCGAGACCGAGCTGACCCTGTTCGCCGCGTCCTCGGACCTCGCCTGGGATGAAGTCCATTGCCCCTACTTCGCCCGGCCGGAAGGATCGACGAGCAAACTGAGGGCGTTCCGCGACGGCTTCCGGATCCTGCGTGCGTTGTTCTCTTCCCCGCGGACTTCCAGCCCGCACTCCGCACGCCTGGGGCCGCTCCGCGCCACCGCCCTGGTCGCCACCGTCACCGTCGTGGCCACCGCAGTCTTCCTGGCGCTGAACTGGCTCGCCGTCCGCGCCGATCCGGCGCCGGTGGCCGAAGCGTTGCGCGCCTCCTACGAACAGCCGGGACGCACGATCGGAGACTCGCGCGAGAGCTTCAACGACTGCCTGCTCAGCCTGATGGCCCTCGACCGCGGCGGTTCGACCCTGGAACTGACCGTCTCCGGCCGCCGCGTGTACCGCTACACGCGCCCGCAGCGCCCCTGCGACGCGCTCAAGCAACGCCTCGACCAGGGCGCCGTCGACGACTCCGACTACCTGACCGTCTTCTACCACCAGTACTGGGCCGGCCAGCGCGTCATGCTGCAATGGCTGCTGCCCCGAGTCGGCGTCGAGGGACTGCGGCAGCGGCTGCGGGTGTTGACGTTCGGTCTGCTGGGCCTCGGACTCGCCGGCGCCCTGATCATCGCGACAGCGATAGCCACCCTGCCTCCGGCCTGGGAACCCGCGCGTCCAGCCAGCCTCCGGCAAAGACTCGGTCTCCCGCCCACCCCAGGTGTGACGCCGAACCCACTCGTGAGGCGCCAGACCCTGTTCCAGGCCGTTGCGCTTGCCGCGCTCTTCGGCAGCCTCCTGCTCTTCCTCGACCTCGACGACCGCGCCGGCAGCTTCACCGCCGGCGCCTCGAACGTGCTGACGGTCGGCCTGTTCCTCGCCGTGCCGAGACTCCGTATCGCGCACTGGCGGCCAAGCCTCCAGATCGTTCTCTTTGCCGCCTTCGGCGCCCTGATCGCCTACCACGAACTCCTGTTCGGCAGCGCCCTGATCGGGCTCTCCGTCCTGCTTGTGGCTCTTGCGATCGCCCCGCCGCCGGCCCCTGACCACGCCGCCGAACCGTCCGGCCACCCCGGCGATTCGCGGACCTGGCGCCGCCGGCTGCTGATCCGCTGCGCCGGCGCCTACGTCGGCTGCCTCGCCGCCGTCTTCCTGCTGCGGGTCCTCCTCGCCGAGCTCGTGTTCCGCGAACCCGTCCTGTTCAAGTTCTGGGACCAGCTCACCCACCGGCTCTACGGCGCCCCGCGCAGTTCGATCCACCCGGACATCGATCCCTTCTTCGCCAGCCGGCCGACCCTCGAACGGACCCTCGAGAGAGTTGGCGACCACCTCGGCACCGTCGGCCTCGGCTCGGATCTGCTTGCCCTCATCCTGATCGGCGCCACAGCCGCCACGCTCGCCGCCGCCACCGTCTACGTCCTGCGCCGCTGGTGGACCCTCGAAGACCCCTGGCGCTGGGCCGGCATCCTCGCCGCCGGCTGGTCCGTCCCCGCCTGGTACGCCGTCTTCTTCGCGCACACCCAGGCGCACGTGCCCGTGATGATCCGCCTGCTGGCGCTGCCGTACGCGGCGGCGGCTGTGCTGCTGATCGGCGCGACGATGTTCCGTCGCCGCGCCCCAGGACCTTGAAATCTCGGAGTCTGGAGCCTGAAATCTCGGAGTCGGAGCGCTGAAATCTCGGAGTCGGAGGCGACAACCTGGCGGCAGGCATACACTCCCCCCTTCCAAAAGGACAACATCCCGCCGCCGTCGAACCGAACATCCGGACCGGCGGCGACGCCACCAGCCGGGCCGGCCACAGAAGGAATGCCCCACACTGAAACAACCACCGACGTACCACGCGTCGGCATGCTGGCCCGAGTCCGCAACCGCCGCGGCATCGTCGCCGCCGTCAATCCGTACGACGGCGAAGCCGGCCGGCTCCACCTGGTACAGGTCGCTTACAAGGACCACGACTCGCCGCACAGCGAGCGCCTCCTGTGGGAACTCGAACCGGGACGCGAGCTGCTCGAGCCGAGCCGGATGCCCCAGGTCCACGAGACCGGTCCCATGCCGGCCGATGACTTCGACGCCCTGCTGCGGGCTGCGCGTTGGACATCGCTCATGCCATACCTCGACCCCGACGGCGAGGGCCCGCTCGATCGTCAACCCGTATCGAGTCCGCTACACAGCGGCATCCGGGTAGAGGACTACCAGCTCGTCCCCTTGCTGCAAGCGCTGCGGATGCCCCGTGTGAACCTGCTGATCGCCGACGATGTCGGCCTGGGCAAGACGGTCGAGGCGGGACTGATTCTCAAGGAGCTTCTGCTTCGCCGCCGCATTCGCCGTGTCCTGATCCTCGTACCAGCGGCCTTGCGCCTTCAGTGGCGCGACGAACTCGAAACCAAGTTTGCCTTGCCGTTCGAGATCGTCGACCGGGGGCGCACCGAGCAACTGCGCCGGGAACTGGGCATCGACGCGAGTCCCTGGCGCTCGTTCAGCCGCATCATCGCCTCCTATCACTACCTTCGCCAGCCGGACATCAAGGAGCAATTCCTGGCAGCCAGCCAAACACCGGAAGGCTCGCCCCGTCTCCCCTGGGATCTGCTCATCGTCGATGAGTGCCACAACCTGATGCCGTCACCGTTCGGCGACGACAGCGAGCTGTGCCAGATGCTGCGGCAGGTTGCTCCCTGCTTCGAACATCGACTGTTCCTGTCCGCCACGCCGCACAACGGGCACACGCGCTCGTTCACCGGCCTGTTGGAGGTTCTCGATCCCGTGCGCGTCAGTCAGACCGACGAACTGACCGCCCGGCAGCGGGCGCGGATCGGCCAACTGGTGGTCCGCCGTTTGAAGCGGGAACTGAACCAACAGAGCGCCGCACCTCGATTCTGCAAACGGAACCAGCCTCAGCCTCTCCTCCTGGACCGCGACCGGCGCGAGGCCGCCCTGTCCGACGCCTTCGACGCCTTCCGCAAGGCGGTGCGCAGCACCATCGCTGCCGGCGAAGTGGGCGAACGGGCCGGGAGCTTTGCGATCGAGATCCTGGGCAAGCGTCTGCTGTCCTGCCCGACGGCGTTCGCCGACTCCTGGCGCCGTGCGCGCGACGGCTACTCCCGAGCCGATGAGGCTGCCCGCACCACGGATGCCGATGTCGCGGCGGCGAAGCGATCCGTCGAGCGGGAGAGCTCCGACGACCGGGAAACGGAGCAGCGCACCGGCACCGCCGCCGGCGTCGTCGGCGCGTGGCTGCGCAACGTCGCGGGCGCCGTGGAGCACGAAATGGCTGCCATCGACGACGCCCTGGAAACTCTCGGCTTCGACCTGGTCGGCCCTCCAACAGTTGAGCAGAACCCGGAGGTCGACGCCCGCTTCGACGCTCTCGCGGCCCTGATCGAGGAACTTCTGCTCGTCCCGGGCGGCGGCAACGCCGCAACCCGCTTTCGCGACGACGAACGCCTCATTGTCTTTACCGAGTACAAGACGACCCTCGACTACCTTGAACGTCGCCTGCGAGAGCACTACGACCCGGGCAACGGCGACCCGGCCGACGGCGCCCGCATCCTGACCCTCTTCGGTTCAGGCGGCGTTGGGGGAATGGACGACGCCGCACGCAACCGGGTCCGGGAGGCGTTCAATGCCCCGGAATCCAGCGTACGCATACTCGTCGCCACCGACGCAGCCTCCGAAGGACTCAACCTCCACCGGAGCGCACGCTACCTACTGCACTACGACTGTCCATGGAACCCATCGCGCCTGGAACAGCGGAACGGCCGCCTCGACCGCTACGGCCAGGCCCGCGACGTGACCGTGCATCACTTCCTCAGCGACGACGACCCCGACCTCAAGTTCCTCGACCACGTCATCCGCAAGGCGGACGAAATCCGCGCGGATCTGGGCTCGGTGAACGAACTGTTCGACACCGCTGCCCACAAGCGCTTGATCGAAGGAGCCGACCTCTCGAGAGTCCAGTTCGAACTGGACCACAAGCTGACCCGTGAGATCCGCCGGGTGCAAGACCAGATTCCGGAGCTCTTCGCCGCCGCAGAGCAGACCGATGTCGACAAGAGGCAGGCGCCCAGTGAACCAGATCTCCCGCGCCCCGACGGAGACGACCAGAACGCGTCCGGTCTCCTCAGGAACCTGGCAAGCGAGATCGACTTCGATCCCGCAGCACTTCGGCAGACGCTCGAAGCGGCGATGGCGATCAACGTTGGCCGGCCTCAAGTCGATCGGGTTCGAAGCGCGGCCGCCCAGAAACGGGGCACCGAAGCCGACTTCTGGCGCGTGCTTCGCACCGACCTCCCGGGATGGCGCGACACGATCGACGAATCGCTGCGGCTTCCGTCCCCCGACGGCGTCCTCGGTGCCACGCAGCACCTCGCCTTCGATCCCGACTCGCTGCTACAGCAGGTCGGCGAACGCGACGTGTTCTCACCGCGGCCCGAAGTCGCACTGCTGCACCTGGCGCATCCGATGGTCGAACGCGCGCTGCGAGTTCTCACCATGCGGCGCCTGCCCGGTTCGGGCCAGGTGGCGCGCTGGACGGTCCGGCGCGGCGGCGTGCCGCGCGGTTTCGACGCCCTCATCCTGCTCAGTCTGGAGGAACTCGCGGTCAACGAACTCCGCGAAACGTTCCACCACTGGGTGCGAACGCTGACCCTGCCGGTGAGGGACGGCGTGCTGGAAGAGCCCATGGCCCATGCTCCCGCACGCAATCTGGCAAGCACTGCGTACGTCGCCGGCGCCGGGTCGTGCCCGGACAACGCCGCAGCGCCGACGCCGGCAGAACGGGACCAGGCGCAGAAGATCTTCCTCAGCGTCGAAGCCGCTCTCGAAGGGGTGGCGGCGCGCCACGCAGACGAGCTCACCGATTCGCTGCACGCACAGTTGCGGACCGACGGCGACAGCGCCCTGAAGCGGGAGAACGACCGCTACCGGAGCCGCCAGGGCGAGGTTTCCCAACTGATCGAGCAGGCCAGCCTCAAGCGGCTGGAGCGCGAGATCGACAAGCTCCGCCGCGAGCAGCAGCAACGCCTGCTCTTCGAACAGCGCAGCAGCCTCGACCGGCTCGCCAGTTCGATCCAGGAGAAGCAACGGGAGATCGAACGCCGGCGGCAGCACTACGAAGATGCGCGGGACCAGTTGGAGCGTGAGCGGAAGCGGATCGTCAACCGCCTGCTTCCAAAGCGGCACTCGTTAGCGGGAAAGGCACAGGCCTTCCCCGTGACCATTGAGGTGCGATTACCTTGAGCCGCCGCCCGCCTCGTCGTCAGGGGCACGGCAGCGCCGCTGGCGGCAGCCGCGCCCCCGTCGGCCCTGGGAACGCGGGCATCCTGCCCGCATCCGGGTCCCGCCCCGGCCTGCCGGGCTGGAACGACCTGCGCCACGGCGGGTTGCTGCTCGACGCTCAGCGCCAGGGCGAGATCGCCGCCCACTCCACGCCGGAATCCCCCGGATCATGGCTCCAAAGCGATCTCCGTCGACGAGCGGAGCTGATGCGCGGTCACGGCCCGAGCAGCACCAGCGAGAGGTCGGAGTTCATCGCCTTCGTACTGGAGCGCCTGTGCGGGTTCGAGCCCGGTTGCGGGTCCTGGCTGCGCGGCAACCGCGTGCCCGCCGAGTGGAGTCGCCGCGCGCTGACCGGCGAGAGCGTCCGGCCGCGCCAGCTCTGGCTCGGCCCCCGCGGCGCGGTGCTGCCCGTCTTCGCTTCCTCCGACAAGCAGGTGGGCATCGGCCGCGGCCGGCGCGAAACGAGTCGCGTCCTCGGCTGGCTTCGCGCCGGCAACGAACGGCTGGCCCTGGTCACGAACGGCCGCCAGTGGCGGCTCCTCTTCGCCGGTCTCGACTTCGATGCCTGGTGCGAGTGGGACATCGACCTCTGGTCGCCGACGGCGCGCCGACGCCGGCCCTGAACGCCCTCACCACCCTGATCCAGCCGCCCCTGTGGACGCCGCCCGAGGATGGGTCCGATTCGCCCTTGCTGCAAGCCGTAAGAGACAGCCGCAAGGGCCAGTCCGAACTCTCGGAGGCCCTCGGCGAGCGGGTGCGCGAGGCGGTCGAACTCTTGATCCAGAGCCACGGTGAAGCGCTGAAACGAGATTGCCCGACGGTCGATCCGGCGGACATCTACCGCGCCGCCTGCCGCGTGATCATGCGCCTCGTCGTCATCCTCTTCGCGGAAGCGCGGGGGCTCCTGCCGCGCGACGACGCCGTCTACCACGACGGCTACGGGCTGGGGGGTCTGCACGAAGCGCTCAGAAGGCGTTCGGCGGCTGGCCGCTCGCAGACTCGCAGCTACGGCGCCTGGCCGCGGCTGCTGGCCTTGTTCAACCTGGTGCGGGACGGGTCGCACCATCCTGATCTGCCGGTTCCCGCCTACGGCGGCGACCTGTTCGCGCCCGGCTCGCCCGAGGCCGCGGACGGCCTCTCCCGCTCCCTGGCCACTTTCGAAACCGCATGCCTGCGGGAAGAGTTGCTGCCGGACTCCCTGGTTCACGATCTGCTGGAGCGCCTGACACGAACCGAGGTCCGCATCCGCCAGGGCCGCGGCAGCCGCCTGGTGTCGGCGCCGGTGGACTTCTCGGATCTCTCGACCGAGTACATCGGCGTGCTCTACGAAGGCCTGTTGGACTATGAACTCAAGACGGCGCCGAGCGACGATTCGGTCATCTTCCTCTCGGTCGGCGAGCAGCCCGCGCTGCCCCTGGCCCGCCTGGAGGCGATGGACGACAAGGCACTGCGAGACCTCTTCGCGGCGATGAAGAAGACGGCCGGCAAGAAGGACGCCGAACCGGCGGACGAGCCGAACGAAGACGAGCCTGAGAACGTGGGCATCTTGCCCGCACCCGCCGCGAAGCACGCCGAGCCCTCAGGCGATTCGGACGGCGCCGCCACAACCGACGATCTCCGCCACGCCACCCGCACCCGCGCCGAAACCTGGGCGCGCCGCGCCGCCCTTGCCGCCGGCCTGGTGAAGAAGCCGCGCCGCTCCAAGCCGCAGGCTACGTTCCTCGGCCCCCACGAGGAGGCGCTCCGCAAGCGCGCGAGTCAACTGGTGAGCCGTGTCGTCCTCCCCGGCGAGTGGTACCTGGTCCGCTGGGGCGGCACCCGCAAGGGCTCGGGCAGCTTCTACACCCGACCCGGCCTCGCCGTGCCCACCGTGCAGCGCACTCTCCGCCCACTCGCGTACGACCCGCCGCTTGACGCCAACGGCGAACCCGACCGCCACGCGCCGCCCGCGAACTGGACTCCCAAGCGGCCGGAAGACATCCTGAGCCTGAAGGTGTGCGACCCGGCGTGCGGCTCGGGCAGCTTCCCACTGGCGGCGCTACGCTTCCTGACCGACGCGCTCTACGCCTCGCTGGAGCACCACGACCGGATCGAGAAGCAGGACAACCGCGCTCTGGTCCGCTTGCTGGGCTTGGCCGGAAGGTCAGAAGGCGCTCCCGGAACAGGTTCCGGCGCCGTCGAGCAACCCGGCGACGAACTGATCCCCTGCCCTCCCGATGCCGACGACTTCGAGCCGCGGCTCCGGGCCAAGCTCAAGCGCTACGTGGTGGAACGCTGCATCTATGGCGTCGACGTGGATCCGCTGGCTGTCTCCCTCTGCCAGTTGTCGCTCTGGATCGAAACGATGGACCGCGACCTGCCGTTCTCCTTCCTCGATCACAAGATCCGGTGCGGGAACTCACTCATCGGCGCATGGTTCGACCAGTTCCAGCACTACCCCTCCATGGCCTGGAAGAACCGTGAAGCCGGCGACAAGAACCACTCGAACGGCGTCCACTACCAGAAGGGCGCCCAGACGAAGGCAATCAAGGCATGGGTCAAGGACGAGTTGACCCCGGACCTCCGCCACGTGCTGGAAGGCCCGACTCTCTTTCACGAAGACCTGCTCGAACAAGCGGCCGGCGTACACCGCACCGCGCTTGAAGCACTCGAACGCATGCATCACCTGCCGATTCAGGACTCCGCGGCCCGCGCCCGCCTCTACCGCGCAGAACTCCTCGGCTCAAGCGAATGGCGCTCGCTCAAGCAGGCAATGGACCTGTGGTGCGCCTGCTGGTTCTGGCCCGCAGACGAACTGGACTGCCCTCCCCTGCCCACAACCTTCACCGACCCTGAACCGGGCACGCTCGCCGTGGCCGACCGCATCGCAGCGGACATGCGTTTCTTCCACTGGGAACTGGAGTTCCCGGACGTGTTCAGGGAGCGGGGCTCGGGGTTCGACGCGGTGCTGGGCAACCCGCCGTGGGACATCGCCAAACCCAAGTCTCAGGAGTTCTTCTCAAGCATCGATCCGCTCTACCGCTCCTACGGCAAGCAGGAAGCCGTACGCCGACAGAAGGACTACTTCAACGACGACGAAACGAGCGAACGAGACTGGCTCAACTACAACGCCCGCTTCCGCGCTCAATCGAACTTCGTGACCTGTGCCGCCTCACCCTTCGGTGACCCGGAAGAGAACGACAAGAGCCAGCGCCGCTTTGTCGCTGCCCGGGGGAAGCCGAACCTCCGGCTGCACGACCGCTGGCGGAAGGCCAGACGCCGCTCCCGCGGCTATGCCGACACGGAGCACTCCTTCAGGCATCAGGGATCGGCCGACCTCAACCTCTACAAGCTGTTTCTTGAGCAGGCCCACGCGCTGCTCGCCGACGGTGGCCGACTCGGCTTCATCGTGCCCTCCGGCCTCTACTCCGACAAGGGCACCGGAGCGTTGCGCGACCTGTTCCTGGAGCGCTGCACCTGGGAGTGGGTGTTCGGCTTCGAGAACCGGGCCAAGCTGTTCCCGATCGACAGCCGGTTCAAGTTCAACCCGGTGATCGTCCGGAAAGGCGGTACAACCAAGGCCATCCGCGCCGTCTTCATGCGCCGCGACCTGACCGACTGGGAGCGGGCCGAGGACCTGGCCGTGCCGTACAGCCGCGAGCAGGTGCTCCAGTTCAGCCCAAACAGCCGCGCGATCCTGGAGATCGAGTCACAGCGCGACCTGGAGATCCTGGAGAAGATCTACGCGAACTCCGTCCTCCTGGGCGACGACGGCCCCGACGGCTGGGGCATCCGCTACGCGACAGAGTTCCACATGACGAACGACTCCAAGCTCTTCCCACCCCGGCCCCAGTGGGAGGCGAAGGGCTACCGCCCCGACGAGTACAGCCGTTGGCTGCTCGGCAACTGGCGGCCGATCCGGGAGTTGTGGGTGGAACTCGGCGTCGATTCCGGCCTACCGGAACCGGCAGCAGTCGAACTCGAAGACTGGCTCTTCGACTGCGAGGCCGGCCCGGAGCGCCGCAAAGCCGAACAGACCTTCATCCACGGCCACCTGCTCGCCCCCGGCGACGTCCAGGGCACACCCTCACGCATCCGATGCGCCCAGCCGCCCTACGACCGGCTGCCCATCCCCAGGGTCGCCATCCCGAAGGGCATCATCCTGTCAAGAGAGGCCGACGCCTGGATCCAGGAGACCGATATCAAGGACGTGGCGCTGCCTCTGTACCAGGGAATCATGATCCAGCCATTCATGCCGAGTGCCCGAGGCTGGCTGAGCGGCACCGGCCTGCAAGCCAAGTGGGACTACAACACTCCAGACGCGTTGGTCTGGAATCCGCAATACCTGATGGACCGCCAGACGGCCCAAGGCTTGCTGCGAACTTGGAGCGCACGAATAGGATTTCGGGATATAGCGCGGAGCACCGACGCCCGGTCGTTCATCGGCGCCGTCGTTCCTCCCTTCCCATGCGGCAACAAGGTTCCAGTTCTCAGCAGCTGCCGCGCCGAGTCAACCATCCAAGACATTGCCTGTGCCGAAGCCCTGCTGGCCAGCTTCGTCTTCGACTGGCTACTCCGCCGTCGACTCGCCGGCGCCACTCTCAATTGGCATGTCCTTCGAGAGACGATCCTCGTTCTCCGCAGCGGACCCACTACGTTGGGAGCCCTGTCGATGCTCACGAGCAAGATGAACTTCTTCCCGAAGGTCTTCGCCCCCTTCCGCCTCAAGCAAGACACCCGACCCGGCCTTATCGACGCGCTCAGTCCCGCCGAACGGCTGCGACTACGCGCGGCGATCGACGCGATCTCAGCTTCGATGTTCAACTGCGAAACTGCGGACCTGCGTCACGTGCTGGACAACACTGACCTGCCAACAACAAGAATCGCCACACGGTCGTCAGCCGCCAACAGGCTCGACCCTCGCGGCTTCTGGCGAGTCGACAAAACCAAGCCCCCCGAACTCCGCCTCACCGTCCTCGCCCAGATCGCCTTCGCCGACCTCCAGCACCACATCGACTCCGCTCGCGGCGACCGCGACGCCGGCATCCAGTCCTTCATGAACCAGAACCAAGGCGAAGGTTGGCGCCTACCCGAAACCCTCCGCCTCGCCGACCACGGCCTCGGCCACGACGACCGCGCCAGAGAGCACCAACCCGTCGCCAGCGAACTCGGCCCCCGCTTCTACGACTGGCAACTCGCCCAAACCCCGGAAGAAGCCTGGGCCGAAACCCATCTCCACGCCCGCCACCTCCTCGGCGAACACGCCTACCGCAGACTCCTCGCCGATCTCGAACAAAGCCCAGCCGAGGAACCCTCCCCCACCGCCGACCAGCCACTCTCCGAAGTAGCCGAAGACCGCCATCGCTGGGATCAATGGCTCACCACCTCCGACGAGGACGACCCGAAGACCCCCAATCCCGACGACGCCGACCAGACCGACCTGTTCGACTGACCACCGAAATTCTGCCCAGGCCAAAGCCCACGAGAGACGAGAATCGACTGACAATGGCCGGACTCCCGAAGATCGTCAAGGACCACCTGAAGCAGGCCGAAGACGCTTGCCTGGCTGCGGTTGAGATCTACAACAGGCCCGGCGTCGCCTTTCGGACGCGGACGTTTGCCGTCCTCATGACGATAGCGTGGACGTCTCTCTTCCACGCGATCTTCTACCGTCGCGGCCAAAAGCCATGGTATGTGCGAAGCGGCACCGGACGCGGCACCAGGTACGAGAGAGTCGACGGCGAACCGAAGCACTGGGAACTGAACGCATGTGTCAGACAGTTCTATCGCGACCAGAACCCTCCACAACGCAGAAACCTCGAGTTCATGTCGCTTCTCCGGAACAAGATCGCACATCGACATCATCCCGAACTTGATCCCGCGCTCTATGGCGAATGCCAAGCGCTGCTGATGAACTTCGAGGAACTTCTCGTCGCGAAGTTCGGCACTGACCAAGCACTTGCCGAGCATCTCGATTTGGCTCTCCAGTTCTCTGCCTTCCGGCCCGAGGGGCAGAAGGAGGCGCTGCGACGCCTGAGCTCGTCGGCAGCCAAGGACCTCTTGGACTTCATCCAGAGCTACCGTGCCGGTCTTCCGGCAGAAGTGCTGGAGAGCTCGTCGTACTCAGTCAGGGTCTTCTTGCTTCCAAAGCTCGCACTCCGGGCCAGCGCAGCCGACCTCGCAGTGGAGTTTGTGCCCTACGACACAACGAAACCAGAAGAGATGAAGCGGTTGAAGCAATTTGCTGCGATGATCAAAGAGAAGCGGACGCCCGTCGCTAGCGCCGGCCTCATCAGACCTTCTGAAGTCGTGGGCCGCCTTCGCGAGCACCTGCCCGTGGAGTTCTCCATGCACACCCACACGCAAGCCTGGAAGACGTACAATGCCCGGCCTCCAACTGGCGCCGACAATCCGGCATCCACTCGGCCGGAGTTCTGCATCTACGACGAGTTGGCCAGGAGCTACGGCTACAAGGAGGCTTGGGTGAAGTTCCTTCTCCGGAAGCTCAGTGACAAAGCTGAGTTCGACCGGGTGAAGGGCTGGAGGCCCAAGAGTGGGCCAAACAGGCCATGACTACCGCACTCTTCCGACCCGTGGCACAGAAACACGGGCCAGCCGATAACGGCGAAACCACATTTCAGTTCCTTGAGCGCGGAGCGTGCAGGGAAGCGATCCCAATTCGTGAGTGGATGGAACACTGGTTTCTGGCGTTCCCTGAAAGCGGCAGGCACCGCCTCAAGCACCGCCTTCAATCGTCCAGAGACGCCGAATTCCTCAGCGCGTACTTCGAGCTACAAGTCTTCACGATTCTGAAACGCCTCGGTTGCTCCATCAAAGTCGAGCCGGGCTTCCCCGGTGCCTCTGGTGCAACCGTCGACTTTCTCGCGGGCCACGGCGAGGACGAGTTCTACGTCGAGGCAACCGTCTGCGGCTTTGGCCGGGGCGTTCTCAGTTCGAACGCGAACGAGCAGGACGCAGTTCGCAAGATCGGGGAGGGCCTCACGGGACTGCACTCGGACCTCTGGCTTCGGGCCGAAGGCGAGCTTCGCAGAACCCTGGGGCAAAGGGGTCTCGTCAGGCCATTCCAGGACCTCATGAAGGCGCACACTCCAGACGAAGTGCGGGAGTTGCACTCGCGGCTGGGTCGCCACGAAGCAGAGTGCTATCTGTCAGAGACGATCAGCGAAGGAGGCTGGGAACTGACCGGCCGCCTGGATCCACCCCGCGCATCGAACGGCCAGGGCCGAGTCTGGGGTCCAGCACGAGGCGGCGCGGTAAGCGCGCAGGCGCCACTCACTCGGGCCCTGGCCAAGAAGGCCGAAGACTGGCGAAGGACGAACCTCAAGGAGAAGTGCTTTCTGATCGCCGTCAACATCTGCAACCCCGATTTTGCCTGGAACCTGGACGAACTCCGGGCGATACATGCGCCAGACTCACCAGAAGAAACCGGCGTTGAGAACCGACCCTTCGCGCCCTATCTTTCACGCGCCGCGGCTGTTCTGATCTGCGACAACGCCACGCTGGGTGCGGAGCGGATCGCTCGCGTCCGGCTCTACCAGAATCCGCAGAGGCAGCTTCCTGACTGCCTCCGACTCCTGTTCGCGGAGCAGAGATTGGGTGGCCTGCTGGGGTTCCCCACGGATGCGTGACACTGATGCTCGTCGCCCCAGGTTCATGAGGCAGGCCAAGAAAGCAACGTTGCTGCTCTCGCCGTTCTGGGTTCCCGGAACATGACCCTGCCCGGAGGGCCCGCCGCCAAGCTGGGTATCCGCTACGAGAAGGGTGGACGATGGCCGAGTCCGTCCGTCTCCGGCGCGGAGATTCGGACAGCATTCGCCTTGAAGAGCCCGGTCTCGACAAGGCCGAGTTCGTTGTGACGAAAGGGCACCGGCGCGAACTCCACCAAGTAAAACGCCGCAGCACATCCGGCAAGTGGAGTTGGCCGACCTCCGCTTCCATCGGGCTTCTTCAAGCGATCGACGAAGAACTGGCTGGCAACGTCGATAGATTCGTCTTCGCATCGGGCTCCGAGGCTCCGCAGCTCTCCGAGTTGTGTGACGCAGCCGACCAATCGGCGACCCTCGAGGCGTTCACCGGCGTCTTCCTGGCAGCCAAAACCCGCAGAGAGCCCTTCGAGCAACTCTGTCGCTCCTGGACATGCAATGCCGCGGGCCCGTTCCGACGCCTCCGGCGAGTCCAAGTCCGACCGATTGGCGAGGCGGAGCTTGGGGAAAGGTGGAGTGGGGACTGGAGGCGCACTTCATCGCCGACCCCAGGGACGTCCAACAGACGCTCTCAGCGATCGCTCACGACGCCCTACACAAGACGATCAGCCGGAAGTGGTTGGCGGATGTTGGCGACGATCGGAAAGTGAGCCAATCAGCGATCTGAAAGTGAGCCACCTCGGCCGTGTTTCGAGTGTACGCGAGTCTGCCCTTTTGGGTCTCCTTCAGTGAGTAGCCGCCGCGGCTGCGGTAGCTGTGGGAAACCGGTCTGCCGGTTTTCCAAGGTCTGGCGGGAAACGGTCCGCCGTTTTCCGCCAGACCGGCAGATTCCGCAGCCGACCGCACCGGGTCAGCTCGCTGAGCGGCGGCGGGTACTTGGGGTCGTAGGCTGTGCGTATCTCGCCGTTGAGGCTCATGACGTCTTGGTCCGCAGCCGTGTCCGATAGGAGGACCCCTTGGTGGCGAGTATGTGGGCGTGGTGGGAGAGGCGGTCGAGCAGAGCGGTGGTCAGCTTCTCGTCGCCGAAGACCCGGACCCATTCGGAGAAGGCGAGGTTGGAGGTGACGATGGTCGAGCGGCGCTCGTAGCGGTCGGCGAAGACGTTGAAGAGCAGCTCGCCGCCGGCGCGGTCGAAGGGCACGAAGCCGAGCTCGTCGCAGATCAACAGGTCCACTCGCTGAAGCCGCTGCTGCAGGCGCCCCAGCTCCCGCTGATCGCGGGCTTCGATCAGATCGCGGACGAGATCGGAGGCCTTGCGGAACCAGACCCGGTACCGGCGCTTTGCGGCCTCGATGCCGAGAGCGATCGCGAGATGCGTCTTGCCGGTGCCGATGGGTCCGACCAGGACCACGTCGTCGCCGCGGTCGATGTAGTCGCAGCAGGCCAGCTCGCGCAGCCTCGGTTTGGAGACGCCTTGCAAGGCCTCGAAGTCGATCTGTTCGAGCGTCTTGTGGTCGGGGAAGCGAGCCGCTCGCAACCGGCGCTCGACGGTGCGGGCCTCACGATCCCGGATCTCGGCCTCGAGCAGTTGCCAGAGGTAGTCCTCGTAGTCCCACTGTGCGTCCTGGGCCTGACGGGCCCTCTGCTCGTAGTCGCGCAGCACGGAAGGCATCTTGAGCGTCTTGAGGCCCTCTTTGATGACGGCCCTGCGCGCGGCCCGGCTCACGATGCCGCCTCCTGAAGCAGCACGTCGAAGTCGGCGGCTCTGGCGCTCTCGACCTCGTGGCGCCGGAGCGTCTCCGGCACCTCGATCTCGGGGGCGGGACGCCGCTCGACGAGCCTCAGCAGGTCGAAGCGGCCGGCGGCCAAGGCCTCCTCGAGGGCGGAGGCGACCTCCTCGCTGCCGTGGTCTGTGACCACGCTCAACAGCTTGGCGAAGAGCCGCGCCGTCTCCAGGGCGCCGTGCCGCAACTCCAGCATTCTCCATAGCTTGCGGTACGCCGGACCGAGCTCTGCGAGCAGCTCTGGAGCGACTTGACGCACCGCTTGAGGTTTCCTGGACAGCTCCTCGAAGTAGTGCGCGTAGCGCACCAAGCGCTGTCCCGGCCGCATGCGGTCGCAGCAGTACTCCTCGTCGCGGCAGGTGAAGGTGATCTCGCTGGCGCCGACGAGGGCGTGGATCTCGAGGCTCTTCCAGCGCGAGGGAACCGAGTAGGTCGCACCGCCCAACTGCACCGTCGCCTGGCGCGACGCCCGCACGATCTTGAGCTTCCTTGGCTCAAAGCCGGCCGCCGGCAGCTCTCGCAGTGCCTCCTGCTCCTCCTCCCACCGGGCGCGCTCACTGTGTGCCGCGTCGACCGAAGCCAGCACCTCGCCTGCGATCTGCTCCAGAGTGCGCCCTTGGGGCACCGGACTCATGTGCGCCAGGCGGATCCCCTTGCCCCGTGACTCCACACTGCCCTTGTCGTGGCCCTCGCCGGGACGGGCGAAGCACGGCTCGAACAGATAATGGCTCACCAGCGCCTGGAATCGATCCGTCAACTGACGCTCGGCGCCGACCCGACGACGCACCGCCGCACTCAGATTGTCGTAGACCAGCCGCAGCGGCACGCCGCCGAAGTGAGCGAACGCCCGCACATGGCCGTCGAGAAACGCCACCTGGTCGCAACGGTCGTACAGCCACACGAACGAACGGCCCGAGTACGGCAGGTGCAGCAGGAACTTCCACACCCGGTGAGCCACACCGTCCTCCTCCACCGTCACCTCGAAGAAGTCCACCTGGCCGCACTCGCCGGCACGGTGCACCAGCGGAATGAACGTCTCCCGCCGCTGACGCTTCCACTCCCGAACGTAGCTGCGCACCGTCGTGATCCCGACCTCGTAGCCATCCTCCAGCAACTGCCGATGAAGGCGCGTAGCCGTCAGACGCTGCTTCGCCGTCGTCCGGCGAGACCACCTGCGCAGCAACTCCTCCAGACGCGGCGCCATCCGCTCCGTCACCCAGCGACGCCGGGGCTTGCTCTCCACCCGCTTCGGCTCGCTCTGATCCAGGTACTTGCGCACCGTGTTGCGGCTCACACCGTGCTCGCGGGCCACCGAGCGCTGGCTCCGACCCTCCCTCAGCACCTGGTACCGAATAACATGAACCTGATCCATCCTCAGCAAGTCCTTCCTCCGATCGCCTTGGTCTCCTGTACAAGACCAAGCTACCGGCCAAGGGCCGAGGGTGGATCACTTTCCGAGCGATGAGTGGCTCAGTTTCCGAGCGATGCCTCCAGGCGGACGAACTGGCCAGTCGGGGCTATCCCATGCGGCGAATCAACGAACCTGCCCAAGAGGCAGTCGCGGTTCGTACCGCCACCGATCGCTACTATCTTGGGCTCTTCCGGGTTGATGGTGGAGATGCCGTAGTCTCGCGGGATGCGAGACATAGACTTGTACGGTCGGATTCTGGGTATCGAGAGTCCATGGGAAGTGACGGGCGTCGAGCTGCGGCTTGAGGCGTGCGAGGTGGAGGTCTTCGTCGCTCATGGCGGCGGCGAGTCGTTGGGTTGTCCGGAGTGCGGGGGGTCGGTCAAGCGCCACGACGCCCGTCGTCGTAGCTGGCGTCATCTGCCGACCTGCCAATACAGGACGATTCTCACCGCCGAGGTGCCTCGGGTGAGGTGCGCCGAGCACGGAGTGCGGACGATCGGCGTGCCGTGGTCGGACGCGGGTTCGCGTTTCACCGCGCTGTTCGAGGCTTTGATCATCGACTGGCTGGGGGCGGCGAGCATCTCGGCGGTGGCTCAGCATCTGGCCTTGAGCTGGGACCAGGTGGACGGCGTGATGGGTCGGGCGGTGAAGCGTGGTCTTGAGCGTCGCGGCGCTGCGTCTGGGTGTCGGCTTCTGGGGGTGGACGAGACGTCGTTTCAGAAGCGGCACGAATACGTGACCGTGGTGGCGGACCTTGAAGGCACGCCGCGGGTGCACCACGTGGCGGACGGCCGCGGCAAGGAAGCTCTGTCGTCGTACTACCGCTCGCTGTCCGAGGCGGAGCGGGCGAAGATCGAGACGGTGGCGATGGACATGTGGCCCGGGTACATCAGTGCGACGGTGTCCGGCCTTTCGGACGGAGACAAGAAGATCGCGTTCGACAAGTTCCACGTCGCGGCTCATCTCGGCGGTGCGGTGGACGAGGTGCGGCGACAGGAGCACCGGCTCCTTCTCAGCCTGGGCGACGAGCGTCTTGCCGACACGCGCTATCTGTGGCTGTACCACCCGGACCGGGTGCCGGCGCGATCCTGGGTCCGCTTCAAGGACCTGATCGACGGCACCTCGAAGACTGCCCGCTGTTGGCATCTGAAGGAGTTCGCCATGCTGATGTGGGAGGTGCCGGACCGGGCCGAGGCGCTGGCAACCTTCAAGGGCTGGTACTCGTGGGCGATCCGCAGCCGGCTGGAGCCGATGAAGCGTGTGGCCCGGATGCTCAAGGCCCATCTCGAAGGAGTGCTGAACGCGATCGAGCGGGGGGTCACCAACGCCCGCCTTGAAGGCATCAACTCGGTCATTCAATGGCTCAAGAAATCAGCTCGCGGCTACCGAAACCGAGACCGGTTCCGCAACGCCATCTACTTCCATCTCGGTGGACTCGACCTCTACCCCGATTCGCTCACATTCCACACGAAAGCCTGAAGAGCTCTATCTTGAAGGTGCACAAGGCCGCCTCATTCGGCAGAGGCCTATCCCGAGGGAGCCGGCAGAGACCCTGCTTTCGCGACTCGGCGGCACCTCAACCGACAGCATAGTGACAGGGAAAGCGGGGTCAGGGAAGGCGGCTCGCGTCGTTCAGGCCGTGGGCGGGCTTACGGAAGCGAGGCATGCCTGTTCTCGCACTCCGGTTCGACCGTCTTGCCTCCCAAAGGACGGCCACCGAAGTCGGGCAACGCCTCGGTCTCGAGGAATCACCTGCTCTCGTACTTACCGCCGCGGCCACTCTTTATCGGCCAGCAGTATTGATCAGCGACCAGTTGGCCGCGATCAGCACAATGTCCGGCCGAATGTCCAACGCGTTCGATTTGGCGGATGGACTGCTTCGGGAGGTGCGTGGCGCAAGGGAACGGGTTCCAATTCATGCGATCGTGGTTTGCCGGGACTTCGACTGGCAGCACGACACACGGCTCCGGCGCCTCGCCTCCGGTGAGCAGCAGCCCGTGTCCGTGGCCGAGTTCGCGGTCGCCGAACGACAGGTGGTTCTGGAAGATGCAGGCTAAGCTGCATCCTTCCTCCCCCCTCAACTGACGCTTCTTCGGCTCCCGCAGAACCTGTCGCTCTTTATTGAAGCCCGCTTTGACGCGGGGGGCGCTCCGGGGTTCCGCACCGTGAAGGACAACTGGCACCCCTCGACCTTTGGGAGCCAATGGAGGCAGACCACGGCGCCCGAGTCCCTCGGGCCGCAGCTACCGCCTGCGTCGCACGGGTTCATCGGCTTGAATTGCTTGTGTTCACCGGCCACCCATGCTAGATTATCAGCCTTCGGCGCGGAGGCCCTGAAAGGCCGGTTTGGCGGCCTCCGATTCACGTCCAACCCTGGAATCCCAAGGGCGCTCGACACCAATGATTGACAAACAAACCGGCATGAGTTCCAAGGAGCGCATGGGCGAGGAGATCGCTGCGCTCGCCGCGCGGATCGACGCGGCAACCTTCGAACTCCTGGTTCTGATCCGCGAGTTCGATGAGAAGGAAGGTTGGAACAACGGCTTCTTGAGTTGCGCGCAGTGGCTCACCTGGCGGATCGGCCTGGCGCCCGGTGCGGCCCGCGAGAAGGTGCGCGTCGCCCGCGCTCTGGGCGACCTGCCCCTGATGAGCGCCGCGATGAAGCGGGGCGAGCTCTCCTACTCCAAGGTGAGGGCGCTGACCCGCATCGCCAGGCCCGACACGGAGGAGTCGCTGGTCGACGTGGGCAAGGCCGGCACTGCCGCGCACATCGAACGCGTGGTCAGAGGGTGGCGGAGGATCGATCGCACGGTCGAAGCCAGCGACGACGAAGTGCGCGAGGCCTCAAGTCACGTCTCCACCCACATCGACGAGAACGGCATGTTCGTGATTCGCGGACGGCTGGCGCCCGAGGTGGGCGAGGTGTTGCTGAGGGCCCTCGACGCGGCTGACGAGAAGCTCTACGCCAGCACTGAAGGAAGCAAGGACGAGGCCAACCGGCCTCCGGCCGGGAAGCGGCGCGCCGACGCTCTCGGCCTCGTTGCCGAGAGCGCGCTCAAGGGCGGTCTCGACCCAGGGTCGAGCGGCGACCGGTACCAGGTCGTGGTCCATGTGAGCGAAGCGGAACTCCGGAATCCGGCAGAACCGGTGCATGAGTGCCGGACCGGCGTTCCCGCGGGAACGCCATCGACGGGCGAAGCGGCAAACGCCGTCACCGCGCCGACGACAGGCGCACGCGTTCCCGCGGAAACGTCGTACGCGGGCACAGCGGGGATCGCCGCGACAGGTGTCCACGTTCCCGCGGGAACGCCAGGCGCCACTGGGTCGGCGCCTCGAGCGACCACGAAGCAATCCGAGCGCCCGGCCATCCGCGGCGCCTGGCTCGGAACCTCGCACGTGCCTGTTTCCGCGGAAACGGCCCGGCGTATCGCCTGCGAGTCCGGGAAGGTTCCCATGCGGCACGGATCCGGCGAGATACTGAGCGTCGGCCGCAAGACCCGCACCATCCCGCCGCCCATCCGTCGCGCCCTGCGGTTCCGGGATGAGGGTTGCCGCTTCCCGGGCTGCACTTCGCAGCACTGCGACGCGCACCACGTCGTCCACTGGGCCGAGGGCGGCGAAACGAAGCTCTCGAACCTCGTGCTCCTGTGCCGGAGGCACCATCGCGCACTCCATGAAGGCGGCTTCAGCGTACGCATGAACGACGACGGCGCCGTGGAGTTCTTCGATTCTCGAAGGCGGCCCCTGGAGCGGAGTCCCGCGCCGCCACCAATCGGCACTGACGCCGCCCGCGAGTTGATCGAATACCTGGAGAACGCTGGCATCGTGATCACAGGCAAGGAGTCGATGCCGGCTTGGGACGGCCGGCCGATAGACCTGCGCTACGTCATGGAATGCCTGTGGCGACCGCCGCCTCACCTGGAGGCGGTGGTGGCGCGGGAGAGAGTGCCGTCGCGGGCCGCCTGAGGCCGAGCGCCCCGGAGGCGGACGACACCGGCCGCCGCCGCTCTTCCCTGGCGTAGCGCGGCATCGGCAGTCGGATCCAAAGCGGCAGGTGATCGCTCACCTTGTGCTCGAACCTCTTCACGAGGGCGGCCTTCTCCCGCTTCGACAGCCGCACGAACGGCTTGTTCAGGACCGCCCGCGCGAACAGGTCGACGAAATCGAAGACGCCGTAGTCCGGCCCTTCCGGGCGCTTCCCCATGTCCTCGTTCACGTCGCACGCAGGGAAGCGGCGGTCCCGCAAGAACAGTCCGATCTGATCGAACATCTCTGCGCTTGAATATCCGGCGGCGACCGCCGAGATCTCAAGTATCATAAGTCGGTGATTCAACGAAAGCGGCACATCGACAGACTGATGGACCTGCTCGACCGGTACCCGGTCGTAGGTCTTCTGGGAGCGCGCCAGATCGGCAAGACGACGCTGGCGAAAGAGGTCCTGGCGCAGAGGGAGGAGGAATCCCACTTCTTCGATCTCGAGAGCCCTCGGCATCTTGGGCGGTTGCGGGAACCCGAACTGGCGCTGGAGGGGCTCGCGGGACTCGTCGTCCTCGATGAAGTCCAACGCATGCCGGAGCTCTTCCCCGTGCTCCGGGTGCTGGCCGACCGTCCCGAGAGGCGAGCTCGCTTCCTGATCCTGGGCAGCGCCTCGCCCGACCTCGTTCGTCAGTCTTCGGAATCGCTCGCCGGGCGGATCATCTACCACCACCTGGAGCCGCTGGGGCTGGAGGAGGTGGGAGTTCACGACTTCGATCGGCTCTGGATCCGCGGAGGCTTCCCGCTCTCCTTTCTGGCGGAGTCCGACGCGGAGAGCGCCGAATGGCGCCGGGCCTTCATTCAGACGTTCCTGGAGAGGGACCTGCCGCAACTCGGGATCCAGATATCCGCGGTCACGCTCAGGCGCTTCTGGACGATGCTGGCGCACTACCACGGCCGAACCTGGAACAGCTCCCAGTTCGCCTCCTCGTTCGGTGTCGCGGACACCACGGTGCGGCGCTACCTCGACCTGCTGACATCGACTCTGGTCGTCAGGCAGTGCGGCCCATGGCTGGAGAATGTCGGGAAGCGGCAAGTGAGGTCTCCCAAGGTGTACCTCGCCGATACAGGTCTGTTGCACACTCTGCTCGGTCTCGACACGAAGGAGGCTGTCGAGTCCCATCCGCAACTGGGCGCTTCCTGGGAGGGCTTCCTTGTCCAACAGATCGCGGCGAGGTTGGGGGCGCGCAGCGATCAGTGCTACTTCTGGGCCACCCATGCCGGCGCCGAGCTCGACCTTCTCGTGATCGCGGGCAACCGGCGTCTGGGCTTCGAGATCAAGCGCACGGTGAGTCCACGAATCAGCCAGTCGCTCCGTTCGGCCATGGACACGCTCGGCCTGGAGCGAGCCTTCATCGTCCACGGCGGCAACGAGACCTTCCCGCTTGCGCCGAATGTCGAGGCCGTTGCGGCGTCGCGGCTGCTGCTGGACCTGGAACCGCTGGGCTGAGCTTCATCCTCCTGCCGACTGCCGGACCGCATTGCCAGCGATCGGCGACGCTCTGTCGGCCAGCCACCGAGCGGCCCTGGAACACCGGACAGGCAGCTCGTCCGGGGCCTCGGCACCGGATACGAGGAGGATGCCCGCCTTCCCACGGGCGGCGCGACCAGGACCAGGCGGTAGCCTTGCCGCCCCCATGGCACTGAACCCGGTCGTCTTCACAGAGAAGGTCCTCCAGAGCTTTCTCCGCTACCAACTGCGGGCCTACCCGTTTGCGGACCCGCGATTGCATCGCCAGATGCGGGATCTCCTGTCCCTCGATCAGGCACGGCGGTCGCCTTTGCTGCGAGGACCGTTCGCCAGCCTCTCGCGCCCGTTCCGCACCGGCGCGGCACCGGCCGATCTGGTGGCCGACGGGCTGTTGCACCCGCATCTGGAGCAGCGCATCCCTGCTGATATCGAGGAGCTCTACCGCCACCAGGAACAAGCGATCCGGGCCATCGCAGGAGGACGTCCGACCCTCATCTCCACCGGTACCGGCTCGGGCAAGACGGAGTGCTTCCTCTACCCGATCGTCAGTCGCTGCCTGCGTCTGCGGGACGAGGGTGCGGCGGCCGGCATCAGCGCCGTGATCGTCTATCCGATGAACGCGCTGGCCGAGGATCAGTTGATGCGGCTGCGCTCGCTGCTGGCGGGAACGGGCGTTTCGTTCGGGATGTACGCCGGCAAGACGCCGGAGAGGGAAGGCGACGTGGGCGGCGTCAGGCTTCCTCCGGGGTCTTCCCGCTCGGACTACGAGGCGCAGCTCGAGGCGGTACGGGCGGCCAAGAGCGGCGAGAGCGTGTTCCCGGCCGAAGAGGCCTGCTCGCGGCAAGCGATGCGTTCGGCTGGCGAGCAACCGCGGATCCTGCTCACGAACGTGAAGCAACTGGAGCTGCTTTTCACCCGCCAGCGGGACGCCGAGCTCTTCCAGGGGTCCTGACGAGTTGCCTCTCGTGCAACGCGTTGGGCGGCCGAGGCGGAGGCGGCCGCTACCGCGAACCGGCGCGGCCCGTGCGCGCCAGCAACGCCGCCGACGTTCACGTTCTGGCTCAGGACATGGTCCACCACTCGGAGCGGCCGCGGCTGCTCGTGTTCTGCGACAACCGCCAGGATGCCGCCTGGATGGATGAAGGACCACGCACGCCGGTTCCGCCAGCGCTCGTTGATCGCGGACGGGGCGTCAAGTTGAAACGCCGCCCCGGCGACAATCCCAGCCGCGTCCTGCAGTGGCTGAGCGAGGGCGGCCAGACCACGATGAGGCAGATGGCCGCGAAGTGGGGCGCCGAGCAGGAGCAGGCGGGGGAGCTGCTGCGGAGCTTGTTCGAGATGCTGGCCGAGCGCGGCCTGCTGAAGCAGGTGCAGCTTCTGGGCACCCGCGGCCGCGCGATGCCGAACGCCAGCGGCGTCTACCAGGTCGACGCCGACCGGATCAAGCTGTCGCCCCATCGCGGCGTCTACCGGTGCCGCAGTTGCCGCGCCCGCACGGTCCGCACGGCCGACCTGCTCGGCGGTGCCGGCGGCACCCTGCTCGACGCCATGCCCCCCGCCTCACGCTCCGTGCTCATGCTACGGTGAAGCGAGAAGGTCATCAGCGAGCCGCGCTTTTCTACTGCTTGGAAGGGACCCAATGCCAGCGAGAGACGCCGAGACTCAGCCAGGGTCGCTCCTCGCCGTTGAACTGGAGTTCTATGAGGAGCACTTCGACGACTACGCGACGAGGTTTCCAGACCAGTACGTCCTGATCTGCGGTCAAGAGTTGATCGGCGTCTTTCCGACTCGCCGCGAAGCGATCGACGAAGGGTATCGACTAGGCGTCCGAAAGATGCTGGTCCGTGAGTGCGGCACCCGCCCCGAGCCGGTATTCATGCCGACCCTCCTTCGTGCCTAGGGCCCGCTACGACGAGCGCGGGCGCCCCACCTTCCCCATCACGCTTCGCTACCACCCCGCGTACCGGGGCCGAAAGGCGCGCGAAGGAGTTCGCGTGGGAGACATCGTGTCGGGCTTCGCCCTCCTCGATACCGGGGCCGACACGACCGTTATTGACGCCACAACCGCGTTGAACGCCGGCTTGGTGTCGGTCGACTCGATTCCCTTCCTCCGCTACGACAGTCACAAGAACATCAACTCTCCGAGCTTCGAGGTCGAAGTGGTGCTCGACGGCATGGGATCGTGGCCGCTCCGAGTTGCCAGCCTCGATTTGGCGAGATTCCACCTCATCGCCGTAGTCGGACGTGACATCCTCAACGACCTTGTGTTGACCTACGACGGACCGGCACGGACCGTCAGCTTGGAGCGGCCGTAGAACGCCAGCGACGCACGACTCCCGTCAACTCCGTTGAACCGGGCTTCAACTCTGTTGTGCCGAAGCTCGGTGGCGCACCGCCGCTTCCTCGGTTTCGCGGCCGGGTCGTCCTCGTACAGCGCCGGGTCCGGCTCCACCTCCACCATCTCGCCGTTCACGACGACGAGAACACCGGTGCCGTGTCGCTGCGCGTCCCTGTGTGCGCGACGGACGGCCCGCTCCATCGCGGCGGGCGCAGCCTGCATGTCGGGGTCGTCAAGCTCGCGGCGCCAAGAAGCTGTCGTCAGAAGCGGTAGCCTTGCCGGCCCCATGGCTCTGAACCCAGTCGTCTTCACGGAGAAGGTCCTCCAGAGCTTTCTCCGCTACCAGTTGCGGGCCTATCCGTTCGCGGACCCGCACCTGCATGGGCAAATGCGGGAACTGCTGTCGCTTGACGAGGCGCGGCGGTCGCCGTTGCTGCAAGGGCCGTTCGTCAGCCTCTCGCGGCCCTTTCGCGGCGGCGCGGCGGTGGCGAACCTGGCGGCCGAGGGGCTGCTTCATCCTCATCTGGAGCAGCGGATTCCGAGCGCCGTCTCGCAGCTCTACCGGCACCAGGAGAAGGCGATCCGCGCGATCGTCGGGGGTCGCTCGACACTCGTTTCTACCGGCACCGGCTCCGGCAAGACGGAGTGCTTCCTCTACCCGATCATCAGTCGCAGCCTCCGTCTGCGGGACGAGGACTTCCCACCCTTTTGCAAGGGTATTCAGGTGGGTTGTGGTCTGTTGTGTCATGCGGCGATTGCTTGGTTCCGTGAGGTGTCGAAGAGGGTGCGGTCTCGAAGCATGGCGCAGGCGACGGAGAGGAGTCGGTCGACGACTTGTCGCAGTGCTCGTCCGTGGGTTTTGCCCTGTGCCTTCATGGCGTCGTACTTTGTTCGGCTGACGGGGTCGTGCTGGATGGCGACCCGTCCCCAGTGGAACGCGGCGTCGTTGAGGCGCTGGTTGGCCGCGAGTCGTCGCATGACGATCAGTTTCTTGCCGGACTTGACGGTGACGGGCGCGACGCCGGAGAGGCAGCGTAGTGCCTCGCGGTCTCTGCGGCGGAGAGCTTCGTCGGCCTCCGAGAGGAAGGTGGCGAGGCCGAAGGCGCCAAGTCCGGGCAGGGAGCGGAGGATGGCGGCGTCGCTCGGCTGTGGCGGTTGACGTTCGTCATCCTTTGGGGTCTCGTCTTCGAGTTCGTGGAGCATGCGCTTGAGGCGTCGCTCGGCGTCGGCGATCTGGCGCTTGACCGCCTCGAGCACCGGTGTGAGGAGGCGGACGCGGTCTGTGGCGGCCTGGACGCTGGAAGGCCTGACGGCGATCGGCTCGACCCGCAGTTGGTCACGCAGTTCGGTGGCAGTCAGCCGGCGGATGCGGTGTTGTTTGAGCAGCTTGGCGAAGCTGGCTTCGCGTACCCGTCGCGCCTTGGCCGGCGTCGGCGCCAGTTGCCACAGGGCCAGAGCGAAGGGCGCCGACACGTCGCCCTTGACCGCGGCGAGAAACTGCGGGTAGTAGCGCCAGAGCTGGTCGCGGAGCTGGTTTTCCAGGCTGTTGGCATGGTCAAGCAACTGCTTGCGGGCGCGGGACAACTCGCGCAACTCGACGATGGCGTCATCGGAGGCTTGCCGACGGCGCAGACACTGGGGGTCGGTGCGCAGCGCCGCGGCGAGCACCCTCGCGTCGCGACGGTCATCCTTGGCGCCGGCGACCGAGAAGCGGTCCCTGAAACGGTCGAGCTGCTTGGGGTTGATCGAATAGACGGCGAAGCCTCGCTCCAGGAGGCTCTCGACCACGGGTCCGTGCGGCACCTCGATGGCAACGCCGATCTCGCCCGCAGGGGCGTGGCCCGCGCACTGGAGAAGCCAGCTCGCCATGGCCGAAAGCCCCTTGCCGCTGTGGGCGAACGCACCCTCTGCAACTGTCCTGCCGTCCCGATCCAGCACGCACGCATGGTGGGTCTCCGATCCCCAGTCCACGCCGGCAAACCAACTCTCCGTCATTGCGCCTCCTTTGTCTCCGCTTGCGTTACTCTCTACTGGTCGGCACGCCGCGTTGCCTGCCCGTACCTGTACTGGTGCTCTTTGGCACTGACTTCCCACTGGGCGTCCAACGCGGCGAAGCAGCCGGGACACGAGTCCCAGTCAGGTGCTCGAAGCACAGTGCGCCGGTGGTTGTTCCCGGCTGCTTGCCGACTTCTCATGAACTCAGGCGAGGCCAAACCGACCCGCCCCCATGGCTGCGGAATCTGCCGGTCCCGCGGAAAACGACAGACCGTTTCCCGCCGGACCTTGGAAACCGGCAGGAGCCGGTTCCCACAGCTACCGCAGCCACTACGACTACTGTCTCACCTGACCTCAGAACACACCCAAAGTCCATCCCTGAAAGGTACAGGTGCGCCGGCCGGCATCAGCGCCGTGATCGTCTATCCGATGAACGCGCTGGCCGAGGATCAGTTGATGCGGCTGCGCTCGCTGCTGGCGGGCACGGGAGTTTCGTTCGGCATGTACGTCGGCAAAACGCCGGAGAGAGCAGGCGACGTGGGCGGCGTCAGGCTTCCTCCGGGGTCTTCCCGCTCGGACTACGAGGCGCAGCTCGAGGCGGTACGGGCGGCCAAGAGCGGTGAGAGCGTGTTCCCGGCCGAAGAGGCCTGCTCGCGGGAAGCGATGCGTTCGGCTGGCGGGCAACCGCGAATCCTGCTCACCAACGTGAAGCAACTGGAACTGCTTCTCACCCGCCAGCGGGACGCCGAGCTGTTCCAGGGCGCCCGCCTCGACTACCTCGTGTTCGACGAGGCCCACACCTTCACCGGAGCCATGGGCGCCGAGACCGCGTGCCTCGTCCGGCGTCTGCGGGCGTTCTGCGGCCGGCAAGCCGCGGACACGGTCTGCGTCGCCACGTCGGCGACGATCGTCGACACGGAGCGTCCGGAGACGGCCCGGGTCTTCGCCTCGCGGTTCTTCGGCGTGCCGGAGGAGTCCGTCGAGACGGTCGCGGAGGACTACGAGCAGGAGCTTTGGAGCGAGGAGAGATGGCTGCCAGCAGCGGCGCCACACGGAGACACAGCCCAACTGCTGGCCCACTGCGTGGAAGCGGTCGAGGAGGACCCGGACGGACCCGGAGACGCCGTCCGTCGCTCCTACCGGGCGATCGCCGGTCGGGATCTCGACGGTGAGCCCTGGCCCGAAGCGCTCTACCGGGCCCTGGCGCGGAGCGAGATCGTCTATCGCCTGAACGAGGCGCTGCACGAGCCGCGGCCGCTGCACGAACTGCCGCCGAAGCTTGAGGGAGCCATCGACCGTGAGATCACGGAGGCCGAGATCCTGGCGTGGCTGACCCTGGCCGCCGCGGCGCGCAGCGACGGCCGGCCTCTGCTGCGGCCAGTGGTCCACGGCTTCGTGCGCGGCATCCCCGGCGCGGTCGTGTCCTTTCCGCACGGGACGGACGAACCGCGGCTGTGGCTGGCCGCGGAGGACGAGATCGACCACGGCGAGACGGCGTCTGCCGACGAGGCCGAACGGTCAGGCGAAGCGCGGTCGGCGCATCTGCCCGTGCTCACCTGCACCACCTGCGGTCAGCACTACTACGAGGCCCATCTCGAGGACTTCTCGTTCAGCGGCAAACGCCCTGGCGGCGGCGAGCCGCATGCGGACGGTGTCGTCTGGCGGAAGCTCGACGAGGCCCGGGAAGGGAAGCGAGTGGTCCTGGTGGACCGGCTAATCGGCGGCGACGAGCACGACGCGGACGACGAAGACGGTCCGGACCAGGGACGACGCAACGGGAACAGCCAGACCACCAGCGTTCTCGAGCGGCGAACGGCTCCGGTCCACCTCTGCCGGCACTGCGGCGCCGCGCATGAACGATCAGGCGGGGATTGCCTCGCCTGCGGCGCGCCCGGGCCGCGAATCCGCCTTCACGCCGTCCGGCAGAAGCCGGACAGGCCCGGGGTCCTGACGAGCTGCCTCTCGTGCAACGCGTTGGGCGGCCGGGGCGGAGGCGGCCGGTACCGCGAACCGGCGCGGCCTGTGCGCGCCAGCAACGCCGCCGACGTACACGTTCTGGCCCAGGACATGGTCCAACAGTCGGAGCGGCCGCGGCTGCTCGTGTTCTGCGACAACCGCCAGGATGCCGCCTTCCAGGCTGGATGGATGAAGGACCACGCACGCCGGTTCCGCCTGCGATCGTTGATGGCGGACGGACTCAACCACGGACACAGGTCGGTAGGCGATCTGACCTGGTTCCTCGAAGACGCCCTGGAGAAGAACGAGGCGCTTTCGCGCGCGCTGATTCCGGAGGTCTGGGTCGTGGCCCGCCGGGAGGCGGCCGGCCAACGCCACCGCGACGAGCGGCGAAAGTTCCTCCGCATGCAGGTGCTGCGGGAGATCTCGGAGTCCGCCCGGCAACCCCTGGGATTGGAGCCCTGGGGGCGAATGAAGGTCGACTACGCCGACCTCGACGCTTCGCTGCCGTGGATCCAGGACCACGCGAACCGGCTCGGGCTGCCGCCGGAATCCATGCGGGAGGGGGTCGCCGCGGCACTCGACTACGTTCGCCGGCAGAAGGTCCTCTACGACGCGGAGTATCTGACCTTTACCCGGAACCGCCTGGCCGGCGACCTGGAGATCCAGCAGGGCTATCTTCGGCGGTCCGGCGGACCGAAGGGCGTCAAGTTGAAACGCGGCCCCGGCGACGATCGCGGCCGCGTCATGCAGTGGCTGAGCGACGGCGGCCAGACCACGATGAAGCAGATGGCCGCGAAATGGGGTGCCGGGCCGGAGCAGGCGGAGGAGCTGCTGCGGAGCTTGTTCGAGATGCTGGCCGAGCGCGGCCTGCTGAAGCAGGTGCAGCTCCTGGGCGCCCGCGGCGGCGCGATGCCGAACGCCAGCGGCGTCTACCAGGTCGACGCCGACCGGATCGAGCTGTCGCCCCACCGCGGCGTCTACCGCTGCCGCAGTTGCCGCGCGCGCACAGTCCGCCGGACGCCGCACGACCGCTGCCCGGCCTGGCGGTGCAACGGCACGCTGGAATGGCTGCGCGAAGACCCGGACGACTACGACCTGCAACTCCTGGACGGCGGCTACTCCATGCTCCGCCCGGAGGAGCACACGGCGATGGTTCCGCATCGGGAGCGGGAACGGCTGGAGAACCTGTTCAAGGGTCGAAGCGACGCGGTGAACTGCTTCGTTTGCACCGCGACCCTTGAACTCGGGGTCGACATCGGCGCCCTGGATGCGGTGCTGATGCGCAACGTACCGCCCCTGCCCGCCAACTACTGGCAGCGGGCCGGCCGCGCCGGCCGACGTCATCGGATGGCCGTCGATCTCACGTACTGCCGGCCTGTGTCCCACGACCGCGCCTACTTCGCGCAGCCCGAGAAGCTACTCGCCGGCCGAGTCGACCCGCCGGCTTTCAACCTGAGCAACTACGTGATGGTCCGCAAGCACGTGAACGCCTCTGTCCTCACCGCATTGCAGCGGCTCAGCCGTGAAGACGCCACAGCATCCGGCGGACCTCCTGCGGCCGAGAAGGAGCAGATCCGAATGGCGCTCGAACGCTGCCTGCCGCGCCGCGTCTCGTCCTGGCTGTTCGAGGGCAACTCCGTACGTACCGTGCCGTTCGACTTCGGGCCCCTCGCCGAGGTCATCCGCCGGCACCGCCGCACCCTTCTCGCCGAAGCCGAAGCGGCTTTCGCTCAAGGTTGGCCAGCAGCGGACGCCGCGGCGGTTACGCCAGAGGCTCTGGGCCGCTGCGTCGACTCCTTCACCTCGGGCCTCGAGGAAGCCGAGCGGTCGCTGCGGCGCCGGCTGGAGTGGGCGCTCGCCCAACTGGAGAGGCTGCACGAGACCCGCCGCCAGCACGGCACGCTCGACCCGGAGGACGACGCCCTGTTCTACCGTTGCGACCGCCTGGTCAAGCGGCTCAAGGGACAGGCGCGGCGGAATCGCCGGGACGCCCAGGGGCATCACGACGCGAACACGTTCAACGTGTTGGCGGCGCAGGGCTTCCTCCCCGGCTACGGGCTCGAGACAGGGTCCGTCCAGGCGATGGCCGAGGTGCCGGTCTGGCACTCCGGGGCGCTCGCGTTCAACCTGCCCCGGCCGACCGGAATCGCGCTGCGCGAGTACGTCCCGGGCAACCTGATCTACGCCAACGGACACCGTTTCGTGGCCAGGAGGTTCCTGCGCGGGGGAGGCGAGGACCGAGAGGAGATGCCTGCGTTCGAGGTCTCGACCGAGAACCAGGCGGTGCGGCAGTGCGACGCCGGCGCTCCCGCATCGACGATCAGCGGCGGGGCGCTTCGCACGCTCGCGGTCTGTGACGTGGACCTGGCCCATCAATCCCAGATCTCGGACGACGAGGACTACCGCTTCCAGATGGCGGTTGCGGTCCACGGCGTCGAACGCGAAGGGCACCGCGGCGGCCGCGCCTTCCACTGGGGCGAGCAGGATGCGTTACTACGTCACGGGGTCGAGCTGCGCCTGGTCAATGTGGGCTCGTCGTCCGCGATCGGCGACGGTTCCGGTCTGGGATACCCGGTATGTACGGTCTGCGGCCAAAGTGTCTCGCCGCTGTCCTCCGAGCGCCAACAGACGGAGTTCGCCAAGAGCCACCTGGAGCGGTGCGGGCGCCCGGTGGATCGGATCGGCTTTCACGCCGACGTCACTGCCGACGTCCTCTCGCTTCCGGGCCTTCCTGAGCCCTCGACCGCCTACAGCGTGCTGGAAGCACTTCGGTTCGGCGCCGCCGGGGTGCTGGACATGCACCTGGACGACTTGCAGATCCTGGTCGTGGGTAAAGTCGACCGCCCCCAAGTGAACGCTCTGCTGTGGGACCCGATGCCAGGCGGTTCGGGCCTGCTCGATCAACTCGTCGAGCGCTTCGAAGAGGTCGCTCAGGCCGCGGAGGCCGTTGTCGACGGTTGCGCGTCCGGCTGCGACCACTCGTGCATCGACTGCCTCCAGACGTTCCGGAACGGCTACTACCACAAGCATCTCAATCGAAAGACAGCGCTGGGGTGTCTGCGCTTATGGGGGCGCGAGCTGTCGCTCTCACATCCCATTCCCGCTGCCACGCCCGCCGGGCAGGAGGCAACCGCACAGCCGGTGAACGAGGCCGAGCGCCGCCTCAAGCACTTGCTAGCGGCGGCGGGCTTTGACGAAGGTGTGCGGGGCGAACAGATCGACCTCGGCCCGGGTCTGGGCACGACGACGCCCGACGCCATCTACCGCGGCCACAGCGGCATGCCCGATGTGTGCCTCTACCTCGACGGCCTGAGTGAGCACCTGCACGGCAATCCCCGCACCGCCGAGCAGGACCGAGAGATCCGGTACTGGCTGCGCCAACAAGGTTACGAGGTGGTCGAGATCACCGTGACGGACCTGGATGACGCCGGAGCGATGGCGCGCCATTTCGTCCGGCTCGCCATGTACCTCGGCGCCGATGAAGTTCGGAAGTCCGTCGACGCCGACGCTGTGTGGTTCGAAGCGGCGACACCGGAAGCACCAACCGCTACGGCGGCGACACCGGAAGAGACGCAACCAGCCCAGGCCGGTGTACTCCGATTCGTCGAGCCGACGCCGGAGAACCGCTACAAGAACTGCGTGCCGCTGCTGGAGGACCTTGAGGTAGCGGCAGGCGGCTTCGGCGATGCTCACGGCGTCCTGAATGAAGTCGATTCGGCCGCGCGCTGGATCGAGGTCGACTCTGGACACTCGTTGACACCCGGCATGTTCGCAGCCGCCGTCGTCGGCCGCTCGATGGCGCCACGGATCCCGGAGGGCGCCGTCTGCCTCTTCCGTCGCCCCAGGGCCGGCAGCCGCAACGGGCGGATCGTTCTGGCGCGTCTACGGGACGCGGTCGACCCGGAGACCGGCGAGCGGTTCACGGTGAAGCGGTACCGGAGCGAGAAGCGGTCTGCAAGAGACGGTCCGTGGCGCCATGTCCGGATCACGTTGGAGCCACTGAACCCGGACTTCGAGCCGATCGAGTTGGACGCGGACGACGATGCGGGTTCCGGTGCCGTCGACATCGTCGCGGAGTTTGTCGAAGTACTGCACGCATTCACATGACCTGAGCCGAAGGGAAACTAGACACATGAATGCATCGGAGTTGGGGAAGCTCGTCTCCACCGACCTGCGAAACGCGTGGGCGCACGAAGCACATGACTTCACGCCCTGGCTCGCCGAGAACCTGGACCGCCTTTCAGACGTGATCGGCGTCGATCTGGACCTTGAGGGCTGCGAAGTCCAAGTGGGCCCCTACCGCGCCGACATCGTTGCCAGCGATCCGGCAGATGGCACTCGAGTGCTCATAGAGAACCAGCTCGAACACGCGAACCTCCAACACCTGGGGCAGGTTCTCGCCTACTTGGCGGGCCTGGAAGCGAAGGTCGTGGTCTGGATCGCCAAGGAGTTCGACGAGCAGCATCGGTCGGCCATTCGCTGGCTCAACGACCATACTGACGACCCGTTTGCCTTCTTCGCGGTCCGCGTCCGTGTGGTCCAAATCGGCAAGTCGCCTCTGGCCCCCGTTTTCGACGTGCTGGAGCGCCCAAACGGGTGGGACCGCAGAGTGCACGAGACCACCCGGACCGGGGAGCTCAGTGAACTTGGCCAGTTCCGGCGTGCCTTCTGGAACCACGTCGCGTCAAAATACCCTGGAGAGGTGAAACCCAATCGCGCCGCAAGCTGGGTCTCTCACTACGTCAAGGAGGCCAGCCTCGGCGTCACGCAGTATGTCTCCCGAAACGAGGTCGGCGTCTATCTCGCAGGCAAGAGGGGCGAAGGCACCAACTCTCTACGTGCCAAGGCGGAAGCCCACCGAGCAACAATCGAGCAGGAACTCGGCGTCACTGGGTTCGGCGAGTGGTGCGGAACAAGTCTCGATGTGGACATGCGCGACCAAGGGAACTGGGATCGGGCCGCGGAGTGGCTACACGATCAACGCCTCGCCTACGAACGTGTGCTACGAAGAAAGACGGCCTGATCGAATCCAAGATCAGCCTGCTCGACCACATCGCGGCCCCGTCCCCGCAGCCACTTCGCCAACCGGTGCCCGGCGCGCGTAGGCTGTGCAAGCGCGAATGTCGTCCGCTTCCAGATCGGGGTAGTCCTCCAGGATGGCTTCGGGAGAAACGCCCTGCGCGAGCAGACTCAGGATGAGTTCCACCGAGATCCGCATGTCGCGGATGATCGGCTTGCCTCCGAAGACGTCCGGGCGGGCGGTGATGCGGGCGAGGAGTTCAGTGGTCGCCATGCTCGGGCTCCTCAAGTTGCGAGGCTCGTAGCCTACGCTTGGGGCTCCTAGCCGTCCAACTCGTTGACGGTAGTCGCGTCCCGGGTTCGAGAGGGTCTTCCGGCTTGGTCGGCGGGTCGTCGATGCTCGGGAAGTCCTCCTCAAGAGGCAACAGACGAGAGAGGACTTCCGCAAGCGGGATTCGTTCAACGCGCGGCATCTGCAGAGCCTACGCCCTATGCGGGCGAGACGCCCGCGTTCCCAGGCCCGGGAGCTCTTCGAGCGCTACCAGCACCGGCCGGAGTTCGAGTTCTTCGATCTGGACGCGGATCCGTATGAGCTGGTGAATCTGGCGGACACGCCGGAGCACGGGGAGCGGATTGAGGGGATGCTGGGCCCGTTGCGGGCGTGGATGGAGGACCAGGGAGACCTGGGGCTGCAGACGGAGGTGGAGGCGCCGCAGCATCAGTCTCGGCCGCGGTAGGGGAGCCGCTAACCCGAACCGGAACCGGCGCTTCGCGCCGGATGCGGGCGAGACGACCGCGTTCCCAGGCCCCCTACGCCGCCGCCGCCTGCTGCGCGTACTGCAACTGGTATAGGCGCCAGTAGACGCCGCGACGGGCGAGGAGTTCGTCGTGGGTGCCGTGTTCGCAGATGGCGCCGTGGTGGAAGACGTAGATACGGTCCACGTCCTTGATCGTCGACAGGCGGTGGGCGACGACGATCGAGGTCTTGCCTTCCATCAGGTGGTGGAGGGCGTCCTGGATCAGGGCCTCGGTCTCGGTGTCGACGCTGGAGGTGGCCTCGTCGAGGAGCAGGAGCTGCGGTTCGCGGGCCAAGGCGCGGGCGAAGGAGAGCAACTGTCGCTGGCCGGTCGAGAAGTTCACGCCGCGCTCGCTGACCTTGTGCTGCCAGCCATTGGGCAACTGCTCGACCAGGGCGTCGACGTGGGCGGCGCGCGCGGCCTCGTCGACCACTTCGTCGGCCACGTCCCGGCCGAGCACGACGTTGTAGCGCATGTCGCCGTCGAACAGGAACACGTCCTGGAGCACGAAGGCCAACCGGCGGCGCAGTTCGGGTTTCGGGATCTCCCGGATGTCCCGGCCATCGACGCGGATCGAACCCTCCTGGAGTTCGTAGAGGCGCGCCAGCAGCTTGAGAGTGGTCGTCTTGCCGGAGCCGGTGTGGCCGACGATCGCCACTCGCTCGCCGGCGGCGACCCGGAACGAGACATCGCGCAGGACGGTCTCCGCACCGTAGGAGAAGGTCACGCCGTCGAACTCGACCTCGCAGCCACCGGGTTCCGCCCCTACGCCGGCCAAGTCCCGTGATTCGATCCGGCCCGCCGGTTCCCGCGGCTCGTCGAGGAGTTGGAAGACGCGCTCGGCGCTCGCCATCGACGACTGCATCACCGAGTACTTCGCCGACAGGTCCATCAGCGGCCGGAAGAAGCGGCCCATGTAGTCGGAGAAGATGTACATCGTGCCCAGCGTGATCTCGCCGGCCCCCATCAGCTTGGCGCCGTACCAGAAGATCAGCGCCCGGGTCAGGTTCGTCGCCAGGTCGACGGACGAGAACAGAAGCGCGTCGTACTGGATCGAGCGCAGCCACGAATCGCGGTGGGAGGCGTTCTCGCGCTCGAAGTCCCTCTGGTTACGCCGTTCCCGCGCGAACAACTGGACCACCTTCATGCCGGTGATCGTTTCCTGCAGGTGGGCGTTGAGGCGGGCGATCTTGACCCGGACCTCGCGGAACGCTTCGCGCACCTTGTAGCGGAAGATCGCCGCCGCAACCGCCAGGAACGGCACCAGGGCGAGGGCCGCCAGGGCCAGACGCGGATTGAGCGAGAACAGCATGCTGAGGATGACGATCATCACGAAGACGTCGGCGACCATCGCGATCACACCCGCCGAGAACATCTCCGCCAGGTTCTCCAGATCGTTCGTTAGCCGCGTCACCAGGCGGCCCACCGGGTAGCGGTCGAAGAAGCGCATCGGCAGGCGCTGAACATGATCGAACAGCGCCCTCCGGACATCGCGGATGGTGCGCTGGCCGAGCGAGATCATCGTGAAAGCGCGCAGCCACTCCATGCTGAGCGTGAGCATCGAGACGACGAGCACCAGGATGAACATCCAGGCCAGCGGGGCCAAGCCCAGCCGGGGCGCTACGAAGGGGGCCATCCACCCCACCTCCGACGTCGCGACACCTTCGGTCAGGTAGTTGAGCGCCGCGCCCATCACCAGCGCCGGCATCAGTTCCAGGACGGCGCGCACCGGAACGAGGGCGAAGTTGAAGCCGATCCAACCCCGGTAGGGCCGCATGAAGGGCCAGAGCCGCTTGAGCAGCTCGCTGTCGTAGACCTTGCCGAGGTCGCGCTCGCGGCCCGGCTCGGCAGCTTCTCTCCGTTCCTCGCTCACGGCGACTCTCCCGCCGGCGCCGCGGGCAACGCACTGGCCGTGTCCCGCGCGTGGGCCGGGTCGGGAATGACGTCGCCGCCATCCCCTAGCTCAAGCTCCGACAGCAGTTCCTGGCGGCGGTGCAGGCGGGCGTAGAAGCCGCCTGATGCCACCAGTTCCCGGTGCGTTCCGCGCTCGGTGATGCGGCCGTCCTCGAGCACGACGATCTGATCGGCGTTACGCACCGCCGAGATGCGGTGGGCGACGATGAAGCAGGTGCGGCCCTTCCGCCGCCCCTCGATATCGCCCAGGATCGCCTCCTCGGTGCCGTGGTCGACGCTCGACAGCGAATCGTCGAGGATGAGAATCGAGGGGCGGAGGATCATCGCCCGCGCCAGGGCGACCCGCTGGCGCTGGCCGCCGGAGAGGGTGACGCCGCGTTCGCCGACGACGGTGCCGAAGCCGTCCTCGAACTCTTCGATCTCGCGCTCAACCTGGGCCCGGGCAGCCGCCCGCCGAACCTCGCCGGGATCGACGTCGGGGACGCCGAAGCGGATGTTCTCCTCCACCGAGATGGAGAACAGGAAGCTGTCCTGCGGCACCATGGCGATGCTCGAACGCAGAACCTGAACCGGCAACCGGTTGAGATCCACACCGTCGATCAGAATCGCGGCGTCGTCGATCTCCAGCAGCCTCGGAACCAGGCTGACCAGGGTCGTCTTGCCCGACCCCACCGGCCCGACGATTCCGACCGTGCTGCCGGCCTCTACCGTGAGGTCGATCCCCCTGAGCGCCGGCACATAGCTGCCCGGATACGTGAATGTCAGGTTGCGGAACTCGACCCGGCCCGCCACCTCCGAGACATCGGCTACATCCTCCCGGTCCCGGATCGTGGGCACGATGTCCAGCACCGAGCCCAACCGTTCGAGCGCCGCGAGCCCGCGCTGGGTGATCGAGACGACGAACCCCAGCATCATGGTCGGGAACGTCAGCATCGCGATGTAACCCCAGAACAGCCACAGATCCTCGATGCCGAGCTGCCCCGCCTGCACCCTCTGACCTCCCAGCCACAGCACCAGGGCAGCCGAGATGGACGGCACCAGACCGACGGAAGCGAACATCGTCGTCTGCATGACGCCGACCTTCATCATGCGCCGAAACAACTCCTGGTTCTGGTCGTCGAAGCGGAGGCGCTCCAGGTCCGCCAAGTCGTAGGCCTTGACCACCAGGGCGCCCGAGGCGTTTTCCTGCACAACGGTCGAGACCTTGCCGAGCTGCTCCTGGCCGGCCAGGTTGGCCTGGAACATGAACCGGCTGTAGTGGCGCGTCACGAGCACGAACAGCGGGAACGAAGCCATGGACCAGAGGGTCAACGTGGCGTCCACGCGGAGCATGACCACCAAGGCGCCCAGGAACAGCACCGGCGTCTGCAGCAGGTTCAGGAAACCCATCCCCAGGAACATCCGGATGCTGTTGATGTCGTTCACGGCCCGCGACATCAGATCGCCGGTGCGATGCGCCAGGTAGAACGACTGCGGCAGGCTCTGCAGGTGGGCGAAGTAGTCGTTCCGGATGCGGTACTCGATCTGCCGGCCGATGTTGAACATGACGATGCGGGAGAACAGCCGCGCCAGGGCCAGGCCGACCGCGGCCAGAACGAGGAAGAGCACCTCGCGCTGAAACCGCTCCGAGGGGCCCTCGAGCGCGGCGACGATGTTCCGGCCCGCCAGCGGGATGAGCTGGAAGAAGGCGACGTAGAGGAGCGTGAGAATCCCGCCCCGGACGTAGGCGCCGGGCGCCATGCGCATGTACCCGAACAGGCGGCTGAGCGGCTTCTCGCTTCCTCCCGGCTCACCGTCCATGGCGAGGGACCATAGCAACGCGACGGCCGTGGGCAGCCGCCAGCAGTTGCTGGGGTAGGCTGCCGCAGCCTTCCCCGCCGCAAGCGGGCATGGTCGCTTTGCCATTCAGGTTCCAAAGTCGTTTCGTCATCCATGGCCGTAGCGCGCACTCCATGAAGCTGCACTGGTTCGTCTTTCTCACCCTGATCGGCATGTGCCTCGCCGTCGGCGCGGCGTTCATCGCCCCGCAGACGCCCTACGAGGACGTAGTCCTGGATGACGGCACGACGGAGCGCGTGATCAAGAGCCGCGGCTTCGAGCACGATCGCTTCCCGACCATGCGCCAGGGCGGATCAGGCGCCGAGCGTCACGCCACGACCCTCTGGATCGGCTGGGCCTTCGTGCTCTTCCAGGTGCTCTTCTTCGGCGGCTGCCTGGCGATGGGAATGGAGCGGCGCCGAGCGGGCGGCGCGTCCCTGGGGCCGGCAAAGCGGCCGCTGATCTTCGGCACGCTGGTCCTGGCGGCGATCTTCACCGCCCTCGTCTTCTCGTACCAGCGCTACGCCGCCGAGGATACCCACACGCTGTTCCTGGGCTTCCCCAAGCCCTCGGCATGGGTGTTCTTCGCGGTGTGGCCCTTCCCGGCGTTCTTCATCGTCGCCTACTACCGGCTGTTCGACCGCTGGTTCTTCACCGAAGAGGACGAACGGCGCGTGGCCGAACTCGCCGCGGCCCAACGTCAGCGAGAGCAGGAGACCGCGGCGGCGGACAGTGCCAGTAACCCGCCGCGGTTGGGGGCCGACTGATGGAGGACAGCCGCAACGCGGTCGTCCTGACCTGCCTCGTCATCTACTTCGCGCTGTGCATCGGCGTCGGCCTCTGGGCGATGCGGCGCACGAAGTCCTCCCAGGACTTCTTCATGGCCGGCCGCGAACTCGGCATCATGGTCACGGCGTTCGCGCTCTTCTCGAGCACGCTCTCCGGTTTCGGCTTCGTCGGCGGCCCCGGTCTCGTCTACTCCCAGGGGATGACCTCGGTGTGGATGATCGTCTGCGGCACGGTGGCGATCTGTTTCACCTTCTTCCTGGTGGCGAAGCGACTGCGCATCTTCTCGGAGGTGTACCAGACGGTGTCGCTCCCGGACACGGTGGCGCTGCGCTACCAGAGCGAACTCACCCGGTTCCTGACCGCCGTGGCGATCATTCTCGGCGTCGTGGGCTATCTGGCGGCGCAGATCATGGCGATGGCGGTCGTGCTCCAGGAGATCCTGAACAACGTCGACGGCATCCCTGAAGTCAGCCTCGGCGGCGCGATGGCAATCTCTGTCGCCGTCCTCGTCTTCTACTGCGTGACCGGCGGCATCATCGCGGGCGTCTATACCGATGTCGTCCAGGGCGCCGTGATGGCGGCTGCCGGGGTGCTGGTGCTGATCGCGGCGATCCAGGCGGTCGACGGCGGCGTCGCCGGCGGTGTGACGACGATGATGAACGACGATCCGGAGGCGATCGGACCGTGGGGCACCCTGGGCATCATGGGGGCGCTGTCCTACTACCTCCTCTTCGTCGTGGGCGCGTGCGGGCAGCCGCACGTCATCACCAAGCTGATGATGAACAAGCGCATCCGCGACTTCAAACAGATCATCTGGGTCAGCATGATCGCCGGCGTCCTCGCTGCCATGCTGTGGATCGCGATCGGCTTCGCGATGCGGGCGCTGGTCGTGGGCGGCGATCACACCGAGCTCGGGCAAGCCGACGACGCGGCCTACGCCTTCCTGCAGGCGTACGCCCATCCCATCCTCGCCGGCGTCGTCTTCGCGGGGCTCTTCGCGGCCATCATGTCGACCGCGGACGGGTTCCTGAACATCGGCGCCGCCGCGATCATCCACGACATTCCCAAGGCGCTCTTCGGCAAGCCGCTCAAGAAGGAGCTGTTCTGGGCTCGCACGGCGACTCTCGGCATAGCGGTCGGCGCGGCGCTCTTCGTGCGCTTCTCGAAGGAGGACCTGGTCGCGCTGCTGGGCACCTTCGGCTGGGGGACATTCGCCGCCGCGCTGGTGCCGACCGTGGCGATCGGCTTCAACTGGAAACGCGCGACGGCGCTGGCAGCGAACGTTGCGATCATCTCCAGCCTCGCCGTGAACTTCTCCATCGAGATCTTCAAGATCCAGGTGCCCCACGGCATCCACGGCGGCGCCATCTCGCTGCTGCTGTCGCTGACCCTGTTCTTCGGCATCTCACTGCTGTCGAAACCGCGTCCGCTTCCACGCGACGTGGACGCCATCCTCGATCTCTGACGGCCGGCTACCCACCATGACGGTTTCGCCCAACTTCCAGCGCTCCAGCCCCGGCGCCGACCGGGGCTTCCCCGATGTCGACGCCGTCGTCGCCGCCCTGCGCGCCGAGGACTACATCGCCGAGCGGGACCTGGCGACCGCGATCTACCTGTCGCTGCGCATGGGCAAGCCGATCTTTCTGGAGGGCGAACCCGGCGTCGGCAAGACGGAGGTCGCCAAGGCCCTCTCGCGCTGCCTGGGCTCCGAACTGATCCGGCTCCAGTGCTACGAGGGTCTCGATATCTCGACTGCCGTCTACGAGTGGAACTACCGCCGGCAGTTGCTCCACCTGCGCGGCGTGGAGGCAGCCGGCGGCGCCGACGCTCCCGCGGTGGTGGACGATGTCTTCTCTTCCGACTTCCTGCTCGAGCGGCCGCTGTTGCGCGCGGTCCGCTCAAGCCGCCGAGGCGAGGCCCCGCCGGTTTTGCTGATCGACGAACTCGATCGGGCCGACGAGGAGTTCGAGGCCTACCTGCTCGAGATCCTGGCCGACTTCCAGATCACGATTCCAGAGATCGGCACGATCTCGGCCGAGACGCCCCCGGTCGCGGTCGTCACCTCGAACCGCACCCGCGAGGTGCACGACGCGCTGAAGCGGCGCTGCCTCTACCACTGGATCGACTTCCCGGACTACGAGAAGGAAGTGCAGATCGTCCTGCGGCGCGTGCCCGAAGCGCCCGAGCACTTCGCCGCCCAGATCGTCCGCCTGGTGCAGGCGCTGCGCGAGGAGGATCTGTTCAAACAACCGGGCGTCGCCGAGACCCTGGACTGGACGAACGCCCTGATCGCCCTCGACCAGGAAACTCTCTCCGACGGCATCCTGCGGGACACCCTGGGCGTGCTCCTCAAGTACCAGGACGACCTCGACAAGATCGACGACGAGGCGGTCCGCCGGCTGCTCCGGAAGAGCCGGTCGTAGCCACGCCAAGAACCTGCTCAGCAGAAACTGGGTGCGCCGGCGCCCCCGCCGGCATCCGGTTGTTCTGCCGCGCTGGTCGCCGTATCCGCTTCGTCGCGGCGCGTTTGACCTGCTCAGAGACCCACTGCTATTGTGATCTAGCTAGACTAGCTAGATAGGGGGAAAGATGCTCGTTAACATGCACGCCGCCAAGTCGCAATTGTCGAAGCTCATCGTCGCCGCCGAAGCGGGCGACGACGTGATCATCGCCCGCAGGGGCAAGCCTGCGGTGAGGCTGGTTCCCGTAACGTCGGAGAGGTTCCGTTTCGGCAGCCTGGCCCATCTGGTCAAGTCCGTGCCTGACTTCAATGAAGCGATGGACGACGCCGAGTTGGCTCTCTGGGAGGGAACGTCCTGAGTTCCGTCCTGCTCGACACTCACGCGTGGATTTGGAGTCTCATGGAACCAGGGCGTCTCACCGGCACCGCGAAGGCTGCCGTGCTCGATGCCGACGTGGTCTATGTCAGCCCGATCAGTGTCTACGAGGTGACGAGAAAGGTGCGACTGGGCAAGTGGCCGGACATGGCGCCGCATGTGGACGCCCTGGTGACCGAGACCGAGACGCTATCCGCTCCCTTCACTCGGGCCATCGCAGCTCGTGCCGGCATGCTCGGCTGGGTGCATCGCGATCCGTTCGACCGTCTCATCGCCGCTTCCTCGATCGAACTGCGTTGCCCGCTGATCTCCAAGGACGCCGAGTTCGATGCGCTTGAAGGGATGGCGGGCTGGCAGGGACGGATCTGGTCTTAGGCCGACGAGTGGGTGGCGTTGACTCAGGCCCATTCCGTACTCGACGAATCCGGAGTCCAACGCTATAGCCAGACCACAGATCGGCCCGCTGTTCACCAACCTGCCGGCTTGGTGATTGCGGTGCCCGGAAGCGTGCTGGGAAACTGCGCCGCCTTGAGCATCGCCCTACGAACATGGCGTACGTGGCTCGCCGCCTGGCGGAGCTTCGGCGCGACCTGCCATCGCCCTGGACAGACAATGAACACCGGTTTGCCTCGCTCAGAAGTAACGATCCGGATCGGCGTCACGAACGACACACTGCCGCGGCAGGACAGCGGTGCTCAACTTGATGGGGTCAAGCCACTTGAACGGTGTTCCCTTCAGAGCTCCGTAGTACAGGTTCAGGCCGTCAATGTAGACGCTCGTCCTCATGCGGTCCCTAAGAAAAGCAAGGGCTGCCCCGAAGAGCAGCCCTTGAGCCGACAGCACGCTGCCGGCGGGTATCTACGCGCAATCTACCTTCGCCCGGCAGGCGATGCAAGCAAACGAAGCGGCCTCGTGGGCCACCTGGCCGCCGCCCCTCCCCCGCAAGCGGGGCAAGAGGGGCGGCCAACCGGGTTCTCATCATGACCCTCCCTGGACGCTCACTGCACTCCCGGCGCCGCCGTGACGGCGCCGGCTCCGGCTGCTGAGCGTGCGGGCTACACGGAAACCGTTGTTGTTGTTGCGGTTATCGGTGGTGTTCCTGTTGCGGTTCGCGGAGCGGAGGTTCCTCGGTTTGTTGTTCCAGGAACCACCGCGCAAAACGCGTCGGGGGAGAGCCAGGCCCCCGCGACGGGTCGAACCACCCGTCGCGGAAGATCGTTTGACGCAGACGCCAGGTGTCCGCGTGCTCGGCGTGCGCGATCCACGACTGCACCCGCTGTCGCACTTCGTCCTCGGCCACCGTTCCCTGCCGCCACCTGTCCCGCAAACCCCGCAGCCGGTTGCGGAAGCGCCGGACGTTCTCCTCCGGGAGGCGCCGCCCCCCGCCCGGCAGCAGCACGAAGCCGAGGAACTGGTCCAGCTCGGAGGTCGACCGGATAAACGTCTTGCGCGGATGAAGCCGCAGCCGCCGGCCCTCCAGGAAGCCAGCGAGTCGCTGCCGCCACTCCTCGAGTTGCTCCCGGTCGTCGTGGAACAGAACGAAGTCGTCGACGTAGCGCAGGTAGCCCTTGGCCCGCAGCACCTCCTTGCAGAAGTGATCCATGCAGTCGAGGTACAAGTTGGAGAAGAACTGGCTGGTCAGATTGCCGATGGGAAGGCCCCGGCGCCGTTCCAGCGGCGTCAGCAGGTCGTCGCCTGGAAAGAGCTGGTAGACCGGTTCCTGCGGGTTCGAGCCGACGATGATCCGATCCGCGAGTTCCAGCGTGCGCTCGCAGCTGAGCCGTCGTCTGAGATCCCGCTTGAGGATCTCGTGGTCGATGGCGTGGAAGTAGCGGAAGATGTCGCAGCGCAGGACGTGGCGGCAGCGGTCCCGGTATTTCTCGTAGCGGGCAACCGCGCGGTGAGTCCCCTTGCCAACCCGATTGGCGTAGCTGTCGTGGATGAAGCCGCGCTCGAAGATCGGCTCGCAGACCGCGCAGAACGCGTGATGGACCACGCGGTCGCGGAACGGCGCGGCGGAGACGATGCGGTGCTTCGGGTCGAAGATCTCGATCTTGGTGTAGCGGCCGGTGCGGTAGCGGCCGCTCTGGAGCTCACGTTCGAGCCGCAGGACTTCCGTCTCCAGATTGGCGAGGAAGGCCGCCACACCCGGCTTGGCCCGCTTGCCCTTCGCCGCACGCAGGGCCGCCGCGTGCAACGCCTCGAAGGAGGCGATGCGGTTGAACAGATCACGCGCCCTGGCGGGCATCGTGTACCTTGCGCCATGCGCCGACCTTGCGTCCCGTTTCGTCGATGCTGCGAGCGGCGAACTCGTAGCGGCGGCGATCCAGGACTCGCAGGTCCCAAGCCAGCCGGAACAGGAACCGGAGTTTCTCGAGTCCCAGGTTGGCGGCCGCCAGGTGCGTGGTCCTGCGGCGGGTGTAGGTCGCTTCGATCAACCGTTCGAGGACATCCAGAGCCGTAGTCTGGATGCGGTCGCCGAGCAAGAACTTCCGGCTGCGGGGGAAGCGGTCCACCGCCGGCACCAGCCAGAGGATGAAGCGGTAGTGGGACTCGAGAGCAGGGCCGGTCGAGCGGGCGCGGCTCGACTTCACCGAAGTGTCACGTCCGCTCTCTTGGTTCTCGGACAAGCCTTTCCCCTTAGGGCGTCACTCGTGAGAATGACCCGGCGCTTCAGACGGTCGGAACCGGACCAAGGGGGACTCCGCCCCCCTTGGAACCCCCCGCAAAGAGGTAAAGAAGTAAAGACTCAAGGCGTGAGCGTCCGGGCAACACGGAAACCGAGGCTGTTGTCGCGGTTATCGGAGGCGCTCCCGTAGCGGTACGCGGAGCGGAGGTACCTCGGTAGGTTGAACCAGGAACCACCGCGCAAAACGCGACGGGAGCAGTCGCCCGAAGTCCATGCACCGCCGTTCGATGGCGCACCGCTGTAGCTCCCGTTCCAGCAGTCCTGGACCCACTCAAACACGTTCCCGTGCATGTCGTGAAGACCCCAGCCGTTCGCGCCGAACGAACCCACTGGGGCAGCCTGGACATGGCCGTCGCGGCAGTCCGCCACCGTCCATCCCGGATTCTCTGCCTTGGCAGCGAGATCCGCCCCGTTCGCCCACCTGCACTGCCCCGCCGAGTCATTCCCCCAACTGTACGCCGACGAGGTACCGGCCCGAGCCGCGTACTCCCATTCCGACTCCGTCAGTAACCGGTACGTCCCGCCCGTCTGCTGCGACAGCCAACGAACGTAGGACTGCGCGTCGTCCCACGACACGTTGATCACCGGGCGGCGACCGCGGCCCCAGCTCTCGTCATCCGGACGGTGGGAGCAGCCCCCGGCCGACACGCACCCGTCCCACTCCGCGAACGTCACCTCGTACTTCGACACCCCGAAGGGCCGGGAGATCGTCACCTGGTGAACCGGCTTCTCGTCGTCGTAACAATCCACTCCCGACACGCAGCCCATCCGGAAACTGCCCGCCGGAATCACCACCATGTCCGGGCCGGCGCCGCCTGAGCGCAGCGTGTCCCGGAACGTCTCGCCCGGCTGCCGGGACGGCCGCGCCGCGGCCGGCGGCTCCGGACGCGCGGCGGCCGCGGACCGGGATGGCGGCGCGCCACCGGGACTCGCGGGCGCGCCTGAGGGAGACCGTGCGCCCGGGACGCCGCGGTCCGCCGAGGCCGGAGCGGCCTCCGCGAAGTTGTAGTCGATGCTCCAGCGGCCGAACCCCGGCGCCTGGTCATGGAACGCCAGGAGGAACATGGTCTCGCCCGCCTCCTCACCGGGCTGCATGTCGGCCACCTGCTGAAAGCTCAGGATGCCCCCCGCCCAGTCCACACCTCCCGGGTAGTCCTGCAACACGTCCCAGTCCCAGTTGGTGCATGGCGGCCACTCCGATTCAACGTCCACGCTGCCGCGCAGGTACTCGATCACCTTGCCCGAGTAGTTCGCCGCGGTCAGGTCCAACCGCCACACGTGCAGCGACTGTCCCTCGTTCGCCTTCAAGCGCTGGTACTCCTCGTCCGGGTATCGGTCCTCCAGCACATGGCAGGTCGCCGCGTCGCGGGTCACAAGACGCGCCGAGGTCCAGAGCTGCACCCCGTCCTTGTTGTACAGGTCCTCTGCCGCGGCCGGCGCGATGGCCACGAGCAACAGGGCAACAGAAGAAAACTCTCTCATAGCGGCTCCTCGCGTCTCCTGCAGCAACGCCCTTTTCGGCATAGCCGCCCCGGGCGCAGCTCCGTGTCCGCAAGCTGGTTGAAATGAGCTTTCTCACGCTACCCAAGCGAACAGCTTCGGACCCCGGCAGAATTACCGCTCTCAGAGCGCATCGTATCCTCAGCCCCGGCAGCAATCGGGAACACAACACCTTCAGGGTCTATTCACATGCCAACGGTGACTGAAGCAGAAGCGCCGGCTCACGGCCACCTGCTCCGCAACATCGTCCTCTTCGGCCGACTGCTGCGGGTGGGCAGCCTCGACGTGACACCGACCCAGTTGCGTGACTGGGTGGCGGCTCTCGAACTCGTCGACATTGCCCGCAAGCGGGACGTGAAGGCGGCGGCCCGGGCCGTCCTGGTCAGCCGGCGCCGCGATCTGCCCTGGTTCGACAAGGCCTTCGAGCTCTTCTGGCAGGCGCGCGACCCGCGCGAACTCGAGCAGCTCGAACTGGGTCTGATGATCCAGCGCCACACCGAGCGGACGAAGCGGGCGGCGATCCAGAAGCTGGCGCTGAACGACGGCGACGGCGACCGCTCGGAAGACCGCGACCGCACCGCCCATACGGCCACCTACAGCGACCGGGAGGCGCTGCGGCGCAAGGACTTCGCTGAACTCGAGGGCGACGAACTCGACGAGATCAAGCGGCTGATGGCCACCATGCACTGGCAACTGGAGACCCGCCGTACGCGGCGACTCAAGCCCGCCTCCCGCGGCCACCGGCTCGACCTGCGCCGAACCCTCCGGCGCAACATGGCCCACGGCGGCGAGATGGTCCACCTGGTCGGCCGCCACCGCAAGCACCGCCGGCGACCCCTGGTTCTGCTCTGCGACGTTTCCGGCTCGATGGAGCCCTACTCCCGGCTGCTGCTCCACTTCATCTACGCCGTTTCGCACGTCCGCCCCGCCGATTCTGGCGTATCGAGGGTCGAAGCCTTCGCCTTCGGCACCCGTCTCACCCGGCTGACCCATGAACTGGCCGAACGGGACGTCGACCGGGCGCTCCAATCCGCCGCCCAACGGATCGAAGACTGGGGCGGCGGCACCCGCACCGGCGAGGCCCTGCGCGAGTTCAACTTCGTCTGGGGCCGGCGGCTGCTCGGCCAAGGCGCCGCGGTGCTGATCATCAGCGACGGCTGGGACAGAGGCGACATAGACCTCCTGGGCAAGGAGATGGAGCGCCTGCACCGAAGCTGCCACCGACTCATCTGGCTCAACCCGCTCCTGGGCTCACCCCGCTACGAGCCCCTCACCCGCGGCATCCAGGCCGCCCTCCCCCACATCGACGACTTCCTCCCCGTCCACAACCTGGCGAGTCTGGAGCAGTTGGGCGACTTGTTGGCGTCGATGTAAGGCGGCCAGGTCCAGTCCGCCGACAGGCCCGGCCGGATAGACTGAGCGTCGGCCCCGGACAGCCAAACCGCAGGCAGCGATGACGACCACGGAACCACCGCGCTGGCACTACCGCTTCGCCAACTACCGGCGCGCCTTCCTCCTGCTCCGGGAAGCCCTCGACGAACAGGAACTCACCCAACTCGAACGCGAGGGGACGATCCAACGCTTCGAGTACACGATGGAGCTTGCCTGGAAGGTAATGAACGACTACCTGAAGGCCCAGAACGTGGTCCTCCCCCAGGTCACGCCCCGGGCGGTGATCCGGGCCGCCTTCGAAGCCCAACTCATCGGCGACGGCGAGGCCTGGATGGACGCCCTGGACGATCGCAACAAGATGTCTCACACCTACAACTTCGAGCATTTCGAGGACGTGCTCGACAACATCCGCACCCGCTACCTCACCGCAATGAACGACCTCCACATGCTGCTCTTCGACGAACTGGAAGGCCAGGACCCTGCGTCACAAGACCCAACGGAGTGAGTCTGTGACGCCAGGGTCTAACGTGAGATGACGGGTCGGGCCAAACGCCGAGCCAGCGAGCCCCCAGGCGGCGCCGGCGCCGTGGACCACGGGCTCTCCCCCAGGCAGCTCGCCACCGTCCGCCGGATTCTGGAACCCTGGGCGGACAGGATCACCGCGGTCGGCGTGTTCGGCTCCCGAGCCACGGGCGCCTATCGCTCGAACTCGGATCTGGACCTGCTGCTGTACGGCGACCTCGACCAGCGCGCGATCGACCGTCTCTGGACCCTGTTCCACGAAAGCAATCTGCCCTTCGCGGTCGACGTGAACAGCTACGACCTGACCACCCACGAGCCGCTTCGCGAGCACATGGACCGCGTCCAGAGACCGCTCTTCGACAGCCTCACCGACTGAGGTTCTGTTCCAGGTAGCGGACGACCATGCGTTCGACGAACTCGGCGTCGTCAATGGTGAGAGCGACCGTCGAGGCGGGTTCGGCGCCGGGTTCGAACAGGGTCATGCTGCGCTCGTCTGTTGTGACGCGGCCGTGTTCGAGGCCGAACAGGTCGGGCCACAGGAGGAAGCCGACGGCGACGGCGTCGAAGAGGCGCGGGGTGGTTTGATCTCGCTGGCCTCGCCAGAGGGCGTAGAGCGCGGTGACCGCGTCGGTCAGGGGGGTTCCGCGCATGAAGAGGTGGCGCCGGCGCTCGGCGTCGAGGCGGACGTGATCCGTCACGTCGAGCGGCACGTAGACGACCTCGACGCCGCCGGCTTGCACCGCCCGGTCGAATCGCAGCGACGACGCGGCATCGGCGAAGACATTCCATTCCGGTTGCGGGTCGCCGCCGTCGTAGCCGGACCGGATCGAGCCGTACATCGAGACGACGCGCTTCGCGTGCTTGAGGACGTCCGGGTCGAGCAGCAGCGCGTCGCCGATGTTGGTCACCGGTCCGACGGTGAGCAAGGTGATCTCGCCCGGGTTGGCGCCCAACGTCTCGACGATGAACTCCGCCGCCGGCTGGGCCTGCGGCGCCAGTTCGTCGAAGCCGCGCCCCCAGTGGAACTGCCGGTCGTAGGGCGCGCGCTTGAAATCGTCGTCCGGTTGCGCCTCCCGCTTTGAGATCAGCGCCGTCTCCCGGCCGACGTAGACCGGGATGTGGTCCAGGCCCGTCTCGTAGAGCATGCGCAGCGCCACCAGCGCCCGGTCCGCGGTGCGCGCATGGCCAACGGTGATGCCTACCAGTTCGATCTCCGGGCTGGCCAGGAGCAGCGCCAGGGCGTAGGCGTCGTCGATGTCCCCACCGAGGTCGCAGTCGAACAGCACCTTCTGCCGCTCGCCGGCTGCCTCCGGTGAGGGCTGCGCCGGCGCCGACGCCGACACGAGCAGCAGGAGAGCGACCGACAGGCACCCCGCTCGCACCATCGCCGCCGCGCGTGGCCGTTCTTTCTTCGCCATCATGCCCTCCATTCCTCCAGTGACGCCTGGCCCGCAAACTCAGAGCCGGTGAAGGCTAGCGCGCAAGAGCGTAGTATTCCTCGCCATGCCCGAACCGCTGATCAAAGCCAAGTTCCTTCGCGACCCCCTGCTCGTATTCCTGGTCATCGGCGCGGGGGTATTCGCCCTCGACCGCATGGCCGGCGGCGTCTTCGACCCGGAGAGCCGCAACATCCTCGTCAGCCGGGATCAGGTCGTCCGGCTGGCGACCCTCTGGAGCGCCCAGATCGGGCGCCTGCCGACCGCGGCCGAGCTGGACTCCCTGGTCGAAGACCACATCCGGGAGGAGGTCCTGGTCCGTGAGGCGACGCGGATGGGTCTCGACAGCGACGACACGATCGTGCGCCGGCGCCTCGCCCAGAAGATGTCCTTCCTGATCGAGGACACGGTCGTGGTCGACGCGATCTCCGAGGAGGAGCTCGCCGCCTTCTTCGAGGAGAACGCGGAGCGCTACGGTGAGGTCCAGCGGTTCACCCTCCGCCACGTCTACGTCAGCCCCGACCGCCGCGGCAGCGACGAGGAGGCGGCACGGGTAGCCGCGGACATCCTCGCGCAACTCCCCGAAGAGGGTGGGGGCGCCGAACCCACGAACACGCTCTGGCGGCGCCTGGGCGACCCCTTCATGTTGCGCCGCGAGTACGGGCGGCGCACCGCCGCCGACCTTGCGGAACTCTTCGGCGGCGCCTTCGTCGACGCGCTCGCAGACCTGCCGGTCGGCGAGTGGGCCGGGCCGGTGGAGTCGGCCTACGGCTACCACGTCGTCCGCCTTTCGCTGCGCACTGAGGCGAAGCCGGCCGTGTTCGAGGACGTGCGCCGGCGGGTGCTCGAGGACGCCCGGCGCGACGCCCGCGAAGCGGCGAACCGCGAAGCCCACGAGAACCTGCGCAACCGCTACAGGATCGAGATCGAAGAGATCGACTTCGCCTCCGAGCTCGAAGGCGGCGACGAAGCCGCGGCCGGCGGCGAGGCCGGCGGAGACGCGCCCTGACCCGGCGCTGCCTGCACGGGCTGCTGGCGGCGGCGATTCTGGTCGGGCTCTTCGCCGCTGCCCCCGCCGGCGGCCACGAGGTCCGTCCCGGCTACCTGGAGCTGATCGAGGTCGAGACCGGCCGCTTCGAGGTCGTCTGGAAGCAGCCGCGGCGCGGCGCGCTGCTGCTGCTGCTCGACCCGATCCTCCCGGACTACTGCACCGAAACGGCGCGGCAGGCGCCAGAGAACCTCGCCGGCGCCCTGGTCGAACGCTGGACCGTCGAATGCGAGGCCCCGGACGCCGACCCGGAGCGCACGTTCCACGGCGACACCTTCGCCATCCAGGGGCTCGAACGAACCCTGACCGACGTCCTGCTCCGCATCAGCTTCGTTGACGGCGACAGCCTGACCCAACTGCTCCGCCCGGAGGCGCCCTCGTACACCGTCGACCGCGAGGCGGCGGGCAACGCCGCGCCCTACTTCCGGCTCGGCGTCGAGCATCTGCTGTTCGGCTTCGACCACATCCTGTTCGTCATCGGCCTGCTCTTCTACGTCCGCAATCCCTGGCGGCTGGTGGGCGTGATCAGCTCGTTCACGGTCGCCCACAGCATCACCCTGGCCCTGTCCTCCCTGGGCGTGGTGCGGTTGTCGTCGGCCCCGGTCGAGGCGGTGATCGCGCTGTCGATCCTGTTCCTGGCGGTCGAACTGCTGCGGCCGGAGGAAGGCAGATCGAAGATCACGAGCACACGACCGTGGCTGATCGCCTTCGCCTTCGGGCTGCTGCACGGCTTCGGCTTCGCCGGCGCCCTGGCCGAGATCGGCCTGCCGCAGCGGGCGATCGCCCTGGCCCTGTTCCTGTTCAACGTGGGCGTCGAGGTGGGGCAACTGATGGTCGTGGTCGCGGTGCTGGCGGTTGTGGCGGTCGTCAAGCGCGTAGGGATCGTCGTGCCGGAACTCGTCCTGCGAGCACCGATCTATGCGACCGGGACGATCGCGGCGTTCTGGTTCGTGGAGCGCGTGGCGCGCATCGTGGGTTGAGTCCGACGTCGGCGAGCGTCGCCAAACGCCTCGCAGGCTCCGACCAGACTCCTCAGAGCCCGTGGCCCCAGCACGTGAAGGTCATGGTTCTCGTGACGGAATCTTGCGATTGCCCGAGGGCTAACCTTGCAATCAGCCGAGGCATGTGCCGATTCGCCGATTGTGGGAATCAGCATGACGCTGCGGGCGCTAAGATGATGCTTCCGTCCACAGCGTAGACAGGGAGGAGCCCGCTGATGGCGAAGGCAGACGACGGGGGCAGGAAGGCCGGCAACGGCGAACGCAAGAGCCTCCTCGACCGGGTTCTCACCGCCATCGAGGTCGTCGGCAACAAGTTGCCGGACCCGGCGATTCTGTTCCTGCTGCTCCTGTTCGTGACCTGGATCGCCTCGGCGATCATGGCGCCGATCCAGTTCACGGAGATCGACCCGAACACCGGCGAGGCGATCCGCATCCAGAACCAGCTCACCGGCGAGGCGCTGGCGACCTTCATGGCGCGGTTGGTGACGACCTTCACCAGCTTCGCGCCCCTGGGCGTCGTGCTGGTGGCGCTCCTGGGTGTCGGCGTGGCGGAGAAGACCGGCTTCATCAGCACCGGTCTGCGGCTGATCCTGGGCTTCACGCCGCGCAGCCTGCTGACGCCAATGCTGATCCTGGCGGCGATCGTCAGCCACACCGCGGCGGATGCCGGTTATGTCCTCGTCATCCCGCTCGGCGGCGTCATCTTCTACGCCGCCGGCAGGCATCCCCTGGCCGGCATATCAGCCGCTTTCGCCGGCGTCTCGGGCGGGTTCTCCGCCAACTTCATCCCCTCCGGAATCGACCCGCTGCTGCAGGGCTTCACCCAGTCCGCGGCCCAGATCTTCGACGCCGAGCGGCTGGTCAACCCGCTCTGCAACTGGCTGTTCACCAGCTTCTCCTCGGTCCTCGTGATCGCCGTCGGCTGGTACCTGACGGACCGCGTGATCGAGCCTCGGCTCCGCGGCACCAAGGTCGACGGCGATCCGGAACAGATGCCCAAGGTGGAGGAGCTGAGCCGGAAGGACCGCCTCGGCTTCCTCGCCGCCATGGGCGCCCTGGTGCTCGGTCTGGTCGTCCTCCTGGTCTGGGCGTGGCCCGTTACGTCGCCCCTGCGCAGCGCCGGCGGCGAACTGACCGCGTTCTCGGCACCCCTGATGCAGATGATGGTGCCGCTGATCTTCGTCTTCTTCCTGATTCCCGGCGTCGTCCACGGCTACGTCGCCGGCACGGTGAAGAGCCACCGGGACATCGTCGCCGGCATGAGCGACGCGATGGGCACGATGGCGTACTACCTGGTCATGGCCTTCTTCGCCGCCCAGTTCATCGCCGCATTCAGCACCTCGAACGTCGGCCTCCTCATCGCGCTCGAGGGCGCCAGTTTCCTGCGCGACCTGGGCCTGCCCCCGCAGGCGACGGTGGTCGGCATCGTCCTGCTGTCCGCGGTGGTCAACCTGTTCGTCGGCTCGGCCTCGGCGAAGTGGGCCGTGCTCTCGGTGATCTTCGTGCCGATGCTGATGAGCCTGGGCATCTCGCCCGAACTCACCCAGGCCGCCTACCGGGTCGGCGACAGCGTGACGAACATCACGACGCCGCTGATGCCCTACTTCCCGCTGGTCGTCGTGTTCTGCCAGCGCTACGTGAAGAAGGCCGGCATCGGCACCGTGCTGTCCTTGATGATCCCGTACGCGGTCACCCTGCTCGTCACCTGGACGATCTTCCTGATCGGCTACTGGCTCGTCGGCCTGCCGCTGGGCCTCCAGTCGACCTACACCTACCCTTGATCCGAACTCCGCGCGTGCCATGACGAAACAGCCTTCGTTCCGCGTCGCTCTGCCGTTGTTGCTGCTGTTCGCCGCCGTGCTGGCGACGCCGGCGGAGGCGCAGCCGAACCGGCCGATCTACACGGTGTACGAGGGCCACGTCCTGAACGACGACGGCACGGCTGTCCTCGTCTTCGGCTACTACAACCACAACTCGGTGCCGGTCGAGATTCCGGCAGGCGAAGCGAACGGATTCAACCCGGGACCCGCCGACCGGGGCCAGCCGACCGTCTTCGAACCGGGACGCCAGCGCAACGTCTGCCTCATCGTCCTGCCGGACGACTACGAGGGCAACCTGGGCTGGACGCTGACCTGGGCGGAGAGCACGCAGACCACCACCGAACGCGGCGGAATCGATCCCCTCTACCTGATCGAGAACATCTCCATGGCCTACCACCGCGCGAAGCAGATGGACACGGCCACCGCCGCGCGCGGGGTCTGCGTCGAACCCGGGAGGCGCGATCCGCGCCACCCGTGAACCAGTCCGTGCGCCCGTCATCGGGCGCACGGATGGCACCCGAACCGGCCACAACCGGGAGCGAACCATGAACCGCACTCTCCACGCGATGACTCCGGCGCCGATCCTGCTGTTCGCCTTCCTTGCGGCGCCGGCGGTCTCGCCGGCCGCGCCGGCCGCGGCGGCCGACGACGGCACGGTCACCTTCAGTCGCGACATCGCGCCCATCCTCCAGCGCTCCTGCCAGCGCTGTCACCGGCCGGGGACCGCCTCGCCGATGTCGCTGCTCACATACGAGCAGACCCGGCCCTGGGCACGCTCGATCAAGCGGCGGGTGGCAAGCCGGGAGATGCCTCCCTGGCACATCGACCGCACGATCGGCGAGTACGACCCCGACCCGAGCCTGAGCGACGAGGAGATCGCCCTGGTCACCTCCTGGGTCGATGCGGGCGCACCGCGCGGCAACCCCGGCGACCTGCCGCCGCCGATCGACTTCCCGGACGGCGACGCATGGGAGTACGGCGAGCCCGACCTGGTGGTCGAGATGCAGGAGGACATGGTCGTTCCGCCAGAGGGCCCCGACCTGTTCGTCAACTTCCTCGCCGACTCAGGCCTCACCGAGGACCGCTACATCCGCTGGATCGAGGTCAAGCCGACCAAGGACGGCCGGCGGAGCGTCCATCACACGATGGTCTACGCGATGCAGGACGACGCGGACTACGTGGGCCAAGACTTCTTCGAGCGCGACGACGATCCGAACCGCCGTGACGCGGAGGGCAACCCCGTCGGCTCGCTGCTGATCGAGTACGCGGTCGGCAACACGGGCGACGTCTACGCCGAGAACACCGGCAAGCTGCTGATGGCCGGCGCCACCATCCGCTTCAGCGGCCACTACCACTCAGTCGGCGAGGAGATCCGCGACCGGACGCGGATCGGCTTCGGCTTCTATCCGCGCGGGGTGGCGCCGAAGCACCGGATCGTCTCCACCCGCCTGTTCGCCGGCCTGCCCAGCAACCGCGGCTGGCGCAACAACGAGCTGTCCATTCCGCCCGGCGCCGACAACGTCCGTCACGACGGCTACCGCGTGCTCGACCGCCCGATCCAGTTGATCAGCTTCCAGGCCCACATGCACTACCGCGGCAAGGCGATGGAACTCGAAGCGATCCACACCGACGGCCGCCGCGAACTGCTCACGCGCATCCAGAACTACGACTTCAACTGGCAAATCGCCTATCCCTACAAGAACCCGCCGGTGCTTCCCTCAGGCACCGTGCTGCACGTGACCTCGTACCACGACAACTCGGAGAACAACCCCTACAACCCGGACCCGACGGCCTGGGTCGGCTGGGGCAACCGGACCATCGACGACATGGCGATCGGCTGGACGAACTTCGTGTTTCTGTCGGAGGAGGAGTACGAGGAGCACACGGCGGCCGCCGCCGCTACCGGGGCCGGCGACTAGTCGAGAGCGGCCGCTGGCATGGCCGCGGTGCGTACGGCGCCGTCGCGCCAGGCGAAGATCAGACGGTCGCCGCTAGCCACCAGCTTGGGAACGCCGACGGCGCTCCGACCGGCCGGGGCGGGCGCCACCGTGAGCGCGCGCCGCGTGCCCCCGTCCCGGCTCACCCGACGGACCCGCAGTTCGCTGCCGGCGTCCTCAACCCGCTCGACCCAACTAACCGCCGCGCTGCCGTCGGCAAGTACCGCAATGCCGGCCCAGCCGCGCGGCGAGCCCTCATCGATGCGGATCGGGTCATCGAAGCGTTCCTGCTCGGGATCCCAGAAGGCGGCCAGCGCCTTCGACTCGCCGCCGGCTGCGGTAAACCAGGCGACCGCCGGACCGGACCCGTCCGAGGCCAACGCGGGGCCGTTCGTGGGGCAGCCGCGGATGTGCCAGCCGTCCCGGTGAACCAGGCGTGGACTCGTCCAGCGTCCGTCCAGCAGGCGAGCGAACGAGATGTCGCGGAACTCACCGGCCCGGCGGTCCCGGAAGGCCAGGAACGGCCCACCCGGCCCTTTCACCATCGCTGTCGTGCAGCAACTGCACACGTCGACGTCCACTTCCCGGTCGCCGACCAGCTTGCCGGCCCTGTTGAAGACCGCCGAGCGGAGGGTCATTCGCGGTTCCACATCGGCGTGTCCGGCTGCTCCAACGCCTTCGGGCGCTGAGCCGTTGTCGCCGTCCTCCACTGCCGGGTCATCAACGCCCGACGACAAGTAGGCGACCTCGACGCCGCCGCCCACACCAGCATAGGCCACGAAGCCCGCGTAGCCGTCGCTGCCTTCTCCCCGAGCCTCAAACGCGGGCTGCCAAGTCGCGCCCCGATCGTCGGAGAAGGCCAACCGGATGCCGTAGCCGTAGTCGCCCGCCCGATCCTCGTCGTGGACCAGCCAGTGCGCCGCGAGGCGGTCGCCGCCCAAGGCCGCGACCGCCGGGTGGTCGATCCAGTTCACGAACCAGTCCTTGCCCGATGCGATCGTGACCGCCGGGCCCCACTCATCGCCCTGCAGCTCAGCGAACCGAAGAGCGTGACCGCCCTCGTCCAGGCGATCCACCCAGCTCAGGAACACGGCGCCGTCTTCGGCCGCGGTGAGGGAGTAGCTGCTGCTCTTCTCCGCCGCAGGCGACGCGAGCGGCCAAACCTCCGCTGCCGCGGCGGTGGCGAGGACGACGACGAGCGGCGCTAGCGCCGGCGCTACTGCCAGGTCACCGCCATCGCGAAGAAGTGGTCGAAGACCTCGCGGTTGGGGTGATTCGCGTCGTTGTTCTCAGGGCTGCGGATGTAGAAGTCCAACTGCTGCGCGGCCGGGTTCACTGCCCCGGCCGACCCCTCGGTCGGCTCGAGCTGCACCTGCAGCGTCTCCCGGTCGCGCATGCCCTGGGTGACCATGAAGTGGATCTGGTAGTCGCTGTACAGCTCCTGGCCGTTCAGCGTTCCGCGGCCGTAGCCCCAACCGGCGACGTAGAGCAGGCTCTTGGGCCAGTTCGAATCGCCGCAGCCCGCATCGCCGTGCTCGAACAGGTAGGCCGCGATGCCTCCGTCCTGGCACTCGGAGAACTCGTGGAACCGGTCGAGTTCCACCACATAGTCGCCCTCCGGAAGTTGCAACTCGGCGCGGAACGTGCCGGTGTTCGCGATCTCGTCCACGTCGATGGTGATCTCGCCGCCCACCGGGGCCACGTTGCTGGCATCGTCGCCCATGTGGTTCCAGGGCGATTCGTCGTCCAGGCTGCCTACCTGGTGGACGTTGCTGCCGGTGATCACGAAGCGGCCGTCGTACAGTTCGTGCTGCTCCGGCTCGTAGAGCCCCATCTCGGTTCCTGGCTGGTTTCGGGCGCTGGGCGGCGCCGCCTCGGCCTCAACCGGTTCCGCCTCGGGCGCCGCACAGCCTGAAAGGAACGCCACCAGCAGCACAGCGGCTGCTCCGAAAACACAGTTCCAGCGTCTCCGCATCGTCATCGTCCTCTACCTCCTTTCGGCACTATAGCGCCGGACTTCCAGGCAGTAGAATCCCCTCAGTGCTGGACATCCTCCCCGACCTGGACCGCTGGCGCGCTGAAGGCCAGAAGGTTGCTGTCGCCACGGTGATTCGCACCGTCGGCTCCTCGCCCAGACCGCTGGGATCGAAGATGGCGGTGTCGGAACAGGGCAGCATCGCCGGCTCGGTCAGCGGCGGCTGCATCGAAGGCGCCGTGTTCCAAGAGGCGCAGTCGGTGCTCCATGACGGCCGGCCCAAGCGGCTCAGCTACGGCATCTCGGACGAGCAGGCGTGGTCGGTGGGCCTCACCTGCGGCGGCGAGGTCGAGGTGCTGGTCGAACGCATCGACGGCTGAGGCCCAGCGGCCAAGAACACGCACCGATGAGCTCCCGCTTCGAGTCCCTGCGCCGGTCCCTGCTGGCGGGCGACCGGGTGGTGTCCTTCACGGGGGCCGGCGGCGCCGGCTTGGGCGCCCGCCTGCTCGTGTGGCCCGACCAGGGACGGTCCCAAGGAACCCTGGGCGACCCCGACCTCGACCGCGCCGCCACCGCCCTGGCCAACGGCGAAGCCCTTCCGCCGACGGGTCTGCGCGAGATCGAAGGGGCGGAGGTCTTCGTCGAGACCTTCGAGCCGCTGCCGCAGTTGTTCATCGTCGGCGCGGTCCACGTCGCGATCCACCTGGTCCACTTCGCGCGCCAACTCGGGTTCCGCACTGTGGTCGTCGACGCCCGCTCGACCTTCGCCACCGCCGAGCGCTTTCCCCACGCCGACGAGCTCGTCGTCGAGTGGCCGGCCGACTACCTTGCGCGAGTGCCGCTGCACGCCAACACCTTCTGCGTCTTCCTGACCCACGATGAAAAGCTCGACAACCCGGCGCTCCAGGTGGCGCTCGAAGCCGGTGTCCGCTACGTCGGCGCCCTGGGTTCGAAGCGAACCCACGGCAAACGGGTCAGAGCCCTCACCGAGGCCGGCCTGTCGCCGGACCTGATCGATCGCATCCACGCGCCGATCGGCCTCGACCTCGGCGGCCGCAAGCCCGAGGAGATCGCTCTCGCCATCGCCGCCGAACTCGTCGCGGTAAGAAGCGGCCGGCCGGCGTCAGGCCGATGACCGGCTCGGTCTCCGGCGTGATTCTCGCTGCCGGGCTCTCCACCCGGTTCGAGGCGGCCCCTGGCTCGGCAGAGCCGAAGCAGCTCTACCGCATCGACGACGAAACTCTGGTGCGGCGCGTCTGCCGCGAAGCACTCGCCTCCAACCTGGCGGAGGTCATCCTGGTCACCGGTCACGCGCGGCGGCGAATCAACGCGGAAGTGGCCGACCTCGACCTGCGCGCGATCCACAACCCGGACTACAAAGGCGGCCAGAGCGGGTCCGTACGCCGCGGCCTGGCCGCGGTCACGGCCGACATCGATGGCGCGATGTTCCTCGCCGTGGACCAACCGGGGCTCGACGCCGCCATCATCGACCGGCTGCTCGGCGCGTTCCGCGACCCCTCCTCGATTGTCGTGCCGACCTTCCACGGCCGCCGCGGCGCGCCCGTCACCTTCGGGCGACAGTGGTTCCCGCGCCTTGAGCGGCTCCGCGGCGACCAGGGAGCTCGGCGGCTCCTCGACCCGCTGGCCGAGCACATCCAGGAGGTGGAACTCGATTCACCGGCGCCGCTTGAGGATGTCGATACCGAAGCCGACGCCCGTTCGTGGACCCATGAGGCGGCGCGCCGGTGAGCACGCCGCTCGACCGCCCCCTGCGGCTCGTCCCCCAAGTCCGTCACTACGACTGGGGCACCCGCGATTTCATCCCGCGCCTCTGCGACCGCGAACCCACGGGACGGCCGGAAGCTGAAGTGTGGTTCGGGGCCCACGCCGATGCACCGGCCGGCGTCGTTCTCTCCTGCCCGCATCCGGTTGAAGTTCCCCTCGACCGCCTCATCGCCGACCGCCAGGACGAGGTTCTCGGCCCCGGCAAGCCCGGCGCCGCCCTGCCGTTTCTGACCAAGATCCTCTCCGCCGCCCGGCCCCTGTCGATCCAGGCCCACCCCAACCGCGAGCAGGCCGTCCGCGGCTTCGCCGCCGAGACAACGGGCGCCCATCCGGTCGCGGTCGCGGACCGCAACTACCGCGACCAGAACCACAAACCGGAGCTCCTCTACGCCCTGACGCCGTTCTCCGCCCTTTCCGGCTTCCGGCCTGCCGCTGAGGCAGCCCAGCTCCTGGCCGCCCTCGGCCTCGAACAGCTCCGGCCTGATATCCAACGGCTCGCATCCGAGGGCGCCGCCGCCTATCGACCGCTGCTCGAAGCCCTCTACCGGCACACCGGGACCGATCTCGCCTCCGCCGCCGTCGATGCAGCCCGCCGCGCCTCGACCGAGGGCTACCCCTCCTGCCGGGAGGCGATGCACTGGGTCGTCCGCATCGCCAGGCACCACCCGGACGACCCCCTGGTCGTCGCACCGCTCTTCCTGCGCCTGATTCGCCTCGATCCCGGGGTAGCTCTCTTCACCGGACCCGGCGTGCCGCACACCTACCTGGAGGGGTCCGCGGTCGAGGTCATGGCGAACTCCGACAACGTGCTCCGCCTCGGTCTGACCTCAAAGCGCGTCGATGCCGCGGAGCTTCTCGACATTCTCGTCTACGAAACCGCCGCCGGCGCCGCCATCGAGAGCCTGGACGAGAAACACCCATGGGGCACACGATCCCGCATCCACCCGCAGGTCGACGACTTTCGATTGGACGTTCTGCACATCGGCAACCACGGCGAAGCGCCGCTTCGCCCCGGCAATCGTGCACGGATCGTCCTCGCCCTCGAGGGAGAGGTCGAGGTTCGCAACGCCTCGGGCTCAGAGCTGCTGCGCCCCGGCCAGGCCGCAATCCTGCCCGCCGCCGCCAAGAGCGTCACCGCAACGGGGCCGGGAAGTCTGGCGCTCACCACACCGAACGACTGAGCCGGGTAAGGCCTCTCAATCGCAGGTCGAGAACGCCGTCGTGTCGGTCACCGGCACGAACAGCGTCCCGGCTTCGTTGACGTACGTCTTCGACTCGCCGGCTTCGACATCCTCGACTTCGAGTTCGACGCGGACGTCCGTCAGGCCGCCGATGAAGGCCCAGTAGGCGCCATCGCCGATCGCGCAGCCGTTCAGCACCTTGATCACGACCTCGACGTTGTTCTCGCTGAAGAACCAGAAGTAGCCGGTGTCGCCGGTGAGTTCCACCGCCTTTCCGTCGCCGGACTCGTTCTCGGTCTCCCAGTGGACGGCGACGCGAAATCGATCGCCATTCAGGCACAGCGTCGTGGCATCGCCCACGCAGGCTTGCGCCGACGCTTCATTCTGCGCTTCGGCAGCGACACCCGGCAAGACGGCCAGCACGATGCACCCGAACGCTCTCCGCGTCATGACGCCGACGCCTTCTTCGCGCCGCGTTCCTGCCCGCGACGACGTCGCATCTGGAACGCAACCCCGACCACGATCAGCACGGCGACGCCGGCGTGGGCCGGCAGCCCCTCCAGGCCCACGGCCGCCATGATGAGCAGTGCACCGATGAACGACGACACCACGATCAGCGCCGTCTCGAAGACCTGGCGCAGGAGCCACGCTCCCAGCAGCGCCGCGGCGGCGGTCACCACCCACCACAGCACCTCCACCTGGAGACCGTAGAAGCCGGACGCCCACAGCGCGGCGCCGGCGCCCAGCATCGCGCCCGCAACGACCACAGCGACCTTGCGCACGATGAACGCGAGCAAGGCACTGACGACTCCGATGCCCACCGCCACCAGCAGGCGCATGTCGCTGGGCAGGGTCACGACACCGGAGAGCATGCCGTAACTGACGAAGAAGCCGAGCAACCCCAGCAACGCGGTGTAGAGCTGCCGGCCCAGCAGCAGCAGCAGCAATCCCGCCACGACCCACAGCCAGGGCGGTCCGAGGGCCCCCTCGGCGCCGAACCGGCCGAGGCCAACTCCCTCACTCCAAAGGCCGATGTTCATTCCAACTCCGAAGCGATCCAGGCCAAAGCCGCCTCCCGTGGCTCGTCCCTGCCGGAGAGCAACCCCTCCCGCGTGAGAGGCACCAGGGACTCGGGGACGACCGCCCGGCCCTCCACCCGTTCGCCGTTCGGGCGAAGGAAGTCCGCGATCGCGTGCATCAGCAGATCGCCGTTCGGCATCCTCTCGATCACCGCCGGCAGCGCCGCCGCCGCGGTGGGCTCGCCGAACACCCTGACGCGGTCGTGGTCCTGGAGTCCGGCGGCGAAGATCTCGCTGGTGCTGGCGCTGGCGCCGTCCGTGATCAGGGCAACCGGCCCTTTGAAAACCTCGAGTTTCTCGCTGCCGAGCGACACCCGCCGCGGATGCACCAGCATCCGATAGTCCGAGCCGCGGTGCAACATTCGGCCCAGTTCGACCCGCTCCTCCACCAGATAGCCCGCTATCCCGACGGCGGTGCCGGCAACACCGCCGGGATTGCCGCGCAGATCGATCAGCAGACCATCGAACGTCGACGAGCCGGCCGCAGGGTCTCCATAGACCGCGGTTTCGAACGCTTCGACCACGGGCACCATCCAGACGTTGAAGCGCACCGCAAGGACTCGTCCGCCGGTCGTCTCCACCTCCTCGGTCTCGAACACGTACTGCATCGGCGGCAGATTGCCGAAACCGATCTCAACAGCGTCCGGGTGGTGGGCGCGCTCCAACTCGAGCACGAACCGCCCGCCAGCCCCATCCGTGAACTCCACCTCCACGGCATCGCCCGGTGCTCCGAAGAGCAGGCCGTCGACGGCGCGCGCACGCACCAGGTCGGCAACTCCCGGATCGAGGGACTCCAACTCGAAGCAGTGGGAAAGCGCTGCGAGACCCTGGTCGCCGATCCGCACGAGTTCGGCGCCGGAGGTGAGGCCGTCACGGTCGGCCGCCGAACCGACCTCGACCCGGCTGACCACCGGTACCTGGTCCAGGAAGCGAACCTCGAACCCCGGCCCCGCGTCCGATGCGGACGAACCGCCGTCGCCGGTGACGGTCCGCATCAACGCCGGGGTGCAGGCGGCCCCGTCACCGCCATCGCTCGCCGTCAGCTCGCCGCTGCCGCCCGGCGACCCGGCCCCCGGCAGGACGCCGAAGTGAGACTGCCCCAACCGCGCGAGCATCTCCTGGATCACGTCCCGTAGCTCCCGGGCGTTTGCGGCATCCCGGGCTCGCGGCCTCAGCTCGTCGCCCACGGCCCGCCAGTCGACGCCGCCCATCTTCTCGTCCCAGAAGGTGTCGGCGATCCTCCTCCAGGCGAAATCGAAGCTCTCCAGGTTCAGGGCGGCCCTCTCCGAAGCAGGCGAAGCACCTTGCCCCCCGGCGGCAGCCGCCAGAACCAGACCGCAAACCGCGACTGCCGCCGTCCGCCGCATTGCATCCGCGCTCTGCATGCTCCGAGAATGACACACGCGCACGGGCGGTCCACGAGACGGCGCGCCGGCCCCGGGCGGTGTGTCCATGACACACGCGCACGGGCGGTCCACGATCTTGTTACCGTCACGCCCAACCGTGCGAATCCTGTACGTTCTTCGCCACGCCAAGTCGGACTGGAGTGCAACCTACGGCGTGGACCGCGACCGGCCACTGAACCCGCGCGGCGTCGCGGCCGCCAAGACGATGGGCCGCCTTCTCACCGAACGACGGGAGCTGCCCGACCGGATCCTCTGTTCGTCCGCCTTGCGTACCCGGCAGACGATCGAGCTGGCCGTGGCGGCAGGCAACTGGAACCGCACGACGATCCTGGAGCCGGCGCTGTACCTGGCGTCGCCGGGATCGGCGATCGATCTTCTGCGCGAGCAGGCTGACGACGCGAACTCCATCCTGCTCGTCAGCCACCAACCCACCTGCGCCGAGCTTGTCCGCCGACTGACCGGCGACGACCCGCCCCGCTTCGTCACCGCGACCCTGGCATGCGTCCATCTCGACATCGACTCGTGGAGCGAGGTCGAGCCCTACCGCGGCAGGCTGGCCTGGTTCGAGACGCCGAAGCGGACAGCCGGATAGTCGGCTACGGCTCGCAGCCCTGCGGGAACCCGGCTGGCGCGCTCCGCGCGCCAGCCGTGAACCAAGCGTGGGCCCGTCAGCGGGCGCACGCTTGGAACGCCTGCGCGTCGGTGATCGCGGGCGCCGGCAGCCCCGGCTCGTTGCGGTACTCCTTCACCACGCCCGTCACCGTGTCGGTCACCCGGATCGAGTAGCCGAGGTCCGTCGTCGAGGCGCCGTAGACCCACACGTGTCCGTTGAGTGTGCAGCCGTCCAGCACCTTGATCAGAATCTCCCAGTTCTCCCGGTTGAAGAAGGTGAACAGACCCGAATCGTTCGTCCCCGCATGGACCACGCTGCCGGCGCCGCTCTTGCCGTCACCGGTCCGCCAGTCCACCTCGACCGCGTAACGGGAATCCTGAAGGCAGAGCGTCTCCGCGTCCGGCGCGCACGCGCCAGCCGGATCGCTCGCTCGCACCAGGATGTCCCGGCTTGCCGTTGATGTCCCACCCAGGGTCGAAACCACGAGTTCCACCCGGTAGAAGCCCGGCGTAGACCACGAGTGGGTCGGCGCCCGCTCGCTCGATACCGCACCATCCCCGAAGTCCCATCTCCTTGCCGTCAGCGCACCGGTGCTCAGGTCCCGGAACGTCACCTCAACGCCGGTACCCACGATGCACAGATCGTCGCTGCAAGCGGCATCCAGGTCGAACCGGGCCTCCGGCAGAGACGGTGGCGGGTCCGGGGCCGGCGGCGGTGGTGGCGGCGGTGGCGGCGGTGGTGGCGGCGGTGGCGGCGGTGGTGGCGGCGGTGGCGGCGGTGGTGGCGGCGGTGGCGGCGGTGGCGGCGGTGGCGATGGCCCCGACCCCGGTGGTGGCGGCGGTGGCGGAGCGATCGGACCATCGTTGTCCTGGATTGCCAACGTTGTCTCGCCGCTGCCGCTCACCCTCGCCGGCAGCGACCGGAAGCCCAGCACCACCGCCTCGCCGTCGTCGTCCGTGCTGTCGTCCGTCGCCGCGAACAGGAAATCCTGGGTCGTCACGCCGCTGCCGAACGCGACGCTCGAAGGCACGCCCGAGTAGTCCGCTTCCTCGGCTCCACCGTGGTGGGTCCGATCCAGGTCGATATCCAGATCCCGCTCGGGATCGCGGTTCAGACGCACGACCACGGTGACCGTGCCGCCCTCCGTCACGCCGTAGCTCGCCGATCCGAAGGACACCTCGACTTCCGGATCGTCGTCGTCCTCGATCGTTCCCAAGACCTGAAGCGTGGATTCGCCGCCCGCCAGCGAGGCGTGCTGTGCGTTGCTGAGCGTCAGCCGGAACGTCTCCTCCTCTTCCTCGTCGTCCGTATCGTCCATGATGTCGACGACGATCCGCTGGGAGGTGATCAATCCGACCGGGAACGTCAGCGTGCCCCTAGCCTCCGTATAGTCCGAGCCGGCTCGGGCTCTTGCGGACCCGGAACCGTCGGAGGTGGCGTAGTCCACCGTCACCTCCGAACTGCTCAACCTGCTCAGCGTCACCCGAAAGACGAGCGTGCCGCCGCTCTCGGGCGCCTCCGCCGCTTCGACCGACAGGGTCGACGTGTCCGTCTCGACGATCGTCACCCGGACCGAAGACGCCCGCACCGAGCCGTAGTCGGCGCCGCTCACCTGGTGGCTGATCGTCACCGGAGCGTCGGCCACCGTATCCGTGTCCGTCGCAGCCTCCACGAACACCGTCCGCGGTACGTGCCAGTTCCCCGTCGTGAACTCGAGTTCGGCCGGATCGACCGACAGATCCCTGTTCGACGGGACTGAAGGCGTCACCGTCACCGGGCCCGTCGGCTCCGAGTCCAGTACCACCGTGTAGTTCCCGGTCGACCCCTCGTCGACCTTCAACGCATCGCGCGAGAGCGTCACGCCGCGCCTTCCCTTCACACTCACGCTGAATGTCTGCTCCGCCGGTGTGTTCGAGCCCGCGATGTCGGTCGCCGTCACCGTGATCGTCGCCGTGCCGGGCCCCGCCGGAGTCAGTCTCACGCGGGACCCCGAAACGTCCGCCGCCGCTACCGCCGGCGCTGACGAGGACGCGTCGTACGTCAGCGTGTCGTCTTCGGGATCCTCAAATGCTCCGGACACGTCCACGTCCTCCCTCCCGTCGCCAACCTGCAGGTCCGGACCCACCAGTGAACCGACGGGCAACGGCGCCCGGTTCGGAAGCGTCTGACTCAACTGCGTCTCGGACCAACGCCCACCCCCCTTGTCGTTCACCGCCCGAACCTGGACGTCGTACTCCGTTCCGTCCAGCAAACCGGTCACGGTGTAGCTCTGGGGGCCTGAAGTCCAGACACCTGTTTGCATCGTCCACCGGCCGTCCGCCTTGTCGGGCGCATCGCTTCGGATGTACCGGATGTCGTAGGAACTGATCTGCGACGCGCCGATCAAGGACGGCGTCGTCCAGGACACGGTCATCTCCCTCTGGCCGGGACTTGGCGGGGAGATGGCCGGAGCGCCCGGAGCCGACCGGTGGCCGTAGATCTTGAGACTCCATGACTTGAGCGTCGCGGCGTCTCCGCCCATCACATGGTCGGACATGCGAAGCGTCCAGGCGCCGGCCGGGTCCTCGCCAAGGTGCTTCGCCGAACCGAACCGAAAGCTCGTCTCGAGGCCGAACCTCTCAGCGTCCGGATCGGGATCCTTGTAGGGAACGGAAAGGACCGAAACCGCGTTCGACGGCGACACCAGCTCCAACTGCAGGTCCCTGAACGCCGGCGCGTCGAAGTCGGCGTTGATCTCGACGAACTCGATGAACTCGACTTTCGCGCCGACGGTGACGGTGCTCGTGACCGTCGCGCCGGGGTTCGAAGTCGTCGCGTCCGGGATCGCCAGGTCGGGCGTAGCCTCCGCTGGGTCCGTCTCCATGAAGGGCGGGAGATTCTCCCAGCCGTCGGCGAGATCGACCGCGGCCTTCGCGTTCACCACGCCGAAGCCGTACTCGTGGTTGAAGTTGTAGCTACCCGTAGCGCCGTACTTCGGGGCGCCGGTCCGCCAACCGCTGTTGCCGCTGTCGTTCTTGCGCGCAGAAGCAGCGAGGATCAGCTTCACGTCCCGCCAGGTCAGCTCCGTGTTGGCGGCGCGCACCAGAGCCGCAACACCGGAAACCACCGCAGTCGCAGTGGACCCACCGCCCGAAGAATCGGTGTAGCGGCCGTAGTTGAGGGTCGTGAAGATCCCGGTCGCGCCACTGGAAGGGGCGCAGATCCACAGGTTGGCCCCTTTCTCCGAGTACCACGATCTTCGACCGCGGTTGTTCGTCGCGCACACGGTCGTTGCCGTGTAGTAGTTCCCCACCTCATCCAGGTTCGAATTGTCGCCGTAGCCCGCGTCGTTGCCTCCACCGAAGACATAGAAGACCCCCTTGCCTCCGTAGCCGGTCTCGACGCCAGTGTCGAAGGCCGTCGCCCAGACACCGCCAACCATCTTGATGCCCGGCCCCCCCCCAGAAACCCAACTGTTGTTCATCACCGCCGTCGTGGCCATGTTGCGGGTCATCGCGTCGATGAAGTCACTTTCCAATCTCGTTCGGTACGAGTTGTAACCGTAGATCGTCGCGCGCGGCGCAACTCCGCGGCCGCCGAGGTCGTTGTCCCGCGCTGCAATCACCCCCGCCATCTCGGTGCCGTGGTGGTCGAAGGCGCTGTGCAGGCCGTCGCCGTCCGTATAGTCATGACCTCGACTCACATCCACGTTGTCCACGAGGTCGGGATGGTCTTCGTGCAGCCCATCGTCAACTATCGCGACTGTCACGCCTGCTCCCAGGTTGCCGCCGGACCAGACGTCCACGACCCGGATGTCCTCCCCCGCGTTTCCTCCGAGCTGGCCCGTGTTGCGCAGGTGCCACTGGCACCAGGACAGAGGATCGGAGAACGGAGGCGAGGGCTTGGAGCAGACCGACTCGGTGACATTCATGTCTGAGTCTCTCGACATCCGGATCCCGTAGCCCCCGGTCGCGGCGCCGCCGGCACGGGTCAGCTTGATGTAGTGGGTTCCGGCCTCCAAGTGGCCGGTCAGCGTGAAACCCATCGGGCCGACGGCGGAGAATGTCTCCGCGAACACGCCCGCCTCCGCAGGATCGCCGTCGCCGTCAAGCAACTCTCCATCGATCTCCACCGTGTTGCTCACGGCCCGGGCGATCACATGGGTCGCGCTGGACAGATCGATCCGGAAGTAGTCCGCATCGGTCGACGGATCGATCCTCCCGGCACCCAGGTCCTCGAAGTCCAGGGAAGCGGCGTCGGCGATCGTGCTTCCGGGCTCGGTCACCGTCTCGACGTGGAAGGAGTAGAGCCCCGTCTCCTCCTCATCATCTTCATGCTCCGAGGAGGCTTCGACCTTGACGTAGTAGGTGCCGGCCGGGAGCTGCCTCCGGAGCAGGAACTGACGCGGCTGACCGGGCAGGAAACTGTCGTCGCTCGTAGCGATCGAGTTTCCGTTGCTGTCGAGAAGCTCCCCCGCCGTGTCGCTGACGGGTGGACCCGCGCGGAGCAGGATGTCCGTTTCCTCCGACAGGGTGAACTTGAAGTAGTCCTCGTCTTCCTCCGGGTAGAGCAGAGCGTTCTCCGAACTACCGACTTCGACCTCCTTCGCGTCGACGATGCCGGTCGTGTCCACGACCTCATTGGCGTGGACGGTATAGAACCCGGTCTGTGACGAGAGAAGCGGAGTCGAGACTTGCAGGTAGTACGTGCCCGCCTCCAGGGTTGCCCAGATCAGGAAGTTCAGCGGCCCGCCGACGCTGCTGCCGTTGTCGTTGGCCTCAAGGCTGTTGCTGTCCCCGTCGTAGAGCTCGCCCACGGTGTCGATGGAACCGCGGGTGAACAGCACCATTCCGGTCTCTTCCGTCAACGTGAACCTGAAGAAGTCCACGTCGTTCGAGGCGTCGATGTCGCCGCCGAGCGGAATGTCAAGAGGCACGGTGACGGCCGTCTGGTACCCGTCTCCCGGCTCCGTAGGCGTTCCCGCCGCCGTCGCAGACCACGAACCGTCCACATCGGTCACCGCCCGCACCTGGACGTCGTAGCCGGAGTCGTCGGTCAACCCGGTCAGGATGTAGCGAACCGGCCCGTCGGTCCAGATGTCCTCCTTCACCGTCCAATTCGAGTCGACCGTTTCGTCCGCGCTGGTCAGGATGTAGCGCAGGTCGTAGGCCGTGATGTCGGTTACGCCTGTGGGTTCCTCCCACAGGACCGTCAGCGCTTCGTCGCCCGCGTGAGCCGCGGTGATCGTCGGCGCCGCCGGCAAGATCGAGGTACGGGTGAAGGTCAACGTCGCGATCTTGTTGTCGTTGAACTTCCCCTCACCGCGGATGCTCGTGATCACGCCTTGCGGGTCCGTCGGGTCGTTGCCCAGCGAGAACTCGGTTCCGTCTTCGGTGCCGGCGTCCCAGGGATAGAGATTCACCGTGACCGAGGCCTTCCAGTCGCCCGAGCTGTCAAGCAGCGACAGACTCGAAACGCCCACGAACCAGTCCGGGCTGGGCGCGATCATCGTCACCAGCGTGACCCGGGGATGATCGGTCGTCAGGGTGACATCGGAGAAGGTCACCGTCGCCGTTGGGCTCACCGAGTCGCTCGTACCCTGGAGGATGCTCAGCCGGTCGGCCCCGACCGCGTCGATCTCGTTCCGCAGAGTCGAGTAGCCGCCGATCTCGGCCATCGACTCCACTCCGGCGGACGCCATTTCGCCGGCTTCGAGAAAGGTCGCCTGGTCATTGTGAACGCCGCCGATCAGGCGCGAGAAATGCGCCCCACTGGGAAGTCCGCCCGGCGTCACAGTGGTTGTCCACGTCCCGGTGAAGGTGATCGTGTACTTAGCCTCCGAACGACTGACCACATCCGGATCGTCCGGAGAGGGGGTCAGCGACGTGTTCTGTGCTGAGGCCGGATCGGGCAGAACGAACGCGGCGACAAGAGCGCCGAACACCAGCGCCCGCCGCAGCCGCCTCACGGAACTGGATCGGAACATCTATCGTTCACCTGGTCTCGCGCTCTCTCCACCAATTCGGGCTGGACAGCTCCACTCCTTCCTTCCCGGCGAGAGCTCTTGCAAGCTCCAGGGAGGCGAAGCCGGGCTCGGTCGCGACCACGAAGCCGTTCGGAATTTCGCCGAGCGGCGAGACCCGGTCCGTCGCAATGCCGTTGGCAACGAAGAAGGCGTCCGTTTCGGTCCCGCTCCAAGCCGAATCGAAGACCAGCAGGACACCTCCGGGCAGCGTCATCAGGGCGCCCGACCCGGACCGGAACACCGGCTGCCCTTCGACCTCGCTAGCGCTGGCTACGCGGATGATCCTCCCCTGTCCGGCTCTCGCAACCGTGGTCCCCGCGGCCGCAACGGCGCCGTCTGAGGATACAACCAGGTCCGCCTGCAGGTAGGCGCTCAAGGTCCGGTCACCGTCCTGCCAGGTGTACTTCCGACCCTGGGGCGGGATCGGTCGGCCGGCGCCCGTCTTCTTCTTGGGATCTTCTTCCTGATCCTCGACCTCGACGGCCTGCGCCACGGCCTGCGACCCTGGTTGAAGGAGAACAGCGAAGGCCAAGGCCAGCGCGACCGCCAGCGGGACCGCCACACTGCGGGTGGAACGACCTTGCGCCGTCATGAGATTGATCGCATGTTGCATGTCGACGATTCTAGCGACTACGAGCCAACCCCTTCCCGACAAGAGGAGGCTTGTTCCGGTCACACCGAGCGCAGCAACCGGCCTACGACCTCAGCCTGGCGATGACCGGTGCATGGTCGGAAGCAATCAGCCCCTCCTTCTTCTTGCGGTAGTCGCGGTCGGTCTCGACCTGCTCGACCCGCTCCCGCACCGCTCCGGTCGCTAACAGAAAGTCGATCCGCAGACCCAGGTTCCGGTGGAAGGCGCCGAATCGGTAGTCCCACCACGAGAACTTGACCGTGTCGGGATGGAGGTCCCGGTACAGATCGACGAGCCCGAGGTCGAGCAACGCCTTGAACCTCGACCGCTCCGCCTCGGTGTGGTGAATGCCGCCGGCCAGCCGGTCCTCGTCGTGGGTGTCAAGGCGGGTCGGCGCGATGTTGAAGTCGCCGCAGAGAACCGCCGGCCCATCGGCGCCGAGCGAACCGTCGAAGTAGTCACGAAGCGCGTCGAACCACGCCAGCTTGCGGGGATAGTCCAGGTGATCGATGTCCTTGCCGTTCGGGCAGTAGACGGTCGTGAAGTCGAGCCCCGCGGTCCGCACCCGCATCAGGCGGGCGCCGGCCTCCTCCTCGCCCGGGAGCCCCGACTGGACCTCCTCGATCGGATGACGCGAGAGCACGGCGACGCCGTTCCACGCCTTCTGGCCGCACACCGCGGACCGATAGCCGAGTTCCTCGAGCGCCTGCCGGGGAAAGTGATCCGCGATCGCCTTCAGTTCCTGGAGGCCGACGACATCCGGCTGCCGCGCCTTGAGCCAATGGACGAGGAAGTCGAAGCGCGCGCCCAGGCCGTTGATGTTCCAGGTGGCGATCAGCATGGGGGCGCGCCGACCGCTAGCTCCAGCCGCAGCTTCGGCCTTCGTTCTGCTCCTTCAGCCACTCGGCAAGGGGCGCGAAGTAGTCGAGGATCGCCGTCGCGTCCATCTCGCGGCTGCCGGTGGCCGCCTCCAGCGCATCCGGCCACGGACGGCTCAGACCCATCGCCATCATCTCACTCAAACGGCGGCCCGCCTCCTCGTTGCCGTAGATCGAGCAGCGATGAAGCGGGCCCTCGTAACCGATCGCCGCGCACAGATCGCGATGCAACTGGAACTGGAGCATGTGGGCCAGGAAGTAACGGGTGTATGGCGTGTTGCCCGGAACGTGGTACTTGGCTCCAGGGTCGAAGTGCTCCTCGGTGCGCGCGCTCGGCGCCCCGACGCCCTGGTACTGCTCGCGCAGGCGCCACCAGGCGGCGTTGTACTCCTCCGGCGAAGTCTCACCCGAGAACACGGCCCAGCGCCAGCGATCGATCAGCAGGCCGAAGGGGAGGAAGGCCACTTTGTCGAGCGCCATCTGCATCAGCAGCCCTAAGTCCGCGTCCGCCGACGGCTCCTCGTCCAGCAGCCCGATCTCGACCAGGTAGCCCGGCGTCACCGAGAGGGCGATCGTGTCGCCCAGGGCCTCGTGGAAACCGTCGTTGGCGCTGTCCCGGAACAGCGGCGCCTGCTCCCGGTAGCCGAGCTGGTAGTAGTTGTGGCCCAGTTCGTGGTGGATGGTCGAGAAGTCCTCGGCGTTGATGTCGATGCACATCTTGATCCGCACGTCCTCGTCCAGGTCGAGCTGCCAGGCGCTGGCGTGACAGACGACCTCGCGGTCCCGCGGCTTCACGAACTGCGAACGCTCCCAGAACGTGTCCGGCAGCGACTCCATGCCCAGCGAGGTGAAGAAGCCCTCCGCCATCTCGACCATCTCGACCTCGGACGTACCCCGGCTCTGGAGGATCTCGGTCAGGTCGTAACCGGGGTCCGCGGCGGGCGGCGCCACGAGGTCGTAGATGTTCGACCACGTCTGCGCCCACATGTTGCCCAGGACGTGGGCCGGGATGAGGCCGGCTGGATCGACGACGTCCGCTCCGTAGTGGTCCGAGAGCTCCGCCCGGACATGGCATTGGAGGTCGTCGTAGAGCGGCTTGACCTGGTCCCAGAGGCGGTCGACCTCGGCCGCGAAGTCGTCCGGCGGCAGGTCGTACTTCGACCGCCACATCGCGCCCGTGTCGGGGTAGCCGAGACTCTGCGCTCCCTCGTTGGAGAGCTCGACAAAGCGCTGGTAGTCGGCGCGCATCGGCGGCGAGATGGTCCGCCATCCTTCCCAGGCGTCGAGCAGCGCATCGGCGTCCCGGCTGTTGTCGATCACGTCCTCCAGGTCGCCGAGGGAACGGCAGGTGTCCGTGCCGGGACCGTCCGGGCAGTGCTGCCCCGAGCCGTAGGTGGCTTCCATCCCGGTCGTGATCTCGGTCAGCTCGGTCAGCTTCGCCTCGTCGGCGGGGGCGGCCAGGGTCAGTCCGCTCCTCAGCAGCCCGAGCTTGCGTGCTGTGTCTTCGGCTTCGCCCTCGGCATCGTAAGTTGCCGCTTCCTTCGCGAACTCGACCATCCGACCCAGGAAGCTGGCGCTGGCGCGGGCCGCCAACGCGTTCGTGTCGTCGTTGATGTAGGTCGCCTGCACCCACTGGGCCCGGCTCAGGTTGTAGCTGTTGCTCAGCACGGCCTCGTCCGCAGCGGCGGTGAACTCGGCCGCCGAGGGGCGGGGCTCGCCGCCGCAGCCGGCCAGGAGAAGGGCGACCGCGGCGGCGGCCGGTAACGCGAGATGCGAGGTGCGAGAACGGAGCGAGGACAACAGCATGGCGTAAACCTCCACGGATTCGGCGCGGCGAGTGGCTCGGGGCGACGCTGGCAACTCTAGTGGACTGGCGAAGCGGCGTATCCTCTGCCGATGGCCCCGATCGTCATCGGCACCCGGGCGACGCCGCTGGCCCGGATCCAGGCGAACCTGGTCGCCCGCCGGCTGCGGCAGCTCGGCCTGGACACGGTTGTCCAGGCCATGTCGTCGCAGGGCGACCGCAGCCTCGGCGGCAGCTTCGCCCAGTCCAAGGGGGTCTTCACCGGCGAGCTGAGCGCGGCGCTCCGCGACGGCACGGTCGACCTGGTCGTCCATTCTCTGAAGGACCTTCCGGTCCAAGACGAACCCGACCTAGTAGTCGTGGCAGTGCCAGTGCGGGAGAGGCCGTTCGATCTGCTGTTGCTCGGTCCAGGCACGGAGGCGACTGAAACGACCGAAGCCGCGGCGACGCTCGCCGAGCTCCTCGACCACGACGAAAGCGCGACCGCCGAGCGCGCGACGGCGGCCGACGACGCGTTCGCGCCGCTGCCCTCCGCGGCACGCCTGGGCACGTCGTCTCCACGCAGGCAGGCCGGGGCGCTGGCGCTCAGGCCGGACCTCATCTGCTGCGCCGTCCGCGGCTCGGTCGGCCGCCGGCTGGAATGGCTCCAGGGCGGCGCGATCGATGCCCTGCTCGCCGCCGAGGCAGGAGTCCTGCGGCTGGCCCGCAGCGGCGAGCTGGACCGATCGGCCGCTGCGATCCGGGGCTTTCGCCTGGACCTCCGCTCATGGCCATGCGCTCCTGGACAGGGCGCACTCGCGGTGCAGGTTCTGAGGGGCGGGCGCCTCGACGGCCATCCGGCCATGTCCCGTCTCGACCATCCCCCGACCCGCGCCGCGGTCACCGCCGAGCGCTCGCTGCTGGGTCGCCTCGGCGGCGGCTGCCTGCGCCCGTTCGGCGCCTGGGCGGACGCCCGCGGAGGTACGTCCCAGCGGCCCGCGCTCAGCGCGGTCCACGCCGCGATCGCACCGGACGACTGGCGCCAACCCGCAGCGGCCGGCGAAGCGCCCCAGATCGTCCACGCCGAAGCCGCGGTGGAGGACGACCCCGGCGGCGTCGATCTGGGCGCCCTCGCCGAGCGGATCGAGCGGCACCTGGCGGACTTGGCAAAACCGGCATATTGCCCGCATCCGGCGACCGACACGCCGGACCTGATCGTGACCACCGCCGCCGCGGGCGTCCGCCGCCTGACCCGCCTGCTCCCACCAACCGTCGGCGTCGCCGCGCTACCGGCGACCGAGGTCGAGGTCTTCGAGGACGCCTGGCCGGCGGATCGCATCGACCTGGACCGCCCGCGCCGGCAATGGCCGTGGCTGCTCGTCCCATCGCCCACTGCGGCGCGTGTGTTGGCTGCGCGGGCCGAACGGGAGCCGATCTGGGGACGCCTGCCTTGGTGCGCTCTCGGCGAAGGCACGGCCCGCGCCCTGCTCGCCGCCGGCGTGCCGCCCAACCTGGCGGCACGAGCTCTGGACGCCGGGGGCCTGGCCGACTACGCCGCGCGCGTCCTCGATCCTCGATGCCCGCTGTTCGTGCCGCACTCGGCCCGCGGCGGACGGCCCCTGGTCGATGCGCTCGAAGCCGCCGGGCGAGAGGTCATCGCCTGGGAGGCCTATACCGTCCACCCAAGAGCCGACCTCACCTGGCCGGGGGGTTGGCAAGCAGCGGGGGCGCACGTACTCTTCACCGCTCCATCGGCCGTCGCTGCCTTCGTGGCCTCGGGCCTGGACTGGCCGGGGAGCTGCTGGGCGATCGGGGCGACCACGGCCGCGGCCCTCCGGAACGCTGGTGTCGGCAACGTGAAGTGCGCACAGGAACCGACCGCGGCCGGCATCGAACGGCTGTGGCATGAAGAAGTAGGCGGCGACCCGCTCGCGGGGGCATCCGGATGAGCGCCGGAAGAACCAGCGAGGAGCTCTGGGCGGAGGCGCAGCGGCACCTGGTCGGCGGCGTGAACAGCCCGGTACGGGCCTACCGCGCCGTCGGCGGCACGCCGCCCTTCATCGCCGACGCCGAGGGCGCGGTGATGCGCTCCGTCGACGGCCGCAGCTACGTCGACTTCATCGGCTCGTTCGGCCCCCTGGTGCTGGGCCACAGCCATCCCGCAGTCGTCGAGGCGGTGCAGGAGGCCGCCGCCCGCGGCACTTCGTTCGCCGCGCCGCACGAAGGCGAGGTCGAACTGGCGCGGACGGTCAAGGAACTCGTCCCCGGCATCGAGAAGATCCGTTTCGTCAACTCCGGCACCGAGGCGACCCAGTCCGCGATCCGGCTCGCCCGCGGCTGCACCGGCCGCGACCTGGTGCTCAAGTTCGAAGGTTGCTACCACGGCCACGTCGACGCGCTGCTGGTCGAAGCGGGAAGCGGCCTCGCCACCTTCGGGATCGCGTCGTCCGCCGGCATCCCGGCCGCGACCGCCCGCGACACGCTCGTCCTGCCGCTCGACGACGAGGCCGCGCTGGACGAGGCCTTCCGCCGCCACGGCGGCAAGCTGGCGACCGCCATCATCGAACCGCTGCCCGCGAACAACGGCCTGCTGGTGCAGCGGCCGGAGTACCTCGAGCGACTGCGCGGCCTGTGCACTGAGCACGGCGCCCTGCTGATCCTCGACGAGGTGCTGAGCGGCTTCCGGGTGCCCGGAGTCACCGTCGGCGCCCAGCTCGGCATCGAACCCGATCTCTACACCCTGGGCAAGGTGATCGGCGGCGGGCTGCCGGTCGGCGCCTACGGCGGGCCGGCGCATCTGATGGATCGACTCTCGCCCCTCGGCCCGGTCTACCAGGCCGGCACCCTGTCCGGGAACCCGCTGGCTGTGGCCGCAGGTCTCGCCACACTGCGTGAACTCCAGGCCAACGACGGCTGGGCCCGGATGGACACCTTGGGAGCGCTGCTCGACCAGGAGCTCCGACCAGTCCTCGAATCGAGCGATCACCCGTACCGGCTGGTCCGTTGCGGCTCGATCTTCTGGCTCGCGTACGGCGAGGGCGAACTGCCCCGCCGGGTCGACCGCTTCCACCCGAATACGGCCGAGATCTTCGGCCTCCTCCACCGCGGCCTCCTCGATCGCGGCTACATGCTCGCCCCTTCCGCGTACGAGGTCGGCTTCCTGTCCCTCGCGCACGACGAGGAAACGCTGGCCGGCTTCGCCGGCGCCGTCGGCGAGGCGCTGGCGGACATCCCCACGCCGTGACGGTCAAAGCCGACGCCGAGACCGTCGCCAGCTACTTCCGGGAGCTCCAGGACCGCATCTGCGAGGCGCTGGTCGAGATCGACGGCGGCGCCTTCGACGCCCGGGAACTCCGCAACGAACGGGGCGGCGTGGCCAGGCCGCGGGTGCTCGCAGACGGCGACGTGATCGAGAAGGCGGCGGTCAACTTCAGCCACTCCCGGGGCGACTCCCTTCCCCTCGCCGCCACCGAGCAGCGCCCGGAACTCGCGGGGCGCAGCTTCGAGGCGACATCCGTGTCCCTGATCGTCCATCCCCGGAATCCGTACGCTCCGACCAGCCACGCGAACATCCGCTTCTTCATCGCCCACCCGCCGGCCGGCGCCGAAGAAGCGGACGAGGGGGGCTGGTGGTTCGGGGGCGGCTTCGATCTGACGCCCTACTACGGATTCGAGGAGGACGCGATCCACTGGCATCGCACGGCGGCCGAAGCCTGCGCACCGTTCGGCGACGACCTCTACGACCGCTACAAGACAGCCTGCGACGACTACTTCTACCTGCCCCACCGGCAGGAGATGCGCGGCGTCGGCGGCCTCTTCTTCGACGATCTGAACCAGCTCGAGCGGCCGGCCGAACTCGACCCGTTCGGGCACTGCTTCGCCTTCGCGCGCAGCATCGGCGACCACTTCCTGCCCGCCTACCTGCCGATCCTCGAACGCCGCAAAGGCCTGCAATACGGCGAACGCGAGCGTGGTTTCCAGCTCTATCGGCGGGGGCGGTACGTGGAGTTCAACCTGGTGTACGACCGCGGCACCCGCTACGGACTGCAGGCGCGGGCGCGAACCGAGTCCATCCTCGCGTCGCTGCCGCCGCTCGCCGCCTGGCGCTACGACTACGAACCCGAGCCCGGCTCCCCGGAGGCCCTTCTCGTCTCGGACTTCCTGGTCCGTCGCGACTGGCTCTGACGGCGTTCGAAGATGGCCGGCACATCCCTCTACGAACCGGAACCCCACCTGCCGGGTGACGCGGACCGCCGCGCGATCGGCGTCCTGCTGGCCAACGTCGGCACCCCCGCGGCGCCGACGGCAAAGGCCTTACGCCGCTACCTCCGGCAGTTCCTGAGCGACACCCGCATCGCCGAAGCGTCACGCTGGAAGTGGCTGCCGATCCTCTATCTCTTCGTGCTAACCACGCGCCCGCAGCGGGTAGCGAAGCTCTACCAGAAGATCTGGACCGACGAGGGGTCGCCGCTGCTCGCCATCGGCAACCGCCAGGTCGAGGGCATCGCCGCGAGGCTGCGGCAAAGCCGGCGCGACGGGGAGCCGCCCTTCCATGTCGCTCTCGGGATGCGCTACGGCGAACCGTCGATCAGGAGCGCGCTTGCCGAGCTCCGCAGCCAAGGATGCACGCGCCTGCTGTTCTTCCCGCTGTTCCCGCAGTACTCGGCGCCCACCACCGCCTCCACGATCGACATGCTGGCACGGCAACTTCGCCGCTGGCGCTGGGTCCCCGAACTGCGCACGATCAACAGCTACTACGACGATCCGGGCTTCCTGCGGTCTCTCGCCGCGAGCATCCGCGAAACCTGGGCGGACGGCGAGCCGGACCGGCTCGTTCTCTCCTACCACGGCGTACCCCAGCGCTACGTCGACAACGGCGACCCCTACCAGTGCCAGTGCCTGGAGACGACCCGGCTCCTGGTCGACGAACTCGGGGTCGACGCGGAGCGCGTTCTCAGCACCTTCCAATCCCAGTTCGGCCGCGAACTCTGGATCCGGCCCAAGACCGACGTTACTGTGCGTGAGTTGCCCAAGGCCGGGCTCAAGAACGTCGACATCGCCTGCCCCGGCTTCTCCGCCGACTGCATCGAGACACTCGAGGAGATCGAAGTCGAGAACCGCGGCTACTTCGAGGAGTCCGGCGGCGAGAGACTCCGCTACATCCCCTGCCTCAACGACCGCCCGGACCACCTCGACGCCCTGACCGAGCTGGTCCTCCGCAACACACGCGAGTGGCGCTAGCGGCAGGCGGGTGACACGACCGTGACAATGCACCCGCCGAACTGAGTCAGAATCGCGCGATGGACAACTGTTGCGTCGTGGCCGCGACCTGGCGCTATGCGAGCGCGGAACAGATTGCGCGGTACACGGTTCCGGACACGCGCCGGGCAGCCGAAATGCGGCGGCTCAAGCGGAGGATCGGCGCCCAGGGGTTGATCTATCTCGCCACCTGCAACCGGGTTGCGTTCATCTTGTCGGCTGAACCGGGGGCCACGCTTGCCTCTTGCCGGCGGGAGTTACTGCGCCTTGTCGCGGGTGCCGGCGCGGCGCGGCGTGTGTTCCGAAGCTGGGAGGGAGAGGGCGCTGTCGAACACCTCTACCTCGTGGCGTCCGGCCTCGACTCGGCCCAGCCCGGCGAACGGGAGATCCGGGGACAGCTCCGCGACGCATTGGAAGAGGCAACGGCCGCCGGCACGGTGGACTCCGACTTGCGGCGGGTGGCCGAATCCGCGCTCCGGGCGGGAAAGCGCGTCCACCGCGAAACCGGCGTGGGCGCCGGCCGCACGTCTCTCTCCGAGATCGCGGCCGACCTGCTGACCGGCCGCGCGGCGGAGGTCGCGGGTCCGGTCGCCCTGGTCGGCGTAGCGGCGATGACGGAAACCTGTACCGAGCGGTTGCGTTCCCGCGGCATCCCCCTGTTCCTGGTCAACCGCACCCGCTCGAAGGCCGAAGGGCTCGCCGAGCGTACGGACGGCGCCGTCCCCGCGCGAACGGCCGCGCCGACCGTGGAGACCATGAGCCTCGAGGCGTTCCGGGCCCAACCGCCGGCGGTCTCAGCAGTGCTGTTCTCGACCGGCGCGCCCGGGGCCGTCGTCGACCGGAGCTGCCTGAACGCCCTGGCCACGGCCGGGCGCCGTGAGCTGGGCGCCCCGCCTCTCGTAATCGACATGGCGATTCCGGCCGACGCTCTACCCTCCGACACCGACGCGGCCGGCCTGGAGCGAATCGGCATGGACGGCATCAACGAGCTGGCACAGCAGACCCTGCGCAACCGACAGGAGCGCACCGCCGAGGCGCGTGTCCTGATCGACGAAGAACTTGACGCTTACCGTGAGGCGATGGCGACCCGGTCGGTCGCCGGGGCCATCCGCGCGATCGGCGCGAAATACCAGGACTCCCTGGGCGCCAACCTCGACCGTCTTCTCCAGGGCGAACTGAAGGGTCTCTCGAACACCGAGCGCGAGGCGCTCAAGCAGTGGACCGCGACCATGGCGAAGCGCCTGAGCCATCTGCCGGTGGTCGGTCTGCGCGCCGTCGCGACCGAGATCGGCCAGGAAGGAGTCGACGCCTTCCTCGCCGCCGCCGCACCGGAGCTGCTGGAGAGCCGCCGCGCGGCGGACGTCGCCAAGTGACTGCCACCGCCGAGTCCGCGGCCCGTCCGGCCGCCGCGTCGCCGAGCACCCCTGCCCAGCCGGATACCGACCTGCTCCTGCGGACGCTGCGCTTCGAGGACACGCCGCGACGGCCGCTGTGGATCATGCGGCAGGCCGGCCGCATCCTGCCCGAATACCGGGCTCTCAAGGAGAGGCATGGTTTCGCCGGACTCGCGGGCAACCCCGAACTGGCGGCCCAGGTCACCCTGATGCCGCTTCGCCGCTTCCCGTTCGATGCGGCGATCACGTTCGCCGACGTCATGTCGCCCTTGCCGGCCCTGGGCATCGACTTCCAATTCGATCCCGGCCCGGTGATCGCCCGACCGATCCGCGACGCCGCGTCGGTAGCCGCCCTGCCCGACCCGGACGGGCTCGACGAAGCCGAGATCGCGCCCGAGGTCACGGCCGCCCAGCGGATTGTCCGCCGGGAACTCGACCCGGGCAAGGCGCTGCTCGGGTTCGCCGGCGCGCCCCTGACCCTGGCCGCCTACCTGGTCGAAGGCCGCGGCGTGCGCGACTTCCCCCGGCTCCGGGCGTTCGCCTACGAAGAGCCCGCGGCCTTCGACGCCCTGCTCGACCGGCTCGGCCGTCTCTGCGCCCGCTACCTGATCGCGCAACACCGGGCCGGAGCGGACGCGGTCCAGGTCTTCGATTCCTGGGCCGGGTTGTTCGCCCGCGCCGAGTGGCGCCGCCGGGTGCGGCCGCACCTGGAACGGCTGCTCAAGCGACTCGGCGACGCCGGGGTGCCGCGCATCCTCTTCCTGCACGCCGCGCCGCAGTTGGTCAACGACTACGCCGAACTGCCCTGCGAGGCGCTCGGCGTCGACTGGCGCACCGACCTCGGCGCGCTCCGCCGACGACGGCCGGCTCTGTGCCTGCAGGGCAACCTGGACCCGACCGTGCTGCTCGGGGGTTCCGAGGCGATCCGACGCGAGACGGGCAGGTTGCTCCGTAGCCTGCCCGGCCGCGGCCACATCGTGAACCTGGGGCACGGCGTGCTGCCGGATACGCCCCTGGACGCCGTGCAGACCCTGGTCGAAGCGGTCCACGCCGAGGCGGAGCGGGACGTTTGAGCGCCGAGCGGGCCGGCCGCCTGATCATCGTCGGCGGCGGGCCTTCCGGGCTGGCCGCCGCCTGGAAGGCATCGGCCGAGGCCGGGCGCGCCGGCGCCGCGCTCGAGGTCGTCGTGCTCGAGGCGGCCGACCAGGTCGGCGGCAAGGCGCGGACGGAGCAGGCCGATGGTTTCCTGATGGAGACCGGCCCGCAGGGTTTCCTCGACGATCAGCCCGTGCTGCGGGAGATGATCAACGCCTGCGGGCTCGGCGAGGAGATCATCTCGCCCGAGCCGGCGGCGAACCGCCGGTCCATCTACCGGGGCGGCAAGTTGTGCGAACTGTCGCGCAGCCCGCTGCCGTTCGCACGAAGCGGCCTGCTCGGGCCGCTCGGCCTCGCTCGGCTGGCCCTGGAACCGCTGGTGCCCGGCCGCAAGGAGAGCGCTGCCGCTACCTCAAAGGCCGGGGACGAATCGCTGTTCGACTTCGCCGCCCGTCGCATGGGCCGGCAGACCGCCGCGCGCCTGATCTCGCCGGTGGTTCTCGGCATCTTCGCCGGCGACGCGCGACGACTCTCGGCAGCCGCCGCCTTTCCGCGGCTGGTGGCGATGGAGCGCGCCCACGGCTCCCTGTTCAAGGCCATGCGCGCCGGCCGCAGGCGCGGCGTGCCGCCGCCGGGACACAAGACCTTTCGCCACGGCATCCAGGCCCTGCCGCGCGCGGTCGCCGCGATGCCGGGGATCGAGGTCCACTGCGGCCACGCGGTCACGTCGATCGAGCGCCGCGCCGACGGCGCCGGTTTCACCGTCGCTTCCTTCGCCGGCGAGCACGCTGCCGATGCGGTCATCGTCGCCGCCGACCTGCCCGCGGCCGCCGATCTCGTCGCCGGCGTCTCGGCAGCGGCCGCCAACGAGCTCCGGCAGATCGACTCACCTCCCATGGCGGTCGTCCACACCGCCTTCGACGTGGCAGCCACGGCCCACCTGGAGCCGGCCTACGGCTTCCTCGTCGCCCGCGGCGAGGGCATCCGCATGCTCGGCTGCCAGTACGAAACCGCGACATTCCGCGGCCGCAGCCCGGAAGGCCGCTTCCTCGCCCGCTCCATGTTCGGCGGCAGCGTCGATCCCGGGGCCGCCGAGCTCGACGACGACGAACTGATCGACCTCACCTGCCAAGAACTACGCCGCACGGTCGGCATCGACGCCGAGCCCGTCTTCACCAGCATCGCCCGCTGGCCTCACGCCATCCCCCAGTACGCCCCCGGCCATCCGCAAAGGGTAGCCAGAATCGAGGCCGCCTTGGCTGAGGTCGACGGCTTCTACCTGGCCGGCAATGCGCTGCACGGCGTCGGCCTGAGTCGCGCCATCGCCGTCGGCGCCGGATGCGGGGAGTGCGCGGCGAGAGAAGTCCTCCGCCGCGTCTAGCCTCGCATCCGGGCTACACTCACCGGTCCCGGAAAACAACACACGCGGAGACAGGTCCCATGAAGGAAGCGCTGCAGTTCTACATCAACGGTGAATGGGTCGACCCGGTCACGCCGAAGACCATGGACGTCATCGATCCGTCGACGGAAGAGGCGATCGGCCGGATCAGCCTCGGCAGCGCGGCCGATGTCGACCGTGCAGTGGCCGCGGCGCAGGCCGCCTTCGAGTCGTTCTCCCAGACCAGCCGCGAAGAGCGGGTCGAACTCCTGGGCCGGATCGTCGCCGGCTACAAGGCGCGGATCGGCGAAATGGCCGAGACGATTTCCGCGGAGATGGGCGCGCCGGCCTGGCTCGCCAAGGCCGCGCAGGCTCCGTCGGGCATGGGCCACTTCGCCGGCGCTCTCGCCGTGCTCAAGGACTACGAGTTCGTCGAGACACGCGGCACGACCAACATCGTCAAGGAAGCGGTCGGCGTCTGCGGCCTGATCACGCCCTGGAACTGGCCGATCAACCAGATCGCCTGCAAGGTCGCCCCGGCGCTCGCCGCGGGCTGCACGATGGTGCTGAAGCCCAGCGAGGTGGCGCCGCTGAACGCGATCCTGCTCGCCGAGATCCTGCACGACGCGGGCGTTCCGCCGGGCGTCTTCAACCTGGTCAACGGCGAGGGCCCCGAGGTCGGTGCCGCGATGTCGGCCCACCCCGGCATCGACATGATGTCGTTCACCGGCTCCACCCGCGCCGGCCGCGCGGTCGCCAAGGCCGCCGCCGACTCGATCAAGCGCGTGGCCCAGGAGCTCGGCGGCAAGTCACCGAACATCGTCCTGGAGGATGCCGACATCGACCGGGCGGTCAAGGCCGGCACCCGGCAGTGCTTCCTCAACAGCGGCCAGTCCTGTAACGCCCCGACCCGGATGCTCGTGCCCGCGGCCTCTCACGCCCGCGCACTCGAAGTCGCCAAGGCCGCCGCCGAGGCCACCGTCGTCGGCCCGCCGGGACAGGAGGGCGTCGCCATCGGCCCGGTCGTCAGCAAGGTCCAGTACGACAAGATCCAGGCCCTGATCGCCAAGGGCGTAGAAGAGGGCGCCGAGCTCGTCACCGGCGGCACGGACCGCCCCGAGGGCATGGGCAGCGGCTACTACGTCCGTCCCACCGTCTTCGGCGGCGTCAGCAACGACATGACGATCGCCCGCGAGGAGATCTTCGGCCCCGTGCTCGCCATCCTCCCCTACGAGACCGAGGAGGAAGCGATCCGGGTCGCCAACGACACCCCCTACGGCCTGTCGAGCTACGTGCAGTCCGGCGACCTCGACCACGCCCGCAACGTGGCCTCCCGGATCCGCGCCGGCAACGTCCACATCAACGGCGCACCCGCCGACTTCGGCGCCCCCTTCGGCGGCTACAAGCAGTCCGGCAACGGCCGCGAGTGGGGCGACTTCGGCTTCGAGGAGTTCCTCGAAGTCAAGGCCGTGATGGGAGCGCTGCCGAAGGCGAGCTGAGGCGGCCACCACGCACGTCGGCGAAACGGCGGTGCTGTTACCCGCCCACACAGGAGCCGGGGGGAGGGGTCCCAGCGGCCGTTCGCGCTCAGAGGACGATGAAGGGGGTTGCGCTCACTGCACTCCGCTCGCTCGGGCTGGACGTCGCCTCTTGTGAAGTCGTCGCGCGTCGCTCGCTTCGAGCCCGCTGGGACCCCTCCCCCGGCCCCTGAGCGGGCTGAACGGCGTCGGGCTTGGCTAAGCTCCCGCCACACATGAGCGACGAGACCTCTCAGTCCGAAGCTGCACCCACGAGGAAGACTCGGGTTCTTCGAGACAAGGCAGCCGGGACGCTGGAGCGCGTGAAACTGAAGACTTCGGCTGTGGCGACGGCCGCCAAAGGACAAGCGGTCCAAACCGTCAGACGGGCCGAAGACCTTGGCGCCAAGGCTGCGCGCACGGTCACAGACGCAACCAAACGGGGCGCGAAGGCCGCTAAGGGTCGTGCGGCCAGGAAAGACAACGAACTGAAGGGCCAAGTCATCGTCCAGGACCTGTCCGAAGAGCTGAAGGTCTGTTACCTGGGAGCGCTGATCTGGCTCACCTACCAGGACGACTGCGAGATCGACGAGCGCGAGGTCTGCGAACTCCAGATCCTGATGACGCAGGTGGCGTGCGACATCGAATCGCGACGGGTGGTGCGGGACAAGATAGCGGATCCTGCGGGCCTCGACCCCGAGAAGATCGTTCCGCGAATACTGGAGTTGACGCCGGACGAAACCCGAGAAGCAATGGGCTTTTCGCTGCTCAAGGACGCCATCCGGCTCGATCGCGCCACCGCCGACAACGGTTCACCGCGGACTAGGGGTGGCATCAGTGTCTTGGCTGGCCTCCTTGAGGCCAACGACGAGCAAGTCGCGTTCGTCGAGGAAGCGTGCATTCAGGATCAGAAGATCCTGGACGGCAAGATCTCCGATCACCGGATCGTGGGAATCGCCAAGGAGTTGGCCGCGAAGTCGACCGGCGTCGGCGTCCCGATCACCGCCGTCTATCTGAGTGGCAGCGTGACCGGACTGAGCGCCGCCGGTATCACTTCCGGTCTCGCCGCCCTCGGCCTCGGAGGAGTCCTCGGGCTGTCCGCCATGGTGACCGGCGTCGGCACGGCGGTTGTCGGCGGCGTCGTGATCTACCGCGGCACACGGTGGCTCATGGGCCGCAAGGGCCGCATCAAGGCTGGCCGCCGCGAACTGATGCTGCAGGAAGTCCTCCGCATCCACCAGAAGGCGATAGCCAACCTGGCCGAGGACATCGCGTACTTCGGCGATCAACTGGTAGAGCTGACAAGCGACGTCGAGAGGAACCAGCTCGTGATCAACAAGCTCGCCCGCGAAATGACCCTACTCGGCAACGCTCTTGCGCAGCTCCGTCAGAAAGAGCACACACTTGAGGACGCCCTCGAGGTAGAGATAGACCGAAACGGTCGGCCAACGAGAGCGAATGAAGAAGCGGACGCAGCGGGAAGGTGAGCTAGCCGCGCTGGCCCAGCGCGACCAACTGAGCAGGCTGGAACGCCAGGTCGACCGCGCGCTAAGGCGGACCGCCGAGCTGATCGAGACGACAAACGGGCAGTTCGACGAGCTGCTCGACATACAGGACAAGCTGAACGAAATCCGCCGCCATTTGACGGACATGGAGCCTGATCGACAGCGCTGGCCGGCCGCGGACGACGCAGCCACGCAGGACCTCCTGCAGCGCATTCAACCTTCGAAGGCGGATCTGGATACCGCCCTGCAGCAATGGCCCGACCTGTCGATGGGCCTGACGGTCCCAAACGCCGAGGGTGACTGGAAGGGCTACTCGCAGGAGGTTCGGCGGTACGTCGAAGAGCACGGCATCGATGTGGCCGAAGACCCGCTGGCGCAACTCCTGCCCACGGACCGCGCCGCGGAGATCTGTCGACGATTCGACCGGGACTTCGGCCCAACACCTTGGGACCTATGGGACTACGGCGCAGTAGGCCTGACCGTACTCGTCGGCGCGCTCCTTGACTACTTCCTGGTCGCCACTCCTGGGGCGAGCTTCAAGCCCGTGCCGCAGCGTGCCAGCCCGGTGACCCTCTGGCTGAAGGAGCAGTCCACGAAGCTGGCGCCGCAGGCCGCTCGCGACGATCTCGGCCGGAACGCGTTCCAGGAGCTTGTCGCAGGCCTGACTACGAAAGCCGAGAAGTGGGCGAAGATCCCCTACGACGTAGTCAGCCCGAAGTTCGACCTGACGCCGAACACCCACCGGCTCGCCGCCATCGGACACGACCCGCTCCTGGGCCTCGTGTTCGGTGCCAGGGACATCATCCGCGGCACATGTACCTTCATCGACTCAAGCGGGGCTTGGCAGGCCATCAACGGGCCCAGCTACACCCAGAGAGGAGTCCTCCAAGCCCTCCTCACCGTCATCGCCCACGGTTTTTCTGACGCCTTCACCGCCCAGGGTCTGCCACCGCCTCTGTTCTCTGCTCTGCAGGCGCTCAAAGTCAATTCACCCCTGACGCTGAAGGAAGGCGGCGACCCGGTCTCCGTGCCGAACCTCGCGCGCTACATGTACAGCAACGGCTACGACCTGCGCCACTTCGCCACGATGGCGATCGTTCCCGCAGTTGCCGAGTTGATCATCCGGACTTATCACTTCGTCCGCACCCACAGCCAGGACGAAGAAACCGGAAAGGACGGCATCCGGGGTCGGCTGAAGCTGTCCCAGATGCTGGCTCTCACGCACGGCCTCCTGGCCTCGGGCAACGTCTTGAAAACAGCGCTGTACGGTTGGAATCCCACGGCATTGAACTACGCTCAGTTCCTGGCACTAGGGAAGCAGTCAATCTCGGTGCTCAAGCTGTCAGCCGAACGAGACACCTTGCTCAAGCGACACATGGCCGAGGGGTGGGAAGCGTTGCTTGCGGAGAGTCTGAGAGCGCGCCGCCACTAGCGAGCAGGCGACCGCAATCCTCCCCTGGGGGACCGTCGCGTCGGTCTCGACCGCTAGCCGAGGTCGTGATTGAAGTTGAAGGCCGTTCGCGGCGCCAACCTGGAAGCCGCGAGGTAGAGGTCCAGGTCAACCGTGACCAGAGGAGTTTCCGGCGTCACAGCTTCCAGAAGCACCGCGTCTGCCAAGCCCAAGCGAGTGAAGCTCTGGTTACGCGAAGCCACCGCACTGGCAACAACGATCTCTTCGCCTCTCTCGATCAGGTCGCGTAGTGCTTCGGCCAGGCGCGAGCGTTCTGGTTCTCCGTGCTGTCTCAGGAGATTCGAGGCTTCGGTAAGCGTGTTGGGCGTCACCATCACCTTCTCGACGCGACCTACGAGATCCCGTAGCGCTTGGTACTGCTCCACGGTGAACTTGCGCAGACAGCGGTGCTTGCCAATCAGTCCTTCGTCAACGGTCCCCGCAACGAAAAGAACCAGGAGGTTCGTATCGATAAAGAACCCAGAGGGGTGCACGGGCTACTCGGAAGCCGCAACCTGGCGAGTCGCAATGGACGTGACGGCGCCGTCCTTGTCGCTGATACGCACCAGCTTGTACGACCTCGCGGGATTCGCTCTTCCCAGCGCAACCGGGAGGTCATTGTCCTGATCCCACGGTCGAGAGAACCCGAGCGTAATCTCCCAGGAATCCAAATCCCCGTCGTACTCGATCTCCTCGAGACCCAGGTACATCACGCCCTCGTCCCCGAAGAGTTCCATGACATGGGTCTTCGCCACTCGGACAGCTTCTTTGGCGTTCATCATCCTGGTCCCCTTGACGTCTGGCCATTCCCTACCAGCAGAGCATAGTCACATCAAAGTACGCGCCTCCGTCACGAAGCGTCTATCGAGCAGTGAATCAGTGCCCCCAATGCCGCGCTCACTCCAACCTGCCGAAGCGACCGTCCGGGTCGAGCGCCTGCTCGACGCGGCGTAGCAATTCGCCGCCGGAGCGGTAGCCGAGGATCGGCTTGGCGACGGCGCCGGCCGGGGCGCGCAGAGCGAGGGCGGTCAGCCTCGACTCGGTCAGGGCCCGGTCGAGCGCCGGCAGGTCGCTGAGCCGTTCGGCGGGCCAGGCGAGGAAGGCCTGCTGGGCGCCGGCGCTGTAAACCCTGGCGATGCGGTCGGCGTCGAGGTCGGCCAGGATCTTCTCGAGCGCGACGACGGCCGCAGGCGTCAACGGGCACTTGAGTACGGAGGCGTCGGGCGGGGCCCACCGGAGTTCGCGGCGGGCTTGCCAGTGCTTCGCGTCGGCGTTGCCTGAGAGGGCCTTCCGGCCGGATGCGGGCGAGACGCCCGCGTTCCCAGGGGTCGAGAGGGCGCTCTCGAGAAGCCCGCCTGTGCGGTTCAGGCGCGCGTCCAGCGCGAAGCTGCGGCCGCCGATGCGGATCTCCAGGTCCCAGCCGGCCAGGCCGTGAACCAAGTCGAGGCACTCGAGTTCGACCGCGCCGGCGCTGACGCGGCCGGCGGCGGTGAGAGCGTCGTCAAGGGCCATGCCGACGATACGCAGGGTGGCGCAGGTTTCGGGGGGTGGGAAGACCTTGAAGGTGCACTCCGTGAGGACGCCCAGACGTCCCAGACTGCCGACCATGAGCTTCGGCAGATCGAATCCGGCGGCGTTCTTGACCACCTTGGCGCCGCCGCGAATGATCTCGCCGCGGCCGTCGATGAAGGTCACCGCGAGCAGGAAGTCGCGCAGGCCGCCGTAGCGCAGCCGGCCGGGACCGTTGGCGCCCGCGGCCACTGCGCCGCCGACGGTGCTGCCGGCCTCGACCAGGAGCGGATCGAACGGCAGGTACTGGCCCTCGGCCGCGAGCCGCGCCTCGACATCGGCCAGCGGCGTGCCGGCCAGCGCGGTCACGGTGTACTCGCTCGGCAGGTACTCCGTGATGCCGCTGAGCGCCGACAGGTCGAGAACCTCGGCGCCGTCCACCGCCCACAGCGCCGGCTTCGTGCCGCCGCCGCGCGGCACGATCCGTTCCGCGCCGCGCACGGCCTCGGCGACCTCGGCCGGCGAACCCGGCCGACTGAGCGCGCCCGTCATTCCCGTGAGATGACTCCCGCCACTTCCAGCGGATGAGGGCCGTGGCTCAACAGCGCCGGCGCCTCTCCGTCCGGGAACATCTTGCCCCGATTGGAAAGTTCACCGGGGTCGATCGCGGATCGGATGCGGCGCATCGCATCCAGGTCGCTGTCCTCGAACATCTCGCCGAGGTACTGCCGCTTCTCCATCCCGACGCCGTGCTCGCCCGTGATCGAGCCGCCGAAACCGATGCACAACCGGAGGATCTCCCCGGCCAGCTCCTCGGCCCGCTCCAGTTCGCCCTCGACCCGGCCTTCGAAGAGGATCAGCGGATGCAGGTTGCCGTCGCCGGCATGGAACACGTTCGCCACCCGCAGACCGTGCTGCTCGCCGAGCCGCTGGATCTCGGTCAGGGCCTCGCCCAGGCGGGACCGCGGCACGACTCCGTCACCGACGATGTAGTCCGGGCTCAGCCGCCCCACCGCCGAGAAGGCGCTCTTGCGGCCCTTCCAGATCCGCATCCGGTCGTCCGGGTCGCTGGCGATGTGTTCGAAGTAGGGCTTCGATCGCCGGACGACTTCCAGCAGCAGTTCGCTCTCCGCAGCCACCTGCTGCTTCTCGCCTTCGAGCTCGACAATCAACAGTCCCTCTGCGTCCAGTGGATAACCGGCGCCGACCGCGGCCTCCGCCGCTTCGATCGCCAGATTGTCCATGATCTCCATCGCCCCAGGCAGGAGACCCGACGCGACGACCGCGGCCACCGCGTCGCCCGCCGCCGTCAGCGAGTCGTACGCCGCCAGCAGGGTGAAGAACGTCTCCGGCTTCGGCAGCAGCCGCAGGGTGATCTTCGTCGCGATGCCGAACAGCCCTTCGGAGCCGACGAACAACCCAACCAGGTCGGGGCCGACGCTCTCCAGGCTGTCGCCGCCGAGTTCGACCACTTCGCCGTCCGGCAGCACGACTTCGAGACCGAGCACGTGGTTGCTCGTCATGCCGTACTTCAGGCAGTGGGCGCCGCCGGAGTTGAAGGCCAGGTTGCCGCCGATCGTGCACACGGACTGGCTCGAAGGATCCGGCGCGTAGTACAGGCCGTAGGGCGCCGCGGCGTCGGACACGGTGAGGTTGACGACTCCCGGCTCCACCACCGCCGTCCGCCGCACCGGGTCCACCTCGAGAATCCGGTTGAGCCGGTTCATCGCGATGACGACGCCGTCCTGAATCGGCAGCGAGCCGCCCGAGAGACTCGTGCCGCTGCCGCGGGCCAGGAAGGGCACCTCGGCGGCCGCGCAAAGGCGCACGACATCGACCACCTCGTCCGCGGACTCGACCAGGACCACGGCACGCGGCCGGGCGCGGAACGCGGTCAACGCGTCCGACTCGTAGGCCGCCATGGGGGCCGAGCCGGTGAGAACGCGCTTTGGTCCGAGGCGCTGTCTGAGCGCATCGAGGAAGTTGGCTGCGTCGGCTGGGGCCATCTGCCGACTCAGCCTACAACGGCTCGGCTAGTCGCCGAGCGGCATGACGATCCAGAGCACGATGTAGACGATGATCCCTGGGAACGCTACCGAGAGGATGGAGGCCAGGACGTAGAGCAGGCGCACGCCGGTGGGGTTCCAGCCGAGCCAGGCCGCGAGGCCGCCGCAGACGCCGCCGATCAGGCGGTCGGACGCGGATCGATGAAGGGGGCGGGACTGGCTGACGGCGGTGGTCACGGTCGGGTTCCTCCTCGAGACAACCTCGTTTCTGTCTTCAACTACGCATGCGGGAACGTGTTGGTTCCAGGCTACGCCGCTTGCCCGGCGTCGGATACCGGCAGATATAGCCGGCCGCGCATAGGATGATCTCAATGGCCGGAGAGCAGCAGGTGCCCGAGCGGGTAGGCATGTGGGAGAGCCTGGTCCGCGCCTTCTCGGCCTGGCGGACGCGGTCTGTCGTCCTGATGTCGTTCTCGTCGGGTATGCCCCTGGGGCTGGTCTGGATCGCGATTCCGGACTGGATGCGCGACACCGGCGTTGACATCCGCATCGTCGGCCTCTTCACACTCGCGCAGGCGCCGTGGTTGTTCAACGTTGTTTGGGCGCCGCTTATGGATCGCTACCCGCCACCGTTCCTCGGGCGCCGTCGCGGTTGGGCGGCAATCGCCCAGGTCGGGCTGCTGCTCGGCACACTGGCTCTGGCCGGAGTCGGCCACCATCCCGACACACCGTGGCTGGTGCTGGCCTTCACCTTCGCGATCGCGATGGCCGCGGCTTCCCAGGACATTGCCGTCGACGCCTACGCCGTGGACGTGCTGAAGAAGGAAGAGCAAGGCGCGGCGGTCGGGTCGCGAATCGCCCTCTACCGTGCCGGGATGTACGTTGCCGGCTCTCTCAGCATAACGGTGGCGGCCTTCGCTTCCTGGCCGGTCGTCTGCGTGATTCTCGCCGCGCTCTACCTGCCGATGCTCTGGATCACGACCTTCCGGGCGCCCGAGCCAACCAGCCTGCCACCGGCGCCCAGTACCTTGCGGGACGCTGTCTGGCTGCCCTTTCTCGGCTTCCTCTCCCGCCACCGCGCAGTCGAGATCCTCGCCTTCGTCATCCTCTTCAAGGCCGCCGACAACATGGCGGGAGCACTTCTGCGGCCGTTCCTGGTCGACATGGGTTACTCCGCCGCCGACCGCGGCATCTGGCTCGGCGCGATCGGTCTGACCGCGACAATAGGCGGCGCGATCCTCGGCGGTCTGGCCACGAACTCACTCGGCCTCGGCAGAGCGCTGTGGGTCTTCGGCTCGCTCCAGATCTTCTCCAACCTGGGCTACGTGCTGCTCGCCAATGTGCCGAAAAGCTCGCTACTGCTCTATGGCGCGATGGGCTTCGAGAGCCTCTGCCAGGGACTGGGCACGGGCGCGTTCTCGGTGCTGCTCCTGCGGATGACCCAGAAGCGCTTCTCCGCCACGCAGTACGCCCTGTTCTCGACCCTGTTCGGCTTCGGCCGCATCTTCTCCGGGCCAGTTGCCGGCATCACGGTCGATGCGATCGGGTGGTCGAACTTCTTCCTGGCCACGATGCCCCTGGGCATTCCGGGCCTCTACATGCTCTCGCGCTTTGTCAAGCCCAGCGAGCGGGAGCCGGTCTTCGAGATACGGCGCGTGGATCCGCGGCCCCCGCACACGCCACGGCAACTTGCAGTGCAAGGGGCGGCCTTCGGGATCCTCGGCGCCGGCGGCGGCGCCTTGCTGCTGACCGGCCTGGCTGGCTTGAAGGCGATGCGCAGCGATGCGGCTGAACCGTTCCACTTTGTGGCCGAACTGCTGGCGATGGCTGCACCCACAACTGCCGGAGCGTGGGTGCAGCTCGCCGGAGTTGTCGCGTTCGGGGTGGCGATCGGGTTGTTCGCGGCGGCGGTGCAGGCGGCGCAGCGCGGAGCGGCCGCTGCGTTGGCGGCGGAGTCGGAACGCTAGCGGGCGACCTGACCCTGCCGCAGCGGGCGCTGCATCGTGGTCGGCTCGTCGGGATAGAGCTTGGAAACCTGCTCGCCGTAACCGTTGAAGATCGGCGTGTCGAACGGCTGGTTGTTGTGCAACCAGTGCGACGTCGCCTGACTCCAGCGCGGATGCGGGATGTTCGGGTTGATGTTCGACAGGTAGCCGTACTCGTGGGGCTGGATCTGCCAGAACGTCTCCGGTTCGTCGGCCACGAACTCGATCTCGACGATCGACTTGGGGTTCTTGTAGCCATACTTCCACGGCGCCACGATCCGTAGCGGCGCGCCGTGCTGCTTGAGCAGAGGTTCACCGTAGATGCCGGTGGCGACGAAGGCGAGTTCGTTCATCGCCTCGTCGATGCGCAGCGCCTCGGCGTAGGGCCACGGGTACCACGACGTCTCGCGAATGCCCGGCATCTGCTTGTCCTCCCGCGCGGTCACGAAGCGGACGTGCCTGGCCGAGGACTTCGGTTTCGCCTTCTCGATCAGCTTGCTGAGCGGGAAGCCGCTCCACGGCACGTTCATCGCCCAGCGCTCGACGCAGCGGAAGTGGTAGAGGCGCTCTTCGTGCTCGAAGGCGAAGATGTCGTCCAGGTCAAGCGTCATGGGGTTGTCGCAAAGGCCCTTGATCTCGACCTTCCACGGCTCGACGGTGAACTTGCCGGCGAACTTCCACACCGGACCGCCGCGACCGGGCAGGAACTCGTAGAAGTTGTTGTGGCTGCCGGCAAACTCGCGGGGCGTCAACTCGCCGCCGACACTCGCGGGCGGTCCGGCGAACTTCGTGTTGCGCCGGGGCTTGCCGGTCGCCTCGGCCGGATAGACGTCCGGCCGCGACAGGGCCGGCTTCAGCTTCTCCTCGAGTGGCGGCGCCGGCGGCGGCGCCGGCACCTGCTGGCCGAGACGGAACTGGGAGGCCAGGGGCGAGGCGCCGGCGATACCGATCGTGGCCGCGGCCACGAACTTGCGGCGGTCCATGTAGACCTCCCGCGGCGTCGGCTTGCGGCTCGGCAGCGTGACGCCGGGGTCAGCAGGAAGGTAGCGGGCTGGGTCGTACTTCTTGATCCACATCGTGTCAGCCGAACGGGCTCAGGGCGAGATCGCTACTGCCGTTCGGCGTTCCTCCTGTTCTCGTGCGCACCGCCGCGCGGAGCGCTTCGTGATCGTAGCAGCCGGATGCCGGCCGGATGCGGACGAAATGCCCGCGTCGCCAGGGCTACCAACGGAGGTTCGCCAGCAGTGCCGCCCGGTACCGTGACGGCGTGGCGCCGTTCTCCTCCAGGCGAGCGGCTTCAGCGTCCAGGGCGAAGAACTCGCCGAACCTGAGCCGCGCACCGGCCTTGTAGGTCTCGCCATGACGCGCCGACAGCCCCGCGCCCAGATACGGCGTCAGACTTCCCCGGCTGTCCAACACGACCAACCCGTATCCGACTTCCGTCTCCGTCGTACTACCCGGCGCCGGCGCGCGAAACCTCGGTGACAGCGGCGCCCATGCTGCGGGCATGCCGGGAGTCATCTCCGTCAACAGCCCAAGAGTCTCCGCTTCCTCATCCACCGAGTCATCGACGATTGACAGCAGGACGTCCTTGACTGCCGAGTAGTGATCCTCAGCATCCACGAAGACCCAATCCGCGACCCCGAAGGGGACCGCCACGGTGTCGCCGTCCACCGACCACTCGATCTGATAGCCCCGCAACGGAGAGCTGCCGGGGTCGCTCGGCGCCGCCCAGCTCAGATCGATCGCCGTCGGCCCTGCCGCGGTCGCCTCGAGACTCGTGGGCGGCCCGGGCACCGAGTCGTCGTCGACGATCGCCAGATCAACCCACGCCGGCAGCGTGACGTAGTCGGGGGTGTCACTAGTGGCCCTTGTCACGACATGCCCCGTCCGGCGGCTGCTATGAGACTGAACCTTTCAGTACCGCTCATACATTCCCCACCTTTCGGGATGGGGCCGGTCCCGCGCAGGCGCGGCGCTTGGCGCTACGCCAGTGCTTCGATGAACTGCGCCGCCCACTCGTGGACCGAGTGGCGGCGGACGACCTCACGCATCGCCTTCATCCGGCGCGTCCCGTCCTCCGGATCGAGAGTGATCGCCCGTTCGATCACGGCCGCCATCGCGTTCACGTCGTGGGGGTTCACCAGCAGGGCGTCAGGCAGCTCGGCGGCGGCGCCCGCGAACTCGCTCAGCACCAGCACCCCGTCGTCCTGGAGCCGGGTGGCGACGTACTCCTTGGCGACCAGATTCATGCCGTCGCAGAGCGGCGTCACCAGCATCACGTCGGCGACGAGGTAGAAGGCGATCAGCTCCTCGAACGGCAGGTTGCGCCGCAGGTACTGGACCGGCACGACGCCGAGCTCGCCGTACTCGCCGTTGATCTGACCGACCAGCTCCTCCACGTCGCGCCGCAGGATCTGGTACTCCGAGATGCGCTCGCGGCTCGGCACCGCGACTTGGACCATCACCGCGTCGCGGATCGACCGGTCCTTGCGTCCCAACCATTCGAGGAACGCCTTGAGCCGCAGGTCGATGCCCTTCGTGTAGTCGAGGCGGTCGACGGACAGGATGATCTTGCGACCCCGGCGAAGCTGCTGGAGCTGTTCGGCCCGTTCGCGGATCTCGGGCGAAAGCGCGGCGTTGGCGTAGCGGTCCGTGTCGATGGAGATCGGAAAGGCGCCGACACGGATGTCGCGGCCCTGGTAGCGGATCGTCTCGCCGCGCGGCTCGGCCTCGATCAGCCGGTCGGCGAGCCGCGTGAAGTTGTAGGCGCCGGCCGGGGTCTGGAAGCCGATCACGTCGGCGCCGAGCAGCCCCTCCAGCACCAGCCGCCGCCACGGCAGGCGCAGAAACAACTCGATCGGGGGAAAGGGAATGTGGAGGAAGAAGCCGGAGCTTATGTCGGGCCGCAGCTCCCGAAGCATCCGCGGCACGAGCTGCAGGTGGTAGTCCTGGATCCACACCCTGCCGCCGGGCGCGGTGCGGCGCGCCGCCTCCTCGGCGAAGCGCCGGTTGACCGCCACGTAGGGGTTCCACCAATGCCGGTGGTATTCCGGGGGCCGCACCGCGTCGTGGTAGAGCGGCCACAGGGTCGAGTTGCACATCCCCTGGTACGAGGCCGCGACCTCGGCCTCCGACACCGGCACGGCCACGTTCAGGATGCCCCCATGGTGGAACGGCTCGGGCGCGTCGTCGGCGCCGCCGGACCAGCCCACCCAGCAGCCGCCGGCCTCCCGGACGATCGGCGACAAGGCGCTGACCAGGCCGCCGGGGCTCTGCGCCCAGCGCAATTCGCCATCCACCTCCTCGCGACGCACGGGCAGCGTGTTCGCGACGATCACAAGCTCCGACTGCTGAGCAGCCGGCAAATGCTGAAGGGCCATCGGTTTCTGTATCGTAAGGGATCTCGGAGGGGGCCGTGTGAACCAGAAAGCGCATCCTCCGTACGCCGCCTGGATGCTGCTGGAAGCGGGTTCCGACATCCCCCCGACGCAGTCGTGGGCCCTGTTCCTGGATGTCGACGGCACCTTGATCGAGATCGCGGACGCGCCCGACGCGGTACACGTCGACGAACGGATCGGCGGCCTGCTCGAACGACTCCGCTGCCGGCTCGGCGGCGCGCTTGCGCTTGCCAGCGGACGCTCACTCGAGGTTCTCGACCGCTTCTTTGCGCCTCTCGAACTGCCGGCGGCGGGGCTGCACGGCCTGGAGCGCAGGTCCGCCGACGGATCCGTCAACCGGGCGGACGGCGCCGCTGCGCTGGGCCCGGCGCGCCGTGAACTGGCGCGATTCGCCGCGGCGCACCCGGGCACCCTGATCGAAGACAAGTCGGCGACCCTGGCGCTCCACTACCGGCGCGCAGCCGGCGCCGAGGGCGCGGCGCGCCAGTTGATGGAACAGGTGCAAGCCTCGCTCGGATCCGGCTACCGGGTCCAGGAGGGCAAGATGGTGCTCGAGTTGAAACCGCATCGCCCGAACAAGCGCACCGTGGTCGAGGACTTCATGGCTGAAGCGCCCTTCCGCGACCGGGTCCCCGTGTTCGTGGGCGACGACATCACGGACGAGGACGGCTTCGCCGCCGCTCAGAGCGTCGGCGGCGCCGCGGTCGTGGTCGGCCTGGAGCAAGGCGGGGGCCGCACCAGCGTCGCGAACTACGGCCTGAGCGGAGTGAGGGAGCTGCACCGTTGGCTGGAGGCCCTGTGCGACGGTCTGGCGGGCGACCGCCCATGACGCCTGGCGAAGTCCGGCCACTCGACGGCGGCGTGATCGGCAACTGCAGCTTCGGGGCGCTGATCGATCCGCGGGGGCGCATCTGCTGGGCCTGCCTGCCGCACTTCGACGGCGACCCGGTGTTCCACTCGCTCCTGGGCGCAGCCGACGAAGCCGACCCCTGGGACGGCGGCTTCTTCGACGTGGTGCTCGAAGGGTTTCAGGGCAGCGAGCAGCACTACCTGGAGAACACGGCGATCCTGGTCACGACGCTTCGCGACGGCAACGGCGCCGCGGTGCGGATCACCGACTTCGCGCCCCGGTTCGAGCAGTTCGGCCGCTCCTTCCGGCCGACGATGATCGTGCGCACGATCGAACGGTTGAGCGGTGAGCCGCGCATCCGCGTCCGCCTGCGGCCGCGGTTCGACTACGGTGCCCGCCGGCCCGAACTGACCCGGGGCAGCAACCACATCCGCTACGTCGGCCCGGAACTCGCCTTACGGCTGACGACGGACGCCCCGGTTTCCTTCATCACCGACGAGATCACCTTCGTTCTCGAACAGCCCCTCACCCTCCTGCTCGGGCCGGACGAGAGCCTGACCGAGCCCGTCGACTCCGTGGCGCGCGAGTTCCGGAGCCGCACGGAGAGCTACTGGCGCGAGTTCGTGCGCCACCTGGCGGTGCCGTTCGAGTGGCAGGAGGCGGTAATCCGGGCGGCGATCACGCTGCAACTGTGCAGCTTCGAGGAAACCGGCGCGGTGCTGGCCGCGATGACCACCTCGATCCCCGAGGCGCCGGGCACCGGCCGCAACTGGGACTATCGCTTCTGCTGGCTCCGGGACTCCCACTTCGTCGTGCAGGCGCTGAACCGCCTGGGCGCGACCCGCACCATGGAGGGCTACCTCGGCTACATCACCAACCTGGCGGCCGCCGCCGAGGGCGGGGTGCTGCAACCCGTCTACGGGATCAAGTTCGAAGGGGAACTGACCGAGCGCACCGTCGACAACCTGCCTGGTTACCGTGGCATGGGTCCGGTGCGGGTGGGCAACGACGCCTGGCGGCAACTCCAGAACGACAACTACGGCAGCGCCATCCTCGCCGTCACCCAGAGCTTCTTCGACCGGCGGCTCGTCAAACCGGGGAACGCGCGCGTGTTCGGCTGGCTGGAGCAACTCGGCAGCCAGGCCGCGACCCTGTTCGACCAGCCGGATGCCGGTCTCTGGGAGTTCCGCCAGCGCAGCGCCGTCCACACCTTCTCGAGCGTCATGTGCTGGGCAGCCTGCGACCGTCTGGCGCGAATTGCCGCGGCACTTGGTCTCGCCGACCGTCAACGGCATTGGACGAGCCGGGCCGAAGCGATCCGCAAGCACATCCTGCAAAACGCCGAGAGCGGCGGCCGGCTCGCCGCCACCCTCGACGGCGAGGGCATCGACGCCAGCCTGCTGCTGCTCCACGACCTCGGCTTCCTCGACCCAACCGACCCCCGCTTCGCCGCCACCGTCGAGTCGCTCGAACCGCTCCGCCAAGGCAGCAGTTTCTTCCGATACCAGGAGGACGAGTTCGGCGCCCCGGCCACCTCCTTCGCCGTCTGCAGCTTCTGGTACATCGACGCGATCAACGCCCTCGGCCGCCGCGAGGAGGCCCGCGACCTGTTCGAACAGATGCTCGAACGCCGCAACCCGGTGGGTCTCCTCTCCGAAGACCTCGACCCCGAGACGGGAGAACTCTGGGGCAACTTCCCCCAGACCTACTCCATGGTCGGCCTGATCAACTCGGCGTTGCGCCTGAGCCGCCCCTGGAGCGAAGCGTTCTAGCGGCGAGCCCGTACCGACCCGCCCCCGCTGCTACCCTCCCACCAACAGAGACCCAACCCATGCACCCAGACCCCCTCCTCCTCCACGAAGAGCTGATGCTCCTCGCCCTGCACGACGAGAAGGGCACGATCGTCGCCGGCAACAGCCGCTTCGGCATCGGCGGCGCGATAGCCGCCGAGCTTCTACTCCGAGAACGCATCCGCATCGACGAATCGCGTCGGCGCAAACTGGTCGACGTCCGCAACATCCGCCGGATCGGCGACCCCGTCGTCGACGAATGCCTCAAGAAGATCCGCGACGCCAAGCGGCGGGCATCGCTCCAGACCTGGATCACCCGCTTCTCGTCCCTGTCCAAGCTCCACCACCGGGTCGCCGGCCAACTCTGCGAGCGCGGCATCCTCAAGGCGGATGAGAAGCAACTGCTCGTCATCTTCAAGCGCCGCATCTATCCCGAGATCGACCCCGGCCCCGAGCAGGAGATCATCGAACGCCTGCGCGTCGCGATCTTCGGCGACGACCGGGAAGTCGAGCCCCGCACCGTCGTCCTCGCCTCGCTGGCCAAGGCAGTGGGCCTGCTCAACCCGATCTTCGGCCGCAAGGAGCTGAGACCCCGCAAACAGCGCATCAAGAGCCTCGCCAAGGGCGACCTCGCCGGCCGAGCCACCGCCGAGGCCATCGCAGCCACCCAAGCGGCAGTGGCCGCGGCCGCCGCCATGCCCGCCATCATCGCCGCCTCCACGTCATCGCACTGACCAAGGGCCGCCCTGGGAACGCGAACGCGGGCGTCTCGCCCGCATCCGCGCGACGCCGCGCAGCGGCGAGCCCGTATCCTCCTCCCCCACCATGCCCAAGCTCTACGACGAACTCACCCCCTGGTGGCCGCTGATCTCACCGCCCGAGGAGTACGAAGAGGAAGCCGGCATCTACCGCCGCCACCTGCTCCAAGCCTGCAACGGCACCCCCCGCACCATGCTCGAACTCGGCAGCGGCGGCGGCCACAACGCCTCTCACCTCAAGGCGCACTTCGAGATGACCCTGGTCGACCTCTCACCGGGGATGCTGGCAATGAGCAAGGCGCTCAATCCCGAATGCCGGCACATCCAGGGCGACATGCGCACCGCCCGGCTCGACCAGACCTTCGACTGCGTCTTCATCCACGACGCCGTGGACTACATGACGACGCTCGAGGACCTGCGCGCCGCCATCGAGACCGCGCACATCCACTGCCGACCCGGCGGCGCCGCCCTCTTCGCACCGGACCACCTGCGCGAGAACTACCGGCCCAGCACCGACTGCGGCGGCTGCGACGGAGAAGACAAGAGCGCCCACTACCTCGAGTGCTCGTTCGACCCGGACCCCACGGACACGACGATCACCACCGACTACGCGTTCGTCCTGCGCTCCAAAGGCGGCAGCGTCGAGGTCGTGCACGACCGCCACATCACCGCCCTGTTCCGGCGTGCCGACTGGCTCGGTCTGCTCGCCGAGGTCGGCTTCGAAGCCGAAGCCGTGCCGTGCGAGCACTCGGAGATCGAACCGGGCGAGTACGAGCTGTTCGTCTGTCGGCGGGGGTAACCGTATCCGGCACCGGGAACGCGGCGTCCTGCCCGGGCATCCTTGCGGGTTTCCCGGCCTCTCACGCAGGCGGCCGGAGCGGTTAGTGTCACGGGGCCGACATGGATCGAAGGGAGTTTCTTCGCCGTCTGGACCAAATCAAAGTCTGGAAGCGGCGCAATGAACGAGCGCCGCACAAGCCCCTGTTGCTGCTCCTCGCGCTGGGGCGCCTGCAACGCGGTGAAGGGAGACTTGCCCGCTACGACTCCGAAGTCAGTACGAAGCTCAGCGATCTTCTGCGACGTTTCGGCCGGCCTCGATCGACTCTTCACCCCGAAGAGCCGTTCAGCCGGTTGCCTGGAGACGACCTCTGGGAGGTCGTGGCCGACACCGAACTGGCTTCCATTCGAGGTAAAGGTGGAGGGATCCCCCACGGAAGACTGATCGCCCATTCAGCTTGCGGAGGGTTTCCGGATTCGGTTCAGCGATTCCTCCTCGACGACCCGGAACTGGTCGAGCAGGCCGCTCAGCGGCTCCTTGACGACCATTTCGCTCCTTCCCTACACGACTCGATCCGCAACTCTGTCGGCCTGATCGAACGGCCCACGCGAAGTACCTCCTCAAAGGAGCGAAGGCCTCGCGACCCGAACTTCCGCAACGCCGTCCTGACAGCGTACGAGCGGCGATGCGCCGTCTGTGACTTCGACATCAGGCTTGAAGACGACCTGGTAGCTCTTGATGCGGCCCACATCCGTTGGCACGCCTACGGGGGACCTGACGATGTACGCAACGGGTTGGCGCTTTGCATCCTGCACCACCGGACCTTCGACCGCGGCGCGATCGGTCTCGAACGTGCGGCCCATGGTTTCCGGCTGCTCGTGTCGGATGCGGTGAACGGCCAGAGCCGAGCGTTTTGGCAGCTCCTGGATTGCAGCAGCCGGCCGATCCGGCACCCTCAACGCGCCGAGCAGCGCCCCGACACCGCCTTCATCGATTGGCACCGCCGGGAGGTGTTTCGGGGGTCGCCCCGAGATACGGGGGAAAGCTAGCTCCTAACCCTGGTCCGCTGGCCACTCCGTGACCTCGAACGCCGGTCGAGCTCGGCCACGAGATCGTCGTCCAGGACGATGTGCAACCGCATGTGCCGAAGTTAGCTCACACGAGGCTCGGCCGGAATGCGTTAGCCTGACCGGGCCACCGCAACTCGGTGCCGACATCGTGACCGCAAAGGACAAGCACGACGAGTCGAAGCCGTCGGCAAGGTTCGCCGTCCTGATGGGGCTCTTCTGACCTCGCACGTGCGCGAGAGGACTGGGTAGGTCAGGACGCCGGCCTCCTGAGCATCGAGGCGCTCCGCACATCCACCGTCTCGATGGCGTATGCGGCGGCTCTGGCGACAGCGGCGCTGGCAACCCTGAGGGCCGTCCTGAAACCGTCCGGGGTCGAGCAGAGCAACGGAAAGACGGCAACCATGACCGGCCCCGCGTGGCACGAGTCGACGGTCTTTTCCGACCCGTGGTACCAGGTCCCGGCCATCTTCTGCGTGTTCATCCTGGCCAGCCGGTTCGTTCTGGATCTGGCAGCCAATCCGCCCGAAACCGAACGGGCGGTGTGGTTCCTGGCATCCCTGGGGGTTGCGACGCTTGCCATGGCGTTCGGTCTGATCGGCGGAGGTGCCTCCAAGAAGGGCTCGAAGGGCAAGGATGAGGATGACTCGGACAAGCCCCTTCAGGCGGAGACGGCGGGCGAACCGTTATCGCCGGTCGAAGCCACTCTTCGCGATCCCTGGTTCAGCGTGCCGGCTACGGCCATCTTCTTCCTGCACTTCGCCCGGGATGGGTTGAACCAGATCGAGGAGGAGCCAGACTCGCTGATGACCACAGTGACGCTCCTCATGCCCGTGGCGGTGCTGGTTGTGGGATTGGTGACCTTGGCGGTGTCTCGTGCCCGGCGGAGGCGGCGGGAGGGCGCGATGGTGGTGGGTGCAGGGTCGGTGGGTGTTACGGGGGACTCCGGCGGGCCGGAGGCATAGCCTCGCCGCTTCGCGGCTCGGCCCGGATGCCGACGGGGGCGTCGGCGCACCCAGTGGCGGACGGCCGGGCCCTACTCGGCCAGCAGGGACACGCGCACGATCTCCTGGTCGTTCCGGTGCACGATGTGGCCGTTGGCGTAGGCGGGGTGGACCCAGAGCAGCTTGCCCAGCTCGCGGCGGACGCGGACGCTGCGGGTGGTTGGTTCGAGCAGCTTGGTGCGGTCGATCTCGTGGTAGCCGTCGCGGCTCAGGCGGGCGATCATCAGGTCGCCGCGGTCGTTGCTGATGAAGTGGCGGTCGCCGTTCTTGACCAGGAACGCGGTGGCGATGCGGGCGTCCTCGCTGGGCTCGAAGGTCGCCCACACCTCCTTGCCGGTGGCGCGGTCGATGGCGCGCAGCGCCCCCTGACCGCCGATGCCGTAGATCATGTCGCCGTCGAAAGCAGGCGTCGAGTTGAAGGCGTGCAGGCCGTCGAGGTCCTCCTTGCTGGCGCTCTTCCCCTGCCAGACGATCCTGGCCTGCGGCTTGCTCGAGCCAGAAGCGCCGTCCGCGGCGGCGACCTCGATCAGGGTCGAGCCGTGCGACGCGGACGAGATGAGGAGCTGGTTCCCCTGCTGGATCGGGGTCGCGATGGTCTGCCCGTACTCCACCTCGTAGGGGAACTGCCAGAGCACTTCGCCGCCGTCGGGGTCGAGGCCGGCGATCCCCTTGGGGTGCCAGATGATGAGGTGCCGGCGGCCGCCGAGCTCGTAGATCACGGGCGGGTTGTAGCCAGGCTCGTTGAGCGCCTCCATCGACCGCCAAAGTTCTTCGCCCGAGTCGCGGTCGAAGGCCACGACCATGGCGTCGGGCTCGCCGCCGACGAGGGTGATGATCTGGCGGCCATCGGCAAGCGGAGCGCCGACGAAGCCCCACGGCTGCACCGGCGCTCCGTAGTCCAGGGCGAGGTCGTGCCGCCAGAGCACCCGGCCGTCCTCCACCGCAAGGGCGGCCAGGTAGCCAGCCGACCCGAGCACGTAGACGCGGTCGCCGTCGACGGTCGGTGTGGCCCGCGGGCCGTTCGAGTAGGCGGGCATGAGACCGGCGAGGTCGGTCTCCCAGGAGTGCTCCCAGAGTTGCTTCCCGGTGGTCTCCTGCAGCACGACCAGGCGCTCACGGCCGCGGTTCCCGGGCAGCCGCTCGAAGTCGGTCGCGAACACGCGACCGGCGGCCACCGCCGGGCCGCCGTAGCCCGGGCCGATCGGCGCTCGCCAGACGAAGCGCAGGCCGTCCTCGGGAAAGCGGTCGAGGATGCCGTCCTCGTGCCAGACGCCGCGGCGTTCGGCGCCGCGCCACTGCGGCCAGTCGTCGGCTTGTGCCGGGAATGATGCGATGGTGAGCGTCATTGCGGCGAAGAGGGCGAACGATTTCATCGGCGGAAGCATAGCTTTGGCCTCGGCGGGGCGGACAACCGGCGCTTGGCGCCGGATGCGGGCGAGACGCCCGCGCACCCAGTGGCGGAGCCGCACTGTCGTCGCCGCGCCAAGTGCGGTAGTTTGTCTGCCGCTATGCGCCGCTTGCTTCTACCACTGCCGCTGCTCGTCGCCGTCCTGTTGCCCGCGGCCTGCACCACGGCGCCTCACGTCAGCGCCGACCTAGTCTACCGCCACAGCCAGGACTTCCCACCCACACGGTTGCGTCCGGGCTGGAGCCGCGTGTGGGTAGGCCGAGAACTGGAACGGGTGGATCGCCTCATTCACCGGGTCCAGGTAATCCCCGAGTTTGCCGGCGACCTGATGAACATGACCGGCCGCCAGCGAGACCGAATGACCGCCGAGATCGCCTGCCCTCAGCTCGACCACCCCGTGTGGGATGAGCTGACTCGCGGCCAGGACATCGAGATCGACCTGGAGACCGCGGATCGCGGGCGGTTCACGACCGTCTCGTGCCGGAAGACGCTCCGGTAGTCGCGGAGGCGTCAGACGGGCTCGCCGCTTCTAGTCGTCGCGGGCATCGACCGGGCCGCGGCGCTTCTTCGCCTCGCCGCGCCGCCGCTTGTCCGACAGCCTCTTCGCCTTGGCCCGGGCTGAGGGCCTGGTCGGTCGGCGTAGCCGCGGCTCGACGCGCGCCTCTTCGATCATCGCCGCGAGCCGCGAGAGCGCCTCGGCTCGGTTGCGCGCCTGCGTGCGGTGAGTGTCGGCGGACACGACGATCTCGCCGGCGACGGTGAGGCGCTTGCCGGCCACGCTCTCCAGGCGAAGGCGCAGCGGGCCTTCGATGCCGGCCGCGTCGAGGTCGAGGCGGCACTGCGCGGCCGTCGCGACCTTGTTCACGTTCTGTCCGCCCGGTCCAGAGGAGCGGACGAACTTGAAGGTCAGCGCTGCTTCGGGAATCGCGAGGCCGCCGATGTCGATCGTGGCCATGGGGGTATGGTGACAGATCCGGCCTGGCGGTCAGTCCTCGGTGTACCGGATCTCCATGCGGCGGACGACCAGGGCGGTCACCGCGAGCACGACGGCGGCCAAGGCCAGGAGCCCGAGGACGGAGACGGCCACCGGCGGCGGTTCGACGACCACGGCGAACGGGCCGTCGGAGAGGGGCACGGGCAGCAGGCCCTTCAGGTAGTGGATCACGCTGAGCTTCTTGAGTGCCGGCGGCAGCAGGAAGTGCAGCATCTCCCACAGGTAGAGGGCGCCGGCCGGGATGATCGGGTTCCGGAACACCATGCCGATCAGCGTGAACAGAGAGCCGTAGCCGATGCACGCGAGCAGGGTGACGCCCAGGTAGGCGACGAGATGCGCGCCGCCCGGGCCGGCTGTCAGATCGTCGACGGCGCCCGAGATACCCACCGGCAGGTAGATCAACAGGTAGCTGAGAACCGTGCTGGCCATGAACAGCGCCGCCACGGCAGTCAACGCGGCGACGTACTTCGCCACCACCACGACCTCGCGGCGAAGCGGCGTCAGCAGCAGGTAGTGGAGGCTGCGCTCGAGGATCTCGCCGCGGAACAGGTTGAAGAACACGTACAGGCAACCGAAGAACAGGATCGCGCCGAGGAAGACGGTCTCGAAGATGGTCTCGTACACCGTGCGATTGCCGAACCGCTCCAGCACCGTCTGCCCGTCGATGGGAATCGAGCCGACCAGCAGAACGATCCCCACCGGCACCAGCGCGGCCAGCCCCAGGATCACCGACCGGCGGGTTAGCAGCAGCCGGCGCAGTTCGAGGCGCACGAGGCCGCCGATCTGCCGGCCGAGGCGCTTCCAGTCGACGCCCGCGCGGGCCGCCGTCTCAGGCGCCACGGTCACGACGGTTCGTCCTCGTCGGTCATCAGGTAGCGGTAGACGGCCTGCAGATCGCTGTCCGCTGGGCCCACCGCCTCGACTTCGACGCCGCCCTCTGCGACCAGTTGACCGACCAGGCGCAGGAAGCGGTCCGCGTCGCGCGTGCGCAGGTGGAGGCCGCGGCCGTCGTCGTGAAGCTGGACCTCGGTGACGTGGTCGAGCTCGAAGGCGCGGCCGGCGAGCCACTGCGGACGGTTGCAGCGCACAAAGACCTGCATCGGCCGTTCGCGGACCTCCTCCACCTCCGCCCGCATGCCGGGCACTTCGCCTTCCGCCACGATGTAGCCGTTCGAGATCAGGATCACGCGGTCCGAGAGCAGGTCGACCTCGTGCAGGATGTGACTCGAGATGAGCACGTGCTGGCCTTCGCGCGCCAGTCGACGGAACAGTTCGATCGTCTCCGCGCGCACCATCGGATCGAGGCCGTTGAGCGGCTCGTCGAGCACCATGACCTGGGGCTCGTGCGCGATCGCCTGGGCCAGCTTGATCCGCTGCCGCATGCCCTTGCTGTAGCCGGCGATCCGGCGGTGCGCCGAGTCGACCAGTCCGACCCGCTCCAGCGCCCGCGCCGTGAGCCGCTCGGCTTCGTTGCGGTCCAGGCCGTGGAGCAGCAGGTACGAAAACACGAACTGCCAGCCGGTGGCCCCGCGCGGAAAGGAGTCGTACTGCGTGCAGTAGCCGAAGTGCCGGAAGAGATCCTGCGGCCGGCCGGCCGGGACGCCGAGAACGCTGATCTCGCCCCGGGTCGGCCGCAGCAGGCCCGCGAGCAGGTTCATCAGCGTGCTCTTGCCCGAGCCGTTCGGCCCCACCAGGCTGGTGATCCCGGGCTCGATCACCAGGTCGACCCGGTTGACGCCCAGCACGTCGCCGTAGAACTTCGAGACATCGCGCAGGACGATGTTGCGGTCGTCGCCGCTCACGAGACGACCTCGAAGGCACGCACGCGCCGGTAGAGCAACGCCGCCGACAACGCGGCCAGCCCGGCCGCCGCCAACCACGCGGCCGCGTCCGGCATCTGGACGTTTCCTTCGGTGCCGAAGACGGAGGCGGAGAGCGCGGCGGTCACGTCGAACGCCACCACCATGCTGCCCCACCACGAGTCGTAGAACTCCCTGTAGAACGAGCCGAAGGCGGCGCCGGTCAAGATGGCGCCCATGAACACGATCCGCGCCCAGGGCTTCCACTTCACCCAGGCGGCGATGGCCAGCATGGGCAGCGACATGCAGACCGTCCACACGGCCGACACGACGACCAGGGACGGCGCCACTCTCCAGTGCTCCTGCAGCCACTCGCTCCCGCCGAGGGAGGCCTGGATCGTGAACAGGAGCAGCCCCGGCACCCAGGTGATCGCGGAGACCAGAACCGCCAGGACCAGGAACTTGCCCAGCACGTAGTCGGTCCGCGTCAGCGGGCGCGAGAGATAGAGCGGCATCGCCTGGTTGCGAAGGTCCGCCGACAACAGCGACGGCCCCACGATCAGGACGACGACGAACGCCAGGTACAACTGGGCGCGCAGGAACAGATTCTGAAAGAACCAGGTGTTGACCTCGACGAACTCCAGCAGGTCGGTCGCGCTGATGTTCGTCAGGGCCAGCGCCTCCGCGTTGTAGCGCAGGTACATGGCGACCAGCAGAAGCAGAGGCCAGGCGAAGCAGAAGGCGAAGAACGCCAGGAACATTCGCGAAGCGAAGACATCGCGCAGTCCGTACCGGCTGATGACGAGGAACCGGCTCCGCGCCGGCATCAGCGAACCCCCGTAGCCCCTGTAGCCGTGGTCATAGACGGCCATCGTCGCCCTCCATCGCCTTGAGGAAGATGTCCTCGAGCGAGGTGCGCTTGTAGTCGAGGCGGCGTATCGTCACATCCTGCTCGATCGCCGAGGCGTAGATGTGGCGCACCTCGATACCCGGCGGCAGCACGGCCTTGATCCGGCGGCGGTTGACCACCGCGACCTCGCAGCCGAGCCCCTCGATCGCGGCCCGGAAGGCGCTTCCCGCACCTTCGCGCTCGGCGCCCAGGTCGAGCTCGAGGAAACGCCGGTTGGAGCGGCGCTCTTCGGCCAAGTTGCAGTAGGTGGCGATCCGCCCCCGGTTCAGCACCAGCACCTCCTCGCAGCACTCCTCCACGTCGCGCAGCAGATGGGACGAGACGACGACATTCGCCTTGCCCGAATCCCGGATCTCCCGGATCAGGCGCAGCATGCGGAGGCGCGCCGGCGGGTCGAGCCCGTTCGTCGGTTCGTCGAGGAAGAGGAGGCTCGGCCCGTGGACGATCGCCTGCGCCAGCTTGAGCAGTTGCTTCATGCCCAGCGAATAGGTCTCCACGTTGCGGTACCGGGCCTCGCCCAGACCGACGTAGAAGAAGACCTCGTGGGCGCGCTCCAGAGCGGCCTCGGGCGGCAGCCCGGAGAGCTCCGCCATCAGCCGCACGAAGCGGACGCCGGAGATGCCGGCGATGAAGGCGTCCCGCTCGGGCATGTAGCCGACCTGGCGCCGCAGATCCCGGCCCTGGGCCGTGATGTCCATGCCGAAGAGGCGGGCGGTGCCGGCAGTCGGCTTGTAGAAGCCGAGCAAGGTGTTCAGAAGCGTCGTCTTGCCGGCGCCGTTCGGCCCCAGGAGACCGATCGCGCGGCCCGAGAAGGCGCCGCGCAGGTCGTCAAGGACCTGGTGCCGGCCGAAGCGGACGCCCAGGCCGTCGAGGTCGATGACCGGCGGCGCGGCGGTCACTCCAATCCTTGCATCAAGGCGCCGAGTCCGAGGACCTGACCCAACCCGGAGAAGGCGAGAAGGCTAGGACCGCTGGACGTCACGACGATCTCGCTGCGGCCCGCGTACACCGTGTAGAGGGACGGCCCCTGGCTGCTGAGCGACTCCTCGATCGCCTGGACAACGGCCTGCTGATCGTCGTCCACGACATCGGTCGGCAACAGCTCGAACAGTTCGCTCGCCGTCTCCGAAAGCCGGTTGTAGACCATCGCGGAGAAGTCCATGTACCCGTTCGGTGGCAGCAGATCGATGAACTGCTGGCTGGACGTCAGCGAAGCGCCGCTGCCGCGGTACCGGATCGCGGTGTCGATCGTTGCCACGCTGGAGGCGCTCACCATGTACCCATCAAAGTACGTGTAGAAGATCTCGGGAGTTTCCAAGAGGCTCTCGAGCACATCGTCGAGGTCGTCGTCCTCCTTGCCGCCGGCGCTGGCGCTGGCATCGCCGCCGTCTTCGTCGCTGTCGCCGAACTCGAGCCCAAGACGGTACACGGTGCGACCGTTCGACTCCTGCTCTTCGAGGGTCACGTTGGCATCTCCGGCGCCGTCCACCTCCGCCAGCAGCTCTGTCGCCTTCTCCACCAGCGTCTCGATCGAACTCTGCAGGGCTTCCGCGTTGTAGACCGACGCCACCGCCAGCCAGGCCGGCGACGGCAGCACCGGCCCGTCGATGCCGGCCGCGTACTCGCCGCCGAGATGCACCAGGAAGTCGTTGCGGATGGAAAGGCCGAGTTTGGCCTCGATCTCGGCCAGAGCCTCGTCGTCGTCCACGCCCGCGTCCTCCAGGGCATCCAACAACTCGTCGTAGATGGTGAGCGGATCCTCGATCACGCCGGCACTGACGAAGGAGGCGTCCGGCGAGAAGAAGTCCAGAGCGCCATTCGCCCCCGGTTCCGCCAGCCAGGAGATCATTCCGGAACGCTCGCCGTCGAAGGTCAGGGTCGCGGTGACGTTCGCGCGGTCGCCGTCCTGGGTGCGGGAGACGACCAGATCCTGGACCTTGTCGAGCCCGGTGAACGCGAACGCTTCAGCGCCCTCATCGTCCTCGTCAGCATCGCCCACTCTGGAAACAAACGTCGCCAGGTCGACCGCCCCGAGCAGCTCGGCGCCCGCGGCGTAGCGGTCCGCGAGCCGATCGTGCAGGCGGGCGCCGACGAAGGCGTTCGTGCCGCCATCCGCATTCGCGGCCACGGTCCGCACCGTCGCGAGCGAGGTCGAGGCCGCCGCGATGTCGTCGGCGATCCACACCAGGAGTTCGCCGCCTGACTCGGTCGCCGAATCGAGATCGTCGAGGATGCGGATCGGATCTTCGTCGCCTCCATCCACGAGGTCCTCGATGTGACCCTCCAGCGCTTCCCGCAGAGCCGCGGCGTCGGTCACTTCGGTCACCAGCAGCGGCGTGAACGTCTCGTCGCCGGCGCCGCGGACAAAGGCCACGACGGTCTCGTCGCCCATCGCATCGCCGAGCTCCCCCAGGTTCCCCACCAGGTCGTCGATCGTGTCGACCACGCCCGACGCCTCAAGCTCCGCCCACCACTGGGCGAGCAACTCGCTCGACTCCATCCGGGAACGGATCAACTCGACCATCTCGCTCAGCGTCGCCGAAGCGTTCGGCATCGCCAGATACATGGTCGTATCGCTCGGCATCAAGTCGAGCAGCCGGGTCGAGTAGCGGACCGGGGCCGCCTCCATCAACTGGTTCAGCTCGCTGCGCAGCGACTTGAACTCTTCCAGCAGCGCCAGGTAGCGGTCGGCGTCCTGGCTCCAGCCGACCTCTTCCTGCAGGGTCAGCGCTGCCAGGGTCGTCCGGCTCCGCAGTTGATCGCCGGCCAGCAGGCTCTGCCGCTTGCGACCCTGCTCGACCTCGACCTCACCCTCGATCACCGACACGCGAGAGCCCTTGACGCCGTGGGTGACGGCGAAGATCGTCCCCTTGACCGACACCAGCATCTCCTCGGTCGACACGACCAGCGACCGGTTTTCCTGTTTCGCCGCCTGGACGATCACGCTGCCCCGGTCGACCCGGACGCGGTCGCCCCGGCGCCGGGCGTCGACGCGGAAGGTGGTGAGGCCGGCGGCCTCGATGCGCGATCCGTCGGCGAGTTCGAGCACCGCGCGGCTGCCGGCGCCGGTGCGAATCCGGTCACCGCCGTCGATCGCGTCACCAGGCCCAAGCGGCACGAGGTCGGCGCCGCCGGCGCCGGCGACGAACATCCGGCCGTCCACGCTCTGGACCTGCACGATGCCTTCTTGCGGCGGCAGCAACATTCGCTGGCTGAGCCAGACGCCAGCCGCCCCCGCCGCCAGCACAACGGCCGCCGCGGCGTAGTAGCGGCCGACCCGCGCCGGCGCCGTCGGCCCGGACCACTCCGACACGGCGCGGCCCGCGCGCACGGCCTGGAGGTGCTTGCGGCAGGGAATGCACTCGCGGCTGTGATCCTCGACCAGGAGACGCTGGGCCTCGGGCAAGGTGCCCGCGACCAGGGCCGGCATCCGCGCCTGGTAGTCGGCGCAGGACGTCAGGGTCCGCGTCGTGGCGCCGGCGTCGCTCGGATCCGCGACGGCCACGGCATCGGCGGTGGCGGCGGCGAGGGCGCTGCGCACCCGTTCCGCTGCCGCTGTGGCGGCATCGGCCGGCGGCTGCTCGGCCGCGATCGCCCGGGCGGTTTCGATCAGGGTCCGATTCATCTGGTTGCGGTCGCTCACGTCTGCACCTCCGTTCCTTCCTGTCCTTCCTCTTCCCGTCCGGATTCCCGTCCGGAGCGCCTGTCGTCGGTTTGGCCCACATTCAGTTCGTCCGCAAGCGCCAGTCTCAGTCGCTTGCGCAGGCGATGCAGCGTCACCGCCACCGTCATGCGTGAAGTACCCATCATCGGGCCGATCTCGGAGTTCCGGTAGCCCTCGAAGTAGCGGAGAACGAACATCTCCGCCGCCCGCGGGTTCACCTTCGCCAGCTCCCGCCGCAGCCGGTCGCGCAGTTCCAGGGAGGCAAAGCGCCGACCCGGGTCGCTCGCTCCGTCGACTGCCGGTTCCACTTCCTCGATGATCTGCTGATCGAGCGCCACCAGGCGGGAACGCTTGCGGGACCGGATCAGGTCGAGCGAGGCGTTGATCGCCGCCCGCCGCAGGTAGCCGCCGGCGTTCCCCGTCTCAAGCGCCGCGGGGGGCCGCTTCAGGAGCCGCAGGAAGATCGTCTGCAGGACATCCTCCGCGTCGTTCGCGTTGCCGGTGACCCGCCAGGCGGTACGGAAGATGAGTCGGTGATGCTCTTCGAATAGATCCCGCAGCCCCGCTCCGGTCGAGTCCGGCATCGGGGGAGGCGCTGCGGGCGGCTCTGTGGTCATCGAAAGGGTGGCAGTCGTCAAACGGCGCCTCCTTGGCTCCGGGCGTGCCGGCTCGGTGCCGGCGCGCGGGTGGGTTCAGTGGTGAAGACGCCGCTGGGAGCGATTGTTTAGCAGACCGTAGGAGCCTGCGCGCTCTACTCCTTCGCCGACCGCCCCACCGTCGCCAGCAGTACCGTCGCCGTTGCTATGACCCCGCCGCCCAGCCAGGTCAGCAGGTGCGGCTGCTCGCCGTGGAACCACATCGCCCAGAAGGGGCTGAGCGCCGGCTCCAGGAGCAGCAGCAGCGCGAGCACGGGGGCCTCCAGGATGCGGGCCGCGCGGGTCACGAAGACGTAGCCGAGAGCGACCTGGAACAGCCCGAGAAGCGCCACGATCGCCAGATCGCCCGGATCGGCGGACCGGAGCGGCGCCATCACCGGCAGGCAAGCGACGCATACGATCACGTTGCCGCAGGCAGCGGCCGCAATCCCGGGCGCGCGGATACCGCCACCGTCCCCTGCAGAGGACACTTCGCCCCGCGTACCGGTCGCCCCTCCCGCCGACAGCGGGCGGCCAGCGGCGCGCAGGCCGATCAGGGTGAGGCCGTACGCCAGACCGCAGAACATGGCGAGGACGTTCCCGGTCCGAGGATCGGGCGCGGTCGCAACGGCATCGGCGCCGCCGAAGAAGGCCATCACCAAACCGGCGCCGAACAGCGGCACGAACAGAAGCTGCCTCGCCCCCGGGCGCTCCCGCAGCAGGATGGGAGACAGCAGCAGCACGAACAGCGGCGCCGTCGACTGCAGGAAGATCGTCTCAGCGGCCGTGGTCCGCTTGTTCGCGTGCACGAACAGCACCAGGGTCAGGCAGTAGCAGCAGCCGGTGCCCAAGGTCAGGAGCAGGGCCCGCCGCCGCGCTGTGCTGCGCCACCAACCGGAAGCCGCGGCGGCCCCGGCCGGTCCCGGACCGCCGGACCAGCGCCGCGCCGCGGGAATCGCCAACAGCAGCACCGCGGCCGCGACGAAGGACCGCATCCCGGCCACCTGCCAGGCATCGAGTTCCGTCGCCTTGACCGCCGCCCCGCCGGTGGAGAACAGGATGCCGCCGACCACGGCCTGGAGCGCGGCGGTGGAACGGGGGGTCATCTGGGACGGCTCAGCGACACGCCTGTATCGTAGTAGCTGGTCGCGCCACCTGGCACGGAAGTTGCGCTCCATTCCGGTGTCAAGCTCGACCGACCCGCTCCGACAGGGGCGCAGGACGTAAGACGGTGACACTCACTGACCACAATCGCGGATCCGCGCTGGTCCTGGCCCTGTTGCTGAGCCTTGCCGGCTCGGCCACACTCCCGGCCCAGCCGAGTCAGACCTTCATCGACACCGTCGATGTCCAGGTGGTCGAGGTCGATGTCGTCGTCACGGACAAGAAGGGCCGGCCGGTCAAGGATCTGAAGCGCGAGGACTTCGAGCTGTACGTGGACGGCCGGCCGGTCGAGATCTCGAACTTCTTCGAGTCGGAGATTCTCACGGAGCCGGCCCAGCCCACCGATCGGAGCAATACGCCGACAGCCGAGGCAACGCCTGCAGCGACCGACTACGCGGACGATCCTGTCCCGCTCACGATCGTCCTCTACATGGACGATGCGAACCTCTTCCCTCCCTATCGCACGCGGCTGTTGAGGCGCCTGGAGTCCGCCGTCGAATCCTGGCGGTCGATGAACGCCCATTTCATGCTGGCGCGTTTCGTCAACCGGCTGGAGGTCGTCGTGCCGCCGACGCGCGATCTCGACGCGATCCTGGAGGCGGCGAAGAACCGCCCGAAGGGACTCGCCCGGGCAATTCAGAACCAACGCTCCAGACAGATGGTGATTCAGGATCTGAACCGGAGCGTGTCGACCTTTGGCTGTCAGAACGCCGGGCACCTCTTCGGGCTGGCGCGCATGCACGCGAACGAGCAGGGGACCCGAGCCGCCATAGCTGCCGACGGTCTAGCCGACCTGACCAGCACCCTGGCCGGAGTACCAGGGAAAAAGGCGATCGTGTACGTGAGCGACGGACTGGCACAGCAGCCCGGGCTGTCGGTCTTCATGTACATCGCCGAAGAGCTGTGCCCGACCCCAGGAATCGTCAGCGAAGCCAACTCGGCAGCGCAGCAGTACGATGAGAGCAACCGATTCCGGCGCATCTCGGCACACGCGAACGCGAACCGCGTCACGTTCTTCATGCTGGACGCCGCCGGTATTCGAACCGGTCTCAGCCAGTCCATGGCCTTCGACGGCGGCGCCCCGTCATTCTCCAACGACCGTCTGCACTGGACGAACGTCCAGGGCGGCCTGCATCAACTCGCCTCCGAGACCGGCGGCAAGGCTCTTCTCAACTCGAACGATATGGCCGTCCTGTTCGAAGACGTGGCCGATCAACTCGCTTCCTCCTACTCCCTGGGTTTCGTCCCTGACGAGAAGAAGCTGGGCGAAGTACGCCGTTTGAAGGTCGAACTCGCTCCGGACGCCGCCAAGGGCCGCAGGGTGGAGTACCGCCGGTCCTACCGTGACAAGACCTCCGACGAGCAACTGGCTGAACAACTGATGTCCGTGGCCTACCTTGGCAACTCCTTCAATCCGCTGGGCGTGAGCGTCGACTTGGGCGAGACGACGCCGCGGGAGAAGAAGGTGCATCGACTTCCGGTCAGCATCTTCGTCCCCGAAGAGGCGATCCTGATGCGCCCTAGCGGTGGCGCCCCGAGTGGCACGCTCCGCCTGCTGCTGCTGGCGATGGAGGAGAAGAAGGGCGGTCGCACGCCCGTCCGTCAGATGACGGTTGAGGTGGGCGATTCCAGCGATGTCGCCGCGAGCGACGGCGTCTACAGCTTCGAAGTGGCCCTGAGCCTGCCCGAAAACGACTACCAGGTCGTTGTCGGGGTCCGGGATGAGACGACCGGGGAGATATCCCTGATCCGCGAGTCCGTCACCGTGCCACACCGGGCCTCCGCTGCGGCCCAGGCACGGCCACGATGACGAGCTGCAGGCGAACGTTAGCTCCCGCAGCGACTCTGATCGCCGCTATCGCCGGTACCGGCGCGCTTTCGGCGCAAACCGATCGACCCTTCGTCGATTCCGTCGATGTCCAGGTGGTCGAGGTCGATGTCGTCGTGACCGACAGGAAGGGCCGCCCGGTCAAGGGACTGACACGTGACGACTTCGAGCTGTATGTGGACGGCCGGCCGGTCGAGATCTCGAACTTCTTCGAATCGTCGATCTACATGGAGCAGCCGGCCGGCCGCCGCAACAAGGAACGCGCAGTCGTCCGCAGCGAAGCCACGGCCGGTACCACGGACGAAGGTCCGCTCACCGTCGTCTTCTACCTGGATGACCCGAACGTCTTCCCGTCTCACCGCACCCGCCTGCTGCGACGCCTGGAGGCTGCGGTCGAACCGTGGCGGTCCATGGACGCGAGCTTCATGCTCGCGCGGTTCGACCACCGGCTCGAAGTCCTCGTGCCGCCGACCCGCGACCTGGACGCGATCCTGGAAGGCGCCGCGACCGTTCCAAAAGGGTCCCCGCGCGCCATCCAGAACGGCGGCGGCAGCCGCCGCTTCGCGATCAGGAGCCTGATCGACAGCCACGAGTTCTGCGAGATGGCGCCGTTCTGCCGACCTTGCGAGGACAACTGGGGCGAGCTGCTTTCGCTGGCGAGGCAATACGCGGACAACCAGGCTACGAACACGGCGATCGCGGTCGACGGTCTCGCCGACCTGGTGACGACGCTCGCCGGCGTCCCGGGCAAGAAGACGATCGTCCACATCACGGACGGCCTGCCGCAACGTCCGGGGATCTCCGTCCTGGACTACCTCGGCAACCAGCTCTGTGCGCCACTGCGTCAAAGCGCGCCCTCGGAAACGATGTCGGAAATGGTCCAGTACGACGAAAGCAGCCGCTTCAACCGCATCTCAGCTCACGCGAACGCCAACCGCGTCACGTTCTACGGCCTGGACGCCGCGGGCGTGCGCAGTTCCGCTCCCGACATCTCGCTCGACAATCCTGGCCTGACGCCGAGTTTCCAGAACGTCAGCCTGCACGCGATGAATGCCCAGAGCGGGCTGCACATGCTGGCCAACGAGACCGGCGGCAAGGCGCTGATCAACGCGAACGACCTGGCGATTCTGTTCGACGACATGACCGGCCAGCTCTCTGCCTCGTACTCCCTGGGCTTCGTGCCCGAGGAGCGCAAGCTGGGCCGAGTAAGGCAAATCTCCGTCCTGCTCGCGCCCGGCGCCGACAAGGGGCGCAGGATCGAGTACCGGCGCACCTACCGCGACAAGTCACTGGACGAACGTCTCGCCGAACGGTTGCTCTCCGTCGCTTACCTCGGAAACGCGGAGAATCCTCTCGGAGCGAGTGTCGAGTTCGGCGGCACGACGCCACAGGAAAAGGAGGTCCACGAGCTGACCATCGACGTCAGCGTGCCGGCGGAGGCGATCGTGACGTTGCCGGGCAAGGACGGCGAAGCACGTAACGCGACTGCACAACTCCGCCTCTGGCTGCTCGCCGTCGAAGACGAGAAGGGCGCTCGGACGAACGTTCGCCAGAAGACGATCGCCGTCGGCGGTGAAACCGGCGTCCCGGCCGTGGACGGCAACTACCGCGTCGAAGTAGCGATGAACCTGCCCGAGGGCGCGTACCAGATCGCCGTCGGTGTCCGGGACGAGACGACGGGGGTGATGTCGCTGGTTCGCGAACCGGTGACGGTGCCGACTCCGGAAGCGGCCGCTGCGGCGAACTGAACCGTTACTCCCGCACCCTGCTCTCGGCCCAGGGCACGACGTCTACCGTGCTGCAGACACCGCCCGGCAAACAGTACGAGTAGGTACCCGGGGCCAGATCCCTGACGACGAACTCGTCTCCATCGGTCCGAATCTGACCTCGGTTGTTCACGGCCGCGAGTGTGCGCCCGACTTTGACCGAGACCCCGCCCGGCGTGACCAGCCAGGCCTCCCACGAGTCCGGCACGCGGAGATCACCGCGATCCGGGGACATCTCCACCTCCAACGGCGCTTCGTCCCGAACCTCAAACCGCCAGCCGATCATCCCGAGGCCTTCGAGCCGGACAACGACATCGATCACCTCCGCCTCCATCGGCAGCCAGTGCGAAGCGACGCCTGTACCGTCTGTGTAGCTGTTCGAGCCGGCGTTTGGCGTGCCGGCCGGAAAGAGCACAAACGTTTGCGCGCCGGACACAGGAACACCGCCTGAACGGACCACGATGGACACGGGCCGCAAGTCGTCCAGACGAAGCTCGAGATCCTCGATCCGGTCGTCACTCGCCAACTGAAGCTGCAGCTCCCGCGACTGAAGTTCGCGGTCGTCCACCCAGCCCTGGGCGTAGATGCTGTACTCCCACTCCGGCAGACCGGTGACTTCGAACGTGCCTGAGTCATCGGTCTTTCTGCGCCAACTGCGCGGCAGCAGGTAGTCGAGCTGCTCGCCGGCCACGTCCTCAAGCGCATGGACCCATACGTATGCACCTTCCACCGGTTCGAGGACCCTCGTCTCGACGTTCCGCCGTACGACGCGGCCGCTGACGACGCTCGCCGGCAGCTCGATCCGGAGTCGCGCAACGCCATCGGAGTCCGGCTCGATCTCGAAAATGCCGGCGTCGTTGACCTCGCGGTCATCGAAACCATCCCAACCTTCCGAGTCCCAACCGCCTTCGCAGGGATCGCAGCCGGGCGCCGGAGTCACCTCGACCGGCCAAAAGCCCTCGCGCGGCAGCAGGCCACTGAAGCGGCCCTCCTCCCGACTCCGGAAAGAGACTCGTTCGTGACCGTACAGGCCGCCGAACCAGACCATCGCGTTTTCGAGGGGCTGCCCTCCCCGCTCGATCCGGCCGACCAGCGGCACAGCATCGAGTTCGACGTAGTAGTGGTCCTGACCGAAGAAACTGACCACCTCATAGTGCCAGCGGCTGCCGCGGTTGTCCTCGACCGCGACCTCGTAGTCGCCTTGCGGAAGACCCCGCCAGATAAAGGAACCGTCCGTGCCCCGCTCCTCGTTCTCGAACATGCGACCCCGGTTCTCGACCTCACCATCAGGCCCCAGCGTCGCGGCGAACACGATCGGTCTCAGATTGCCGATCTCCAGGACGCTTGGCGCCAGGAAGGAAACGGTCAGCAGATTCCCCGCCGCCGACTCGAGCTGACCCAGGTCGATCCGGTCGTTCAGCGACTCGATGCGCACCAGCCAACTGTCGCCGTCGGAGCCGGCCAACCGGAGTTCGTATGCACCGGGCGACAGCCCCTCGAATGCGAAGACGCCGCCGGCGTCGGTCCAAGCCGACCAGCCGAATGCCGTGTACGCATCCCGCTGCCTCATCCCGAACCGGTGGCTCGACCCGGCGTTCGAAGCCAGACTGCCAGTGACTACCGCCCCACGAACCGGCTCGATCAGGCCCAAGTCCGTGTCGGCCGTGACGGTCACTTCAGACCGCAGAAGCGGTAGGAACAGGCCCAACCGGACGCGTAGGTCCACCGTTTCGTCCCGGGCGAACGGACAGGCGACCAGCACCTCCCGCCGGTCCGGCTCACGGTCGACCTCGCAGGGCCCAACGTAGATTCGTCGCTCGAGGCGCACACCGCGACTGCCGACCCGGCCGCCGATCCAGACCTGGCCTGTCTCGAGGAGATCGACTCCCCTGTCCGTGCCGTCGATGGCGAAGCGCACCACGCCTTCGGGCACCAGCGTTAGCGACACCTCCCGGGCGTCCGAGGGGATGTACTCCGTCGAACTCCACCAACCCTCTGACCGCGCGGCAGCGAACCAGCCGGAACGCGACTCGAGCGCCGGCACGGTGACCTGGAGGGTCTGCTCGTCCGAAGACGCCTCGACAACGTAGGACGCCACCGGTTCGCGGGTCGAGGCTTCGGTGAACTCGATCGTCACATCGCCGGACGGCGCTTCTTCGCGCGAGGCGATGGCGTCCAGGTGGGCGGTGATGTCCACTTCGTCGGCGGTCTGGGCCCCGGCGGTGGGTTGCAGCGGCGCGGCTACGACCGCCACCAGGATCAGGAAGGCCAGCGACGTCATCCGCCACCAGCCGAAACGGGGGCCCAGCGTCACTGTAGCCCCGCGGCCTTCGGTTCGTCGTCCCATTCCCGCCTACTCCTCGAGCGACCGCTTCCTGTACGCCGAGGGGCTGCAATCCATCTGTTCGTGAAAGGCCCGGCGAAACGTCCGCTCGCTGTGGAAACCGACGGCTTCCCCGATCCGGCTCACCGCGATGTTGCGCTCCCGCAGCAGCAGGCATGCGTGCTCGACCCGCCGGTGGACCAACCAGGACGTGAAGGTCATCCGCACGCGCTCCCGGAAGTACCGGGAAAAGCCCGTCGGCGACATCGCCGCGACCTTGGCGACCACGTCGACACCCAGGTCGCCGGCGAGATGGGCGTCAACATACCGCCGCACGCGGTCGAGCCGCGCGAAATGGCTGAAGGGGTCGATGGCCGGCTGCGCCGGAGAGCCGTCCCCCGCCCAAACCTCCCCGACTCCGTCGCCGGGCTGGGCGCGGACGGCGGCCTCGGGCGCCGGCGCCGGTTCCAGTTCCGCGAAGGCGACGTCGTAGACCTCGATCTCTCGGGTCGGCTCGACCCGCACGCGACGGTTCCAGCCCGGCGCCCATTCCACGAAGGTGTGGAACTCGTCGTTCCCGCCGCACGGGTCGACGCCGTCGGGCAGACGGGCCACGAAGTTCGCGTCGAAACGGCGCGCCACGCAATCCGCCGGTATGCAGCCGGTGTCGACGCAGCAAATCCAGGCCGACAGACCGGCCTCCAGAATGTCTGCCGAGTGGTCGCACGTGTCCCGTCCCCAGAGCGGAAAGACCGTTTCGAGTCCCGATTCGGCAGTGACCAGCAGGCGTCGGTCGCGGCCGCGCACAGACAACAGGTCGCCAAAGGCGACACGCTGCGCGCCATCCGTCCGCAGCTCGCCGAACCCTCTGGCCAGGGCAGCGTTCCGCTCGGTCGCCGAGGACGTCCAATCCAGCGGAATGAGCCGTAGCGGCAGCTCGACCGCCTCGGCCTGCCATTGAAGCAGCGTGTGCCGAACGCCGTGCAGGATGACGCGGCCGTTCTTCTCGTTCACCAGTGCGATCAGTCCGCGGACATCGCAGGACGGATCGGCCCGGAGCTCCCGGAGCGCCCACGCGGACTCCTTCCCGCCCGACCAGCAGAGCCAAGTCGGTCTGGCCCGCCATGGAAACGATCGCCCGCCCATTGAGCACGGGCATTCTAACGCTAGCCCTCTCCCGGATACGCGCGGCCCAGGCTACGACGCCGTTGACTTCCGACGCTTCTTCATGCCCGCACACGGTCCATCGCCAGACCGCCGGAAACGCTGCGGGTCCACTGCGGTCGGCTCTGTCACAACCGCGGTCCCGCTCGACGGGTGCAACGCGCAGGCTCGGCGCCGGATCCGGCCCAGAACGTCGGAATCGAGCCGTCTCGGATGGACGGCAACCCACGCCGCCCGGTGGTGCTCGATGTAGATGCGCAGGACGCCTTCGGTGAAGTTGCGCGTCTCGCGAAACGGCGGTAGGCCGCCGAAGCGGCCGACAGCGCCTGGCCCGGCATTGTAGGCCGCCAAACTGAGCCCCAGGTCGCCATCGAACTGGCGCAGGAGCGAGACCAGATAGCGTGTGCCCGCCTCCAGGTTCTCGCTCGGGTCGTAGACGTTGCTCACGCCAAAGTACTGGGCCGTTGCCGGCATCAACTGCATCAGGCCACACGCGCCCCGAGGCGAGACCGCCAGGTCGTCGAAGGCGGACTCGGTCTGGACGACTGCCGCTACGAGCAGGGGGTCGATCCCGTGGCGCCCGGCCACGGAGAGAATCTGTGCGCCGAATGGAACGCGCTGCATCCGGTCCCGAACCGCGCTGCCGTCCGCGACGCCTATGAAGAGCTCGAAGCTCTCCCAGCGCGCTCGAATCGACTCATACAGGGGGACGCCGGCCCGGATCGACGCTGTGTCCGAGCCGGTTGGTTGAAGCCAAGCCTGGATCTCTTCAAGCAGAGCAATATCCTCGAGACGCGGCGGTGCCGGGAACGACTCGGGCTGACGACCGGGCGCCGCTTCGCGCACCGACGCGGCCAGCATGGCGCAGGCCGCCGCGATCACAGCCAGTGCTTTCTTTGAGCTGCTGCCGTTCACTCGTCAGCCTCGGTCTGCACTTGGCCATAGTCGTTGATGCCGGCCAGGATGAAGACCGGGATCGATACGCCGCCGGGGTGACCAGGACGGCTTGCCACCTGTTCGTAACCCGGCCGCGCCTCTTCCACTTGGCCGACCGCCGGAGTGGCAAAGACGGCAAGTACACCGACCAGGACGGTGATCGACAGGTTCATAGCGGTACCCTCCCTCAAGGTGGTGGTTGCGGTGTGGACTCCGCCAAATACTCTAGGGACAGATACGGAAGAGGACCGGCCGCCATTTAGCGGTTTTCGGTCAGATTCTCCCAAGACCGGCCAGATCTGCCACATTGTCGCCCGCTCTCCGCTCGGCGGACACCGGGACACCCGCGCTACTCCGCGCCGCGCCCCCCGCGGGGCGGGTGTCAGCGCCGCAGCGGCGCCGTCAACTCGCCGACGCGGCGTTCGAGCCTCGCCGCCAAGCCGGGTTCCGTGGCGTTCTCCTCGACCAGGCGGACCAGAGAGCTGCCGACGACGACGACGTGGGCGACCGCAGCCACTTCTCCGACCTGTTCGGGGGTTGATATCCCGAAGCCGACCGCGACCGGCAGGCGAACCCGCCGGCGTACCCGCTTCACTTCCCGGGCCAGGGTGGGGATCAGGTCCTCGCGCTCGCCGGTGACGTCGGAGCGCGCGGTGTAGTAGACGAAGCCGTTCGACGCCGCCGCGGCGCGGGCGATGCGCTCCTTCGTGCTGGTGGCGGCGATCAGATAGATCGAGTCGACGCGGCGTTCCACGAGCGCCGGCTGGAGTTCGCGCAGCCCTTCCTCGGGCGGCAGGTCGACGCAAAGCACGCCGTCGACGCCGCTGTCGGCGGCCTGGGCGGCGAAGGTCTCGACACCGCGGGCGTGGACGGGGTTGTAGTAGGTGAACAGGACGATCGGGACGCCGAGTTCCTCCCGGTGACGCTCGACGATCCCAAGCACCGCGCTGAGCGAGGAGCCGGCGTCGAGCGCGCGGTGCGAAGCGCGCTGGATCGTCGGTCCATCGGCGATCGGATCGCTGAAGGCGACTCCGAGTTCGATCACGTCGGCGCCGCCGGCGACCAGGGCGCGCAGCAGGTCGGGCGTGGCCTCGAGGGACGGGTCGCCGGCCACCAGGAACGGGATGAAGGCCGAGCGCTTCCCCCGCGAACAGCGGGAGAAGGCGGCCGCGATGGCGCCGTCGCGAGAGTGACCCTTGCGTACGAGGTTCACGTGCTTTCTCCACCTGCACGCTCACGAGCCGCCACGTCGTACTCCAGGACGGACTCGACGTCCTTGTCGCCGCGGCCCGAGAGGTTGACGAGAATTACCTGATCGCCGTCGATCCCGGGCGCGCGAGGCGCGAATTCGGCGATCGCGTGCGCCGATTCGAGCGCCGGCAGGATGCCCTCGGTCGCCGAACGGCCTCCCTCGGAGGGAGAGGCGCTCAGTTATCTACGTGAAGTGATGGATCCGCTGTGCTCCGTCTTCCCCAGTCTCTCTCTACGAGGCGGCGTTCTCGCTCTACGAACGGTGGCGGTTGAGTTTCTGCCGCATGCTTCGACTCCAGCCGGAGCTACTCTTCGCCCGGCGGCTCAGCGTGTGCAGCCGTGCAGGATCGCCACGCCATCAACGCAAGCAGCGCGCCGGCCAGCGGCGGATCGCCCCACCGCGACCAGAAGCGAATGAAGACGGTTGCGCGGCATCGTACGCCGCGTAACGCTAGTGAGGCTGTTGCGAGATGCTGGTCTCGGCCCACGGCAGCACGTCGGCGGCGCTGCACACTCCCGGCGAGGGACACCACATGTAGGTTCCGGGCGCAAGATCCCGGATCACGAACTCATCGTCCTCCGCAAGAACCTGGCCGTAGTCGTTGATCCCCTCCAGGACGAAGACCGGAATCGAGACGCCGCCGGGCGTGACCAAGGAGGCTTCCCACCTGTTCGGAACCCGGAGCGTTCCGCGGTCGGGCAACATTTCGATCGTCACCAGCGCGCCATCGCGCACGTCGAACCGCCACCCGACCATGCCTAAACCCTCGGCCCGAACCACAACGTCGACCTCAGTCGCTTCCTGCAACGAGTGCTCAGCCGCCCCCGCGCCGTCCGTGCGACGGTTGGAATGCACGCCCCGGTCGTTCCCCGGAACGTAGACGAAGGTCTGCGCGCCGGCTACCGGCACGCCGCCTGAGCGAACCACTACCGTGAACGGCTGCCGGCGCTCCAGCCGAAGATCGAGGCCGTCGACCGAGTCGCGGCCCGTCACCAGGAACCGATCCTCCCCCGACTCGTACTTACGCTCCCCCAGCCAGGCGTCGGCCCACACGACGTACTGGCCGTCAGGCAGGCCGCCGATCTCGAACCGGCCCGTGGCGTCGGTAGCCCGCCGCCAGTGCCGCGGAGGCAGGACATCGTCCGCGCCGCCGACAAAGGACGACTCGGACATCACCCAGACGAACGCCCCTTCCACCGGCTCGATAGCGCCGGTCTCGGCGTGCCGCCACGACACGCGACCGGACACCTTCCCGGCCGAAAGGTCGATCAAGACCCGGGCGACGCCATCGACGTCCGCCAGAACCTCGACCGAACCGGCGTCATCGACGGCGAGGCCATCGAAGCCCTCCCAGCCGTCCGTGTTCCAAGCCCCTTCGCACGGATCGCATGCCGGCAAGGGCGTCACTGCAACCGGCCAGTGGCCCTCGCGCGGCAGGAGGCCGCCGAAACGCCCCTCCTCGCCACTGCGGAAGGAAACACGCTCCGCACCCCGCAAACCGCCGAACCAGACCATCACGTCCTCCAACGGCTCGCCTCCGCGCTCGATGCGGCCCTCCAGCGATACGGCATCGAGTTCAACGTAGTGATGATCCTGACCGTGGAAGCGAAGCACCTCGCGCCGCCACCGGTTGCCCCGGTCGTCGGATACGTCGACTTCGTAGTCGCCCACAGGAAGGCCGCGCCACGCGAACGCACCGTCGGCACGCTGCATGTCCGGTTCGTGGCGGCCGCGGCGCGACTCGACCTTGTCGCCGATTCCCAGCTTCACCCCGCGTACGACAGGCCGGAGGCGCTTCGCTTCGATCCCGAGCGGCGCTCCCAAGGTCACGGCAAGAACATTCCCGGCTGACGACGAAAGCTGGCCCAGGTCGAGCGACTCGGACAGCGACTCGACGCGGACCGGCCAGCTCTCAGCCGAACCGCTCAAGTGCAGTTCGTACGTTCCGGGCGACAGGCCCTCAAACCGGAAGGCGCCCGAAGAGTCGGTCCAGACCGACCACGGGAAGGCCAGCGGCACCCGCCGCTGCCGCAACCTGAAAACCCGAGCCGACCCATCGACCGAAGCCAGATGACCGATCACCGCGGCGCCCCGAACCGGCTCGACCAGACCAAGATCCGTATCGACCGCGACAGTCACATCGGACCGCAACAGAGGCAGGAAGGGCCCCAGCCGCACCCGGAGGTCGGCTCGCGCGCCGAGGGCGAACGGACAGGCGATGGACACGTCGCGCCGGCTCTGCTCGCGGTCCACGGCGCAAGGCCCGCCCTGAACGCCACGTTTCAGTCCGGAACCTCCTCCATCGACCCGACCAACGATCCACACATCGCCCGCCCGGAGCCCGTCCACCGCTCGGTCGACACCATGAAGGGCGAAGCGCACGACGCCCTGCGGCACCAGAACGAGCGACGCGGCCGCCCGGTCAGCCTCGACGTAGCGCGCGGGCCCCCACCAACTGGGCGCCCGCGCCCAGAGAAGCCAGCCCTCCTGCCGCACTGGCAACGCAAGCACAAGGCGCCGACCCTGCGACACCGGCGCCACGACATAGGAGGTCAGCGGCTCGCGCGTCGCGGGGTCTGCCGCGTACACGGTTGCCTCTTCCGGCAGCGTCCCCCGGTGCTGGCCGCGAAAGTCGAGAAGAACCTCAACCTCGGCCGTCTCGCTGGCCGTGGCGGCGGCAGCAACGACGGACAACGCCAAGGTCACCAAGACTCCTGGTTTCCTTCCAATCACTCGCGGATCTCTCCTGTGAGAGCTGTAAGAAAGTTCAATAGGGCCAGCCACAGATCTGGCCATTGTTTCCTACGCCGTCACCGTCGTCATCCTCGCAGCCGTCATCGTCGCCCCCCTCGCAGCTCTCCAGGTCCTCATCCCAGCCCTCGCATTCTTCCTTGATGTTCTGACACGGTCGCCGCGAGTGTTCGTTTGCCTCCTGGCAGCGTTCATAGTTGTCCCAACAAGCTTTGGCCATTCGTTCCCACAGGTCGCAGACAGACTTTGGCGGTCCCCAAGCGGCGATCGACACATGATGAAGTTCGCGTTGCAGGCCCTCAACGACAGCGAGTAGGTCCCAACGCTCCAGGTCGCTGAGAACGTGGTCGTAGACTGCCACAAGGTCTGTGGCGGGGTCGTCCATCAATCGATACAGGCGGTTTCTCGCTTCGAGCGGGTCGGTGATCGTGGGCGTGGCGCATTGTGCCGCTCGAAGGATGAGGCCGAACTCGTCATCGTCCGCAGATTCGATGATGTCGTTCAGCCGACTGCGAGCATCCACAGCGTGTAGCCAGATGACGCCGTCACCGTTGGCGTCGCTGTTCAGAAGATCCGGCTCCGGGTCGAGGCCAACCGCCGTTTCCTGCGCGGCAGCGGCTCCAGTAAAGGCGATGGCCGTCAGGATCAGGGTCCCAAGCGCCATCAACAGAGTGTTCCTCATGCTTCCTCCTTTGCCCTTCGTGGGCAGTTTGTTCACTCAAGACGCTAGTCGGACGCGAGGGAGAAGACCGGACACCAGCTAGCGGATCTCGGCCAGATTCGTCCAAGACCGGCCAGATCCGGACACGATCCACACCCGTGCCCCGCCACTGGGGTACTCCGGGGGCCCTCCGATGACGGTCGCGTTTCACGGCACGCGGGACCACTCCCCGCCTGCGTCAGCAGCGAAGCGGCGCCGTCAGCTCGCCGACCCGGCGTTCGAGTCGAGCCGCCAAGTCGGGCTCGGCGGCATTCTCCTCGACCAGCCGCACCAGGGAGCTACCGACGACGACGCCGTGGGCGACCTGGGACACTTCCCCGACCTGCTCGGGAGTCGAGATGCCGAAACCGACCGCGACCGGCAGGCGGACCCGCCGGCGTACCCGCTTCACTTCCCGGGCCAGGGTGGGGACCAGGTCCTCGCGCTCGCCGGTGACGTCGGAGCGCGCGGTGTAGTAGACGAAGCCGTTCGACGCCGCCGCGGCGCGGGCGATGCGCTTCTTCGTGCTGGTGGCGGCGATCAGATAGATCGAGTCGACGCCGCGTTCCACGAGGGCCGGCTGCAGTTCGCGCAGGCCTTCCTCGGGCGGCAGGTCGACGCAAAGCACGCCGTCGACGCCGCTGTCGGCGGCCTGGGCGGCGAAGGTCGCAACGCCGCGGGCATGGACGGGGTTGTAGTACGTGAACAGGACGATCGGGACGCCGAGTTCCTCCCGGTGGCGCTCGATGGTTCCGAGCACGGCGCTGAGCGAGGAGCCGGCGTCGAGCGCACGGTGCGAGGCACGCTGGATCGTCGGCCCGTCGGCGATCGGATCGGAGAAGGAAACGCCGAGCTCGATCACGTCGGCGCCGCCGGCCACGAGGGCGCGCAGCAGGTCGGGCGTGGCTTCGAGCGAGGGGTCGCCGGCGACGATGAACGGGATGAAGGCGGCGCGCTTCTGCCGGGAACAGCCGGCGAACGCGGCGGCGATAGCGCCGTTGCGTGAGGGGCGGTTGCGGAGGGGGCTCATTTGGTGGCTCCGTTGGAGGAGCCGGATGCGGGCGAGACGCCCGCGGTCCCTCCGGTCGCCCGATGACGGGCGCCCGGACTGGTTCGCGTGTGGCGCGATTCGAGCCCCATCCGCGCGCCGGGCGCTTGGAATGGTGCTCGGGTCGCACCACCCGGGTTCCCAGGGGCGGACGCCGCGTCGTACTCAAGCACCGATTCCACGTCCTTGTCGCCACGGCCGGAGAGATTGACGAGGATGATCTGGTCGGGGTCCATTCCGGGAGCGCGACGCCTGACCTCGGCGATCGCGTGCGCCGATTCGAGCGCCGGCAGGATGCCCTCGGTGGCCGACAGGAGGTGGAACGCATCGATCGCCTCCTGGTCGGTGGCCGACGTGAACTCGATCTGCCCGTGCTCGTGCAGAAACACGTGCTCGGGGCCGACCGCCGGATAGTCGAGCCCGGCGGACACGGAGTGGGTGCCGACGACCTGGCCCTCCTCGTCCTGGAGCACCAGGGTGCGGGCGCCGTGGAGCACGCCCAGAGTGCCGCCCGAGAACCGCGCCGCGTGATCGCCCAGGTCCGGCCCCCGGCCGCCGGCCTCGACGCCGACCAGCAGCACGTCCGGCCGGTGGAAGAACGCGGAGAATAGGCCCATCGCGTTGCTGCCGCCGCCGACGCAGGCGATCGCGACATCCGGATGTGCGGTGCCGGTCTGCCGCTTCAACTGGCGCCCCGCCTCGGACCCGATCACGCTGTGGAACTGCCGCACCATCCGGGGATAGGGCGCCGGCCCGGTCACCGTGCCGAGCACGTAGTGGGTGTCGGCAAAGCTCGCCACCCAGTCCCGGAACGCTTCGTTGATCGCGTCCTTGAGCGTCCGGCTGCCGGCATCGACCGGCGCCACCTCGGCGCCCAGAAGCTGCATCCGGTAGACGTTCAGGCGCTGGCGACGCATGTCCTCCTCGCCCATGTAGACGACGCAGTCGAGGCCGAGCAGCGCCGCCGCGGTGGCGGTGGCGACGCCGTGCTGGCCGGCACCGGTCTCGGCGATGATCCGCGTCTTGCCCATCTCCTTCGCCAGCAGCACCTGGCCGAGGGCGTTGTTGATCTTGTGCGCGCCGGTGTGGAGCAGGTCTTCGCGCTTCAGGTAGATGCGCGCGCCGCCGAGATGCTCGGTCAGGCGCTCGGCGAAGTAGAGCGGCGTCGGGCGGCCGGCGTAGTGCTCCAGCAGGTCCTTCAGCCGGCGCTGGAAGGCGCGCTTGCGCCGCAGCCGGTCATAGGCGCGGCTCAGTTCCTCGAGCGGCGCCATCAGGGTCTCGGGAGCATAGCGCCCGCCGTAGACGCCGTAGCGGCCGCCCTCGTCCGGCGCCATGGCCGCGGAGGAGAGGGGTGTTCTTACCTTCATCGTGCTGCTCCCTCTGCGAGGTTGGCGAACAACTGCTGCAACTTGGCGCGGTCCTTGTGTCCGGGCGAGGACTCGACACCCGAACAGGTATCGACGGCGTAGGCGCCGGGCACCGCCGCCGCGACCTCGGCTATGTTGCCGGGGCCGATACCGCCGGCGATGAACACGCGCCGCGCCCTGCCGCCGGCCGGCGCCAGGGCGAGATCGGCCGCCGCCGCGTAGTCCCAGCTCTCGCCGGAACCGCCGTAGAGCCGATCGTGGGCGCGGTCGATCAGGACCGCCCAGCAGTCCTCCTCGGGAATCCCGGCCGGAGCGGCGGCCGCGCCGCCGACGCGCCGCACGCGGATGGCCCGGTCACTGAACCTTGCGACGAGTTCCGGGCTCTCGTCGCCGCTGAACTGGAGGTAGTCCAGGCCGACCGCGCGGTCGATCGCCTCGACCTGCTCGCGGGTGTGGTTGACGAAGATGCCGACGGCTTGCGCCCGGTCCCCGACGGCGCGGCGAATGCGCGCGGCCCGTTCGACGTCGATCCAGCGCGGGCTGGGACGGTAGAAGTTGAGGCCGACGAAGTCGGCGCCGAGGTCGACGGCGAGCCGGGCATCGGCGGGCGTGGTGGCGCCGCAGATCTTGACCTTCATGGGGTCGCTCCCGATGTTGCCGGCTCGTCCAGCAGTTCCGCGAGCGCGGCGGCCGGGTCGCCGGAGAGCACCAGGCGTTCGCCGATGAGGAACGCGTCGAAACCGGCCCGGCGCAGCTTGGCCACGTCGGCGCCGGTGTGAATCCCGGACTCGGCGACCTTGAGTGCCGAGGCCGGCAGGCGGCCGACGCGGTCGGCGCTCCGTTCCAGGTCGACCTCGAAGGTCCGCAGATCGCGGTTGTTGATGCCGACCAGTTGCCATTCGGGGTCGCCGCTACGCCCTTCCGTGGGACCCGGATGCGGGCAAGATGCCCGCGTTCCCAGGGGGGCCAGCTTCTCGAAGTCCTCGTCGTCGTGGGTCTCGACCAGCGGCACGAGACCCAAGCCGCGGGCAAGCGCCGCCAGCCGCCGCAACTCCCCGGCGTCGTAGAGCGCGGCGATCAGGAGCACCGCGCAGGCGCCGGCGTCTCGCGCCCATTCGAGCTGCACGTCGGAGACGACGAAGTCCTTCGCCACCGCGGGCAGGCCGGAGGCGGCGGCGCAGTCCGCGAGCAGCTCGTAGCTGCCGTAGAAGTGGTCCGGCTCGACCACCACCGACAGGCAGGCGGCGCCGGCGGCCGCGTAGGTCTCTGCCCGGCCGACCGGGTCGAAGCGTCCCCTGAGGTCGCCGAGCTTGGGCGATCCCATCTTGATCTCGGCGATCACGGCGTGGCCGCGGCGGGCGGAGATGGCGTCGAGGAAACGGCGGCCGGGCGCGCCGGGGGCGAGGCGCGGCGAGGCGAGGCCGGCGCCGGATGCGGGCGAGACGCCCGCGCGCCGACGACGCTGTTCACAGATGCGCCGCAGGATGTCGGGAACCTCGGACATGGCCTCAGTCTCCGCCGCCTCCGTCGTCCCAGCCGTCCCAGTCGGCGAGCTCTTCGAGCTTCCTGGCCGCCGCTCCCGAGCGCTGCACCTCGAACGCGGCGGCGACACCGGCGGCGAGGCTGTCCGCCCTGCCGGCGACAAAGAGCGCGGCCCCGGCGTTGAGACAGGTGATGTCCGCGAGGGCTCCGCCGCCGCCGCCGAGCACGCCCTGCATCAGCTCGACGTTGCGCTCGGGGTCGCCGCCGAGGAGATCGCCGGGCGACGCCTCGGCGATCCCGAAGTCGCGTGGATGGACCTCGAAGGTGCGCACGTCGCCGGCCCGGACTTCGGCAACCGCGGTCGTCCCGGTGGTCGTGATCTCGTCCAGACCGTCGCCGTGGACGACCAGGGCGTGCTCGCTTCCGAGATCCCGCAGCACGCGCGCGACCTTTTCGACCAGATCGGCCGCGAAGACGCCGATCAACTGACGCTTCGCCCCGGCCGGGTTCGTCAAGGGCCCCAGTACGTTGAACAGCGTGCGCACGCCGAGCTCGCGCCGCACCGGCATGACCTGGGCCATCGCCGGGTGGAGCATGGGCGCGAACAGGAAGGCGATGCCGACCTCGTCGAGGCAACGCCCGAGCGCCTCCGTGTCGCCGGAGAGCTGCACACCGAGAGCGTCGAGCACGTCCGCCGAACCGGAGCGACTCGACACGGCGCGGTTGCCGTGCTTGGCCACGCGCGCGCCGCCCGCAGCCGCCACCAGCGCGGCCGCGGTCGAGATGTTGAAGGTGCCGCGGCCGTCGCCGCCGGTGCCGCAGGTGTCGATCACGCCGGAACTCGTGTGCGGCACCCCCGCGGCCCGCGCCCGCATCGCCCGTGCGGCGCCGGCGATCTCACCCACCGACTCGCCCTTGGCCGCCAGCGCGACCAGGAACGCGCTCTTCCACACCTCGGACAGTTCGCCGTCCATCAGCCGGCCGAACAGTTCCTCGACCGTCGCGGCGGCAAGGTCCTCGCCGGCGATTGCCGTTCGCAACAGGGTCGAAAGGTCGAGATCAGTCATTGGCCTCTCCACACAGATCGAGGAAGTTCTGAAGTAGCTGCGGTCCGGTGTGCGTAAGCACCGACTCCGGATGGAACTGGACGCCCCAGTAGGGCAGTTCCCGGTGCCGCATCGCCATGAGCGTCCCGTCCTCGCTCCAGGCCAGCGGCTGAAGCTGTGCCGGCAGGCTCTCCTCCTCGACCGCCAGCGAGTGGTAGCGGGTGGCGACGAAGGGCGACGGCAGGCCGGAGAGCAAGCCGACGCCACCGTGCTCGACTTCGGATGTCTTGCCATGCATCAGGACCTTCGCCCGGCTGACGGTGCCGCCGAATGCCGAGCCGAGCGCCTGGTGCCCGAGGCAAACGCCGAGCAGGGGCACGTCGGGTTGCGCCTGCAGGAGGTCGATGCAGACTCCCGCGTGCTCCGGCCGGCCCGGCCCCGGCGACAGGACGATGCCTTCCGGGTCGCGCGCCAGCAGGTCCGGCACGCTCTCGACATCGTTGCGCACCACCTCGAGTTCGGCGCCGAGACCGCCGAACATCTGGACCAGGTTGTAGGTGAAGGAATCGTAGTTGTCGATGACGAGGATCATGCCCGGCCCTCCAGGTCGCGCGCCAGCGCCACCGCCCGCAGCAGCGCCGCGGCCTTGTCGCGGGTCTCCTGCGCCTCGCGCACCGGGTCGGAATCGGCGACGATGCCGGCCCCGGCGGTGATCGAGGCCTCGCCGTTCGCCAGGGTCAGGGTGCGGATCGTGATGCAGGTGTCCATGTCGCCGCCGAACGAGAAGTAGCCCACCGAGCCCCCGTACATCCCGCGCGCCTCCGGCTCGAGTTCGTCGATGATCTCCACCGCGCGGATCTTCGGCGCCCCGGACAGCGTGCCGGCCGGGAAGCAGGCCAGAAGAGCATCGAGGGCCGAGCCGGCGCCGTTTCCGGCCGCGGCGGACTGCTCCGCCTCGACCGAGCTGACGATGTGCATCACGTCGCTGTAGTGCTCGATGACCATGAAATCGGCCACCGAGACCCCGCCCGGCGACGCCACCCGTCCGAGGTCGTTGCGCCCCAGGTCGACCAGCATCACGTGCTCCGCGCGCTCCTTGGGGTCGGCCATCAGTTCCTCGGCCAGAGCGCGGTCCTCCGCCGCGGTCCTGCCGCGAGGGCGGGTGCCGGCGATCGGCCGCACCTCGAGGCGCCGCCCCGTGCGCCGCACCAGCATCTCCGGCGATGCGCCGATCAACGACGCCTCGGGCGCCTCGAACAGGACCATGTACGGGGACGGATTGACCAGCCGCAGCGCCCGGTAGAGGGTCGCCGGCGGCACGTCGAGGTCGAGAGTCCAGCGGCGTGCCAGCACAACCTGGAAGATGTCGCCGGCGGCGATGTACTCCTTCGCCGCGTTGACTGCCCGGCCGTACTCTTCGTCGCTCAGCGTCGGGGCGGCGGTCTCCGCCAAAACACCCAGGTCCTCGACCCGGGCCGCCGTGGCCTCGCCGCGGCTCTCAAGGACCGTCTGCAGTTCATCGAGCCGCGCTTCGGCCTCCGCCGCCGTCGTCTCGCCCGTGATCTCGTTCGCCACCGCGACGATCCGCTGGCGGGCGTGATCGAACACGAGCACGTCGTCGAAGCGGGCCAGGGTGGCGATCGGCAGGCCGAACGGGTCGGGTGGGCGGCCGGCCGGATGGTCGACCAGACACGGCTCGACGAGCCGGATCGCGTCGAAGCCGAAGGCGCCGATCCAGCCGCCGGCGAACGGCAACGGCGGCGGCGGATCCGCGGTCACACCGTCGAGCAGTTGCCGCAGCTTCGTGAGCGGATCGCCCGCTTCCACCTGGACGCCGCCACCGGAACGGAGGTCAAGGGTCTCGAGCCGGTCGATGTACACCCGGCAGACCTGGGACGGGCTCGCGCCGAGGAAGCTGTAGCGCGATACGTGCTCGCCGCCGGTGATGCTCTCGAGCAGAAAGCGCCGCGCCCCGGCGTCGCCCTCCGCCTGCGCGGCCAGCTTGCTGTAGACGCCGAGCGGCGTCGACGTGTCGGCCAGGAACTCCCGGGTGTGGGCGATGGCGGATGCGGGCCGGCTCATGACGACGGCCTTCCCGCCTTGCATGGAACTGGCCGCGTCGAAGCGGACGCCGGCCGTGCGGCCGGCGCGTCTCCCTGGCCGCCTGCGGCGGCAGCCGGCGGGGGCGCCGGCGCACCCAGTACGCGGCCAGTTCCCTGCGCGGCGTGGTGGCGGCGGCCCAGCTCGGCGGCCACGTCGGCGATGCCGACGCCGGTCGCCTGCAGCAGCACCAGCAGGTGGTAGGCGAGATCGGCTGCCTCGGCCGCGAGATCGGCGCGCCGCTCCGCCGACTCCGGCTCCGCGTCGGCCCGGACGCCGGCGATCACGGTCTCGCCCGCCTCCTCCGCGACCTTGCGCGCGATGCGGTCGACTCCCTGGTCGAGGAGACGGGCCGTGTAGCTCTCCTCCGGCGACGCGGACGCCCGCTCGGCCAGCACACGCGCCAGCCAGCCGAGCTCGAACTCGGCGGCGTTCGGCTCGAAGCAGCTCCTCGTGTTGTTGTGGCAGGCCGGACCGGCGGGCAGGGCCCGCACCAGGAGGGCGTCCCGGTCACAGTCCTGGAGCACTTCGACCACCGCCAGCGTGTTGCCCGAGGTCGCGCCCTTGCGCCACAACTCCTGCCGCGAGCGGCTGTAGAAGTGGGCCTCGCCGGTGGCGAGCGTGAGTTCCACCGCCTCCCGATTGGCGTAGGCGAGCATCAGCACCGCGCCCGAGAGCACGTCCTGGACCACGACGGGCAGCAGGCCCCGGTCGTCGTAGGTGAGCGCCGCGGGGTCGATGGCCGTCGCTGTCATCTCTTGGTCTCCTCGATTCCTCATCACATACGGATCGGATAGCGGCGGCCGAGGTACTCCTTGACCGCGCCCACCGAGAACGCCTTCTGGTGGAAAATCGACGCGGCGAGCACCGCCGCGGCGCCGGTCTCCAAGGCATCGGCCATGTGCTCCAGGGTGCCGGCGCCCCCGGAGGCGATGACCGGCACCGGCGACAGCGCGGACGCCCGGCGCAGCAGTTCCAGGTCATAGCCGCTCTTCATGCCGTCGCTGTCGATGCTAGTGAGCAGGATCTCGCCGGCGCCCCGTTCGATTCCCTTCTCGATCCACTCGAGCGCGTCGAGCCCGGTCGGGGTGCGGCCGCCGTGGGTGACGACCTCCCAGCTCTGGTTCTCGGCCCCGTCTTCCAGCCGCCGTTTGGCGTCGACCGAAAGCACGACGCATTGACTGCCGAAACGCTCGGCGAGCCGGGTGAGCAGCTCCGGCTCGGCGACGGCGGCGGTGTTGATCCCCAGCTTGTCGGCGCCGGCGAGGAGCAACTTGCGGCCGTCGTCGACGCTGCGCACGCCGCCGCCGACACTGAGCGGAATGAACACCTGCTCGGCCGTTCGGCGCACCCAGTCGAGGTCCGTGTCGCGGCGCTCCGGCGCGGCCGTGATGTCGAGGAACACGATCTCGTCGGCGCCCTCGGCGGCGTATCGGGCCGCGGCCTCGGTCGGGTCGCCGTGATCGGTCAGGTTCTTGAACTGGACGCCCTTGACCACACGCCCGGCAGCCACGTCCAGACAGGGGATGATGCGGCGGGTGAGGCCGGTCGGCTCGATGGTGGCTCTCACGACGCGCCTCCTGAAGCGGCGGCGGGCGTTCCCGCCCCGGCACAGGCCGCGAGCGCCTCGCCCAAGGTCAGCGAACCGTCGTAGAGCGCACGGCCGACGATCGCGGCTTCGAGCTCGGGCCGCCGGAGCGCGGCCTCCAGATCGGCCGCCGAGCGCACGCCGCCCGAGAGGATCGCCGGCGCGCCGGCCATGACGCCGATCTCGCAGGCGAGATCGATGTTCGGGCCCTGCATCATCCCGTCGCGCGAAATGTCGGTGACCAGCACCGCCGCGATCGGCAGACCGGCAAGCTGCGCGCACAGCGTCGCCGGCGAGCGGTCGGCCGATTCGGTCCACCCCGCCAGCCGGACTTCGCCGCGGTCGATGTCGAGCGCCGCCACCATGCGCCCCGGGTAGTCGCGGCAGAGGCTGGCGAACACGTCGAAGTCGCGCACGATGAGCGAGGTCACCACTGCCCGTTCGCAGCCCGCCGCGAAGGCCCACTCGACGGACTCGCGGTCACGCAGGCCGCCGCCGAGCTGGATGCCGCCGCGCGCCCCGGCTGCCCGCTGAACCAGCGCCTCGACCAGTTCACGCTGGGGAGCACCGCCGAACGCGGCGTCCAGATCGACGACGTGGATGCGGGACACCCCCGCCTCGCGGTAGCGGCGGAGCGCGCCCAACGGATCGGCGTCGTAGACCGTGCGGCGCCTGTCGTCGCCGCGTTCGAGACGCACGACCTGACCGCCGCGGAGGTCAATTGCCGGCAGCAGTTGCACCGTCGCCTCCTTCGGCCCCATGAGCCACGCCGCCGGTCCAGGCCAGGTAGTTGCGCAGCAGCCGCAGGCCGGCGGCGCCGCTCTTCTCGGGATGAAACTGGGTGCCCGCGACCCGCCCGCGGCCCGTGATCGCGGGAAAACTGCGGCCGTGGCGGCAGCGTCCCAGCACGCACTCCTCCGGCACGCCATCGGGCGCGAAGGAGTGGACGAAGTAGTAGTGGTCGTCCTCGGCCGCGCCGGCGAGGAGGGGATGGTTTGCTGTGCCGAAGACGCGGTTCCAGCCGATGTGAGGCAGGGGCACGCCGCCCGGCAACTGGGTGACACGGCCCGTGAGCAGGCCGAGACCGTCCGTCATGCCGAACTCCTCGCTGCTGTCGAACAGGAGCTGGTAGCCGATGCAGATGCCGAGCAGGTACGCGCCGTTCCCGAGCGCCGTGCCGATCGCCTCTTCGGCCGCGCCGCGCAGCGTCTCGCGCGGCGGCCGGAAGGCGCCGACCCCCGGCAGCACCAGGCAGCGAGAGTCTCGAATCACCGCCGGATCGCAGGTGATCTCAACCTCGGACCTGAGGTGGCGGAGCGCCCGCACCAGGTTGCCGATGTTGCCGACGCCGGCGTCGATCACCGTCGCGTTGCTCGCCGGGGCGTTGCTCGCCCGGGCGTTGCTCGCCGGGGCGTTGCTCGCTACTCCGGTCATGCCGTCAGGCTCCCCTTCGTGCTCGGCGCCTCGGTGCCGCCCCCGGCCCGCAGGGACACCGCGTCACGCAGCGCCAGAGCCACCGCCTTGAACGACGCCTCGGCGACGTGGTGCGGGTTGCGGCCGCAGAGGACGTCCAGGTGCAGGGTCAGCCGTCCGCGGTCGGCGAAGGCGCCGAAGAAGTCACCCATCAAAGTGAGCGGGAACTCCGTCGTGACCCATGCCTGCTCCAGGTCCGCGGGCAACCGGAAGTGGAAGGAACCGCGGCCCGAGAGGTCGATCACGGCGCGCGCCAACGCCTCGTCGAGCGGTGCGAAAGCGTGGGCGAACCGCCGCACGCCGGCGCGGTCGCCGAGGGCCTCTCGCAGCGCGTCGCCGAGCACGATGCCTGTGTCCTCCACCGTGTGGTGAAGGTCGATGTCCGTGTCGCCGCGGGCTTCGAGGTCGAGCCCCAGACCGCCGTGGCGCGACAGGGCGTCCAGCATGTGCGAGAAGAAACCGTTCGGCGTGTCGAGCCGGCACGGGCCGCCGTCGAGCGACAACTCGGCGCGGATCCGGGTTTCGGACGTCTTGCGATCGATGGCCGCTCGTCTCATGGCTTCTCTCCCCCGTTCATCCCCGCCAGGGCGCGACGCGTGGCGCGCAGCGCCGGACCGCCGCCGATTCCGATCCTCATGCAGTTGGCCAGACCCGGGTACCGGCTCACGTCCCGAACCAGGACCCCACCGTCAGCGAGACCCATGCGGATCTCGGCGCAGCGGGGATGGCGCGCGAGCAGGAAGTTGGCCTCCGAGTCGAGGACCTCGAAACCGAACTCCCGCAGCATGACCATCCACTGCTCCCTGCGCGCCCGCACCACGGCAACCCGCGGCAGGAGCCGGTCGGCGTGTTCGAGCGCCACTTCACCGATGGCCGCCGCCGCGTGACCGATGTTGTACGGCAGCTTGACCTTGATCAGTTCCGCCACCAGTTCCGGGTCCGCAAGCAGGTAGCCGAGGCGGATACCGCCCAGGGACCAGGCCTTGGACAGGGTCCGGAACACGATCAGGTTCGAGTGGCGGCGCAGCAGCGGCCGGTAGTCATGGCGGCAAAACTCACCGTAAGCGTTGTCGAGCAGCAGCGGCGCCTCGAGCGCACCCAGGAGGCGTACCACCGTGCCGGGATCCGCGGCCGCGCCGGTCGGGTTGTTCGGCGTACACAGGATCACCGGCCGCCTCGGGTCGCGCTCGATCTCGGCCTGGAGTTCGCCGGTCTGCAGCGCCAGGTCCGGCGCCGGTTCGAGGAACCGCGGCACGCCCGCGGCACGCCGGACGAAGGTCTCGTAGAGACCGAAGCACGGCTCGCAGGCGAGCACCTCCTGGCCGGGGCGCACGACGCCCTCGAGCACCGTGGTGAGCAGCTCGCCGGAACCGTTCCCGACCAGCACGCCCTCCGCCGGCCAGTCGTTGAGGTCACCGAGCAGACGCCGGAGACGTTCGGCGTGGAAGTCCGGGTAGTGGGCCCAGGTGCGCTCGGCCAGACGCGCCAGGGCCTCGCGCTTGAGCGCCCGCGGCAGATCCCACGGCGCCTCGTTCTGGTCGAGCCGGTAGCGATAGGTCTTCCGGTGGAGCGAGTACACCGGCAGGCGGCGGAACTCAGGCCTGACGAAGGCGCCGGCGCCCCGGGCGGAGGCACTCATGACTCGGTCTCCGCGCCCAGGCGCAACCTCGCGGCCGCGGCATGGGCCGCCAAACCCTCGGTGGCCGCCAGGGTCTCGGCGGCGCCGGCCCAGGCCTTCGAGGCCTCGCCGGAAAAGCGAACCGTGTGACTTCGCCGCACGAAGTCCTCGATCCCGAGACCGGAGGCGAAGCGCGCGGTGCCGCCCGTCGGCAGCACGTGGCTGGGCCCGGCCACGTAGTCCCCGAACACGACCGGCGAAGACGCACCGACGAACACGGCGCCGGCATGGCGCACCTCGTCCGCGCGCGCTTCCGCGGCCGCGCCGATCAGTTGCAGATGCTCGGGCGCCAGCCGTTCGGCCAGCGCGAGCGCACCGTCCAGGTCGTCCACGACGAAGGCCGCGCCGTGCGCTTCGAGCGCGGCAGCGGCGGTGTCCCGGGTCGGCAGCAGCGAGAGCTGCCGGTCCACCTCCGACGCAACCCGATCGGCCAGCGCCGCGGAGTCCGTGACCAGGATCCCGACCGCCAGGGGATCGTGCTCCGCCTGCGCCAGCAGGTCGGCTGCAACCCAGGCGGCGGGAGCGCCATCGGTCGCCACGATGACGACCTCGGACGGGCCCGCGTCGCGGTCCACACCCACGTCGCCCGCCACGTACTGCTTCGCCGCCGCCACCCAGGCGTTCCCGGGCCCGGCGATCAGGTCGACCGCCCGGACGGACTCGGTGCCGTACGCGAGCGCCGCGACGCCGTGCGCGCCCCCCATGCCCCAGACCTCGTCTACTTCGACCAGGTCGAGCACGTGCCGCAGCACCGGGCTCTCGAGGTAGGCCCGGGGCGGCGTGGCGACGACGAGCTCGTCTATGCCCGCGAGCCGTGCCGGCACCGCGGTCATCAGCACCGTAGAGGAATAGGGGAACCGCCCGCCCGGCACGTAGATCCCGACCCGGCGGATCGGCAGCCGGCGCTCCTCGATCGACACGCCGTCGCGTTCCAGGCGCTGGACGCCCGGACCGTGCGGCTGTGCCCGGTGGTAGACCTCGATGGCGGCCCGGGCGCGTTCGATGGCGGTGAGGATTTCCGGGGCGACTTCGTCGGAAACCGGATGCGGGCGAGACGCCCGGGCGCCGCCCAGTCGCAGCGCACCGGCCGACGGCGCGTCGAAGCCGTCGAAGCGCCGCACCGCTTCGAGCAGGGCCGCGTCGCCGCCGCTCCGAACCCGGTCGACGATCTCCGCGGCGGCATGGCCGATCTCGGCCGCGACACCGCCCCGGCCCCGCCGGTCGAGGAGTTCCAGGCGCTCCCGCCCGGCACGGCTGTCCGCCGCCAGGACCTGCAACGCTCCCCCGCTACGGACCTCAGTCACCGGCGGCCCCCGATTCTTCGAGCGCGCCCAGCAGCCGGCTCAGGCGGCGCCGGTGGGCGTGGAACGAAGCCCGGTTGACCACGAAGGTCGGCGCCACCTGGGCCAGCACCTCGACCTCGTGCAGGTCGTGGGTTCTGAGCGTGGCGCCGGTCTGCACGATGTCGACCGCCATGTCGGTCAGATCGAGCAACGGCCCGAGTTCGATCGAGCTGGTCAGGCTCAGCACCTCGACGTGCAGGTTGCGGGCGGCAAGAAGCCGCGCCGCCCACGCCGGATAACGCGTCGCGGCCCGAAGCTGGCCGCTCCGCCGCGGCAGTTCCGGCGTCTCGGCAATCAGCGACAGGCGGCTGCGGCCGTCCAGGAGCCGCAACGGCTGGAAGACGTCGGGCTGGGTCTCCTCCAGCACGTCGCTGCCGACGATCGCGCAGTCGACGATCCCGTGCTCGACATAGAGCGGCAGGTCCCAGTCCTTGAGCAGCAGCACCTCGACCTCGACCCCCAACACCCCAACGCCTCCGAAGCGCTGGCGTAGACGCGAGGCATCGAGATCGGTGAGACCCATGCCCGCGGCGGCAAGCGCGTCGCGCGCCGGTCCGAGGTTGCGTCCCTTCGGCAGACCGAACGTGATCATGCTCCGACCCCCTCCAGTTCCACCAGCAGGTCGAGGCCGAACGAAAAGCCGACCGCCGAGCAGTCGCCGCTGAGCGACCGGAACACTCTGTCGTATCGGCCGCCAACCCCCAGGGCCAGGGCCGTACCCGGCGCGTAGGCCGCGAACATGAGGCCGTCGTAGTAGCCGCGCGTGCCCGCGGAAACGCCGACCCTCGGGTCGAGAGTGGCGGCGGCGAACTCGGCGAGATCGACCTCGACCTCGATGCCAAGGTCGCGGTACTCGGTGGAAAGCCGGTCGCGGAGCAAGAGCAGTTCAGTCACCGCATCGGCGGCGTCCCCGAGCACGGAGAGGTCTTCCGGATAGCCACGCACTACGACATCGCCGAGACCGGCCCGGCGCGCGGCCTGCCGGTCGCGACTTGCGATCCGCAGCGCCTGTTCGCCGGCCGCGCCATCTCCCGCCGCCGAGAGCAAGGGCTCGTCGAGCGCGCCGGCGATACCGAGGACGACCCGGAGCGCGGCGTCGTCGCCGGATGCGGGCGAGACGCCGCCGCGGGCCTGGAGCAGCAGGTCGAGGAACAGGGTCAGCATCCGCTCGTCCGCCTCGGTGCGGTCGCCGCCCAGGAGCTCCGCGCCCAACTGCGAGTACTCGCGCATCCGGCCGGGACGCAGGGGCTGATGCCGCACCACGTCGCCGCGGTAGTAGAGACGAAGCGGCAGTTCGAGGTCGTCCAGGTGGGGGGCGAGCAGCCGCGCCAGCATCGGCGTGAAATCGCCACGCAGGACGAGCAGTTGACCGTCCCGGTCGACGAAGCGGTAGAGCTGCTCCAGCCGGCGCCCCTGCAGCAGGAGCCGATACGGCTCGAAGTAGTCGAGGATGGGCAGCAGGACTTCGCCGAAGCCGCGCTCCTCGAGCAGTGCGGTCAAACGCGCCTCCAGCCGGCGGCGGCGCTTCACGCTGTCGAAGAGAGCGGCCGACACTCCGGTCGGCAGGCCGGCGGAGATCTTCATCGCGGCGCCTCCAATCCCAGGGCCGCGGCGCCGACCTCGAACGGAAGCGGCTTACCCGTCATCGCGTCGAACTGCGCCAGACCCTGGTGCAGCAACACTTCCCGGCCGTCCACGACCCGAATGCCGCGCGCTCCGAGGGCCCGGCTCCAGGGCGTCGTTCCGCCGCCGTACACCAGTTCCACCGCGGCAGCCGAGGCACACAGCGCGGCGGGATCGCAGGGAAGCGGGTCGGCCGGATCGTGGCCGAGCGAGGTGGCGTTGACGACGATGTCGAACGCGCCGGGCGCCAGCTCGTCGAGCGGAACGAAGGCTACGCCGAGCGACTCCGCGGCTGCCTGGCCGCTGGAGGCGGTGCGGTTGGCAAGCGCGACCTCCGCGCCCGCGGCCGCCAGGCCCGCTGCCGCAGCCCGGCCAGCGCCGCCGGCGCCGATCACCACCGCCGCGCGGCCCGAAAGCTCGATCCCGCGCCGGCGCAGCGGACCGACGACGCCCTCCGGGTCCGTGCTCTCTGCCCGCCACTGCCTCTCGGCGCCAGCGCCCGGGACCGGGAGCAGGGTGTTCGCGCCCCCGGTTCGAACCGCCAGATCGCCGGCCGCAGCGGCAGCGGCCAGAGCCGCCGCCTTGTGCGGCGCGGTGACGCTCAGGCCGCCGAGGGGCATGCCCGCACGCTCAAAGAAGTCGCTCAGCGCGATCTCGCTCCAGAACGTCTCGAAGGAGGGCGCGTCGAAGGCGACGTAGAGCGCGGCCTCACCGCGGTCCCGATAGCCGGCGTTGTGGAGCCGTGGCGACAGGCTGTGCGCCGCCGGGTGCCCGACGACGCCGAACAGCCGCGACACCCGGGGCAGGCTCGGCAGGCCGTAGTCGGCCCGCAGCCGGTCGATGGACGGTTGACCGGGGGCGGCAACCAGGGCACCCGCGGCGCCGTAGATCCAAGGCGCTCCGAGCCGCGGCGCCACCTGCCGGGTCCAGGCGCCGATGGCGCCCATCGAGAACGCGGCGACGTCCGTCCGGCCGGTGTCGAGCAGCAGTTCGAGCGGCGCCAACTCCTCACCGGACATCTTCGGAGTGGTGACGAGCTTGTAGAGCCGGGCCTCAGCGCCCGACACCTGTCTGAGCCGGCCTCGCAGCGCCTTGAGACTGGCGCCGCGGCCGTGCCAGGACACCAGCCGCCGGCTCGGCTCGACCGAAGCCAGCAACTCGCGGCCCAGATCGCGGTCTGCCTCGAGATCGACCAGGTCGTAGCCACGGGCCGCAGCCAGCCGCTCGGCCCGCCGACCCGCATCGACCGGTCCGCGGCCACCCTCCGCCTCGCTGCGCAAGGTATAGAGAAGCGCCCCGGCGAAGCGGGCCCGCAGCCATTCAGTGTCTATCTCGCCGACCAGATCCGCACGCACCTCGAGACAGTCGGCGCGCTCCGACAGCGCGCGCAATTCGTCGCCGGACGCGCTGGGCGCCTCGGTCAACGACGCCACCAACGTCGCGCTCCGCGCGACCTCCGTAGGGGTGGCGCGCGGCGGATTCTCAGGCTGCGTACTCAAACGAGAAGACCTCCTTCGATCCGGAAGGAGGTCTTCTCGCTCACCCTCGTCCCGGACCACGTACCGGGACTTGGCCCGGATTCAGCCCTTGCCGTAACCGTGAGCCCACCAAGCCTGCGCAACGACGCCGGTCGTCGAGACGACGGGCGAGGCGGAGCGCGCGGAAGCGGTAGCAGATGGGTTCATGACACGGAGTGGTTGGGGCCGAAACGGACTGAATCGGACGCAGGATTAGACACCGGATGGCGGAAACTGTCAAGAACGGCCCAGCGCCAGCCGCTGGGCGCCAAGGCCGCAGAAATGGCACGGACTACCGTGAAGGCGGACCGGGCTCCTAACCTGTGCAACCGCCCGGAAAGGCCGTGCCATCCGCGATCGCCGGCGCCGTCCTGATTCCACCACTCCACTCGCACCGCATACCGGGAGTCCTGAAGGCACATCTGGACTGACCGTCAGCGCCACCACCTGCCCGGTCACCGACACGCCGGTTACCGCACGCGCCGCGCCGCCCACCGCCACCGAGAACGCGGACGGCCCCGCCCAGCAGCAAGAGCAGGCTCCTACGCCCGGCCCATGACCAGCGCTCCGTTGGTGCCGCCGAAACCGAAGGAGTTGGTCAGGGCCACCGAAAGCGCCGCATCGCGCGGTTCGTGGGGCACGAAGTCCAGGTCGCAGCCGTCGCCGGGTTCATCCAGGTTCAACGTCGCCGGCATCACCTGCCGGTCGATGGCGAGCGCCAGGATGCCGGCTTCGACACCTCCCGCCGCACCCAGCAAGTGCCCCATCGCGGACTTGGTCGAGGACACGGCCAACCGGTAGGCGTGGTCGCCGAAGACCCTCTTGATCGCCTTGACCTCGGCGATGTCGCCAAGCGGCGTCGAGGTGCCATGGGCGTTGATGTAGTCGACGCTGTCCGGAGCAAGGCCCGCATCGTCGAGCGCCGCCCGCATCACCCGCACCGCGCCGTCGCCCTCCGGGTGCGGCGCCGAGAGGTGGTAGGCGTCCGCGCTCATGCCGTAGCCGAGGAGTTCCGCGTAGGCGTGGGCGCCGCGGGCCAGCGCCGCTTCCCGCTCCTCGACAATCAGCACCCCTGCTCCCTCACCCAAAACGAAACCGTCACGCCCTGCGTCCCAGGGCCGGGAGGCCCTGGTGGGCTCGTCGTTGCGCAGCGAGAGCGCCTTCATCGCTCCAAAGCCGGCAACGGCCAGCTCGCAGATCGTGGCCTCAGCGCCGCCGGCGAAGGCGGCGTCGGCGTAGCCGTGCTGGATCAGGCGGAAGGCGTCGCCGACGCCGTGCAGGCCGGTCGTGCAGGCAGTGGTCGGACACGAGTTCGGTCCGCGCGCACCATGACGAATCGAGATCTGACCGGAGGCCATGTTCGCGATCAGGCCGGGGATGAAGAACGGCGACACGCGTTTGACGCCACGATCGCGCAGCACATTGTGCATTTGCTCGATCAGAGGCAGGCCACCGATGCCAGCCCCGACCACGGTGGCCACCCGGTCGGCGTTGCCGTCGTCGATCTCGAACCCGGAGTCGTCCCGCGCCAGTGCCGCCGCCGCCAGGGCGTAGCGGATGAAGAGATCGACCCTCCGGGCATCCTTCTTCGGGATGAAGCGTTCGGCCTCAAAGTCCGGCACCTCGGCGGCAATCCGCGAGCTGTAGGGCTCGGAGTCGATCCGGGTCATGGGACCGACACCGCTTCTGCCTTCCATCAAGCCGCGCCAAGTGTCCTCGGTGCCCACGGCAAGCGGGGACACCAAGCCGATTCCGGTGATGACGACGCGTCTACGGTCGCTCATGATGCTGCACCACGAATCCGTGTGTCAGCGAATCCGCTCGGGGCCGCCGGCGCCGGCCAAGGCGCCGGTCCAACGCGGGGCGCTAGTTGTCGCCCCCGTGCGCCTGGATGTAGTCGGTGGCTTCCTTGACGGAGCCGATCTTCTCGGCATCCTCGTCGGGGATCTCGATGCCGAACTCCTCCTCGAAGGCCATGACCAACTCGACGATGTCGAGCGAGTCCGCACCGAGGTCGTCGGTGAAACTGGCCTGGGGAGTGACTTCGTCGGCATCGACTCCGAGCTGCTCGACAATGATGCTATTGACCTTTTCGACTACGGACATTCTGGTTCCTCTCTAAGGGGGTTCGCGCAGAGTTGGCCTTTCCGGCCCGCTGACAGACGGAGACTATGCCACCACGAGGGCGATCCGTCCAACTAGCCGCTTCAGGTCATCCCGCCGCTGATGCTCAGGACTTCGCCGGTGACATAGGACGCCTCGTCGCTCGAAAGAAACAGCACCGCGGGCGCAATGTCGTCCACCGTGCCGAGACGCATAAGGCCGTACTGCTCCAGGAAGCGCTCGCCGGCGCCCTCCGGCATCGCGGCGGTCATGTCCGTCTCGATGAAGCCCGGCGCGACAACGTTCACCGTGATCCCCCGGCTCAGCAGCTCGCGAGCGAGGGACTTGCTGAACCCGATCAGCCCGGCCTTGGAGGCGGCGTAGTTCGCCTGCCCGGCGTTGCCGAGCACGCCGGCGACGGACGACACCGAAACGACCCGCCCGAAGCGGCGACGCATCATGCCCCGCACGAGCGCCTTGGTCAGGACGAAGACGCCGGTCAGGTTCACGTCCTGCACCCGCTGCCACTGGTCCAGGGTCATCCGGGCCAACAGGTTGTCGGCCGTGATGCCGGCGTTGTTGACCAGGATGTCGACCGCCGCGAACTCCTTCGGAAGCTGCCGCACCGCGCCGGGTATCGACTCGTGATCGGCCAGATCGAGCGCCATCGCATGGGCCTCGCCTCCCGAGGCGGCGATCTCCGCGGCGACTTCGCCGAGCAGTTCCTCGTTCCGGGCCGCCAGCACCACGCGGGCGCCCTGCCGCGCCAGCAGCACGGCACATGCGCGGCCGATCCCGCGCGAGGCTCCGGTGACCAGCGCCGTCCGTCCGCTCAAATCGAAGATGCTCACGGTCATCACTCCATGTCGCCCGGCTCGGCCACCGACTGGACCTTCAGCTTTCGATCGATCCGCCGTGCGAGGCCGGAAAGCACCTTACCCGGGCCGAACTCGATCAGCCGGCCGACGCCTTCGCCCGCCATGACCGTCACCGACTCCGCCCAACGCACGGGGCCGTCGATCTGCCGCACCAGCGCGTACCTGGCCGCGGACGCGCAGGTCACCGGCGCCGCATCCACGTTGCAGACCACCGGTACCTGTGGGTCCGCCATCGGCGCCGCCTGAATCAGCGGCGCCATCGCCCGGCGGGCGGGCGCCATCAGGGCACAGTGGAAGGGTGCCGAAACGGGCAGCGAAATCGCCCGGCGCGCACCCCGGTCACTCGCCAGCACCATCGCCCGCTCCACCGCTTCGCTGGCGCCGGCGATCACGATCTGCCCCGGCGCGTTCAGGTTGGCGAGCTGACAGACACCGCCGGTGTCGCCCGCCGCCTCGGCGGCGACCTCCGCCGTGTCTTCGACGCTCAGGCCGAGCACCGCGGCCATCGCGCCCTCGCCCACCGGCACCGCCTTCTGCATCGCCTCGCCCCGGGCGCGGACCAGGCGCAGAGCGTCGCCGAGTTCGAGCGCGCCGGCCGCGACGAGCGCCGAGTACTCGCCCAGGCTGTGACCGGCGACGAAGTCCGGCGTCTCCGTCTCCAGACCCTGAGCCCGGAAGCAGCGGTGCGCCGCCACCGATGCGGCGACGATCGCGGGCTGGGTGTTGGCCGTCAGTTGAAGCTCGTCCTCAGGCCCCCCGAAGCAAAGCACAGACAGTGCGAAACCGAGGGTGTCGTCCGCTTCCTCGAAGACCGCCCGCGCCTCCGGAAAGGCCAAAGCCAACGCCCGGCCCATGCCGACCCGCTGCGAGCCCTGGCCCGGAAAGACGTACGCCACCCCACTCATCGGCACATCTCCACGATTCCGCTCCGGCTTAGAAGCGGACCGCGGCGGCGCCCCAGGTCAGCCCGGCGCCGAAGGCCGCCATCAGGACCAGGTCCCCGGAGTCGATCCGCCCGTCGCGGTTCAGTTCGTCGAGCGCGATCGGGATGGACGCGGCCGATGTGTTGCCGTAGCGATCGATGTTGACGTACACGCGGTCGGCGGGCACGTCGATCCGGCGACCCACGGCGTCGATGATCCGGCGATTCGCCTGATGGGGAATGAGCCACTTGACGTCTTCCGGCTTCTGGCCGGCGTCGGCGAGCACTTCGCCGGAGACCTCGGCCAGGGTGCGGACCGCCACCTTGAAGGTCTCGTTGCCGAGCATCCGGATGAAGGGCAGCCGCGCTTCCAGCGTCTCCGGACGGTTCGGAGGATTCCGGCTGCCGCCGCCCGGCATCTCGAGCAGGTGGGCCAGCGAACCGTCGCTGTGGATCGCCACGGAGAGGACGCCCGGCAGCCCGTTCTCCGTACTCGGCGCCGGGGGGTCTTCGCCGCGCAGCACAACCGCACCCGCGCCGTCGCCGAACAGAACGCAGGTCGAGCGGTCCTCGTAGTCCGTGTACTTGGTCAGCGACTCGGCGCCGATCACCAGAGCCGTCGAGGCGGTGCCGCTGGAGACGTACTGGTACCCGACCGAAAGACCGTAGATGAAGCCCGTGCAGCCCGCGTTCAGATCGAAGGAGGTCGCGTCCTTCGCACCGATCTCTTCCTGCACCAGGCAGGCAGTGGACGGGAAGGGCATGTCCGGCGTCACCGTCGAGATCAGGATGAGATCCACCTCCGCGGGCGCCACACCCGCCATCTCCATCGCCTGGCGCGCGGCTTGAACGGCAAAGAGCGACGTGTACTCGTCGTCGGTGGCGACCCGTCGTTCGTGGATGCCAGTTCGGGCGACGATCCACTCGCTCGAGGTGTCGACGATGCGCTCGAAGTCGGCGTTGGTGAGAATCTTGTCCGGCACGGCCTTCCCGGTGCCGGCGATCCGGACCCGCCGTGCGCCGTTGGCAGAAGCTCCCCTCAGCCCGTTCGTCATCCGGCTACCGCCTTTGCCGCCGCCTCGAAGGCGACCTCCGAGAGTTTGGCGCTGACCTTGACGTGGATGCCCGCCTCGCAGAACTCCACCGCGCGCTGCACCGCGCTGCAGATCGCGTGGGCGGACGAACGGCCGTGGGCGACGAAGCAACCGCCGCGCAGACCGAGCAGCGGCGCGCCGCCGTACTCGCTGTAGTCGATCCGGCTCTTGAAGCGGTCGAAGGCGGGCCGGGCCAGCAGATAGCCGAGCCGCGACCGGAGCGTGCGGCCCATCTCCTCGCGCAACTGGCCGCCCACGAACTCCGCGAGCGCCTCGGCGCTCTTCAGGATCGCGTTGCCGACGAAGCCGTCGCAGACGACGACATCGGTGGTGCCGCTGAACACGTCGCGGCCCTCGACGTTGCCGACGAAGTTGAGTCCCGTGGCGTCGAGCGACTTGAACACCTCGCGGACCAGGTCGGTGCCCTTCCCGGCCTCCTCGCCGATCGACAGCAGGCCGATGCGCGGCGAGTTCATCCGCAGCAGTTGCTGGGCCAGGTAGTGGCCCATGACCGCGAACTGACGGAGTTGGTCGGGCTTCGAGTTGACGTTGGCGCCCGCGTCCAGCAGGATGGTTCGACCAACGCGCCGCGGCATGGTCACCGCGAGGGCCGGTCGATCGACCCCGGGCGCCACACCGATCACCATCTTGCCGGCGACCAGAGCGGCGCCGGTGTTGCCCGCGGTCACCATGGCCTGCGCCCGGCCATCCTTGACCAGGCGGGCACAGACGCGCACCGAAGAGTCGCGCTTGCGTCGCACCGCGAGCGCGGACTCGCACATGCCAACGACCTCGCCGGCATGCACGATCTCGACCCGATCCCGGACACCAGACTTGGGCTCGAAGTTCTCGATCTCCTGCTCGAGGATCGGCCGGCGGCCCACGAGGAGGAGCCGGAGCCTACGTTGACGCGCCGCCAACAGCGCGCCCTCAACCACGGTCCGGGGAGCGTGGTCGCCGCCCATCGCGTCGACGGCGATCACGGTTGGGGTTCGCGCTGAACCTCGATCCGTCAATTCAGGGTCAACTCCGAGTCAGTAAACGATCAGTGTAGCGCCTGGGCGGACTGCCCAGCGGACCGCCAGCGGGCTGCTAGAGGACATCCTCCATCTCGACCACGTCGCGGCCGCGGTAGTGACCGCAGTGGCTGCAGGCTCGGTGCGGCAGCTTGGTTTCGCCGCAATTCGGACACAACGAGGCGGCGGGCCGCTTCAGCCCGTCATGGGCCCGTCTCCGGTCGCGACGCGCCTTCGAGTGCCGTCGTTTGGGGTTTGGCATTTCAAGGGTTCCTTTCTGGTCGTCCAGCTTGATTGTCCAGCAGGCTGCGCCGCCGCTTCGGCGGCGCAACGGTACGCAACACTAGTTCAGATTCAGCCAAGTCGTTCGCGGACCGCTTCCAAGGCCGACCAGCGCGGGTCGACCTGGTCCTCGGCGCAGGCGCATTCCCCGCGGTTCCAGTCTGTTCCGCACTGCGGACACAGTCCGCGGCAGGCTGGATCGCAGATCGGTTTCATGGGCACATTCAGTTCGACCTGCTCTTGTACCAGGACGCCGAGGTCGACCGCGCCGTCCACCGCGGACATCGTCGAGAGATCCTCCGCTTCCAGTTCGCGCGCCCCGGCGCCGTCCACGGCTGGGTCCGACGTGCTGGGCGCGTCTTCGCGGCGAACGGTTACAACGACCGCGAGCGGCAGGTCGACATCCTCCTCGTATGCGGTCAGGCAGCGGTTGCAGTTGAGTCTCTGGCGGTAGCGCAACCTCGCCTGGAGCAGGAAGTCCGGGCCGGTGAACGTCAGACTGCCCTCGCAGTCCACGCTGCCGAGGACGAGCGCCTTGTCCCGGCGCAGGTCCACGGCAACCGCCGGAACGACCTCGCGCCAATGCACAGGGCCGTTACAGGCTTGGTCGAGCTGCAGGTGCATCTCATTCACCACCAGGCGTACCGCCGTCGCTAATTCAAGCCGGCGCGCAAACCGGCCAGACGCAACCGCGCAAACCGGAGAGGCTACGAATCGTCGTGGCAACTGTCAATCTCGGACACGCGCCGTGAAGCGCCCGGCGGCGCTAGGCTTGCAGCGTGGCCCGCATCGGCATCGACGCTCGCAAAGTCCGCGACTTCGGCATCGGGGTCTACGTTTCCAACCTGATCCGCGGCCTGGCCCGGATCGAGGCCGAACAGGAAGCGGCCGCCGATGTGGACGCTGCCCCGAATGAGTACGTCCTGTTCGTCCGCCCCGAGGATCGCGACTTCGCTGCCGATCTGCCGGCGAACTTCCGCTGCGTCGTCGAACGGTCGCCGGTCTACTCGCTGCGCGAGATCGGGATGATGACCTGGCGCATCTCGCGGTCGCGGCTCGACCTCTACCACGCCACCCACTACGTCCTGCCCGCGTTCGTTCCGTGTCAGACGGTGGTGACGATCCACGACATCATCCACCTGCTCTACCCCGGCTTCCTGCCGAGCCGCGCGGCGTCCCTCTACGCTCAACGCATGTTTCGCCACAGCGTCAACCGGGCCGACCGGATCATTGCCGTATCCCAGAACACGAGCAGCGACGTTCTCGACTACTTCGACATCCCGGAAGAGAAGATCAAGGTCGTGTACAACGGCGTCGAGGATCGTTTCCGGCAACTGCTCAGCGCGGAAGAACTCGGCGCCCACCTGAAGGACGTCGGTGTCCGGCAGCCGTACCTGCTGTTCGTCGGCAATCCAAAGCCCCACAAGAACCTGGACCGGGTGATCAAGGCGTACGCCAGGGCCCGTTCACGGGCTGGCTTCGAGGCGCCCCTCGTCTGCGTCGGCGCGAGGCCCGGCAGCGACTTCAAGCTCGAGCGCCGCGCTCGCCAGCTCGGGGTCGGCGATCATGTCCAGCTCGTCGGCCATGTGCCGGCGCGCGCCCTTCCAGCGCTCTACCAGGGCGCGAGCCTGTTCCTCTACCCCACCCTGTACGAGGGCTTCGGGCTGCCCGTGGTCGAGGCAATGGCCTCACGGGCGCCTGTGATCACGTCGAACACGTCGTCGCTCCAGGAGATCGCCCGAGGTTACGCGGAACTCGTCAATCCCCTCGAGGTAGAGGAGATCGCGAGAGCCATCGAGCGCTGCATGATGGACCGGGACCACGCCCGGCAGCTCGCCGACCGCGCCGCCTCCCGCGCCGCCGGATTCCAGTGGCAGACCGCCGCCGAGAGCACTCTCGCGATCTACCGCGAGGTGCTCGGGGAGTCGGGACGCTGACCGCCGTCCCGCGGCGCGACTCCTTTGTGGATTGCTAACATCCAGCGCCCGCCAGAGTCGGGCGCCACCACCCCCACGATCCCAGAACCGTGCTCCAGAAGCGACTCCGCGTTACCGCCGCGCTGAACATCGCCGGCGATGTCGCCGCCACGGTCGGCGCCTTCTTCCTGGCCTGGTACCTGCGCTTCGTGCAGCCGGTGGTCGAAATGACGAAGTCGGTGCCGGACTTCGAGCCGTACCTCAGGATGCTGCCCTTCATCCTGCTGATCTGGCCCACGGTCTACTACTTCCACGGCCTCTACCGCATCCGCCGCGGACACAGCCGGGTGGACGAGGCGATCAGCATCGTCGTCGCCACCGTCCTGGCGCTCGTGATCCTGACCGCGGTCCTGACCTTCGACCGCGTGACGCAGGCCGGCAGCGACGACCCCTTCTCCTACAGCCGCGCCTTCTTCGCTCTGTTCGCGGCCAGCGACATCTTCCTGGTCGCTCTCCTCCGTTTCGTCACCCGGGCCTTTCTGCGCGTGGTCCGCCGACGAGGGCACAATGTGCGCCGCATCCTGATCGTCGGCGCCGGCGACAGCGGCGAGGAGATCGCGGCCAAATTGGTCCGGCACCGGGAACTCGGCTACGAAGTCGTGGGCTTCCTGGACGACGACCCGGACAAGCGATCCGGCGAGCGTGCCAGCGGCGTCAGCGTGATCGGCACGCTCGACGACCTGGAAGCGGCAATCGAGCAACACCACGTCGATCAGGTCATGATCGCCCTGCCGTTCGCGGCGCACCGGAAGATCCTCAACCTGCTCGACCGCATCGGCAACGAGCTGATCGAGATCCGCCTGGTACCGAACGTCCTGCAGTACGCGACCCTCCGCGCCGACATGGAGGACGTGGACGGCACGCCGGTCATCAACCTCTCCCATGTGCCGATGGAGGGCTGGTCGAGTCTGGCCAAGCGGACGATGGACATCGGCATCTCCCTGGCGGCGATGGCCGTGCTGCTGCCCCTGCTGCCGATCGTGCTGGTGCTGATCAAGCTCGAGGACCGCGGACCGCTGTTCTACCGGCAGGAGCGGATGGGACTCGACGGCCGCTCCTTCATGATCCTCAAGGTCCGCTCGATGCGGGCCAACGCCGAATCCACCACCGGGCCGGTGTGGGCGATCGAGGACGATCCCCGCCGCACCCGCATCGGCGCCTTCCTACGGCGCTGGTCGCTCGACGAGCTACCCCAGCTCTGGAACATCTTTCGCGGCGACATGTCGATCGTCGGCCCCCGCCCCGAGCGTCCCGCGTTCGTCCGCAAGTTCCGCAACGAGATCCCGCAGTACATGCTGCGCCACCGCGTGAAGTCGGGGCTGACCGGCTGGGCCCAGGTGCACGGCTGGCGGGGCAACACCTCGATCAGCAAGCGCATCCAGTACGACCTCTACTACATCGAGAACTGGAGTCTCCGTCTCGACTTCCAGATCCTGTGGCTGACCCTGCGCCGGGGTCTGACCAGGAACGCGTACTAGGACGCGTTGGCCAGGAACGCGTACTGAGCGCCGCTGGGAACGCCTGCCAGACGGCGGGCGCCGTCTCAATGGCCTGCCGCGGCGACTAGCGGACCGAAGCCTTCGGTCCGCTACTGCTCGGCGTCGAACTCCCGGTAGTCGCCGCGCTCTTCCATCGGGATCGGGTGGCGGACCTCGACGTGGAAGCCATCGCCCTCGGTATAGACGACATCATTCAGGTCGTAGACCACCTGCGTCTGGGAGCCCTTGGTGAGCCCGGCGGTCTCGACCCACAGCAGCCGCCGCTCCTTCTCCGCGCCGTCCGGGTCGGCGATCGTGAGGTCGACCGTGATGCCGTCGAGCGTGCCGGCGCCCTCGTTGTGAACGAGGATGTCGAGCATGACATCGACCATGGCGGGTTCAGCCGGCATGTCGCCTTCCGCCTCGGCGTCGGCGTCGTCGGCCGCGGTATCGGCATCGGCATCGGCCTCAACCTCGGCGTCGGCGTCGGCGTCCTCGGATGCCATCGCCTCGTCGGCAGCCGGGGCCTGAACCGTGAACGACCGCATTTCAGCGATGAAGCCGGCGCGCGCCGCGGCCACGCCGCCCCCGCCGCCGCAGGCGCCGATCAGCAGCGCGATGGCCGCAACGAACGCCAGGACCATTTCCGGTCGCCGCCACGATGTCCAATTCAAAGTCCCCTTCATCGTCTCTCCCTTTCCTTCCGTCTGCCTCGTCTGAGCCCTCGTCTCGCGTCGGCCTCAGAGAATAGCCTGTATCACCCGGAAAGGGCACGGTCCCAGAACTCCTCGGCCAGACCGCCGGCCAGCACGATCTCGGGCCGCAGTTCGACGCCGAACCGCTCTCGTACCGCCCGGTGCGCCGCCACCATCAGATCGAGCACGTCGGCGGCGCGCGCCTTCTCCCGGTTGACGATCACGTTCGCATGCCGCTGACTGATCTCGGCGCCGCCACGAGCCAAGCCCTTCAGACCGCAGGCTTCGATCAGCCGGCCGGCGAAATCGTCCTGGGGATTGCGGAACACGGAACCGGCATTCGGCTTGCCGGACGGCAGGCTCTGCCACCGCCGCCTGTTCAACTCGTCGATCCGCTTGAGCGCCGCGGCGCCGTCCCCGCGCCGGAGCTGGAACTCCGCTCTTGTTATGACCGCGTCGGTCCCCTGCAGGTTCGTCGTCCGGTAGCCGGGCATAAGCCGCGCAACCGGCACGGCCTCGACCGGCCGCCCCGGCCGCGCCACGCGCGCCTCGGTGAGAACATCGCGGATCTCCGTGCCGTAGCAGCCGGCGTTCATGACCACGGCGCCGCCCACGGTCGAAGGGAAACCGGACAAGGCCTCGAGCCCGAGCAAACCCTGCTTCGCCGTGTCCCGCGCCAGTCTGGCGAGCGTGACCCCGGCGCCGGCCCGTACCGTCTCGCCCTCCACCTCGACGAGTTCGAGCTCTCCTCGGAGCCGGCAGACGACGCCGCGAATGCCCCTGTCCGGGAACAGGACGTTCGAACCGTGACCGTGCAGGTGAAGCGCGACCGCACACTCACGGGCCACGGTCATCACCGCGGTGAGCGCCGCCTCGGACTCGACCCGGACGAAGAGATCCGCCGGACCGCCGATTCGCAGCGTCGTCACCGAGGCCAGCGGCACCGCTTCGCGGACACAGGCGCCGGGAATCGCGACGAGCCGGTCCCGGACCTCGCGGTTGACGGCCAAGGGGGGCTGCAATACGCTGACTACGCCCTTGTCGATGTCGGCTGTCACGTTGTTCTACGCCACGTCGCCGAGCGTCCGCAGCGGCCAAGTCCCGCCTTCCGTTGAACCGTCTGACGATCCACGGGACCGCCGTATCGGTCGCGCGGAAGTATAGCCACGCACACCCTGCGGCGCCGCCGCCGGAACCGCGCCGCTGCCCCTCGAAGGCGGCCGATCACTGCCCGAACACCACCAAACGCGCCTTATGCCACACAAGAGGAACAAGAAACCCATGACCCCCACCCGCGCGAATGCGCGCAAGCAGCAAGTCGGTCGCGAGGAAGCCATCTCGGGCGCGCTCAGCCAGATCGAACGTCAGTTCGGAAAGGGAGCGATCATGCGCCTCGGCGAACAGAAAAACCTCGGTATCGAATCGATCTCGACCGGTTCACTGGCCGTCGACTCCGCCATCGGCACCGGCGGTTTCCCCCGCGGCCGCGTCGTCGAGGTCTACGGTCCGGAAGCGAGCGGCAAGACGACTCTGGCCCTCTCGGTGGCCGGCCAGGCCCAGCGCACCGGCGGCACCGCGGCGTTCATCGACGCCGAGCACGCCCTCGACGCCGAGTACGCCGAGAAGATCGGCGTGAACATCGACGACCTCCTGGTCTCCCAGCCGGACAGCGGTGAGCAGGCGCTGGAGATCGCCGAAATGCTGGTGCGCTCGAACGCGCTCGACATCGTGGTGATCGACTCGGTCGCCGCCCTGGTGCCGCGCGCCGAACTGGAAGGCGAGATGGGTGACTCCCATGTCGGCCTCCAGGCTCGTCTCATGTCCCAGGCGCTCCGCAAGTTGACCGCCATCATCGCCAAGTCGCGGACGACTGTGGTGTTCATCAACCAGATCCGCGAGAAGATCGGGGTCATGTTCGGCTCGCCCGAGACCACGACCGGCGGCCGGGCGCTCAAGTTCTACTCGTCGGTCCGCATCGACATCCGCCGTATCGGCGCGCTGAAGGACGGCGACCAGGTGGTCGGCTCACGGGTGCGGATCAAGGTGGTCAAGAACAAGGTCGCGCCGCCGTTCCGTCTCGCCGAGTTCGACATCGACTACGGCGAGGGCATCTCCCGGGTCGGTGAGCTGATCGACCTCGGTGTCGAGCACAAGCGGGTGATAAAGAGCGGCGCCTGGTTCTCGGCCGGTGATGTGAGGCTGGGCCAGGGCCGCGAGAACGCCAAGCAATTCCTGCGAGACAACCCGGACCTGGCCAACGAGATCGAGGCGCACCTGCGCTCCGAGATGGGACTGCCCCCGATCGTCGCCGCCGCGGAGTCCGGCGACCGGACGGCCGCCGCCGGCTAGCGCCGCGGCGGCGCGGCAGCGGCGGCTTCACCCGCCGGTCCGGAGTCCGGGGAGAGGGTCCCAGGCGGACTGGGTGCGCAGGCCGGGAATCTGAGCCGCGATTCGCTGTTTTCCGGACTAGCCTCCGTCCAACGAACGAAGAGACCCGGAAACGACCATGACAAGAACACTGCTGGCGGCCAGCCTGCTGCTGATGACAAGCGCCCTGCCGGTCGCCGGGCAGTTGCCCTGCAACCCCTGTGTCGGTCTGGCTACCGAGGACCCCGAGTCGGTGGTGGAGGTTCTGGACACGCTCCCCAACGTGCCGGACGAGGCGCTTCTCGTGGTCAAGTGGCCGGTCGATCTCGCGGACGAGGCCGCGGTCGCCGCGGCAGCGGAGGCGGCGTCGCGGCTGCGGGACAGGGGTGCCAGACCCTGGTACGCGGTCCGCTTCGCCGCGCCACCGCCGGCCGCTGACCGCGCCGGCGAGCTGACGCCGGAGCTGGAGCGGCTGGCCAACCTCGCCCGGTCGGCACGAGCCGGCTCCTTCTTCCAGCTCATCTGGCCGACGGAACTCCGCAACGAACCCCTGGAGGTCCAGGAGTACGCGCTGGCGCTGAAGCGGGCGGCGGTCGCCGTTTCGGGCGCGCAGCCGGATGCCGCCGTCGTCTCGGCGCCGCTGCCGGGCGACCCCGAGTTGATCCGAGCCCTCTACGCGCAGGAACTGGACGCCTACCTGGACGGAGTCGCCCTCACCGCCCCCACGACCTTGAACTTCGTCGATCTGGGCGCCTTGCGGAGACTGATCCGTGAACTGGACCCGGATGCCCTCGTCGCGGTCGAGCCGGGTCCCGCCGGGACCGCGGCCACGGGCGGAGACGCCGGCGGCGACCTGCTCGTTCGGGCCGCCGCCGAGGCGGAAGCCGGCGCCACCCTGTCCCTGTTCGCACTCTCCGGCGACGGCGACGCCGACACCGCGGCGGTTCGAGCCGCCCGCCTGATCGCCCAGGAGTTCTCGGGCGATGTCGCCTTCGACCCCTACTCGACGCCCGGCGGCGCGGACGCCTGGAGCTTCGTCCACGGGGAGGACCTGAGCCTCAGGATCGTCGTGTCGCCACCGGCAGCAGGCGCGCCGGTCACCCTCAGCTTCAACGATCGGCAGATCGGGTCGGCCGCCCGCTTCGATCCCGCGACCGGCGAGACCGACCTGCTGTTCGGCGGCCGGCGCACCCGAAACGGCTACGAACTCAAGCTGGCCGAAACCGACGGACCCTTCGTGTTCCGGCTCGACCGCAATCTCGCGGTCAACCTCGAGGGTGCTACGAGCATCGAAGAGGCCCTGACCGTCGCCGACACGCGCCAGGTGCCGGTCGGCGAGATCCTGCGGCGGCTGCAGGCCTTCGAGGACGACCAGTCGAGACGGATCGCGAACTACAGCGCCACCAACACGACCTCGCTGCGCTTCCAGCTCGGCACCGGCATCCAGACGGTCGACGTGACCTTCCAAGGCCCCTTCTTCTTCCGCCAGGAATCAAGTCGCGGCGTCTGCGCCGCGCTGACGCACGGGAAAAGGCCTGTTTCATGCAAGGCCGGTTTCGACTGGGCCTGGGACAACTTCTTCGTCAACGGCATCCGCTGGCGGCGCAAGAAGATCCCCGAGATCCCCCTGATCCAGCCGGAGAAGGCGGCCGCTATGCCCACAGCACTCACCTTCACCAAGGAGTACCGCTACCGGCTGCGGGGCACCGCAACGGTCGAGGGCCGCGACACCTGGGTCGTCGAGTTCGAGCCGGCGGCGGCGCTGGGGGAGGGCCGCAGCCTGTTCCGCGGCACGGTGTGGGTGGACCGCGAGATCTACGCCCGGGTGAAGACCCGCGCGGTCCAGCTCGGTCTGACCGGCGATGTCCTCTCGAACGACGAGACCACCTTCTACGCCCCGGTCGACGCGCACGGCGAGCCGGCAGCGTGGGAGCGGTCGTCGTACTGGCTGCCGGCCCGGGTCGTCAGTCAGCGGCTGTTCTCCCTGCTGAACGCGACAACGGTCGTTGAGGGGTTGACCGAACTCACCGGGATCGAGATCAACCCGACCGACTTCGAGACCCGCCGGCAGGCGACCCTGGACTCCGAAGCGACGATGGTGCGCGACACCGAGGTGGGGCTTCGCTACCTGGCCGTCGACAACGAGACCGGCGAACGGGTGGTCAAGGAGGACGACAAGACCCGGATGTTCATCGTCGGCGGCGCCTTCTACGACGAGGCCCAGAGCGGCCCCCTGCCCCTGGGCGGCGTGAACTGGCTGGCCTTCGACTGGCGCGGCACGGGCACTCAGGCCGACCTGTTCATCGCCGGTCCGCTGATCCTCGCCAATGTCGCGAACCCGAGCCTGTTCGGCTCGCGTTGGGATGCCGGCGTCGACCTCTTCGCGCTGGCGTTCGCCGGCGAGGACACCCTCTACCGCGACGGCCGGGAGGCGCCGCAGGAGAACGTCGAACGGCTGCGCCCGAACATGGACTTCAGCCTCGGCCGCCCGCTCGGCAGCTACACCAAGCTCGACTTTCGCTATGAGCTGTCCTGGAACAAGTTCCAGCGCGCCGACGCCACGAGCGAGGACTTCGTCCTGCCCACGGATCACCTCCGTCACAGCCTGGCGACCAGCCTCCGCTACACCCGTTCGGGCTACCGGTTGGTGCTCGGGGGCACCTGGAACCTGCGAGGCGAGTGGGAGCCCTGGGGCCTCGGCGGCGCCAACCTGACGCCGGACAGCTACACGCTCTGGAACGTGGCGGTCGCCAAGACCTGGCACCTGCCGAAGTTCCAGAAGGTCGGGCTGTCCTTCGAATACGCCGACGGCGCCGACCTGGACCGCTTCAGCAAGTACGAGTTCGGGTTCTTCTCCGATGTGACCGTCCACGGTTACCAGAGCGACAAGGTCCGCGCCGAACGGGCAGCGGCGGCGCACCTGAGCTACGGCTTCGAACTCGGCCAGCTCTTCCGCATCGACCTCGCCTTTGACGCCGCTTGGGCGACGGACATGGCCTCGGGCCTGGACAACGAACTGCTCGCCGGCGCCGGCATCGTCGGCACCTTCATCGGCCCCTGGGGCACGGTGGTCAACATGGACGTGGGCACCGCGCTCGCCGGCCCGGACGACGGCTGGAGCGCCTTCATCGCCGTCCTCAAACTGTTCTAGCCAGAGCTGTCGCCATGCCCCCCGAAGACGACTTCGCCCCGGACATGGACGACGTCGTCGAGGTGCCGATCGGCGACGAGATCGACCTGCACCCCTTCGCGCCCCGCGATGTGAAGGACGTGGTCGAGAGCTACCTCGACGCCGCGTACGAGAAGGGCTTCCGCGAGGTCCGCATCATTCACGGCCGCGGCATCGGTATGCAGCGTCAGATCGTGCGCAAGGTGCTGGAGCGCGATCCCCGCGTCGTTTCGTTCAAGAGCGGCGGTCCCGGCGGCGGCGGATGGGGCGCGACCGTGGCGCGGCTGCGGTAGAGCAGACCTCGCTCAGGCGTCGTAGGGCGCCGACCGGACAGCGCCGCGACGAGCCCACAGCACGCCGAGACCGAACGCGATCAGCGGCGTCGCGATGAGCAGATCGGACGCGCTCACCGTGTACGCCGGCGCCGACGCCAGGGCTTCGACCGCGGTCTGCCCGGGCGCGGGCACTTCCGGCGCTTCGCCGCCCAGGAGTTCAGCAACCGCGGCGCCCGACTCCGGACGCTCGGCGCGCAACTGGTAGGCGAGCCAGCCCCCTAAGGTCACGCCGACGAGCAGGAACCGTGCGCTCGCCCCCTTCAGCTCCGACTCCGCCTCGCGGTGGGCGTGTTCCCGCTCGCTCGAAGTGAGGTCCGAGTCCTCCACGCGGCGCCAGCGCAGGGCGTCGATCTCGGCCCGGCGCCGGGTCGCCGCGACGCCGCAGAAGAAGCCGATGGCCGCCACCAGCACATGCAACGCCCCGACCAGTCCCGGCACGCCGCGCGGAACGACCTGGACTCCCACCACGGCCAGGATCGCGGCAACCACGAAGAACGTGGACCACACGACCGCGAACGACTGCAGGCGCTTCCAGTTCATCGAGCCAACCGTACTTCAGGCGCCCCTGCCCATCAGCTCCAGGAGCCCCAGAGTCAGCACCGGCACGTAGGTGATCAACAGCACGCCGACGCCGAGGATCACGAGCGCCGGCACCGCGGCCCGGTAGATCTGAAGCAGCGGCCGCTCGAAGCGGTAGGACGCCAGGAACAGGTTGAGACCCACCGGCGGCGTCAGGTAGCCGAGTTCCAGGTTGGCGACGAAGATGATCCCGAGGTGGATCGGGTCGACGCCGAAGGCCAGACCGAGCGGGATGATCAGGGGTACGACAACCACGGTGGCCGAGAAGATGTCCATCAGGCAGCCGACCAGGAGCAGGAAGACGTTGAGCAGCAGCAGGAAGAGGATCTTCGATTCGATGTTGTCCTGCGCCAGCTCGACCAGACGCTGGGCCGCCTGGGCGTCCACCAGCCAGCTCGTGAGCCCCATCGCCACCACCAGGATGATCAGCACCCCGCCGACCAGCACGGTGCACTGCCGGATCACCGCGATCAGTGGCTTCCCCACCTTCAGATCGCGGTGGATCACGCACTGGACGATGAAGGCGTAGAGAGCGGCCAGGGCCGCCGACTCGACCAGGGTCGCGTAGCCGCTGAAGATCGCGCCCACGATGACGACGGGGAGCAGCAACTCCCACTTTCCGGCCCAGACTGCCCGTCCGAGCTCCGGCATCGAGACGCGGGTGCGGCGGGCGCCGCCGCGCAGGCCCTCCCGCACGCCCCAGGCTGCGATCAGGACAATCAGCAGAAAACCCGGCACCACGCCGCCGATGAACAGGTCCTCGATCGGCACCTGCGCGACGATGCCGAAGAGGATCAGCGGCAGGGCCGGCGGTAGCAGGAGACCGAGGGATCCGGACGAGGTCAGGAGCCCGAGCGAGAACCGCTCGCGATAGCCGTCCGCGGAGAGGGCGGCAAAGAGAACGCCCCCCAGCGCCAGGATGGTGACGCCGGAGCCGCCGGTGAACACGGTGAAGAACGCGCACACCACGGCGCAGACCACCGCCGTCCCACCCGGCGCCCAGCCGAACATGGCGCGGAAGACCCGTAGCAGCCGTTCCGACGCCCCGCCCTCGGCGAGCAGGAAGCCGGTCAGCGTGAACAGCGGAATCGCCGCCAGCGTCGGAGACACCGCGAGCCGGTAGCTCTCCGCCGGGATGGCGGCGAGCGGAACGAAGTCGGTGAGGAAAAGGAACACGGCCGCGCCGCCCAGGGCGGCGAAGATGGGGCCGCCGAGCAGGGTCGAAGCCAGAATCAGCACCAACCAGGGCGCCGCCGTGCGATCGGCGAAGGCGTCCCCGTTCGCGTTGATCCAGAGCGCCAGCGCGATGCCGAGCATCGCCAGACCGCGCCCCAGCCAGCGATCCGACGACTTCCACGCCAGCCGCAGCGCCAGCAGCGCGAAGCCGACCGGCATGACCGCCTGCCCCACCCAGACGGGCACGCCGGCCGCCATCTCGATGCCGCCCTCGTGCTCGATCTGCACCAGATCCAGACTGGCCAGCCCCAGCAGCGTCGCCACCATCGCGCTGACGCCGCCGGTCAGAACCGCCGCAGCGCTCCGAAACCGGCCCTCGGGCAGGAGGGTTCCGGTGGCCAGGGCCAGCAGGCGCCCCTCGCGCGCCGCCAGGGCCGCGCCGAGGAAGGCAACCCACAGCGTCAGGTGCTGTTGGAAGGGAAGCGCGCCGGGAATGCCGGCGCCGGTCTGGCGGACGACGATCTCACCTAAGGGCAGCAGCACCATCGCGGCCAGAAGGACGCTCGATAACCCGTCCTCGGCGCGGTGCACGAGGCGTACCACGGCCCGGAGTCGGTCCGCGGCGCCCCTTTCAGTCAAGAGTTCCCGCACTCAAGAGGCGCTACCGGCCGCTGTCCGAGGCGGCAGACGCGGCCGCCTCGGCCTCCTGCTGCTTACGGTAGGCGTCACGGACCGCCGTCGCCCGGTCGAAGATCGCCTCCGGTACGACCTTGCCCCGCATGTCGGCGGCGAAGCTGCGGGCGATCCGCTTCCAGTCGTCCTCGACCTCGGTGCCCACGATCGGGACGACCTCCAGCCCCTGGCTTCCCATCAGCTTGATCGTCGCTTGCTCGATGTCGGGGATCGTCTTGAAGATCCGGCTCTCGGCCCGCTGACCGCCCTCGATCAGCACCTCGCGATCCGCTTCCGAGACGCGGTCCCAGGCCCGCTTCGTGACCACGACGGCGCCCATCATCGGGATCAACGGGATGTCGGCGAAGTACTTCGCCCGCTTGAAGAACTGGACCGACATGGCGTAGATCGGCGGCACCGCGAGGGCGTCGATCATGCCGGTCTGCAGACCGGTGACGATATCGGTGGCGGCCAGCGCCACCGGCTTGAAGCCGCCCTGCCGCCACCAGTTGGTCATCGCCTCGTCGCCGGCCCAGGTGAAGATCTTGAGCCTCTGCATCTCCTCGACGGTTCGCGCTTTCCTGTTCGTGAAGAAGTGCACCTGCCCCACGTAGCCCCAACCCAGGAGGACGAAGCCGTTCTCGTCGAGCCTGGTGCGAAGACCGGGTGTCAGTTCCTGCAGAACGTGGAACATCTCGCGCTCGGAGCGGAAGAAGAGGGGTATCTCGAAGACGGTGAAGTCCTTGGAGATGTCCGCCAGACCGCTGACCGACAGGGCAGCCGCGTGGTACTGGCCGATCTTCATCTTGCGCAGGATGTCCGGCTCGTCGCCGGCCACCCCGCCGGGATAGATCGTCAGGCTGACCCGGCCATCGGTGCCCTTCTCCCAGTCCTGGCCCATGCTCTCGAAGAACCCATCCCAGGGCGAACCGTCGGGCGACAACGTCGCCATCTTGATGGTGAAGCCCTCCGCCCCGGCCGGCGCGGCAACGGCCGCCGCAACCAGGAGCAGCGCCAGCAGCGGCGAGAACCGGAACTTCATCCTGGGCCTCCTTCGAGTCTGGCCGGGGGCGCATCCGCCACGCTCCGACCTGCGGTGTTCAGCAGTCGGCACTGTATCAACGGCCCGACCCCGGCGAGCATCACCGGCGGGCGGGTGATTCGCCCGTCAGCGGGCTCACGGATGAAACTCTTCACGACACACCAGCCGCCGCTCGACGCCCCAGGCACGCCAGAAGGCGGCCGGTTCCGGGGCTTCACCGAGGCTCTCGGAATCTCCTGCCATGACCAGGAGGACACGGAGACGGTCGAGCAACGCCGCCGCCCGGCGGTCACGGTCCCGGCTCCGCTCCCGCACCGCCGCGGCGAGCGCGCGCTCCTGGGCAACGCCCGCAAGAAGCACCGTCGGCCGGCACCACAACACCGAACCGACCAGCGCCTCGCGGCTCGGCTCGAGCACCAGCACCGCCAGATTCGCGCAGCACCAATGCAGCCAGGGCACGGCCAAGCGGTCCACCTCCGCCGGCGCCGCGGGCGGGGTAACGACGACGATCTCCCGCGACGGCGGCCGCGGCGCCAGCAACCCGTCGAAGCCGGCGGCGGCGACGGTCTCCGCCGCAGCCGCCGCGAGGTGGCAACAGAGCGCCTGCGGAGAGGACTGGGGCGCAGGGACCTGGTCGACGGATGGTCGTTCACCATGCTCGAGCGCCGCCCGCCAGCGCTCGACCTCGGTCCAGCCGCGCCGAAACGACCACCACCGCCAGCGGCCATCTTGAGGGTAGAACACCCACGGCTCATGGCCGCGGCTGCTCCGCGCCGCCATCGCCAACGCCTCCAGCGCCTGTGAGGCCGCCACGGCGCTATCCTAGAGCGTGCGCAGCAGAACATGGGCTAGACCGAACTTCCTGCGGCGCACGCTCCTATGAGCCTGGAATCTCCCGAGAGCAGGCCACCGTTCCCTCACCCATGATCACAGCCCACCAACCATCCCGCGGCAGGGCGTCCGCGCGGTCCGTAACCGCCGTCACCCTGGTCTGGTGTCTCGTGAGCGCCGCGGCCGCCCCCGGCGTCGAGATCTCGAACCCCGCACTGTTCCAGAAGAGCCTGGCCGCGGCCGCTCAGGCGGTGAAGCAGTACGGGCTGCTCGACGACCCCGAGGCGCAGGAGCGGGTCAACCGAATCGGCTACCAGGTCGCCTATCACTCCGACTTCGACCGCTACCCCTTCACGTTCGCCGTCGTCGACACGGCGCTTCCCAACGCCTTCGCCCTGCCCGCCGGGCAGATCTTCATCACCCGGGGCATGCTCGACCTGGGGCTCTCGGATGACATGCTGGCCGTGCTGCTCGGCCACGAGATCGCGCACGTCACCTCCGAGCACTTCCTGAAGCAGAAGAAGCGCGCGACCTGGCTCAACGTGGCGAGTTCGCTGCTCTCCGTGGGCCTGATCGCCGCCAGCGCGGCCGACCGGGACGACGGCTACATCGGCCCCTACGGCTATACGCGCGACCAGGGGTCCACCGCCGCTGCCGCCCAGGCGGCTCTTACCGGCGGCATGGTGCTCACCGAACTGCTCTTGCGCAGCTACTCGCGCGAGCACGAGGACCAGAGCGACGAGGAAGGGCAGCGCTATGCGGCCGCCGCCGGCTTCGACCCGAACGGGCTGGCGCAGTTGATGGCCAGGATGAGCGAACGCATCTCGCAGTCGAACCTCCTCGGCTACTGGCAGACCCACCCCTTCTTCGACTCGCGCGTCCACGCCGCCGAAGCCCGCGGCCGCTACCTGGCGACCCTGGAGCCGGCGCCCGCCGAAGAAGTCGATGCGTACCGCACCACGACGCAGACCATTCTGCTCGAGTTCGGGGAGCGCGAACGGCGCGAACGGAAGGAGCGGCCCCACCGCCGCCCGCAGGAACCGCCGCCACCGTCGCCCGAACTCGATCTTCTGAAAGCCTTGGCGCTCGGCGCGTGGCCCGCCGGCGCCGCCGCCGAGTCGCTGCGGCTCGAGACCCTGCACAGGTTCCGAGACGCGGAGCTCGAACGGCTGACCACCTCCCGGGACTACGGCAGGATCACCGCCGCCTACCGCCGGCAGATGGAGAACGTGCGCTCTCTGACCCCCGACTCGCCCTTCCTGGCGGTGCTCAGCAACGAGTTGGCCGATCTCCGCCGCCAGTCGGAGGAGTTCTACGGCCAGTCGATCAAGATCCTCGACCGGGGCGTGTTCGAGACTCCCTTCCTCGAAGCCTTCCTCTCGAACTACCCCGACTCCCCGCGGACGCCGAAGGTGGCGCTGCTCCTGGGTATCTCCTACAGCCGGCTCGGCCGCGAGACGGACGCGGTGGAGCACTTCCTCAAAGCCTGGGAATCGGAGCCGGCCGGCGACATCCAGGAGGACGGCGACAGCCCGGCAGCCGCGGCACAGCGCGGGCTCCGCAACCTGGCGCCGGTGCTCACCCGCCTCGGCTCGCTCCAGCACCTGGCGCTCCAGCAACGTGACCCCGAACTCGGCCAGTTGGCGGAGGATCGGCTGAACAAACTGGTCGGCGACTATGACGACATCACGAGCGGATCGGAGTATCTTGAGCGCTTCCCGGACGGCCCCTACGCAGGCGAGGTCGAAGGGCAGTTGAACAGACTCGCGGACTCGCTCTACAAGGAGATGCTCACCTACCAGGATCTCGGCGACGCGGCGAAGGCGATTGCGCGCGCCAACCTGATCCTCACCCATGCCCCTCTCTCGCCAAGCGCCCAACAGATCAGTGACGAGCGGCTCAGCGAGCAACTCGACGCGTAGCCGCCCGACCGGCTGGGTGCCGAGTGGGTTGGTCTGCCTCCCCCGCCGCGGCCGGAGTCTCCGCCTCGGCCTCGGCGTTGTCTTCGTCGCCGCGGCACTGCCGGCCCAGCACGATGCGGCCGAGCAGGAGACGGCGGCAGCCGTGGACGCGGTTCTCGCCACCGTGCAGACCGCCCGCAGCGTCGACGACCTCGTCGAGGCGCGCCGGCAGTTGCTGGCGCTGAGCCGGCGTTTCCCGCAGAGCGAACACCCCCAATCGGCGATTCGCGGCCGTGCCCTGGTCGAGGCCGCCGCACTGGGACGGCGCACGGGCGACGCGGCGCAAGCCGCCGGCGAGCTGCTGCGGGTGCTGGAGCGTGAGGCCGAAAGCGAGTGGACGCCGCGGGCCCACTTCGAACTCGGCGAACTGCTGCTCATGCGGGGCGACTGGCAGGGAGCAGTCAACCATCTACGGCTGGCACGGGAAGGCTGGCTTCGCCGCGCCGCCGCCGGTGCGGAACCTGTGACCGACCTCGCCGATGCCGCGCTCGAGCGAATGACCCTGATTCACCGCCTGATCCTGCGGCCGCTCGCCGGGCAGGAGCCCTGGCGCCGTTCCCGGCCCTACCTGCCCGAGCAGGTCGGCATCGAGAAGCCCCGTGGAGTCGCCGCCGGACCGGACGGCGAACTCCTGGTCACCGAGCCGAACCGAGCGGCGATTCTCGATGCCCGCGGGACGGCGTCCTCGGCCCGCGACCTCCGGGGGATCGTCCGGCCCAGCCAGACTTCCCGCGGCGGTGCGGCCGTGATCACAGCCGACGGAGTGACCCAGCTCCAGGATCTTGCGACCGTGTCCTTCACCCGCCCCCAGGGCGGCGCCCTCGACCGAATTGTCGCCGCCCACCGGGACGACTTCGGCAACTGGACCGTGCTCTCGCGCCGCGCCGCCGAAGTGCTCCGCTACGGCCCGGACGGCCGCCCGCTCGAAACCCTGCGGGTGGGCTCGATGACCGAGCCCATCGACCTCGCCGTGGGCGAAGACGGCGCCATCCACGTCCTGGACGCAGGTTCCCGCTCGCAAGCCCCCTCGGTGCTCCGCTTCGGCGCCGACGGCAGGTTCCAGGAGTCCTTCCGCGCCGAATGGAAGCGGCCCACAGCAATCGATGTCGACCCGTTCGGCAACCGCTACGTGCTCGACACAGGAAAGCTCCAGGTCCTGGTCTACGACCCGTTTGCCGCACCCATCGCCACCATCGGACCCATCCTCCCGAGCGCCCAGGAGTTGCGGGCGCCGGAGGACATCGCGGTCGACGCCCGGGCCCGCATTTTCATCGCCGACAGCCGGCTCGGCACCGTCCTGGTCGTGGAGTAGCAATGGGAACGCGCCACAATCTCACCACCAAGGGGCGACCCCGAAGGGCCGCCCTGGCCGCGGCCATCCTGCCGGCGCTCCTCGGCCTCTCCGGCCCCCTCGCCGCGCAGCGTTTCGGCGTCCAGGAGATCGGCCGCAGCGATCTCGAGATTGAGCACTCGAGCCGGCTGCCGCCGCAGGCGGCGGCCGCACTGGCCGAGGCCGGCGATCTCTACGCGGACGGCGACTCCGAGGGGGCGATCCCGCTCCTGCAGAGCGTGATCGAGACTCTGGAGCCGGTCGCCGCGGCGACCGGCGATGCACGAGAACTCGCCGGCAACGACCCACGCCTGTTCGAGACCCTGCGCACCGCGTGGCTCTACCTGGCCGCCGCCCATTGGACGCTCAGCGACCGGGACGCCGCCGACGAGGCGCTCGACCGGATCGTCCGCCTCGATCCCCTGTTCGAGCTGGACGAGGAGACCGCCGGCAAGCAGTTGACCGACCGGCTGAAGGGCCGGAAGGAAGAATTGGTGGGCCGCGTCTCCTTCCTGGTGCTGCCGCGGGACGCCCGCATTCTGGTCGGTGGCGTGGAGTTCGAGAACGCGACGCCGCCGGAGACTCCTCCCGCCGATGACGCCGACGACTCCACGGCCTCCGACCCGGACGTCGAGACGGAGCCGGCGCCCGAACCGTTCGAGCCCAGTCCCCTGCTGGTCGGCGACTACCTGGCCGCCGTGTCCCGCCCGGGCTTCCTGCCCACCACCGCCGCCTTCACGATCGTGGGCGCGCGAGACCTCGAAGTCGAGGTCGAGCTGGACCGCGACAGCGCCGTCGTCCGGTTGCGCACCGCACCGACCGGCGCCACGGTGCTGGTCGACGGCATCGAGCGCGGGCGAACGGCCGGCCAGGCGGAGCCCTGGTTCAGGCCGGAGGGCCCGGTCTCGGAGCATCCGCCCGAGGACTTCTCGGAGGAACTCTGGATTGAGGACCTATCCCCCGGCCGCTACCGGATCAAGATCGAGAAGGACGGCTTCCGCAGCGTCGAGACCAGCCTGCAACTGCCTGATCTGCGCGACTACGACCTGCCGCCGATCGTTCTCGAGCGGGAGGAAGCGGTCATCGGACTGACCGGCCTGATCGAAGGCGCGACCGTCCTCGGCAATGGCCGGGTCCTGCGCCCCGACTGGTCGAAGTCGCCGCCCCAGGTGCGCCTGCCTCCCGGCGCCTACGACCTCTCGGTGACCCACGGCACCCTGGGCTACTTCGAGACCTCCGTGGTCGCTGCGGATCGGCGCCGGATCGACATCGAGATCGAACTCCGCCCCGCGCTCATCTACCTCGGCGTGCTGGGCGACGACCCGGCCGGCGTTCGAGCCATGGAATCGGCCCTCGAGTCGTTCCGCGGCGCCGGCGCCTACAGCGTCCTCGGACGCGCCGCCGAAGGGATTGCGGCACTCGCAGAGCTGGGAGTCGATGCGGAGACGCTGCGCGAGCGGGCAACCGCCCGCCGGGAACTGGACTGGAACGCGATCCAGGAGCAGGTCCAGGCCAGGCTGCCGGCAGCGCTCTACTTCGCCGCCGTCCTGAACGACGACCTGGTCGCCGATGCGGTCGACCTGTGGTGGTGGCCGGCCGCCCCTGGGCCGGCGCGGCCCGACGTGCGGACCGTGCGGATCGACGGCGGCCGCCTCGAGGACGGGCCGTTGCGGAGTCTCGCCGGAGCGCTCGATCCGGACCTGGGCCGCCAGACGCCGCGGTTCGGCGCCGTTCTGATCGATTCTCTGACTGCGGGCGTTCCCATCGTGGCCACGGTCGAACCCGGCGGACCCGCGGAAGAGGCGGGGCTCCGGCCCGCAATGGAAGTCCTCGCCATCGAAGGCACGGCCGCTTCCTCGACCCTTCAGTTGACCGCGGCTCTCGAGGACCTGGAACCCGGCGGCGCGGTCGAACTCGAGATCCAGGATCGGGACACCGTCTTCGTCCTGACCGTCGAGCCGGAGTGGGGGTGGACGGGGCTCGACGTCTTCGACCCCGACCTGCTGCCGTCCGCCGCCGCCGCCCGGCTGCTCCAGGAACTGGAGCGAAGCGGCGACATCCCGCGCTGGCTGCTCGAGTTCAATCTCGCCAACCTGCTCCTCGCGGGCGGGGACGCTGCCGAGGCCATCCGCAGCCTGCGGACGATCGACGCTCCCGGTCGCAGCGGACTGGGCCGTGAGACGGTGGAGTACACGGTCGGCCTCGCCCTGCAGATGCTTAGCGACGAGGGCCGGGACGAGTACCGGGCACGCGCCAGGGCTGTCTTCGAGACCCTCGCCACGGCGGAGCGCGGGCGGCTTGCGTCCGACGCCGGGCCGCGAGTCGCGCCGCGGGCGCGCCTGCAGGCCGACGCCCTGGCGGACAACTGATGCCTGCTTGTCGGCCGCGGCCCGACGTCCTGGTTGTCGGCGGCGGCCTGATCGGCCTGTTGATCGCGCGCGAGTTGATCCGCGCCGGCGCCCGGGTCGAGGTCGCGGACGACCGCCGCGCGGGCGCCGCCTCGCCCAACGCGGCCGGGATGATCGCCCCGATCGCGGAGAGCAGCACCAATGTGGCCTTCGCGAAGATGGCCCTCAAATCGCGCGACCTCTGGACCGAGCTGGCGCCGGCCCTCGAACACGAGAGCGAGACCTCGATCGACTACGACAGCACGGGCGCCATCCTGCCGGTCCTCGACGAGACAGGCAGCAAGGTGCTGAAGGGGATCCGGAAACAGGCCACAGACCTCGGCGAGCCGACCGAGGAGCTCGACCGCGCCGAACTGCTCCAGTTGGTGCCGGACCTTCGTCCCGGAATCGAGGCTGCGCTGCTGCTGCCGGGCGAGCACCGCGTCGACAACCGCCTTGCCACTGCCGCAGCCGCGACAGCCCTGCGCCGGCAGGGCGTGACCCTCCACCGGGCCAAGGTCGAGAGCGTGACGGAGGAACCGGGCGGCGTCTCTGCCGCGGGCGCCGGTTTCGCGTGCGCCGCCGGCGCCGTCGTGATCTGCGGCGGCGCCTGGACACCGGCGATCCACGGTCTGCCGACCCTGCCCATCCGTCCCGTCAAGGGCCAGATGATCGCCTTCGACCGGGTCGACTGGCCCTTTAGCGGCGCCATCCGAACCCCGTCCTTCTATGCCGTCCGACGTGCCGGCCACCGCCTCCTGATCGGCGCCTCGGTCGAGCACACCGGCTTCGACCTCAGCCTGAGCGACGATGTCGGCAGCGGACTGGCCAGTGCGGCCGCCGATCTGCTGCCGGCGCTACGCGGTCGCGAACCGGTCGAACACTGGGCCGGGCTTCGCCCGGGAACGCCCGACGGATGGCCCCTGGTCGGCCAGTTGAGCGACCGCCTGTACATCGCCGCCGGACACTTCCGCAACGGCATCCTGCTCGCCCCGCTCACCGCCAGGATGATCGCGCCCCTGGTCCTCAGCCGGCCCGCGGACGCCGTCGTCCCGGTCCCCGCCGCGATGCGGCCGGGCCGGTTCAACTCTGCTACTGTCTCCCGCACGAGTCCGCCGAAAACTCGACAGTCCGGCACTCACCGGCCCGCCTGAGGAAGAGTCCGATGACCCACATCATCTTTGAACCCTGCATCGGCGTGAAAGACAAGTCGTGCGTCGATGTCTGCCCTGTCGACTGCATCTATGGCAAGGACGAGGAAGACTGGGACATGCTCTACATCCACCCTGAGGAGTGCATCGACTGCGGCCTGTGCGTCGACGCCTGCCCGGTGCAGGCGATCCTGCCGCTCGAGGAGGTCCCCGAGGGTCAGGACAAGTACATCGCGCTGAACTACACGATGTTCGGCTTCGACCCGCCTTGACGAACTGACCAGCGTTCAAGCGAAATCCGGGGCGCGACGCGAGTCGCGCCCCTTTCGCGTATCTGGAGTCCGCCAGCCCGGAACCCCCGCCGGGTGCCATCCGCGCGCCCGATGACGGGCGCACGGACTGGTTCACGGATGACGCGGATCGCGCCACGCGGGTGTCATCCATGCGCCCGATGACGGGCGCACGGACTGGTTCACGGGTGGCGCCGATCGCGCCACCCGGGTTCCCAAGGTTGAGTGTGATGGACTAAACTATGTGCCCAACTTGGGTCGTTGGTGCTCAGACCCACGAAACGGAGAACGGGTGGAATACAAGGACTACTACAAGACGCTGGGGGTCGCCAAGGACGCCCCCGCGGCGGAGATCCGGCGCGTCTACCGCAAGCTCGCCCGCCAGTTCCACCCGGACGTGAACAAGGACCCGGGCGCCGAGGCCCGCTTCAAGGACATCGGCGAGGCCTACGAAGTGCTCAAGGACCAGGACAAGCGGAGCAAGTACGACCAGTACGGCGCCGCCTGGCAACGGGTGCAGACCGGGGGCGCTCCCCCGCCCGGCTGGGAGGGATTCCACTTCAACGTCGGCGGCGACGAGCGCTTCGACTTCGGCAACGCCCGGGGCTCCGGCGACGCCTCCGGCTTCAGTTCCTTCTTCGACATGCTGTTCGGAAGCGCCGGGCCGCAGGGCTTCCCCGGCGGCGGCCGGCAGGGGAGCTGGACCCGGCCCCGCCGCGGCCGGAACCACGAGGTCGCGTTACCGCTCAGCCTCGAGAACCTGGCCGAGGGCGGTCCACAAGCGATCGAGTTTCTCGACCGTTCGACCGGCCGGACCCGGAACCTCCAGGTGCAGATTCCGAAGGGTGTGCTTCCCGGCCAGTCGATCCGACTCAGCGGCCAGGGCGGCAAGGGCATGGGCGCGCCCGACGGCGATCTGCTGCTCAAGGTCGAAGCCCTGCCTCACCCGATCTTTCGCCGCCGCGGGCGCGACCTTCACTGCGACGTGCCGGTGGCGCCCTGGACCGCCGCGCTGGGCGGCAAGGTGCGGATTCCGACCCTCGGCGGGCACGCGGAGACACAGCTTCCGGCCGGCTCGTCGACCGGCCGGAAGATGCGCCTGCGCGGCCGCGGACTGCCCGATCCCAAGGGCCCGGATGGCGATCTGCTGGCCGAGGTTCAGGTCGTCGTCCCCAAGCGGCTCACCGCGGAGGAGAAGACGTTGTTCGAGCAGCTCCGTGAGACCTCCGACTTCGAGCCGTCCGACGACGCCTCCGGGACCGGCGGCGGAGAGCGCTGAGCAAAGCCCCCTGAACGAAACAGGAGTACTTAGACGATATGGACCCGAACAAGCTGACGATCAAGTCCCAGGAAGCCCTGACCGGCGCCCAGGACCGGGCGCGGCGTCTCGGCCACCAACAGGTCGACAGCGAGCATCTGCTGCTCACGCTGCTCGACCAGCACGACGGTTTGGCGCCCCGGCTCCTCCAGCGCCTCGACGTCGACGCGGCCGCCCTGCGTGCGGAGCTGCAGAAGGACCTCGACCGCAAACCGAAGGTCTCGGGCGGCGCCGGCGAACTCGGCAAGATCTACGTCACGGCCGGCCTGGAGCAGCTCCTGCTCCGGGCCGAGGACGAGGCCCGGGCGCTCGGCGACGACTACGTCTCGGTCGAGCACCTGCTGCTCGCCACGCTCGAGGGCAAGGACAGCGCCGCCCGGGCGCTCGCCGAAGCCGGCCTCTCCAGGCCGCAGCTCCTGGAAGCGCTCAAGACGCTGCGCGGGGCGCTGCGCGTGACCAGCAACAACCCGGAGACGTCCTACGAGGCGCTCGAGAAGTACGGCTTCGACCTGGTCGCCCAGGCGCGGACCGGCAAGATGGACCCGGTCATCGGCCGCGATTCGGAGATCCGCCGCGCGATCCGCATCCTGTCGCGCAAGACAAAGAACAACCCGGTGCTGATCGGCGAACCTGGGGTCGGCAAGACGGCGATCGTCGAGGGACTGGCCCAGCGCATCGTCCGCGGCGACGTGCCCGAGTGGCTCAAGGACCGCAGCGTGTTCTCGCTCGACCTAGGCGCGCTGCTCGCCGGCGCCAAGTACCGCGGCGAGTTCGAGGAGCGGCTGAAGGCGGTGCTGACCGAGATCGCCCAGAGCGAGGGACGCATCCTGCTGTTCATCGACGAGGTCCACAACATCGTCGGCGCCGGCCGCACCGAGGGCTCCACCGACGCCGGCAATCTGCTCAAGCCGATGCTCGCGCGCGGCGAACTCCACTGCATCGGCGCCACCACGCTGGACGAGTACCGCAAGTACGTCGAGAAGGACGCGGCACTCGAACGGCGCTTCCAGCCGATCGTGGTCGACGCGCCGTCGGTCGAGGACACGGTGTCGATCCTGCGCGGGCTGCGCGAGCGCTTCGAGGTCCACCACGGCGTGCGGATCCAGGACAACGCCCTGGTCGCCGCGGCCACCCTCTCCGACCGCTACGTGTCGGACCGCTTCCTGCCCGACAAGGCGATCGACCTGGTCGACGAGGCCTGCGCCCTGATCCGCACCGAGATCGATTCCCTGCCGGCCGAACTCGACGAGGTCACCCGGCGCGTCATGCGGCTTGAGATCGAGGAGGCGGCGCTCACCAAGGAGACCGACAAGTCGAGCAAGGCGCGCCTGCAGACTCTAAGACGCGAACTCGCCGACCTGCGAACCCGGGCGGCCGCGATGCGCAGCCAGTGGGAGAGCGAGAAGGCGGCGATCGACGACGAGCGGAAGGTGCGCGAGCAGATCGAGCAGGTGCGGCGGGAGATCGAGATCGCCGAGCGCAACTACGACCTGAACCGGGCCGCCGAGCTGCGGCACGGAGTGCTCCCGGGGCTGATCGCGAAGCTCGGCGATGGGGAGCAGGAAGCCGGCGACGGCGACGCCCCCGGCACCGGCGCCCGGCTGCTGCGGGAAGAGGTGACCGACAACGAGATCGCCGAGATCGTGTCCAACTGGACTGGGGTTCCGGTCACCCGCCTGGTCGAGGGCGAGCGCGAGAAGCTGCTGCGCCTCGACGAGATCCTGCACCGCCGGGTGATCGGCCAGGACGAGGCGGTAGGCCTGGTCGCGGACGCGGTGATCCGTGCCCGCTCCGGCATCAAGGATCCCCGGCGCCCGATCGGCTCCTTCCTCTTCCTCGGTCCCACCGGCGTCGGCAAGACGGAACTCGCCAAGACCCTGGCCGAGGCGCTCTTCGACACCGAGGACAACATGGTCCGCATCGACATGAGCGAGTACATGGAGCGGCACACGGTCTCGCGCCTGGTCGGGGCGCCTCCCGGCTACGTCGGCCACGAGGACGGCGGTCAGTTGACCGAGTCGGTGCGACGCAAGCCGTACGCGGTCGTCCTGTTCGACGAGATCGAGAAGGCGCACCGCGACGTGTTCAATGTCCTGCTCCAGATCCTCGACGACGGCCGGATCACGGACTCCCAGGGCCGCACCGTCGACTTCAAGAACACGGTCGTCATCATGACCTCGAACCTCGGTTCGCCCCACCTGCTGGAAGGGGTCACGCCCGCCGGCGAGATCACGGAGGCGGCGCGCGACGCCGTGATGGCCGAGCTGCGGCGGTCCATGCGGCCCGAGTTCCTGAACCGGATCGACGAAGTCGTGCTCTTCTCGCCCCTGACCCTCTTCGAGATCGAGCAGATCGTCGACCTGTTGACCGCGGACCTGGCCAAGCGGCTCGGCGAGCAGGGGATCGGGCTCGAACTGACCCCGGCCGCGCGCGAGTTCACGGCCCGCGCCGGCTACGACCCGGTCTACGGCGCGAGGCCGCTCAAGCGCTACCTCCAGCGCGAGGTCGAGACCCGCCTCGGCCGCGCTCTCGTCGGCGGCGACATCGGCCCCGGCGACCGGGTCGTGATCGATGTCGAAGGCGGTAGCCTCTCGATCCGGGCCGAGACCGGAAACGGCTCGGCCGACGCCAGGAGCGACGGCAACCGCGCCGCCTGAAGAAGCACCGTCCTCCCACTCCCGACTCCAACCCCACACCAGGAGCCGACATGAAGCTCTACGCCTTCCAGGGCTACCGCTACAACTCCGCCAAGCTCGATGCCGCCGCCCAGGCGGCGCCGCCCTTCGACCAGATCGACGAGTCCCTGCGCGACCGCCTGCACGCGCAGTCGCCGCACCAGTTCGCCCACGTGACCAAACCCGTCGCCCAGGACGGTCGGAGTCCGCACGAGCACTCCGCGGCGCTCCACCGCGAGTGGCGCCAGAGCGGCGTCGTCGCGCGCGACGAGACCCCGTCGCTCTACCCGTACGCGATCACCCAGCCCGACGGTTCGAGCCGTCTCGGCCTGTGCGCCCTGGTCGGCGTCGAACCGGGACGCGAGGGGGACCTCTGGCCGCACGAGCAAACGGTGGCGAAGTCGATCTCCGAGCGTCTGGCTCTTCTGCGGCTCACGCAGATCGACATCGAGCCGGTGTTCTACCTCGCCGAAGACGACGGCGCCCTCGAGCGCCTGCTCGCCTCCGACTGCGGAGGAGCCGCCGGCGGCGCCCTGGTCAGCCACACGGATCCCTGGACCGGCGATCTCCACAGCCTCTTCCGGATCACGGACCCCGAGCGGATCGCCGCCTACGGCGCGGCACTCGCAGACGCCCGCGCCGCGATCGCCGACGGCCACCACCGCACCCAGGTGGCCCAGACCTACGCCGCCCAAGAGGACGCGGCGGGCGGCACCGCGGCGGCCTGCAAGATGGTCGTGCTAACGAGCCTCGCTTCGACCCACCTGCGGATCGACCCCGTCCACCGCGGCATCCGCGTCCCGGTGGACCGCGAGGCGATGTCCGCGCTGCCGGCACGGCGCGAACCCCTGGACACAACCGCCGGCGCCGAGATAGCGGCCCGCGTCGCGGCCGCGCCGCAGCCCGCCCTCGCCGTCTGGTTCCAGGGCGACCCCTCACCCGAACTCTGGACCCTCGACCCAGGGGCCGCGCCCGCCGACATGCCCGGCCGCAAGGCCGACCTTCCGGCGGCCCTGCTCCACCACCACCTGCTCTTGATCGCCGGCGTACCGCTCGAATCCGCCACCGACGGCAGCATCGCCTACCAAGCCGACCCGGACGACATCATCGCGTTGCTCGAGCGCTCCGAGATCAGCGCCGGCGTCTTCCTGCCGCCGATGGCACCGAGACAGTTCGCGCTGGCTACCGAAGACGGCGACCTGCTGCCGCCCAAATCGACCCGCTTCCTGCCGAAGCTGGTGTCGGGACTGGTGTGGTGCGGGCACGATGCGGAGGTGGTGGCCGGGTGATGCGCATGCAGAGGAACACCTGTCATCTACGTGGAGCGTTGTTGCTCGCGCTGCTATCGCCGGTGGCCGTTGTCGCCAGCGCGCAGCCAACGGAGCCGGACGCCTTCCAGAAACTGGCCGGTGAGTACCGGGGCACGGTCAAGCAAACAAGGGTGACTGTGTGGGCTACACCCGTTGCCCTTCCTGGAGGTGGCGAAGCGGCAGTGTTGATGCTGTTCCCGGAGACGGAGCGCCAAGCCCTGGTGGCTCGCCTCGAGCTGCTGGCGGGCGACCAGGAAGCGCTCTACCGGCGCGCCTGCGATGGCGCGCGCATCACCGAGAACGGCTACGACTACAACTCCGCCTTCTCCCGAATCTGGCAGTCGGGCGGAGCGTTGGTGTTCATCTACTCCGGTTCAGGCAAGCGAGGGTTGCTCGGATCCGGACGGCGCTCGGCGACCGCAAAGAGCGGCCTGCTGATGAACGAGGAGTACATGTCCCTCCGCGGGCGCGAGTACATGGTCCGTCAGGTCAAGCGCGATCCTCATACCGGCGGGCTGTCCGAGATCCGGCTTACGCAGACCGGTTTTCTCCAGAACTTCTTCGACAATCCGAAACTGCCGCTGGTTGCAGCGGACGCGCCTGCAGGCGTACTGGACCTGATCAAGGAGTACGTGAACGCGAAGTACGCGGCGATGGAAAGCCTGCCGACGGATCCTGCGGCGATATGCCGCTGAACGGCGACCGCCTCGCGCCCGCCTCCCTCAGTCCAGGAACCGGTGAGCCGGATGACAACCCGCGCTACCGTGCGGCGACGATGGACGCAAGCGAGGTCGAGCTTGTAGACGACGTCAGCAGGGGTGCAGGCGAGAGCCTCCACGACCGGGCACTCATCGTGGACGGCGCCTGCCCCTTGCTCGTCGTCCCCAGGTACGTCGACTGGTACATCGAAGGCGGCGTCGACGTGGTCACGCCCACGGTGGGCGGCTTCTACTCAGCGTCAGTGGCGCTCAAAGTCATCGGACACTGGCTCGCGTACCTCCGCGAACGCGACGATCTGGTCAGCGTTGGCTCGGCCGCCGACGCCCTTGCCGCGAAAGCGCGTGGCCAGACAGGTGTCGTGTTCCACTTCCAGGGCACAGAACCCATCGAAGAGGATCTCGGGCATATCGACGCGTTCAAGCAGCTCGGCGTGGGCATCATGCAGCTCACCTACAACGTCGAAGCGGCGGTGGGCTACGGATCGCAGGTGCCCGACAAAGGGCTCAAGCCGTTCGGAGTGGAGTTGATCAAGCGGTGCAACGAAGCCGGAGTGATTGTCGACTGTTCCCACACAGGCCACAGAACGTCCATGGAGGCGGTGCAGGCATCAGAGGCCCCGGTCATCCTCTCCCACGCAAATGCCTTTGCCCTGCGCCGGACCGAGACAGCCCGCAACGTGAAGGACGAACTCGTCCTCGCCATCGCCGAAAGCGGTGGCATTGTGGGAGTGACGGGCTTCCCCGGATTCCTCGTGGAGCAGGGTCAGCCCTCGCTCGACGATTTTCTCGATCACGTGGACCATTTCATCTCGGTTGCCGGCATCGATCATGTCGGGCTCGGGATCGACTACTACCTCGGACAGCATCCCGTCGCGGACCCGGAGCGGGCCTTGAGGGCCTACCGCCGGGAGGTGGAAGCCGGCCGCTGGTCGGGTGCGGAGTACCCACCGCCACCGCACTTCTACCCAGCCGGCATCGAAACCCCAAGGACGCTTCCGAACCTCACGAAGGGACTACTTGAACGCGGCTACTCAGAGGCCGACGTTCGGGCGATTCTCGGCCTGAACTGGCTGCGCGTCTACGAAACCGTCTGGGGAGCGTGACGTGCGGGACTGGGGATACGAGCGAGACGCCCGCGGTCGATTCCAGAACTCACGAGCCCGATCTGACTCCCGCCCGCGACAGCGCTTCGACCATCCTTCACGTCCGCCAGCTCCTCGCTGCCAGTGGTGAAGGTCCCGTCGCTGCCTGCCACCTGCCGCCGGTTCTGTGCTTCCAAGATGCGGAGACCGACCACCGGGTGCGTGATGGATCTTTCGAGAATGTTCATGCAGACGACTCGTTTACGAACAGGTATCGTGTCGCCCAAGTAGCAACTCGACGGAGATCACATGGAACACGACACAAGAAACTCCCGGACAAAGGCATCCTCAGCAGGCCTGGATCGCCGAGACAACCGGGCTGCCCCTAGCGGCTGGACGCTCTGGCAGTGGACCCGCTTCGAACGCTGCGTGGCCTTCGGCCGCGACCGACGACGCCCCCACTCCCGCACGCTGCGCCGTTGAGCAGCCGCGGGGTGAACCGCTGCATCGAGACCGGAACAAGACGAGAGTTGACGGACTGCCCAAGTGGTACTGTCGCCGGCATGAGTCCCGTACCGGCACAGGCGACTCGGAGCACGGTCGACCCGCTCCTCAATCTGGTGCCGCAGCGCTGGAGATCCCTGGAGAATCCGCGCCGGGATTTACCCAAACTAGCCAGGGATCCGAGCGCCACGGCCCGCATCGAGGCGCTGCTCACGGAGGTGCCCACGCGCCACGAGTTGTTCCTGGGCGACTCCCGCACCGTGCCGCCGCTGGCGCCGGAGTCGATCCACCTCGTGGTCACATCGCCGCCCTACTGGACCCTGAAGGAGCCCGACTTCCGACGGCCAGTTGGGCTGGGTCGCGGACTACGAGGACTTTCTGGATCAGCTCGACAAGGTCTGGCGCCGCTGCTACGACGCTCTCGTTCCAGGCGGACGGCTGGTCTGTGTGGTCGGCGATGTCTGCCTTTCGCGGCGCCGGCACGGGCGCCACACGGTCGTGCCGCTGCACGCTTCGATCCAGGAGCGCTGCCGCAGCGTGGGCTTCGACAATCTGGCCCCGATCATCTGGCACAAGATCGCCAACGCCGCCTACGAAGTACAGGGCGGCCAGGGCGCGTTCCTGGGCAAGCCTTATGAACCGAACGCCGTAATCAAGAACGACATCGAGTTCGTCCTCATGCAGCGGAAGCCGGGCGGCTACCGCCGGCCCACATCGGCGGCCAAACTGCTGAGCCTGATTCCGGCCGACCTTCACCACAAGTGGTTCCGCCAGATCTGGGAAGGACTCGGGGGAGCCTCCACCCGGCACCATCCCGCCCCGTACCCCCTCGAGATCGCCGAGCGGCTGATCCGGATGTTCAGCTTCGCGGGCGACACCAGCTGACATGTTCAAACAGGTCGAAGTCGTGCCGCACACTCCAGATTCCAGTGTGTCGGCAGTTCGCTGAGCTCGAACGCAATCCGACCGGAGGACTAGACGTTGGCGGTTACCGTTCAAGAGGCCATAGAGCATTCCGGGCACCGTCCCGAATCGGATTGACGACCTCATGGGCGAGGTGGCCAACGCCCAGTTGCACTCACCCGAGATCGTCATCGGGTACATCATGGTCTTCGACCGGTTCTTCGACCGCCTGGTGGACCATGTGAAGTTCCGGAATCCCGAAGCCCTCGGCTGACGCTGGAGATTGTCGGTCGCGGTTCGTGCTTCGCGGTTCGGGGTTCCCCAGACTCAGTCCAGGAACCGGTGGCTGCCGTCGCAATGCGGCATCTTGCCGCTGCGCTTGCACTGGCAGAGCGCGACCCGGCGATCCTCCTCCAGGGTTAGACGGATGGGTTCGAACTCCGTGCCGCGGTGGGAGCCATCGCAGAAGGGCTGGTTCTGCGACTGGCCGCAGCGGCACCAGTAGTAGGTGCCGGCCTCCAATTCGATCTTGGCGGGCTCGCGGGCTGCGATTCGGGCTTCAGTCATCTAGGTGGTTCTCCTTTGTTGATCAGCCGTTAGCACGCCGGATGCGGGCGAGACGCCCTCTACTCGCCCGCCACGGCGGCGAGCGCCGCCAGCCTCGCGGCCTCGAACTCGTCGCCGGGGTTCCAGGACGGGAGTTCGGGGTTCTCGGCGATGGCGCGGGCGCAGGCGAGGCCGAGTTCGACGTCCTCGATCATGCCCTCGAGGTTCCAGCCCTCGCCTTCCTCGTTCAACGGCTGGTATTCGTCCGATTGCTGGTGGTAGACGTTCTCGGTCCAGGCCTCCAACTGTTCACGGCCCCAGCCCTCCGGCCGGTCGATGAAGTCGGTGCCGTTGTCGAGGTAGATCGCCGGCACGCCGATGCGGGCGAAGTTCAACTGGTCCGAACGGTAGAAGTAGCCGTTGGCCGGGAACTGGTCGGGCAGCACGGTGCGGCCCTGCTCGGCCGCTGCCGCTTCGACCACGGCGTCGAGGCTCGACTTGCCGTAGCCGATGTAGGTCACGTCACGGGTGGGGCCCCACTGGTTGCCGCCGTCGTAGTTGATGTTCGCGGCCATCTTGCCGGGCGGCACGGTCGGGTGGGCGGCGTAGTACTCGGAGCCGAGCAGGCCCTGTTCCTCGGCGCCCACGAAAGCGAACAGGACGGAGCGACTCGGTCCCGGTTCCTGGGCGGCGAGTTCGCTGGCGATCGCGAGCACCTGGGCGACGCCGGCCGCGTTGTCGAGGGCGCCGTTGTAGATGCGATCTTCCAGGCTCTCGTCGGGCGAGACGCCCAGATGGTCGTGGTGGGCGGTGAAGACGATCCACTCGTCGGCCAGGTCCGGGTCGCTGCCGGGCAGGGCGCCGAGCACGTTGGCCGTCTGCTCGCTGGTCACGATGTTCTCGAGCGCCAAGCTTGTCATGAGATCAAGCGGCACGGGTTCGAAGTCGGCGCTCCTGGCCGACTCCAGGGTCTGGTCGTAGTCGACGCCGGCCAGGTCGAACAGGCGCCGGGCCGCCTCCTCCGTCAACCAGGCGTTGATCTGTGAGCGCGGTTCGCCCTCGGCGGGCAGTTCGAACTGGGGACCCGTCCAGGACGTCTGGACCACCTGGAAGGGATAGCCGGCCGAGGGCGTGGTGTGGATGATGATCGCGCCGGCCGCGCCCTGGGCCGCGGCGCTCTCGTACTTGTAGGTCCAGCGGCCGTAGTAGAGCCGGCGGTCGCCTTCGAACAGGTCCGGATCCCAGTCCGGATCGTTGTTCAGCATGACCAGCATCTTGCCGGTGAGGTCGGCGTCGCCGTAGTCGTCCCAGCCGTACTCCGGCGCCTGGATGCCGTAGCCGACGAACACGACCTCGGCGTCCTCGACCACCGCCTGCTCCGACTGCACGCCGCTGCCGGCGATGAACTCGTCCCAGAACGCGAACTCGATGCTGTCGCCGCCGCCCGTCTCGAAGGTCCAGGTCTCGGGCACCGTGGCGTTGATGCCGACGATGTCGAACGGCTGCTCCCAGCTACCGTCCGCGGCCGCCGGCTCGATGCCCATGTCCGCCATCGCGTCGGCAATGTACTGGCGTGCGGCGACGTCACCGGCAGTGCCGGGGCCGCGGCCCTCCATGGCGTCGTCGGCCAGGTCGGCGAGCCAAGTGTCGAGTCGGGTTGAGACGTCCTCGTCGACGGCCTGCTGGGCGCAGGCGGCGAGGACGCAGAGAAGACAGAACGCGAGCGCGAGAGTTCGTTTGGTCATCTCCGAATCGTAGCGCGCCGCCAGATCGCACACTGATAGATTGCTGGCTATACGACATGCCCGCGACGAAGACGTTGAGCCGGCCGGCCGCCGTGTCCGAGAGTGAGCGGACACTGGACCGCTATCTGGACGGCCTGCTGGTCGAGCGGGGCCTCTCCCAGCACACGGTGGACGCCTACCGGCGCGATCTCCGGCGGCTGACGAGCAACCTGGAGGATGACGGTGGCGGCCTGCTCACCGCGAAGGTCGATCAGCTCAGCCGGCACCTGCGGCGCCTCCGCCGGGAAGGACTGTCGCCGCGCTCGATCAGCCGGGCCTTGGTTTCCATGCGCCGCTTCTACGCCTTCCTGGTCAACGAGGGTGACCGCGAGGACAACCCGGCGGTCAACCTCTACCCGCCGCGCCTGCCGCGACGGCTGCCGAAGGTGCTGCGAGAAGAGCAGGTGGAGGATCTGCTCCGCGCCCCGGACACCGGCCGGCCGCCCGGCGTCCGCGACCGGGCGATGATCGAGTTGCTCTACGCCACCGGTCTGCGCGTCAGCGAGATGGTCGGTCTCACACTCCACCAGCTCCAGCTCGAGGCGGGCTTCCTGATCGCGTTCGGCAAGGGGGCCAAGGAACGGGTCGTGCCGGTGGGCGAATCGGCCGAGAACTGGCTCAACCTCTATCTGAAGGAGGTGCGGCCGGCGATGGCGAAGGGCCGCCACGACGTGGTCTTCGTCAGCTACCGGGGCGGCGGACTGACCCGGCAGGGGTTCTGGAAGCTGCTCAGGAACTACGGCCGGAGCGCCGGCATCCCCGACCTGTCCCCCCACGTGCTGCGCCACAGCTTCGCCACCCACCTGCTCGAGCACGGCGCCGACCTGCGCGCGGTGCAGGTCATGCTCGGCCACGCGAACATCACGACGACGCAAATCTACACCCACATCCACGAGCACCGCCTGCGGACGTTGTACGACCAATTTCATCCGCGCGCCCGCTGACGGGCCCGCGGAGTGGGTCGCGTGTGGCGCGCCGATCGCGCCACCCGGGTTCATCCGCGCGCACGCTGACGGGCCCGCGGAGCGGGTCGCGTGTGGCGCGCCGATCGCGCCACCCGGGTTCATCCGCGCGCACGCTGACAGGCGCTGACGGGCAGCCCCCTCCTACAGGCCCAGGAAACCGTAGACGCGACCGATGAAGTTCACCGTCTCCCGGTAGGGCGGCACTCCGTCGTGGGCGTCGACGGCGCCTTCGCCGGCGTTGTAGCCGGCCAGGACGCGCGGCAGGTCGTCCTCGAACCGGCGGCGCAGCCAGGTCAGGTAGCGGGCCGCGGCGAGCACGTTGCGGGCGGGGTCGTAGAGCTCGCCCGGCGAAACGCCGAAGCGCTCGGCGGTCGCCGGCATGAGTTGCAGCAGACCGCGGGCGCCCTTCGAGGACATGGCGCCGGGATCGTAGGCCGACTCCGCGCGCGCCATCGCCGCCAGCAGATCGGGGTTCAGTTCATGCTCGCGGCCGATCTCGAGGAACAGCTCACCGTAGGGAACGGCCGGCGCCGTCTGTCCGGGCCTGTAGTCGAGCGAGAAGCCGGCCTCCGACGGCGGCTCGGGAGGTAGCTCCTCGCCGATCTCGTCGTCGACGATGCGCTCGATCCGCATCAGCGGCAGGGTGACGGAACCGCCGTTCTCCAGGGTCAGCCGGATGCGCTCGGCGCTCGTGCCCCGCCCCTCGAGGAGCTCCCACGCCGTCACCTTGTACCGGTAACCGTTGGTCAGAACGGCCAGTTCCGCCCCGACCGAGGAGGCGCAAAGGACCAGAACCACGGCCGCCGCAGCGGCCCGCAAGCCGACGCTCACACGCAGCCCCCGTCAGGCGCCGGCCGCGGTCATGAACTCCGGGCCGGCGGGGTTCTCTGCCGCGGCTGCTTCCGGTTGGTAGCGCATGACGACCAGGGTCAGATCGTCCTCGACGCCGACGCCGTCGGTATGGCGCCTCATCTTCGCGAGGATGCGGTCGCACACCTCCTTGGCGTTGGCTGCGGGTCCCAGGAGCGAAGTCCTGGTCCGGTCGTAGCCGAACGGCTCACCGTCGCGGCCCACGGCCTCGATGAAGCCGTCGGAAAGCCAAACGAGGACATCACCCGGCCGCAGCTCGATACGCCGGAAGCCGTAGTCCTCGCCGAGCGCGCCGAGCGGGGTCCCCGGCAGCAGGATCTCCTCGACTTCGTTCTGCCGCAGCAGGTACGCCGGCGGATGGCCCGCGTTCGTGATGTCGACGACGCCCGCCTTCAGATCGACCAGGGACAGACTCGCGGTCACGAAGGTGCGGTCGCCGCCCGAACGCACCAGTCGATCCAGGGCCGACAGGATCTCCCGGGGTGGCTTGCCCTCATCGACCAGGGTCAGCAGCCCCGCCTTGAGCATCGCCATGCGCAGACCCGCCGAGAGACCGTGACCCGCCACGTCCGCGATCACCACCGCCAGGCGATCGCTCTTGCCGCCATCCTCTCCGGGCAACCGCACGATGTCGAAGTAGTCGCCGCCGATCGCGGCGGACGGCTCGAAGAAGGTCGCGAACTCGACGCCCTCCGCCTGCAGGCTGCGGCCCGGAATCAGGCTCTTCTGAACCTCCCGGGCGATCTCGAGTTCCTGCTCCAGGGCGTGCTTCGCGGCTCGCTCGGCAACCAGACCCTCCAGGCTCCGCGCCATCTCGTTGAACGAGGTCTGCAAGGCGCCGATCTGGTCCCGGCGCCGCACCGGGATGCGGGCCGAGAAGTCGCCCGCCTGCAGCGCCCCGGTCGCCGCGCTCAACCGGTTCACGGCGCGGCTCAGCCCCAGGATCATGAACATGGCCATCACCGTCGCCGCGATGAAGACGTCGAAGAGCAGGAAAGCCGCGACGCCGAACACGATCCAGCCGAGACTGTCGACCTGGCCAGAGGACGAGAACAGGTGTCGAACAACGATCCGCTGGGTCGCGGCGAGCGACCCGGACACCGGCGGCGAGACCGGTTCCCCGCTGGCGAAGGCGTGCAGCGGCCCGGCCATTTCGACGCCGACAATGCTGAGCGGCGAACTGGCGCCGAGGGACTCGAAGAACGCCTCGCGTTCGGCGCTGCCGCGCGTCCGCGCCAGCGGCTGCAGCACGAACTGGGTGTCGAGGATCTGGACCGTCGTCTCCGTGCCGTCCGTCTCGCCCTGACGCCGGAGCCGCGTCCAGACATCGCTTCGGCGGCTCAACTCCCGTTCCAGCAGGCCCCCGGCCTCGGGATCGTAGAAGGCCACCACGGCGGATGTCCCGCGGCCAAAAGCGGCGGCCAGCGTCGCCGAGCCGTCGGGCAGCACGACCAACTGCGGAACCCTGCTCCGCCGCCGCTCACCATCGAATTCGTCCGCGGCCTCCAGCCATGCCGGAAAGGAATCCGGCGCCCGCGGGTCTCCGGCCACGCGAATGTCGCCCTGGTAGTACGCCAGCGCGGCGCCGCCCACCGTCGTGGGCAGACGGGACGGGTCGAGGAGCCCCATTTCGAGCGGCTGGATGAGGAACGCGGACACCGCGTCCAGTTCCTCGTGGAGGCCGATGGCCGCGTCCCGGTACAGGTGGCCGAGGAAGAACCCGGACAGCAGGTAGGCGGCGACGATCACCAGCACCAGGTTGAGCAGGAAGGGCAGCAGGCCCAGCAACACGTAGCTGAAGGCCAACCGGCGTCCGACCCGCCACAGCAACCGGCGCTGCAACCAGACGAAGGCCACCCACGCGATGACGAGTCCGGCCACGCTGGCGACGGTCCCGGCCAGCAGGTCCAGCACCAGCGGCGCGTCGAGCGAGAGGGTGACGCTCGACAGTCCCAGAGCGAGAAGCAGCCCCAACAGCCAGGCGGCTCGACGCCAAGGCCTCCTTGGACTCGTTGTGTTCTCGCGACTAGGCACTGGAAGTTCTCGCCAACGCGCGGGGCAGCGTCATGGTACTATTTGCGTCCTCACTTCCCGCGGACGGATTTTTGGACCGCCCGCGGGTGTGGCAGTGGCTTCGGCCTGCGTCCAAGAACGCCTCGCCTCCACATCGCAAGAGACGAACATGACCCTCCCGATCGCAGGGCAAGCGGCCGCCGGCAGAGCCTCCGAAGCAACAGTCTCCGATGTCGTCATCCGCTTCGCCGGTGATTCGGGCGACGGGATGCAGCTCACCGGCACGCAGTTCACGAACACGTCGGCACTGATCGGCAACGATCTTTCGACCCTGCCCGACTTCCCGGCCGAGATCCGGGCGCCGGCCGGCACGCTGGCGGGCGTTTCCGGTTTCCAGGTCCGAATCGCCGATCACGACATCCACACCCCGGGCGACGCCCCGGACGTCCTGATCGCCATGAACCCGGCGGCACTCCAGGCCAACCTGCGCGACCTGCGCGACAACGGCGTGATCATCGTCAACACCGACGAGTTCACCCCGCGCAACCTGAAGCGGGCGGGCTACGAGTCGAATCCGCTCGAAGACGACAGCCTGAACGCCTTCAGGCTCCACCGGGTCGGCCTGACGACGATGACGCGGCGCGCCCTGGAGGAGAGCCCGCTCGACGTCCGCTCGAAGGACCGGTGCAAGAACTTCCTCGCCCTGGGCATGGTCTACTGGCTGTTCAGCCGCCCGCTCGAAGGGACGATCGACTGGCTGCGGGTCAAGTTCAAGCGCCGGCCCGAGATCGCCGAGGCGAACGTCAAGGTGATGAAGGCGGGCTGGAACTTCTGCGACATCACGGACGCCTTCCAGGTCCGGTACGACGTCGAGCCGGCCCCGCTCGAGCCGGGCATCTACCGCAGCATCCACGGCAACTCGGCGCTGGCCATCGGCCTGGTCGCGGCAAGCCGCCGCAGCGGACTGCCCCTCTTCCTCGGCGCCTACCCGATCACGCCCGCCAGCGACGTGCTCCACGAACTGGCAACCTACAAGCACTTCGGTGTTGTGACCTACCAGGCCGAGGACGAGATCGCCGCCGTCTGCTCCGCGATCGGCGCTTCCTTCGGCGGCAGCCTCGGCGTCAGTTGTTCGAGCGGCCCCGGGATCGCGCTCAAGGCCGAGGGAATCAACCTGGCGGTGATGGTCGAGCTGCCCCTGGTGATCTGCGACATCCAGCGCGGGGGGCCATCGACCGGCCTGCCGACGAAGACCGAGCAGGCGGACCTGCTGCAGGTGATGTTCGGGCGCAACAACGAATCGCCCGTACCGGTGATCGCCGCCGCCTCGCCCGCCGACTGCTTCGACACCGCGCTCGAAGCGGTCCGCATGGCGACGACCTACATGACACCCGTCATCCTCTTGTCCGACGGCTACATCGCCAACGGCTCCGAACCCTGGCGCATTCCGCAGGTCGAGGAACTCCCCGACCTGCGCGTCGACTTCCACCAGGACGCCGAGGGCTTCCTGCCCTACATGCGCGACCAGCAGACCCTCGCCCGGCCCTGGGCGATTCCCGGCACTCCCGGCCTCGAGCACCGGATCGGCGGTCTCGAGAAGGAGGACGTCACCGGCAACGTCAACTACGAGCCGGACAACCACGACCACATGGTGCGGTTGCGAGCCGAAAAGATCGCGCGGATCGTCAACGACATTCCCGACATCGAGGTCGACGGACCCGACAGCGGCAAACTCCTGATCCTCGGTTGGGGCAGCACCCTGGGCGCCATCACCGGAGCGGTGAACCAGGCGCGGACGGACGGCCTCACGGTCAGTCGCGCCCACCTCCGGCACATCAACCCCTTCCCCCGCAACCTGGGCGACATCCTCGACCGCTTCGAGCGGGTTCTGGTGCCCGAGATGAACCTCGGCCAGTTGGCCTTGCTCCTGCGGGCCCGCTACCTGAAGGACATCGAGACCTTCTCCAAGGTCGAGGGCAAGCCCTTCACGCGGGACGAAATCCTCCATCGAATTGAGCGAATGGCAGAGGCTTGAGGTAGAGATGCCCACGACTGAAGCAACGCAGCTGACCAAGAAGGACTTCCAGAGCGACCAGGAGGTCCGCTGGTGTCCCGGTTGCGGCGACTACGCGATCCTCTCCGCCGTCCAGACCGTGTTCCCCGAACTGGGAATCCCGCGCGAGAAGTTCGTCATCGTGTCCGGAATCGGCTGCTCCAGCCGCTTCCCGTACTACATGAACACGTACGGCTTCCACACGATCCACGGCCGCGCGCCGGCCGTGGCCACCGGTCTCAAGATGACCCGCCCGGACCTCGATGTCTGGGTGGTGACCGGGGACGGCGACGCGCTCTCGATCGGCGGCAACCACCTGATCCACACCTTGCGCCGCAACGTGAACGTCAAGATCCTGCTGTTCAACAACCGCGTCTACGGCCTCACCAAGGGCCAGTACTCGCCGACCAGCGAGGTCGGCAAGCGCACCAAGTCGACGCCCCACGGCTCCGTCGACTTCCCCTTCAACCCGCTGTCGGTTGCGATCGGCGCCGGCGCCACCTTCGTGGCTCGCAGCGTCGACATCTTCATCCCGCATCTCAAGGCGGTCCTGAAGCGGGCGGCGGCGCACAAGGGTTCGGCGTTCGTCGAAGTGATGCAGAACTGCAACATTTACAACGACAAGGCCTTCTCCGCCCTGACCGACAAGACGGGCCGGCAGGCCAACGGCCTCTACCTGGAGCACGGCAAGCCCCTCGTCTTCGGGGACAACAAGGACAAGGGCCTCCGCTTCAACGGCACCGACTTCGAGGTGGCACAGCTCGGCAACGGCACCACGGCGGACGACTGCCTGGTGTGGGACGAGAACCGCGCCAACCCGTCCCTGGCCTTCCAGATGGCGAGCCTCTCAAGCGGCGACGGCCTGGGCGACTTCCCCGTGCCCCTCGGCGTCCTGCGGGCCGTCGACATGCCGACCTACGACGCCGGCGTCATCGACCAGATCGAGCAGGTCTCCACCGGCCGGCCGCAGACGCTCGACCAGTTGATCCACGGCACCGACACCTGGACCGTGGACGCGGGTGGCAACGTCGACCGCGGCGCGAATTAGAAGTTCCAGGCCACCAACGTCGTCCCCCCGCCAACGAGAAACGAAACCGCGGCCGAGCAACGACGATGAAGAGACGGCGAACGTTCCAGGTTGTCTGCCTTCTCACTGCCCTGGTATTGCTGGCAGGCGCCGCGCCGGGCCAACAGCAAGACCTGCCGGAGGTGTTTTCGGAGGTGATCGACGTTCGGGTCGTGAACATCGAGATCGTCGCCACCGACAGAAAGGGGAACCGCGTCCAGGGTCTGGGACCGTCGGACTTCGAACTCCTGGTCGACGGTGAGCCGACCCCGATCGACTACTTCACGGAGATCGAGGACGGCTTCGCTCTGGACACGGCGGACGGCGATGTGGCTGGGGTGCCGAGCCTGGATCCAAGCGCCCCGGTCGGCACGAACTTTCTGATCTTCATCGACGACCTCTTCTCCATTGAGCGCGACCGGAACCGGGTGCTCGACCGCCTGGAGGAGGACCTTGAAGCACTCGGTCCGGCGGACCGGGTAGCCACCGTCGCGTTCGACGGCAAGACCGCGGAGACCCTGACGGCCTGGACGAACTCGTCGAGCCGGTTGGAGGAGGCGTTGGACCGGGCGCGCGAGCGGCCCGCCCACGGACTGCGGCAGCTCACCGCACGAAATCTGGCCGATAGCAACCGGCAGTTGAGGGCGGACGTCGCAGCGAGCAGGAGTCGTTTCTCCAACGAGTCATCGGGTACGGCCCCGCAGGTCGCTCAATCGGAGACGGGCCTGAGCTCCGTGATGTCCAGAGCGCAACTCTCATACAGGAAGAGCTTGAGCAACCAGTTGGAGAGTTCCGTGCTGGCGGCGATGGCAACCATGCGCCAATTCGCCGACCAGCCCGGCCGCAAGGTGATGCTGGTGCTCGCCGGCGGCTGGCCGAGGTCGGTGGAGATCTACACGCGAGAGCGCCTGCCCGCCGGCGGTTTCCCTATCGATCGCAAGGTGATGAGCGAGCACGAGCTGTACGGTCCGCTGGTGTCGACAGCGAACCTGATCGGCTTCTCGCTCTATCCGGTGGACCTGCCAGGCCGCACGAGGGACTTCGCGGGCGACGCCTCGAGAGGGTTCAGCCCTGCCGTCCGGCCGGACGGCGCAAGCGCGGCGCCCGGTTCGCTCGAAAGGGAAGACACCATCCACAGCGCCCTGCAACTGCTGGCACACTCGACGGGAGGCGTGCCGCTGATCAACGCCCACCGGAACGCGGCGCTGGCCAGGGTGGTCGCTGACACCCGCTCGTACTACTGGCTCGGCTTCGAACCGCAACGCCGCGAGGACGATGCGTTCCATGAGATCGTGGTGCGGCCGGTAGGCCGAACGGACCTTGAAGTTCGCACACGCGAAGGCTACGTCGACATGTCGCGCGACCACGAACTCGATATGACGGCGAGAGCCGCCCTGCTGTTCGGTGACCCGCCCCAGGGGCTGCCACTCGAGGTGCGCTTCTCGGCGCCGCTTCGTGCCGGCCGCCGCAAGATGTCAGTGCCTGTCCAAGTGGCGATTCCGCTCGACGAAATCCAGCTCCTGCCCGTGGCTGACGAATGGCTGAACGTGGTGGAGGTTCGGGTGACGGCGATGGACCAGAGCGGCAACCGCGCGGAGGTCACGTTCGAGAAAGTCCCGATCGCCGGCACTCGAGAGCCGCAGCCGGGCGACATCTTCTACTACGAGACCGATCTGCAACTCCGCCGACGCAAGCACTCGTACGTGATCACGGTACACGACCCCTTGACGGGAACGAACCTGACCTCGACCGGGGAAATCGGTCCGAAGTAGGGGTCGGTCGCTGGGTCTCTACGCGGCAGAAACGGCACCCTTGCGACCAGGGGCACTTTGCCTGCATCCGGCGCGGAGCGCCGGTCTGGCAGCTCTCAGTTCCAACTACCAACCATCGGTGGGGGAATCGTCTTGATACGGTATCTGGCACCCCAAGACTGCGCCGGCATGCGAAACGACGGCGCCGGGAGGAGGACCAAGGGAGATGAGCGGGGGCGGCTTGGCTTGGATTGTGACCGTCCAGGTCGAAGCGCATCGCGAAGGCAGCGTATGGGTGGCCACCTGCCCTGCCCTCGACGTGGCAAGCCACGGCGACAGCAAGCAGGACTCGTATCGGATGCTGAAAGAGGCTCTTGCTGCCTTCTTCGAGGACTGCTGCGAACACGATATCCTGTTGGACGTACTCACTGAGAGAGGGCTCGTTCCAAACTCATGCCTGCCCCTTTCGGAATGACAGGTACTTCCGGAAAGACAAGGCTGTAGGGGCTTGTCTAAACTGCTTTCTGCACCCTCGACAAACAGGACCGACCGTCTCGCCTCAAGCAAGTCCCATCGACCATGTTATCTCCGAGTCTGCTGGAACTCGTCGCGGACCGAAGATGCAGTGCCGCGTCACAAAGGTAGCTTTGAGAGACTACGAACCAATGTAGACGAGTACTAACCCCGATTTGCAGGGAATCTAGGCACGAATCGCGTTGGCGACGGCGAGGAAGTGGTCTGCGACGGCGGTTGAGTGACCGAGATGCAGGGTTGTCTTTCCTGCGGGTCGAAGCAGGACGGCGGCTCGGCCGAGCAGCTTGAAGCGAAGCGTGTGGATGCTCTCGAAGCGGCGCCGGGCCCGGCGCTTGCGGTTGGTGTTCCTGACCGGAGCGAGGGTGTCGGCCTGAAAGGCTCTGGACAGGTTGAAGGCGAGGACGCTGAGGGCTTGCCAGGCGGCGTTGGCCGGCTCGCGCAGGCTGGGGACGCAGTTGAAGGCGAAGCCTCCGCGCAGTTCGGCGTAGGCCTCCTCATGGCAGCCGCGACCGTTGTAGAAGTGCCAGAGAGTACGGGCGCTCACCCGCTTGTTGGAGACGATGGCGGAGTATTCGTAGTGGCCGTCGGCCGGGTCGAAGAGGTCGGGCTGGAAGTTCTTGCGGGTGTTGTGTGCGACCTTCCGGCGATAGAGCACGATGCGGCGGACCTGGTTCCAGGGCCGGATCAAGTGCCGCGTCTCGTAGCAGCTCGTGGTGTCGTCGATCCTCTGCCAGCGCGCCCGCGCCGCTACCTGTTTCAGGTGCAGCCACGGGAAAAACGGCACCTTGATCGCGTACTCGGCGCCCTCCAGGTCGAGGAGTTCAAGCACGTCCCGACGGAAAAACGCCCCGTCCATGCGGAGTTCCAGCTTGCAAAGACGACCGACTGCGCGTTTCATCTGCTGGATCAGCGCCGCTATGAAGCCCAGGCCCGCCTTGCCGTCGTGGATGTTGCCCGGACGGTTCTCCACCCGCACGATGTGGCCGGACTGGGCCTCGTAGGCAGTGATCGGGTAGTGGCTCGGCACCTTCCGGTGGTGAGGGTTGAAGCCCCGCCGCGCCCCTTCCACCTGAAGCCCTGTCGAGACCACCGAACCGTCCACGTCAAGCGTCAGCCGCCGCCGACCGCTGCGCCTCAGTTCCTCCGCGACAAACTCGGTGTTAAGCGTCGACAGTCGCTTCACGTCTTCGCCCTCGAGACGCTGAAGCCAGGCGCTCACCGTGCGCGACGACGGCAACCTCGACAAGCCGGCGAAGCGCGCCACCACCGGGTCCGACAGCTCGTAGCGCAGGTCCGGCGGTGTTGAAGGGTCTTCAGCACCTCTGGTGCGACGAGGAGTTGCGTGGTCGTCTGTTCGATCTCCTGGACGAGCATGTGTTGCCGGGGACCGACCGGAAGGTTGGTCGTCCGGGCATGGAGTTGTGGCGGATTCTGGTGTTGGGCGTGCTGCAGCAGGGTCTGGGCTGCGACTTCGACCGGCTTCAGGAGTTGGCCAACCAGCACGCCACCGTGCGCGCGTTCCTGGGTCACGGTGAGTTCGGCGACAAGAGCTACTACGAGTACCAGACGGTGGCGGACAACGTGTGTCTGTTGACGCCGGCGCTATTGTCCGAGGTGGGCAGATTGGTGGTGGAAAGCGGCCATGCGGTCGCGCGAAAAAAGCCTGGCGAGCCGTTGCGCGGGCGGTGTGACTCGTTCGTGGTCGAGACGGACGTGCATTACCCGACGGACGTGAATCTGCTGTGGGATGCGATGCGGCGCCTTGTGCGGGAGACCGGTCGGTCGGCAGGGAGGCACGGCCTCGGCGGCTGGCGTCAGTGGCGGTATCAGTCGAGGTTGGTGCGCAGGCTGTTCCACAAGTCGAGCGCCGGCTGCTTCTGGGCGAGACGATTCCTCATCGGGAGAAGGTCTTCTCGATCTTCGAGCCGCACACGCGATGGGTCTCGAAGGGCAAGGCGGGCACGCCGGTGGAGCTCGGAGTCCCGGTGGCGCTGATCGAGGACCAGTATCGGTTCATCCTTCACCACGAGGTGCTGTGGCACGGCGAGGACGTCGATGCGGCAGTGCCGCTGGTGAGGGCGGCCCAGGAGCGGTTCCCGGACCTGCGGGCGAGCGGGAGAACGGTGAAGCCTTCGCCGCCGCACGGCGTGCGCATCCGGCAGTCGAGTCGGCCATCAACGGCCTGGAGCATCGCGGCCTCGACCGTGTCCGAAGCTGCGGCGCCGAAGGTTTCGAGCGAACCGTCGCTCTCTCGGTGCTCGCGGCCAACCTGCATCGCCTCGGCCGAATGCTGCAAGCACTCGAACAAGAGCGCCGGCGACGACGACGCGCCGCCTGATCAGCGCCCACGAGGCTCCCTGCCGGCCAGTCGCGCACCTCCACAAAACGGCCCAAGACCCGAGAAACAGGGCGTTTTCTGGCGGACACTAGCTAGTACGGTTCACCGGCCGCTAACATCCCGTACCGGGATGAGTATGATGGTCACGCCATGCGCATCATCGCGAAGCGGACGCTGCGCACCTACTGGGAGACCGAACGTGGCGCAGAGCAGCCGCTCAGGTCGTGGTTCGCGATAGCCGCGAAGGGGGACTGGGCTTCGCCCGCAGACGTCAAGGCTGTCTACGGGAACGCGAGCTTCGTCGGCGCGGACAGGGTCGTGTTCAACATCGGCGGCAACCGGTACCGCCTGATCGTACGCTTCGACTATGCGCGCCGAATCGGGTTCGTGAGGTTCGTCGGAACGCACCGAGAGTACGACCGGATTAGAGTGTCCAGAGCGTAGGAGGTCGATATGGAGATCAAGCCCATCAGGAACGAAGCCGACTATGACGCGGCGCTTCAGACGATCGACCGCCTGATGGGCGCCGCGCAGGGCACACCGGAGGCGGACGCTTTGGAGATCCTCGTCACGCTGGTGGAAGCCTACGAGGCCAAGTGCTGGCCTATTGGGGCGCCCGACCCGGTCTCGATGATCGAACACGTGATGGAAGCGCGCGGCTTGCGCCAGAGCGACCTTGCCGTCTTGATCGGGTCGCAGCCCCGCGCCTCGGAGATCCTCAAGCGTCGCCGCCGTCTGACCCTGCCGATGATCCGGGCCCTATCGCACGAATGGAAACTCCCGGCCGACATGCTCGTCCGAGAGTACGAACTCGCGAGCCAGCCATAGCAACGCCGGCGGCTCGATCCCTAGGCCGACGTGGCGTAGCAGCCCTCAGATCATGCTGTAGCCGGAGCCTTGGCGCTCCGTGCCCAAACCCCGGGCCTTCTCGATCCAGCCGAACTCCTCCAGGATCGCCTGGCTGTAGGTCACTCGGCCGGTGACCCGGTCGAGCGGTTCGGTCGCCAGCAGCAGGGCCGCCTGGGCCATGATCTCGACCGTTTCGGCCTCGTTCGGGTCGCGTCCCTCCATCAGCCGGTGGTGGACGACGCCGGGAGTGGGCACGATCTGGGACGGGCTGTAGCAGGTCACCGAGACACCGTGCTCGTAGACCTCGGAGGCGAGGCCTTGGGTGAAGCGCTCAAGGGCCGCCTTCTCGGCGCCGTAGAGGGAGGCGCCGGCAAACCGTGGGCCCGCGTAGGGGCCGCGGCCGGGGCCGATCGCGGCGCCCGAGGAGACGTTGACGATGCTGCCGGCGCCGCGGTCGATCATCTCGGGCAGCACGAGCTTGGAGAGGTAGAACGGCGCGTGGAAGTTGACCGCGGTCGAGCGCATCCACTTGTTGATCGGAAAGTCGGCCACGGGGATGAAGTAGGTCAGGGCCGCGTTGTTGACCAGCACGTCGACCGGCCCGAGAGCTTCGCGCACTTCGTTCACGAGCCGTTCGCAGTTGTCGTACTCGGAGACGTCGCAGCCGAAGGCAGCGGCCTCGCCGCCGGTCGCCCGGATCTCCTCGATCGTCGTCTCGAGCGAGCCCCCCAGATAGTGGGCGCCCTCCGACACGGTACGCGCCGAGCAGGCGACGCGCGCACCGTGCTCCGCGAACAGCTCCGCGATCGCCTTGCCGATGCCGCGGCTCGCTCCGGTGACAAGGGTGACTTTGCCGTCGAGCTTCCTGTCTTCTTGTGTCATTGGGCTTCCTCCTTCATCCGTCGTAGGCGTCTCGATACCGCTCCCGCAACACCTGCTTCTGTACCTTCCCCATCGCGTTGCGCGGCAGTTCGTCGACCCAGTAGAAGCGTCGCGGGTGCTTGAATCGCGCCAGACTCGCATCAAGCGCGGCGCGCAGCGTATCGTCTTCCACGGGCGGCCCTTCAGCCACCAGCACCGCCACGACCCCTTCCCCCAGATCGGCGTGCGGCGCGCCGATCACGGCACACTCCTGAACGCCCGCCACTTCGTCCAGGCGGTCCTCGACTTCCTTCGGGTAGACGTTGAAGCCGCCGGCGATGATCAGGTCCTTGCCGCGGCCGACCAGGGTCACGCGCCCCTCGCCGTCGACGCTGGCGAGGTCGCCGGTGACGAAGAAGCCGTCCCCCCGCATCTCCTCGGCCGTCTTCTCCGGCAGGCCCCAGTAGCCGGGGAACAGGTTCGGACCGCGGATCTCCAGCATGCCCACCTCGCCCGTGGGCAGTTCGGCGCCGCGCTCGTTCACGACCCGCACCTCGACATCCGGCAGCGGGAAGCCGGCCGTGCCGGCCACGCGCTCTCCGCGCAGCGGATTCGAGGTGATCATCCCGGCCTCGGTCATCCCGTAGCGCTCCAGGATCCGGTGCCCGCTGCGAGCCTCGAAGTCGCCGAACGTCGTCTCGGTCAGCGGCGCCGAGCCGGAGACGAACAGCCGGATGCTCTCGCAGTCCGCCCTGCCGAAACCGGGCTCGGCCAGCAGCCGCGAGTAGAACGTCGGCACGCCCATCAGGACCGTCGCCTCGGGCAGCAGACGGCGCACCTCCGCGGCATCGAAGCTGGCAAGGAAGAGCACCTTCGAGGCGTTGAGGAACGCCGTGTGAAGCGCCACGAACAGCCCGTGGACATGGAAGATCGGCAGCGCGTGGAGCAGCACATCGCCCGCTTCGAAGCCCCAGATCTCGTGCAGGGAGAGCGCGTTCGAAGTCAGGTTCCCATGGGTGATCATCGCCCCCTTGGACCGACCCGTGGTGCCCGACGTGTAGCAGATGGCGGCCAGGTCGTCGTCGTCGCGGGGTTCGACCGCGGGATCGGGATCGAGAATCCGCGCCTTACGCCACAGCCCGTCGATGCCGACGACCTCCGGCCCTTCCCCGGCCGCCCGGTCTCCCGCCGCCGTGGCGCCACGCACCACCACCCGCGGTCCGGCGTCCCCAACGAAGAACGCAACCTCCCGCTCCGTGTAGGCGGTGTTCAAGGGCACGTAGACCCCGCCGCAGCGGAGCACACCCAGGTACAGCGCCACCGCCTGGAGCGACTTCGACGCCTGGACCAGGACCCGGTCCCCCGGCTCCACGCCGCGTCCGCGCAGCGCCGCCGCGAACCGCGCCGACGCGCGATCCAGATCGCCGTAGCTCCATTCCGTGTCCGTACCGCCGTCGCCTCCCAGCACGAGACTCGGGCGATCGACTGAGGGTTCGAAGCGTTCGCGGAGTAGGGCGAAGAGGTTCGTCATGAAAAACTGGTCGCGGTCGGAAGATCGTCGATCCTACGCGTGTTACAGCCTTCGTCCATGCCCCCGATCCGCGCGCCCCTCCGTTCCCGGCGCCCCAGGGCGCTGCCGCTCATCGCCGCCCTCCTGGTGGCGGCCCTCGCCGCCTGCACGGACGATCCGGTCTCCGAGACCCTGACGCTCGAGTTCTTCCCGGAGTCGGCGAACGCGCCGAGCCCTGCCGGAGACGATGCCGCCGCCGCGCCGCCGGACACCGGCGGCTACGTGCGAGTCGAGGCTCAGGTCGACATCCGCCGCCACATGATTCCGAAGGACAACTCGCTCATAGCGCGCCGGGTGAACGACCGCACCGAAGCGCTGATGAACGACCACGATCCGTGGCACATCCGGTTCGACCGCGTCTTTGAGCCCATCGCCGACGGCGCCGAGTGGCGGCGGGCCGGAAGAGACCTGACCAGCTACCGTCGCTGGGCGCTGGCGGCCGACCCGAACAGCGCGCTGCAGGACTTCTTCGTCGACACGCCGATGCTGCCTGTCTTCGAGGTCTGGGACAACGAACGCCGGCTGCCCGATCAAAGGCGGCCGCCGCCCCAGACCGTCATCCTCGCGTTCGTGTACGCGGGCGGCACGCGGGCGACGGCGGGCGAGTCGTCCACCGCCTACCGCGGCTTTCGCGACTTCGCGGCCGATGCCGCGCGCTACCAGCGACGCGTCGCGGCCCTGTGGAGCTACATGGACGAGAACCCGGGCCGCCGCTTCGAGACCCTGCGGGGACTGTTCGCCGCCGCAGAGGGCGAGGAACTGCCGGAGTCGCAGTTGATCGCCCAACCACGGCAATTGGCGCCGTTTGTCGAGCAACCGCCGGTCCGCCCCGGTTCGGCAAGTGTTCCGCGGCTCCGCGACCTGGAAATCGAGCTGATCGAGAGGGTCGTCGCAGCCGGCGAACCGCTGCTCAAGATCTTCGAAGTGCCGAAGGACGACTCCTTCACGCTGCAGGAGCTGTCCCGCCGGGTGTTCGACCCGTTCCCCGGCGTCGTCACCGCCAAGCCTGACGGTGTCGTCGTCGAAGCGGTCGGATTCGTCGAGGGCAGCGGCGGCTACAGCATCCCCTCACTCGACCTCTGGAGCGCCTACCGGGCCCTGGAGGGTGTCTTCGTGTCGCCCGATCCGCTCGTCTTCCTGCTCGAGACCCAGCAGGACGACTTCGGCTGCGACAAGGACGACGTTGCCTGCAAGAACAACGCGCTCGTCTCCGCCTTCCTGCAAAGCGGGCCCCTGACCGCCAGTCCCGGCTCCTCGACCCGGATCCAGCAGGCGCTGGAGGCTGAACTGCGGCCCCTCGACGAGTACCGCCTAGTCTGGATCCGCGGCGGCGCCGACGAGAGCGCGGAGGAAGCCACTGCGGCCGACATCGAGACGGGCGAGTAACCGCTCCGGGGCCGGTACAATCCGGCGCTGAGTTACGGAGCGCGAAGCGGCGGAGCCACGGTCTGCTGAATCAGGAACCGCCGCGCAAGACCTGATCTTCACGAGGTGCCAATGACCCGTTCGACCTTCATCCGACCCAACCTGTGTCTGTGCCGCGCCGCGGCGCTTCCGATTGCCGTCCTCCTGCTTCTGGCGGCCGCCGGTCCGGCCCCCGCGCAGCGGTCCTACCCGCCCGACATGGAGGGAACGACCGCGGAGGTCTACCGCACCGTCGGCGATGTCGAACTGAACATCTATCTGTGCAACCCCGAGGGCCATTCGGCCGAGGACCAGCGACCCGCGATCGTGTTCTTCTTCGGCGGCGGCTGGCGCTCGGGTTCGCCGCAGCAGTTCCTGCCCCACTGCCGCTACCTCGCCGGGCGCGGCATGGTGGCCGCCGTGGCCGACTACCGGGTGGCCAGCCGGCACGGAGTGACGGCGAACGAGTGCGTCGAGGACGCGAAGAGCGCGGTCCGCTGGCTGCGGGCGAACGCGGACCGGCTCGGCATCGATCCGGACCGCATAGCCGCCGGCGGCGGTTCGGCGGGCGGCCACCTGGCCGCGGCCACCGCCACCCTGCCGGGCCACGATCCCGATCCCGACGGACCGAGCCCGGTCCCCAACGCCCTGGTCCTGTTCAATCCCGCGACCGTCCTGGCGCCGGTCGACGGCGGTCCGAAGCCCTCCGACGAGGAGCTCGAGCGGTTCGAAGCGCTCGCCGAGCGCCTCGGCGCGCCGGCCGAGTCGATGTCTCCCTACCACAATCTGCGGCCCGGACTGCCTCCGACCATCCTCTTCCATGGCGACGCCGACGCCACCGTTCCCTACAGCACGGCAAACCAGTTCTGCATCGGTATGCGGGCACACAAGGCCCGCTGCGATCTCCTCATCTACCACGGCAAGGACCACGGCTTCTTCAACTTCGGCCGCGGCGAGGGCGACGAGAAGAACAAGATGTACGAGGACACCGTCTACCGGATGGACGGCTTTCTGTACTCCCTGGAATGGCTCGACCCCAAGCCGAACCCCGACGGCACGCCGGGGAAGCGCCTGACCTGGGAAGAGTCGCTCGGCAACGCGCTCGGTCCCCCTCCAGGAAGAACCGACAGCGCGGCAAAGGAGGCGGACGGAGACGGCGCAAGTACCGGTGCGGCCACCGAAGACGCGAAGAGCGACGGCGACGTATCGGCCCCACCTGACGGCGAGCAAGAGAATCCCGGCGGCGCCGAGCGCGAATGACCGGCGGCCGCAGGATCCGCGGACGCCTCACTGCCGTCGCCCTCGGCGCGGTCGGATTCAGCGCCGCCGCCTTCGCCCATACAGCCGCGAGGGCGCGGCCGGCTTCGGCCAGCCGAACCGAGGCCCAACCGGCCGGCGAATGGCACAACTACGCCGCGGACAGCCGGAGCAGCAAGTACTCGCCGCTCGACCAGATCGACAAGACGAACGTCCAACAGCTCGAGATCGCCTGGCGCTGGAAGTCGATCGACTACGGCCTCGCCGCGCAGCATGAAGGCATCTTCCCGCCCTTCGTGTTCCAGAACACGCCGATGATGCGCGACGGCCGGGTGCTGGTCGCCACCGGCATCGGAGCGGCTGCGCTCGATCCGGCCAGCGGCGAGATCCTGTGGACCTACGACCCCTTTGAGGACGAAGCGCCGACGAACATGGGCCGGCTCTCGGTGCGAGGCGGCGTCACCTGGAACGACGGGTCCAGGCGGCGGCTGTTCTTTGTCGGCAACGGCCGGCTGACCGCGCTCGACGCGGACACCGGTGCCCGCGACCCGGACTTCGGCGACGGCGGCCGGATCGACATGCTCGACGCGGGCCAGGGCGTCCGCCGCCGGCAGTACTTCTGGACCTCCGCGCCCGTGGTCTGCGGCGATGTGATCGTGCTCGGCGAGTCGACGTCCGACGCCTGGTCAAGGCGCCGCAACCCGCCCGGAATAATCCGCGGCTATGACGCGCGGTCCGGCGCACTACGTTGGCGATTCAACATCATCCCGGAGCCCGGCGAGTTCGGACACGACACGTGGGACAGCCCCGAAGCGGCCCAGGCCGGCGCCGCGAACGTCTGGACGTGGATGAGCTGCGACCAGGAACTCGGGATGGTCTACGCCGCCACCAGCACCCCGAGCAACGACTGGTACGGCGGCCACCGCCCCGGTAAGGGCCTGTTCGCCGAATCGCTTCTCGCCCTCGACGCCGACAGCGGCGAGCGGCAGTGGCACTTCCAGGCCGTCCAGCATGGCCTCTGGGACTTCGACTTCCCCGCCGCGCCCGTGCTCGCCGACATCGTCGTCGACGGCAAGGCGATCCGTGCCCTGGCGCAGCCTTCCAAACAGGCGTTCCTCTACGTCTTCGACCGCGAGACCGGTGAGCCGGTCTGGCCGATCGTCGAGTTGCCGGTGCCGCCGTCCGAAGTACCCGGGGAACAGGCTTGGCCGACCCAGCCGCATCCGACCTGGCCGCTGCCCTACGACCTCCAGGGACTCGCGATCTCCGACCTGATCGACTTCACGCCCGAGTTGCGGGCGATGGCTCTCGAGTACGTCTCCCACTACCGCATCGGCCCGATCTTCCAGCCGCCGACACTGATCGAGGGGCCGGACGCCAAGCCGACGATCCAGGTTCCCGGAGCGGTCGGGGGGACCAACTGGAACGGCGCCGCCCTCGATCCTGAGACGAACGTGCTCTACCTGCCGTCCGTCACCGTGCCGGCGGTCCTGGGCCTGCGCCCGCCGCCCGACCCCGCGCGCTCCAACCTGCGCTACCGGGTCGACCTGAGCGAGGCCGACGGCTACGAGTGGGCCACTCTGCCGAACGGCCTGCCGATCACGAAGCCGCCCTACGGCCGCCTCACCGCGATCGACCTCGACACCGGCGAGCACCTGTGGATGGTCCCGAACGGCGACGGACCGCGCAATCACACCGCGCTCGCCCACCTCGACCTGCCATCGCTCGGCCAGCAGGGCCGGGTGTCCGCCCTGGTGGCCAAGACCCTGGTCTTCCTGGCCGACGGCTCGAACGCGATGGTGGTCCAGCCTGAAGGCGCCGGCAGCCGGAAGTTCCGGGCCTACGACAAGACGAACGGCGAGGTCGTCTGGGAGCTGGATCTGCCGGCCGGCGTCAGCGGCGCGCCGATGACCTACCTCCACGAAGGCCGGCAGTACATCGTGATGGCGATCAGCGAAGTCGGTTTCGAGGGTGAGTTGCTGGCCCTGGCGCTGCCCGAAGCACCGGCTGCCGCGGCCCCCTAGCCCCCCAACGTCGAATGAACCTGCGCGCCGTTTCCGGTCTGGTCGGGCGGCTCCTGTTGCTGCTCGCCGGCGCGCAGTTGATTCCATTCTTCTTCGCGCTCTGGCACGGCGAGGAGCGGCCCGCGGCAGCGCTCGGCGGCTCGCTGCTGGTCTGCGCCGCGGCCGGAGCGGCGGCCCACTGGTGGGGTAAACCGCACGAGAAGATCTACCGGCGCGAGGCGATCCTGGTCGTGGTCGGCGCCTACATCCTGGCGTCCTTCTTCGGCGCGCTTCCCTACCTGCTGAGCGGCGAGATCACGGATCCGATCGCGGCGCTGTTCGAGTCCGCCTCGGGCTTCACGACCACGGGCGCCTCGATCCTGACCGACATCGAGCAACTGAGCGCCAGCATCCTGCTCTGGCGGAGCCTGACCCAGTGGCTGGGGGGCATGGGGATTCTGCTCCTGTTCGTCGCCCTGTTCCCGAGCCTGGGACCCGGCGCCCGCCTGCTCTACCGGCTGGAGGTACCGGGGCCGACCCAGGACATCATGCAGCCCCAGGTGCAGAAGACGGCGACCGTCCTCTGGCAGATCTACGTCGGCCTGACCATCGCGCTCATTCTGCTGCTGCTGGCGGGCGGCGCCAGCCAGTACGAGGCCTTCTGCTACGCGCTGACGACCGTGTCCATCGGCGGTTTCGCGCCCCTGAACGCGAGTGTCGCCGCCTTCGACTCCGCCTTCATCGAGTGGACCGTCATCGTGTTCATGCTGATCGCCGGCATCAACTTCTCGCTGATCTTCGCGGTGCGTTCACGGCCCAGCCAGCTCTACCGGGACACCGAGTTCCGCGCCTACGCGTCGATCGCCGCGGTGCTGGTGGCGCTGGTCACGTTCGACCGCTGGCGCAGCACCGATCTGCCTTTCCTGGAGGCTCTGCGCGAAGCCGCCTTCAACTCGGTGTCGCTGATGACGACGACCGGCCACACGACCCGGGACTACGACTCCTGGAGCGATACCTCCCGCACCCTGCTGCTGCTCGCCATGTTCGTGGGCGGCTGTGCCGGCTCGACCGCGGGAGGGGTCAAGGTGGGCCGCTTGGTAATGACGCTGAAGATGGCGTTGCGCGAGGTGCAGCTCATGTTCAACCCGCGCCGCGTGCTGGCGCTGCGGGTCGGCAACCGGACGATCAGCGATCAGGTGGCGCGCAGCCTGGGCGGCTTCATGACCCTGTTCGCCTTCCTGTGGCTGGGCGTCGCCGCCACCCTCGCCGTCGCCGGCAACGACATGGTCACCTCGCTGTCGTCGTCGCTGGCCTGCCTGTCGAATGTCGGCCCAGCGATGGGCGCCGCAGGCCCCAGTCTCGACTACAGCTTCTTCGCCGGCTGGGAGAAGCTGCTGCTCATTTTCCTGATGTGGCTGGGCCGGCTCGAGATCGTGGCCGTGGCGGCGATCTTCCTGCCCGTGTTCTGGCGGCGTTGAGGAGTCTGCGCGGCAGCTCTACTCGACGCGGCAGACGTCCGAGAACTCCGGCCGCGGCAGCCGGGGGAAGAGACCCTCGGGATCGCCATAGCCGATCGAACACAGGAAGTTGGAGCGCACCGAAGTGCCGGCGAAGAACAGCTCGTCGCACTTCGCGTTGTCGAACCCCGACATCGGCCCGCAGTCGAGGCCCAGCGAGCGCGCGGCGATCATGAAGTAGGCCCCCTGCAGGGTGGCGTTCCGAAACGCCGTCACTTCGGTCAGTGCCGGGTTGTTGCGGAACATGTCGGCCATGCCCGGGTCATGGGCGAAGAGCACGTCCATCTTCTCGAAGAAGGCGAGGTCGTAGGCCAGGATGGCGGTCACCGGCGCCTGCCGGATCTTGGCATGGTTGCCGGGCATGGCAACGGACGCGACCCGCTCCTTCGCCTCCGCGCTGGCCGCGAACACGACGCGCTGGGGCCAACTGTTGGCGCTCGTCGGCCCCCACTTCATCAGGTCGTGGAGCTCCTGCAGCGTGTCCCTGGAGACTTCCCGCGGGAGCCATCTGTTCTGGCTGCGGGCGTCCCGAAACAGGACATCCATGCAAACGCCGGTGATCTTCGGCATGGCTACTCGGTCGCGGCGGCGCGCCGGAACAGCGACGCCAGGTGCGCCTGAGGCAGCGGCTTCGTCGCCAGCGACACGACCGCCGTCCAGCCGATCGCGAACAGGCCGGCAAGCGCCGCGCAGGAAGTCGGGTTCGGCGACTCGCCGTGCAACCAGGAGAACACCGGGTGATTCGCGCTCAGATGGGAGTGGAATCGGGGCGCCAGCGTCCGCCGGTAGATGTCGTTCGCCACGATCTGCGACGACGACACGACCAGCCCGTCCGCCGTCGACATGACCGCGGCAAGGATGCCGACCCCGATCAGCGCCGCCAGCCACGCCGGGAACAGCTCGATGAAGAGCGCCGGCAGCGCCTCGTTCGGCGTCGCACCCTCCTCGAGCAGCCGGCCGCCGAGAATCGCTCGCGCCAGTGTGCCGCCCAACCCGAGCATGCCCAGGGTGATGCCGAACACGGAAGCGAAGCGAAGGAAGGTGAACCGTGACTTGTTGCCCTTGAGCGCCCAGATCTTGTTGCCGATGTGCGGCAGCAGCCCGAGCGGAATGTGCGCCAGGAGAACCGCGGCCTGCGACCACCAGGAGTGGTACAGCGGCGTCGAGCGGTTGATCCAGCCGACCTGGTTCGGGTCCTGCTCCCGGATGTTCGAGATGATTCCACCCAGGCCGCCGTCCAGCCCGGCGCCGAACACGAACAGGACGATGACCAGGACTCCGATGAGCAGCATCAGGAAGCCCTGAACACCGTCGGTGAGGATGTCCGCGTGGGCGCCGCCGAGAGACACGTAGATCAAGAGCACGACGGCGGTGATCCCGAGCGCCCAGGCCTCGTTCAGCCCGAGCATCTTCTCGAACATGACCAGACCCGACACGAGTTGGCCCGCGAGGTAGAAGAACAGCAGCAGGGACGCAATGGCGACGATCACCCGGATGCCGTCCGACCGGTAGCGGTCGCCCAGGTACTCCGGGATCGAGCGCGAGCCGAACTTGTCGCCCACGCTCGCCACCAGGCGCATGCAGATCAGAACCCCGAGGTACACCCCCGCCGGGTAGAGCACCGCCGACAGCAGCGCCGCTGTGCCGTGCTCGTAGGCGAGACCCGGGAACCCGAGGAATGTCGCGCCGCTCGCGGTCGTTGCAGCGAACGCCAAGGCCAGGAAGAACGGTCCGTAGCCCGCCCGCGCGGTAGCGAAGTCGTCCGCGTCGTGAACCCGGCGCCGACCGATCAGCCCAAAGGCCAGCATGCCGCCCATGTAGACGACGAGAAACAGCCAGGACCAGGCGATCAAGCTCATCGCGGAATCATAGACGGTATCCCAGGAGAACACGGAGAGCCAGCCAGTGCACAAGTCCTCCGCTACTGTTCCCTCATGCCAACGATTTTCGGCCGACTACCCCTCCCTTGTCTTCTCACTGCCCTCATAGCCGCCCTCAGCCTCGCACCGGCGGCGGCGCAGAAGGAGCCGCTGGAGCTCAACCACATCTACGGACCGGACGCGCTCGACTTCTCGCCCGACCTGCCCCGGATCCGCTGGTTGCCGGGGGGCCGCGACTATCTGCACGCCGAAGACAACCCGGACGACTCCGGCTGGTCCTGGACGTTCGTCGACGCGGCAACCGGAGACGCAGAGCCGTTCTACGACCCTGAGCCTCTGGCCGAGGCCCTGGAAGGACAACTCCGGCTGGACCGTGAGGACGCCGCCTCCCGGGCGCGGCCGGGGTCGTTGCGCCTGTCGCCGTTTACCGATCGGCTCCTGCTCGAACTCGCTTCGGACCTGTTCGTCTGGGACTTCGACTCCGAGACGCTGACGCGGCTCACCCACGGTCCCGAGGACGAGGAACTGGCCCGGTTCTCCCCGGACGGCCGAAGCCTCGCCTTCGTACGCGACGCGGACCTGTACGTCGTCGACCTGGAAGGCGACGAAGTCCGGCTGACCGTTGACGGCGGCGAGAACACGCTCAACGGCAAGCTGGACTGGGTCTACCAGGAGGAGATCTACGGCCGCGGCAACTACCAGGCCCACTGGTGGAGCCCGGCGGGTCGTCATATCGCGTTCCTGCAGACCGACGAACGGGACGTCCCCCGCTTCACGGTCGTCGACCACGTGCCCTACCGGCCCCCGCTCGATGTCTATCCGTACCCGAAGGCCGGCGACGCGAACCCACGCGTCCGGCTCGGCGTCGCAGCGGCCGCGGGCGGCGACATCACCTGGATCGATCCGGGCATCTACGGACACACCGAGATCCTGTTCGTGAACGTCGCGTTCTCGCCCGACGGCGACGTCTGGTACCAGGTGCAGGATCGCCGCCAGACCTTCCTCGACCTGCACCGGGCCGATCCGGCCAGCGGCGAGTCGAAGCGTGTCCTGCGGGAGGAGTCCCACGCCTGGGTCAACCAACTCGGTCCGCCGCATTTTCTGGAAGGGGAGAACGGCCTGAAAGGGGATAACGACCTCGACGACGGCGGCTTCCTCTGGTTCAGCGAGCGGACCGGCTTTCAACACCTCTACCACTACGACGAGGACGGCAACCTGGTCAGTCCACTAACGGAAGGGCGCTGGGAAGTCCGCTCGCTCCACGCCGTCGACGAGGAAGCGGGCGCGGCCTACGTCTCCGGTACCTACCGCACGGCACTCGGCGCCGACGTGCTCCGCGTGGCTCTCGACGGCACCGGCGCGACCCTGCTGACCGAAGAGCCTGGCAGCCACCGCGGGAGCTTCCCGGAGGACGGCCCCATCGAGCATTGGGTCGCCAGCTCAAGCGATCTCCACACACCGACGACGATGACCCTTCGCCGCGCCGGGGACGGCGAGACCGTTCGCGAACTCGGCGGCGGCGAGGTCCCGGATCTCGAACGGTTCGAGATCTCGACGCCGGAACTGCTGACGATCACCACCAGCGACGGCGTCGACCTGGCAGCGATGCTGATCCGGCCGCACGGCTTCGATCCCGAACGCGTCTACCCCGCCTGGATCCACGTCTACGGCGGACCGCACGCCCAGCAGGTGCGCGACGGCTGGCAGGGGTCGCGCGGCATGTGGTTCCAGTACCTCGCCCAGCAGGGCATCGTCGTCCTCGTGGTCGACAACCGGATCGCTTCGGGCAAGGGGGTCGAGTCGACCTGGCCGGTGTACAGGAACTTCGGCGAGCAGGAACTCGTCGACCTGGTGGAAGCGGTCGATTGGCTGGGCGCCAAGCCCTGGGTCGACGCGGCGCGGATCGGCCTCGACGGCTGGAGCTTCGGCGGCTACATGACGCTCTACGCGCTGACCCGCTCCGACCGCTTCCGGGCCGGCATCGCCGGCGGCAGCGTCGTCGATTGGCGCGCCTACGATTCGATCTACACCGAGCGCTACATGTCGACGCCGGACGACAACCCAGACGGCTACAAGGCCGCGTCCGTCCGCGAGAAGGCGGCGGACCTCCACGGAGACCTGCTGCTCATCCACGGCACGATGGACGACAACGTCCACATGCAGAACACTCTCCAGATCGCCTGGGACCTGCAGAAAGCCGGCAAGCCGTTCGAGATGATGCTCTACCCGAAGTCACGCCACGGCGTGAGCGACCCCGAACTGTCGCTCCATCTGCGCGAGACGATGGCGCGCTTCATCCTGAAGACGATCGAGCCCTGAAGACGATGTCCTGCTGCTAACCTCCGCCCGCTCTTCTCGTACAGGATCGGATGCAGCGCCCCGGCCGGGTTCACCCGCCCGGCGGCCGCGGCCCACCGTACTCAGTAACAGGCCCGTGCCGAGACCGAACCCCACTACTGCGGCAACCGCAGTTGCGCTCGCCCTTCTGGCGGCCATGCCGATCGCCGGGCTGCAGGACCAGGCCCTGAGCAACGAACGCCCAACCATGGCCGCGACCCGCGTCGACCAGGGCCCCACCGTCGATGGCGATCTCAGCGACCGCGTGTGGCAGCAGTCCGAGGTCGGCACGGACTTCATGCAGCACGAACCCCTCGACGGCGTGCCCGCGACCGAGCAGACCGAAGTCCGCGTCGTGTTCACGGACAGCACGATCTACTTCGGCATCACCGCGTTCGACGCGAACCCGGACGCGATCATCGCCAAGGAGATGGAGCGGGACTCCCGCATCTTCCAGGACGACTCGCTCCTGCTGCTGCTCGACACCTTCCACGACCGCCGCAACGCCTACGCCTTCGAGACCAACCTGAACGGCGCCCGCACGGACACCCTGGTCACCGACGAGGGCCGCGACCTGAACCTGGAATGGGACGGCATCTGGTCGGTGGCGTCGCGTCGAACCGCCTTCGGCTGGGCGGCCGAGATCGCGATCCCGATCTCGACGCTTCGCTTCGACCCGCAGGCCCGAGCCTGGGGCTTCAACGTCCAGCGCTACATCGCGCACAAGCGCGAGATGACGCACTGGTCCGGCCTGCCGCGCGAGGTCAGCACGCTGGGGCAGGCCGGTTCCCAGGTCCAGCCCGTCCATCGCGTCTCGATGGCCGGCGAACTGACCGGGCTGACCGGGATCTCGCAGGCGGCGCAGCTTCAGATCAAGCCCTTCGCGGTCGGCAATCTGAGCGAGGACCCCCGGCTTGACACCGATCCGATCTCGGACGGCGACGCCGGACTCGATCTCAAGTGGGGCGTGAGTCGTTCCCTGGCGCTCGATCTCACCTACAACACCGATTTCGCCGAGGTCGAGGTCGACCAACTGCAAACGAACCTGACCCGCTTCTCGCTCTACTTCCCCGAAAAGCGCGACTTCTTCCTGGAGAACGCCGGCATCTTCGACTTCGGTCCACCCCACCGCGAGTTCTTCCGCCCGCCCGTGCTCAAGGCGTTCTTCTCGCGCCGGGTCGGCCTCAACGACGGCCGGCAGGTACCGATCGACTGGGGCGCCCGGCTCACCGGCCGGTTGGGCGGCTGGAACCTCGGCGTGCTGCGGGTCGCCACCGCCGGCATCGCGCAGGATGACGGCGACCTGCCCGCCAACGCCTTCACGGTCGCCCGGCTCAAGCGCAATCTGGGCCGGCGCTCGACAGTCGGCGCCATCGTCACCGAGGCCGCGCCCGAGAACGAAGACGCGAACCGCGTCGTAGGCCTCGACTTCGACTACAAGCCCACGACGAAGCTGAGCGTCGGCGGCTTCTGGACCAGCAGCGGCTTGAGCGAAGAGCCGGAGGGCGCCGAGGCGAGCGACTCAGCCGACACCGGCGAAGCCGCCTACGGTGTCAACTTCGACTACCAGGGACGGGCGCTGACGGCCTCGATCGACGCCCAGGAGATCGAGGAGAACTACCGCCCGATGGCCGGCTTCCTGCTGCGCAAGAACGTCCGCCACCTGAATCCTCAGGTCCAGTGGCTGCCGCGGATCGAGCGCGGCTTCATCCGTTCCTGGTTCACGGAGATCCGCTACGACTACTACGAGACGCTCGACGAGGGCGAGTTGGAGTCCAGCCGGCTGGAGATCTCGCCGATCGGCATGAGGACGACGACCGAGGACCGCTGGCGACTGGCCTACGTCGGCGAGGAGGAGAACCTGGTCGAACCGTTCGAGATCGCGTCCGGCATCGTCATCCCGCCCCGTCAGTACGAGTTCGACGGCGTCGAGCTCGCCATGTTCAGCAACCAGAGCCGCCTCATCGGCGTCCGGGGCCTGTTCGGCTGGGGCGACTTCTACGACGGCACCCGGACCTCGGTCCGCTTCACGTTCAACGTCCGCGCCTCAAAGCATGTGCAGACCGAGAGCCAATGGATCTACAACGATGTCGAACTGCCCCAGGGCGCGTTCGACATCGGGCTGTTCAGCCAACAGGTGGACTTCACCTTCACCCCCAACCTGCGGCTCAACACGATCGTCCAGTACAACGACGACTCCGAGGACCTGGGCCTGAACGTCCGCCTGCATTGGATCTACAAGCCTGGCTCCGACCTCTTCATCGTCTACAACGAGAACTGGATGGAGGGGGATCTGCGGCAGCGGTTCAGCACGCACCGCCAGATCGCGGTCAAGTTCACCTACCTGATCCAGCCGTAGCGCCGGACGTGCCCGGGGGCGGCCGCTTCGACCGGTCCGGGCCGATCAGCCCCGCCAGGCCCGCAGGCTCAAGGCCAGCGTCGCGGTCGTGCCCCAACTGAGCCCCACGACCACGCCGGCGTCGAGAATCCCCCGCCACGGCTGGTCCAGCCGGTGGACGAGGAGGATCAGGACCAGGACGCCGAGGGTTCCGAAGTAGACGCCGAGCCGCTCCCGCCGGTCGCCGCCGAAGTAGCCGGCCGCGAAGAGGGGCGCGAGAACGACGCGAGCCACCGTCGGGTTCGCGCGGATCGAGACCGACCGCTCCGCCACCCGCGGCGAGAAACGCAACTGGAATCCGCGCACGCCCTCCGACCACGCCATGAGGGGGATGATGGCCAGGAGCGCCGCCCAGTGATACCAGGCGAACGGGTGGTCGAAGGCGGCGACCGAGATCCTCGCCAGCCTGTAGATCGCCCACCCCAGCAGGCCGACGAGCCCAACCACCGCCCACACGCCGCCGGCCATCCCGATGATCGGGCGCATCGAGCCCCTGCCGGAACTCACGATCCGATCCGCCTGCGATTCGGCGGGCAAGCCCTCACTCGTCCGAGGCCAGATCCCGCCGGCCCCGGTCGCTGGCCAGGGCGGCGTGATTGAGGATGTTCCTCGCCATCGACGAAGGCTGGCTCTCGGCATTCGCGCGGTAGATCGCCGCGCGCGCCTCGTGCACCTCGGCACTCTCGGGCGCCGCATGCCGAGCCGCTTCGATCAGATGGCATGCCACCGCATGCCGCCCGGCCGCGGACGAGGCGCGCGCCTGCTCGACGACCCGGCCCACGCCCCCGGCCAACTCGACCCAGGCCAGCGCCTGCGTAGCTCTGGCGGCCGGCATCAGGTTGTCGAACTCGCCGTTCCACCAGCCTCCGTAGCGCCGCCAGACCATCCGTACCAGGAAACTCGGGTCGTCGTAGATCGGCTGCAGGTAGGGCTCGTCCGCGAGATCGGCAGGCGGCTTCACCGACTGCACCACCTGGTCGAGGCTTGAGCCCCGGTTCATCGCCGCGACGCTCTGCTCCTCGATCGACCGCATGTAGCGGGCGGTGCCGGCCAACGCGTGGTGATGCGAGTAGATCGCGGCTGTGACCGGCGTGTCGGGACGCCAGCGGCTGACGTTCTCGAAGCAGCGCTTCACGTCGAGCAGGTGGCCGGCATCGAGCATCACCAGACCGTCGCCGCTGTCGATCACGTAGAAGCCGGCGATGCCCTTGAAGCCGAGCAAATCCTCGGCGATGCGGCAGGAACCCGGGTAGTAGCGGTGGACCGGATGGTGCTCGAACTGGAGGTCCAGCTCGCCCCGCCACGCCTGCTCGGCAAGCGCAAGAAGGTCCGGATGCCCCTGGTCCTTCATCGCCGCGGACGTTACCGCAGAACAAACAAGGGCCGGCGCTCGGCTTCTGGTTGTGGACCGGAACCACAATTCCGTCCAATAGAGAAAACACTTGGCCTATCTACGTTCTTGAGCTACACTCGCCCGGCTTGCACGGCGCCGCGAGGCAGGTGACCACCATTCCGGCTGTCGCCGCCATACGCTCATAGCGACCGCGACTCAGCTTCCCGAGACGTTCGTCACGTCACACCGTCCTCCGGGGAGCGACAGAACTGTTAGCCCGCGGCGCCAGCGGCTTCAACGGGTCGAACACCCCACCGGTATGCCAGAAGCGCAGCGCGAAAACCCCACCGGAACCTCACCCGCGACCAAGCCCTCGGGGCCGGCGCGCCGCAGGCGGCGCAGCCGCCCGCGCGCCAGGGCCCGCGGTGGACGTACCGTTGCGCTCCATCAACGGAGTGCGTCCCACTTTCGGCCGGAAGATCGGGAAGAAGGACAGACCGTCTTCTCGAAGGGAGGCCTCAAGCTGGAGATCGAGGGCGCAAGTGCCCGGATTGTGATCGCTCCGCCGCCCGCCGGCGACGGCGCCGCCAACGTCGAGCTCGACTGGTCCAGGGTTCCGGACGAACGCATCCTCCATGCTGTCTGCGGCTGCGAACAGTTCGCTGCCGGCGTCGCCTGCGGCCATATCTGGGCATCGCTGCTGCAACTCGCCGCGAACGAACCGAAGAGCCAGCCGTCAGGATCCGGCCGTGTCTCGCTACGCAAGACGCGACCGCCGCAGGTGTCCATCCCGGGATCGGTCCTGAAAGCGGTGCAGCCCGCGAGCGACGACCCGGAAGATGCCTCCCGTCCGGTCCGCCGCTCGCGTCGAAGTCGCAACAGGCGGCGGCGAACCCCTGCAACAACGAGCTGGCGTTCCGTTGTGGAGACCGTGCGCGAGGACATCGAACGGCAGGCTGAGCCGGTAGAGCCAGCGACTCCAAGGAACGCCCCGCCCCGGATCCAGCTCCTGCTCAACGCTGCCACCAGCCGCAACGCAGGCGGCCTGATGATCGACATCTTCGGACGCAAGCAGATCCCGCAGGGCGAGTTCGGCAAGTTGAAGCGGCTGAGCATCGACCACGAAAAGCTGGAAGAGCTGTTCGGACTGACAACAGACGACACAGTTCGTTTGGCGGGGAACGGAGTACTCCCGGGCGCCGGACCGGCCATGGTCACCGCGCTACCGCCCGAAGTGCCGGCCCGCGCCAGCCGCAAGGGCAAGGGCGGCCGTGGCGCCCGCAACACCGGCCGTCCCCTCGTGCAACGGGTCTACGTGCCCATGAACTGGATCGGGCCCCTGCTACCACGGCTGAGCGCGGAGGGACACCTGTACTGGTGGGACGGCCGCTCACTCGGCGATCCACGCGCGGTCACCATCGACGACGGCGAACCCTGGCGCCTTGCCCTGCAGTTGGAACTCGCGGCAGCCAGCCGGGTCCGGCTGCGCGGTCTGCTCAAGCGCGGCGACGAAACCGTACCGCTGAGTCGTGCCGCGCTCGTTCTGCCCTTCCCAAACGGCGACGGAACGGCCCCCGATGCCGAGTCGGACGGGCAGGGCAAAATGCTGCTCCTGCTCGACGACACCATCGGCCGGTTCCATCTCGATCCGCAGCGAGATCAGCCCTGGTATGCGCTGCTCGGCAACAGCGGCGATCTCGTGATCCCGGATGAAGACCTCGAAGCCGCGGTCACCAGCCTGCTGGAGCTGCCTTCGTTGCCGCCACTCGAGCTCCCGCAAGAGGTCTATCTGTCGGAGGAATCGCCCGTCCCTCAGCCTCGTCTGGCGCTCGAGCCGGAGGACACTCCCGAGTGGATGAACCCTCAGCTCGAGGCCCGACTCTCCTTCGGCTACGGCGGCCTGACCGTCGACGCGGGCGATCCGCGGTCCGCAGTCGTCGACTGGGAGGAGCACCGCTTCGTTCGCCGCAACCTCAAGACGGAGCAGGACGCGCTCGTCAGGCTGCTTGAACTCGGTCTGAAGCCGGTCGCATCGAAGAGCGGCCACAGCCTGGAACTCGAACCGCGTGACCTGCCGGCGGTCGCGGAGCCGCTGCTCCTCGAGGGCTGGGAGGTCGAGGCCCACGGCGCCTCGATCCGATCGCCGAGTCCGCCGGCGCTGCGTATCGAGAGCGGCGTCGACTGGTTCGAGCTCAGCGGACAGATCGAGTTCGACGGCGATCAGATCGAGTTCTCGGAAGTCCTCGCCGCGATCTTGGATGGACGCCGTTCCGTCGAACTGGGAGACGGCTCGAAGGGACTGCTCCCCGCCGCCTGGGTCAAGAACTACGGCTCTCTGAGCCAGCTCGCCCAGGATTCGAACGAAGAGGGTCTGCGCTTCCTCCCTTCCCAGGCGCTACTCGTCGACGCGCTGCTGGCGGTCACGCCGCCGGTCGACGTGAGCAAGACCTTCGCCGAGCTGCGCGAGAAGCTGAGCACCTTCTCCTCGATCAAAGCCAAGAAGGAACCCCGCAGCTTCGTCGGCACGCTGCGTACCTACCAACGGCTCGGCTTGGGCTGGCTCTGTTTCCTGCGCGAGTTCGGCCTCGGCGGCGTACTCGCCGACGACATGGGGCTGGGCAAAACGATCCAGGCGCTGGCGTTTCTGCGCACGTTCCGCACTGCGTCGAAGACGACGAAGTTGCCCTATCTCGTCGTCGCGCCGCGCAGCCTCGTCTACAACTGGATCGACGAAGCCGCCCGCTTCACTCCCGATCTGAAGGTGCTCGAGTACGGGGGGCGCGACCGCGAGGAACTGCGAGACGACCTCAAGTCCGTGGACGTCGTGGTCACGACCTACGGCACCGTCCGCCGCGACATCGGCTATCTCGCCACGGTCGAGTTCGACACCGTGATCCTCGACGAGGCGCAGGCAATCAAGAACGCGGCCTCGCAGACCGCCAAGGCCTGCCGCCTGCTCTCGGGCCAGAACCGTCTCGCACTGACCGGCACGCCGATCGAGAACCATCTCGGCGAGCTCGGCTCGATCTTCGAGTTCCTCAACCCGGGCCTGCTCGGCCGACTTCCGGCGCTCGATGTCCTGGCCGGCGGCCGGGCGCCGAGCCAGCGAGAACTGGCGCTGGTCGCCAAGGGTCTGCGTCCGTTCATCCTTCGCCGCACCAAGGAGCAGGTGCTGCCCGATCTGCCCGCGAAAACAGAGCAGATCCTGCAATGCACCCTGAACCCGAGGCAGCAGGAACTCTACGACCAGCTCCGCGCGGGCTATCGCGACAGCCTGCTGCAGCAGGTCGAGGACAAGGGAGTCGCCGGATCGACCATGCAAGTGCTCGAGGCGCTGCTGCGGCTCCGCCAGGTGGCCTGCCACCCGGGCCTGATCGACGAGGCGTGGGAGGAAGCCGGCAGCGCCAAGCTCGAATCCCTGTTCGAGCAGGTCTCCGAAGTCCTCGACGAGGGCCACAAGTGCCTCGTCTTCTCGCAGTTCACGTCGCTTCTGGCTTACGTCCGCCGTCATCTCGAAGAGAAGGACGTGCCCTACGCCTACCTTGACGGCCAGACACGGAACCGGGGCGAAGTCGTTGAGCACTTCCAGACCGACCCGGACTGCAACATCTTCCTGATCAGCCTGAAGGCCGGCGGCGTCGGCCTGAACCTGACCGCGGCCGGCTACGTTTTCCTGCTCGACCCGTGGTGGAACCCGGCAGTGGAGGCGCAGGCGATCGATCGCACGCACCGCATCGGCCAGACCCAGCCCGTGTTCGCCTATCGCCTGATCGCGCGCGACACCGTCGAAGAGAAGATGCTCGAACTGCAGCGCTCCAAGCGGAAGATCGCCGACGCGATCCTCGAAGGCGGCGGATCGTCCCTGCGCGATCTGACCGCTGACGATCTGCGGTTGCTGTTGAGCTAGAGCGCCGCACATCGGCACTCCTGAAGAGGCCTTCGGAACCCTAATCCGGGTTCCGAGGGCCTTTCTGCGTCTTAGTCAGTGAACGCAGCCGCTGAACCCGCGGCACACAACTCAGACGCACAGCTCGACCCACACGTCCACAGGCCAGCCGAAGACCGGCCGGCGCCGTCCCGAGAGAACGATGACGCCCCTGAACTCCCCTCACCACCCCCGCACACGGCTCCCGAGCTCCCCCCCGGACTCCTTCCCGGACTCCTTCCAGTCTGAGCCGGGCGCCTTCACCAGCAGCGTCTTGAGACTTCGACTCGCGGAGCCTCCCACCCGGACCCTTGAAGCACACCTCGAGCACGCGCTCCAGATGCTCGGCGCCCGTTCAGCGCCGCTCATCTCCATGCTGCGCTTCCAGGCCCGCCCTCGCCCCTCGGTCCACCGACAAGCGAACCGCGGTCACCAGGGGCGCCGGCCATGAACCGCCGCCGAATCGCCATCGCGATCGTCGCTCTGGCCGTCATCGGCCCTATCGGCGCTCTGTTCTGGTTCGAGTCCAGGCTCGAAGCAAGGCTGTCTCAGCGACCCGAAGTCGGCATGGTGTTCCCCGCCCTGCCGGGTCTCGCCGACGGCGAGTCCCTGCCGGCCTCTCTGGGCCGGCTTCGGGTCGTTACTTTCGCCAAGGCCGGCTGCGGCAACTGCGATCGCACGATCGCCACGTTCCGGCGACTCGCGGCTGACAGCGAGATCGACTTCGACTTGATCGCGGTCGTCGCGGACGCCGAAACGACCGAGCTCGACGACGCGGCCGCTCTGCGCTCGATCGCCGACCCGGACGCCTCGATATCCAAGCGCTTCGGCGTGGTCCACGTGCCGCTCGTCTTTCTGGTCGACGAGCACTCCCGGATCCGGGCCGTCACAACCGGCGAACGGCCCGAGGCCGCCTGGCGCTCCTTTCTGGGGACCGAAAACAATGCGCTCTGATCCGTCTGATACGGCCCGCCGTCGAAGGTTGGCTGCCGCCGGGCTCATCCTCGCCACCGGCCTGATGGCGGTCGCCGTCCGCGCTGTCGGGCCCACCCTGGACCGCCTCGCCTGGGCAGGCTCCATCGACCCCGCGGCGCCGGGAGCCGGCCAAATCGTTCGACAACAAAAACGCTCCGACTGCGGCCCGGCCGCGCTCAAGATGATCCTCGATCACCACGGCGTCGCCGGCGCCACGCTCGCCGAACTGGAGGTCGCCACCGGCACAGGCCCCGACGGCACCAGCATGCTCGCCCTGAAGAAGACCGCCGAGCTACGCGGTCTCGCCAGCCAGGGACTCCGCCTGCCGGTGAAGCGGCTGTACGACATCCCGATGCCCGCGATCGCCCATGTCCACGGCGATCACTTCGTCGTCATTCGCAGCGCCGGCGAGGAACTGGTCATCGACGACCCGTCCCTGGGCCGCCTGCGCATGAGCGCCAGAACATTCGAACGCTCCTGGGACGGCGTCGTCCTCGCTTTCACCGGCGGGCCCACTGATTTCGCGGACGGAAGGAAATCCGTCCATTTCACCCAAAACCCGTAACAACTCCAAAGGGAGAACAACCATCAAACACTCATCCAAACGCGCCGTCGGACCGATTCCCGACGTCACCTCTTCGACGAACCGACACACCATGAATCACCACGCCTCCTTCACACACACAACACCGAAAGGACGCCCCTCCATGAAAACGCGTATCGCCCTCCTGTCCGGACTTCTGACTCTCGCCGCCGGCGTCGCGCTGGCGACTCCGACGCCCACCGTCCCAGCGGACCAAGGCACCTCTCTGGCGTCTCTCGCGACCGCCCTCGAACAGTCCCCTGCTCCCTTCGCGCCTGCGTTTCCCGCAGTGAACTCCGAGATCCCCCTCCAGCTCAGCCAGCAAGCGCCGTGGCCCTGCGGCGACGGTCCGTTCGGCCCGCTGTTCGCGATCCTCGGCCCGGGCGGCGGCACTACCGGCCCGTTCGATCCGACCTCCTGCATTCCCTTCCCCTGGCCCTCGCCGTTCTAGACACTGTACGACCAGTATCTTCTCAGTCAACTCGAACCTAGGAGCTTCCTCATGAAGAAACTCGCATCGATTGCGGCCTGCCTCTTGCTTGTCCTGGCAGCGCCAGGACTCGCCTCAGAGTCCGACCCCGATTCCCGCATCAACCCCGACATCGCCGACAGTTCGTTCGGCCCTACTCCCGCGCACGAAACTCCTTACGACAGCGGCCTCACAGTGCTTGACGCCTACGAGCTGAAAGCTGTCGCAGGAACGGGCGCCGGCACCGACTTCGCGTGCGGCTTCGCAACGGGAGCTGGACTGGTTGTCACGCTCAGTGGCATCGGCGCGCCCGTCGGCGTCGCACTGGGTGCCATCGGTGTCGCCTGCTCTCTCTTCTTCTGATTCGACACAACCAACGAAACCAACTCTCGAACCGTTCTCGAACCACATCGACAAATCGAAAGGCACAAAACATGGCCAACAAGGCAATGACATGCGTTCTTCTCTTCTTCCTTGCTCTTGGCGCCGCATCGACTTCCGCGGCTAGCGAAGCCACCGTCCCCGCCAATCCGCTGGACAACCTCCCGACCGGAATAGACCAGGCAGGGGATGGGCTTCTACTCGCGACATCTGGCGGCGGAGTCAACTGGTCCTGCGTCGGTGCTGTTGCGGGAATCACGGCATTTGGCCTCATTGTCGGGGCCGCTAGCGGCGGTGCTGGACTGGCTCTTCTCGGAGCCTACGCGCCCATCGCCGTCGTGTTGTGTGAATAGGAACACGCCAAGACTCCGCAGAGCACTCCGCTAGAGAGGTCGCGATGGCAACGATAGGAACTCGAGAATCCCGAATCGACTTACGCCCGGTGTTCGGATCTCCTTCGCTGCCATCGCGTCCTCGTGCCTCCAGCGTGGGGACCGCGTGCCCAAGCCGAACCGGCGCGCTGGAAGTCGTTCCGCTGAACGATGTCGCCAAGACGAACCCGGCTCTGACCATGTTCTCCTGCTCGCCACTCCACCGGGCAAGTACGTTTGACGGGCGCCATATGGGCGGGGTAGCGTCCGTCTGTTGGTCGTCAGAGGCGCAGTGGGCCTGCGAGCCGGACCCCCTGCCAGACCTAGCCGTCGCCCCTGGGCTTAGGGTCGCTCCCTTGGCCAGGCGAGTCGGCGGGGGGTCTCGTTTTCCCTGCGCAAAGCGGCCAACTCGGCCCGCCGCCAATCCAGGTGTCGGCCTCCTTCCCCCTAGAGCCGGCTAGAGCGAACGCGAAGGACTCGATGGCGACGTTGACGAACCCGGGCAGCCGGGTGGACCTGCTGCTGACCCTTGCATGGCTGGCGTTCCCGGACGCGGTCAAGCGTGGCGATCAGACGCCCGTCGTGGCGATTGGGCTCGCCCTTCTCTACCTCGTCATCGCGACCGTTTCGACACTCGGCCTGTTGCCCCTTCTCTTCGGCATCGAAGACGACGGACTGCGCCGGAATCTCCTGAACCTCAGCGCCTGCGCGGTGGTGCTGTTGTGGATTCTGGGCCAGGTCGTGCTCCGCCTGCCCGTTACGTGGCTGCTCAATGTCGAGGGCCTTCTACCGCTACCGGTCGGCTACCGCGATCTCTACGTGCTCCGGCTAGCGCTGAGCTTGGTCGGCTACTGGCTCGTGGGCCTCGGCCCCGCCGCGATCTACGTGCTTGCCGCGCAGTCCGGCGGACCAATTCACTTCACCCTCGCTGCCGCGGCCCTGGTAGCCTTGGTGCTCCTGCTCGGCCGTGTAACCGCGATTTTCATCATCGCGATCGACCAGCTCATCGAGAGCCTGATCGGGCTCCTCGGCACGCTCCTGATAACGGTCGGAGCGATCTACGGCGCGGGCATCGCGATCGGCGTCCTCGATGGCGAGACCGAGATCGAAACGGTCGCCGATTCCATCCGCGAATCGGCGATCCTGAGCGGCGCCGGGTTCACGCCTCCAGGACTCCTCGTCGCCATCCTGGATTCACCCGCCGCGCTCCAGGCCAACGTCGCCCGGCTCGGCGCGGTCCTGATCCTCCTCGTCGCCGCGATCCTGCTCGAGCGTCGACTGCTGCTCCGCCAGGTTCTGTCCCGCCCCGGCGGCTACCGCAGGCCCGCCGCCCCGGTCACGCCCCTGGCTCGCCTTCTTCGCCACCGCGCGCGCCTGTCACCTGCCGTCAGCTTGACATTGGTCGAGGTCGAGTGCGCCTTTCGAGCCAAGGGGGTCCGCTGGGCGTACGTCGTCTGCCTGGGGTTCGTGACGTACGCCTCGGTCGATCTCTACCTTGGTGTCCTGAGCGCCGTCGTCCTGACCACGATCCTGCTCAACAGCGTGAGGACCGAGAAGCCACCGCCGAGCTGCCAGGTCTGGCGCGAGTCGCTCACCCTGCCGCTGCCCGTCTTTCGGATCTTCAGGGTCCCGGCGAGAGTCCCGCCTCTGCTGACCGTTCCGGTCGCTGTCCTGGCGGCGGGAGTCGGTCTCGCCCACTCCCGATGGAGCGAATGGCAACTCGCGGCCCTTGCGGTATTTGTTCCCGCGGCCCTTCTCCTGCTCGCGGACGGCGTCTACAGCCTCGTTCAACTGTACTGGCCAAAGCGCAAGATCGGAGGCGTCTCGGAGTTCGAACCTGAGAACCTTGCGGCGAGTTTCTTCGCCACACTCCCCATGGCGACCTTCTTCGCCCTGGGGATCATCGTTTGGAGGATCGCGGAAGAGGCCCACCGAGGCCCCCTGGTCGCCGGTATCTCCTCCGTCGCCATCCTCCTTGTCGCGGCCCTGGGCTGGCGCGTCTCGACGGCACGCCAACGACGCGAGATCGAGTCCAGGGTCCATGAACTGCTGCTCCGGAACCAAGTCGAGAAGCCATAGAGCCCCCCCTGACCACCCACAACCACAAGGAACCCCTTAGACTCATGGAAGCAATCAAGGCAGACAACCTGACCCGCTCGTTCGGCGGCAACGTCGTCGTCGACGGCGTGGATCTCGATGTCCAGGAGGGTCAGATCCTGGGTTTCGTCGGTCCCAACGGGGCGGGCAAGACGACGACCTGGTCGATGCTGACCGGGCTGCTCAAGCCCACGAGCGGCACGGTCCGACTGCTGGGCAAGCCGGTCGACGTGAACGACGCGGAGCTCAAGCGGCAGCTCGGCATCGTGCCCGACCAGAGCATCCTGTTCGAGAGCCTGACCGGCGAGGAGCTGCTACTGGCGTACGCCCGCATCTACGGCCTGAGCCGCGAAGACGCCGGACAGCGAACCGACGAGGCGCTCGCGGTCTTCGACCTCGAGGCGGCCGCCAAGCGGCCGATCACGACCTACTCCCACGGCATGAGAAAGAAGATCCGCCTGGCGGCGTCGACCCTTCACGCGCCGCGGGTTCTGTTTCTCGACGAGCCGTTCGAAGGCATGGACGCCCTCAGCGCCCGCACCGTCATGTCGATCCTGCAGCAGATGGCCGAGCAGGACGGCGTCGCCGTGTTCTTGACGTCCCACATGCTCGACTACGTCGAACGCGTGTCGACCCATATCGCCGTCATCAGGGACGGCAAGGTTCTCCTGTCCTGCTCCCGGGAGGAGTTCCGCGAGCTGCCCGCCGCCGAGGGAGAAGACGGCGCCGGCCGGCTCGAGAACCTCATCCTCAGCATCTCCAAACGCGAGAGGTTCTCCCGCCTCTCGTGGATCGGCAACAGGAGCAAGACATGACCGAGCATCCGCAGACCATCGACAACCCGCACGAAACGCCGCCGAACGGCGACCAACCCAACGGCCTGGGCGGCTGGTTCAGGGGCCTCGTCGCGATCGTCACCTCGCCGCGGACGAGCTTCGAGATCATCCGCCGGAACTCACCCTGGCTCGGTGTTCTCATCCTCCTCCAGGCCAGCGCCATCTCCCTTGCGCTGTTGTCGTCGTCGTTCGGCCTCCAGATGCAACGCGCCCTACTCACGGAGACACTGCCGGGACAACCGGACCAGGTTGAAGCACTGATCGCGCAGACGGAGCAGGTGATGGCTGCGACGCGATGGATCACTGCCATCGGCGGCGCTGTTGTGACGGCTATCGTCTTGCTCGTGCAGGCCGTGTTCGTCTGGCTCCTGGCGATTGCGTTCCAGGGCCGCCCGCGGTTCCGGCAAGCCCTCTCGCTGATGGCACACGTCAGCGTGATCGCCCACCTCAGGAACTGGGCCAACCTTGGCCTCCTCCACCTCCGGGACCCGAGTGCGATCCGATCGCCGCAGGACCTGCAGGTCCCAATGGGAATCGACCTCTTCCTGGCAGGCGACAATGCCGCGCTCAATGCGGTCTGGGCAAGCATCAACCCGTTCACGATCTTGCTCCTCGCACTGCTTGGCCTGGGCGCCGCGGCGGTCCTCGGTCTGTCGCAAAGGCACGGTTTGATGCTCGCCGGCATCTACTGGGCGGCGACAACCGCGCTCACCGCAGCAGCGACAGGCGTGGCTAGCCGGTTCATTCCCGGGTAGCCACCTCGCCTCCGGCGATTGCCGGGAACAAGTCGAGACCCGATGGCCACCGCCATCCAGCGCCGGGGCACGGTGCCGCGGCCGGTTCGCGAACGGCACTGGGCCCAGCCACAGGCCGCACCGTCAGTCCCCCCATCTCGTAGCACCTCAAATTCGTTTGACGCCTACAGACCGACGCGGTAACTTCGCCTCAGTTGGTCGTCGACGGCGTAGTGGGCCTGCGAGCCGGGTCCTCTGCTGAATACAAAAGCCGATACAAGGCGCAGGGTCGCTCCCCGTGCTCGGCGAATAGGCAGGCGTACGTGCCCACTGTGCATGGCGACCAACAAGGCCCGGCGCCATTCACTGCCCCGGGGCCTGCATCTCCACAAGGGCAGGCTTGGGCAACGAGCTCGAAGCGGCCCAAGTCGGTGTTGCTGGTATAACCGGATCTCCCACCAGGTGCAGTCAAGGAGGAGAAACACGATGCAGCGCAACCTTCGTCCAGGCGCCGCGGCGGCAGCCGCAATCGTCTTCCTCGCGGCGTCGGCCGCGATAGCCGCCGAGGACGACGCGACCCCGCGCACGGCCTCGGGGCGCCCGGACTTCACCGGCAACTACGATGTCGCGACGCTGACGCCGCTCAGGCGGCCGCAGGAGTTCGGCGACAACCTGTTCCTGACGCCGGAGCAGGCAAACGCGATCGTCGAAAGGGAGCGGGAGCGGGTATCCGCACGGGCAGCCAAGCGGCAGATCACCGAGGCGCCCCCACCGGGCGGAGCGCCGCCGATCGGCCTCGGCGACGAGTTCCGCGAGACCAGCGGCGCCGGCAACGTCGGCGGCTACAACAATTTCTGGACCGACCGCGGCAGCGACGTGTTCTCCATCGAGGGCAAGTTCAGGACGTCGATCATCACCGACCCGCCGAACGGGCGCATGCCGGCTCTGACCGCGGAGACGATGCAACGGATGTCCGAGCGGCGCGGACGGCGGCGCGGCAACGACGGCAGCGCCTGGTGGCTCGACGTCGAGGGTCCCGGCCCCTACGACGGGCCGGAGTCCCTGGGCGTTCCCGAACGCTGCCTGATCGGCTTCGGCTCCACCGGTGGTCCGCCGATGCTGCCCGTCCTCTACAACAACGCCAAGCGGATCGTGCAGACCGAAGATCACCTGATGATCCTGACCGAGATGGTTCACGACGCGCGGATCGTCCGCATCGGCGGCGAGCACATCCCCGCGGACGAACGCCGCTGGCTGGGAGACTCGATCGGCTGGTGGGAAGGGGACACCCTGGTGGTCGAGACGACGAATTTCACCGACGGGCCGGCGCTCTTCCTGGCCTCGCAAAACCTCAAGGTCACCGAGCGCTTCACCCGTCAGGGCAAGGACCTCCTGTATGGCTTCACGGTCGAGGATTCCACGGTGTGGACCGCGCCCTGGAGCGGCGAGTACCTGTGGCCCGGCACGCCGGCCAAGGTCTACGAGTACGCCTGCCACGAAGGCAACTACGCAATGGGCGGCATCCTCAAGGGGGCGCGGCTGCTGGAAGACGAGAAGAGGACCGCGGCCTCCGGCGGCGAGTAGACGGCCTGGTTGGAGACGGCGCTATCGGCCCGGCGGCTCGGTCGAGTCGCGACCGTCGCGCGGTGCGCCGGTGCCGGACGACCCCATGAACAGCTTGCTGCCGTCCGGGAAGGTCAGGTCGCGGCCGTTCGCCTTGTTCGAGCCGTCCTTCGCCCGGTAGCCGTCGACCACGATCTCGGTGCCAGGCAGCAGCGACTTCTTCGAGAAGCCGCGGCGCGCCAGCGTGTTCGGCGTTCCGCCCTCGACCATCCAGACTGTCGATGAGCCGTCGTCGTTCGTGACCTCGAGGTGGATCCAGGCGTGGGGGTTGATCCACTCCATCTTGGTCACCGTGCCGCGCAACTGAAGCGGCCGGTCGGCGTCGAACTCAGCCGAGAAGGCGTGGTGCGCGGCGACGGGTATGGCGAGCACCAGGGCCACGCCGGCGGCCAGTAGAGCGATTCGCTTGAACTTCATCGTTGGTTCTCCTCTTCGACGTGCGGCTTGGGTGCTACGGACTCGAGTCTGCGCCCTTGCGCAGGTGCCCGTACATCAGCTCCTCGGCAAACTCGACGCACTTGAACTCCAGGAGTTGCATGTTCGGGTCGAGCCGGCGATAGAGCGGCAGGCTGATCTTCCAGGGCCGGCTGTAGACGTTCTCGTCCGTGATCGTTGCCTCGTACTGCAAATGGTTGGGGCTGATCGCGGTCCAGCGCTCCTCGACGTGGATCGCATCCGTGTGGTGGTTGCCGCTCGAATCGAGCCAGGTGCCGGGCACCTGGCTCGTCACGTCGACGACCAGGGTCTCGCCCTCCCATCGCCCGCGGGAGTGGCCCATCCAAGCGTCGAAGGGGGCCTCGAAATCGGGCCGGCTCATGTAGATCACCCGGCTGGCGCTGGCGAACTCGTAGGCGATCAGGATGTGATCCGGCGTCTGGACGATCTGGAACGGGAAGGGCATGTAGTTGGCGCGAGGAATGCCCGCCATGTAGCACTTGACCGCCGGGTCGAGTTCCATCCAGTTCTCGCGGTTCTGGTTCCGCAGTTCGAGCGCATCCGGCAGGTAGGGGATCTTCCCGCCTTCGACGACGCCAAGCCCCCCCGGGATGGCGCCCAGCGCGCCCATCTCCACCACCGGTCCGTGGCGGGCCGCGTGGGCCTCGATGTCCCAGTGGGTCGCGCCCAGAGCCTGCCAGATCCCGTTCAGATCAGGCTTGCCGTCGTGCGTGCGGGGCGCCGTGTAGTCAGCACCTTGCGCCGCGACCGGCGCAGCCGCCAGGACGACCGCCACCACGACCGCGACCGCCGTTCGTTCGATGAGACTCCGCTTCATCAGACCCCCTTCTCCTGTCGCCCCAGAATTCCTCGTACCTCGGCATTCTGGCCCAGCCCATCCTCACCGGGACGCCACGCCGAAGAACTCGCTCCGCGTCGTTCTGCGTCGCCGCCTCCCGGCCCGGGAGCGGCGAGGATAGCAGCCGGTAGAGCCGCCGAGGACCTCCGCGAAACGGTCAGCGGCCGCCTCACGCTCCTCCTCTTCATCGACGAGCGGCACCTGCAGCGGAAGCACCGCGACACGACCCTGGCCGAGATCGCCGACGCACTCGATGCAGAGATCGAAGCCAACCCGACCTGGGTGGCGGCCGCGCGGTGCGCTCCCTCGTCGAGGCTCTGGCCTTTGTCCCGGGCCGCAAGGCAGTCCTTTTCGTGAGCGACGGCCTCCCCCGCTATCCACTCGACGGCGCCGCGAAGACGATGTACGACCGGCTCGCGGGCGGCTCGCGGCAATTGGAGGGCGACGAGTTGATGCGCGATCCGGGCTCGCTCGATCTCCACGATCGCAATCACCGCCCCTTCGGGGTCGACCGCGCCGACCGCATGGGCCGGCCAACGGGCATCGTGCAGGTCGACGACGGCGGCGCGATGTCCTTCCAGACCCTGGCCGCCGGGTTGAGCTGCGGGCACGCCTTCGATCGGCTCGCCGCGCTGGCAAACACCCACCGGGTCACCTTCTATCCGCTCAAGCCGCCGGTCGCCGACCCGTCGATCAGCGGTCCAGCCGGACCCGAGCGTCGCCTGAGATAGCCCGCGACACGCCACGGGCTCAGTCAGCGGCGCCCCGCGCCCTTGCGCCGCGGCCGTCTCTGCACGCTGTCGAGCAGCTTCTCCAACCGGTCGCGCTCCCCCTCGCGAAGCCGGCGGTTCTGACCCGCGGGTCGACGTTCGATGAGCTGATCGAGCTCCATGAGCCAGTCCAGGTCCTCCCGCATTTCTCCTTTCGCCAGCGGCGCGGCCTTCTCCCACAGGCCGGCGTAGCGGAGCACGCGCAGTGCATCCCGGTGGGCGCCGGCCTGCCGGTAGGCGTCGGCCGCATCGAGGGGACGCCCCTGCGCCTCGCGGAACCGGCCCAACCGGCGTAGATCAGGAGCGAGCGCATCGAGCAGAGACTCCGCCCGCTGCAGCCGTTGCCCGCGCCGGGCGGGAGACTCCTCCTCCCCACCGGGTTTGAGCAACGAGTCGAAGGCCGCGCGGCGGAGCGCACGCGACTTCGTTTCAACGTCTCCCACATGGAAGGTCGCTTCGAGCCAGGCCTCGACCCCGGCGCCGGCGAACTCCTCCGCCAGGACCGGGTCCTCCGCGCACGCCTCGAGGCCCCTCCGCAGCGCCTGGGCCGCCGGCAGCAACGCCTCCTTCAACCACCCGCTGCGCGATGACTCACTCTGCGAGAGCCGGCGGGCCGCCTCAAGCAGGGCGAAGGGCGGCAAGCTGCGGTCCGCTGACCAGGTCTCGAGCTGGGTCAGCGCGTCCGCCGCCAGTTCCGAGTCCGGGGTCTGCTTCCCGATCACCTGGATCGCGGTCTCGAACAGGGCGGGCCGCTCTACGCCCTTGGGCGCCCCTTCGACCAGCAGCCGCGCCGCGGTAGCAAGCACCGTCTCGCCGGCCTCGGCGCGCACCGTGGGATCCGCGACGCCATTCGGCAGTTCCGGGTCGCCCAGCAGGCGTAGTGCCTGGCAGGCCCGCTGCCAGGCCCGGTCGGGCACCGAATCGATGAACACCCGGGCATCGTTGATGCACACGAGCACCCGCTCCTCGGGCGACGCGTCGGAACGGATCAGATGACCGACGAGGTCGGTCGGATCGAACGGCGCGGGATTGCCGAGCAGCTCGCGGCTCCGTGCCACCTCCTCGTCGCTCGCTCCCACATCCAGGAAGGCCAGGGTCTCGGTCGCACGGCTCAAGGTCACCCGCAGGTGGTCGATCGCCGTCCGGCGCACGTGCTCGTCGATGGCCCCGTCGCGCCCCGGGCGCCGGTTCTCCGGCGCCAGCTTCGACAGCAGTCCGCCCGGCTCCAGCACACAGACCGACTGGTACTCCAATCCCTTCGTCTCCGCCGGAGTCAGGACGCTCTCACGCAGCCCCTCCGGCAGCCACTTCGGCGCCTCGTCCTGCGCCGCGAGGACGATGACGCCGTCCGCGTCCTTGAGCCGCTGGAGGAGCTTGATCGCGCCCGCCCGCTTCGGAACCGCGACGTGAATCAGGTACGCGTCAACATGCTGCGCGCCGCGCTGACGCCGTTGCTTGGTCGGGCGAGCATGCTTGGCGATGTCGTCGTAGAGATGCGTCGCCCGGTCGACCACCTCGGCAATCCCGTTCGGACAGCGCAGATGCTCTTCGAGATCGAAGGCCTCGGGGGCGTCGAGGCGGTCGGCCAGCAGATCGCTCAGCGGCCCCCAATCGAACCCCGTCGGCCGCACCGTCTGGCCGGAATCAGCCGCCATGAGCAGCCACGGCGCCCGCCCCCGGCGCCGTCCGACCGCCAAGCAGTACTCGACCACCACGGCGGACTCCAGCACGGTGAGATCCTGGATCTCATCGACCACGGCGCGATCGAACCCGTCGAGGCCGTCGGGAACGAGGTCGCGACGAAGCATGTCGATCGCGCGGGCCGCGGCAACGAGTTCGGGGAAGATCTGGTGGACCCCATCCTCCGGCAGGGTCCGAGCCACACGGAGCAGCGCCTGCGCGGCCTGGTTTCCGACCCCGTCCCGCCCTCCGCGCAGCGCCAGGTACTCGGCATCGGCCAGGCGCGTCAGGCCGCCGTCGGCACCGGACGCGGCGCCTTCGACCGACCGGCCATAGAGAACCGCGCGCAACTCCGCGTGCAGCGCGTTGCGTCGGCGGCTCCAGGGTCCATACGCGCTCCGCCCAAGGCGCCCGAGGATCCGCCCGAACCGGGCACGGCTGGCGGCAAGCGGTTGCCTGAGCACATCGGCGCCGCAGATCTCGCCGAGAAAGGTCCCGAAGTCCAGCGCGTCGACGCGGACGTCGGTCGGTGCGAACGACGCGAAGTTCGCCTCGGCCTGCTGCCGCAGCGCGGGCGACCAGGTCAGGTAGAGAATGCGTTCTCCCCTGCGCGCTTCGACGGCCTTCCACAGGGCGGTCGTCTTTCCCGAACCAGGCCGGCCGCGAATCAGGCGGACCCGGCGCCGGTCCTCCACAAACTGCATCTGAGCGTCGGTCCACGGGCGACCCGCGATGTCGTCGCTCAGGTCTGCCGCGGTCGAGAGCGGGAGGTAGTCAACCAGGCGCCCTGCAGCCAGCAGCCCGTGATCGTCATGGTGCCGGACGGCCCGCACCAGCACGGAGCGATCCGGCAGCTCCAGGTCCGCGGCGGGAGGACTGCCCCCCGGCGTCCACCACAGGTAGTACTGCATGCCGCCCGCGCCGCCGAGCGGCGAACGCCGCCAACCGCGGTTCCTGTCCTTGCAGCCCTTCACGACCGTCGTGCGTCCGTTGGCCGCGAGGTGCCGGAGCACCAACCCGAGGCGCTTGTAGAGCTGCGGCCATTCCCGAAGCTGGTCCGAAACGCCCGGGTGAAGCCACAGGCGGTGCCGGAGTTCCCCGAACTCCAGGTCCTCCGGATGGGAGATCTCTCGGTCCAGCCCGCGCTTCACCCGCGAATCGTAGCCGGGCGCGACTCGACCATCCTGCTCGGTGCGCAGCCGGCGCCGAGCCCGAGGTCGCTCTCGGCCCAGAAACCCGAGACCTCCGTGCGCTGGGTCGGCTTCAGGTCGAAATCGAGCCCGTAGAGCCTCTCGCTCGCGAATCCGTCACGGCTGCGATGCGTGAAGATGCCGCCGATCGTCGACCGGGCGCCGATGTTCCTGGTGACACGCGCAACGCCGTAGGTGGCGCCGGGTACGAAGCTCTCGCCGTTGTCGCCAATCGGGAGACCGGCTGTACTGATCCCCAGCATGCCGAGGTTCCAGTCTCCGGCCAACCGATGGTCACGAGGCTCGTCCAGGCCCTTTGTCCAGGCGCCTTCGCCGCACCGAACCCGGACTCGGACCACACCCATCGCCGCGATAGTCTGCCCTCGTGTTCCGCCCTACGGACCCGCCCGACAGGCACCCTCATCGAGGGGGCTCAGGTCGCAGGAGACCTACAATGTCCACACGCATGCTGTTGATCGCTCTGGGCTGCGCCGGCGCCGCCGGATTCCTCGGCGCCGCAGGCCACGACAAGACCTCCGACACGATGGCCTCGGCCGCGAACAACCTGCTCGCGTCGCTCGATGCCGACCAACGCAAAACGTTGATGCTCGACATGGGCGACGCCGAGAGGGTCGACTGGCACTTCATCCCCAAGGAGCGCAAGGGCCTCTCGATGCTGGACATGAGCCCGGACCAGCACCATCTCCTCCACGCCCTGCTCAGCGCCTCGCTGAGCCGCACGGGATACGGCAAGACCACGACCGTGATGAGCCTGGAGGCCGTGCTGCGGAAGATCGAGGAGGCGGCGGGCGGGAACCCCTTCACGTCAATGCGGGATCCGCTCCGCTACCACGTGACCTTCTTCGGCGCACCCAGCGAGGACGGCGACTGGGGATGGAGCTTTGAGGGACATCACGTGTCGCTCAACTTCACCGTCGTCGCCGGAGACGCGACCGCCTCCACGCCTCTCTTCCTGGGCGCCAACCCGCACCGGGTGCCGAGCGGCCCGCGCGAAGGCCTGCGCGCCCTGGGACGCGAGGAGGACCTAGCCCGGACGCTGCTCGAATCCCTGGACGACGAACAGCGCAAGAAGGCGGTCGTCGGCGACGAGGCGCCGCGCGACATCTTCAGCTCGAACCAGCCGCGGGTGAAACGCCAGGTGCCAAGAGGCGTACCGGCGAGCGCCCTCAGCGAAGAGCAGCGCGAGTTGCTCGACGCCCTGATCGACGAGTACGCGGGGAACGTTCCCCCCGACCTGGCCGCCAAGCGCCGCGCTCAGGTCAAGGCCGCAGGCAACGCGATCCACTTCGCCTGGATGGGGCCGGACGAACCCGGCGCGCCGCACTACTACCGCGTCCAGGCGCCGGACTTCGTCATCGAGTACGACAACGTCCAGAACGCCGCCAACCACAGCCACACCGTGTGGCGCGACTTCGACGGCGACTTCGGCCGCGACCTCCTCGCCGAGCACCACCGCGACTACGAGCACTGAGGCGAAGGTCACCCGTGTGAAGAGACAACGGGAAACAAGTTCCGCATAACTCCACCGCACCAATACACGAGTTATGAGGATCTTGTTTCTCCACGCCAGAGTTGGCGGGGCAGCAGGCGTCTCGATGCGTTGCTAGGGTTACGCCCCAGGCTCGCATAGGAGGCGCCATGTCCGTTCCCACCCCCGGTACACCTGCCTGGCTCGCCCAGGTCCAGGAAGAAACGGTCGATCCCGGCCGCCGGATCGTCGATCCGCATCACCATCTCTGGCGGCGGCCCACCGGCAACTACCTGCTCGAGGATCTGTGGGGCGATACGGAAGCGGTGGGAAGCGACGGCGAGAGTCACAACGTCGAGAAGACGGTGTTCGTGGAATGCCGGGCCTGCTACCGCGAGGACGGTCCGGACCACCTCCGGTGCATCGGTGAGACCGAGTTCGTGGCCGAGATCGCCGCCGCCTCCGCCGGGGGCGACGGTGCTGTGATCGCCGGCATCGTCAGCCACGCGAACCTGACGCTCGGCGAGGGCGTGGCGGAGGTGCTCGACGCCCACGAGCAGGCCGGCAACGGGCTGTTCAGGGGCATCCGCCACAGCGGCGCTCGCGATCCGCACCCGGAAGCCCTGCGAATCGCCGGGCGGGCGCCCGAAGGTCTGTACGCCGGCGCCGACTTCCGCCGCGGCATGAAGGTGCTGGGCGAGCGCGGCCTGACCTTCGATACCTGGCACTACCACCACCAGAACCGCGACTTCGCCGCCCTGGCGCGCGCCGTGCCCGGAACGACGATGATCCTCGACCACTTCGGCACGCCGCTCGGCGTCGGCCCCTATGCTGACAAGCGCGAGGAGATCTTCGAGACCTGGAAGCAGGACATCGCCGAGATCGCCGAGTGCTCCAACGTGGTCGCGAAGATCGGCGGTCTGGCGATGCCGGACAACGGTTTCGGTTGGAACGAGCGCGCTGTGCCGGCCGCCTCCGATGAACTCGTCGCGGCGCAGCGCCGCTACTACCTGCACACGATCGAGTGCTTCGGTCCCGACCGCTGCATGTTCGAGAGCAACTTCCCGGTCGACAAGCTCTCCATCCCCTACCACGTTCTCTACAACGCCCTGAAGAAGATCGCGGCCGGGTTCTCCGACGACGAGCAGGACGCGATGTTCTACCGCACCGCGGCGCGGGTCTACTCCTTGTGACGGGGATTGCGTCGACTGGTGCCCGCGGCGGCCGTGGGGCGCTATTCGACATAGTCCCCCTTGTGAAGGCGCTCCAGGCTGCCGTCTGCGGCCTTCTGGCCGCTACGTGCGCCTGGAGCCAGGCTCAGGAGCCGGCAGCAGGCGAGCCGCCGGCACGGCGCTGGACCACTATCGAGCGGCTCTCCCTGGAACGGCTCGCGGCCGCTCACGCCGATGTCGAACGACTGCGCGAGGCGGTTCGACCGCCGGCACCGCTCCCCGCGCTCAACGACTACCGCGGCGTCTTCCACGCCCACGCCGGCGACTCGGCTCACACCGGTGGCACACCGGAGGAAATCCTCCGCGACGCAAGGCGCATCGGCGTCGACGTGATCTTCCTCTCCGACCACCACCGGCCGCCGCTCGACTTCATGGACAGTTGGCGCGGACTCCGTGACGGCGTCCTGTTCGTGCCCGGCTCGGAGGCGCACGGCTTCCTGATCCACCCCGAGGCATCGGTCGCCGCGCACATGGACGGTGACGCCGCGAGCCTGCTGCGCGAGGTCAATCGAGGCGCCGGCATGGCCTTCCTGTCCCACGTCGAGGAGCGGGTCGATCACCCGATGGACGGCTTGACGGGCATGGAGATCTACAACCGCCACGCCGACGCGCTCGACGACGGCGATTCGATGCGCGCCCTGGTCGCCTGGATCATCGACCCGGACCAATCGCGCACCCTCGCCCGGTCTGTCGAGCTCTACCCCGAGGAAGTGTTCGGCGCCCAGTTCGACTACCCCGCCCTGTACCTGGAGAAGTGGGACCGCGAGACCGCCCGGCGCCAGGTCGTCGGCGTCAACGCGAGCGACTGCCACCACAACCAGGTCTTCGTCGTGATCAAGGTGGACGAAGAGTCAGTCCGCGTCGGCACGATCGTCGACGACCCCGACGAGATGACGATCTTCCACGCCGACGACTGGCCGCGGCTCCCCGAACTCCTCCGCGGCCACGAGCCCGGCGACCCGGTCGGCAGCTACGACCTCGACCCGTACTGGGTGTCGATGCGGAACTCGACCACCCACATCCTCGCGCCGGCTCTCGACGAGGAATCGATTCGCAGCGCCGTCGCCGCAGGCCACGTCTACGTCGCCCACGACTGGCTGGCCGACCCGACGGGTTTCTCCTTCTACGTTGCAGAGGGCGAAGCTCCGGCCGACAACGCGCGGACGCCCCAGCCCGCCGCGATCATGGGCGCCGAATGGACCCTGGAAGACGGCGCCGAGGCCGAACTGAGAGCGCACTTCCCGCTCCCGACCTACATCCGCCTGCTACGCAACGGCGAAGAAATCGCCGCCACCGAAGCACGGTCCCTCGACCATCCACTTGACCGCCCCGGTGTCTACCGGGTCGAGGGTTGGCTGAAAGTCGACGGCGAGTGGCGGACGTGGATCTACTCGAATCCGCTGTACGTCAGAGCCGCGCAGTAGCGAATTCGTCTCACCTCGCCGTCGAGCCGACGACGGCTCCCAGAGCCCGATCGAAGGTCCGAATCTCTCGCACGCCGCGCCGGCGACAACTTGCGAGATAGCAAAGGTCCCGAGCTCCCAGGGTCGGATGTTGCTCGTGGAGTTGCCGCGCCAGGGTCACATCCTCCTGCTCGAGCGGCCACACCTCCACTCGCGCTCTGGAGATCAGAGCCAGAGCGCGGTCGAGCGTCCGCAATCGCGCCACGGGCAGATAGGCGTGCGCCAACTCTTGGATCACTTCCGCCGAGGTGCACAGCGGCGTCTCGTTCCGGATGCTCTCCGCAAAGAACTCCCGGGCGGTGTCCCTCAGGGGATGCTGCCGGCCCACCGCGTACATGAAGACGTTCGTGTCGACGAAGATCACGTAGTGGAGGCGCCCCGCCCGCGGGATTCCTCGATCACCGTCAGGTGCTCGCCCCAGTCCGGTTCGGCGCCGGCGCCTTCCAGCTCGTCGCACCGCTGGAAGAACTCTTCAAGATCGTCTGCCGACTCGAAGGCTTGAGGACGCTGCTGCGCTGTAAGACGCTGGCGAGCCGCCTTCCTAAGCCACGCGCTCAAGGTCATGCCCTCCTGCTTAGCCTGGTGGACGAATCTGTCTCGATCATCGTCAGGGATCAGGAGCTGTACTCGGGCCATGTCTCTACCGACTCTTTCGGGATCAGCGTGTGTATGTACCTTACACACCCCACTCGTGCTCGTCTACCTCCGAACCCCGACGGAGAGAGCACCCGACCGCAAGCTGCTAGCGCGGCCCGTTCGTCGGCCGACGACCTCCAGCCTTCTCCGGCGCCACACCGACGCCACACCGACGCCGCTGCGCCGCCGCACCGGCCCTCCGGCGCAGACCGCTAGTTGGCCGCACTCTCCTCCGTGTACCGCCGCAGCTCGGCGCGGCCGACGACGAGGTGATGGACCTCGTCCGGGCCGTCCGCGATGCGCAGCGTCCGCTGACTGGTGTACATGTCGGCGAGCGGTGTCCACTGGGAGACGCCGGTGGCGCCGTGCATCTGGATCGCCTGGTCGATGATCTGGCAGGTGCGTTCGGGGACCATCGCCTTGACGGCATGGACCCACACCCTCGCCTCGCGGTTGCCGAGCACGTCCATCGCCTTGGCGGCGCGCAGGACCATGAGCCGCATCGCCTCGATCTCGATGCGGGCGCGTGACACCACCTCGATGTTCTTGCCAAGCTGGATGATCGGCCGGCCGAAGGCCTCCCGGGACATGCCGCGCTGGACCATCAGGTCGAGCGCCTTCTCGGCCTGACCCACCGACCGCATGCAGTGGTGGATGCGACCCGGGCCCAGGCGCAACTGGGAGATCTCGAAACCGCGGCCCTCGCCCAGCAGGATGTTCTCCTTCGGCACGCGCACGTTGTCGAGCTTGATGTGCATGTGGCCGTGCGGCGCATGGTCGTGCCCGAAGACCTTCATGGGTCCCAGCACGTTCACGCCCGGGGTGTCCATCGGAACCAGAATCTGGGACTGCTGGCGGTGGGCCGGACCGCCCGGGCTGGTCTTGACCATGCAGATCATGATCTTGCAGCGCGGGTCGCCGGCGCCGGAGATGTAGTACTTCTCGCCGTCGATCACCCACTCGTCGCCGTCGAGGGTCGCGCGGGTGCCGATGTTCTTCGCGTCGGACGAAGCCAGGTTCGGCTCCGTCATCCCGAAGCAGGAGCGGATCTCGCCGTTCAGCAGGGGCTCGAGCCACTTCTCCTTCTGCTCCGGCGTGCCGACGCGCTCGAGCACCTCCATGTTGCCGGTATCCGGGGCGCTGCAGTTCAGACACTGCGAGGCGAGCGGGTTCTTGCCCAGTTCCTGCGCGAGGTAGGCGTAGTCGAGGTTCTTGAGTCCCTCGCCCGTCTCCGCGTCCGGCAAGAAGAAGTTCCACAGGCCCATCGACCGAGCCTTCGCCTTGGCGCCGTCGAGCAGTTCCAACTGTCCCTCGCCGTAGCTCCAGCGGTCTTCCCGTCCCTCGCCGCGGCGGTAGTACTCCTCCGTGATCGGGTCGACGTAGTCGGCGATGAAGTTCTTGACCTTGGACAGAAGCGGCTTGGCCGCCTCGGACATCGAGAGGTCGTACAGTTCGGCGTCGATACCGAACGGGTCGAGATCGGGCATGGCTCGCTAGCTCCTTACCCCCAGATGAGGGCGCTTGAGGGGTTCGTGGTGTGAAACGGGGAAGCTATCGCAGCTTGCCCCCCGCCGCCACACTGTGAGCGCTGGGCCGGCGCCAGGCCGGCGCAGGCCTCCCCGGCCAGGGTTCAAGAGCCTGTCCGAAAAACCCTCTCCTGGATCCAACGCTCCGAAGGGCAGCTAACCCGGCCAGGGCAAGAACGCCTGACACGGGTGCGCCCGCCGGCCGTCAGATCGCACCAAAGCCGCACGGAAGCGTCGCTGAGGACCCTGACCGTCGCTTCGTCCGGCTCCCGTTACGTCCGCTGGCATCCGGCTTGCTCAACCATCGTGCGCCCCATTGCCAGAGGAGAACCTCCGCAATGTCACAATTCCAACCACTTCACCGCATAGCCGGTTCCGGCCTGAGCCGAACCGCCGTCCTCGGCCTATGCGCGGCCCTTGCGCTCACTCTGCTGGCCTCTCCGGCAGCGGCTCAACTCACAGGTCGACTCGCCGGCCAGGTCATGGAAGCAGACGGAGCGCCGCTTCCCGGAGCGACCGTTACCGTCAACTCGCCCAACCTGATGGGCTCCCGCACCGAGTTCACCGACACCGAAGGCGAATTCAGCTTCCCCGGCCTTCCTCCCGGCGTCTACACCATCGACGCTGAACTTGAAGGCTTCATTCCGCAGCAGCGGACCGAGGTCGAGGTCCGCCTGAACCGAGTCACGGAGATTCAGGTCTCGATGGCAGTCGGTGAGTTCGGCGAAGAAGTGATGGTTACTGCAGAGACTCCGGTCGTCGACCCGGAGCAAGTCTCGACCGCCGTGTCCTTCTCCACTGACTACCTAGAGAAAGCCGCAGTTAGCTCGATCTTCCGCAGCTACCAGACTATGCTCGAGCAGGCCCCCGGTGTAGCCGGCGGCGCCAATCCCAACGTCTATGGCTCGACGGGAGCCGAGAACGCTTGGGTCGTCGATGGATCAAACACCACCGATCCGGTCACGGCCACTTTCGGTCTCAACCTCCCCTACGACGCGATCGAGGAAGTCAACTTTGAGCTCGGTGGCTACGAGGCTCGCTATGGGGGGGCCACCGGGGGCGTAATCAACGTCGTCACCAAGTCCGGCGGCAATCAGCTTCAGGGTTCGCTTGATGTCTGAGGTGGTCCCGGAAAACTGGACAGGTGGCTAAGGTGTACTCCTATCCGAGAGGAGGAGTACAGGATGAGGAAGCGCCGGAAGTTCACGGCGTCGTTCAAGTCGAAGGTGGCGCTCGAGGCTCTTCGGGAGGACCGGCCGCTGTCGGAGATCGCTGGCCGTCACAAGATCCACCCGAATCAGGTGGGCAGTTGGAAGCGGCAGGCGATCGAGGGGATGACGGAGACGTTCACGGGCAAGTCGGATGGTCGCCCGCGCGCGCACGAGGAGGAGATTCGGGACCTTCACGCGAAGATCGGGGAGTTGACGATCGAGCGGGATTTCTTGTCCAGGGGGCTCGGGCACTAAGCCGGCCCGAGCGCCTGAAGATGATCGAACGCGAGGACTTGGAGTTGAGCCTGAGCCGGCAGTGCCGTCTGCTCGAGGTCAGCCGTTCTTCGTTGTACTACCGGCTGAAGGGAGAGAGCGAGGAGACGCTGGGCCTGATGCGGCGGCTCGACGAGCTGTTCCTGAAGTACCCGTTCTACGGCTCTCGTCAGATGGTCCGGCACCTTCGCCGCGAAGGCGTTCGTGTCGGTCGTCACCGGGTGCGGCGTCTAATGCGTCTGATGGGCATTCAGGCGATCTACCAGGCGCCGCGGACGAGCAAGCCGCATCCGGATCACCGGACGTACCCGTATCTGCTCAAGGGCCTTGCGATCGAGCGTCCGAACCAGGTCTGGTGCGCCGACATCACCTACATCCCGGTGCGAGGCGGCTTCCTGTACCTGGCGGCGGTCATGGACTGGGCGAGCCGGCGGGTGCTGTCGTGGCGCCTGTCGAACACGCTGGACGCTTCGTTCTGCGTCGAGGCCCTCGAAGAAGCCCTGGCCCGGTACGGCAAGCCCGAGATCTTCAACACGGACCAGGGCAGCCAGTTCACCAGCTCGGACTTCATCGAGCGACTCGAAGACGCAGACGTGAAGATCTCGATGGACGGGCGCGGCCGGTATCTGGACAACATCTTCATCGAGCGTCTCTGGCGTTCACTCAAGTACGAGGCGGTCTACCTGCACGAACTCCGCGACGGCCTCGAGGCCCGCAGGATCATCGGCGAGTGGATCACCTTCTACAACGCCGAGCGCCCGCACTCGGCGCTCGCCGGCAGTACGCCGATCGAGGCGCACCGCGAAGGCCGTCCGGACCCGGCTGTCAGGCACGAGCCGACGGTCCCGGACGATCCGCAGAATCCACGTTTTCCACAGCCCCGACGGCGGCGGGCTGCTTGATCAACCATGGAAGTACACCTTAGCCAGGCCGCCATGCTGTCCAACGAACCGGGACCACCTCAGTCCGCTACCGGGATACCGACTTCAACACGGACGGCGAACACTTCGACAAAGAGGACAACGTGACCGAGTTCTCCGAACCTGCCGCCTCTCTTCGCGGCCCGATCCTGCGGGACAAAGTGTGGTTCAGCACTGCGGCGAATCCGGTGCGATCCAAGAGTACGCCCACCGGGGCCGTGCTTACGAGAGACTTCGACGGCATGAATCTGTTCGGCAAAGTCACGTGGCAAGCGCGCGAAGACTACCAGCTTGTCGGACGCCTCCACGACGAAGACGCATCAATTCACAACTCCAACTCCGGACGACTAGTAGCCGCCGACGCGGCAAGCAGGCAGGATCAGATCGCCCAGATCACCGGCGCAACCCTCTTGGCCGTTCCGACATCGAATCTGCAATGGGAGCTCCAGACGACTCTCACTCGCAACTCTTTGGACGTGTATCCGCAGAGCGAGGACTTCGACACGATCGGCCACATCGACTCGTTCGGCGATTCCTCTAGTTCGGTGAACTACACGAACCAGCAGTTCTCGTCTCGCGATCGCGATGAATACTCCACGAGCTTGACGTGGTTCACACAGAGTGCAGCGGGCGACCACGAAGTGCGACTCGGCGCTGTCTTTTCCGACACTCTCTTCCGCTCACAGAACGATTCGACAGGTGGCGGATACGTGTTCAGAGATCGCTTCGGACAGCCGTACACGTACTACTACTCGCCAATCGAAGGAGCACTCGAGTACGACGGGAGTCTTCTCTCGACATACCTGCAGGACACGTGGCGCGCGACCTCCGACCTAACTTTCAAGTTGGGCTTGCGACACGACGAAGTTACGTTTGCGAATGATATCGGCGACGAAATCGCGAAGATGTCCAAACTGCAGCCCCGGCTCGGGGTCGCGTGGGACCTCACTGGCGACTCGAAGACCGTCGTGCGTGGAACCTGGGGTCTCTTCATGCACCCAAACGCACTCACCCTGCCGAGCTTCGCGCGAGTGAACTCCTTGCCTACTATCCGCTGGATCTCCTGCTCCACGTTCCGGGCCAGCCTGGGCGCGAACTGCAGCGATGCCTTCCCCGGCGAGCAGACCGTAGGTGGCGCGACCTTCCCGAACTGGATTGCCGATCCGGTCGGCTTTGATCCCAACGGGTGGTTCTTCAACACGACGTTCGGTAGCGCACCGAGCACAATCGTGCCTGACCTTGAACCGACCTACGCTGATCAGTGGCAGGTGGGGATCGAGAGGCAACTGGCGCGGCGCACGTCCATCGCGCTCACATACATCGACAAGGAGACGTTGGACATCTTCGAGGACACCTGCAACGGCAACATACCGACGCCCCGTGCGGATGCCGCCTGCGACAGCTACGTCATGGCGAACCTGCCCGGACTGATTCGAGAGTACAGGGGAGTGGCCGCGGAGTTCGTTTCCAGGTTTACCGACTGGATGGAGCTCAGAGGTTCCTACGTCTGGTCGGAGTCACAAGGAAACATCGGCGACACTCAGAACGCAGGCACTGCCTATGACTACTACCCTGTGCATTTTGTGAATCGCTACGGCTACATGCCGGATCACCGGAAGCACCGGATCAAGTTCAACGGCTACGTCGATCTGCCGCTTGACTTCAGCGTCGGATTCCGTACCTTCTGGTGGTCTCCGTTCATCTACTCCGTGACACAGCCGGGTGATCCATACGGCGTCGAGTTGTTGGAGGCGCGAGGAAGTCGCGAGGCTCCAGACAATCAATACCGTATCGACCTCTATGCCACAAGGTACTTCACACTTGGACAGTATCGGTTCAACGTGATCGCGTCGGTTCACAACGCACTCGACAGCGAGCAGATCACAACCATCTGTGGGAGTTCCACTGGCTGCGCCGACCTTGAACTACATGATCCTAGAACGTATCGTCAGCCTCGGAGTTTCGAGGTCGGACTTCGCTTCGCGTTCTAGTCGGATGTAACCAGTAGCTTGACAACACCCAGACCCGGCGTTCCGCGGCGGCGAGTCGCCGGGTCTGGGTCACCTTCAGTAAGTGGCTCTTCCGGGTTTGTGGTGGAGATGCCGTAGTCTCGCGGGATGCACGACCCGTCGACCCCGGCAAACTTGCCGGTGACATGTGTATCGCCCAGGGCGTACAGTTTTAGTGTGTGGGGTGTTGGCTCGCTACGGGCTGTAGCCAAACGAGGGACTGATGAAGAGGAACTCCCGATACTGCGAGATCCTAGAGGCTCTGGCGACATGGCGTACAGCGAGACCCGACGCGTCTCAGCGGCGACAGACTAGAAACTCGTGGAACCTTGTTCTCTCCCGTACCACGGGTGTTTCCAGACGGAGCCGTAAGTCCGGTCGCTCTTGTCTCGCCTTGAGACTGAAGGTCCTCATCTGTTCGCTGGCGCTTGGGCTGTTTGGCGGGGCAGCCTGGGCTCAGGCGACATGTACGGCCACCGATACAGCCGTCACGGCGGTTAGCCCAGGCGACGCCGCCGCGCTGGCCGGCGACTGCGCAGCCCTGCTAGGCGTCATGGACACTCTGCGGGGGACGGGCACACTGAACTGGGCGAACACGTTGAGCATGGCTTCCTGGGATGGGATCACCATCTCAGGAAGCAATGTCACAGCAGTCTTGCTCCACAGTAGCAACCTGAACGGGAGCATCCCCGACCTCAGCGCACTCACCAGCCTCTCGGGCCTCTTTCTCCAGAGCAACGAGTTAAGTGGAAGCATCCCCGACCTCAGCGCACTCACCAGCCTCTCGGGCCTCAGTCTCAACAACAACGAGTTGAGTGGAAGCATCCCCGACCTCAGCGCACTCACCAGCCTCACACAGCTCTGGCTCCACCGCAACGAGTTGAGCGGGAGCATTCCCGCGACGCTGGGAGACCTCTCCAACCTCCAGACTCTCCATCTCGCCGGCAACGGCTTCACCGGCGGTATTCCCAGCCAGTTGGACGACTTGACCAACCTTGGACACCTCTCCTTGTGCGGAACCACTCTCGATGCTTCGGCGACCTTGCCGGCCGCGCTGGAGACGCCAAGGTCGGCGAACTCGCTGACCGTGTGGTCGTGTCTTCGCATCGCGGACGCCGAGGGGACGGAGGGGACGACTCTGAGCTTCGACGTGGCGTACTCGACCTGGCCTGTGCGCGGAGGCGCCAGTCTGACTCTGGACTATGAGACCGAGGACGGTACGGCCACGGGCGCTGACTACACCGGCGCGACGGGCAGCGTGACGCTTCCGGCCATCGGCGCCACGGAGACAGAGGCAACGGCGGAGATCCAGGTGGCCACCCTCGCCGACAGTCTCGTCGAGGGCGAAGAGACGTTCACGGTGATCCTGTCGCCCCCACAGGGTGTGCTGCCGTTACGCGGGACCGCCGAGGCCACGATCCTCGACGTTCCGCCGCCACCACCGCCACCGCCACCGCCACCGCCACCACCTCCTCCGCCACCGCCGCCACCGCCACCTCCGCCGCCACCGCCACCGCCACCGGAGGAGGATCCGGAAGTGGAGACTTCGTTCGGTTCCTCGCGCTACGAGGTTCTGGAAGGGCGGACGGTTCAGGTGACGGTGCGCCTGAGCGCGGATCCGGAGCGCGAGGTGTCGATTCCGCTGGTACGAATCCACCGCGGCGGAGCGTCGGAAGCGGACTATTCGGGCGTGCCTGCGAGCATCTCGTTCGACCGCGGCGTGACGACGCGGACGTTCGATTTCGCGGCGGCGGACGACAGCGAGGAGGACTTCGGCGAATCGGTGACTCTTGGTTTCGGTGCTCTGCCTCCGGGAGTGAGTGGCGGCGCCGCGGCGACCGTATTGATTGAGGACGATGACACGCCTCCGGTGGCGGTGATTGAAGTGAGCGGCGCGGCGTGCGACCCTGAGCTTTGTCGGGCCCTGACCGGCGAGGTGGTGCAGTTCGCGGACATGAGCACCGGTCCCGCGGTGTCGCGTCGCTGGGAGTTCGGCGAGGGCACGGAGTCGGATCAGCGGAGGTTGGCGCACGGTTGGTCCGAGCCGGGCTTCTACGAAGTCACGCTTTGGGTGAGTGACGGTGCGCGTGAATCGACATCGGCGCGCGTGTTCCTGGTGGAGTCGAGCTCGCCTGCGGGGACGTGCGAGTCGAGCGCGGAGATGCGGTGTCTACAGGATTCGCGCTACGCGGTGGCCGTACAGTGGCGGAAGTCAGACGGTGGAAGCGGCCCGGGAAGTGTGGTCCACGCGGGGACCAACGACTCGGGTCTGTTTCGGTTCTTCAACCGTGAGAACTGGGAGGTACTGATCAAAGTCCTGGACGGTTGCGCGGTAAACGGTCATGTGTGGGTGTACGGGGCGTCGACGACGGACCTGGGCTACTTGATCCGGGTGACCGATACGGTGACGGAGGCGGTGAGGGAATACCGCAACGAGCCGGGCCAGCCGGCGCCCGCGATCACGGATGCGACGGCGTTCCATGCCTGCGCCCGCTGACGGGCGCTAGCGCCGAATCGGACCGGATGCGGGCGAGACGCCCGCGTTCCCAGGGATGCCGGCCTTAGCCCGAAGTTCCAGAGGCCAAGGCGTGGGATTTCCAGCAACGGCGGGGTTTTCTCGTTTCGCGGGGTGTCTTCTACTGGGTACGGGTGAGGTTCACCCCTCCACTGCCCAAAACCAAGCCACACAACGACTTCAGGCCCCAGACGGACTCTCAGAAGGCTGGAACTTCGGTCTAGAGCCGGCGCCAGAGAAACGGGAACGGCCCTGCGTCTCACCCGCTGAGGCGCCGGGCTTTCCCGCCGTTGCGTAAACGAAAGGGCGGCTTCCGTCGTAAGAGACACTGACTACATGCTCACAGGGAGGTCCGCTCTACCGATGCTGAAGTACGCAACAACGATCCTGCTCCTCGCATGGCCCGCCGCAATCCAGGCGCAGCCTCCCGATCCGGCCCGCACCCAGTTCGCCGATCAACTCGACGTCCGGCTCGTCCACGTCGACGTGCGAGTCGTGCGGAAGGGCAAGCCGGTCACCGATCTGCAGGCCGATGACTTCGTCCTGTTGGAGGACGGCGAACAGGTGGAGATCGCGGTGTTCTCGCCCCCGAACCCCGCGGGCGCCAACCGCGAACCCGCCGGGCGGACGGTCGAAACCGGCACGAAGGCTCCCCCGGACACAGCCGCCGCTTCAGCAGTCGAAGCTCCCGCCGATGACCTCCCCACGGTCGCCGTATTCGTCGATGATGTCGGCTTGGGACCGGGCCAGCGAAGACGCGCCGTGCAGACGATCGAGGCGCTGTCCGATCCCGCCAACCCGAACAGCGACAACCTCGTGGTCTTCCGGCACTTCCGGCGCGGACGCCTGACCCTGCAGCGAGGGGCGGACGCGGCAATCGACCCGGCGGACTTCCAGGAGTTGAACCGCGCCGTCGCGGTGCGGGAACAGCAGGGCATTTTCTTCGCCATGCGCGAGATCCAGAGTTCGCTTGCCCACTCCAGTTGCATCGACGCCAGGGGGCAACTCCTCGGCGTGGCCGACGACTACTCCGCGAACGCCTACGCCACAACCGGAATGCGTGCCCAGTTGCTCGGCGATTCGGTCGAGTATCTGGGCGCCTTGCCGGGACGCAAGTTCCTGGTCGTGCTCGCCGGACGCATCGAACTCCAACCGGGCGTCGCGATTCTCGAACACCTCCAGGACCTCTGCCCCGACCTGTCGAGCGAGCTGACCAGCCGCATCCTGAGCGCCCAGAACTCGGCGAACACGCTGCACCGCCTAGCCGGTCTGGCGAACTCGCATCGGGTGACCCTCATGACCGTTGACGCCAGGGGCATCAGCGCGCCGTCACAGGCCAACGTGGCCCTGGATTCGGCGCGCTTCGGCGGCAGTCAACTGAACCAGATGATCACAGACGCAAACTTGCAGTCCGGTCTCACGCAGCTCGCATCGGAGACCGGGGGCAGCACGATCTTCAACGCGAACAACGTGGTCAAGCCGGTACTCCGATCCCTGGAGGAATTCGAGGAGGTCTACACGCTGGCGTTCTACCCCAACCATGAGCGCACTGGCGAGCGGCACATCCTGGAGGTCCGCCTGGTCGGCGAAGCGAAGCGAAGAACCAAACTGCGCTACCGCCGCAGCTACATGGATCGAACGATGCAGCAGGAATGGGCAGACGATCTGCGCACCGCGGCCCGGGCACCGGAGCTACGCCCGGATTCGAGTCTCCCCAACCCGCTCGGAGCGCAGCTCGCCGTATCCGCGAACGCGGACGGGCTTGTGGCCATACTGGGCCTCGACGCCGACGCTGTAGCTACACTCATGAGTCTCTCCAGTCAGAGCGAACGACGGCTCCGGCTCTGGCTCTACGTCGTCGATCCCGAAGGGCGGGAGAGCGCGGCGCGGGAAGGGTTTCTCGCCGCGCCGACCGATCCCGGTCCCTGGCAGGCCAACATCCGACTCGACCTGCCCGCCGGCGAGTGGACCGTCGCCGCCGGTCTGCGCGACGAGGTGACGGGCGAGACCAGTCTGCTTCGCCATACGCCGCCAACCGTTCAGTGAAGTGCGTCCAGGCGCTGCCGGCTACGAGGAGGTCACCGTCTTCAGCGGACTTCGAAAGCCGAATCGCTGCAGAGTTCGCGTAGCTGGGCCGTCTGTTCTTCGCTCAGGCCATGGATCCGCAGCAGCAACCTGCCGTCGGCAACGTGGTGGTCGAGGTCGGAAGCCCGGCCGCGGCCGCTCCGGATCGCCCGGCCCGGGAGCAACCCACCTTCCCAGAGCACTCGCAGCACGGTCATCAGGATGAGCCCGAGCGCCGTGCCTTCGTAGGTCACGACGCCCACCGGCGGCCCGGCGACGATGGCCATGCCGCCGGTCGGCAGCGGGTAGGCGAGGGCCGTCCCGGCCGCCAGGCCGAAGGCGGCCAGACCGCCGAGGACGGCGCCGGTCAGGGCGAACAGGAGGACCCGCGACTGGGGCTTCGGCAGCGGCAGTTCGCCTTCCTCGAGCGGCGATGGGCTCCGCACCTCGATCTGGAAAGCCGCGACCCCGGACTCGAGCGCGGCTTCCACCGCCGCCCGCAGATCCACGACCCGTTCGAAAACCGCCTCCACCAGATGACGCTCCGCGGCCGCCGTCATGCCCCACCTCCGCCGGGAGCCGGCGCCACCGCCGTCCCCGCCGCTGCAGCATCCGGCGCCGCTGCTCTTTCCTCAGGCCGCGCGTGCCGCCAGCCCTCGCGCATCTCCCACACGGACACGATCGGCAGCAACTGGGTGAACGTGAAGTAGAGGCAGGCGAAGACGCCGAACGCCCCGATCATGATCCCGAACTCCACCCAACTCGGCATGTAGTCGCCGATGCTGTAGGCCAGCCGCGGCGTGGACAGCGACGGCACAACGATCAGGAACCGCTCGAGCCACATGCCGACCAGTACCCCGACGCCGACCAGAGCGGTCGGCAACGGTCGTCGCCCGCGCGGAAAGGAAAGCACGGCCACCGGAATCGCCAGGTTCACCGTCACCATGGCCCAGAACGGCAGCGCGAAGCCGCCGTGCAGCAGCGTGTGGTGGACCATCTTCTCGGAGAGGTCGCCGCTGTACCAGACCGTCAGGTGCTCGGCGAAGGTGAAGTAGCCCCAGACCAGGGACATGGTCAGGAACAGCAACCCCAGGTTGTTGAACACGCGTTTGGTGAGAAAGCGCTCCAGCCGCAGGCCACGGCGGAGCAACGCCATCGCCACCATCAGCACGCCGATCCCCGAAAAGATCGCGCCGACGACGAAGTACGGCCCGAAGATCGTGCTCTTCCAGCCCGGCGTCCGGGTCATCGCGAAGTCCCAGGACACGATCGTGTGCACCGAGACCGCGACCGGAATGATCGCCACCGCCAGGATGCGGATCCCCCACTCCAGGCTGTGCCACTGCTGCGCGGTGCCGCGCCAGCCGAGCGCGAGGACCGCATAGAAGCGCTTCCTGAGACCCGCCGCCGCGCGGTCCCGCATCACGGCCGCATCCGGAATCAGTGGCAGGAACAGGTAGAGCGCGCTGCCGACGATGTAGGTCGTGATCGCGGCAATGTCCCACACCAGGGGCGACCGGAAGTTGGGCCACAGCATCCGGCTGTTCGGGTAGGGGATCATGTAGTAGAAGATCGTCACCCGGCCGAGGTGGATCAGCGGGAAGAGGCCGCCGATCGCCAGCGCGAACAGGGTGATCGCCTCAGCCGAACGGGTGACCGGCCGCCGCCACTCCGCCTTCGTCACCCGCAGGATCGCCGAGATCAGCGTGCCGGCGTGGCTGATGCCGATCCAGAAGACGAAGTTGATGATGTAGAAGCCCCAGAACACCGGCCGGTTGATGCCGGTGACGCCGATGCCGTTCGCGATCTGGTAGCCCCAGCAGTAGAGGAAGACCAGGGCCAGCGCGCCGCTTGCCAGCGAGCCGACGAGGAGGCCGGGACGGCGCCGGTCGAGGCGGCTCAGCAGCTCGCCGTCGAGGGCGGCGGCCGGGCGCTGGGGCCAATCCATCACTCGACCGGCGCCCGCCATTCTGAGCCGCTCAAGTAGACGACGCCGGGGCGCGTATCGAGATCGCCCAGCAGGCTGAACGCCCGGGGCGATTCCGCCCACTCGGACACTTCGCTCTCCGGATCGTCGAGATCGCCGAACGCGATCGCCTTCGTGGGGCACGACTGCTGGCAGGCGGTCTTCACGTCGCCGTCGGCGACCTCGCGCTCCTCCTGCGCGGCTTCATCCTTGCCGGCCACGATGCGCTGGACGCAGAAGGTGCACTTCTCCATCACCCCGCCGGGACGCACGCTCACGTCCGGGTTCAACTGCGAATCGAGCGGCGCCGGGAACTCAGCGTCGAACCAGTTGAAGACCCGCACCGTGTACGGACAGTTGTTGGCGCAGAACCGTGTGCCGATGCAGCGGCTGTACACCATCGCGTTCAGCCCTTCCGGGTTGCGGTAGGTCGCGTAGACCGGGCACACGGGTTCGCAGGGCGCGGCGCCGCAGTGCTGGCAGAGCACGGGCATGAAGCGGGTGCGGACGTTCGGGAAGTCGCCCTCGTAGTACCGCTCGATCCTGAGCCAGTGCATCGCCCGACCCTCGCGCGCCTGCTCCTCGCCCACGGTCTGGATGTTGTTCTCGGCCGCGCACGCCACGACGCAGGCCTCGCAGCCCGTGCAGCGGTCGAGATCGATGGCCATGCCCCAGCGCGTCATGCCTTATCCTCACGGGTTGCCTGGACTGCCGGACGGCGTGGGCGGCCGAGCCGGCGCACGAAGCCCCGGTCCCCGTCGGTCTCCTGCTGCGCTGCGTGTGCCGTGCCCGGTTCGTGGGGCGCCCAGCCCACCGGAATGTCTTCGGCCTGTCGCAGGCCGCGGCCATAGATCACCGCCCGCTCGCTACGCCTGGGACGGCGGCGCCGCTCGACGCGCACGCGTACGCCGCCGCGGGCAAACGCGGCGGCGCCCGTCACCCGGCGGTCCGGGTCGAAGAGGGCGTTCACGTTGACGCCCCGGCCGCGCGCGTAGCGGCCGTAGTCGACGTGACCGCCGCCGACCGGCACGCCGATGCAGCCGGGCCGCACGGTCGGCAGCACGATCGCCGGGAGTTCGATGTCGGCCGCGGTTCCGGTCAGCCGCACGATGTCGCCCGTGCGGATTCCCAGGCGGTCGGCATCGGCGGTCGCGATCTCGGCCCAGGACCCCCACATCACGGTCGAGAGCGGGTCGGGCAGTTCCTGCAGCCAGGGACGGTTGGCGCCGCGGCCATCGCCGAGCTTCAGCGACTCGAACGGGATCACGGTGAACGACTCCACGCCCGCCGGAGCCGCCGGCGCCGGCTGCGCGGCGGGATCGGGCAGCCCCGGCGCCTCGTCCTCTCCGCCAGCCGGCGGCGCCGCCGCCGGAGCGCGGCGCATCTCTTCGCTTCCAAACAGGCCACCGGCGTCCGTCATTCTGCGCACGAACTGGCGCGCGTTCAGAGCGCCGGCGACCAGGGAGGCCGGTAACGCAGCCGGGCCGCTCCCGTTGCCGTCGGCGGCCTTCGTGGCCGTGAAGGCATCGCTCAGCGCGGCCTCGACCGCCTCCTGGAAGCCCGGCCAGGGCAGGTCCATGCCGGCCGCCGCCGACAGGGCCAGGACCACGTCGCCCGGATGACGCGCCTCGCCCCGCGGCGCCACGGTCGGCGACGCGATGAGCAGGGCCGGCACGCCGCGAACCGGATCGGGTTCCACTACCTGGAAACGCTCCAGGTCGGTCTGGATCGGCAGCACCAGGTCGGCTCGACGCGTCGTGTCGTCAAGGAACGCGGACAGCGCGATCACGGTACCCGTGCGCCCGAAGGCTTCCTTGAGCCCCGGCATTGCGTAGAGCGGGTCGGCCTCCGAGATGACCAGCACGCCCGCGTCGCCGGCGTCTGCCAAGCGATCCGCGAGAGCGGCCGTCGGCGCCGCCGACTCGGCGCCGCCCGCCAACCGATCCTCGAACCCGAAGTCCACACCGGCAAAGACGCCGCCCTCCCGGCCCAAGGCGCCCAGCAGCACGTTGAGCGCGAGCGTGGCCGTGCCGGCCGCCACGCCGTGCTCGCCTTCGAGCGCCGATCCGCCGACCATCACCAGGGGCCGCTTGGCTCTGCCGATCTCCGCCTCCAATCGTTCCAGGCGCGCAGCGTCGATCCCGCAACGCTCGGCGGTCGCCGCCAGATCGGGCGGCGCCGCCGGGTAGAGCGCCTCGTAGGCGGCCCGGCCCTCCTCGGACACAGCGCCCGCACCGCCGAGCAGCGAGCCGGCGAGACCGCGGGCGAAGACTCCCTCGGTTCCCGGCCGCACCGGCAACCAGTCGTCCGCGTTGGCCGCGGTCAGCGAGTGCCGCGCCTCGACCTGGACCAGCTTGCCGCGCCGATCGGCGGTCAACTCCGCCCAGGCGCCGCCGAAGTGGACCGGACTGCGCCAGCGATCGAGGAATGGCGCGCCGACGCTGAGCACGTAGTCCGCCCGGGCCAGGTCATAGGCCGGGCGGCGCCGCTCACCCAACGCCAGCCGGGCTGCCTCCAGTTCGACCTCCGCGTCGGTCGTCTGCCAGTGCACCGGCGCCGGCGCACCGACAGTGCCGGCGAACCGCCGCCACAAGCCCAGCAGCGGCCCGGACGGCGCGCCCGAGACGACCGTCGTCGCGGCCGGCGCCGCCGCGATCGCCGCCGCAGCACCTTCCAGCGCCTCCTCCCAGGACACCGGCGCCAGTTCGCCCGAAGCCGCCCGCCGCATCGGCGCCGTAACCCGATCCGGGTGATACAGCTCCTGCAGCGCCGAATGCCCGAGCGCGCAGACGCCGCCGCGGTTGACAAAGCCGTTCGGCAGGCCTTCGATCTTCTTCGCCAGCCGGTCGACCGTCCGCACCTCGACTTCGCAACCGGCGCCGCACTGCCCGCAGATCGACCGTCGCCAGACGGAGGCGCCCGGCAGCGCCGTGGTGCGACGCGCCGGCGACTCGATGAGTTCCTGGTCCCGCCGCCGGCAGCCCTCGAGCACCGCCACGCCGGCCGCGGCGTAGACCTTGAAGAAGTCCCGCCGGCCGATCTTCACTCGCGGTTCGCCGGGCTGTCCACCGCCAACGGCTTTCATGCCGCGGCCTCGCATCGCAAACCAGACCGGTCCGCAAGTGTCCGGCGGCCGGCGCTCTTCACCGACACAGCAGCAAGTCCGCGCCCATGTGGGAGATCAGCCCTCGCGTCGCGCCAAGAGGCGCTCCAACTCGGCGACCCGGGTCTCGGCCGCCTCGGCTCGATCCCGCTCGGCTCTTCGCGCCTCCTCCGTCGTCATCACGAACGCGCGGTTCGTGCGATCGAAAAAGCGTACGCCTTCGCAGCCCGGCAGACAGGCAACACCCAGCCCCAACGTGTTGCTCGAATAGCCGACCGTGACCTCGCCACTCGGCAACTCCTCCTTCTGCCAAGCGGGAATCGGCTCGTAGCGCTGCCGGCCAGCCTTCGACTGCCGCAGCCGAAAACCCTGGAGCGGCGGGTCGATCCGAGGACCCCGCCGCCGGCCGCCGTCGTCCCGGTCCTCCTCGCCTTCAAAGACGAAGTACTCGCGCACCCCCATCCGTTCGTAGATCGCCTTCTTCTCGCCCAGATCGCGTCTTCGTGTGGACGGCGAGAGGATCTCCAGCACGAAACATGGGAGCGGCCCCTCGACCCAGACCCGGTAGTTCGTCCGTGGCCGCCCGGACACCCCGAGCGCCACGAACACGTCCGGCGCCACGACCCGTCGCAAGTCGTTCACGTCCCAGTAGACGTTCTGTTCGCTGCCCACGTAGCCTTCCAGCCCCCGGTCGAGCAGCCACCGCTCCAGCGCGTCTCTCGCGTCCTGACAGCGGAGGAGGTGGATCTTGGGTACGGGCACTGCCTCGTGGTCCTTGGGCGACCACAGGAACTCCCTCCCCTCCGGGGCTCTCCTGCGCGGCGACGATCCGACCGCCAGCCCTTGACCCGCAGCCACGGCCTTCAGCGTTCTGCGACTGTCCATCGTCTCGTCACCACCGCCGGGCAGCCTACCATCCTGGCTCGTCCGATTCGGCGCCCTAACCACGTGACGAGAGGTACGTCACGACCTCGCTCGCCTGCAACTCCGTTGTCGCCGGATCCCGGGAAAAGATGTCCGTTGCCCCACGGCCGAAGTCCTGATGCAGCGCCTCGAACCGGCTTCCGATGACCCGGATCGCCTCCTCCCCCGTCTTCGCCGCAAACATCGAGGAAAGAGCGCCTGCGTAGTCCGCCTCCAGATCGAACCCGCGCTGCAGCGCGCGAACGGCCTCACAGGCCTCTGCGAAACCGCTCGGCTCTTGCTGTGTGCCCGCATCCGCTTCGGATGCCGCTTCTTGTTGTGCCGGATCAACCGGTCCGCAGCCGCCACCAAGTTGCGCGGACAACGGTAGTTCCGCTCCAACACAAACGTCTTGAACTCCCGGTCGAACTCGCTCTCCGGCTCAAGCAGGTAGGTCGGCGCTCCGCCACGCCACTCAAAGATCGCTTGATCGTCGTCGCCTACTATCGTCAGCGCGGCGCCACTCTGTTCTGCAATCGCCTTCACTAGTCCTAGGGCTCTTCATCCGCCTCGGAGCCCGTATCTCACGCCTTTCACCGGTGGCAGGCCAGGCAGTCGTCGCTGGCTTCGTTGTCGCGGTGGCACTGGACGCACCACCCCATGTCGGCGACGTTGCGCACGGGCTCGGCAACCGTCATCGAGGCGACGTCGCCGTGGCAGGTCAGGCACTCGATGCCGGCGCGGGCGTGGGCGCGGTGGTTGAAGTGGACCATCGCCGTGTCCGGGATGACGTTCACCTTGGCCCACAGGATCGGCTCGCGGTTCTCGTTCGCGGCCATCACTTTCTGGACTTCGGGATGGTCGGGGATCTCCCGGCGGTGGCAGCCGGCGCAGGCCTGGACCGACGGCATGCCGGCGTGCACGCCCTCTTCGGCGCCGCGGTGGCACCGCGTGCATTCGAGCCCCGCCTCGATGTGGACCTGGTGGTTGTACGCGATCGGCTGTTCCGGCGTCGGCAGGTTCTGCGTCGGGCCGCAGGCGAGGGCCAGCACGGCGACCAAGGCAAGAAAGCCGGGGGCTCCGGTCGGCGCGCAAGGATCAGAACCTGGGAACGCGGGCGTCTCGCCCGCATCCGGCCTTGCGCCGGATCTAGCACTGCAGCTTCCGGTCCTCAAGCTCAGACTTCGCGAATCCGCTGGTAGGAAGGTACTTCCTGCAACCGTGTCCAGTAGCGCCGCACGTTCTCGCCGAAGTCGTCGATGCCGAGCGAGGTCGCCAGGTGCAGCCCGTAACCGACGCAGATGTCGGCGATGGTGAACCGGCCGCAGCACAGGAAGTCACGCCCGTCGGAGGTCGCCTTCTCCACCAGCCGCAACCGGCCCAGGAACCACTTGCGGTAGTCCTCGGCGACCTGGGGAATCCGGCGCTCCTCGGGCTCGAGCCGCGTGTAGCGAAGAAACAGCGTCTGCGGGAAGGTCAGCGTGGCGTCGCTGTAGAACAGCCAGTTCAGGAAGGCGCCGTACTCCGGATCGTCCACATCGACGGCGAGCGGTGTCGGGCCGTAGCGGTCGACCAGGTACTTGGCCATGCCCGAGGACTCCGTCATCTCCACGTCGCCGTCGATCATGTACGGGACCGTGCCCAACACGTTGGTGCTCAGGTAGTCCTTCTTGAACACCCGCGGCGGAAAGGGCAGCACGTGCAGCTCGTAGTCGATGCCCATCTCCTCCAACGTCCACACCGGACGGAGCGAGCGGGCGCCCTTGCAGTGGTAGAGCTGAATCGTCACGATGAATCTCCGGCGGCGCCGACGGCGTCCACCCAACTCGGCTTGCGCTTTTCGCGGAAGGCGGCCATACCCTCCGCCGCCTCCTCGCCCTGGAACATCCGACGGCTCCAGCCCTGGGTCAACTCGAACCCTTCGGCGAGCGAGATGTCCGGCACCGCCCGCACCAACTTCTTGCACTCGACCACCGCGGTCGGGCCGCCCAGGTTGATCGCGGCGATCTCCTCCTGGACCACCGACCACAGGTCTTCGCGCGGCGCCGCCTTGTGGGCCAGGCCGTACTCCACCGCCTGACGGCCGCTGAAGCGGTCACCGGTCAAGAACAGCCTCATGCCGTGGTGCGGCCCCAGCTTGCGCAGGCAGACGACGGCGATGATCGCCGGGATGACGCCGATCCGCACTTCGCTGAAGCTGAACATCGCCTCCTCGGCGGTGATGACCAGGTCCGATGCCGCGACCATGCCCAGCCCGCCGGCGAAGGCATGGCCGTTCACCGCCGCGATCACGGGCTTCTCGCCCTCCCAGATCGCGGTCAGCAGATCCGGGTAGGGAACGACCCGATCCGACTCGCCCTCACCGGGCTGCCGCTTCAGGTCGGCGCCCGAGCAGAAGCCCTTGCCGGCGCCGGTGATCACGATCGAGCGCACGTTGCGGTCGGCCTGGGCCGCCGCCAGGTGGTCGTAGACCTCGGTGATCAGGCCGGGCGACAGCGCGTTCCGCCGCTCCGGACGGTTGAGCGTGATTCGGGCCGCCCCGGATCGGACCTCGTAGAGCGTGTAGTCGGTCCCCGGCTGGTTCGACATGCCTATCCTCCTCCCGGCAACCCTCGGGCTGCTACGCCGCGTCCTCGTCGATGACCACCAGCAGCTCGCCGTTCCCTACCTGTTCGCCCTCGGCGACGCGGAACTCCGAGACCGTGCCTGCTTCCGGCACCGTCACCCGGTGCTCCATCTTCATCGCCTCCAGCACCAGGAGGAGCTGTCCCGACTCGACACGGTCGCCGACCGCGGCGTGGGTCGAGATCACCTTGCCCGGCATCGGCGCGGTCAGGCCGCCGGCGACCGCTTCGAGCCCAGCGACCGGGAAGCGCGGCAGTTCTCTCAGTTCGACATCGCCCTCCGGGCCGTGGACCAGCCAGCGGTCGCCGTCCGCCGTCACCGTCGCCCGCAGTCTGCGGCCGTCGATCACGAGATCGACGCCGTCGCTGGTGCGCCGCCGGAGCTCGACCGTGTGCCGGCTCGGCTCGGCGTCTCCGCACGTAGCGTGGGTGTCGAACCGGCCGTCGCGCTGAATGCGGTACTCGATCCGGAGGGTGTCGCCGCCCGCGGTCGCGAACTCGACCCGTTCGTAAGGCATCACCGTGTTGCGCCAACCGCTCACGATCGTCGGGTGGATGCGCGCCACCTGCCTGCGGCCGTGCTGGGCTGCCATCGCCGCAGCGATTCCGGCCGACACCAGCTCCGCCGCGTCCGGGGAACGCTCCGTCTGCGGCGCCACACGATCGATGAAGTCCGTCGTCGTGTCGCCGGAAAGAAACTCGGGCGACCGCAGCGTCGCGACCAGGAAGTCCCGGTTGGTGCGAATGCCCTGGACCCTCGTCGTCTCCAGCACCCTGGCCAGGCGAAGTGCGGCCTCGCGGCGGCTCGGCGCGCCGACGATGACCTTCGCCAGCATCGGATCGAACTCGATGCCGACGTCGCTGCCGCTCTCGATGCCGGAGTCGAAGCGCGCGTTCATCGCCGTCGCTGGTTGCCAGAACTGAACCCGTCCGGTCTGGGGCAGGAAGTCGTTCGCCGGATCCTCGGCGTAGAGCCGGGCCTCGATCGCGTGGCCGCGGATCGCCAGGTCCTCCTGCCCGAACCCGAGCAGCTCGCCCTGCGCCACCCGGAGCTGCTCCCGCACCAGATCGAGGCCCGTGATCTCCTCGGTCACCGGGTGCTCCACCTGCAACCGGGTGTTCACCTCGAGGAACCAGAAGTCGGTCGGGGTGGCGCCGTCCGCCGGCTGCTCCACCAGAAACTCCACCGTCCCGGCTGAGCTGTAGCCGATCGCCTGACCGGCAGCGACCGCGGCCGCGCCCATGCGGGCCCGCAGGTCGTCGCTGAGGACCGGCGACGGCGCCTCCTCGATGATCTTCTGGTGGCGGCGCTGGATCGAGCATTCGCGCTCGAAGCAGTGGACGAGATTGCCGTGCAGATCGCCCAGCAACTGGATCTCGACGTGCCGCGAGGACGCCAGCCAACGCTCCAGGAAGACGGTGCCGTCACCGAACGCGGCCTCCGCCTCGCGGCGCGCGCCTTCGACCGCGGCGGCAAGTTCCTCCTCCGACTCGACGACCCGCATGCCGCGGCCGCCGCCGCCGGCCGCCGCCTTGACCAGGGCCGGGAAGCCGATTTCGGCCGCCGCCGCGGCGAGATCCGCGCCGTCGGCGAGCTCGACCGCCTCAAGCGTCGGCACATTCGCCTCGCGCATCAACTGCTTGGCCGAGAGCTTGTCGCCCATCGCGGCGATCGCGTCCGCCGATGGGCCGACCCAGACCAGGCCGGCGCCGGTCACCGCGCGCGCGAAGTCCGCGTTCTCGGACAGGAAGCCGTAGCCGGGATGGACCGCGTCGGCGCCGGTGCGGGCGGCCGCTGCCAGCACCTTCTCGGCGTCCAGATAGGTCTCCGCCGACGACCGGCCCTCGAGCGCTACGCCAACGTCTGCCTCGGCCACGAACGGGGCGTCGGCATCGCCGTCGGCGTAGACGGCCACCGTCGCGATCCCCATGTCGCGCGCCGAACGGAAGATCCGCCGCGCGATCTCGCCGCGGTTGGCGACCAGGAGCCGGGTGATCAATGCCCCGTCACATCCTGAAGACGGCATAACCCCTGGCTCCCTCGACCGCCCGGCTGTGGCAGGCGGACAGCGACAGACCGAGCACGGTGCGGGTGTCCCGCGGGTCGATCATCCCGTCGTCGGAGACCCGGGACGTCGCATAGAGGCCGAGAGAGCGCTTCTCAGCCCAGTGGATGACGCCGGCCGCGCGCTTCCGGTCCGCCTCCTCGTCGAACTCGATGCCGCGCCGCTTCGCGGCCCTCCGGGTCACGATCGTCATCACGCCGGCCATCTGTTCCGGGCCCATGACCGCGATCTTGGCGGTCGGCCAGATGTAGGTGAACCGGGTGCCGTAGGCGCGGCCGCTCATGCCGTAGTTGCCGGCGCCGTACGACGCGCCGACGATCACCGACAGGTGGGGCACGCTCGAGTTCGCGACCGCGTTGATCATCTTCGACCCGTTCTTCGTGATCCCGCCCTGCTCGTAGTCCGTGCCGACGATGTAGCCGGTGATGTTGTGCAGGAACAGCAGCGGCACGTCGATCTGATTGCAGAGTTGGATGAACTGGGTCGCCTTCTCGGCCGACTCCGAGAACAGGGCGCCGTTGTTGCCCAGAACGCCCACCGGGTAGCCGTGGATCGAGGACCAGCCGCAGACGATCGTCGGCCCGTAGAGCGGCTTGAACTCTTCGAACCGGGAACCGTCGACGACGCGCCCGATCACCTCGCGGATGTCGAGCGGCGAGCGCAGATCGCGGGAAACGAGGCCGAGCAGTTCGTCGGGGTCGAGCACCGGATCGTCGGCGGGCCGGCTCGGCCCGGGACCCTCCTTGCGCCAGTTCAGGTGGGAGACCACGTCGCGGAGCAGGCGGATGCCGTCCATCTCGTCCTGGGCCAGGTAGTCGCCGAGGCCCGAGATCCGGCAGTGCATGTCGGCGCCGCCGAGGCTCTCCGGCTCCGCGTCCTCCCCGGTCGCCATCTTGACCAGGGGCGGTCCGCCGAGCGAGACCATCGCCTGGTTCTTGACGAAGATGTTGTAGTCGCTCATCCCCGGCTGGTAGGCGCCGCCCGCGGTCGAGGCGCCGAAGACGATCGAGACCGTAGGGATGCGCAGCTTCGAGAGCTCGGAGATCTCGTAGAACAGGCGGCCGGACTCCGCGAAGTGGCCGACCGTCCGCTTCGTCTGCACCTCGGGATCGGTGTCCGTGTTGCCCCGCAGGTCGGCGCCGGCGGACTCCACGAACTGGACGTAGGGCAGCCGGTTGACCCGCGCGATCTCGAGGCCCCGCATCAGCTTCTTCGAGTTGAACTCGTTGAAGGCGCCGGCCCGCACCGACGGGTCGTGGCCCAGGATCACGCACTCTGTGCCCGAGATGACGCCGACACCGAGCACGAAGCCCGAACCGACCGTGTAGTACGAGTTCCAGGCCGCAAGCGGCGAGATCTCGAGAAAGGGGCTGTCCCGGTCGAGGGCGTTGGCCACCCGTTCGCGCACCGGCAGCTTGCCACGGCTCCGCAGGCGGTTCATCGCCTCCGGCCCGCCGCCGCCGGCCACCTGTTCGAGCAGGCCGTCTACCTGCTCGATCTGCTCCAGGATGTCGTCGCGGTTCTTCTTGAACTGCTCCGACCGGACGTCGACGTTGGATCTCAGAACCTGCATGCGCGAACCGTTCCGCTAGCCGCGGAACGATAGAGGAAGTGCGGGAAGGCGGCGATCATGTCAGATCTCAGGCCGCGCCATAGACACCTTTCTGCCACTGCTTCAGGAGCACGAACTTCTGAATCTTCCCGGACGGCGTCAGCGGAAAGTCGTCGACCCGGTACCAGACCTTCGGCGTCTTCTGCGGCGACAGGTGCTCGCGGCAGTAGGTGTGGAGCTCGGCGTCGCTCACCGGGTTCGCGGGGTCGGCGTCGCGGACGAAAGCGCCGACGATCTCGCCCCAGCGCTCGTCCGGCAGCCCGACCACGGCCACGTCGGAGACCTGGGGGTGCTCGAACAGCAGCTCCTCGATCTCGCGGGGGTAGATGTTCTCACCGCCGCGGATGATCATGTCCCTGAGACGGCCGGTGATCGTCGTGTAGCCGCGGTCGTCCATCGTCACCAAGTCGCCGGTGTGCAGCCAGCCGTCCTCGTCGATCGTCTCGCGGGTCTTGTCCGGCATCTCGAAGTAGCCGAGCATCACCAGGTAGCCGCGCGTGCAGAGTTCCCCCGCCTCGCCGATCGGCAGCGTGGCCCCGGTCTCCGGATCGATCACCTTGAGCTCGGTCTGCGGCAGCACCGGCCCAAGCGTGGTCGCCTTGTCCTCCTCGCTGTCGTCCGGCTTCATCAGGGTCACCCCGGGCGAGGCCTCGGTCTGGCCGTAGATGATCGAGAACTGGACGCCGAGCGTGCTCTCGATCCGCCGCACCAGCTCGGCGGGCACGGTCGCTCCGCCCGAGCAGACGGTGTGGACCGTCGACAGATCCCGGCTCGCGAAATCCGGGTGCTCCATCGTCGCGATCAGCATCGTCGGCACGCCGAGCAGGTGGGTAGCCCCCATTCCCTCCGCCAGGGCCAGCATCAGCCCCGGATCGAACTGGACCAGGTTGACCAGGGTCGCCTGCTGCTGGCTCGGCCCGAGGACGCCCAGCACGCAGCCGCCGGTGTGAAACAGCGGCATCGGGTTGATGTAGACGCCACCAGGCTCGACGCCCAGGCGCTCGGCGACGAAGCGGGCGTTGTTCGTGATCCCGCGGTGGTGGAGATACGCCCCCTTGGGGAAACCCGTCGTGCCCGACGTGTACTGGATCTGCACCGGATCGTCCGGGCTCACATCGGGAAACGCGACATCGTCAGGGGCAGAAGCCAGGAACTGCTCGAAGTCCTCGAACGGGATGAGTTCGCGAAGTTCGGGCAGGCCGTCCGCCACCTGCTTGAGCGACTCCTCCATCGGGTTGCCGCGAAACGAGCGGAGGTAGAAGATGCCCGACGACCGCGACTGCCGCAGCACGTACTCGAGTTCCTTCGGCTGGTACGCCGGGTTGACGGTCACGAGCACGACCCCGGCCAGACCGGCGCCGTACTCGAGCAGTACCCACTCCGGGATGTTCGGCGCCCAAACCGCTACCCGGTCGCCCTTCGCGAAGCGCGCCGCAAGGGCCCGCGCCACCCGCTCGGCATCGGCAAGGAGTTCCGCGTAAGTCCAGGAGCGCCGCTCGCCCGGCACGCCCTCGATCAGCGCCACCTGGTCCGGCGCCCTGGCGGCGGCCTCGCGGAGGATGCCCCCGACCGTCGTCTCGAGAACGGGTGAACTGGTGTCTGCGGGAACGTAACTCTCGGTCAACGGCATCGCGGTCTCCTCTCGCTTCTGGACGGAGAATCGTAACGGCTAAGGCCCGGTGGCGTCCCGGGAACGCGGGCGTCTCGCCCGCATCCGGACGGCCGCAGCCCCCGAAGTGTCTTTGGGAACGTCTACTCGCTCGCCGAACCTGGTCTGACTAGTCAGATACAGTTCGCGCATGACCCTCACCTACTCGACCTATGAAGCGAAGGCTCGTTTCTCGGAAGTCCTCCGGCACGTGCGCCAAGGAAGGACGGTGACAATCTCCTACCGGGGCAAGCCCGCGGCGGAGATTCGTCCGATCCAGCGAGAGCCTCAAACGCTGGAAGATCGCATCCAGGACCTGGAGCGTCGCGGGATTCTCGTACCGGCGAGCGACCCCGACGAGCCGATTCGACCGATTGCGCACCGACCCGGCGCTCTGAAGCGCTTCCTCGCTGAGCGTGCGGAAGATTGACAACCGCGTACGTCGACAGTTCCCTGCTTGTCGCCGTGGCCTTCCGGGAAGAAGAGCACGAACGGCACGTCGCCCGCCTCGACGGAACCCGGCGCCTGGTATCCTCCAACCTTCTCGAGGCCGAGGTTCGTTCCGCACTGATCCGGGAACTCACCTTCGCCGTACCGCCGCTGCTGGGACGGCTCGATTGGATCTTCCCCGACCGGGTTCTGACCCGCGAGATCGAACGGATCCTCGCGGTCGGCCGTCTGAGCGGAGCCGATCTCTGGCACGTGGCCACTGCTCTCTATCTGGCGCCCAACCCAGGCGGGATGACCTTTCTGACGGTGGATCAACGCCAGCGAGAGGTCGCCGCCGCTGTCGGCTTTCAGGTGTGAACCGCCTACCAGGCCCAGATGGCGCTTGCTACCCTTCGCGCCCATGACGAAACCAGTCGCCGAGAGAATCCTCGACTCCCTCTACCGGGTCGTCGTACCGCTGCCGAACAGTCCCCTCAAGGAAGTGAACTGCTACGTCCTGGCCGAGGAGGACCGCTTCCTCGTCATCGACACCGGCATGAACCGGCCCGAGTGCCGCGACGTCCTGACGGCCGGGCTCGACGAGATCGGCGTCGACCTCGACAAGACCGACTTTCTCGCCACGCACCTGCACGCCGACCACCACGGCCTGATCCCGGACCTGCTCCGGCCGGGCCGCACCGCGTCGATGGGCGCGATCGACGCCGCGTCAATGGGCCGGGCCCACGGCGGCTGGTCGGTCAAGAGCCCGATGGGCGTGTACCTGAGGCGCAGCGGTTTCCCGCCCGAGGAGCTGGCCGAGTCGTTCCGGCGCCATCCCGGTGCCCGCTTCAGCGGCCAGATGATCGAGTACGCGCCGCTCTACGAAGGCGACGTGATCGAGATCGCGGGCTACAGCCTGGAGGTCATCGACACGCCCGGCCACACCTTCGGTCACATCTCGCTCTACGACCGCGCCAAGTGCCTGTTCATCGCCGGCGACCACATCCTCGGCGACATCACGCCCAACATCCAGGCCTGGGCCGACGACCACGATCCGCTCGGCCTCTACCTGGACAGCATCGCCAAGGTCGAGGTCCTCGACGTCGACCTCTGCCTGCCCGGCCACCGCAGCCTGATCCACGACTTCCAGGGCCGTTGCCGGGAACTGCGGGAACACCACGAAGTCCGCGGCCGGGAAGTCGTCGACATCCTGCGCAGCAACGGCAGCCGCAACGCCTACGAAACCGCCGGGCTGATGACCTGGGACATCCGCGCCAAGTCCTGGGACGACTTCCCGATCATGCAGCGCTGGTTCGCCACCGGCGAAGCGATCGCGCACCTGCGGTGGCTCGAGGACCTGGGCCAGCTGCAGCGCGAGGATGTCGGTGGCCGGATCCTATACAGCGCGACAAACGCATCCAGAGAACGTTGCCGAACCCCTGACAACCCCGAGGGACCGGCAAGAGCCGTCTCGAAGCAACGCTCGGAGCCCAAAGGCCTTCTCAACGCCCAGCGAAACCGCCGGAAACCGCTGACAACAAAGGTTCCCGAGCAACTCGACGAAGCAGGACGACAGCTAGAGCAGATCGCCAAGCTGCCGCAAGCCGCCGAACAACTCCGACAACAGCTAGAGCAGATCGCCAAGCCGCCGCAGGCCATCGAACAACTCCGACGACAGCTGGAACAGATGGCCAAGCCCCTGCAAGCCATCGACGAGCTCCGAAGAGGTCTTCTTACCCCATTTCTTCCGACCGCCTCGCAGATTGCGTCCCTGAGTTCAGTGCTTGCACGTACAGTCGAACCCTACTCGAGTTCGCTGAAGCAGGCAGCAGACTGGGAAGTGAGCTTGGCCCGCCGCATGAAGATGCTCAGGACACCTTGGGTTCTGCCAGATCGTTCTGAGTATTCGTTAAGTGGGTTTGCCCGTCTGTCGCGCTTGAGCGATGCCGTCCATTCTGAGGAACCGTACTCCCCAGCGGTGGTGGACGTAGTAGCCGAGGAGTTCTTCGAGAGTGTCGAATACGATCCGAGTGACGACACTGACAAACGCGACAAGTCTGCCGTGGAGGCCGGCCTCAACCCTGAACTGATCGCGTTTCCACCACGTACATACCCAGAAGTCGTGTTCGCGGCCGGCTTCAAACTGCGTATCGGTCCTACGCCCGTACCAAGAGCGATCGACTTGGCCGATCGTGGAGCCGTGTTCGATCCCGCCCACTCGCCCGTGATGACCGAACTCGAACAGCAACTCCGCTCTGTCGTCGCAGAAACCCTGCGCAAATCGGCCGGGCCAAAGTGGGCTAAGCAGCGCGTATCTCGAGACGTGCGTGAGCACTGGGAACGGCGCCAAGAGGAGGACCGCCGTGCAGGTCGGCCAGTCTATGCTGTTGTTCAGTATGCTGATTTCATGGATCTCGCAGACGTGATAGGACAAAAAAACAACTGGCCATTGTTCCAGTCGTTGTTTCGAAACCGCGACGACTTTCTAGTATCTCTTCGCCGCCTTCATCCAGTCAGAATAGCCATCGCTCATAGCCGGCCACTGTCTCGCGCAGACGTGTTAACGCTGGTGAGCGAAGCGGCGAGGATCTTCAGTGCTCTGAAGGTCGCTTCTTGATCGGCACCGATCTACAAGCGCGCTAAGCGCCCTTGGCTGCCTGCGACACACTTGCAACCTACAGTCGGTAGCATGTGAGTTCTTGCGGTAGAGGTTAGATCCTCCCCGGTGAACCACCTCAGGGTCGCGGGCTCGGGCGCGGTCTGGTCCGGTTCTCCTGCCGATCTTCCGGCGTGCGGGGGAGCCCTTCGCTGTGAGCCCGAACGAGACTCACCTTGCAAGCCGCGGGACGAACTCTCGCGCCAGCGGTTCCTCGAGAGCGGGCGAGTCGGACCGCCAAGCTAGCCTCGAGGTACGCTTCGCCAGCTTGGGGGCAGCGTAGACGTAGCGCTGGTCGTACGCTTGATAGATCGCTTCCATGAACCCTTCAATGCGAAGCGGGCTCGCGGCTGAGGGCCAGTCCGCCAGTACGGTTCGACTCGCGGGATCAATCATCGCCAAAGCCAGAGCCTCGTACCGCGAGATGTCGTTCCGGACACCGTCGCGGCCCGTCAAACCAAGCAGAACATCGTGATAGCGAAGGATCGATTCGGCCACTCCGCCGTCTCCGCGGATGGCGATGTCGTTGGCAGCCACGTTCCCCGCATCGTCGGCTTTGAGGAAAGGCGCAGCCTCGGACGTAAGGGGGCCCTCCGGGTTGGCGCGAATGACGTGCAGGAAACCGTAGACGAGGTTGGGATAGGAGATGTGCAGGTTCGTGCAGTCGCCGACCGCCTCTTCCATGCGGTTCGTCAGGTTGCGGAAGGCGTTGAGCGTGCCCTTGATCGACACGGCCACACAGGGGCCGATACCTGGTTTGCTGACCACGACGTCGACATCCTTCGTCTTCAGACCTCCAAGGACTGTCAACTCACCTCCTGCAGCGCTGTCCGGTGCGTGGGTCAGCACATAGCCGCCGCGTGAACGCCGCACAGAGAAGGGCGGCCGCGGCACGATGTCGTCGGGGTGAAATCCCCCTTCCACGACGAGGCGGGAGGCCACATACCAGTGCAACGGCCTGATGTGCCCTTGGCTCTGGTGCTTTCCGCGTGCGGAGACGAAAGCCTCTAGCGCATCGGAGAGCCCGATCCACTGGCAACGGTTCGCCTGTCTAGCCACGATGCCGCCACTTGCGCAGAATGTCGATGCCTTCCTGCAGGTCGTGCTCGATGCCAACCGGTAGATCGCCATCCAGAGACACCAGCACCTTCAGCGCTTCCCGTGGTTCGAGTTTCAGCACTCCACCACCCAACGGGTGCCCCTCAATCTCACAACTGAGACTGGTCAGTGTCGTTCTCCAGCTCCGGCGCAGCCGAGACGGAGTAACGCCCTTGCCGTTCAGTCGAACGCCATGGACGGCGTTAGTGCAGGTACATCGGGCCCGGTTCTCGACCAAGGCCGGCCCCTCGCCGCTCATGTAGGAGAGAAAGAGGTCCGGAACGGACACGTGGGGAACCGTGTACCAAGGACTTCGGACACGGCACTTGTAGCGTTGTCGCGCCGCTTCTCCCCGAGATGAGTCCAGATAGCGCTGAACCGGCGCAGCCAATGGAGCTTGAGGATCGAGCGCGAGTAGGAAGTTCGGCCGATCCTCAGAGTGCCAAGCGGCTACCGTCTCGTCCGTGATAGCCGCGCCCCGCAGCTCCCGACCACTGCGCACCGTGGGGCGGAACAGGTCCCACGGGATATCCAGTTCGCTCGCTTCGGACGGACGTAGGTGGAAGAAGTCGTTGGCGCCGGACACGTAACCGATACCCACCGCAGCCACGTGGCCTAACGCCGTTGCGGAGTCCGACTCTCTGAGGCTCTCGTAGGAAGAGCGAATCCGACTCGGCAAGAGCATCGGGCGGAGGCGGGAGCCCCACCGCCGCCACTCGCGGACAGACACCCGAGTATCGGCGATCGGCGGTTCGGACCGAAAAACGAACCGCTCGTGCAGCGCCAGGTCGAAGTGGTCCGTCCTCCCGCCAAAGCCGTCGGCGTAGAGCAGCCAGACATCCTCCGATAGGTCAACGAACAGCTTCTGTCGGACCGCCACCAACCGCACCTCGTTGAAGTGGCGGGCCAGCCAGTCGAGGAGCGGCGCCGCGTACGGAGCATGCCCTATCTCTGCGGGTACAACGAACGCCATCCGCCCCCCCTGCCGAAGCAGAGAGGCAGTCACGATGAGGTACGGGGCCCAGGAGGAACAGAGCCCCGACAACTTGGCCCCCAACGAGGCGCAGAGTTTCAGCGCTTGGCGGCGCGTCTCGCCGTTGAACCGTTGGAAGCGGATGAACGGCGGGTTTCCGGCCGCGCAATCGAACCGCTCTGAGGTTGCGGCTGCCCAGTCGAAGAAGTCCGCACATTCGACGGTTCCACGCGGCGCAGCCTCCGCCGCACTCGAAACTGCCGCGGCATCGCAATCGACTCCAGTGCTGCGGGCGTGCAGTGCGAGAAACCGGCCGTCGCCGCAGGACGGATCGAGCATGTGCTCGTCCGGTCTCCGAACAGCCCACCGGACCAGAGCGGCCGCCGTCTCCGGCGGTGTGTAGTAAGCCCCCCGGGCCTTCTGGTCGGTTACTTGATGCTGGACCGCCGCCATCTGACAACTGCGCGGGCGATGGCGCCGCACGCGAGCCGAGAATACACGGCCCACTCCCCTTCAGCGCCCACGGTCCCCGATTCAATCCAGCGGCGCGATCGGGCCCGGATCTTCCAGGTGCTGCGCTCGTCTCCAGGCCTGCCGCAGATCCTGCTGACGCCCTGACGCCCACTTGAGTACGAGACCAAGCGCTCTCGGGGGAAGCCTGCCCTTGAGCACCGCCAATTCGTCGATGCCGATCAGTGCCACTGCCCCCTCGTGGCTCACATGGAAGTGCGCTGGGGGTGTGTCCCCTATCTCCATCTCGATGACGATCCCGTAGAATCGGCTGACTTCACGCATCCGCGGGCCGTTCCTCCGTTGGGGAAGCGGTTTGGGTAACTGCAACCATCGACCCTACCAGTCGGCGCCCGATGGGCTGCACGCCAGAGACTGCCATATCACTCCCGGGTGCATGGAGAGACTCAGCCAGTCCGATCTTCCGTCGCCCGTTCTTCGCCGGCCTCGAGCCGCAGCCCGGCCGTCGTCGTGACCTTCGTGCCACCCGGGATGTCCCGGGTCACGACGCAGTTCACACCGATGAAGACACCGTCGCCCACGTCGATCCTGCCGATCAGGCGGCTGCCGGCGCCGACGAAGACGTTGTCGCCGAGCGTGGGCATCTGGTCGAGCCGCTTGCCCGTCGGGGCGCCGATCGTGACCTGGTGGAGCAACGTCCCGTTCCTGCCGATCCGCACCCCGTTGCCGATCACCAGGCCGATGCCGTGGCTGATGAACAGTCCCGGCCCGATCCGGGCCGCGGGCGCGATATCGACGCTGGTGAGGAACAACGACAACCGCGCGAAGAACGGCCCCAGCACCGGGATCCGGCGGCTCTTGAACCAGTGGGCGATGCGGTAGAGGACGACCGCCTGGAACCCGTTCTCGAACAGCAGGGACTCGAGCACGTACCAGGGGAAGGGCTTGGTCTTGATCTCCCGCAGCCGGCGCGTGTCCTCGCGCAGATTCCTCAGCATCAAGCGGCCCCCTCGCCCAGGCGCGGCGGCGGCGCCATCGGCGCCCTGAGGCCTTCGATCACGCCGCGCAGCTTGGCGATCACGGCGCCGTGGTTGCCGCGCGCGAGTTCCCGGAAGAACGCAAGGAACAGCCCCGCGGACAGGAAGGCCGCGAAGGAGCACCACTCCAGCGGCCCGCCGTAGCGGCGCACGAACAGTGCGGCGCTGCGGCCGTTGAAGAACGTCCGCGAGGCGCGATAGCCGCCGACCGTGCGCGCCACCATGTGGTAGAGCACCGCCCGGTGCGCGTAGTAGCAGCGGTAGCCGCGCGCCTTCATCCGCATGCACCAGTCCGCGTCGTCGAGGGCCAGGTGGAACAGCGGGTCCCAGAGACCGATCTCCTCGACCACCGTGCGGCGCACGAGCATGGCGCAGCCGTTGACGTACGGTACTTCCTCGTCGCGGTCGTACTGCCCGCGATCGACCTCGCCTTCCCCGCGCTCCCGCGTCATCGACTCGCGGAAGCGGATGCGGCCGCCCGCCGACCACAGCCGATCGCGCTCCCCGTGGTAGAGGATCTTCGGCCCCACGCAGCCGATCTCTGAATCGGCCTCGGCCACCGCGACGAGTTCGTCGAGGAAGTCGGGCTCCACCTCGATGTCGTTGTTCAGCAGCAGCAGGTAGTCGGCGCCACGGCTCACGGCGAGTTCGATCCCCCGGTTCATGCCGAACACGACGCCCCGGTTCTCCTCGACCCGGATTTGCGTGACGTTCGGGTGGGCGGCCGCGACCGCCTCGCTCGAGCCGTCGCTCGAGCCGTTGTCGATGTGGATCAGCTCGCTGGCGGCATAGGTCATTGCCTCCAGGCTCCGGAGCGCCTGCAGCGTGATGTCGCGGCCGTTGTAGTTCAGAACGATGGCGGCGACTGTCGGTACACGTCCAGAACCCACGGATGGAGCGTAACGCAGCAGGGACGGCGGATAACATCCTTGCATGCAGCGAACTGCGAATGCGCTGCGCTGCCTCCTCGTCGCCGCGCTCATCCTGCCCTGCGCCGCCGTGCCCGCAGTGGCGCAACGGGCCGCCGAGTCGGCGCCGGCTCCGACGTGGCCAAACTTCCGCGGCCCGGGCGGCATCCCCGTCTCGGACAACGACCGACTGCCGCTGCGCTGGTCGACCACCGAGAACGTCGAATGGCGGATCGACGTGCCCGGCTCCGGCTGGTCGTCCCCGATCGTGGTGGGAAACACGGTCTTCCTGATCACCGCGACCGCACAGGCGGAAGCAACGAAGCAGCCCGAGTTCGGCACTGAGTACAGCAACGAGTTCATACGCGAGCTCCGCGAGCAGGGCCTGCCCTGGGAGGAGGTCCTCAAGCGACACGACGAGCGCTTCATCGAGTTCCCCAACGAAGTCGATCTCGACTACCTGTTGATCGCCTACTCGCTCGAGGACGGCGCCGAACTCTGGCGGCGGACGTTCTTTGCCGGCCCGCCGCCGGGCGGCCGCCATTCGAAGAACACCTTCGCCTCCGAGACGCCGGTGACCGACGGCGAGACGATCTTCGTCTACATCACCAACCTCGGCCTGTGGGCCTACTCGCTGGAAGGCGACCTGCGCTGGGAGCGACGGCTCGACCCGTTCCAGATCTACATGGACTTCAGAACCGGCGGGTCGCCCGCCCTGACCGACGACCTCGTCGTCATCCAGAACGACAACCAGGAGCACCCGTTCCTCGCCGCCTTCTCCAAGCAGGACGGCCGGGCAATCTGGCGCTCGGCCCGGGGACCGCTCGCTGCGCCGCACGCTCCGGCGCACAGGACCTCCTGGAGCACGCCCTTCGTCTGGAGTCACGACGAACGCACCGAAATCGTCGCGCTCGGTCCCTACACGACGATCAGCTACGACACGATGGGACGCGAGCTGTGGCGGCTAGCCAAACACTCCTTGCTGCCGGTGCCGACGCCCTTCGCTTACGAGGGCCTCCTGTACGTCACGTCCGGAGTGCACGGCGACCGGAACCGCCCGATCACCGCGATCCGCCCGGGCGGCGCCGGCGATCTGACCCTGGACAACGATGCCACCAGCAACGAGTTCGTGGTCTGGAACGACAGCCGGGCCGGCACCTACATCCCGACTCCGGTCCCCTACAAGGGCTCCCTGTGGGTGGTCTACGACCGCGGCATCTTCGCCCGCTACGACGCGGCGACAGGCGAGCGCTTCTTCCAGGCGCGAATCAAGGACTCGAACGGCCACTTCACGACGTCGCCCTGGGCTTACCGGGACCGCATTTTCGCACCGACGAGGCCGGTACGACGTTCGTTTTCGGGACCGGCGGCGAGTTCGAGCAACTCCACGCGAACGAGCTCGACGAGATGACGCTCGCCTCGCCGGCGCTGGCCGGCGACCGGCTCGTGATGCGGACGCGGTCGAAGCTGTACTGCTTCCGGGAGTCGTCATAAACGAGAAGGTTAGAGGGTGCAGAACTCGTACACGGGCGATCGGGAGTCGCGCAGCTTGCCACGCTCGCCGAGTTTCGGACGAAAGCAACCGCCGGCGATGGCCGGCGACGCACTCAGAGCACGTCGAGTCCCAAGGCTTCTTTGACGGGAGCTCGATCGTAGATGGCTGCCAAGTCTCGCGGCGTCATGCCTTGGTCGTCTTCTGCGTTCGCGTCGGCACCCGCGGCTAGGAGGATTGCCACCGCGCCGAGCAAGCAGAACCAGAACAGGATCTCGCCAGTCATCTACGGAGATCGACCTCTACTGGCGCAGCGGTGAACGCGTAGTACACCGTGCCATCAGCTTCTATCGTCGCGGCCTTGCCCTTCTTCAGCAAACCAAGACCGCCCCATAAAACCGTGTGGACAACGGTCGCGCCAGTTCGCGAAGAGCCTTCGGCAAGCAGATCGCCAGCGAGAGCAACACGCTGGCCACTGATCGCATAAGTCAGCTTCGGCTCCAGTACCAGAACGCCCTTGCGTCCCATGCGGCGATTCTTCTTGGTGCCCTCGCCTACACGGAGTTGCACTTCGGCACCAACTTCAACCAAAACCACGCCACCGACGATCACATCTTCAACAACGGTCCCCCGAACTAGATCGTTGACGTTCACAGAACGAAAGCCAGCTTTGGCATCTTTCTTCGGCTTTGCTCTCCTGGTCGTCAGCGACTCTGCTAGCTCAAAGTACACAGGAGTCTCAATCGGCAGAACTTGTGCAGTGGCGGACTGAGCCAACACTGCCTGCGGGTCGTCCGCAACGACTCCCGCCGCCGCCAGCGCCACGATCAGTCCGCATAAGCCCGTCTTCCAAAGGTTCATCGCTGATTCCTCCTCTACTTGTTCATTCACTGCCCACGGATCTTCTCCCTCTAGAAAGGAGAGTATTGCTCAAAGTTCTCCTTCTCGCAAGGAGAACTTGGTCGCCATCGCAAAAGGTCTCTCTCCCCCGTCGGAAGACGCGGAACCCCGGCGCACCCGCTACCTGAGGGGATGCATGTCCAGGTCCAGGCCGTCGAAGAACTCGATGCGGTTCGGCATCGTCGCCTCGATCGTCCTGGTCATGCCGCGGGAGATCCGCTCCCCACGGTGCCGGACGGCGAAGAACGGCCCGAAGCTCTCGGCGACGTCCTCCCGGCGGGGATGCTCGCGCGCGTAGTCGGAGATGAACCTGCCGTCCGCGGTCTGCGCATTGACCCAGGTGTCGGCCGCCGCATGCGCCGAATCCAGGGAGGTGTGCGCCGCCTCGTGCATCAGGATCTCCTCGAGGACACCCCGGCGCAGGTACTCCGCCGCGCGGCCGACATGGATCAGGATGTTGTCGTTGCCACCGCCGAAAGGCACGTCGCCCCGGTGGATCCACACGGTTTCGACCCGCGTTCGCAGGCCCGCCGGCAACTGCCCGACGGCGCGGGCGTAGAAGGCCGCCTGGCGCTCGGCGTCGGCGACATCGCCGAACTCCGGGTTGACCTGCACCTCCACTAGGGCGCCGCCATCGAAGCCGGCGTCGAACAGGTACGCATCGACGTCAACGAACGCGTCAAGCCGGCGATCGAACATGGTGCGGACGCCGCGCCCCGCATAGCCCAGGCTACGCAGGGCCGACGGATCGGACGCGACGATCAGGTCGGGGTCGATGTAGGCCGTCCCCCGGAATGGCGGCCCCTCGAGCGCAGGATCCGGTCCTGCGCATGCGAAGGACAGCGACAGAACCAGAGCGGCAAGCCCGGATCTCCATCGCGTCCGGAGCGCGGTTGGCGGCATGTGAAAGCTAGGCCCCTTAGACGATCCGCACTGCCGGCACCGGCAGGATGAACTTCCCGCCGCGGCGGCGGAACTCGGCCTGCTGCGCCAGGATCTCGTCCTCGAAATTCCAGGCCAGGAGCAGCACGTGGTCCGGCGCCGGATCCTCCAGCAGCGCCTCGGGCGCGACGATCGGAATGTGGGAGCCCGGGGTGTAGCGGCCCTGCTTGAGCGGGCTGCGGTCGGCGATGAAGTCGAGCAGGTCGGGGCCGACACCGAAGAACTCGAGCAGCGTGCTGCCCTTGGCCGGGGCGCCGTAGCCGGCCAGCCGCCGGCCGGCCGCCTTGAGTCCGTGAAGACAGTCCACGACTTCCGTCTTCAAGCGGTCGACCCGCGCCGCGAACGCGCTCCAGGTCTCGAACCGGTCGATGCCGAACTCCCGTTCGGCGGCGAGGACCTCGGCAACGCTGTCGTCCACCTCGCCCTCGCCGCTGCGCATCACCGTGACCCGGAGTTGACCGTGGTGGATCGGCAGGCGCTCGGCGCGCACCACCTCCATGTAGCGATCCTCGAAGAGCCGGATCATCGGCCCGAGCGCCCAGTAGGAGACGTGCTCGTGGTACACCGTGTCGAACGCGAGCTGGTCGAGCAGGTCCACCAGGTAGTGCGCCTCGAGGACGAAGGCGCCGCCCGGAGCGAGGGCGGTGTCCAGGCCGGCGACGAAGCCGGAGAGATCGGGGATGTGCGGGAACGTATTGGTCGCGGTGATCAGCGCGGCGCGGCCCCACCGCGCGGCGATCTCGGCCGCGGAGTCCGCACCGAAGAAGCCCTGATAGCGCTCGATGCCGGTGCCGCGGCTGAACTCGGCCAGGTTCTCCGCCGGGTCGACGCCCAGGGTGGATGCGCCGCGGTCGCGGAAGCAGCACAGCAGGGAGGCGTCGTTGCAGCCGATATCGATCACGAGGCCGCCATCCGCCAGACCGTGCCGCTCGACCAGGGTCGCCGCCAGGTCGTCGAAATGGGCGCGCAGGGTGTCCGAGGCGGAGGACACGTAGAGGTAGTCCGTGAACATCGCGGCCGGCGGTACGCGTTCGGTGAGCTGGACGTGCCCGCAGCCGCGGCAGAAGCCCACGCGCAGCGGGAAGCGCGGTTCGGGCTGGTTCAGGTCGTCGGCGCTGGGAAACTTGTTGGCGAGCGCGGTGCTGCCGAGGTCGAGGAACTCGTCGACCTGTGAGGCGGCGCAGACGAGGCAACTAGGAGGCTGCGCCATAGAACGACACGAAGTGAGTTGTGTGGCGCAGGCTCCTGGTGAGGTGGGGGCTGGGGCCAAACATGGAGTCTGCGACAGGTTTGGCGGCTCTAGCCATGGTGGAACGGCGCCACGAGCTGCGAGCCGTGGGATTCGTGACCGACCGGCAGTTCGAAAAGGTTGCCCAGGGCCCCACGCACGGCCGCCTGACGATCCGGCGGCACGACGAACATCAGGAACCCGCCGCCGCCGGCGCCGCAGAGCTTGCCGCCCAGGGCGCCCGCCGCGATGGCCGCGTCGTACCAGCCGTCGATCAGGGGCGTGGAGATCGACCCTGCAAGCTCCCGCTTCATCCGCCAGCCCTGATCGAGCAACCGGCCGATTCCCTCGATGTCGATCTCGCCGGCGCCCAGGTCCCGGTGCAGATCGCGCGCCTGATCGCGCATGCGGCGAAGCGAGTCGAGGTTCAGGTCCGTGCGGTCGTCCTGCTCGGACAGCACCGCGCTCGCGTCGCGCTGGTGCCCGGTCCAGAACATGAGCACCGACTGGAACAGCTCCCGCAACCGCTCGCCCGGGATGCGCAGGTGCTCGACCGTCACCCCGCCGTCCGGCTTGAACGACAGCAGGTTGAGCCCGCCGTAGGCCGCGGCGTACTGGTCCTGCTTGCCGATCCGGGCACCCAGGACGTCGATCTCGATGTGGCAGGCCTCCTCCGCCAACTGACCCGCCGAGGCGCGCTCGCCCTTGTACGAGTGAAGCGCGTTCAGCAGGCCGACGGCGAAGGCGCTCGAGCCGCCGAGCCCGGTCGACGCCGGCACGTCGCCGACGGTCGAGATGTAGACCGGGGGCTCGACGCCCACAAACCGCAGGCACTCGCGGGCGATGTTGTTGTCCAGCTCACAGGTACGCTCGACCTGCTCGCTGCGCGAGTAGTTGACGCGCACCGGCTCGAAGAACAGTTCGCTGTGGCGCTTGACCGTGACGTACACGTAGCGGTCGATGGTCGTCGACAGCACGGCGCCGCCCTCGCGCCGGTAGAAGGCCGGCAGGTCGGTGCCGCCGCCCACGAGAGACACCCGCAGCGGCGTGCGGGTCACGATCAGCCTTGATCGGTCCACGTTGCGTCGGTTCCAGCCGCCTCAGCCGTGCTGGAGCGCCCAGTCGTAGGGGATCCGGTCGGTGAACGGATCGAGCCGCTCCATCTCGTCGGGGTCGTGCGGCTCGGTGGCGGCGTTCGCCATGATCACTTGGCCCTGGCCGTAGGCCTTGTAGCCATTGGCGATCCCCGGCGGGATCTGCACCAGGACGTAGTTGTCCTCGCCGAAGAAGACCTCCTGGAGTTCGCCTTGGGTCGGCGAGTCCTCGCGCAGGTCGTACATCACCAGCTTGGCGCGGCCGGTGACCACGGCGTTGTTCACGGTCATGGACCGGTGAATGTGCCAGGCCTTGATCGTCCCCGGCCAGGCGGTCGAGAAGTAGATCTCGCCGAAGCCGAGGAAGTGCTCGTCGGTGGCCTTCAACATGTGCATGATCTTGCCCCGCTCGTCGACGATCTGACGAAGCGGAACCACCTTGACGCCGTGGATCATCCGTTCTCCTCCGGTTGTCTCTTCCCATCGCCGGCGCCGGCATTCCAGCGCAGCGAGCCGTCCAGCCGTCCCGAGTCGAGCAGACGGTTGAGCCAGCGCAGACGGACGAAACGCGCGTCGCCGTAGAGCGCCCCATCGAGGCCGATGCGGCGGTAGTCCTCGATCAACTGTCTCGCGCCGGTCGCCGCTTCCCACCTGAACTCGAAGTCCGGGAAGGCGCGGGCGAACTTCTCGAACGACGCGCGGTAGGTACGCCGGTCGGCGCCCGGTTCGCCCCGGACCTCGAGGTCGCAGCCCGGCACGAGGTCGGCCGCGATCTCGGCCAGCTCCATCACGCGGTGATTCAGGTGGTCGGCGCCGGTGTTGAAGGCCTCGTTGTGAACCACGGCGAGCGGCGCCTCGAGCACCCGGCAGAAGGCCGCCGCCACGTCCTGCACGTGGACCACCGGCCGCCACGGCTTGCCGTCGCCGAACACGACCACGCGCTTGTTGGCGAAAGCGGCGCCGGTCAGGTCGTTGAGCACCGTGTCGAAGCGCATCCGCGGCGACAGTCCGTAGACGGTGCCGTTGCGCAGGAAGGTGGGCGAGAAGCCGTCGCTCGCCAGTTCGCGGATCGCCATCTCGCTCTCGACCTTGGAGCGCGCGTACAGGGTGCGCGGATCGAGAGGGGAGGTCTCGTCTACCGTCTCCACGCTCGACTGGCCGTACATGATGCAGGACGACGAGAACAGGAAGCGGCGCACGTCGGCCTCCCGCGCCAGCTCCGCCAGACGCACCGACGAGCGATGGTTGATCTCCTCCGTCCAGGTCTCGTCCAGGTTGCCGATCGGGTCGTTCGACAGCGCCGCGAGATGGATCACGGCGTAGAAGGCGCGCAGGTCGGCCGGCACGAAGTCCCGAATGTCCTTGTCGATCGACTTGAGCGGCAACGGATCGGCGGTGATCGTGCAGTCGTCGAAGTAGCCGGTATCGAGCCCCACGACGTCGTAGCCGCGCTCGACGAGAAGCGGCGCCATGACCGAGCCGAGGTAGCCGCGATGGCCGGTCACCAGGATCGGGCGGCGGACGAAGGCCGTACTCATCCCGCCACCGCCGTTCGGCCCGTCGATCGAAGGCCCAGCAACCGTTCCGCGTGCGCCAGAAGCGGTTCGCTCTCGGTGACCAGGCCGAACGGGCAGCCCGCCGCGTCGGCCGCCTGCCCGTCGCGCTCGTCGTCGCCGAGGAACGTCGTCCTGGTGAGGTCGAGGTGATGGTCGCGCTGCGCCTGGTAGAGCATTCCCGGGGCCGGCTTGCGGCAGGCGCAACCCTCGTCCCAACCGTGCGGGCAGAAGTAGATGCGGTCGATCCGGCCGCCGGCCACCTCGGCCTCGCCGCACAGGCGTCGATGGACCGCCGCCAGATCATCCAGCGTCATTCGGCCGCGGGCGACCCCGGGCTGGTTCGACACCACGAGCACCCGCCATCCGGCCCGGTTGAAGGCGGCGAGCGCCTCGCGGGCGCCCGGCAACCAGCGGAAGTCCTCCGGCCGGCAAACGTACTCTGCCCGCGGCGGGCGCACGTTGAGCACCCCGTCGCGGTCGAGGATGATCGTCGGCGAGCGGGCGAAGAAGGCCTCGGTCAGCGGCAGGCGTTCGTGACCGCCGACGCTGTAGTAGCGGTGGTCGCTCCAGTAGGCGTGGAGTTCGCCGCGCGCGGTCAGGGCCGGGTAGACCGCCTCCTCGAACAACTCCTGGTGGTCCGGCAACAGCGGCAGCACCGCCGCCTTGTCCAGGATCGCGTAGCTGATCTCGACGCCGCTGAGTCCCGGGGTCGTGCGGTCGCGGTCGAAGACCGTAACGAAGCCGTTGCTGCCTACGATCACGCTGTCCCGGGTGTACCCGTCCGCGTTCGCGTAGACGGTGATCTGCGCCGGCGCGCCCGACTCCACGTACGACCGCCACATGCGGTCGAACTGCATCGGCCAGTAGTTGTCGCAGTACAGGAGCAGGAACCGGTCGTCGAGCTGGTCGGTGGCGTCCTTCACCCGGAACGCGGTCAGGTCGTCCGCGTCCGTCACCCGGTAGCTGATCTCGACCCCGTAGTCCGAGCCGTCGCCGAAGTGGTCGATCATCGCGTCCGCCATGTAGCCGAGCAGCAGCAGAACGCGCTTGAAGCCCTGCTCGCGCAACATCTCGATGACGTAGCCGAGGAACGGCTTGCCGTGGAACGGGATCAGGGCCTTGGGCAGATTGTCGGTCAGCGGCGCCAGACGGGTGCCCCGCCCGCCGGCCAGAATCACGGCCTGGATAGGTCGAGAGTGCATCGTTTGGTTCTCTGGCGCCTGCCGCGCAGGGTTCTACCCTCGCGCCGGGCGAGACTACCAACGACCGCGGCGCTGCTAGCCTCACCTCCACTTGGCATGCGATGTTCAGCAGCAACCCGCGGGCTGGCCCTCATCCCACTGACAGCGTTGGCCCTCGCGTGCGGCGTCGACGCCACCCCTGAACCGCCGCGACGGGTGTTTCTGATCACCGTCGACACGCTGCGCGCCGACCACCTCGGCTGGCACGGCTACCCGCGCGACACGAGTCCGCGCCTCGACGAATGGGTCGAGCGGGGCGTCGTCTTCGAGCGGGCGATCGTCCAGTGGCCGAAGACCGGGCCGTCCTTTGCCTCGATGTTCACGAGTCTCTATCCGCACACGACCGGGCTCTTCTACAAGGCCGCGCAGACCATTCCCGACGACTACCTCGCTCTGCCGGCCTGGTTCCAGGAGCGCGGCTACCGCACCGCAGCCGTGATCTCCAACCCGGTCCTCGGCCGCGAAATCGGCTGGGAGCGCGGCTTCGACCACTACGAACAGACCTGGATCGACGAGGCTAACCTGGACGCGATCGACCACTTGCCGATCGAGCAGCGGCCGATGGAGTTCCGGCGCAACGTGTGGGCCGACCGCGTCAACGAGCTGGCCGAGCCCCTGCTCGCCTCGCTCGCCGAAGAGGAGCGCCTGTTCGTGTGGCTGCACTACACGGATCCGCACGTCCCCTACCTGCTCCAGCCCGGAAGCGAGAACCCGTTCCTCGAAGACGAGCACTACACCGGCGATGAGATCGTCGATCTCACCGGCGCCGAGGGCCGGGCGATCGGCGACCAGCGGGAGCTCAGGTACTACGTGGCCCAGTACGACGCGAACATCCGGGTCACGGACCGGGCGATCGGCGCCATCCTGGACGAGATCGCCGAACTCGGCATGGAGGACGGGAGCCTGTTCGTGCTGACCGCGGACCACGGCGAGGAACTGAACGAGCATGGCGTCCCCTTCGAACACGGTCCCGTGCCCTACAACAGCAGCGCCCACGTGCCGTTCGTGATCGTTGGCGAACCCTGGGCAGCCGCCGGCCGACGCGTGGAGCAGCCGGTCGAGATGATCGGTCTCTTCCCCACCCTGGTCGACCTGCTCGGCGAACCGACGCCCGAAGGCTTCGAGGGCCGCAGTTGGGCGCCCCTGCTCACCGGTGAGGCGCCAGCGGACGACGATCCGGCGCCCGTGGCCTTCGCCGACGCCGGCGCCTATCAGCGGCATCTGAGGAGCATCCAGGACCAGGAGTGGCAACTCGTCTTGCGGCCTCCAAACCAGCAACGCGAAAAGCCCCTGCTCGAGCTCTACCACCTCCCATCCGACCCGCTTCAACTCCGCGATGTGGCCGCGGAGTTCCCGGAGGTGAAGGAACGCCTGGGGCGCCGGCTGAGCAACTGGATCCGCGAGTCGCCGGAGAACCTCAGCCCGCACACCGAGGCTGCCCGCAAGGCGCTCGAGGCGATGGGCTACCTGGAGTGACCGGCGACCCGTCCTTCGCGATCGAGCGGGTCAGCGTCGTCATCCCCTGCCTGAACGCCGCCGCGACCCTGGGCGCGCAGCTCGAAGCGCTCTGCAGGCAGACGTGGCCGAGCGAGACAGAGGTCCTCATCGCCGACAACGGGTCGACCGACGGTTCCCGGGAATTGGCCGAGTCCTACCGCGACCGCCTGCCCGGTCTGCGGACGCTGGCCGCCACGGACCGCAGGGGTCCGGCCCACGCCAAGAACATCGCCGCGTCGTCAGCGACCGGAGACGTGCTCCTCTTCTGCGACGCGGACGACGAGGTCGCCACGGGTTGGATTGCCGGCCTGGTCCGGACACTCGAGGACCACGAGGCGGCCGCGAGCCGTCACGAGATCGAACGACTGAACGGCGAACAGGCGCGCCGCCTGCATGGCGACCCGGCGCAACAGTACGGCCTGTCCAAGTACACAAACCCACCCTTCCTGGACCATGCCGGTGGCTGCGGCCTGGGGGTCCGCCGCGGCGTCTTCGAGGCTCTGGGCGGGTTCGACGAGAGCTACGAGGTGCTCGAAGACACCGATCTCTGCTGGCGCCTGCAGCTTGCCGGCCACCGCCTCGTCTTCGCGCCCGAGGCGGTCGTCCACGTGCGCTACCCGGCGACGCTTGCAGGCGCCTTCCGCCAGGCGGCCCGCTACGGGCGGTACAACGTGTACGCCTACACGCGGTACCGCGCTCGCGGCATGCCGCGGCTGCCGATGCTCCCCGGCCTTCTGCGGCTTGGCTCGCTCCTCCTGCGCAGTCCCCAACTCCTGTCCACGGCGGCCCGCGGCCGCTGGATCTGGCTCGCCGGCTGGCGGCTGGGAAGACTCTGGGGCTGTCTGCGCTACCGTACGATCGCGCTCTAGCCAGCGGCCCGTGGAACCAAACCCGCATCAAGACCCGGCAGCTCCCGCGCTCGGAGCAAAGCAGCGGCTGCTGCACTCCTCGGTCAGCGCCTACGGCTCGATGCTCGTGCGGCTGCTGCTCGCGTTCGCTGCGCGAGCCATCCTGGCCCGGCTGATCCTGCCGGATGTCCACGGACTCTTCGAACTCGCGCTGCAGTTCGTGATCATGGCCTCGGCGATCCGCGACCTCGGTCTGACGCACCATCTGATGCGCGACCCGCGCGAGTCCTACGGCACCGTGCTGGCCTGGAGCGTCGGCGTCGGCGCAGCGATGTCCCTCGTGCTGGTCGGTCTCGCCGGAGTCTTCTCCTACCTGAATCCGGACCTGCCGAACGTGCTCCGGGCGCTGGCCGTGTGGATCGTCATCGACGCCGTGATCATGGTCTACCGGACCTTCTTCGAGCGGCGGCTGCGCATCCGCGAGATCGCCGGTTTCGAGATCCTGCGCAGCCTGCTGTTCGGCGTGATGGCGGTCGCTCTGGCCCTCATGGGCGCCGAGGTCTGGGCCTTCGTCGGCGGCGAGCTTCTTGCCTCGGCCCTCTTTGCGGTCCTGCTGCTGTGGCGGGCGCGCGGCCAGGTTTCGCTGACCGTCGACTGGCAACGACTCCCCGTTCTGCTCCGCGCCAGCCGCTACCTTTTCGTCGTCTGGGCCGCGTCCCAGGTCTTCAACCGCATCGACATCTACATCGTCGAGATCTTCTCGACCACAACCTTCGTCGGCTACTACGGTCAGGCCTACTACTTCGCCTTCCTGGTCGCCCTGACCGTGACCCCACGGCCGCTCCTGCCGGCCCTGGTCGAGTTCCGTGAGAACGCGGCGGAGTTCGCGGAAACGCTGCGGCTCGGCACCCTGGTGTTCCTCTCCGGAATCGTCCTCTCGGCCTACTTCCTGTTCTTCAATGCCGACAAGGCGGTCGACGTCGTCCTCGGCCCGGAATGGGCGGGAACCACGCCCCTGCTGCGCGTTCTCTGCCTCGTGCCCCTGGTCGATGTCTTCACGACGACCGGCGGCGAGGCGCTCAAGGTGCAGAACCGCGACCGCCTGTGGCTCACCACAGTGGTGCTGAACATGCTGGCCATCGTCGGCTTCGGCTTCCTGTTCACCTACAACTGGGGCCCCATCGGCATGGCCTGGGCGAACTTCCTGCGCATCGGCAGCCTGTTGATGTTCCTCAAGGTGCTCGGCATCTTCGCGGGCCGGCGGCGCCGGCTGGTCTTCAGCCTGGCCCAGGTCTACCTGCTGCCGCTGCCCTTCTTCCTGGTCGCTGCGGCCCTGCTGCCGGCCGCGAGTTGGAGCCGGCTGTTCGCCAGCGTGGCGGCGGCGGCGCTCGGCGGCGGTGTCCTGCTGCTCCGCTTCCTGCCCGACTACCGGCGGTTCTTCCGCAGGGCACGGACGGCGCCGGCGGGCGAGACCGGCAGTCCGGACGCCGGGACGGCTTCGTGACCGACCGGCGGGCGCTGCGAATCCTCGGCGCCTCCGTCGCGGCGCTGCCGCTGCTGACACTGCTGTTCCTGCCGATCCGCACCATCGACGACGCCTTCATCACCTTCCGCTACGCCCGCAACCTGGCCTCGGGCAACGGCCTCGTCTTCAACCTCGGCGAGCGGGTCGAGGGGGCGACCAGCCTGTCGTGGACGCTCCTGCTCGCGGCAGCGGAGACGCTTCGCCTGCCGATCGAGGGGGCCGCGCTCGTGCTCGGTGTGTCCTTCGCCGTGCTGGCGCTGCGCGAGGCGTACCTGCTCGGTCGCCGCCTCGGCGCCTCGCCCGCCGCGTGTCTGGCGGCGGTCGCCCTGGTGGCGGTGCACGGCCGCTTCTGGCTGGTCGCCGCCAACGGTCTCGAGGGCGGTCTGTTCGCGTTCCTGGTCGTGTTCATGGTGCGCAAGACCGTCGAGGAGGCCGACGCCAGGCTGATCGGCGCCCTGCTGGGCCTGCTGTTCATGACTCGGCCGGAGAGTCTGGCCATTCTGCCTCTCGTTGTCGGCTACCAGTTGCTTGGGACCACGGCCTCTGGCGGCCGCTCCGCATCCAGGCGGCGCGCCGGCGCGATCACCACCGCCTGGCTCGCCATCGTCGTCGCCGTCACGATCTGGCGACTCAGCTACTACGGCGCCCTGCTGCCGAACTCGGTGGCCGCCAAGTCGGTGCTCTCCGCGGGGCCGGAGGCGGTGCTGGCGAATGTCCTCGCGGGCCTCTCCTACACCGTCCGCTTCGAGATCGCACACGCGCCCCTGATCCTCGGCGCCGCGATCGCACTCGTCCTCAGGCCGACGAACCGGGCGCTCTGGTTCTCTCTGCTCGTTGTGGCGTCGGAGCTCCCGGCGGTACTCGTCAACGGCGGCGACTGGATGCCCCACTACCGGCTGTTCATGGTCTTCGTGCCGGTGCTTGCGGCGCCCCTTGCCCTCTGCCTGTCGGAGACCTTCGAGAACTGGGAGCATCCGGGCCGCCAGCGACGGCGAGCAGCCTGGGTCCTCGCCGCGTTGACCGTCTGCGCCGCCTTCATGCTCAGCCGCAGTCCCTGGCAGTCGTCACCCGGGCCGCGGTTCGAGTTCCACCCGATCGCGAACTGCTACCAGTTCATGGCCACGCGCCTCCGCCCCTACCTCGAGGCGGACGACATTGCCGCTTCCGAGGCGATCGGACTCTTCGGCTGGGTCCTCCAGGACACGACGATCCACGATCCGCTCGGCCTGGTCAACGCACACCACGCGCGCCACGGCGAGTACCACGGTCAGTGGGGGAAGACGGACTACACCCACCTCCACCAGGCCCGGCCGGCGGTCCTGGTCCTCCACGAAGGTTCCGTGGTGACGCCCGAGAAGATCGACCGCGGCACGAACGGCGCCTTCAGCCGCGACTACTCGGCGTGGTTCGTCAGCCATCCACCGGCCTGCGCGCCGTACCGGCTGATCGTCTACATGGACAACCGCCACCTGGAGCGGCTGCGCCCGGCGTTCGACGGTCTGGCGATCGAGCCGCTGGGAGAGGAGGAGCGAACCAGCCCGGTCGGCCGGGGCTAGCGGCCCGCTTGACGAGATTTGCGGTTTATTGCGAGTTTACGGAGTTTTCTCTCTGAACATAAACCGCCTAATCTCGGTATAGAATCTGTCGTCATGGATCGTCTCGACAACCCGTTCGCTCCGGGCGCCGGCACACAGCCTCCGGAGCTCGCCGGGCGGGATGACATCCTCGACGCACTTGAGTTCGCCGCGTTGAGGTGCCAGCGTGGTGGCCCTACGCGGTGCATCGCACTCCTCGGGCTTCGAGGCGTAGGAAAGACGGTCGTGCTTGGTCGAGTGCGCGACGAAGTCGAAGAGCGGGGTCTGCTCTCCGCGATGATCGAGGCGTCCGAGGAACGGTCGCTGCCATCGCTCTTGGCGCCCGAGCTTCGTCAGGTGCTCCTCCGGTTGTCCGGTACAGAGCGGCGTCGCGCAGCGGCACACCGCGCGATGAGAGCCCTAGCCGGTTTCGTCTCCGCCCTGAAGGTCCGCTACGAGGATCTGGAGTTCGGCCTGGATGTGACTCCTGAGTTGGGGTTGGCTGACAGCGGGGACCTGGAGTTCGACTTGACGGCACTCCTTGAGGCGGTCGGGGATGCGGCGCGTCACGCTGAAACGGCGTTGATCCTGATCGTGGACGAGTTGCAGTACGCCCGGAGACGCGAGTTGGGGGCTCTGGTTGCAGCGTTTCACCGGGCTGCCCAAAGGGGCTGGCCGATCATGTTGGCCGGCGCCGGCCTGCCGCAGCTTCGGGGCCGGCTCGGGAAGGCCCGGTCCTACGCCGAGAGGCTCTTTGAGTTCAAGGAGCTGGGCGCCCTCGATGCAGAGGCGGCCCGAGCCGCAGTTCGGCAACCGCTGAGGAAACACTCCGTCGACATAGAGGGCGAGGCCCTGGAGAACATCGTCGCTCGGACCCAGGGCTACCCGTACTTCTTGCAGGAGTGGGGGCAACATGCGTGGAACGTCGCGCCTCGCTCTCCGATCCGGCTTGGAGATGTCCGCGTCGCGGAGGCGCATGTGACCGCGTCACTTGACCAGGGCTTCTTCCGGGTGCGCTACGACCGCTTGACACCGGCCGAGAAGCGGTACATGCGAGCGATGGCGGCTCTTGGGCCGGGACCTCACCGTTCGGGCGAGATCGCCTCGGTACTGGACCGGAAAGTCACCTCCCTCGGTCCCATGCGGTCGAATCTGATCAGCAAGGGAATGATCTGGAGCCCCAGTCATGGAGACACGGCCTTCACCGTGCCGTCCTTCGACAAGTTCATGAAACGAATGATGCCCGGAGACGACTGGTAGGAAAAGTCAGCCTGCCCCCATCCGGCGGCGCAACCAGATCGAGCCGAAGTGGGTGTCGTAGTCCTCGACCTCGACCGGCCGGTATCCGGGAATCGTCCGTTCGAGGAAGGCCTCGTCCGCGTGACGGATCATCGGCGCGGAGAGCACGACCTCGAACTCGCGGTTGAAGCTCAGGAACGCCTGCAGGACCATCGCCTCCGTGCGGTAGAGCGGCCACTTGGCGCGGAAGATGTACTGCTCGGCCGGATACGGCGTGTTGTACGGGAAGTGGATGTCGTGGACGTGGATCACGACTCCCGGCCGCAGCCGCGGCAGGACTTCCAGGAACAGAAACGCGACATCCCCGCCCAGCTTGAGCACGTGCGTCGAGTCGATGAACAGCACGTCGCCAGCATCCAGAGCCTCGAAGAGGCCAAGGTCGGTGGCCTCGACCTTTGAAACCACCGCGTTCACCCGCGGCTCCTCCAACTCGCTCAGCCGACCGGTCGGAAACGGATCGACGCAGGTCATCTCGCAAGGACTACCCTCGCGCCCATTCGCCGCCGCCGCCAGCCACGCGTAGTACGTCGAAAGACCCGAGCCGATCTCCACGTATCGCGCCGGCCTGAGGTCCCGAACCATCAAGTACGTCGTGAGAGTGTCGACCACCGGGAACCCGGGCCCGTAGCCCAGCGCCCTGATCTCACTGTGCGGCGGCAATGCCTCGAACTCGCCGCCATGCACCTCGATCAACGCCGAGAGCAGGCCCTTCATCGCCTCCAGGTCGTAACGGAGCCCCACGAGCTCGCTCGGCCGATCCCAGAGGTCACGCGTCTCCTCCACCTCCGACAACACCGGCAACGGCGAGTAGAAGTCGGCGGTCCGGGCCACGTTCCAACCCAGCCGGCGCAGAGCGGCAAACACCCCCGCATGGACGCGCCGATAGATCGTTCTGGCTACCTTGACCATCCCGGGGCCGACGATAACCTGACCCCGACGACGAAGGTGCGTCCCGGCCTGACGAAGCCGGGACCTCGAAGTAGACCTCGTCGAGGAGGTTCTCGATCCGCACGAATTGAAGAATCAGGTGGCGAGCGGGCATCGTAGCAGCCTGCCCCCGTCGTCGAACCCGGACTGTGGCGGCGTCATGCGACCTACAATGACGTCCATGCGACCCGCCACGGATTCCGGCGCACCCCGCCCCGGCGAGCAACTGTCTTTGCTCCCGGATCGGCCCGAGTCTCCAGTTCGCATCCACGCCTCGACCCGTCTCGATACCCTCGCGGTCCGGCTCGCCGACCACATGGAGCGGAAACCAGCCGAGCCGCTCGAACCGGAACGAATCGTCGTCCCGGACCCCCTGATGGGCCAGTGGCTGCGGCTGGAGGTAGCGTCCCATCTCGGCGTCGCTGCCCACCTCAGGATCGAGCAGCCGGCCGAGTTCGCCTGGGCCGCGATGCGCGAGCAGGTGGAAGGACTCGCCGGTGAATCGGTCTACGGACCGCCCCATCTCCGCTGGAGAATCTTCGACCATCTGAAGAACTGGAGCGGGGACGACGAGATCGCCCGCTACCTGGAGGACGGCGACGCGCGCAAGCGGTTCGAGCTCGCTGACCGGCTCGCCGCCGCCTACGACCGGTGCCGCGTGTATCGCCCGGACAGCATTCGCGCATGGCAGCAAGGCGGACCGCAAGACTGGCATGCGCGGCTGTGGGCAGACCTCGCGGCGGGCGAGACGGCGCCGCGGCACTGGGTCGACGCCATCGACCGCTATCGCGACGCCCTGGCCGGACGGACAGCGACGGCGCCGCGCAAGAGGGTGAGCTTCTTCCACGTCGCCTCGATGTCGCCCACCTACGTCGAAATGCTGGCGCTGGCCGCCGGGGTGATGGATGTCCACCTGTACCTGCTCAGCCCCTCGCGCCGGTTCTGGGACGCGCAACCCAAGCGCGACGACCGCGGCTACTACCAGGAGCACGACGATCTGCTCAGCGCCTGGGGCCGCCCGGCCCGCGACCTGCAGGTACTGCTGGAGGAGGAGCTGGACGCCACCGCGGTCGTGGACCTTGAAGCCGCCGAAGACTCGCCGCGCGCCGCCACCTGTCTGGCCGCCTTGCAGCGCGACATCCTTGGCGTGCGCACCGACGGCGAAGCACTCGAACACGAACCGGAACGCCCGGATGACTCGATCCAGGTCCACGTCTGCCACTCCCCCACGCGCGAAGCCGAGGTCCTGCACGACCGGCTGCTCGGCATCTTCGACGACCACCCCGACATCCAGCCCTCGGACGTGCTCGTCGTCACGCCGGACCTCGACACCTACGCGCCCCTGATCGAGGCGGTGTTCGGATCGGCGGAGCAGATCGGCTTCAGCATCGGCAGACAGCGGCTGAAGGAAGGCGCCGCTCTGACCGCCTTCCTCGACCTCCTGGAACTGCCCGGATCGCGCTACGCGGCCAGCGACGTGCTGGCGCCGCTGCTCGCGTCGTCGGTGCGCGGTCGCTTCGGCATCGACGACGCCGACCTGGCAGCGATTCGAGAAGCGGTCGCCCGGGCCAGGGTCCGCTGGGGCCTCGACGAGAACCACCGCACCGAGCTCGGCGTGCCGGCTTCCGAGAACCACAACTGGCGCCGTGGGCTGAATCGCCTGGTCCTCGGGTACGCGATGCAGGAAGGCGATGTGCTGATCGACGGCATCACGCCCTGCGCACTCGACGGGCGGGGCTTCCGCGCCGGCGCCAACGACTACGAACTGTTGGGTCGGTTTCAGCGCTACTGCGAACTCGCGTTCGCGCTGGACGGCTGGGTCGAAGCCGAGTACACATCCGACGGGTGGACCAAGCGCCTCCGGGCCGAGGTTCTCGACGTGTTCTTCACCCGGGACCCGCGGCATGGAGTCGAGACCTTCCGGGAGGTCGACACCGTGGCCAGGCTCATCGACGAGTTCGACGACCAGTGCACACGGGCGGGAGCTGCCCGACCGATCCCTTTCACGGTGCTGCGGGACGTCCTGAAGGGACTCGCCGAAGAGGCTGTTCGCTCGGCGCCGCGACTGGCCGACGGGGTCGCGGTCGCCGACCTCGCTTCCGGCCAGATCTTCCCGGTCAAGGTGATCTGCGCGGTTGGCATGAACGACGGTTCCTTCCCCCGCCGCCCGCCGCCCGCGGCTTTCGACTTCCAGGCCAACCTCTTCGACGGCGAGGCCCGCAGGCCCGGCGACCGCGACCGTCGTGACGAGGACCGCTCAGCCTTCCTCGAGGCTCTGCTCGCGGCGCGGCAATGCTTCGTGTTGACGTACACCGGCCGGGATCTCCAGGAAGACAAGCCCATTCCGCCGTCCATCGTCGTCAGCGAACTGACGCAGCGCCTCAAGCAGCGCTTCCCGGCGTTCGAGACGGAAGACCGGGCTCAACGCCATCCGCTGCAACCGTTCAGCCCCCGCTACTTCGAGGACGAGGATCGGGACAGGTCCGCGCTGTTCAGCTACTCGCCGCCGATGGCCGCGGCGGCAACCACCATGGGAACGAGCCGCGAGGCCCCCGAGCGCTTCGAGGGCGAGGTGGCGACGAGCGGCCGGCAGGGGTCGGCCGAGGAACTCGAGCTGGAGGACCTCATCCGGTTCGGAGTCAGTCCGTCGAAGGACTTCGTCTGCAACCGGCTGGACATGGTCCTCGACACCCGGGACGAGGACGTGGAGGACGACGAGCCCCTCGGCCTGAACGCGCTCGAGATCTGGCAACTAAAGAGCGACCTGGCGGAGTTCGGCGACCTGGATGGAGACCGGACGCTCGAGCTGGCCGCGGCCCGCGGCCTGCTGCCGCCAAGGAATCTGGGGCTTGTTCAGCACCGCGAGTCGGCCGCTCAGGTCAGGGGTCTCCTGGAAGCCCTGCATCCGTTTCAGGAGCACAGCAGATCCCGGCTCCAGCAAGTGGATGTCCTGTTCGGGGAGACGCGCCTGGTCGGCGGAGTCGACCGGTTCCATGAAGTGAAGAACGAACTCCTGTGGTGGCGGATCGGCCGCATCCGGGCCAAGGACCAGATCGACGTCTGGCTGCGGCTGCTGGCGCTCATCTGCCACCGCGAACAAACAGCCACGGCTCACCTGTTCGGCGTCAAGACGGAAGTCGAGAAGGTCACACTCACCGGCCCCGACCCGGCGGATGCCCGGCCGATGCTCGGCGACTGGATCGATCTCTGGCGGGAGGGCCAGCGCAGGCCACTGCCGTTCTTCGCCTCGACTTCCTGGGAGTGGATCGCCAGGAAGGAGTCGAGCGACGCCGCCCGCAAGAAGTGGAATAGCGACTTCGGTGACGGGAATGACTCCTGCCACCACCTGATCTTCGGCGCCGACCCCTGCAGCGACGAGTTCGAGGCCCTTGCCCAGCGCCTGCTCAGCCCGCTGAAGGAGGCGAGTTCGTGACGGCCCAGGCCGGGGGCAACGATCCCCTCACCAGGTCACTCGACGGCGATCTGATCATCGAGGCCAGCGCGGGCACGGGCAAGACCTATACCCTGACCACCCTGGTCGCCCGCCTGATCGTCGAAGCGGACCGGAACATCGACGAACTCCTGATCGTCACGTTCACGATCTCCGCCGCCGGCGAACTCCGGGAGCGGGTCTGGCGTACCTTGCAGGCGGCACGACGAGTTCTCGCCGAGCCCGGCGCTGTAGTCGACGGGCAGGCCCGCGAACTGGCTCAGCGCTGGCGGAGCGTCGGCATTCCAGACGCCGACGCGGTGATACGGCTGACCAGCGCCATCCGCGATTTCGACCGGGCCAACATCACGACCATCCATGGCTTCTGCCAGCGCGCGCTGTCCGAGTTCGCCCTCAATGCGGGCATCCCGTTCCGCTTCCAGGTCAGCGGCGATGACGCGCTGGCGGTCGCCGCGGCGACGCAGGACTTCTGGCGCCAGAACATGGCGCCCGCGGAGATTCCGTTCCTCGATTACGCAGAGGGCCGGAACTTCGTTCCGAAGAAAGGACTCCCCTGGGGCGAGGACGCAACCACGTGGGTCGTCCGGTGCCACGCCAAACAAAGCGACATCCGCGGCGCCACCGACCCGGAGGAGGTCCAGCAGGCGCAGCAATCAGGTCGCGATCCCTGGCTCCAGGCGTTCCAGGCAGCACGTGCCGCGTGGAACGACGACGGCCAGCGTCAGATCTTCCTTGAGGCGCTGGCCACACACAGGTGGAACAAGAACGAGAACGACGACCGGCTCAGCGAAGTCACCGCCGCATTCCGCGCAAACGATCCGGCGTTGCTTCCCCGGGAACGCGCCGGCTACTTCGGCCGCGAATCGCTGACCGGCAAACTGAGGAAGACAACGCCTCGGCAGCAACTTCCGGCCATACCCCTCTACGACGCCTTCGACCGTCTGGGAAAGGCAGCAACGGAACTTCCGCAACTCTGGCTCGCCGGCCAGCGCAGCCTGCTTCTGGAGAACGTCCGGACGACTCTGCACCACGACGCCTGGGCGGACCGGCGCCTGAGCTTCAACGCCCTCCTGACCGAGTTGCACCGCGCGCTCGATGGCCAGTTCGGCACGCCTCTGGCGGAACGGATCCGCGCCCGATACCCGGTCGCCCTGATCGACGAGTTCCAGGATACGGATCGCCTGCAGGCCGACATCTTCGAGAAGATCTACCCCGGCGGCGGCGCGCCGAACGGCAGCCTGCTCGTCGTCGGCGACCCCAAACAGTCCATCTACCGCTTCCGCGGGGCCGATGTCTTCGCCTACTTCGACGCCAAGAAACGCCTGACCGGCACGAACGTCGAGCTGAAGCTCGAGAAGAACTACCGCTCGACACCCGGACTCGTCCGTGCCGTGAACGCCCTGTTTGAAAGACCCAGGCCATTCGTCCTCCCTGATCCGGGGTTCCACTTCGAGGCAGCCGCCGCGGCCGACTCCAACCGCGGTGAACTCGTCGTACCCGACCAAGACCACGATGCCCGGACCTTCGAGATCCAGTTGGTTCGAAGGGCAGATGGCAAGAAGTGGACGAAGGGGCAACTGAGACAGGCGACAGCCGAGCACACCGCCGGCGAGATCGCGCGCTTGCTGGAGCCGACGCGGAACGGAGGGGCTGCCGCGATCGTCTCGGAAGCCGGCAAGGCGCCCATCACCGACGGCGACATCGCCGTGCTCGTCCGCACGGGCGAGCAGGGCAGGGCAGTCGCCCAATCGCTGCTGGGCTACGGCATCGACAGCATCGAGATGGGGGTCGACAGCGTCTTCGACTCCCACGAGGCTGCGGCCCTCTACCGGCTCCTGTACGCCCTGTGCACGGCCGAATCGGAGTACAACGCGACACCGCTGCTCCGCGGCGCGCTGGCGGCGGACCTGTTCGGCCTGAGCCTGCAGGACCTCGCCAGACTCCGGGACGAGGACGACTTCTGGACAGACTGGCGCGACCTGGCGCGCGGCTCGCGCGGCTGGGGCCAGGTTTGGAAGGAGCAGGGCATCGCGGCTCTGATCCGGCACATCCTCTTCGCCAAGGACTCCGACTGCGCCGCGAACCTTCTGGGCTACCCCGACGGCCCGCGCCGTCTGACGAACTACCTGCACCTCGCCGACCTGCTCCACGAAGCGGAGACCCGGCGCCGGCCCTCGCGCCACGGTCTCGTCGACTGGTTCAGGCGGTCGCGGGCCGAGCCCAGCGGCGGCGACGAGACGTCACAGCTTCGTCTGGAGAGTGACGAGAAGCTGGTCAAGATCGTGACCGTCCATCGGGCGAAGGGACTGGAGTTCCCGATTGTCTTCTGTCCCTTCACCTGGGACGGCCGCCAGCCGAAACCCCCCGAGATGGCCGAGTACTTCGACGCCGCGGCAGGAACGCCCGTACTCCATCTGCGCCCGTCGGACGACCATCGCGACCGCCAGCGCCTCGAAGAACACGCGGACGAGTTGCGCCTTCTCTACGTGGCGCTGACCCGGGCGAAGTACCGCTGCGTGGTGGGTTGGGCACAGGCGACAGGCGCCCAGCACGCACCGCTGGCCTGGCTCCTGCATCCCAATGGCGGCGGCAACCCGAGCCCGATCGACGCGCTGAAGGAGAACGCCGAGAGGGTGGCCAAACTCGGCGCGGAGGAGTGGCGAGCGGAGGTTCACCGCCTCGCCGGCAAGGCGCCGGACGCCATCTCGGTCCGGGAGATCGACCTCGCTCTGCCCGACGGCGGGGAACCAATCCGCCGCGCCGAGCCCGAAAGCCGCGAAGAACCCTTCCAGGCCCGCGAACTCCGCCGCCAGCTCGCTTCCATCCGCCAGCGCACCAGCTACTCCGCGCTCTCCACCGGCGCCGGCGCCGCTCAGTCCGAGATCGAGCATGAAGAAGCCGAACAGCCCGACCACGACCCGGACGAACCAGGCGCCTCCGGCGAAGTCGCGGCCGTCGAGCGGCCGGCCGAGGAGGACGCGCTGACCGTCTTCACCTTCCCCAGCGGCAATCGACCCGGCAGATGCCTGCACGAGATCTTCGAGAAGCGGATGCAACCGGACCACGATCTCGTTTCGATCTGCCGGGACGCGCTGGCCAGGTACGGCATCGACTCGAAGTGGGCGCCGATCGTCCGCATGCTCATCCAGGACACCCTCGACACGCCGCTCACACAACCCGGCGAGGCAGGCAGCGTCTTCCGCGTCGCCGACCTCGAGCGGCCGATCCCCGAGATGGAGTTCCACCTGCCGGTCCAGGGCCTCAGGCGGGCTCAGCTCGCCGAATGCCTGCACGCGCACGGCTACGACCATTCGTTGCCCGACAGTCGGAGCGCGATCAACGGTTTTCTCCACGGCTACATCGATGTCGTGGCCCAGAACAACGACCTCTGGTACGTCCTGGACTACAAGTCGAACTGGCTAGGACACGGCCGGGCCGCGTACTCGCCGGAAGGGCTGGAGGGAGCGATGCGCCAGCACGGCTACCACCTCCAGTACCTGCTGTACCTCACGGCCCTGCACCGGCTGCTGCGGCTGCGCCTTACCGGGTACGACTACGACCGTCACATCGGCGGCGCGTTCTACCTCTTCGTGCGCGGCATGAGACCGAACGCGCCCGGTGGCGGCGTGTTCCACAACCGTCCATCCCGCGCCTGCATCGAGGGGATCGACGCCTGCCTCGGGGACGCGCCATGAGCGATCTGGCGCGACTCGAGGCGCTGAACAGACACGGTGTCCTCGCAGACATCGACCTGTACTTCGCCCTCCTGATGACGGAGCTCGGCGCCGACGACGACGTCGCGCTGGCTGCCGCGACCGCCAGCGCGATGCACCGCGCCGGGCACACCTGCCTCGAACTCCGCAATGGCGGCAGGCGGATCGCCGACCTGGTGGAGCGTCCGGACTCGGGCCCGAGCGCTCAGTTACCCGACGAGTTGGCGGAAGCACGCCTGCCGGGCCGCGCGACATTGGAAGATTCGCTGACTGCAAGTCCGGTCGTCGGCACCGGTGAGGCAACCGAAGTCCTGCCCCTGGTTCTCGATCGCGACCGTCTCTACCTGCACCGGTTGTTCGCCGCCGAAGGCCGGCTAGCGGAGCGAATGCTTGCGCTGGCCAGAAGCCACGATTCAGACGTGACCACGGAGCACGTGACCGGGCGTGTGTTCGCCGCAGACGAGGATCGAACGGAGGAAGCCACGGCCGCCATCCGGGCCGCCCTCAAGCGGCGGCTGTGCATCGTCACCGGGGGCCCCGGCACCGGCAAGACGACGCTCGCGGCCAAACTGATCGCGGTTCTCGTCGCAGGCGGCGCCGTTGAGCCGCGTCGGATCGGACTGGCGGCGCCCACGGGCAAGGCTGCTTCGCGGCTCCAGGAATCCGTGCGCGGAAAGATGGACGAGAAGCCCTTGAACCAGGTGCGCCACCTGCGGGACTTCCCGGTCGAGGCGCGGACGATCCACCGCCTGCTCGCGGATCGGAGCAGGCCGCTGGCGCGCCTCCAGGCCCTGGTCGTCGACGAGTGCTCCATGGCCGACCTGTCGCTGATGGTCCGCCTGGTAACCGCCCTGCCGGAAGAGTGCCGGCTGATTCTGCTCGGCGACGCGAACCAGTTGTCCTCGGTGGAACCAGGCTCCGTGTTCAGCGACCTCTGCAAGGCCGGCAGCAACGGACCGCTCGCTCCGTCTGTCACCACGCTCACGAAGAACTACCGCTTCAGGGCCGACTCGGGGATCGGCCGACTCGCGACGGCCGTCGTTGCAGGCGATGCCGGCGGCGCCCTGAGCGTGCTCCGTGACGCGCTCGACGACAAGACCGAACTGCGACCGCTGGAGACCGAAGCCGCGTTCGACGACTTCGCCCGCAAGAGCGCCGCGGAATGGGCCAAGCACATGGCGGCACTCGAAGCGCACCCCGAAGGAACTCCTCCGTTCCCGGCCCACCGCGTCCTGTGCAGCCACCGTCGCGGCCCGTTTGGAATCGCCCGCTTCAACCGGCTTGTCGAGCGCCGCCTCGCCGAGCTGGGACGTCGCAGCGCGGACGACGAGTTCTACGTCGGCCGCCCGATCATCGTCAGCCGCAACGACCGGAAGACAGGGCTCTCCAACGGCGACACCGGCGTGGCACTGCCCGACAAAGAAGGCGGTCGCACGGTCTGGTTCCCCGACCTCGACCGCGACCACGAGCGCTACCTGGTCCCACCGTCGCGCTTGCCCCAGCACGAGAGCTTCTTCGCCCTCACGGTCCACCGGGCCCAGGGATCGGAGTACGACGAAGTCATCTTCATCCCCGGCGACGCCGCCTCCCGCGTCAACACGAAGGAACTCTTCTACACGGCGGTCACGAGGGCGCGGAAGAAGGTCACCGTCCTGGCCACCGAGCCCGCCGTGAGGGCGGCCGTGATGCGCACGACTTCACGTGCCACCGGGCTATTGGACCGGCTCCGCTAACGGCCTACTCGCCGCCGGAAACCGTTCCTTCGCTTCCCTCGCTGTCGGACCGTCTCTGCTGCTGGCGGAAACGGCGGAACAACTTGCCCTGTTCCTCTTCGCTCAGCGAGTCCCAGTCGATTCCAAATTGGTCCTTGATCCGCTTCTTGAAGGTCTCGGCATTGAACCGCTGCCCGCCGAGGAAGCCGGTGTTCTCCGGCTTGTAGCCCGCCTCGGCGTCCGCGTAGGACACGAATCCGAACATCATCTCGGAGGTGGTCGGGCCGCCGTAGACGACGGTGTCGGTCGGATCGGGGTTCGCCGGGTTGTCCGCCGAGTTGTCCCAGGCCATCGTCAGCTCGATCTCGGTACCGGCCGGGATCCGCTTGCCGCCGGCCGGGTACTTGTAGTGGGTCTGCCAGTTGAAGTCGTAGCGCGGCACGTCGAGCAGCACCTCTTCGGTGCCGTCCGGGTACTTCGCCACGTAGCGGGCCGACTTGCCGCGCAGGTGCATGTGCGGCGTGTAGCCGAGCAGAAGCGCGTCGCGATCGAACTTGGCGCTCGTCGTGGCGACGTAGTTCGAGTCGCCCGCGGGAATCTGGAAGTCGAACTTGCCCATCGCGTTGTTCTGCATCACGTACGTGGGCTCGTAGTCCGCCGGATAGAAGCGCAGGGCAACCGAGGATCGGTCCCAGGCGCCGGTGCCCGGCCCCGGCTCCTTGTGGTAGTGCATCTGCCAGCGGATCTTGGTGCCTGGCTTGACGAGCGTGCCGAAGCCGTCGTCGTAAACCGTGGGGTCGTTACCCGGGGCGATGCCGCCGAAGGGGCGCGCGATGATGTGGTGCACAGCCGAGGCGCCCGGACGGAACTCGACCGCCTTGATCCAGCGCGGCTCAGGCAGCATCTCCTTCGTGATCACGGTCTCGAAGTTGATGTACTGATCCTGGACGTCGTCTTCGACGAAGTAGTCCTGGCCCATGTCCATGACCAGGTCCGGCTCGCCGATCGTCCAGCCATCACTGGAGCCCCACTCGCGGGCCGGCGGCGCGTCGGCCGCATTGCCCATCGGCGCCCCGCCCTTGGCCCAGGCGATCAGGGTGGCCTTCTGCTCTTCGGTCAGGGAGCGCTCGTTCACGAACACGCCCGCATGCTGCTGGGCCGCATGCCACGGCGGCATCAGGCCGGCTTCGACCTGGCGGGCGATGGACCGGGCCCAGGGCCGTACTTCCTGGTAGCTGGTAAAGGCCATCGGCGCCACCATGCCGCCCAGGTTCGCGCCGTTCGGGCGGTGGCAGACCTGGCACTTCTGCTCCAACACGGTTTGCACCGCGCCGTAGTAGGTCGGCACAGCCTGGGGAGCGTCGTTGTTGTTGTTCGCGGCCGCTACGGATGCGGCCAGCGCGAGGATCAGCAGCAAAACGAGCGCCTGCTTCATGGGTCGGAGTCTCCCCGGGTCGGGTTCTGTAGAGCGTTAACTGCAACACCGTACCACAAGCGACGTTGAACCGCGGGATCAAGGCACCCGCTTCCGGCGCCGAAAACGGGCTTCACGTTGCTCCTCGTTCACCAGGACGAGGCGCGGAACCACCTACGCCCTGCCGACTGGTAGTTCAGCGGCTCGAAGCACCGGCCGCCGGCCGGCCTGCATCCAGATCGGCGTACATGGCGGCGACGAGTGAAGCCACTTCGGGACGAGTCAGCTTCGACCCGGGGCCCCGCTCTTCCACCCGGTCCAGCGTCGCCCAGGCAAGGCGCACGGGCAGCCCGGTGAAACCGACGTAGCCGCGCGGAGCGCCGGCATTCTGCAAGTGATCCACGTACTCCCCGGCTATCAAGAGGTCGGCGCGAGCGAGCTCGAATGCCAGCGTCCGGTCGTGCGCGCTCGGAATGAAGATCCTGCCCTCGTCCGCGTCGGCAGTCGAGTCCTTCAGGATGTTCACGAGTTGCAGCGCTTCGCCGAAGGTCGCGGCGCGGCGCCGGAGCGCTTCCGCGACCGGCGCCAGGGATGCGCCGAGCAGGAACAACTCGGTCAGCATCTCGCCGACGATGCCGGCGACGACGTAGCAGTAGTCGCGGAGATCGGGAACGCTGGCGAGTCGGAACTCACCGCCCCGGCCAGCACGCTTCACAATGTACGCCATGCCGACGCACGTGCGGCGCACATGATCACCGACGACCAACCGAGCCGCCGGGTCGAGAGCTTCGTAGGCCGAGAGAACCTCGCCTGTCGCCTTGAGCAGTTCCAGGCAGCCCTCGTGACGCGTGGGAGGCTCCGCGAGCCAGGACTCGACCACGGCCTCCGCCACGCCGTCCACCGTCGCGCCCGAGTCCGTCAGCAGATCCGCGAAGCGGAACAGAGCCTCAACCCGTTGCTCCCGGCGCCAAACCGCTGCGTCTTCCAGAGTGTCGGCGATCCGCAACAACAGGTAGCCGAGCGTCACCTGCTGCCGGGTCCCACCCTCAAGCTGGGGGATCGACAGTGCGAACGTCCTGCTCGTCTTGACGAGAAGATCTTCGAGATCAGCCATCGGCGGAATACAGCAGTGTACCGATGCATCACGGTCCGGGGCACCGCAACTGCCCCGGCGCCCTCAGGTACACTCCTTGCTTACCGTGGCAAATAGAAAAGAGAGGACGTCGTCTCGACCCGGTACGAACGCGGACTGGCCGATTCGCTCGACCTGTATCGCGTGCGCCAGAACTACCGCGGTCGATACTTCCTGACGCCCTCAGCCGGCCACCTCAGCCTCCATCGCCCGCTTGTGCGACTCCCGCTCCAGGCAACGGTCGGCGTACGCCTCCAGCACAGGAGAGTCGGGCAACATCCCGAACATGCGCAGGAAGACGGCGCTGCTGCCGAGCATCACATCGGCGGCGGAGAACTTGTCACCCAGAATCCACGGGCCGTCCCCAAGTCCGTCTTCCCACGTCTTGATTGTCTGGGCGAAGCTGCCCCAGCCGAGACGGCCGGGATTGAACGCCTCCGCCTGGTGTTCCTCGGGCACCACGGTCCGAAGCCCGAACTCGAACATCGCCGGCTCGATCATGGCTGGCGAGTAGATCAACCACTGCACGAAGCGGGCGCGGAGCGGGTCGTCGAGGCCCGGCGCCAACCGGCCGGAGGCGTATCGGTCGGCCACATACAGACAGATCGACGCCGAATCCCACATCTTCACGTCGCCGTCCTCAAGCGCGGGCACCTTGCCCATCGGGCTTGCGGCGAGGTGCTCCGGGCTGCGTTCCGGCTTCGTGATGTCGACGCTCACGAGTTCGTAGTCGACGCCAGCTTCCTCGAGCATCCAGACCGCGCGGCTGGAACGGGTCTGAGGGAACCAGTAGAGCTTCATTCGTAGGCCTCCGAGTCCTGATGTTCCGTGCCCGCCGGAGCGCGGCCGATCTCCTTCATGCCGGTGTAGAAGCCGCGCACGTCGAGTTCGATGGTGACCGGCGAATCGTTGTCGTTGCGCCAGAACCAGCCGTGGTTGCCCGAGTAGCCCGCGGTCAGGCCGCCCCGGCCGCCGGTGATGTCGAACTCCTCCGCGTAGCGAACCGGCTCGTTGTCGAGATCGTTGAAGGGGTCGGCGTGGAAGTCCGAATACAGCGCGCCGCCGTCGGTCTGCCAGGAGTAGACGATGGTCATCCCCTCGATCATCTGCAGCTTGTACTCCATCTGCTCGTTGGCGCCGATCTCGATCGTGACCGTCTCGGCACGCAGATCCCGGTTGCCGCTCATCTGTGCCGAGAGTCCGGCTTCGGCCTCGGCCATGGGTTCGGTGCCGGCGGCCTCGTAGAGCCCGTCGAGTCCGAGCAGGCCGCCGATACGGGTCGGGTCGATGCCGTACTCAGCCGGCATGATGACGACCACGAACACCACTGCCGCTGCCACAAGCGTGATCTCCAGGGTCTTCAGCAGAGTGCGAATCGGAGGCGTTCCGAGATCGCCGCCGGGAGTGGGAGACGAATCCGTCATGACAAGAAGTACCCCGTCATCTGGTAGGCGACGAGCAGGAAACCGACCGTCATCAGCACCGAGTTCGCCGCGAAGCCGTGAGACTGGAAACGGCCGCTGGCCCGCCAGAGGTTGAAGCTCAAAAGGATCACCGCCAGCGCCGCGAACTGACCCAGCTCGACGCCGACGTTGAAGGAAACGATGTTGCCGACCAGACCGCTGCTCGAGATCGCCACCGGCTGCAACTTGGTCGCCAGGCCGAAACCGTGGAAGAGCCCGAACACCAGCACTGCGGCCCGGGTGTCGATCTTCAGGTCCAGGGTCCGGAACCCTCCCAGGTTCTCGAACGCCTTGTAGGCCACCGAAAGGCCCACCACGGCGTCGATGAGAAACGGGTTCGCGTGGATGCCGCCGAGCACACCGACCAGCAGTGTCACGCTGTGGCCGAGCGCGAACAGGGTGACGTAGAGAGCCACGTCGCGGAACCGATAGAGGAAGAAGATGACCCCCGCCAGAAACGCGAGATGGTCGTACCCGGTGACCATGTGCTTGGCGCCCAAGTACATGTAGGGGCCGACCGCCAGCCCCTCGTTGTTGGTCAGGAAGACCTCGTCCTGATCGGCTACGCCGTGCGCCCACAGGCCCGAGGCCAGAAAGAGCGCGCCGGCAGCCAGCAGCACCGCGCGCGTCAGGGTTCGGCGATCCATGGAAGCCGGGGATGGTAACAGCCCGAACCGTCCGGGCTGCCGTCGCTCTGACGGCCCTCAGACCTCACAACCGCAGCCGCAGCGAAGCGCGGAAAGCCCGCGGCTCTGCCGGACTCAGGAAGCGCGGATCCTCGAAACCGGGGCCGAGCACTTCGTCCGGTTCGCCCAGGGCGCCGAAGGTCTCGTACTCGCGGTCCGTCACGTTCGACACTTCGACATCGAGGTCGAGCGAAGGCGTGAGTTCGATCCGGCTCCAAAGGTCGCCGCGCCACGCCGACCCGACGAGTTCCAGCAGGTTCGCCTCGTCTCCTCGCAGGTAGCGGCCTGAGTCGCGACGCAGGCGCGCGCCGAACACTACGCGGTCGCCTACCGTCAAGTCGGCGCCGGCCCGGAACTGGCGTCGCGGCACGCCGGGGATGAAGTCGCCCGGCTCGACTTCGATCTCACCCTCCATCGCCATCGGATGCGCCGGACTCGACAGCGTGAGGCGGTCCTGGAAGGTCGCTTCGAGCAACGTGTAGGAGGCGTCCCAGTTCACCGGACCGCTCCGGCCGCGAACCCACAGTTCCAGCCCCTGCCGGCGGGTCGCGTCGACGTTCGTGAAGTACCCGGCGCTGGTGCCGGCGCCGCTGGAGACGAAGATGATGTCGTCGGCGCTGTCGCTGTGGAACAAGGCAGCACTCCAGCGCACCGACCCCCTGCTGCCGCGCAGGCCGACCTCGGCACTGGTTGTTGTGACCTGATCGAGCGGCGGGTCGGCCACGAAGGCGTTCGGCAACCGGCACGGATCGTCCGGGTCGGCACAGGTCAGTTCCACCGGCGTCGGCACCCGGGCCGCCTGCGACACGTTGGCGAACAGGAGCAGAGACGACCGCTCCTTCGCGCTCGCCTCCCACACGACGCCGGCCGCGGGCAACAGTCGGGCGTAGCTGTGGTCACCGTCCAGTGACGTGCCGAGACGATCGTCCAAATCGACCCGGCTGTCGTTGTAGCGGGCCTGCAGGGTCCAGGTCACCCGGCCCGTGCCGGACGGTGTCCAGTGGCGCATTCCCCAGACGCCATAGTGACCCGTCTCGGCGCGTAGAGAGACCTCGGAACCGGGAAGCCGGATGCCGCTACCGATCGTCGTCCGGGTCGGAGTCAGTTCGGCAAGCTCGGCGTCAAAGCCGAAGTCCACCCGGCCGCCGTCCCAGGAAGCACCGGCCAACCAGCGACCGGACTCCGTGAGGCCCGAGAGTTGAACTGAGCCGCCCCAGCCTTCCTGCTCGGTGCGGCTAACGTTGTTGATGGCGTCGAAGCCATCGATATCGAGGCCGCGATCGTCCTCGTCGTCACCCCGGTCGTCGGCGGCGGCGTCGCTCTCGCCGTGGTCGTCGTGGTCGTCGTCTTCGCCGCCTTCGAACGCGTCCGCGTTGAACGTGTCGACATCGTTGCCCCGAAGGTAGACCTGGGCTTCGAACTCCAGGCCGGGGCCGAGCTGCCGGCCGAGTCGCAGTCGCGGAAAGAACAGGTCGTTCCGCGTGCGGTCGGGATGGGTGAAGACCTCCGCGCGGTCGAGTTCGAGCAGTTCCACCGGCGCCACGCCGTTGCCGATCAGCTCGTTGTCGGCGGCGCCCACGGTCAGCGACAGGTGGCCTCGCTCGCCGCGCTGCGAGAACTTCGCCAGCGCCTGACGCAGCGAACTCGGCGAGAAGTCGCGCCAGCCGTCCTCCTCGTACGACCTCCCGGCCACGAACCAACCGAAACCGTCCTCCGAGCCGAAGACGCCGCCGGCACTCACGTCCCCCGACCTCCGGCCGAACGATCCGACCTCGACGGTCGCGTTCAGTCGTTCCGAATCGAAACCGCTTCGCGTGTTCAGGGCGATCGCCCCGCCCAGTGTGTTCAGTCCGAACATCGGGTTCGCTCCCGGCAGGAGCTCGACCCGTTCCGCCGCGAACATCGGCGTCAGGTCCCAGGCCACGGTGTCGCCGAAGACCTCGTTGACGCGCACGCCATCCTCGTACAGCGAGATCCCCTGGTTTGCGCCCAGCAGCGGCGAGGCGCCGAATCCACGGTAGAGGAGATCAGCCTGCAGCGAACTGCCCTGCGCCTGTGCCAGATGAACGCCGGGCAACTGCGCCTCGAGCAGCACGCCGACGCCGCCCGCAGCCCCACGTTCCAACGCCTCCGCCGACACCCGATGCACCGTCCAGGGCACATGATCGGCCGACTCCCCTTCATGGTCGAGTGGAGCGAAACCGATGACATCGATCTCCTCGCCGAAGGCACCCTCAACGTGCGCCGACCCCTCTTCGCCGGGTACCTGCTCCCGTTCGCCTTCAGGGGCCTTCTCCTGCGCCGCCACAAGGCCGGCCCCCGCCCACCAAAGGAAACCGGCGATACCGGCTGCCGCAGCTACACTGCCGGCCATGATCTGCACCCTCGCACCCGCGTCAAGTCGTCCGCTGGTCCTGCTAGCCGCACTCGGTCTGGCCTCGTTTTCGCCGGCTGCCGCCCAGCCACCCCGCATCAACACCGACGAACTGCCGCGGCTCGAAGCATTCTCGCACGCAACCCGCGTCGGCGATCTGATCTTCGTCGCCGGAACGCTCGGCACGGTGGGCCAGAGTTTCGATCTCGTGCCCGGCGGCATCGGTCCCCAAACCACCCAGGCGCTGCGGAACATCGAGACGATCCTCGGCGAGGCCGGCTCGAACCTGGCGCATATCGCCAAGTGCACCGTGTACATCGACGATATGGACGGCTTCGGCGACATGAACGAGGCCTATGTGGCCGTGTTCGGGGATAGTCCACCGGCCAGGGCAACGATCGAATCGCCAACCCTGGCGCTGGGCGCGTCGGTCGAGATCGAGTGCATCGCCCAGCGGCGGCGCCCGCAGCGACGCCGCAGTCGACCGGAGCGCTCAAGCCAAGATCGACGCAGCCGCGAACGAAGCACCGCGCCGACTCCCCTCAGCGGCACGATCCAAGTCCCCGCGGGCGGAGCCGACGATTCGGCGGAAGAGACCATCTACTACGAAGTGACCGGCGAAGGCGAACCGCTGGTCCTGAGTCACGGCGCCGGCGGCAACCACGCGATCTGGTTCGAGCAGGTGGCTTTCCTTTCCCGCCGCTACAAGGTCATCACCTGGGACCAGCGCTCGTTCGGCAACTCGACCGATCACGCTGGCCGCCACCACCCGGAGGCCTTCGCCGCCGACCTACTGGCGCTCCTCGACCATCTGGAGATCGACAAGGCCCATGTGGCGGGCCAGTCGATGGGCGGCTGGACCACCGTCCGCTTCGCCCTGAACCACCCGGATCGGGTGCGATCGGTGATCCTTGCCGACACGACCGGCGGCATCGTCACCGACGAGGTTCGGGCGGACTACGAACGACTCCGCTCAGGGGAGGCCCGCGCCGAGGCCGAGCGGGCGCGCGCCGAAGGCCGTCTCGACGAGGATCCGATGCGGGCCTTTCTCTACGGCCAGATCAGCAGCCTGAACGGAAAGCGCCCGACGGACATCGGCGCCATGCTGTTCGGCGTCGACTACGCACCGCGCGCCGCGGAGCTCACGATGCCGGTGCTGATGATCGTCGGCTCGGAAGACCCGCTGTTCCGGCCGCCGTCCATCCGCACAATCGCCAACCTGCTACCGAACGTCCGCGTCGTCGAGATCCCCGGCGCCGGCCACTCGCCGTACTTCTACCAGCCGGAGCAGTGGAACCGCGTCGTTCTGGAGTTCCTGCGCGAGCAGGACTAGCGCCAGCGGCGGTGGCCCCAGAGATACTGGTCCGGATCGCGGCGGATCGCCTCTTCGAGATGCGTGTTCAGCGTGACGAGGACCGCCTCCACGTCGGCGTTCCGGTCGCCGCTCCGCTCCTGCTCGATCAGCGGCGACAGGGTCAACTCGAAGGTCATCGGCGCCGCGCGCCGGCAGACGGCGAAACACAGCGGCGCCCGGGTCACCAAGTGCAGCATCGCGGCGGTCGTGTGCGTCTTGGCCGGATGGCCGAAGAACGGCACATCGACGCCCCGGCGCGCGTGCTGATCGACGAGCAGGGCGAGGATTTCGCCGTCGCCGAGGAGCTTGAGAAAGCGCGCCGGGTCCGGGTCGTACTTGGGGATCATCCGGAACTCGCGCCGCGGCCGACGACTGAGCGCGAGCTCCTGCACCCGGGGGTTGTTCATCGCCCGCGAGATGCCGGCGACCGGCTTGTACCGGGACAGCCACTGGCCTGCGAGCTCCCAGTTGCCGAAGTGGCCGGAGACGATGATCAGGCCGCGATCCGGATCCTCCAACACCGCCTGCACGTCGTCCGGTATCCGGACCCGAACGCGGTCCGGATCGTCGAGCACCAGCGCCGACTTCATCGACTCGACCAGCACCATCCCCATGTGCCGGGCGGCGGCGCGTCCTATTGCCCGCGCCTCCGCCGGGTCGCCCGCCACCCTGGCCCGCAGGATGTTCGAGGTCGCCACCCGGCGCCGCGGTCGGTCGGCGGTCCACCACAGAACGCCCAACCAACCGCCCCAGCGGGACGCGGCAGCCGGCGGCAGCAGATCGACGCCGAACAGCGCCAACCGAGCCGCCCAGTATTCGAGAAGGTGAAGCACCCGGGCCGCTAGAGAGACGGAGCGCCTTCGGCGGCGACCGCGGTCAGGCTCCGTTCTGTTGCAACAGAGCGATGATCTCGCCGACCGTACGCGTCTTGACGACCTGCTTCGGCTCGAGCGCGATACCGAACTCCTCCTCCACGTCATACAGCACGTCGAGGATGGTCAAGGAGTCGAAACCCAGCGACTCGATCGTCGTCTCCGGAGCCACGGCGTCCCAGTCCCGTTCCTCGACCGCGCTGTCGCGCAGCACGTCCCGCAGCCGGCCCAGAATCTCCGTCGTGGCGTCGCCGTCCATTGGGCGGGAAGGTTATCGCCGATCCACTGGATGCGGGCGGGATGCCCGCTCTACCAGGGGTTGTCGTCCGCTGCCTACTCCCCGGGCCCCAGCACCAGCACGCCGTTGCTGCCGCCGAAGCCGAAGCTGTTCTTCATCACCAGGGGCCGTTCGAGAGGCTCCGGTTCGCCGCCGACTAGGCGCACCCGGCACTCCGGGTCCGGGTTCTCCAGGTTCAGGTTCGGCGGCAACACGCCGCGTTCGATGCCTAACAGCGCCGCGATCGCCTCGATTGCGCCGGACGCGCCGAGGGTGTGTCCGAAGTAGGACTTGTTCGCCGAGACCGGGACCCGGTCGGCTGCATCGCCGAGCACGGCGCGGATCGATTCGCTCTCGCAGAGGTCGTTGGCGCGGGTCGCGGTGCCGTGGGCGTTCACAGCGCCGAGGTCGGAAGGTTCGATCCCGGCCGATTCAAGCGCCGCGCGCATCGCGACCGCCTGACCCTCGGCGCTCGGGCTGGTCAGGTGGCTGGCGTCGGACGACTCGCCATAGCCGACGATCTCGCCGCGGATCCGCGCGCCGCGGCTGCGGGCGTGGTCCCACGACTCGACGACCAGCATGCCGGCGCCCTCGCCGAACACGGTGCCGTCGCGGTCGGCGTCGAAGGGACGGCAGGCGCGGGCGGGGTCCGGGTTCTCCGACATCACGCCCAGGTTGTTCCAGACTCCGAAGTAGAACGGGTCGAAGAAGCCGTCCGCACCGCCGCTGAGCACGGTGTCCGCGTAGCCGTCGCGCACCATGCGGTAGGCCATGCCGATCGCGTTCGTCGCCGAGGTGCAGGCCGACACGACGACGTAGTTGATGCCGGTGAGCCGGAAGTGGATCGAGATGCCGGCCGAGATCGAGTTGTACATGCAACGCGGCACGGTCGACGGCCGCACGCCTCGCACGCCGCGCTCGTGGAAACGCTGCTGGCCGGTGGTGTGGCTCTCGGCCGAGCCGGCGCCGGTGCCCAGGATGACCGCCACCGGCTGCGGCTCGTAGGGCGGCTCCTCGCCGATCAAGCCGGCTTCTTCGAGTGCGTCAGCGGCAGCGACCAGCCCCAGATCGACCGCGCGGTCGGTCGGTCGGCGGCGCAGGCGCTTGAGGCCGGCGCGAACCACGTCCGGATCGACCTCCGCGCCGATGCCGACCTTCAGGGCAGAGGTGTCGAGCGACTTGAGCCTGTCGACGCCGCCCCGGCCGGCGGTCAGGTTGGTCCAGAAGGTCTCGACATCGGATCCGATGGCGCTGGCGACGCCCAGACCGGTGACAGCGACCCGGCGCGGGCTAGCCATACATCCACAGGCCGCCGTTGACGTGGAGCACCTGACCTGTCAGGTACGACGACTCCGAGGAAAGCAAGAACATGACGACGGCGGCGACCTCCGCCGGCGTTCCCATCCGTCCGAGCGGTATGGGCAGTCTCTGCCGCTGGTCTTCGGACAGCTCTGCCGTCATGTCGGTCTCGATGAAGCCAGGCGACACCGCGTTGCAGCGGACCCCGAAACGGGCCGCTTCGAGGGCGAGGCTTTGGGTGAGGCTGACCAGGCCCGCCTTGGCGGCGGCGTAGTCGGCGCCGATCAACCCTCCCGGGCCGTGCGCGGCCAGAGACGCCATGTTCACGATGCTGCCGCGCCCCGCCTTGCGCATCACACCGTAGGCAGCGCGGGCGGCAGCGAACGCGGCCTCGAGATTGAGGCGCTGGGTCGCCCGCCAGCTCTCCAGGTCGAGGCCGCGGAAGGCGACGGCGCGGCCGCCGCCGGCGTTGTTCACCAGACCGTCGATGCGGCCGCAACGCTCGACGACCTGCTCCACCAGCGCCGCCGCGTTCTCGGGCTCGTCGAGATCGGCGGCCAGCGGGAAGGCGGCGTCACTACCGAGTTCGCGGCACACCGCCTCCACCTTCGCCAGCTCACGCCCGTGTACGGCCACCGTCGCACCGAGTTCGACCGCAGCCTCGGCCGTCGCCCGGCCGATGCCGCGCGTCGAACCGGTGACCAGGACCACTTGGCCGGAGAGTGAGGCAGTCATCGTGCGAACCCGGCGCAATGGTAGCGCCGCGCGGCGATCGCGCGGTGCGCGTACGATTCCCCACCGTGACGCGCCTACAGGTAGACGGACAGTCGATCGAGGCTCAGCCGGGCGACAGCCTGCTGGTCGCGATGCTGCGGGCCGGTCTGCATCCGACCGGCGGCGGCTGCCTGTGCCTGGGCGGCGACTGCCCGCATTGCCTGGCCACGGTCGACGGCGCCGCCTATACCCGGAGCTGCCAGGTGCGGGCGGAGGCCGGCATGGTCGTGCGCCGGGATCACCTCGGGAACGAGGCGCCGCCGCTGCTGCCGGAGGAGGCGCGAGCCGACATCGAGCCGGCGCCCGCACACCACATCCACTGCGACACGGTGGTCATCGGCCAGGGCGACTCGGGCCGCCGGGCCAGCGCGGACGACCTTGCCGCGGGCCAACACGTGATCACCCTGGACGCCCGGGACGGACAGCAAGTCACCGGCGTCTACCCTGGACCTCTCGCCGTCGCGCTCGACGATGCCGGCCGGGTGCTCCACGTCCATCCGAAGCGGGAGATCGTGGTTGCCACCGGCGCCGCGGAAATCCAGCCGGTCGTTCCCGGCAGCGACCTCGAAGGCCTGATGACGGCCCGCGCTGCCGCCGACCTTGCCGCGGCCGGCATCGACTTCGGCCGCATCGTGTCGCTGGGCGAGGCGCTGCCCGACCTGCCGGCGGACGTCTTTAGCCGCCACCTCCCGCTCGGTGAGGACGGTTGGGACCTCATCCGTTTCGAGGGCCGGCGCCGCATCGAGGCGGTCGTCGTCCATCCCCATGGCGACCAGGACGCGCCAGAGCAACGGGTCGAGTGCGACACCGCGATCCTCGGCCTCGGCCGTCAACCGCGCAACGCGCTGGCGCGGATGGCAACCGACCTGCCGGTCCGAGCCGTCGGCAGCGCCGCGGAGGAACACGAACTCCCGCCATGCCCGCGCGAAGGGACCGTCTGCCCGTGCAACGGTGTCACCGTCGCCGATCTCGACAGCGTCTGGGACCGCGGCTTCCAAGAGATGGAGTTGCTGAAGCGCGCCACCCTCGCCGGCACCGGCGCCTGCCAGGGCGGCGTCTGCCTGCCCTACCTGCGGAGCTTCCTGCTCGAACGCGGCGGCCGGCGCCAACCCGCCTTCACCGCCCGGCCGCTCAACCGGCAATTGACCGTGCGCGAGCTGGCGGCCGGCGCACACAGCGCGGTTTCGGCCCGCTCGCAACTCCACGACGAGCACCTGCACCTCGGTGCGCGAATGGAGCGGGCCGGCGGGTGGTGGCGGCCGTGGACCTACGGCAGTAGAGACGACGAGTACGCCGCCGCGCGCGAACGCGTCTCGCTCGGGGACGTGAGTTCCCTCGGCAAGATGGCCATCGCCGGGCCGGACGCCGAGGCATTCCTGGAGCGAATCGTTCCGACCCGGGTCGGGACGATCCGGCCCGGCCGCTGCCGTTACGTCGTCGTGCTGGATGAGCGCGGCTACCTGCTCGACGACGGGATGCTCTGCCGCGAAGCGGCGCAAGACGACGGCGACCGCTTCTTCCTGACCTCGACCTCCGGCGGCGCCGACTTCCTCGAACTCTGGCTGCGCGACTGGGCCGAGGCCTTCGGGTTCGATGTCCGCATCCTGAACCAGACCAATTCCCTTGCCGCAATCAACGTCACCGGACCGCAAGCCGCCCGGCTGCTGACGCGAGCCGGCGCCGCCGAACTGCCCGGGTTCGGCCGCCACCAGCGCCTTCGTGTCGCCGGCATCGAGTGCCGGGCGGTGCGGTTGAGCTTCACCGGCGAACTCTCCTACGAACTCCACCACGCGGCCGCGGACGCCGTCGACCTGTGGCAGCGGCTGCTCTCGGTCGGCGGCGAGTTGAGCGTCCACCCCCACGGCCTGGAAACACTGCTGCAACTGCGGCTTGAGAAAGGCCACATCGTGATCGGCCAGGACACCGACTACGACTCCACGCCGCGCCGGCTCGGCTGCGAATGGGCGGTCGACCTCGAGAAAGCGGACTTCGTCGGCCGCCGAGCGATTCTCAGAACGAACAAACAGCCGCCGGATCGCAAACTGGTCGCACTCTGGATGGATGAGCCGCCGTTCCCGGAGCGACACCCTTCCTCGGCCGAGGGGTCGGCCATCTACGACGGTGAGCGCTATGCGGGCTACGTGACGTCGGGCGCCCCGGCGCCTGCCGGCGAACGTCGTCAAGCAGGCGGTGGCAGTCCCCTCCTGGGCTGGCTCTACCTCGACGAGAACGGCAACCTGCCCAGAGAGGTCACGATCGACGGCCAACCGGCCCGCCGGCTCGACGGACCGGCCTACGACCCGGAGGAAACACGGGCACGCGTTCCCGTCGGCGGGGTGAGCGAGACGCCACAGAGGATCCCCGAGTTCCAGCCGACGCCGTCCCGAGCGACCAACCTCAAAAGCGGAGTACTGCCCGGCCCGCCGCGCCTGCGACCGCTCGAAGCGACCCGGATCGCCGCGGCGCCCAGCGCCCTCGACGACCTGATCGAACGCCCGCCCTGGCCCGCCGACGCCCTCGCTCTCCGCCTCGCCCCCGACGAACTCTTGCTGGCGGCGGCACCCGACTTCCAAGTCGCGGGCGACCCGCACGCGATCGCCCTTCGCGAGACCGGCTTCTCCTACGTCTGGCTCGACGCCGCGGATGCGGACCGCTTCCTCGACCGCGAGTGCGACTGGGAGCGGCCGGGCGCCCGTCCCGCCGTCGCCCAGGGCGAAGCCGCGGGCATCCCGATCAAGCTGTGGTTCGAAACGGAGCGGACGTTGATCCTGGCGCCGGCGCCGTTCGCCGCCGCGTTCCAGCGCCGCCTGAGCCGGGCGCTCGGCCATGCCGCCGGAGGCGCGGCATGAACGAGTTCGTCGAGCGTCAAATGAAGCTGACCTGGCGCGAACCCAGGCCAAGCTACGACGTCGTGATCGTCGGCGCCGGCGGCCACGGCCTCGCCACCGCCTACTACCTGGCGACGCGCCACGACATCACCAACGTCGCCGTGTTCGAGAGCGGCTACATCGGCCGCGGCAACTCGGGTCGCAACACGACGATCATCCGCGCCAACTACGGCCTTCCGGCCGCGGTCCGCTTCTACCAGCGCAGCGTCGACCTGTACCGCGGACTGGAAGAGGAGACGGGGCGCGGGCTGATGCACCAGCAGAAGGGCCTCCTGTGGATGGCGCACAGCCCGGCGGCGCTGCGCGCCGAGCAAATGCGGGCGAAGCTGAACACGGAGTTCGGGGCGGTGACGCACTTTGTCGAGCCGGACGAGATCCAGAAACTCTGCCCGCAGCTCGACATCGAAGGCGGCGGACGATGGCCGGTGCAAGGCGCGTCCTACCACCCGCAGGGCGCCACCGCCCGCCACGACCGGGTGGTCTGGGCGCTCGCCGAGGGTGCGATGGAGCGGGGCGTCCACGTCCACCAGAACACGCCGGTCGAAGGTCTGCTCCTCGAGGGCGATCGGGTCGTCGGCGTTCGCACCCGAACCGGCGACATCTCAGCCGGCGTCGTCGTCTCCGCGGTCGGCGGCCACGTCAGCCGGATCGCCGCGATGGCCGGCGTGCGGCTGCCCATCCGCACCCACCGCCTCCAGGCCTTCGTCACCAACCACTACCGCCGGCAGTTCCAGCCGATCGTCGCCTCCTCGGAGCTCTTCTTCTACGCCTCCCAGACCGCCCGCGGCGAGATGATCCTCGGCGCCGAGATCGATCCGCAGCCGAGCTTCTCCTACCGCTCGAGCCACGACTTCGTGCAGCAGGTCTGCCGGCGGGCGCTGTGCCTGCTCCCCTTCATGGCCGACCTGCGCGTGCTCCGCCAATGGACCGGCGTGTGCGACATGAGCCCCGACTACTCGCCCATCCTGGGCCCGACGGGCGTCGACGGCTTCCTGATCACCACCGGCTGGGGCACCTGGGGCTTCAAGGCGATCCCGGCCGGCGGCGAGCAGATGGCGCAACTCATCGCGACCGGCGAGATGCCGGATCTCATCGCCCCGTTCGGGCTCGACCGCTTCGCGCGCGACCGGACGATGGCCGATCGTGGATCGGCGGGGACGCACTGACCATGAGCCTTCGCATCCCCTGCCCCCACTGCGGCGCCCGCTCGGTGCATGAGTTCGTCCACGGCGAGATCCGCCGAGCGCCCGAGCACCTCACGGATCCCGACGAGCGCGACCTCGATCTCGCCTTCATGCACGACAACCCGGAGGGCGTCGTCACCGAACGCTGGTTCCACGCCGCCGGCTGCCGCCGCTGGTTCGAGATCCGACGCGACACGACGACCGACCGGATCGTCGAACCGGACGGATCCTGACCGGCGGGCCAGTTTGCGGCTAGAATCCGGGCCTACTCGACTCCGCCGGGAAGGCGACACCCTGGTCGTGACGACGAGGAACTTCGGCGACGACTACAGCTTCACGCAGGGCTCGAAGGACATAGTGATCACCGAGCGCTTCAGCCACACCGACAACGACAACCTGCTCTACAAGTTCACCATCGACGACCCGAACACCTGGAGCGAGCCCTGGGGCGGCGAGTACCCTTGGCCGGCCAGCACCAACAAGGTCTACGAGTACGCCTGCCACGAAGGGCAACTACGCCCTCGGCGGCATCCTCCGCGGCGCCCGCCTGCTTGAGGAAGAAGCCCTCGAAGGCGAGGCCGCTTCCACCGGCGGCGGTTCCGAGTAGCCCGCCCCGCGGCTGCTATGGTCGGCGGCTCAACTCCTGGAGGACAATCGATGCGCCGCACTCTCTTCGTTCTGTTGATCGCTATTCTCCTGTCCGTGAGTGCCGTCGTCGCCGACAACCACGGACCGAAGGTTGCCGACCTGGCCTGGATGACCGGGACCTGGAGCGGCGCGATGGGCGGGGCCGGTTCCCTGGAAGAGAACTGGGCGACTCCCACGAACGGTTCGATGGCGGCGCTGGTGCGCGGCTTCTCGGGCGACGGCACGACGAACATGATCGAGCTGATCTCGATCGAGGAGGAGAACGATTCCCTGGTGCTGCGCCTGAAGCAGTGGAACCCCGGCATGGCGCCGCGCTATGACGGCTTCCAGGTGATGAAGCTCGTGGAGTCGAAAGACCGGATGGTCAAGTTCGAGAACACGGGCGAAGGCGGTCTGGCCAAGCTCGGCTACAGCCGGCCTGCCGACGACAAGTTCGTGATCTCGATCGAAACCCCCACCGGCCAGGCGTTCGACATCGAGCTCACCGCGGTCAAGTAGAACCGCGGCCGTGGCCATAGCTCGGAGCCGGCTGCTTCCGCTGGCGCCTGCGGCGCTTCTTGTCGCGGGCCTGGACCTGCTCGCGGGCGCGGGCATTGCCGCCGCCCAGCGGAAGCCGGCCAGCCCGGCGGGCTCGGCTGCAGCCCAGATCGGCGGCCTTTTCGACCCCCGCTCCGGCTACGTCAACGGCGGCTGGATCGAGGTCAAGTTCGGCCGGCCGCTGCGGCGCGGCCGGGACATCTTCGGACCGCCTGACTTCATCGCGTTCCTGAACGACGGCGCCCCGGTGTGGCGGGCGGGCGCGAACTACACCACACGGCTGATCACGGAACTGCCCCTCGTCATCGCCGATGTGCGGCTCGAGCCGGGCGAGTACACGATGTTCATCCAGCTCGACCCGCAGACGTGGATCCTGATCGTCTCGACCTGGCCGGCACAGAAGACCTACGACTACCACAACCGCGAGGCGCTGTTCGGTGCCTACTACTACACGCCCGACAAGGACGTTCTGCGCACCGAGATGACTCTCGAACCGCTGCCGTCATCCTTCGAGCAGTTGTCGTGGCAGTTCCTGGACGTCACCCGGGAAGGCGGCCGTCTGGCGGTCCTCTGGGAACGGAAGATGGCGTCCGTGCCGTTCCGGGTGGCAGAAGAAGAGGTAGCAGGAGAAACCGATGAGTGAGACTGCGACCGCGGGTAGCAGGATGCGCGGCCAGTGTCTGTGCGGCGCCGTCCGCTTCGAAGCCGATGTACCGGAGCGCACCTACAGCGTCTGTCACTGCGGCATGTGCCGTCGCTGGTCCGGCGGGCCCCTGATGTCCGTCCATTGCCCCGAACCCCGCACCGAGTGGCTCAACGACGAGGGGCTCACCTGGTACGAGGGGTCGCCCTGGGCTCAGCGCGGGTTCTGCTCCCGCTGCGGCTCGAGCCTGTTCTGGCGGCTCGCGCAGCAGCCCGACGGCATGCTGATCGTCAGCGTCGATGCGCTCGAAGACGCAGCCGACTTCAAGCTCGACCGCCACATCTACAGCGACGCCAAACCCGACCGCTACGAGTTTGCGGACGATCGGCCCCGAGTCACCGAGGCTGAGGTGATGGAAGAGCTGAGGCTGGGCTAGCGCCCCCGACGGGGCCCGGCTACGGCCCCGAACTAACGGCCGACCGCGCTTCTTGGGTCCGCCCCCCAAACCGACAGACCTGTCCAGTCATAGAATAGGTGTCCTTCCCGCAAGACACTCCCGGCATCCGCACTAAGCCTCATCGACGAACGACCCACGCCCCTCACCATTTCCTCTATCGGCCAGCCTTGCCGTATCTCGCCGACGTCCGCCAAGTTTCGGATTCCTTCACTCCCTTTTTCCACATGCACTCCCTCATGTCTCACACTGAAGCGACTGGCTCCCTCAAGGGTCTGGCGGAACTCACGCAGTACCGCTGGCAGACTGGATGAAGAAGATCTCTCCTGCCGCCCTTAATGCGCTTAGAGACGCGCTTGTCCGGATCTATTGGTACAAGAACGATCTTCGGAGTTTCGTGACCAGCTGCCTGCCTGACGCTGCAGTCCCAGGAACGCTCAACTGGCAGGCTAACAAGCGCGACACCGTCAACCAGCTCGTGGATCACCTCGCTGCGCGTCAAAGCGAGCACCTACTGGATACTCTCCGCCTCATGTCCGAAGTCGCTCGATTTGAGGACTTCAGCCACCTTGAAATCCTCGACGACGGAGAGCAGAAGGCAGGACTGGCATGTGCGGCGGTCGCGGCCCTAAAGAAGCACGTTGCCGGACAACTCGACCTAGTTGAAGAACAACAGGAAATCAAGCAACGTCGGGAAAAGGCTCGGCAGACGAGATTGAACAATATGGCAACGCAGGAAGGCCTAGACGAACTTCGGGGGGACTATGTTGACCTCGTTTCCATGCCAGAGCAGAAGCGCGGCTACGCCCTGGAGGGTCTGATGAATGGTCTATTCGACGTGTTCGACCTCGATCCAAAGCGCTCATTCCGTACTAGGAGTGAACAAATCGATGGCGCATTCTCCTTCGAGGGCACGGATTACCTGCTTGAGGCACGCTGGCGCCAAGAACCTACACCGCGTGGAGAACTCGACATCTTTCAGGCGAAGATTGAACGCAAGCTAGAGAATACGTTGGGGCTATTCCTGTCGATCAATGGATTCGTCGATGAAGGTGTACGTGCCTACTCTAACCAGGGAAGTCGCATGATTCTCATGGACGGCACTGACCTAATGTCGGTACTCGACCAGCGGATCACGCTGGACAGGTTGCTACTGCTGAAGCGCCGCCGCGCAGCTCAGAGGGGAGAGGTGTATGTTCCGTATGAACGTCTCCTGCAATAGCGTCATCTGCTGACGGAGATCAGTCAGACCGCGTAGAGAGACACCGCAACGAACGCGGTGGCGACGGCCGGAGCCAGGTGGTGCGCGACGGCACAGCCCGTCATGGCTGGTAAGGAAGGGGGCGGCGCGGTTGAACGACAGGGCCCCCGGGGTCCATGGTCGGAGTTCGGAGAGTCATGGATTCGGCTTCCACCGATGCTGAGGCCGTCCAGTCTGGGTCGGCGTCTGGAGGGGAGGGCCCAAGCGGGTCGGAGACAAGCGACTCCCCACGCCCTTCCGGAAGGCAACGCCGAACCGGAGCGCAGTCGACAACAGCGAGCGCCAACTCTCCAAGAACCCAGCGGGCGCGAGCGTCCGTCTGGGACCCTCCCCTCCGGGCGACGGCGCAGACGGTTTTCTCGGACGAGCTAGCGCCCGCTACTCGCCGCCGCTCGTCTCGGCGGCGACGGCCAGAGCCTCCTCTTCCAGCAACCGCGCGCCGCGCATGATGTTGCCCATCGCGTAGTTGCCCTCGTGGCAGGCGTACTCGTAGACCTTGTTCGTGGTCTGCGGCCACGTGTAGTCGCCCTTCCAGGGCTGGGTCCAGGTCGACGGATCTTCGACGGTGAACTCGTAGTGCAGCGTGTCCGCATCAAGGCGGGTGAAGCGCTCGGTGACCTGCAGGTCTCGCGAGGCGGAACCGAGGCCTGGCCGGTCGCCGAAGTTCCTCGTGCTGACCACGAGCGTGTCGCCTTCCCACCAGCCGATCGAGTCGCCGAGCCACTTGCGCACGCCCGAGTCGTCGTGCTCCGAGTTCAGGCGGATGATCCGGGCGTCGTGGTTCATCTCGACCAGGATCATCACGTGGCCCCGCGTCTGCACGATCCGCTTGTGGTTGTTGTAGAGCGCCGGCAGCATCGGCGGCCCCTGAGTGGACCCGAAGCCCATGATGCAGCGCTCGGCATGGGGACGCTGCTCGATGTCGTCGTACGGTCCCGGCGCGTCGGCGCCGCCTTCTGCGATCCACCAGGCGGTGCCCTTGTTGGCCCGGAACGGGGTCAGCGCCCGGCGCGAGGCCCGGCGGGCCTTGGCCGCGTCCGTCGTCGGCGGCATCCGGCCGTTCGCGGGTTCGGTGATGATCGAGGTGCGGTAGGCGCCGTCGATGGCGACCGTGCTCGTGCCGCGATCGATCCAGAAGGCGTTGTAGCCGCCGACGTTGCCGGCGCCCAGGTTCTCTCGCTGGGAGTCGTCGAAGCCGACCGGCGCCGCGCCCTCGTCGGACGGAGCATCCCGGTTCGGGTCGCTCTGCTCATTGGCCTTGGCCAGGAAAGCCTGCTCCTCCTCTTCGATCGCCTTTGCCTGTTCCGCGGTCAGGAACAGGTTGTCGCCGTACTTCGCCGGCCGCGACAACGGCGTCAGGGTGGCGATGTTGTACACGCCCGACAGATCGGGCTTGCCGTCCGCGGTGCGAGGAATGTCGTCGGCCTGTGCGCCCACCGCCGGCGCCAGAGCCAGAGCGGCAACGCCGAGCGTGATGAGAATCGTGATCGCGTTCGGGTGTTTCCTGCTCATCGAATGCCTCCAGACCTCCTGTTGCGGACGGTCATCGTACCAGCGGAGACGGGTAGCCGATCCCTCGCCGGCGGGCCTCTGTCCCGGAGAGCATCCCGCTATGCTCCGCTCAAACCACGGATCAGGCAGGTGCCCGTCTGCCATCGAGCGGGGAACGTGACATGAACTCCAACCATGTACTGGGCGACGTGCAACTTACGATCGGGGTGGCGACCGCAGCGCTGCTAGGGCTCCTGGTTTCGGGCGGCGCGCTGAGCCAGTCCGGCCCCTTGATCGAACCGGTCACCGACGCCGAACTCGCCGCCACGCCCAACGGCGACTGGCTGAGCTTCCGCGGCAACCTGTCGGCCTGGGCCTACAGCGCGCTCGACGCGGTGAACACGGAGACCGTCGGACAGCTCGACTTTGCCTGGGCGGCCCCGATGGAGGCCGGCCCCAACGAAGCGACGCCCCTGGTGCGGGGCGGCATCGTCTACCTGCCGCAGCCCAACGACGTGATCCACGCGCTCGACGCCAGGAGCGGCGACCTGATCTGGGAGTACCGCCGCGAGCAGAACTACCTCGATCCCGAGGGCGGGGATCCGCAGCGGCGTTTCGCCCAGGGCCTGGGCCGGATCACCCGCAACATCGCCATATGGCAGGACGGCCTGTTCGTCGCCACGATGGACGCGCACATCATCCGGCTGGACGCGAACACCGGCGAGCTGGTGTGGGAGACCCGGGTCGGCGACAGCCGCATGGCCCACTCGTCCGGCCCGATCATCGCGGACGGCAAGGTGATCAGCGGCCGCTCCTGCAGCATGTCCGTGGACGGCGGCTGCTTCCTCGCCGCCCACGACGCGGTGGATGGCCGCGAGCTGTGGCGCTTCTACACGATTCCCCGACCCGGCGAGCCGGGCGACGAGACCTGGGGCGGTCTGCCGCTCGAGCGCCGGTACCACGTCGGCGCCTGGCACGTCGGCTCCTACGATCCCGAACTCGACCTCATCTACTGGGGCACCTCCGTGCCCGCGCCCTCGCCCGAGGTCCTGCGTGGCAGCGGCGCCGGTTCCCTGCTCTACTCGAACAGCACGCTCGCGCTCCGCCCCGACACCGGCGAGCTGGCCTGGTACTTCCAGCATCTTCCCCGGGACAATTGGGATCTCGACCATCCCTTCGAGCGCATCCTCGTCGATCTGGAAATGGAACCGGACGCGGAAGCTGCCTGGTCCATCAATCCAGCGCTCAAACAGGGCGAGCGCCGCCGGGTGATGACCGGCTTCCCCGGCAAGACCGCCATCCTCTGGACGCTCGATCGCGAAACCGGCGAGTTCCTGTGGGCGCGCGAGACCGTCTTCCAGAACGTGATCACGCACATCGACCCAAACACCGGCGCGGTCACGGTCAACGAGGAAGTCATCCCGAAAGCCCGCGACGAGGAGTACGGCGTCGTCTGTCCGGCGGCGACCGGCGGCAAGGACTGGCCGACCGCGGCCTACAGTCCGTTGACCGAGGCGGTCTACGCGCCCCTGCAGGACGTCTGCATGTCGCCGATCATCACCGGCACCGGCGAGGGGCCGCCCCAGGGCTACGGCATCAACTTCCGCATGCAGTTGGCGCCGGGCAAGACGACGGTCGGACGCCTGGACGCCGTTTCCGCGCGCACGGCCAAGTCCCTGTGGCGCTTCGAGGAGCCGGCCGGGATGATGTCCGTCATGACCACCGGCGGCGGGCTCGTCTTCGCCGGCAACACGAACCGTCGCTTCCGCGCCTGGGATGCCCGCACCGGCGATGTCCTCTGGGAGACGGTGCTCGGCGGGCCCGTCAGCGGCTTCCCGGTGAGCTTCGCCGTGGACGGCGAGCAGTACGTGGCCGTTCCCGCGGGCGGCGGCGATCTGTTGAGCGGCGCCTTCAACCGCTACGCCAACCTGACGGTCCGCTCCGGCTCGAACATGCTCTACGCCTTCAAGTTGTCCGACACGGCCGGGCGCGGGCCGATCGAACAGCCGGTAGTGGCCGACGCCGACCCGGGCGCGGCCGAACCGCCGCCCATGATCATGATCGACGCCCCGCTGCTCGAGACGTCAGAACCCTGCGCGACCTTCGCCGCGCATCAGGCCGAGCGCGGCGCCGCCCTCTACCAGGAACACTGCACCGAGTGCCACGGGCCCACGCTGCGCGGCGGCGCCCAGGGCGCGGCTCTCGCCGGCCGCAGCTTCACGAGCTACTGGTCGAACCGCGCCGCCAGCGGCCTCTACCGGACGATCCGCGAGACGATGCCCCAGGGCCGCGAAGGGACGATCGGCCCCGCGGCCTCAGCCGACCTGGTCGCCTTCCTGCTGCGCGAGAACGGCGCCGAGGCCACCGGCGAGTTCGGCGCGGACGTCGAAACGCTCGACGGCCAGCGCACCTGCTTCCGGCAGTAGCGCCGGCTACAGCCCGAGTCCCTCGAGAGCCCCGACGGTCGATGCATGGTCGTCGTCGCCGTCGTGACCAGCCTCGTCATGATCGTCGTGACCAGCCTCGTCATGGTCATCATGATCGTGAAGCTCATGCTGCACGCCGTGATCGTGACCATCGTGCGCGTCGCCGGTGTGCGGGTGCTGATGCCAAAGGCCGAGCACCGCCATCGTGCCGATGCCGATCAGCACGAGCGCGAACTTGAACCACCGGTCCGTGTCCCGCTCGGGCATCGGAACGTCGTCGTCACCGATCAACGCGCTCCGCACGTAGTGCGCGATGCGGTCCCGCTCCCGGGAGAGTTCGGCATCGAGCACGTCCATCACCGCCACGTAGATGAAGGTGCCCGCCGCAATCGCGTTGAAGCTGCCCTCGAACAAGAGGGCCGTTCTCCCCTCGAACACTTCTCCCGCCACGGTGCCGAGCACGATCCCGAGCGGCGTCATGATCGAGAAGAGCGCCAGGGTCTGCCACAGCGCCCGGTTGCCCGCGGCGTGGGCGGTCACGATCAGGGCGAACGCCGCAGAGCCCTTGTGGAACAGGATGCCGAACATCACGACCAGTACGGCCGCGGCTTCGGGCTGAAGACCCAGGGCCATCCCCGCGATGATCGAGTGAACCGACAGCACGATGAGCAGGACGAAGGCGTAGAACGGCGGTCTCGTCGGCTCTCCCTCCTCGCCGAGCCTCGAGTTCCGGCCTTCCAGAACGACCCGATCGATCAGGAGCAGCAGGCCGACCCCCAGGGCCGCGAGCAGTGGGGCCAGGGGATAGTCGACCACTCCCCGGAGCGCTTCATCGGCTTCGGGCAGCAGGTGAACGAACCCAACGCCGAGGAAGATGCCCCCCCGCGAGCGCATTCCCCAGGGAAAGGTACCGGCGGCTCGCCCGCTGCTTCGCGACCAGGATGGGAATGGCGCCGCCCACGTAGGCGACCGCCAGGATCGCCAGGCCGGCGATGATCTTGATGGCAAGCGGGGACATCAGGGGGCTCCTCGTCTATCGTGTCGACTATGGTGTCGACCGTTCAGGGTGACCCGCCGGCCGCCGCGGACTCGCCGTCAGCCAGGGACGGCGGCAGCAGCTCCGGCCTCGCGTAGAAGTTCGCTTGCGTGGCCCGCACGTAGGCCGGGCGAGCGTTGAGCCGCTCCCGGTAGGCCGCGAGCCGCGGGCCGATCGGCTCCTTGTAGGCAACCGCCCAATCGAGGCAACTGCCGAGCAGGATGTCGGCGCCCGTGAAGCGGTCGCCGAGCAGGAACTCCCTGCCGTCCGCGAACTCGAGTTCCGCCACCGCCGACTGCTTCGCGAAGCCCTCCGACGCCGCCTGGATCGCCGCCGGCGCCTCGCCGTACAGGTGGGCAAGGTCGCGGTGCTTGCGGATGATGTAGAGCGTGTGGGCGTCGAGCTCCATCATCACGAAGAACGCCCACTGGTCGTAGCGCGCCCGCGCCTCCGTGCCCGCGGCCGGCATCAGGCCGTCCGGCTCGCCGTACTTCTCGGCGAGGTAGTTCACGATCGCCGCGCTCTCCGCGAGGGTCAGATCGCCGTCCTGGAGCAGCGGGATCTTCTGCCGCGGATCGAGCCGCGTGAACTCTTCCGTCTGCGTCTCGCCGGTGCGCGGACCGATCGGCCGGTGCTCGTAGTCGAGCCCCAACTCCGCCAGCGCCCAGTGCGCGCGCAGCGTCCGCGCCGTGCTGCGGCCCCAAAGCACCCGCAGTGAGGCCGTACTCCGCTCGTCTGTCATGGGGCTGACCGAGAATGTCAGAAATGCCGGGGGATGGGAACGGCGGAACGTTGCGCAGGACCGAAGCCGGCGACCGACATCGGGCTGTAGGCCCGCCCACACACTTTGATATCTCTCCAGACGAGTCGGTGATACTATTCCCGGCACCATGCCGACATCGACCCCCACATCCGCAAAGTCCGGTCGCTTCCTGCTCCGGATGCCCCCCTCCCTCCACACGGCACTCGACGGCGCGGCGCGAGCCGCCGGTCTATCTCTCAACGAGTACTGCATCCGCCGTCTGGCCTCGGCGGGGGCCTGTCATGACGATGCAGCCGCGCTTCTCGCCCGTGCTTCGGCAGTCGCGGGCAACGCGCTGAATGCGATTGTCCTCCACGGCTCCTGGGTCCGCGGCGAGGCGACGGCGGCGTCGGATGTCGACGCGCTCATCGTTGTCGACCAGAGCGCTCAGCTCGGCCGCGAGCTGTACCGCCACTGGGATGCCGAACCGGTGACATGGCAGGGCCACCCGGTCGATCCGCATTTCGTCCACCCAGCCGAGGACGAGACCTTCAGCGGACTGTGGGCCGAAGTGGCGGTCGACGGCCAGGTGCTCTTCGATCGCTACGGCTGGCTGCACAGGCACCTGGTCCGCGTCCGCCAAGCGATCGCGGAAGGCCGGCTCGTACGGCGCGCCGCACACGGCCAGCCCTACTGGACGGAGGCCGCCTGATGCGGAACCTCGCCCTGGCAGCCGACCATGTACGCCGCGCGCAGGCCCGCCTCCGCGCCCTCGACGTGCTCTACGAAGCCCAGAGTTGGGCCGACGTCGTCCGCGAATCCCAGGAGGTCGTAGAACTTGCCTTGAAGGGACTGCTGCACGCGGTCGGGGTCGACCCGCCACGAGTGCACGATGTGGCGGACGTCCTGGAAGCCGAACGGGACCGGTTGCCCGCGGCGCTGGCAGACGATCTGGGACGACTCGCAGCAGCCTCCAGAAGTCTTCGCCGCGACCGGGAGCTGGCGTTCTACGGCGCGCAGGACATCGTGCCGTACGACTTCTACAAGGAGGCTGACGCGTCGGAGGCGCGGGAGGCCGCGCGCTTCGTTGTTGCTAGCGTCGCGCCGAGCGTCGAATGACCCGAGCCGCCCGACAACCGCTACTGCGACCGCGGCAGCGACACCGCCAGCACGACGCCAAGACAGACCAGCACCACGACGTAGAAGGCGGTCGTAACGACATCGGCCAGCACCGGGAAGTCGACCGGCCCAGCCAGGGATCTCCGGCAGGTGGCGAGCGGCAGGCCGCCGCCGATGAGCGCGAAGACGATCCACTGCGTCCAACTGAGTCGCGAGTTCTTTTCCGTCATCTTCCTGGTCCGGTTGTCGTGTGGTCAGGCTTTCTGGCTTACTTGTCGGGGCGATTGTGGAGAATGTCACAGATCGAAGGGCTTCGCAGCTTCCAGAGCTGTCCAACGGTTGGAGAAGCCGACTCGAACTGTTCGCTGGATCTGCGACGGTCTCAGGCTCGGGCGGGCTGGCGGCGCGCCGGGAGACTTCCGCGGGACATCGCATCGAAGTACGCGCCCCAGTCCGTCCCGCGCGGGCGCATCGTGAGCCGATCCCCTTCCTTGATGACTTCCACCTCCGAAGTCGTGAACCGGCACGCCGCCGGCAGACGTACCGCCTGGCTGCGGCCGCTCCAGAACACCTTGGCCACGCCTCTGTAGTCCGGCTCGTCGCTCATGATCAGCTCCTCCTCCCGGTCCGTCTCTCTGCGTGTGATCCTGCCTAGACATGTATCACGGGATACATCGTTGTGCTGACCCGCGGTGCGCGGTGCGGCCGGATGCGGGCGGGACGCCCGCGTTCCCAACGAGCTGAAGCGCTACGAGGCGATAGGCTGTCCGGTACACGCACAAGCACACAGCCGGGAGGTCGAGATGCGGATCAGGCAACAGCGGAGGTCTTCGTTCTGGAGGGTCTGGGGTACCGCTTCTTCGTCGACATCGGCACGGGCGCGTTCCAGCTCGACGGCAAGTACCGCACGTCGATCATCACGAACCCGCCGGACGGCCGTTACCCGCCGCTCAGCGCGGTCGGACAGCAGCGGAGCGAACGGCTGGCGCCGTTCCGGCACGAGAACACCGGCACCGCCTGCTGGATGCACCTGCCGGTCGGGCCGTACGACGATCCGGAGCTGCGGCCCCTGGCCGAGCGCTGCATCCTGACCCGGGGCGCCTCGGGCCCGCCGTCGATGCCGGGGATGTACAACAACCTGAAGACGATCGTGCAGACGGACGACCACGTGATGATCCTGATCGAGTGGATGCACGACGCCCGAATCATCCGGCTCGACTCGGAGCACCTGCCGGACAGCGTGCGCAAGTGGAGCGGCGAGTACCCGTGGCCGGCGACCGGCAACAGGCTCTACGAGTACGGCTGCCACGAGGGGAACTACGCGCTCGGCGGCATCCTCCGGGGCGCGCGGCTGCTGGAGCAGGAGGCGATCGAGCAGGGACAGGCGGGGACGTCGACGGGGTCCGGGTCGGGCGACTGAGCGGCGGGAGCGGGACGCATGCCCGACCTCAACCTCATTCCCCACCCGCTGACCGGTACGCCCTTCGGCGCCGCGCTCGATCTGTGCGTGAGCCTCGCCGCGCTGACCTGGCTCGCCTCAGTGATCACCCGCGAGTACTCCTGGGGGGACCGCCTCTGGCAAGTCTGTCCGCCGATCTACTGCCTGATGGTGGCTGCCGCCTCGGACTTCGAGTCGACGCGGGTGAACGGGGTGCGTCGGTGCTACGCTCGCCGCCGCCCAGCTAAACCCCAGTAGGAGGAACCACGAGTGATCCGATTGCGTCCTCGGGGGCAGTTCGCCCCGCTTGCCTTCGCCGCCGCTTGCCTGCTGCTTGCGGCCTTTGTTCTCACGCCGGCGTTTGCCGGCGAGCATGACCTCCCGCACGCCAAGCCGGCCGATGTCGGCATGGACCCGGCCGGCCTCGAGAAGCTCAACGCGGCGATGCACGGCATGGTCGACGACGGCAAGCTCGCCGGCGTCGTCACGATGGTCTCGCGCAAGGGCAAGGTCGTCCACTTCGACACCTACGGCATGCAGGATCTGGAGAACGAGGTCCCCGTCGCCAAGGACACGATCTTCCGCATCTATTCGATGACGAAGCCGATCATCGGCACAGCATTGATGACCTACTACGACGAAGGCCGCTTCACACTCGACGATCCGGTGTCGAAGTTCATCCCCGAGTTCGCGGACCTGAAGGTGGCGAAGGAGGACGGGCCGGACGGCATGCCCGTGGTCGAGGACGCCGATCATCCGATGACGATGCGCGAGCTGATGAGCCACACGGCGGGCCTGACCTACGGGCTGTTCTCCCAGTCCCAAGTGGACACGCTCTACCAGAAGGCCGGGATCATCCTGGACTCCACCCTGACCGTGAAGGAGATGGTCGGCAGGCTGGCCAAGATCCCGCTGCGCCAGCAGCCGGGGTCGATGTGGCACTACAGCGTCGCGGTCGACGTGCAGGGCTACGTGCTGGAGGTTCTGGCCGGCAAGCCGCTCGACGAGGTGCTGAACGAGCGCGTCTTCGGCCCCCTGGGCATGGACGACACCGCCTTCTGGGTCGAGCCGGACAAGGCGGACCGGTTCTCGCACATGTACCAAACGAGCCAGGGCAAGCTGGCCAAAGTCGAGTTCGGGCAGTACCTCGAGAAACCGAACTTCCTCTCCGGAGGCGGCGGCCTGGTGTCGACGGCCATGGACTACATGCGCTTCGCCCAGATGATGGCCAACGGCGGAAAACTCGGCGGCGTCCGCATCCTGAAGCCGGAAACGGTCGAGCTGATGCGCACCGATCATCTGCCCGAGAGCGTTACCGACATGGGGCCGCTCTACCGGGGCAATCGCTTCGGCCTCGACTTCTCGATCGTCACCGATCCGAACCCGGCCACCGACCACGAGCGCGCCAAGGGTGAGTACTGGTGGTACGGCATCGGCGGCACCTGGTTCGGCATCAACCCGGACCAGGATCTGGTCATCGTCGGCATGATCCAGAGCCGTGATTTCCCTGCCTCGGCGGCCGCACGCTTTACCAGCAAGCGGCTCGCGTACGAAGCGATCGTCGACTGAGGCGCGCCGCGAGCGCCCACGTTTCCGGGAACCACCTGAACCATCGAGGAGGTAGGAAGATATGAGTCTGTTCGCCTGGTCGTGGTTGTTTCTCATCCTCTACATCACCGGCATGCTCGCCTTCGGCTGGGTCGCGAGCCGGCGAATCAAGAATGCGGACGATTTCGCCACCGCGCGCAGCAGCTACGGCCCCTACTTTCTGGCGCTGGCCTTTGCCGCAACGACCGCCAGCGGCGCCACCTTCCTCGGCAGTCCCGGCCTGGGCTACCAGTTCGGCATGGCCAGCGTCTGGGGCAAGTTCCTCTACCCGATGGGCGTCTACTTCGGGGTTCTCATCACGATCAGGATGGTCGCCAACTCGGGGCACAAGTTCGGCAACCGGTCGATCCCCGAGTACCTCGGCGACCGCTACCGGAGCGACGGCGTGCGTCTGCTCGTCTCCGTCTTCTCCCTGGTGCTGTTCTTCTACGTCGCCGGACAGCTCGTGTCGGGGCTGGTCATGTTCGAGACCATGCTCGGCCTCAAGCCGATGACGGCGCTGATCATCACGTCGGGCGTGCTGCTCGTCTACGTCGTCCTCGGCGGCGCCCACGCGGACATCCTCACCGACGGCATCCAGGGCATGATGATGCTCGCGGTCGCGGTGGTCGTCATCGTGATGTTCCTGTTCGCTTCGGGGATGGACGGCGGCCTCGGGGGTTTGGTCGACAACCTCCGCGCCCAGGACGAGCACATGGTCGGACCGCTCAACCGGTCCAACTCCCTCTACGACTCGTGGTGGGCGATCGCAGTCGTTCTCTTCGCCCACATCCCGCTCGGCATGCTGCCCCACATCGGCAACAAGGTGTGGGCGCTCAAGAACGACGGCGACCGGATGCGTTTCGTCAAGCTCGCCTTCGCGGTCGGCCTGACGATGGGCATGATGGGCCTCGGCGGCATTCTCGCCCGCGGCGTTCTCGGGGGCGAGCTTCTGGCTGCCGGGCGCAACCCGAACGAGGCGCTACCGGCGCTGTTCATCGAACTGTTCCCGACTTGGCTGGCGGCCCTGATCGGGGTCGGGATCCTGGCCGCGATCATGTCGACGGCGGACGGGCTCGTCGTGTCGTCGTCCCAGATCGTCGCCAACGACATCTACCGCCGGTCGATCGTTCCGAAGTACAGCGCCCATCTGAGCGCCAAAGAGGTCGATCGCAAGGTACTGGGGATCAGCCGCTGGAGCACGGTGATCGTGCTGATCCTCTGCACCTGGATGGCCTGGGCGATGCAGGACATGAACATCGCGCTCCTGGTCTGGATCGGCACCGGCGGCATGATGGCCGCCTTCGCGGGTCCGCTCGTGGTCGGCGGGCTCTGGCGCGGCGTCACGCTGGCAGGCGCCTACACCGGTCTGGTGACCGGCATGGCCACGTTCATCCTGCTGCGCAGCGGCGTGCCCTGGATGATCGTCGACCCGAGTTCGCTCGGGCCGCTGTCCGGGATCGCGGAGTGGCTGCACCACTACCGGGCTAACCCGTTTTCCTGCGCCGTGGTCGGCGAGGTCGTGTCCATCGCCGGCACCTGGGCGGTGTCCAAGCTGACCCAGCCGCTGCCGGAGGACCACGTCGAAGGGTTGTTCGCGACGCCGTCGAAGATCGCCGAAACGGCGGGGGGATAGGGGCCCCAGCGGACCGGCGCTTCGCGCCGGCTGCGGGCGAGACGCCCGGGTGCCCAGGAGGCGGACGGCGGGGTTGGTTAGAGGCGGCTAGCTCGTTCCCGTCCGGCCGGGCAAGGAGGCGGCGGGGCAGAAACGGCGCCCCTGGGAATCCGGCGGCGCCAGCTTGCTAGTCCCAATCCGGCAGCGGCTGTGGGCCGGGGACGATCCCCGCGATATCCGGATCGTCGCCCGACAGGTCGACGGGCGCCTCCTCGGCGGCTTCTTCCTTGTCCACCTTGCGCTGAGCGCGGCGCTCCAGCTTCTCCTGGCGCTTCTGCCGCTTGCGGATTTCTCGCTGGCGCTTGGCAAATGTAGTTGGTCCAGGCCTAGCCACTGCGATCTCCCTCCTCTGCCCAAGCTCGTTCTCAGGGCTAGAACGGACGAGTCTAGCAGGGACTTTTGACAGCGGCCCGCCGTCACGGCGAGTAGTAGGTCGGCGACCCGGGACCGACCGGCAGGCCCAGCGCGAACACCCAGATGTAGAAGAGCGACACCCAACCGATCAGGTAGGTGATCGAGTACGGGATCATCGTCGCGATCAGGGTGCCGATCCCCAGCTTCCGGTCGTAGCGCATCGCCACCGCCAGGATCAGGCCGAAGTAGCTCATCATCGGCGTGATGATGTTCGTGGTCGAATCGCCGATCCGGTATGCGGCCTGAATCACTTCCGGGCTGTAGCCGACGGTCATCAGCATCGGCACGAAGATCGGCGCCGTCACCGCCCACTGCGCAGACGCGCTGCCGAGCATCAGGTTCACGACACAGCACATCAGGATGAACGGCACGAACACGATCGGCCCGGTGAGGTCGAACCGGGTCAGCAGATCGGCGCCGACGACCGCCGTGATCGTGCCCAGGTTGGTCCAGTTGAAGAACGAGACGAACTGAGCGGCGAAGAAGACGAGTACCAGGTAGGGGCCGAGCGAACTCATGGACCGGCCCATGCCGTCGATCACGTCGCGGTCGTTGCGCAGCGACCCGGTGACCCGGCCGTAGACGATCGACGGCACGATGAAGAAAACGAAGATCAGCGACACGACGCTGCGCAGCATCGGCCGCAGATCGTCGATCAACAGCGGATTCGCCGCCGGATCGCGGAACCACCCGTTCTCCGGCAGGGCGAGCAGCGCCAGTCCGCCGAGCATCGCGAGCAGAGTCACGCCGGCCAGCTTCAGCCCGCGCTTCTCCTCCTTCGACAGCGTCTTCAGACCCTCTTCCGGGTTCTCCAGGTCGTCCGCCGCCCGGCTTGGATCGAAAACGCCGAGCTTGGGCTCCACGATTCGGGTCGTCACCAGGGTGCCGATCGCCGTGATCATGAAGGTGCTCACGAACATGAACAGGTAGTTCGCGGTCGCCGCGACCTCGTTCGCGGCGCCGGGCGCGTACGACGGATCGATCAGGCGCGCCGCCTCGGTCGTGATCCCGGCAAGCAACGGATCTACTGTTCCGATCAGGATGTTCGCCGAGTAACCCCCCGAAACGCCGGCAAAGGCGGCAGCGAGACCGACCAGGGGATTCCGACCAACGGCGCGGAACACCACCGCTGCGAGCGGTATCAGGACCACGTAGCCCATCTCCGAGGCGGTGTTCGAGAGCACGGAGGCGAACACCACGACCGCGGTCAGCAGGTTGCGCGGCGCCCCGAGCACCAGCGCCCGCAGCAGGGCGCCCAGCAGCCCCGAGCGTTCGGCAACGCCGACTCCGAGCAAGGCGACCAGGACCGTCCCCAAGGGCGCGAAACCGGTGAAGTTCGTCACCAGGTTCATCGCGATGCGCCGCATCCCCTCCGGGTTCAGCAGGCTGACGGCGCGAATCAACCCGTCTTCGGCACGGCCGGCCGCACCCTCGGGACGCGGGTCCGCGACCTGCACGTCGAACAGCGCAGCACCACCCGACACCAGAAGCACGATCACGGACAGGACCGCGAACAGCGTCACCGGGTGCGGCAGCAGGTTGCCGAGGAACTCGACAACGTTCAGGAAACGCGCGAACAGACCCTGCCGCTTCCCCCGCCGCCGCTTCTGCCGTTGGCTGGCTTCAGGCATCGCGGAACAGTAACCCACGACATTGGTTCAACATTGGACCTTCGCCCAGGCCGGCATCCCTTCGATGCTGGTCACCCTCGGCGTCGAGGCCGCTCCGGCCCGGTGAGGCGCAGCGCATGCTGGAGCAACACGGTTCCCTGGAGTTCTCGGTGCTGGCAGCACGCGACGCCCTGAGCGTCTATGTTCATCCCTCGAACCAGGTGCCCAGTCTGAGCCTGGATCAACTCCGCGGCATCTTCACCGGCCGCATCCGGCTCTGGAGTCAGCTCGACGGAGAACGGCGTGGGCATGACGAGATCCTCGTCGTCAACCGCAGCCCAGCCTCCGGCAGCGGGCTCTTCTTTCGGGAACACGTCCTGCAGGGCGAGCCCTACACGCGGCGCCTACCGGAGCGACGAAGAGCTTCATCGACTGGATGCTCAGCGACGCCGGCCAGCGGGTCGTCACCGAGGTCGGTTACGTGCCGCTTCGGGACCCCTAGCGGCGGCTTCGCCTCGTCTCCAAGTACCGTTCCCGCCTGGCTGGACGCCGGGCGCAAGCCTGTTGTACTGTGTCAACGCCAATGCGGCGAAGGCATCCGAAAAAGGACGTGGAACGCGCCCTCGCCGACGCCGAGGCGGGCGACTGGACGGTCGTTCCGACAGCGTCCGGCCATCGTTGGGGTGTGATGCGCTGCGGAGAATCCAGTCGTTCCGGATGCCAGGTTTCCATCTGGTCCACGCCGCGGAACCCCGGCAACCACGCCAGACAGCTTCGCCAGTTCGTCGAGCGTTGCCCTCACCGGTAGGCAGGAAGCCACGGAGGACAGTCCCATGCCAATCCACCATTTCACGCTGATCGTCGAAGGGCCCGATCTTCAGTCGGACCTGCTTATCGACGAGGTGTTCGAGGCGGGCTGTGACGACGCCACGGTCGGGAGCACCGACGGAATCCAGTACGTCGACTTCGACCGGGAGGCGCCCAGCCTCGGCGAGGCGATCATCGCGGCCGTCCGTGACATCGAACGAGTCGAGGGCGTCCACGTCACGCGGATCGCCGACGCCGCCCTCGTCTCCATGGCGGACATCGCGAAGCGCACCGGACGCACCCGCGAAAGCGTGCGCCTTCTCGTCACCGGGGCCCGGGGGCCCGGCGGCTTCCCAGCCCCCGTGACCGATCCCCGGAGTCGCTATCGGCTGTGGAGCTGGCCAGACGTTGGTCAGTGGTTTCGCGAACGGCTCGGCGAAGCCGCAAGCGCCGACGGCCATCTCGTGGCCGCAATCAACGCCAGCCTGGAACTCCGAAGGCGCCGAGGCGAACTCTCCTCGACGGGCCGGGAGCGCCTTCGGGCCTTGGCGGGGCTATCCTAAGGGACTCGAGATGCTCTCGGCGGTGGCGGCGTGGAAACCCGCTCCCGATTCACTCCCCGTCCCCCGCCACGCCTGAAGATCCCCCAAAAGACGCTACGTGAAGGCTCAGAACAGCAAGTCGCTCTTCAGCGAGATCAACGGCCGAATCGAGCGGGACAAGGAAGAAGGCGACATAGCCTACCTTCAGGCACTGCTGCTGAAGCTGGAGTTCCTGACGAAGGTCGTCACGGCGGCTGTGGTCGCTTGCCTGGACGACGATAGGGATCGCAGCCGCTATTCCCTCGAACGGCGACTGGTTCGTGCGGATTCGCTGGGCGAGTGGTCAGCTGTGCTGCAAGAGGCACTGGTTGGGCCGGCAGCTCAGTGCTTTCGAACTGGTGCCCGCAGCTTGAGAAACGACCTTACCAAGCGAGTGAGCGGCGACGACTGGAGGCGAGAGGCGGTTGGGCTGTTGGCCGAAGCTGCCTCAGCCCTGCACGTCGAGGTGACGGTTGGCGCCAGGGAGCCGTTGCGGAGGTTCTTCCAGATTGCTGTTCAAGTGCGGAACCGTACACGAGGGCATGGAGCAACGCGGTCGGACCAAGCGGGGGATGCCTGCCCGTCGATGGCGAAGGCCCTCAGTCTTGTTGAGGAGACTACCGGTGTGTTGGGGTTGCCGTGGGCTTTCCTCCGGCAGAACCTGTCGGGCAAGTACAGGGTGACGCCGCTACTAGGCGAGACAGGGTCTTTCGAGTATTTGAAGAGGAAGACGGAGAACACCCGCCTCGCCGACGGTGTCTATCTTCACCTTGAGTCGGAGGCTGCCCCGCCGGTTCACGTGCCGGTGCCACTTGTCTTTAGCGATGTCGATCTCCGCGATGTCTACGTCCCGAACGGGAAGTGGAAGAACTCGGCCAACTTCCAGGTGTTGTCCTACAGCTCGAACGACAGTCGGGAAGTGGACGGGAGCCGTTGGGTCGCCCCACCGAACGAGCTTCCCGCGAGCGAGACCCAGGGGCAGAAGGGACTCGAGGTTGTCGGATCGCTTCTAACCAATGCACCTCCGCCACCGTCAGGCTACGTGAAGCGCCATCGGCTCGAAGCGGAACTGCGGCGAGAGCTGTTCGAGCCCTTTCGCCATCGGATCGTTACGCTGAACGGTCGCGGGGGGATCGGAAAGACGGCCCTCGCCCTTACAGTGATCCGCGGGCTCAGCGATTCGGATTCTCCACCCTACGATGTTGTCCTTTGGCTCAGTGCAAGGGACGTCGATCTTCTCGACTCAGGACCGAAGCCGGTTTCGCCGGGTGTCTTTGGGCTGCTGGACGTGGCCAGGGCCGCCGCGGAGATCCTGGATGCTCCGGACTGTCAGGCGTCGTCCTCCGGGGCGAGGGAGTGGTTCGAGGAGAACCTGCGCGAAGGAGCGGATGGTGTCCCTACGCTGTTCGTGATTGACAATTTTGAGACTCTCCAAGATCCCACGGAGGTGTTTGAGTGGATCGACTATCACGTCCGTGCTCCGAACAAAGTCGTCATCACAACGAGATCGAGGGACTTTCGGGGCGACTTTCCGGTCAAAGTGACGGGAATGGCGCGAGAGGAGGCGAGCCAGCTCATTGACAGCAGGGCTGAGTACCTCGGCCTTGAGGAAGTGTCGCCGGAGTACCGGGCGGCCTTGATCGAACAGTCTGAAGGGCATCCCTACATCATCAGACTTGCCTTGGGGGAAGCGAGGGCAGCCGGACGGAAGGTGACTCCTCTCGGCCTGCTACCGGCCTCCGAGGACGTTCTTGAGGCTCTGTTCCGGCGGACCTTCGATGCGCTAAGTGCTGCCTCCCAACGCGTGTTTCTTCTCCTTAGCAGCTGGCGAGTGGACGTTCCGGAGGTTGCAGTCGAGGCGGTCATGCGCCGTAGGCCCGAGGACGACGTGGACGTAGACGGGGTCCTGCAGGAGGTGGTGGGCTACTCGTTGGCGGAACGTTCCGAGGACGGCCAGGCACACGCGGCCTTCGTCAACGTCCCGTTGGCCGCTTCTCTCTTCGGCAAGAGAGAGCTGAAGACCAACCCCCTGAGGGCCGCCGTACGTGAAGACCGGGGACTGCTGATGGACTTCGGGGCCGATGGTGGCCGCCGGTCACACGGTGTCGGACGGCGGATCGACAACTTGGTTCGGCGTGTTGCGAGACGGGCCTCCGATGGGAACGGCGGAGTATCGGGCGAAGATGTGGCAGTACTTGAGTATCTGGCTGACAGGTTCCCGCTTGTCTATCTCCGGCTTGCCGAGCTGGTCACCGACGGCAAGGACACCGCAGAGACCCGCGAGCGCGCCCGGTTCTATTTGCGACGGTACATTCAAGAGGCGGACGGGCAGAACGTAGGCTCGGCCTGGGAGAAGATGGCGGACCTGCGAGGTCAGGAAGGAGACGGAGTTGGCGAAGTGCAGGCCCTTTGTGAGGCGGCTGTCTCTCCCGGTAGGACGTTGGTCGACGTCAGCAGACTCGCGAATCGGGTCAACGAAGTGATCTACCGGGCGCCCACCGTCCGGACCGATCATGCGTGGCGTCTGGATCGAGAGATGATCCTATCCGAGGTGATCGAGGCGCTGGAGGCGAAACGAAGCGAGTTGAGCGGCACGGATTGTTCTCGATTGGCTTGGCTCTACGTCAACGCGGGTCATCCTGAACGCGGCATTGACGTCGCCCGCGCAGGGCTGGAGAGAGAGCCCGGGAACCTGTACTGTGCACGGTTCGTGGAGCGCTTCACAAACTGAGGTTCATTCCCCGGTTGAGCAGAGAGCTACGTCATCGTGAGGGCGGCGTTCAGAGGTTCCCACGTTGATCGATGTGAACGCTGAGTTCCTCGGCCACGTTGGATGTCATCCGCGGAACGGTCGCCAAGTTGGATCGCCGCCACCGGCTGGCCGCATCGCTGACATAGCTGAGCCACCCTGAGGTGGTTCCGGGTCGGGAACCGCCCCCGAGGGGCCGGGCGTTCCGAGCCGCCGCCAAATCCCTACTCTCGTTTTGCTATCGATCCTCCTTGCCGACGTGTGCCCTGCACGATTCGACGGGATGCCCGCTGTGTCACGTACGTTGGGAGAGAGGGCACCGAGTGCACCAAGTCGCGAGCGGACGGAAACGCATGGTGCGACGCTAGGGCCGCCTCAGCCCCGCCGAACGACGGCCGTGTGGTACGGCTCGAGCTCGTCGATCGCCGACTCGGGCTCGCCCGTCTTCCAGGCGAAGAGTCGCACCGTGATCTCGGACGGCGACACGTCGAAGAGCGCGAAGCCGTTCTTCTCGAACGTCTCGCCACGCACATCGTGAACCAGCCCGGTGGCGGCCAGAGGCGGCGTGCCGCGCGCCGCCGAGGGCCAGCCGCGCTGGGTGCCTACCGGCCCGGTGAGCACGGCGTGGACCGGATTCCCGGACAGGTCGAGGTCGCCGCTCCGCATGAGGGCCGAATGGCCGATCGCGTGCAGGTCGCCCGAGAGCACGACGCCGGGCCGCTTCGACTGCGATGTCAACGACTCGAGCAGCCGCTGATGCTGGCGCCACCAGCCGTTCTGCCAAAAATACTTCTCGCGCTCCGTGGTCAGCCGGAAGTTGCTGCCGGCGAAGTCGCCGATCCGCGACACGGTGGCGCCGCCGTCGTCGAGGTCGGCGACATCCGGGTACCACTCGCGCCACTTCCCCGCCGACCAGCCGAACGGGTGGGACGGGACATGGAACAACTGCGAGACACTCTGGTCCCGGGTGCGCTGATGCAGCCAGTGCTCGGCCTCCGGCGGCACCAGGCCGGCGTGGACGCCCTTGAGCGAGAGGTAGCGCGCGCAGTCGTAGATCAGGACTTCAGCGAGTTGCCCGTAGCGGAACGTGCCGAAGGCCTCGGAGATGCCGGGCGCCCGGTCGCCCGCGCCGGCGCCGGACATGAGCGTGGGCCGCTCGCTGTCGGGCAGGAACTCCGGCAGATAGGCGTTGCGGGTGAAGCGCGCGAACTCCAACTGGTAGTGGTCCGGCGGCAGGGTGATCATCTGCGGGTCGGCGTCGTCGTTCTCGTAGTAGTCGTGATCGTCACTGACGAAGTAGGACGGCACAGACCGCAGCATGACGCCGTAGAGATTCGCGATCTGCGGCCCGGCGGCGGCCTTGATCGACGTCTCGTTCGTGGCGCCGAGGGCCGGCTGGCTCAGGTCGAGCCACCCGATCCGCTCGTAGAACTCACGGGCCTGACGGCCCCGCTCCTCGCCGCGGTTGTCGAGCAGCGTACGCTGATCCCAGTAGATGTGGTCGCCGATCGCGATCAACGCCCGCGGCCGGAACGAGAGCGCCCGGCGCAGCAGCCGGCGGCGGACCGCCAGGGGCAGAAAGTGGGGCCGGTCGCCGCCCGCCTCCGGGTGGCCGCCGGCGCAGGTGTAGGCCAGAAACCGGACCGACTCGGGGTTCGCCGAGGGCAGCGGAAAGGTGCGCAGGGGCCACGGATCGCACAGCGCCTCGCCGCCGCCGAGAAGCTGCAGGCTGTACTCGACATCCGGCTCCAGGCCGGTGGCGTCGAAGGAGAAGAAGCGCCGCTCGGAGTCCGTACTGCGGCCCGCGACCTGGCGGCTGCCGATCCGAAGCACCGGAACGTAGTCGAGCGGATCGGCAAACGAGCACTTGAGCGCCACGCGATCGTGGCTCGCCGCAGGAATCAGATGCTGGAGCGAGCCGGCGCGCCAGCCGTCCTGAGCGTCAGCGGGCGAGCGGCCGAGTCCGGCGCCAGTGGCGGCCGCGGCGGTCGTGGCGATGAAGCGTCTGCGGGTCCAAGCGTTTCCAACAGTAGACGTCATGGTCGAGTCCCCTCCAGGAAGGTGCGAAGCCGCTCGCGGTCAAGGTCGGTGAGCGGCAGGAATCGCGGCTGGCCACGGCTGCGCGCTGACGAAGTGTCGCACGGCTGACACATCAGAACGCCCGGCTCGCGAATGTGCTTCAAGCCGAGAACATGCCCAAGCTCGTGAGCGATCACGTTCCGGGTCACGTCTTCGCGTTCGTCACCCGACGGCACGGCGACGAAGTAACGCAGGTCATCCCCATACGGCCAGGCGAAGGGCATGAGGTTCTGCGCCGACAGCAGCACGACGACATCCGCATCGAGGCCGACGAGCGCCGGCGGCGGCGCCGGGCCGGGATCCGACGAGTGCAGGCGGCCGGCGAGTTGCGAGAGTTGGTGCGCGTAGTTCTCGAAGGGCCGCAGGCCTTCCGCGGGCGACACCAGCAGCGGATCGACGAACGCGGAAACGAATCCCACATCCGAGGCGGCGCGGTTCCAGAACGCCGCCGCGTCGCCCACCATGGAGATGCGATCGTCTTTCGGGTCGGCGACCAGAACGGCGATGCGACCGGGTTTGCCGGCAGCCGAGTCCGAAGCGGCGGCAACTGGCACAATGGCCGGCGCCATGACGAGGACCGCGGCACATCCCGCCGCCGCAGCGGGGAATGAACCCAGCCGCAACCAGAAGGAGAAGATCCCCATGAGCCAGGTTCGATCGGTCATCCGTCTACTCGCCGTTTCCCTCTCCCTCGGCCTGATCGGGTCGTCTCTCACCGCCCAGATCCACCGCACGCCCGACACGGTGCGCCGGGCCGACCTCGACCGCAAGGCGGAGCTCGACCGGATCGTCATGGTACCGATGCGCGACGGCGTCCGTCTCGCCACCGAAATCTACCGCCCTCGCGACGCCCAGGGGCCGGTGCCCGCGGTCTTCTGGCGCACCCCCTACAACTTCAGCCCCCTGCCGGGCCCAAACCTGGAACGTCCTAGCGCGCTGCTCAAATTCGGTCTCGACGCGATCGAGCGCGGCTATGCCTTCGTGGTCCAGAACGAGCGCGGCAAGTTCTTCTCCGAGGGCGACTGGGAGATCCTCGGCCGGCCGCGCACCGACGGCTACGACGCGCTGACCTGGATCACCGACCAGTCGTGGTCGAACGGCAAGGTCGCGACGCTCGGCTGCTCGTCGACGGCGGAGTGGCAGATGGGCCTGGCAGCAATGCGGCATCCCGGTCACGCGGCCGCCGTACCGATGGGCCAGGGCGCGGGCATCGGCCGCATGGGGCCGTTCTACGAGCAGGGGAACTTCTACCGGGGCGGCGCCCTCCAGCTTCCGATGGCGGTCTGGCTCTACGGCGAGCAGAACACCCTACGGCCGACCTTCCCGCCCGGCACCAGCCGCGAGGATCTGTCCCGGCTCGCGACCTACTTCGACCTGGCCGCCAAGATGCCGGCCGTCGACTGGCAGCAGGCGCTCCGGCACTTACCCGTCCAGACCCTGATGGAGTCCGTCGGCGGGCCGAAGGGGATCTTCGGCGAGTTCGCCGCCCGCATGCCAGACGACCCGGCCTGGTACGAGGGCGGTCTCTACCACGACGACGAGCCCTTCGCCGTGCCGGCCCTGTGGGCGAACTCCTGGTACGACCTCTCCGTGTCGCCGAATTTGGCCCTCTACGGCCATGTGCGCCGGAACGCCGACCCGGAGGTCCGCGATCACCAGTACATGGTCGTAGCACCCAGCCTGCACTGCAACATGTACCGCCTGACCGATCCCCTGATCGTCGGCGAGCGGAACTTCGGCGACACGGACTTACAGCTAGACGAGATGCTGTGGGCCTTCCTCGACCGCTTCACCAAGCCTGAGGCGAACGGCTTCGAGAACCGGTACGCCAAGGTCCGCTACTTCCTGATGGGCGAGGACCGCTGGCAGAACGCCTCCGACTGGCCGCCTGCCGGGGTCGAGCCGATGACCCTGTATCTCTCCAGCGACGGCGGGGCGAACAGCGCCGCCGGCGACGGCACGTTGACCGCCGGCGCCGGCGCCGGAGCGAGCGGCGCCGACGCCGACCGTTTCGTGTACGACCCGGGCTCGCCGGTGCCAACCCACGGCGGCGCCTTCTGCTGCATGGGCGACTACGAACCCGGCGCCTTCGACCAGCGCGGCGTCGAGGCCCGCTCGGACGTGCTCGTCTACACGACGGAACCGTTCGACGAGCCGCTGGCCGTAGTCGGACCGGTCGAGGTGATCCTGCACGTGTCGTCCGACGCGCCCGACACCGACTTCACCGTCAAGCTCGCCCAGGTCCACCCCGATGGCCGCGCCTTCAACCTGGACGACACGATCCTGCGCATGCGCTACCGCGAGGGATTCGACCGGCACGTCGGCATGGAATCGGGCGAGGTCTACGAGGTGACGCTCGGCCCGCTCGCGACGGCGAACGTGTTCGGCGCCGGCCACCGGCTGCGGATCGAGATCTCGAGCAGCAACTTCCCCCGCTACGACCGCAACCTGAACACCGGCGGCAACAACTACGACGAGACCGAGTGGCGGGTGGCGAACAACGCGGTCCACCACTCGGCGGAGCATCCGTCAAGAATCGTCCTGTCCGTGCTGGAACAGTGAGTCGGCCGGCCGCGGGCTGTGCAGATCCTCGGCGCCGGTGGCATGGGGAGGGCCGCACGCCCGAGCCGATGACTACTCTCCGCCGGTAGCGGCGGAGGTCGCGTCGGCCTCCAGCAGTCGGGCGCCACGCATCACGTTGCCCAGCGCGTAGTTGCCCTCGTGGCAGGCGTACTCGAAGACCTTGTTGGGCGTCGACCGCCACACGTATTCGCCGCTCCAGGCCGTCTCCCAGACGTTCGGGTCCTCGACCGTGAAGCCGTAGAGCAGGTCGCCGTTCGGCAGGCGCTGGAAGCGTTCTACGACATGCAGGTCCTTCGTCGCCGCGCCCAGGGCGAGGTCGTCACCGAAGTTCGTCGTGTCGACGACCAGGGTGTCGCCCTCCCACCAGCCGATCGAATCGCCCAGCCATCTGCGCTCATCTGCAGGCGCATGCTCGCCGCCGATGCGCACGATGCGGGCGTCGTGGACCATCTCGATCAGGATCATCAAGTGGTTCTCGGTCTGCACGATCCGCTTGTGGTTGTTGTAGAGCGCCGGCAGCATCGGAGGCCCGCCCGTGGAGCTGAAGCCCATCAGGCAGCGCTCGGCCAGGGGCCGCTGTTCCATGTTGTCGTAGGGGCCGGAGCCGTCCTCCCGCTCCTCGAGCCACCAGGCGGTGCCGGTGTTCTTGTGACCGAACGCCGCGAACTGCGCGGCACGCCGCTTCATGCCGGCATCCGTCATCTCCGGATACTGGCCATTCGGCGGATCGGTGATGATCGAGGTGCGCCACTTGCCGTCGATCCGGATCACGTTGTCGCCCGGGTCCATGTAGAAGGCGTTGTAGCCGCCGCTGCCGCCGGACGCGACTTCGAGACCCGGATCGAAGATCGGCGCACCCCCAACCGGCGGCGCTTCGCGGTTCGGATCGCTGGGCTTGAAGTCCGCCTCGTAGATCTCCGCCTTGCGGCGGGCGATCGCGGCCGCCTCTTCGTCCCTCAGCGTCAGGCGATCGCCGAACTCACGCGGCCTAGTGAGCGGAGTCAGCGTCGCCACGTTGTACGCGCCGGCAAGATCCGGCCGGCCATCGGCCCGCTGCGGAACCTCGTCCTGCGCCGCAACGGCGACGGGCGCCATCAAGAGGGCCGCCAGGCCCAGGAGAATGAACCGTTCGAACTTCACTCCGCCACCTCCTCGATCATCGATCTCTGGGTACAGGGCCAACGCTACCACTGCGGCTACTCCGCACGGATCACGTCCAAGCCGGCGAGACCGACGTGCGGCGCCGCGGCCAGGAGGCACCGGTCACTACTGTAGATCTCCTGGAATCCATGCTCCCGCGCGGAGACTAGGTGCAGCGCGTCTCGACGGTGAGCTCGCCGTCGCGGAGTCTTCGATGGAGCGCGGCGTGGAGTTCAAGACGGCCATACACCGAACAGGAAATGCGTCCCCGCTCCGCAGCCAACGCCCGCACTCTCTGCCACCCCTCCTCCTTCACGTAGCACTTGAGCAAGTACGCCGTGTCGAAGTAGGCCACCAGCTAGCGGTCCCGGTCGTCGGACACCGCGACCGTGGAGTCACCTTCGATCTCGGGGAGTGCTTCGAACTCGGGAAGCAATTGACGCTCGCTAAACAGCGTCTCGACCGCTCCGTCGCGGAAGGGAATGAGCGAGGCGACTGGCCGACCGCGCTCGGTGACCACGACGCCCTTGCCCTGCGCCGCCCGCCGCACCCATTCGCCGGTCTTCAGGTGCAGCTCACGGATGCCGATGTGCTCCATGTGCACAAAGGTGACACATGCTGGCGCCGACCGTCAACCGGAGGGCAGATCATCCACGTCAACCTGCCACTCAGCGGCGCCGGTTTCGTCGCATCAAGACTCGGCCGCGGGGAACCATGTGCGGCCACGGGCTGGGGCCGCGCTCAGGCGAGTTTGAAGTTCACCGTCACGTGGTAGTGGACGGGAACGGGCTCACCATCGACCATCGTAGGCTTGTATTTCCACTGCCTCACCGCCAGGTCGCCCGCCCACACCTCCGGACCAGCGGCCTCAGCAGGAAGCTGAGAGCGCACCAGAAAACCAAGACTGAAGGCCGCAGTCAGGGCCGCCGCAACCGCGATGTTCTAGGGCTGGCCAGACGACTCGCGATTGTCGTACGGCGCGCCAGTCCCGGACGACCCCGCGAACAGCCGCCGCCCGTCGGGCAGGGTGACATCGCGGCCATTCGCCCGCGGCGCACCGTCGATTGCCTGGTAGCCCTCGACCAAAACTTCCGTCCCCGGGGCAACCGAGTTCTTCTTCCAGCCGCGACGAACCAGGGCGCCCGGAGGGCCGCACTCGACCATCCAGGCCGTCACCGTGCCGTCCTCGTCGGTCACGTCGATGTGAATCCAGGCATGCGGGTTCACCCACTCGACCTTGGTCACCTGGCCGCGCAGGCGCACCGGCTTCGTGGCGTCGAACTCGGCCGCGAAGGCGTGGTGGGCTGACGCCGGCTGGGGCGGAACGAGCAGGACCAGGGCCAGGGCCGCAGCAAAGCCAAGGACCGGGAGGGCTGCTCGGGAAAGGAGTCGCGTCGTCATCATGGGCGTCGTCCTGCAGGCGATGTTGGCTAAGCGGCAACACTACCACCCGGCCGGACGCGCCCTGACACGGCTGCGACGCCCAAGCCCCCCCCCGACCTGCACTCCGGCGCGCTTCCGACGCGGCCATCGGACCGCTGCTCGCGGGGTTCAGGCCTCAAGCCCCACAGGCGCGCTGCAGAAAGTCGTCCGCGTCGCGGCACTCGGTTGCAATCATCACCAGCGGGGAGGCCGCAGACGCCGAGTCGAGGCGCAACAACCAGGCTTCCAGTGCCGCCGAAATGAGGATGCCGCGGGCCGCGAGGGTCTGCCTCACAAGGGCCCGGACCATTTCGATCCGACCTTCTGCCTTGCCTTCTGCTCTGCCTTCTGCTCTGCCTTCTGCCCAGCCCTCAGCCCGGCTCTCCGCTCGCTCCGCGCCCAGGAACAGGTCGTCGTCAGGACCGGTGCCGGCCGCTCTGCCCATCCTCCGACCGACCCGGCGCACGGCCGCCACCGTTGCCGGCGACCTCCCTTCTTCGTTCAGGGCGCGGTGGATCTCCGCCGCCGTCCAGCCAGAGAAAGCGCGGCTGCTCGCGGCTTCGACGTACTGAGAGCCTTCCAGCACATGAATCACAAGGCCCGGCCGGCCGGATGTTCGAGGCGGAAGCCAGGACGGCTCCGGCACCTCCACCCACACCTCGGGGAACCGCCAGGAGGCGTAGACCTCCAACTTCCGGCGCCGGACATCCGTTGTGTGGTCCACTTCCAGGACGACATCCGGCAGCGGGCCCTCGTCGACATCGATCGCCTTCGCGCGCGGCCACGGCCGGCTCAGGAAGAAGATCTCGTCGGCTTCCATGATGACTTCGGGTTCGCCGTTCTCGTCGAACTGCGCCAGATCCGCTGAGCCGAGCGCCAGGATCTCCGCCCCCCGGGCCAAAGCGATCTCCCGCACCAGCCCGCTCAGTCCCCGCGACGGAGCCTCGTGGTATGTGGTGGTCGGCTCGGCCGCCACCATCGCGGTAGCAGTGCGCGCTTCCCAGTACTCGATGCGGCCCTCGTAGTCTTCCAACTCGTCGGCCGGGATCTGGACCGCGCGGCAACCCGGGAAGTCCCGCGGGTCGAGTTCCCGGAGCGGTTCTCGCGGCCTCGCCGGCGACCTGGAAAGCGGATCGGCCATGGCGGAACGAGTGTAGCCCGAGCCCGGCGACGCGGCCTCGTCTACAGCAGGACATTGCTCTCAGACAACGCCGGTGGGTCCTGGTTCATCGGCTCGGCTCTTGCGACAGATGCGGGCGGGACGCCCGCCTTCCCAGGGCCTACTGCACTCCCGAGCCCGTCTCAGCGGCTGCCGCGGCTTCTCCCTCAAGCCGCCCCACGGAGTTATCACTACCTGATAACGTGCGCCGGAGTGGCCGTCACCCCATGAAGACGCTGAAGATCGGCATCGCTGACTACGGTCAGATGAAGGAGCGCACGCTGGCGATCGCACGCGGGGATCACGAGCCAGCCAAGGGAGAGCCGAAGGTCTGGTTCACTTCCATCGAGAGCTTCGCCAAGGTGCTTTCTGAGCGGAATCGCGAACTGCTCGCGCTGATTGCGCAGGAGAAGCCCGACTCGCTCACCGAGTTGGCGGTGCTCACGGGAAGAAACAAGTCGAACCTCTCCCGCACGCTGAAGACGATGTCGCGCTACGGCCTCGTGGAACTCGAGAAGGGGCATCGCGGGAAGTTGATCCCGCAGGTTCGGTACGACCAAGTGAGTCTTGATGTCTGCCTAGTTTCGTCACCGTAGAGGGTGCCTTCCGGCCCAGTCACCGACGGTCAGCGAGAACCGGCCGCAGGGCCAGACTGGCGGAACCGGTTGCCCCTGCGCGAGTCGCGAGCATTCGCCGACGGATTGAGGTCGGAGTACGCCGCGCTACACTCGCCGACCTTCCGGCGACACGTCCAAGGAGCGAAGCGAATGAAGGAGATGTTCGACTGGGTGCCCTGGTTCAACGAACTGGCGAGGAAGATCGCTGACGGCGGCCAGCAGTACCTGGAAGACCGCGCCAAGGAGGTGGACTGGCACGGTGCGTCACCCCTTGCCAGCGCCGATGTCATCAACCCTCTGCTCTTCCTCAGCGCCGTCGCGAACGAAAGCGAGAAGGCTGAGAGTCGCAACCGTGTGTTCGCGAGCCTGGCGGAGGTCTTTGAGATCCATCCCCTGCAGACTGCCGTCTCTCGCGACGTCTGGCACTTTCCTCGCCCAATTCGCCTGTTCCAGTACGACAACCCCGATGATCCGGCCAACAAGGACGCGCTTTGGCGGCTTCTGCGGGGCGCCGTTTCGGGTTCACTCGATGCCGAAACGTTCGAGTCCGCCAGCGGCCGTTTGCGGAACATAAGTTGGGCCAAGCTCACTACCATGCTGGTCCTCATCGACGCAACGTCTCACCTCCGCCTATCCAAGGGCTACCCTGAAGCCTACGGCGTCAGAAGAGTCGCCGGTGAGCCGCGCTGGACCGACTATCAGTCCCGAATCGCGGAGGCGAGAGCCAACTTCCCCGGCTGCGAACTCTACGAAATCGAGATGTTCGCGCGCCTGCAGAGTTCCAAGAACGAGGGGGGCCAGAATCTCGTAGTACGCGCAGACCGCTGCTGGATCGCTACGACAAATGCGTCTTGGGGAACACAGGTAGGCGACCAATGGAGCGAGTTTCGCCAAAACTACTGGGTGCGTGTCGAGAACAGCGCGGCATATCCGGTAGACCGGCCCGAGCCAGGCGATCTCATGCTGGCCCGCTACGGAGACAACGGTCGGGGAATCGGCGTCGTGTACAGGAACGACTACGGCAAGGAACGGAATCCGGAAGGGAGAATCCACGTCCTATGGTTGAACAAGAGTTCCTGCGAATTCGAGAGACCGGTTCAGGCACGGGCCTTCGCTGAGGCGTCGGAAAGCGGAGTGGTGGCCTTCCGTCAGCGTAAGGAGTACGCACCGACGTGGAACGTACTGGAGGGGATGGGCAAAGAGATGGCGCTTTGGTCCGATTTCCTTGAGGTCTGGCCACCGGACCGGGTCCGAGGCATGTCTCTGGAGGAGTACACCAATCTCAATCGGAGTGACGCTTTCGTCTACTGGCTTGAGAAGCGAACAGAGGCTCTCGGGAGCATCTGGGGTGGCTCAGCCTTCAAGTTCGGTATCTTCCGCCGCGACAAGAAGGACCCGAAGGCACCCAGACGAGGGCGAATCTGGGGTGACGAGTACGCCTGGATGGACAAGTACGGCGAGACGGCAGAAGTGGCCTTCGCCACCGTGCGGTCCCGACTGACCGAGGTGATCGACGCGGTCAGGACGGGGAATCTTGAAGCGGTTGACAAGGTCGACTTCTCTCCGGCCGTCAAGTGGAAGGTCGCATTCCTGTACCAGAACCGGGAAAACCCCAACCTCCTGGCGATCTACTCCGAGAAGCGGCTGAGGGCTCGCTACGACGAGGTGTTCGCGGATGCGGACGAACGAACTACGAGCCAACAGCACACGGCTCTGATCAAACACTACTCGTGGCTGGGCGGGGTCCTCGACATAAGCCGCCGGATCTGGCTCGATCCGAAGGAGCAAACGCCCCCCAAGCCGCCTGCCAACCCTCCCTCGCGGTCCCACGGCCCCCGGAACATCCTGCTCTACGGTCCGCCCGGCACCGGGAAGACATACGCCACTACAGGTCGCGCGTTGGCGATCATCGACGGATCGGACCAATCGGACCCAGAGGACAACCTCTCGACGGGAGATCGCGATCGCTTTTCCGAGCTTCGTTTCCGGAACCCCGCAGCGCCGACCGCCCCCGCGGAAGGCCGGATCGCCATGGTGACCTTCCACCAGAACTACGCCTACGAGGACTTCGTGGAGGGCATCCGACCGAGGCTCACCGACTCCGGCGACGGCGGCGGCGACGGAGAGTCAGAGGCGACGGGCGCACCGCCTTCCTGCGAGCTCGACTACGAGCTCCGGCCCGGCATCTTCAGGCGGATCTGCGAAGCGGCCGAGGCGGAACAGCGGGAAGCAGCGAGCGAGTCACGAGAACCGGAACGGTTCGTCCTCATCATCGACGAGATCAACCGCGGCAACATTCCGAAGATCTTCGGAGAACTGATCACGCTCATCGAACCATCAAAGAGGCTCGGCGAGAAGGACGCAGTCAAGGTCACTCTTCCCTATTCCGGCGACGAGTTCGGCGTGCCGAACAACCTCTACATCATCGGCACGATGAATACGGCGGACCGCTCCATTCAGCAGCTCGACACGGCCTTGAGACGGCGGTTCACCTTCGTCGAGAGGATGCCCGAACCAGAACACAGTCTCATTCCCGACGACGTTGCCGGCGTCAACTGCCGGAAGATGCTGCGCGCAATGAACGAGCGCATCGCGCTGCTCATGGACCGCGAGCACCAGATCGGACACACGTACCTGCTCGAAGTGGAGTCGATCGAGGATCTCGCCGACCGGTTCCGGAACCGGATCTTCCCGCTCCTGCAGGAGTACTTCTACGACGACTGGAGGAGGATCGACGCCGTACTTGGCGGCAACGCCTTCGTCCAGAAAGACAAGGCACGCGACGGCCACTCGAAGCAGTTGATCGAGAAGTTCGACCTCCTCGACGAAGACCGAGTGATCCATGAGCGCCTCGCGGACAACGATCCGGCGTGGAAGGCAGCCGAGGAGTACCAGAGGATCTACGAACCGAAGAGCGACTGACGAATGTCGCTTGCCGAGGCCGCCGAGCGCGAGCACACCACGGCCTTCGGCGGCGACCGCTCGGTCTCACGCCTGCCGGCAAGAAGCGACCAGACAAGTCACGGGAAGACCCGAGTCATCACGGTCCGCGAGTACGAGCCCTTCACTCGCGAAGAGCTCGATCTCGACGAGAACGAGTGGCGGAGTCTCGAGGCCTTCGCGCGGAAGAATCAACAGGACAAGCACGGCGACTACCGCCCGGTCCTCGCCTTCGGAACCGGCGCCCGCGAACTCAAGGCTACCCACTACGTCGGCGTCCTCTCGACCCGACGCGGCAGACCTATCGAGATCCTGCCGAAGATCGACCTCGCTCCCGGCCCGAAAGGACCCGACGCCGGCAGAGCGCCCGGCGCCCACGGCACGTCCCGCCAGCAACAGGACGGACACGAAGGGACGCGCGAGGTCTTCCTCCACATGCTCCGCACCTGGCGCGGGCTCCGCAACGCCGAGCTGCCGCCCAGCGCCATCCGGTCGCTCAGGCGTTTCCCGATGCTTGAGGCCTTCACACACCTGTTCCTCCAGAACCTGGCCCACCTGACGCGCTACGGCCTTGCGCGACGCTACGTACCCGTCGAAGAGAACCTGCCCTACCTTCGAGGACGCCTCCTGTTCCGGCAGCAGATCCGGGAGAACCTGGCCAACAAGGCGTGTTTCTACGTTGCCCACGACGAGTTCAACCCGAACCGCCCGGCGAATCGGCTGATCCGCAGGGCTTTGGACCGGCTTCGGCCCATCGTCCGCAACGAGGAGAACCGCCGCCTGCTGCGCGAACTGACGGACGCCTTCGCCAGCGTGCCGCCGACTTCCGATCCGACGAGCGACTGGCAGCGCCACTCCGTCGACCGGACCATGCAGCACTACCGCCCGGTCATGGCCTGGGTGCGGCTGTTCCTGTTCGGCCAAGGTCTTGCGACGTACCGCGGCAAGCACGAGAACCAGTCGCTGCTGTTTCCGATGGGGGAGATCTTCGAGGACTTCGTCACGCGGAGCTTTCGCCGCTGCCAGAGCGAGTACCGAGTACGGGCGCAGGGGCCGCAGGAATGGCTGACCTGCCAGCCCGAAGCGTTCACCATGAAACCGGACATCACCCTGCAGAGGGGGGGCGTCAGCCACTTCGTTCTCGACACAAAATGGAAACGACTCAAGTCGGCGACCGAAGATCGGACGAAGCGCGGCATCGTCCAGGCCGACATGTACCAGCTCTACGCCTACGGCAAGCGCTATGGCTGCAAGACCGTGGCCCTGGTCTATCCGCGGTCGGGCGACTTCGAGGAGCCGCTGCGGTTCGTCTTTGACGACGGTCTAACGCTCCTCTGCCTGCCATTCGACGTCTCGCGGCCGGAGCGAAGCGTCCGCCGCTGCGTACAGGCCCTGCACTCTCCGGAACGCCCGGCGGAGGCTTGGGAGGAACGCGAGTCAAGCGCCGTGGAAGCCGAGGCGTCCTGACAGGACATCACGCGGTCGAACTTGCCATCTTCGCCGCTTCGCGGCTCGCCGGATGCGGGCGAGACGCCCGCGTTCCATCCGTGCGCCTGATGACAGGCGCTCGGATGGTTCACGGGTGGCGCGGATCGCGCCACCCGGGTTCCCAGGGTCTACTGTGCTCCCGAACCGGACTCCGCCGCCGCGGCCGCTTCGCGGTCGCGGGTTCGGGCGCCGGAGAGGATGTTCGACATGCCGTAGTTGCCTTCGTGGCACGCATACTCGACGAGCTCGTACTGCTCGTTGTCGAGTTCGAACTCGAAGCGACCGGTCCAGGGCTGAGTCCAGACGCTCGGATCCTCGACGGTGAACTGGTACTCGAGGCGGTTCGGGCCCAAGCGGGTGTAGCGCTCGGTGAGCTTCATGTTTTCGCCCGCGCCGCGGTAGTTCGTGCGGCCGTTGAAGTTCGTCACCTCGACGACCAGGGTGTCGCCGTCCCAGCGGCCCTGGGACTCGCCGAGCCACTGCTTGACGCCCCCGCCCAGCCGCGGCCGTTCTTTCGTCGGGATGACCCGGGTCTCGTGGATCATCTCCTTCTGGATCGCGACGAAGCCAGGGCTCTGGCTGATCTGGAGGCCGTTGTTGTAGATCGACGGCATCATCATGCCGGGCAGGCCGCGCGTGATGCAGCGAACGTAGGGGGTCAGGTCCTCCGGTCCCGCAGGCCGGCGGTTCACGTAGTCCCGAAACGCTTCAGAGGCCTGCCTTCTGCGCTCCTGTGCCTCCTCCGTCAGGGGCGGCAGGCGGCCATCCGGCGGATTGATGACCATCGCGACCTGCCGCGACGGCGCCGACTTGACGTAGCCGAGCGTCGTGTCCCGCCACTCGCGCTCGTAGCCCCAGATACTGCCCAGGGTGCCGCGTTCGCGGCGGGCCGCCGCTTCTTCGGGAGTCAGTTGCGCGCGGTCGGCGAGGTCCTCGGGACGTTCCAGGGGAATGCCGTGGGCCTTGTTGCCGCTCCACATCCCCTGCAGGTCGGGCGGGCCCCAGGGCGTCCGCGGGACCACGTAGGGCTCGGCCGAGGCGAGTGCTTCATCCTCGAACCCGGTCGTCGTGTCGATACCCTGCCAGCCCGGTTCGAGGACCGCCACCCGCACGTTGTCGGGGGCGGAGACGAAGCCGCGCTTCGCTTCCGAACGGCCATCCGCCGGCCGCTCAGGATCCCGCGTGAAGCGAACGCCCCGGTCGCGGAGTCCAGCGGCCGCCGTGTCGAGATCGGCGATCGCGAAGGCGAGATGGTCGATCGCGCGGCCCGCGCTCGGCGCCGGCTGACCCTCGGCATGCTGAGAGGCGAGCAGCCACACCTCGCCGAAACGGAGACCGTCGAGCATCCCGCGGAGGCTCGCCGGCTCGCCGCCGAACGTCTCGCGGTACCAGCCAAGCGTCGACGCCGGATCGACCGCACTCAGGTGGACATGGTGGAAACCCAGGGTGTCCGGGTCCTCGACGAGTTCGATCCGCGTGCCCCAGGGATCGAAGACGAAGCCGATCTTGAACAGCCCCGGGATGCCCGTCAGGGTCGAACCGTCAGGGAAGCGTTGCAGGCGGACGCCGGAACCGCGCACGCCGACCTTCTCCAGCGCCGCCATCTTCTCCGTCAGATCGAAGAAGGAGAACGAGATGTGGTCGATCCCGGTGCCCTGGCTGGCGCCCATGATCGGACCCTGGGTGAACTCGATCACCGCGTTGCCGCAGTCGATCGCTTCGCTGCGCCCGTCGATCGGTTCGCAGTCCAGGTGCCGCTGGTACCACTTGACCGCCTCGCTGGCGGCCGAGATGGTGAGCTGAACCGACACGTCCCCGGCAGTGGCCGGGACAGCGGTCAGCGCCAGGAGCAGAGCGGCCGCAGCAGCCGGACTGCTAAGGATCGTTGCCAGTCGGGGTCTCTTCGCGTCGGCGTAGATGGCCATAGAGAAGCTCCTCGGAAAACTCGACACACTTGAACTCCAGCACCCGCGCGTGCTCCTCCAGGCGCCGGTAAAGCGGCATGCGGATCGTCCAGGGCCCGGTGAAGACGTTCTCGTCTTCGAGCGTCGCCTCGTACATCAGCGAGTTGGGTCCGGCCGGCGTGTACCGCTCGACCACGCGCAAGGTGTCGCTGGCGAAGTTGCCCGCGCGGTCGAACCAGGCCTGACCGTTGAAGCCGGCCGCCTCGACCACCAGCGTGTCGCCTTCCCAGCGGCCATGGGAGCGGCCCATCCAACTGTCGATCGGCGCCGGCGCCGGATCGTCCTTGTCCATGTGAATCGTCCGGCTCGCCTCGGCGAAACCGTAGACGATCATGATCTGGCCGGTGCCCTGGAGAAGTTGGAACGGGAACGGCATGTAGGTCGCGCGCGGCACGCCAGGCAGGTAGCACTTGGCTTCGGGGTCCTCGCGCCAGCGGTTCTCGAAGTTCTTCTGCCGCTGCTCCCGCGCCCAGTCCTGGTAGGGGATCTCGCCCTCGACGACGACGCCCACACCGGGCGGCATCGCGGCCAGAGCGCCGAGTTCGGCCGGCCCGGCGGCCGCGGAGTGGTCCTCGAGGTTCCAGTGCGCGGTGTTCACGGCCTGCCAAACGCCGTTGATGTCCGGGTTGCCGTCGTAGTGGCGCGGGATCGCGTCGCCGGCGTCCTGCGCCACCGCGGGCGTTGTCAGCACCGAGGCCACCAACAGGGTCTTGAACAGACCCAGGCGCCGCATCCAAGCTCGTCCGTCTTGCACTCGATTCCTCAACGGTGGACGGAAGTCTCGTCCTTGAGTAAGGCGAGAGCATAGCCCACCGGTGAGGCGGAGTCGGACCGCCCTGGAACGCAGTTGATTACCCCGCACGATTTAGACTAGTCTGACCGACCGGACGGAACTGGAGACCCTATGCAGACGATCGGCGCCTACGAAGCGAAGACCCATCTTCCCCGACTACTGGAACGCGTTGCAAGCGGCGAGACCCTGACGATCACTCGCCATGGTCGGCCCATCGCCCGACTCGTCCCGGTAGAGACGGACGATCGTGAGCGCGCCGCTCAGGCGGCCCGTCGCATGGAGGAGCGTCGCAACCGGCTCGGCAGGGCGAGCCTGACCGAGTTGCTCGACTCCATCCATGAAGGTCACCGCGTTTGACCGCCATTGTCCTCGACAACTCGGTGGTGCTCTGCTGGTGTCTGGCCGATGAGGTGGACCCGCTGGCGCAGCGAGCCCTGCAACTGACGATCGAGCAGGGCGCTGTCGCACCTCGGATCTGGTGGTACGAACTGTGGAACGCGTTGCTGGTGAACGAGCGTCGCGGCCGCCTCGAAGAAGCCGACACGCGCACGACGCTCCTTGACTTGGCCCAGATGCGCATCGAACTGGACGCCGACCATGACGACCGAAATGTCCTCGATCTGGCGCGACGGCACAATCTGACGGCATACGACGCTGCCTATCTGGAAGTCGCGGGCCGCCGCCGGCTGCCGCTCGCGACGTTGGACCGACGCCTTCAGGCCGCCGCGGCCGCCGAGGGTGCCGCGCTGCTTGCGCAGGGCGCATCCTGACAAGCCCCCGCTACACTCGGCGCCCCAACCTCCCCAAGGAATCCAGCGATGATCGACCTGAACCTGACCGGCCGCCGCGCCGTGGTCACCGGCGCCAGCCTCGGCATCGGCGCCGCCACCGTCCGCCTGCTCGCCGACCACGGCGCCGCGGTCTCCTTCTGCGCCCGCAGCGAGGACGGCGTCGCGTCGCTCGACGGCTACGAGCCGCCCTCCGGCAGCGGCAGCGTCGCGGGACACGTCGCCGACATGGCGGACCGCTCATCGATCGACGCGTTCTTCGAGACGGTCCTCGCCGGCGACGCGGTCGACATCCTGGTCAACAACGTCGGCGCCTCGCCGTCACGCAACTTCCTCTACATGAGCGACGACGACTGGGAGGATCTGTTCCGGCTCAACCTGCTGTCGGCGGTCCGTAGCACGCGCCTCTGCCTGCCGGGCATGCGCAAGCAGAAGTGGGGCCGTGTCGTGATGGTCGCGAGCGCCGCGGCGAAGTACCCGGGCGCCGCCCTGATCGACTACGGCGCCTCGAAGGCGGCGATGGTCGCCACCGGCAAGGCCCTGTCCGGCAAGTACGGACGCGACAACGTGCTGTTCAACTCCGTCCTGCCCGGCCTGATCCACACCGCGATGTGGGAGCGCGCGGCCAAGGAGATCGCCAACGCCCGCGGCGGCGACTGGGAGGACATCATCAAGAACAACGGCAAGAACGTCCCCGTCGGCCGCTACGGCACCTCCGAGGAGGTCGCCAACATGATCGTCTTCCTGTGCTCGGAGGCCGCCTCCTACGTCAACGGCGCAGTGATCGACGTCGACGGCGGCCAGGGCCGGCACATCTGACCCGCTAGTTGCGCAGCACGGAGATGTCGGACGCCTCCGCGAGGTGGCCATCGGCCGTGACCAAGGTCAGGCCCATCACCTTAGCTGTGGCAGCGAGGAAGCGGTCCGCGGGATCCTTGTGCGGGAGATCGACCGCGCGGCTTGCCAGTGCGATCTCGTGGGTAACGGGGGCCTCGCGGGTGGGCATCCGTTCCATCGCCTCGTCGATCCAGGCCTCAACAGAGACGTTCAGGACGAGACGGCCCTTCTCCACCAGCATCGCGAACTCCCAGATACTGATCGGAGACAGCCAGAGTTCGTTCTCCGGCGACTCCAGAGCGGTCGCGGTCCGACGGCTGAGGCGTGCCCGCTCCAAACGGCTCCAGAGCCAGATGTGGGTGTCGAGCAGTAGCCTCAAGATCGCAGGACTTCCCACTCGTCCTCGGACACGACCGGCGAGACAATGTCACCGACGATCTTCCCGGTGTGCGCCATGTCGCCGAGCACCCTCCGCGGCTGAACGGACGGCGAGGGAGGGACGACCTCGGCCACGGGTTTGCCGAAACGCGTGACGAGTACCGGCTCTCCTGTTCGGTTGACGCGTTGCAGTACCGCCAGACAGGTCGCCTTGAACTTCGAAACTGCGATCTCCTCCATTCATCCTCTCCTTGCGTCGGGCAGACGCGCACGTTTGTACCATGGTCCATGACCATGGTCAATCCTCCTTCGCCCCCAACGATCCGCCAGGAACTCGGGAACGCCGCGTCCATTTTCCCGGTAGACCGTCGGGCGGGCCGCCCGCTACTGCTCCTCCGAGCCCTCGATCTCGGCGACGCCGGAGGCGGTCTCCTCGAGCAGCGCCTGGGCGCCGCGGCGGATCAGGCTGCCGACGCCGGGGGCCTGGAAGAAGCTGAAGCCCTCGCGGTCGCGCCACGCGAGCGGGCCGCCCAACTTGAGGCCGGCGCCGAGCACGGCCTCGCGGATGCGGTCGACCATCGCCTCGTACTCCTGTTCGCCCTGGCGTTTGCCGGAGAAACTGTAGAGGTCGGTGGAGGCCGCGAACACGACATCGACGCCGGGAACCGCGGCGATCTCCTCCACCGCGTCGACTCCGGCCGGCGACTCGATCATCGCCACCACGAGGATGTTCTCGTTTGCCGTGGCCCGGTAGTCGCGGCCCCACAGGGCACCGTACTGGCCGCCGCCCAGACTGCGGCGACCCTCGGGTGGGAACTTGGCGAAGCGGACGGCGGCCTCCATCTTCTCGGCCGTGCGCACCATGGGCACGACGATGCCGAGAGCGCCGAGGTCGACCGCCTTCTGGATGGCGCCCTCCGTCGCGTCGGGCACGCGGATGAAGGGGATCGCGGACGCACCGCGACAGGCCCAGATCATCCGGGCCACGTCCTGGTAGGAGAGCGGGCTGTGCTGCATCTCGATCCAGGTGAAGTCGAAGCCGGCGTTGGCGGCGGCGCAGTAGCTGTCCGGGTCCGGCGAGGACACGCTGACGCCGACGATGCCCTCGCCGTTCATCAGCTTCTGCTTGGCCGTGTTGTACATCCGGGCGCCGTCTTCCTGGGCCAAAGCAGGCGCCACGGCCGCGGCGGAAAGACTCAGGCTGAGCACCACCGCGGTGCCGGCTCGGACCGTTCTCATGCGTCCTCCCCCGCATCCGAAGCGTCCGCTGCGTCCGCGGGCGTCTGTCCAGCCCGTCCGCCACGCTGGCCCCGGAGAGCCAGGTCGACGCCCACCAGGCGCCGGTTGCCGTCGACCCTGCTGGAGCTGCCGCGGATCTCGCGCACCACCAGGTAGTCGGCGAAGGCGGCTTCGACGTTGGCGCTGTAACCCATGGCGTCCTGGGCCTTGTTGACCGCGAGCTTGCCCAGCCGCAGCACGGCCGGGTCGTTCTCGGCGATCCGTTCCGCGTAGGCCAGGGTCTCCCGCTCGAGTTCGTCCTCCGCGTAGACGCGGTTGACCAGGCCCAGTTCGCGGGCTTCCTCGGCGTCGATGAACCGGCTCTCGAACAGCAACTCCTTCGCCTTCCGCGGATGGACGTCCCAGGGCACGGTGAAGGTCTCGAACAGGCTGGCGAGGAAGCGGGCGCTGGGCGCGGCGAAGATCAGGTCCATCGCCGCCGCGATCATCCAGCCGCCGAAGATGCAGTAGCCGTGCACCATGGCGATCGTCGGCTTCGGCAGGTTGCGCCACTTGACCGTGTTGTCCAGGTTGTACCAGCGAAACGCCTCGTACCAGTCCATGCCGACCCACTGGGTGAGTCCCCGGGCCTTGATGTCCGCCTGCTGCTCCGGCGTCCCCAGGTCGTGCCCCGAAGAGAAGTGCTTGCCGGCGCCTTTCAGCACCACGACCAGGACCTCCTCATCGGCCATCGCCCGGTCGAGCTGCCGGTCCAGGTCGTCGAGCAACTTCCAGCTCTGGGCGTTGTGGTACCGCGCCCGGTCCAGGGTGAGCACCGCCACCGGGCCGCGCCGCTCGTAACGAACCTCTTCTGCTGCCATATCCTGTCCTCGGCCGTGATTCGGAGGGAAACCAATGAAGCGTAGCGCACCAGGTCGTGCGCAGCCGGCGCTCGGCATCCGCGCCGCAGCGTCGTCAAACGACGCGGGAACCGCTCGAGCATTCGCAGGACCACAACTCCGGGCCAGTCTCGCGGCCACTGTCCTCGGCACGCTGCTTCTGATTCAGCCGGCCACGGCACAGGAAACCGGCTCCGTCTCCGGCCAGTTGGAAACGCACGGTGAAAGCGGGGTGACGCTCGCCACCGCCCGGTTTCCCGAGCTCGCGCTCAGCGCCTCGGTGGCGGCCGATGGCGCATTCCGTTTCGACGCCGTGCCGCCGGGCACATACCTCCTGATCGTGGAGATTCCGTCCGTCGGTCTGACCTCGGAGTCGGTCACCGTCTCGGCCGGCCGGGAGACGGTCGTCGAGCTGGAGATCGACCACATCGCCCACTCCGATGAGATCGTCGTCACCGCCACCGGCGATCTCCGCAGCGAGTCCGAGCTGTCGAATGCGGTCTCCGTACTGAGCGGGGCAGACCTGCAACTGCGAATGGGCGCGACACTCGGCGAAACCCTCGAAGGAGAGCCAGGCGTGTCGTCGACGTCCTTCGTCCCCGGCGCCGGCCGGCCGATCATCCGCGGGCTGTCCGGGGCGCGGGTTCGCGTGATGGCCGGCGGCATCGGCACCGGCGACGCCTCCGCGGTCAGCGCCGACCACGCCGTGACGTCCGAGCCAGCGCAGGCGGAGCAGATCGAGGTACTGCGCGGCCCGGCCACGCTCCGTTACGGCTCCGGCGCCATCGGCGGCGCCGTGAACATCATCGACGGACGCATTCCAACCACGCGCGCGGCCACGTCCCTGAGCGGCACGATCGACCTCGTCGGCGGATCCGTGTCGGACCAACGGATGGGCGCGCTCGAGCTCAACGGCGGCGGCGGTGACTGGGCCTGGAGCATCGGCGCCGTCGACCGGGAAGCGGACCCCTACGAGATCCCGGGGCACTCCCGCCACGACGACGACCACGGCGAGAACGAACACCACGACGACGACGAGGACGACGACCACGAGGACAGCGAGGTGCACCTGGAGAACCCGTTCGGTGTCGTCCCGAACACCGACCTGCACACCGGGAGCGGACGCGTCGGCATCACCCGGTTCTTCGGCGACCGCGGCTTTCTCGGCGTTTCAGTCAGCGGCTTCAACACGGAGTACGGCATTCCGCCCGGGGCTCACAGCCACGGGGGCCACGAGCACGAACCCCACGACGAAGACGACGACGATCACCACGACGGCGAGGACGACGACCACGGCGACGAGGAGCTGCCCGTTCGCGTCGACATGAAGCAGCAACGGGTCGACCTGCGCAGCGACATCTACCTGCCCGCAGGCGGCTTCGAGAAGCTCGAGGTGCGGATGGGCGGAACGGACTACGAACACCTCGAGTTCGAGGGTGACGAGGCCGGCACCCTGCTCACGAACGACTACTTCGAGACCCGGGTCGAAATGTTCCAGCGGGTCCGCGGCGCCAACCGGGGTTCCGTCGGTCTCCAGTACTCGGACCGCGACCTCGCCACGGTGGGCGCCGAGGCATACGTTCCGCCGACCGTGTCGAACACTTGGGCCGTCTTCACGTCCCAGGAGATCGAAAAGGGCGCCATCCGCTGGCAGTTCGGCGCCCGCTTCGAACAGTCCGATCACGATCCAGCCGGAGGCCCGAACTGGTCGGGCGACGGCGTTTCCGCCTCAGCGGGCCTCTTCTGGAAGGCCGACGACACGTGGTCCCTCGGCCTGTCCGCCTCCCACTCTGTCCGCCTGCCAAGCGCCGAGGAACTGTTCGCGGACGGCGTCCATGTCGCCACACTGACCCACGAGATCGGCGATCCGAACCTGGACGCCGAGGTCGGCAACGGGCTGGACCTCTCCCTGCGCAAGAACGAGGGCCGCCTCCAGGGCGAGTTGACCCTGTTCAGGCAGGACTTCCAGGACTTCATCTACCAGGGGTTCACCGGCGCCCAAATCGACGACATCGCGGTCATCGTCTACAGCCAGGGCGACGCCACAATGACCGGCGCCGAGTTCCGAGCCCGGATCGAGGTCGTGGAATGGGAGGACAATCACCTCCACCTCGAGCTGATCGGCGACACGGTCGACGCCGAACTGGACGAAAGCGGCAACCTGCCGCGGATTCCACCGATGAGCCTGGGCGCCGGCGTGCACTACCACGGCCACGACTGGCGGGCCGCGGTGGAGTGGCGCTTCGTCGACGACCAGAACGACGTCGCCGAGCTGGAGATGCAGACCGACGGCTACACGATGCTCAACGCCCATGTCGGCCGCCGCTTCATCCTCAAGAACCAGATCCTCGACCTGCTGCTCCGGGGCCGCAACCTGACCGACGAGGAAGCCCGGGTGCACACGTCCTTCCTCAAGACCTTCGCGCCTCTGCCCGGGCGGGACATCACGTTGTCGGCTCGGTTCTGGTTCTGAGTCGGGTTCTCAGAAGGGCCACAAAGGCCGCGGGCGGCGGCGACCTCAAGGCGCTCAAGCGCATCCTCACCCGATCGCCCGCCGTCCTCACTGCCAGGGACGGCGACGGCCGCACCCTCCTCGACCTGGCCTGCCGCGCCGCGACGTGCGACATCGCCATCCCCCTGGCTACCGGGACCCGGCAACAGCACGCCGCCGTCGACCTGATCCTCGCCGCCGGAGCCGATCCGTCCGTCGCCGACCACGACGGCTGGACGCCGCTGCACACCGCCGGCATGGCGGGTCATGCCGACCTGGCGCGCCGGCTCGTTGCGGCCGGCGCACCGGTGGACGCGAACGCCTACGGCAAGGAGGGCGGCTCGGCCCTGTCCTACGCGCTCTTCTACGCCAAGCCGTACATGGGCGAGGTGCTGACGCCCATCTATCCGGACAACCTGCGCGCAGCGGCGGCCCTCGGCAGGGACGTGGGCCGGTTCTTCGCCGCCGACGGCGATCTGACGCCGGCCGCCCGCAAGGGACTCGGCTTCTACGCCCCCGTGTTCTTTCCGTCGTGGGACCGCACGCTCTCCCGGCAGGAAGTGCTCGACGAGGCGCTGTCCTGGGCGGCGCGCAACAACCAATGCGGCTCGATCGCAGCACTCGTCGCTCTCGGCGTCGACGTGAACGCGAATCCGTTCCGGGGCACGCCGCTCCTCTGGGCCTGCTACAGCGACAAGGTGGAGGCCGCCGCCTGCCTGCTCGACCACGACGCCGACCCGGATCTCCAGCACGACTTCGGCGGTGAGGGCCACGGCGTGCAGGCCGTCGCGATGCACCTGGCAGCCCAGCACAGCGCACTCAAGTGCCTCGACCTGCTACTGGACCGCGGCGCCGACCCGACGATCGTCGATGCCGCTTACAACGCCACACCCCTGGAGTGGGCGGATGAGTGCGACGCGCCCGAAGCGGCCGAACTGCTGCGACGGAGGGCCTGAGTGCCGTATACTCCGCGGCTCGACAGCGGTCGGCACCGAAGCCACGGCCCGGATCCGCGTCCCCATCGTCTAGCCAGGTCAGGACTCCAGCCTTTCAAGCTGGCAACACGGGTTCGAATCCCGTTGGGGACACCATCGCGCCAAAGGCGCGAGGGCGGCCCCAACGGGATTCGGTCGGCGCCCCTCGCCGCAGGCTCGGAGCGCTGGGTCGTACATTCCTGTAGCCCCTAGACCTGCATAGGACGCCGTCATTTTTCATGGTAAAGTGCCGGCCACATGAGCAACTCGTCGAACTATCGACGCATCCTGCTGGCTCCCGAGGAGAGCTTCTTCCTGCTCGGCCCTCGCGGCGTCGGAAAGAGCACCTGGGTGCGCTCCCGGTTTCCGGATGCGCATCGCTTCGACCTCCTGGATGAGGCTCTCTACCAGGACCTGCTCGCCAATCCATGCCTCTTCGGCGCCGAGCTGGCAACGATCGAGCCCGAGTCCTGGGTAGCGGTCGACGAGGTCCAGCGGATCCCGGCCCTTCTCAACGAGGTCCATCGCAGGATCGAGGAGGGCGGACTGCGCTTCGCCCTCCTGGGTTCGAGCGCTCGCAAGCTGAAGACTGCCGGCACCAACCTCCTCGCGGGCCGAGCCGTGCGCAAACTGATGTTCCCCTTCGTTCCCGAGGAACTCGGCGAGGACTTCGTCCTCGACGACGTGTTGCGTTTCGGCTCGATACCGGTCATCGCCACCGCGAAGGATCCCGGGGCCACCCTGGCAGCCTACGTCGAAATGTACCTGCGGGAAGAGATCCGCGCGGAAGCCCTGGTGAGGAATCTCGCCGGTTTCGCTCGCTTCCTTCCCTTGGCCGGCCTGTTCCATGGTCAGGTCGTCAACGTGTCCTCGCTGGCGCGGGACTCCGGCACCGCCCGAAGCACCGTCGACGGCTACCTCGACATCCTCGAAGACACCCTCCTCGCCACCAGGCTCGACGGCTTCGAAGCAAGGCTCCGAACCCGGGAGCGCAAGCTCCCCAAGCTCTACTGGGTGGATCCTGGACTCGCACGGCAGGTACAGAGGAGGCGCGGACCGCTCCACACCGAAGAACGAGGAGCGCTGCTCGAAGGCTTCGTCCTCGGCCTGCTTCGCGCCTACGGCGAGACCTCGGATCTCTACGACCGCATCTCCTACTGGGCGCCGTCGCAGGCGCACACCATCGAAGTGGACTTCCTGCTGGAACGTCAGAGCGAGTACGTCGCGATCGAAGTCAAGTCCGCGGCGTGCTACGACACCAGCCTGTTGAGGGGACTCCGAGCCATCCAAGAGCTACCAGGCCTGGCGAGAAGCCTCTTGCTGTACGGCGGGGAGAGGTCGTTCGCCACGAGCGACGGCATCGAGGTCTGGCCGATCTCGCGCTTCGCCGCAACGCTCGCTGCGAACGCGCTCTGGCCCTGAAGTTCCGCGCTGAACGTCGAGAAACGCATCCGGTCTGGAATCGAGTACCGGGGCGGGTCACACGGTAGAACGCGGCGCCCTCGCCAGCGAGAACGTAACGCAATCGATGTTACGTTCGTGAGCAGGCATGAGTTCCTCCCCAGCGACACCGGCTACGGCAACGCCCTGAACGTCAAGCGCACGGTCAAGAGCTACGCGAGTGCCGGTCTTGCAGGCGTGATGATCGAGGATCAGGAGGCGCCCAAGCGGTGCGGGCACACGAGGGGAAAGCGCGTCGTCTCCCGCGCTGAGGCGCTGTCGCGGGTGCGCGCCGCCGTGGACGCGCGTGAGGAGGGCACCGACATTCTGATCGTCGCGCGCACCGACGCCCGCGCCACCGACGGATTCGACGAGGCCGTGGCCCGTTGCCATGCGTTCGCTGACATCGGCGCGGATGTCCTCTTCTTCGAGGCCCCGCAGTCGGAGAGCGAGAGGATCGCGCTCTGCAGGGTGTTGGCGATGATCGGAAACGTCCCCGGTCGCCGATTCCACCTGCTCGAAGGTCTCCTCCACCTCCTCCGATCTCTCAGTCCTCCGCGCGCTAGGCCCTCGTCAGGGTGGCTCACGCCTCACCGCCAGCTTACTCCTCAGAATCGCCAACCCTCAGCCTCCATGAACCGCTCAAGGTTGGTTGACTCGATACCGAAGTGCCTGCAGATCTCCGGAATGCCGACCGAGTTGGGCCTGGGCTGCTCAAGTGTCACGACAACACCCTTCGCGACGGAGGCCCTCGCGATCACAAATGGGTCGGCGTTGCGGCCTCCCTTGAGGATTTTCTTCAACTCGATGTTGGATTGGAAATGTGGAAACTCAAAGATCCGACGGACGAACCGAGCCTCATCGGCCGTCGGCGCAGAACACGTCCCCATTGAGGCTAAGCCAGCGGTTGTGCTCCTCAAAACCAAAATCCTCTAGTTCTCGTCGCACTTCCCGTGTCGAAATCACCTTTCCATCGGAAACAAGCGCGTCAAACCTCTCCCATAAGCTGGGGAAACGGCCACGATAGAAGTTCTTGATCAACGCCGAGAATGGCGACGTGTCAAATACGTATGTCACGTCATCTTCCTGGCGAAGTAGTACTCCAGCTTCGAGAGGTTCGTGACCTTGACATCAACGAAGCCAGCAAGTTCTTCGTCGCTGATCCGGTTCTGGTAGTACTTGGAGAAGGCCGTCCGAATGTATGTCTTTCCCAGGTACGTGATCTTCGTCCAGTAGTAGTTCCCGCCTGTTCCTCCTCCCGTCTGTTGGGCCCAGCGGCGCGCGGCGGCCCGGTAAGCCTCTCGGCTCACAAGACCGTGATCCAGGAACCTTCGAAACACGAACTCCCGCGAGACATGGTGTTTCCGAGCGATCCTCGTCGCGGCCGCTTCGTCTGCAGCGCCTAGGCTCCGAAGCTCCAGGTCGAACTGCCTTGTCGGAAGGAGAAACTCGGCGCCGAACTGATTGCAGGCGATCTCGATGTCCCGAGAGGCAGGCGGCAGCACTTCTACATCTTGTCGTGGCAATCCGTCCACTCCGCTCGTTTGGAAGAGAAGGTGGGCAAGCTCGTGAAAGAGGGTGAAGATCTGTCGAGTCGGAGACGAGGAGTTGTTGACATAGATGAGGGGAAAGGCCTCGTCATAGAGGCAAAACCCCGAAAGGAAGTCGGTCTGGAATGCGTCCTTGAAGACGGCTACGCCGACGGCTTCCAAGGCGTCGCGCCACGCTTCCAACGCGGCGACAGCGTCGGGCCACGCGACCTGATCGTCGAGAGAGATCCCTAGATAATCACGTGCAACCTCTGCCGCGGGCCCGACGCGGAGCGGCTGCGAGAACGACAGATCCTGGACGGCAAGGCGCTCCGCGACACTCCTACCATCGTTGAGTTCCGCGAGATTGAGTTGGAAGGCTGTGGCCTTTCGCAGTAGGGCGCGAATCTCGCCCGGGATGCCGTCAAAGTAGGCGCCTGGAAGCGTCCGGAAGGACTGGCGGATCGGCGGCACATCGGGCGGCGCCGGGAAGAAGAAGACGGCCGTAGGAAGCTGTAACAGCTTGCTCAGATTCTCGAGTTGCGGGTAAGTCGGGCAGGCCTTTCCAGCTTCCCAAGCAGCGATCCTCGGGAACTTCGCGCGTGCTTCGTCAAGGGGTAGAGCGGCGCGCTCGCGGGCCCAAGTCAGAACGGCAGGTGTGATCGGGAGGGGGTCGTTCGCCATGAGGCACCTCGGCCGCTGTCTAGTCCACTGTGCGGGACGACGATAGCCGATACCCGAGACTCCCTGAGCGCCGTCACACCATGGAATCAGCCCAAGTCGAAGCGATCCAGGTTCATGACCTTGTTCCACGCCGCCACGAAGTCGCGCACCAAGGCCTCCTGCGCGTCATCGCACCCGTAGACCTCCGCGATGGCTCGAAGCTGCGAGTTCGAGCCGAAGACGAGGTCGACGGCGGTGCCGGTCCACTTGACCTCGCTTGTTTCGCGGTCGCGTCCCTCGAAGACGTGCCCGCATCCGGGGCTTGCCTGCCACTCGGTTCCCATGTCGAGCAGGTTGACGAAGAAGTCGTTCGTCAACGTCTCGGGGCGGTCGGTGAAGACGCCGAGTTCGGACTGGCCGGCGTTCGCGCCTAGAACGCGCAAGCCGCCGACGAGCACCGTCATCTCGGGAGCGGTCAACGTCAGCATGTGCGCCCGATCCACGAGCAGCTCCTCAGCCGGCCTCCGGTGACCGTTGGCGAGGTAGCTGCGGAACCCGTCCGCAGTCGGTTCCAGGACGGCGAAGGACTCCACGTCGGTCTGCTCCTGCACCGCGTCCGTGCGACCCGGCGCGAAGGGCACCTGCACCTCCTGCCCGGCGTTCTTCGCCGCCTCCTCGACGGCCGCACAGCCGCCCAGGACGATCAGGTCGGCGAGCGAGACTCTCTTGCCGCCGGATTGCGAGCTGTTGAAGTGCGTCTGGATCGTTTCCAGGGTCCGCAGAATGTCCGCCAGTTGTGACGGGTCGTTGACTTCCCACTCCTTCTGCGGCGCGAGGCGAATGCGCGCCCCGTTGGCCCCGCCGCGCTTGTCGGTGCCGCGGAAGGTCGCCGCCGACGCCCAGGCGGTCGAGACCAGCCGGGATACGGACAACCCGGAGCCGAGGATCCGGCTCTTGAGACTTGCTATGTCCTGCTCGCCGATCAACTCGTGGTCGACATCGGGGACCGGGTCCTGCCAGAGCTGCGGCGCCGGGGGCACCCAGGTGCCGAGACACCGGGTGCGGGGACCCATGTCGCGATGGGTCAGCTTGTACCAGGCCCTGGCGAAAGCGTCCGCGAACTCGTCCGGGTTCTCGTGGAAGCGCCTCGAGATCGGCTCGTAGATCGGGTCCACCTTCAGCGAGAGATCCGTCGTGAGCATCATGGGGGCGTGGGTCTTCGACGGATCGTGAGCGTCCGGCACCGTGCCGGCCGCCGAGGCATCCTTGGGCGTCCACTGATTCGCGCCGCCCGGGCCCGTCACCAACTCCCACTCGTAGCCGAACAGGTTGTCGAAGAAATTGTTGTCCCACTGCGCCGGCGCGGTGGTCCAGGCGCCTTCCAGACCGCTCGTGATCGTGTCGCCGCCCTTGCCGGTGCCGAACGTGTTGCTCCAGCCGAGGCCCTGTTCCTCGAGGCCGGCGCCCTCGGGCTCGGCGCCGACGTACTGGCCCGCATCGGCGGCGCCGTGGGTCTTGCCGAAGGTGTGTCCGCCGGCGATGAGGGCCACCGTCTCCTCGTCGTTCATCGCCATGCGACGGAACGTCTCGCGAATGTCCCGGGCCGCGGCCACCGGATCCGGCGTGCCGTTCGGCCCCTCCGGATTCACGTAGATGAGGCCCATCTGCACGGCGCCGAGGGGATTCTCCAGGTCGCGGTCGCCCGTGTAGCGCTCGTCGCCGAGCCAGGTCGTCTCGGACCCCCAGTAGATGTCCTCCTCGGGCGCCCAGACGTCCTCGCGCCCGCCGGCGAAGCCGAGCGTCTTGAACCCCATCGACTCCAGAGCGCAGTTCCCGGTGAAGATCATGAGGTCGGCCCACGAGAGCGTCCGGCCGTACTTCTGCTTGACCGGCCAGAGGAGCCTCCGCGCCTTGTCGAGGCTCACGTTGTCCGGCCAACTGTTGAGGGGCGCAAAGCGGAGCGTGCCGGAGGCGCCGCCGCCGCGACCGTCGCCGATCCGGTAGGTGCCCGCCGAATGCCACGCCATCCGGATGAAGAGCGGCCCGTAGTGGCCGTAGTCGGCCGGCCACCAGTCCTGCGAGGTGGTCATGACCTCCTCGACGTCCTGCTTCAAGTCATCCAGGTCGACCTTCGCGAACTCCTCGGCGTAGTCGAAGTCCTCGCCCATCGGATCCGAGAGGGGGGAGCCTTGGCGGAGGACGTTCAGGTTCAACTGGTTCGGCCACCAGTGCTGATTCGCCGTACTCCCAACCGCCAAGTGTCTGTCAGACCCGCCCAGAACCGGGCACTTGCTTGCGCTCGTCATGTTCTCTCCCAGGCCTTAGCTCAGATCGTGCTTGGAGAGTGGCAGCGAGCGCACGCGCTTGCCGGTCACCGAGAAGATGGCATTGCACAGTGCCGGCGGGACCGGCGGCAGCGCCGGCTCGCCGAGGCCCGTAGGGGGATGGTCGCTCTTGACGAAGTGCACTTCCACCGGCGGCGCCTGGTCCATGCGCAGCAGCTTGAAGTTGTGGAAGTTGCTCTCGTTCGTGCGTCCGCCCTCGAAGGTGATCTCCTGGTCGAGCGCCTGACCGAGGCCGTCGAGCGCCGCGCCCTGAACCTGGTTGACCGCGTTGCTCGGGTTGACGATCTGATTGCCGACGTCGCCGGCGACCCAGATCTTGTCGACGCCGAGTTCGCCATCCGGACTGATCTTGGCCTGAACCACTTCGGCGAAGTACCCGCGATGGCTGAAGTGGAACGCCACGCCCTGACCGGTCCCCTTCGGCAGATCGGTCTTGCCCCAGCCCGACTCGTCGCGCACCAGCTCGAGCACGGTCTTCATTCTCTGCGGGTCGAACGCGGTCTTGACCCCAGCCGCCGCCGAGTCGAGCAGGTCGAGGCGGAACTGCAGCGGGTCCTTCCCGGCCGCGGCCGCGAGCTCGTCGATGAACGACTGCACCACGAACGAGATCGCATTGCTGGTCGGGGCACGCAGGGCTCCGGTCGGGATGCCGAGCGGCATCTTCGAAGCCTCGAGCGCGAAGTTCGGCACGAACGCCTGCGGGAACTCGTTCCGGGACATTTCGGCGCTCGGGGCGAAGCGCCGGCCCTCACCGAAGGTGACGAAGTGGTCGCGCCACGCCACGAGGTTTCCGGCTTCGTCGAGACCACCTTCCAGGAAGTGGTAGCCGCCGGGGCGGAAGAAGTCGTGGCGCGTGTCGTCTTCGCGCGTCCACAGCAGCTTGACCGGGACTCCCACCTGCTGGGCGATGAGCGCGGCCTCGAGCATGTAGTCGAAGTACAGCCGCCTGCCGAAGCCCCCGCCCATGCGGGTCAGGTGGATCGTGATCTTGTCCTGGGGTATCCCTAGCGCCTTGCTGAGGTCGCCGCGCGCGAACTGGGGCGTCTGGCTCGGCGCCCACATCTCGAGCTCGCCATCGCGGACGTGGGCCGTCGTGTTCTGCGGCTCGAGCGGCGCGTGGGCGAGAAAGGGATACTGGTAGGCGGCCTGCAGCGTCTTCGCCGCCGAGCCCAGCGCCGCGGCCGCGTCGCCGTCGCTCTTGAGGGTCTGCTCCGGGGCCTTCTTCGACAGTGCCTGAGCCTGACGATCGAAGTCCTCGGTGCTCTGGGTCGCGGTGGAACCTTCCTCCCAGGTCACCTCGAGCTTGCTGCGTGCCTCGTTGACCAGCCACCAGGAGTCGCCGACGATGGCGACGCCGTTGATGGGCAACTGAGCAGCGTTCGAGTCGACGACGAAGGCATCGGTGACGCCGGGCGCCGCCTTGACGGCGTCGAGATCGACGCTACCGACCCGACCGCCGTGGACCGGGCACTTCTCGAACACGGCGTACTTCATCCCGGGCACCGAGACGTCGATACCGAACAGCGGCTCGCCAACGACGATCTTCGGGTTGTCTACGCCCGGAATCGGCTGGCCGATGATCGTGAAGTCCTTCGGGTCCTTGAGGGCGACGGTCCTGGGATTGGGCGGCTCCAGCCGCGCCGCGGCGCTCGCCAGCTCGCCGTATGACAGCGACTTGTTCTTGAAGCGGACGACTCCGGCTTCGGTGGTGCATTTCTCAGGCTTCGTGCCCCACTCCTTCGCCGCAGCTTCCACGAGCATGGAACGAGCGGCAGCCCCCGCGCGGCGCATCGACTCGTAGTGCATCGGCGTCGCCATGCTGCCGCCGGCCATCTGACCCCGGTACTTCGTCGGATCGAAGTCCGCCTGCTCCACACGCACCTGACTCCAGGGGATGTCGAGCTCCTCGGCAATGAGCATCGGCAGCATCGTCTTGACGCCCTGCCCGATCTCGGGGTTCTGCGCCATGATCGTCACGGCGCCGTCCGGCGTGAGGCGTACGAACGCGCTGAGGATCGCCTCGACATTGGCATCGGCAACGGCGGCACTCGCGCCGCGCGGACCGTCCAGTCCGAAGCGCACCCCGAGGAGCATGCCTCCTCCTGCCAGCGCGGTGACCTGAAGGAAGCTGCGTCGCGAAGCGGTTCGTTCTGCTGCGCTCATGCCTCACTCCCTCCCGTGGTCTCGCTGACGTTCGACGGCGCCTGCGCGATCTCGGCGGCGCGATGGATCGCGGCCCGGATTCGTGTGTAGGTCGCACATCGGCAGAGGTTCCCGCTCATGGCCTCGTCGATGTCCCCGTCCGTGGGCGCCGGGGTGTTCGCGAGGAGAGCCGAGGCCGACATGATCTGGCCGGCCTGGCAGTAGCCGCACTGCGGCACGTCGATCTCCTGCCAGGCGAGCTGCACGGGATGGCCGCCGTCCGCGGACAGGCCTTCGATCGTCGTGATCTCCTTCCCCTCCGCGCGCGAGACCGGCATGCGGCAACTGCGCTCTGCTGTGCCGTCGACGTGCACGGTGCAGGCCCCGCAGAAGGACCGGCCGCAGCCGTACTTGGTTCCCTTCAGGTCGAGTTCGTCACGGAGGACCCAGAGCAGGGGCATCTCCGCCGGCGCTTCGACCGTAGTCGACTTGCCGTTGAGCTTGAAGGCGATCACCATGGTTCAGTTCTCCTCCGAGAGGTCAAGCCGGTACGTATTCAACGGACCGGGACGGTAGGCGGCAGTTCCCGTTCACGCGCGCACCCTAGCAGCCCGCTCCGAAGCTCCAGATCAGCTCGCGACGCCTCCTCTCGAGTGCCAGCCTGCGAAGCATCGCGTACGCTCGCGGCGCCGGAGACCAGCTCGGAGCTTGCGCGGCAGGAACTGGGTGCGCCGGCGCCCCCGCCGGCTTCCGAGAGACACGCGCCGCGTAGCGGCGACGACACTGCCGCGCTCGCCTCGGCGAGTTCCAGTGACCCATCCCAGCGAAGGAGACGAGTTGAGCAGTTTTCAGCAGGTCGCTGACTTCCGAGCCGAGTGCGACTGTCTGGCGGAGGTCCTGGCGCCACTCTCGGACGACGACTTCGAGCGAGCCACCCTCTTCAAGGAGTGGACCCTTCACGACGTGGTCGCCCATCTCCACATCTTCAACTACGCCGCCGACGCCTCGATACACGATCTCTCCGCCTTCGAGGACTTCAAGCAGTTCATGGCCGCGCGGCGCGGCCGGCTCAACCTGCGCGAACTGACCGACGAGTGGTTCGAAGGCAAGCGCAACCGCGCCGTCTACGACGCCTGGCGCGAGTACTACCCGCGGATGTGCTAACGGCTCGAGGGGGTCGATCCGAAGCAGCGCGCGGAGTGGTTCGGACCGTCGATGAGCGTGCGCAGCTCCATCACCGCGAGGCAGATGGAGACCTGGGCGCACGGCCAGGAGGTCTTCGACGTGCTCGGACTCGATCGTGTCGAGACGGACAGGATCAAGAACATCGTCTTCCTGGGGCTCAACACCTTCGGCTGGACCTACGCTGTGCGCGGACTCGATCGTCCCGATGTCGTTCCGTGCCTGCACCTTACTGCGCCGTCCGGCGAGATCTGGACCTGGAATGTCGACGAAGCCGCCAACCGGATCACCGGGAAGGCCGTCGACTTCGCCCAGGTGGTCACCCAGGCGCGCAACGTCGCCGACACGTCACTGGAGGTCACAGGACCCATCGCCACCGAGTGGATGGGCATGGCGCAGTGTTTCGCCGGTGCCCCCGAGACACCGCCGGCCCCGGGGGCACGGCATAGGGCCGTGAGCTAACCCGCATATTTGACCGATGACCTAACTGCGGCCCTCGGCTAGTTGGATATGCGGGCTGAACGCCGTCTCAGAAGAGGTTCGCGCGGGGCGAGTACACCTCTTCAAGCCGCCGCTTCTCCGCGGCCGTGAGCTCGACCTCGAGCGCGGCCACCGCCTCTTCGAGGTGGCTCATCTTCGTGACGCCGACGATCGGCGACGCGACAACGGGATTGGCCAGCACCCAGGCCAGCGCAACCTGGGCTCGCGAGACCCCCTTCTCCCGCGCCACCTCTGCCACGCGCTCGACGATCGGTCGATCCTTCGCCTCGTCAAAGCGCCTCGCGGTCAGCGGGTCGCTCTTCGACCGGTGCGTCGTCTCTTCCCAGTCACGGGTCAGGAGACCTCAGGCCCAGCGGGCTCCACGGGATCGTCCCGATGCCCTGGTCGCCACAGAGAGGCAGCATCTCGCGCTCTTCTTCGCGCTGGAGCAGGCTGTACTGGTTCTGCATGCTGATGAACTTCGAGAAACCGCGCATCTCGCTGGTGTAGAGCGCCTTGCTGAACTGCCACGCCCACATCGACGAGGCGCCGATGTAGCGGACCTTGCCCGAGGTCACCACGTCGTGAAGTGCTCCAAGCGTCTCGTCGATCGAAGTCCGATCGTCCCATCGGTGGATCTGGTAGAGGTCGATGTAGTCCGTTCCCAGACGGCGCAGGGACGCGTCGACCTCGGTCATGATCGCCTTGCGCGAGAGCCCGCGGCTGTTGCGTCCGCGGCGGATCGGGAAGTAGACCTTCGTCGCGATCACGACCTCGTCGCGGTTCGCCATGTCGCGCAAGGCCCGTCCAGTGATCTCCTCGCTCGAGCCGAGCGAGTAGGCGTTGGCCGTGTCGAAGAAGTTGATGCCGAGGTCGAGCGCCCTCTCGATGATCGGACGACTGCCGGCTTCGTCGAGGCTCCAGTCGTGAGCGCCGGGCGACTTCTCGCCGAAGCTCATGCACCCGAGGCAGATCCGGGAGATCTCGAGACCGGAACTGCCCAAGTTCGTGTACTTCATCGTGATCCTTCCCTGCAGCGGCGCGCCCTTCGATGCGCATGATGTCTGGGTTCCCGTGTCTAGCGACTAGTCGTTGACAGAATTGTAGCCAGTTGGCTACGATCTTGTGCTTGATCCGGGTCGTCCACTACGTCTCCGAGGACGGCAGAGACTACTTCGATGATTGGTTTCGACGACAATCACGTGAGGCTCGGGCCCGTGTCCAGACACGGATCGACCGCGTGGAACTCGGCAACTTCGGAGATCACAGGAACGTGGGTGGCGGCGTCTCGGAGCTTCGGATCGACAGCGGCCCTGGGTATCGGCTCTACTTCGGTCGCGATGGTGAGACGCTCGTGATTCTGTTGGGAGGCGGCGCAAAGAAGGGCCAAGCGGCTGACATCACAGCAGCGCGCTTGCGTTGGCAGGCGTACAAGAAGGAGAAGCGTAATGCCAGTGAAAGCTCACAAGGCGAGTGACTATCTCAAGGCGCCGGAGGACGCGGCCGCCTACCTGAATGCGGCGCTGGAGGAGATGGGCGATGATCCGCGCCTGCTCATGAAGGCGTTTCGCAATGTGGCCGAGGCGCGGGGTGGAGTATCCGCCGTGGCCCGCCAAGCCGAGCTGGACCGGGTGGCGCTCTCGCGTGCCTTGTCGGGCCGTAGAAACCCAAGACTCGACACGCTCACGAAAGTGACCGCGGCCTGCGGCTTGAAGCTCCGGTTCTCGGCCTAGGAGTACTCGCCGCGTGCACGCGGCGCTGCCGCGCAGGGAACTGGGCCGTCACTGGGTACGCCGGCGTCCCCGCCGGCATCCGGCGCACAGCGCCGGCCTAACTTCAGACGAGTCGCAGGCGCATGCCGCAGATCGTCACGAGATCGTCGCCGGTGCGGCAGCCGGCCGCCTCGGCGTTGGCGAGCGCCCGCGCGCGGTCGGTTGTGTGGATGTCCAGACCGCCGAGGCCTTCGGGGCGGCCATCGCGCGGGGGCACGAACCGAATCTCGGCGTCTCGTAGCGCGATCGTCGGCACGTCGTCGCCGCCCACCGGCTCGCCGAGCACCTCGCCCCAGCGGGCGGCCACCGCCCCCGGGGCCGCGGTCTGAATCTCGGCGGCACGGATGCCGTCGGCGATCTCCGTGTGCTTGGCCCGTTGCCAGTCCGCTCCCGCGGGCCACCAGGCGCCGTCCGAACGCTCCTCGTCGACGTTCCAGCGCAGTTCCGGGATGGCGCCGGGTACGTCCTTCGGGTGAAGCTGCATGCCCTTACCCTGCTCGTTCCGGCCGGGCTCCGAAACCAGGCGGATACCGAGGTCCGCGACCCGCTGCTGGTACCCGGCATAGCTGTCGCGGGGGACCTGCATGATCACCATGTAGCCCCCGTCGCCGCCGCGACGCTTGAGGTAGCGGCCGCCGGGCGTGTCGTGCTCGCCGGGTTGAGGTGAGACCGTCTCGAGGAACTGGTTGCCGAACGGGATGAGGAAGTTGTGCAACCCGTACTTCCCCACTCCCGGGTCCCGGTAGCAGACCTCGACGCCGAACACGATTTCGAGCTGCCGCTGGATGCGATCCAGGTCGTGGGCCACCAGGCAAATCTGGCGCATGCGGATTTCAGACATGGCAGGACTCCCGAGGGTGCTGGTTGGGGCGAACTCTACGGCAACGCGAACACGAACAGATTGCTCCCACGGCTCGGGCGGAGTTCGGGGGTCATGCGCGCGTTGGTCAGCCGGCCCGGACCGGTGTTGACGGCCACGTACTGGCGGCCGGAGTGGGAGTACGTGATCGGGAAGCCCATCACCGGCGCGCCCAGGTTGATCTCCCACAGCACATCGCCGGTCTCCTGGTCCAGGGCCCGGAAACGGCCGCCCTGGTCGCCCCCGAACAGCAGGCCGCCGCCGGTAGCAAGCAGCGAGAAGGTGGCGGCCCGCGTTTCGTAGACCCACTGCGTCTCACCGGTCTCCACCGAGATCGCCCACACCGTGCCGAGGAGATCAGTGCCAGGCGCCACCCGGTGGTTGGCGCCCAGGGCGTAGTGCGCGACGGTCTGGTCCAGGGCCTTGACTTTCTCGCTCTCGAAGTCGGTCGTCACAAGCATCTCAGCGCACGCCTGGCGCAGTGGGAAGTACATGGTGCGCGTGAGTGGGCTGTAGGCCCCTGCTTCCCAGTCCTTGCCACCCGCCCACGAGGGACAGATGAACATCACCTGCTCAAGTTCGCGGAAGATCACCTCTTCGTTCAGGCTGACCTCACCGGTGGCGCCGTCGATGCCTATGATCACGTTCTGCGGCACCGTCGGCGTCGCCCAGAGAAACTCACCGGTGGCACGGTCGAGGGTGTAGACCAGGCCGGTCTTGCCGGGGATACCGGTGACGACCTTACGCACCTCGCCCGTCTTGAGCCGCGGGTTGATCCACTGGACCGTTTCCGGCTCCGGCGCGACCACCGTGTCGACCAGGATGCGCTCGAACACATGATCGAGGTCCCAGGAGTCGTTCAGATGCTGGTAGTACCAGCGGATCTCGCCGGTCGAGACGTCAAGAGCCAAGGTCGAGTTGTGGTACAGGTGCGTGAGATCGGCGCCGCCGAGCATGAACCTCGGCGCCGGCGCCGTGACGCCGGTGCCGATGTAGACGAGTTCCAGGTCCGGGTCGTAGCTCGGTGGCATCCAGGTCCCAACGTGCCGGCGGTCTTCGTAGGGCACCGCGCCCCAAGTCTCGTCTCCCGGCTCGCCGGGCGCCGGCAACGTGCGGCGTCGCCAGAGTTCCCGACCGGTCTGGGCGTCATGGGCGAGGATGACGCACGCGTCGGGGCCCCCGAGGGGCCTGCAGCTCCGCCCCGAGATGAGCTTGCCGTCGGCGACGATCGGCCCAGCGCTGTGATGGGCCGGGTTGGCCTTGTAGTCGAGGATCCGGGTCTCCCACGCGAGTTCGCCGGTCCTCGCGTCGAGAGCGTAGGCGTAGAGGTCGGCGCTGGTGCCGAGGATGTACTCGCCCCAGATGGCGATGTTGCGCGTCTTGCGAGCGAGTGGACCGACGTAACCCCAGACGCCCTCCGGCAGATCGCGCCGGTACTCCCAGATCAGATCCCCGGTCTCGGCGGACAGCGCCTGGACGATGTCCTGCGCATTGGCCACGTACAGGACACCGTCGTACGCCAGCGGCGTGGTCTCGGCACTTCCTGAGGCCATGGATCGAGTCCACTCCATCCGGATTCGCGCGACGTTCTCCCGCGCAATCTGGTCGAGCGGGCTGTAGCCCCAGGCGTCGAGGGTGCGGCGGAAGCTGAGCCAATCTTCCGGCTCGGGGTTCTGCAGCATGGCGTCGGTGACCGGGACGAAGTTGCCGGACGAAGACTCCTGTGCTCCCTGTGCCCCAGCGGTCGCGCCCGTCATGGGCGGCCACGCGACCGCAAGGGCGGTCGACAGCGCGAGGAACGTGACACTGCGCCTGTTCATCTGTCGCTCAGAGTCATGTTGGTCACCTCCTTTGAGCCGGTCTCGCCACTCCAGAGCCGAAGTAGAACACATCTGCATGCTATTGTGTTCGCCATGAGCAAGACGGTCACCCTGAGGCTTGACGAGGCGACATACGAGGAGTTCAAGGAAGCCGCACGCGCGGAGAACAGGCCTCTGTCGAATCTCATCCAGACGGCGGCGCTCGCCAAGGTACGCGAGCAGCAGTTCGTCGACGACGCTGAGATGGCCGAGATTCTGGAGGACGAGTCGTTGCTCCACCGGCTGAAGGAGGGCTCGCGCCAGGCGTTGGAGCGCAAGGGCTCCTTTGTTGACTGAGTATCGGCTGTTTGAGACCGACCAGTTCGATCGGGACCTGCGCCGGATCTCCCGCGCCGGCCATCGAGCCGTCGTCGACAAGCTGAGAAGGGTGGTGTACCCGCAGTTGCGCCAGCATCCGCACGCGGGGCCACACATTCGACGCCTCAAAGGCTATGAGCCGCCGACCTGGCGCTACCGCATCGGTGCCTGGCGCTTCTTCTACGAGATCGATGAAGAGGAGAGGATCGTCTTCCTTCTCGCCGCCGCCCACCGTGGCGCCGCGTATCGATAGCGTCCCATGGTGGCGGAAGATTCATACGATGCCGCTCTCTGGATCGGCTGCCGGAAAGTACACCCACGAGGAGACGAGGCTTATGGCACAGGGATTCACCGACCACGACGTGACGGACCAGACGGGCCGGACGTTCATCGTCACCGGCGCGAACACCGGAATCGGCTTCGAGACGGCGAGGGTGCTGGCAAGGCGCGGCGCGCGCGTGTTGCTGGGATGCCGCTCCGAGCAGCGCGCAGCGGACGCGATGGCGAAGATCGTCGCCGAATCGCCCGAAGCGGACGTCGAGTTCCTTCCGCTCGATCAAGCGGACCTTGCGAGCGTCCGAGCCGCGGCCGCGCAGGCGGCCGCCGAGCCGCGTCTCGACGTGCTCGTCAACAACGCGGGCATCATGGTGCCGCCCCGCACTCTGACCGTGGACGGCTTCGAGTCGCAGTTCGCCGTCAACCACCTCGGGACCTTTGCGCTCACCGGGCGCCTTCTCCCCAAGCTCGAGGAAACCGAGGGGAGCCGAGTCGTCATCACCAGTAGCCTGGCCCATCGGGGCGGCCGCATCTACTGGGACGACATCGACGCCGCGAAGCTCTACGGGCGGCAGGCTCGCTACCAGCAGAGCAAGCTGGCCAACCTGCTGCACATGCACGAGCTCGACCGGCGGCTCAAGGCCCGCGGTTCCGGCACGATCGCGGTCGGCTGCCATCCGGGCCTTGCCCAGACCGAGATTGGCCGCCACTTTCCCTTGATCCAGTACGCGGCGCCCCTGGTCCGCACCTTCTTCAATACCCAGGCGATGGGAGCATGGCCGACCCTCATGGCGGCGACGGCGCCCGAGATCGCTGGAGGTGACTACTACGGGCCCTGCAGATGGGGAGAGCTGAGCGGTCCAGCCGCCAAGGCCTGGTCGACGCCGACGAGCCGCGACCCGAAACTCGGCAAGCGGCTCTGGGAGCTGTCGGTCGAGATGACCGGGGTGGATCCGGGGATCTGAGCGGATGCGGGCGGAGCCCCGCAAGTTGCTAGGGCTGCTGCCGGAGCAGCGCCTCCCTCACTTCGCGCTTCAGAATCTTGCCGACCGCGTTCTTCGGCAGCTCCGCCTGGACAACGAAGCGGCTCGGGATCTTGAACCGGGTCACGAAGCCCGCGGTGTGGGCGCGGAGCTCCTCGTCGCTGGCGGCGGCGCCGGGTTTGAACGCCACCGCCGCCCAGATGTCGTCGCCCCAGGTCTTGTGGGGCACCGCGACCACGGCGACCTCCGAGATCGCCGGATGCTCGTAGAGCGCCTCCTCGATCTCGCGTGGTGAAATGTTTTCGCCGCCCTTGATGATCAGGTCCTTCTTGCGGTCGGTGATCCGGAGGAAGCCGTCCGCGTCCAGGTAGCCGATGTCGCCCGAGTGCAACCAGCCGTCGCGGACCGCCTCGGCGGTGGCCTCCGGCTTGCCCCAGTAGCCCTTCATCACGTTGCGGCCGCGGATGCACACTTCCCCCGCCGTACCGGCCGGCAGGCGGTTGTGATCGTCGTCCAGGACGGCGACCTCGACACCGTCGACCGCACGGCCGCAGGAGCCCGAACGGTAGTCGTCGCTGTCGGAGTACGCGGTCGCGACCGCGGTGGACTCGGTCAACCCGTAGCCGTCGCGGACGGTGCAGGCGAACTCGCGCTCGAAGTCGACCCGGACCTCGTTCGCGAGCGCCGCGCCGCCCGACCACACCCAATTGACCGAACTCGTGTCGTAGCGCTCGCGCTCCGGGAAGTCGAGCATGTAGGTGAGCATCGTCGGCACCATGCCCAGCCGCTCAATGCGGTAGCGCTCGATGTTCTCGAACACCTGGCGGGTGTCCCAGCGCACCATCAGCGTGGCCTCGAAGGCCTTGACGAAGCCGACGCACATCATCAGCACACCGAAGGAGTGGGCCATCGGCATCACGTGCAGGATCGGCATTCCCTCCGGCATCTCGGCCATGCCGGCGATCTGCTGCGACGACCACAGGATGTTGTCGTGGGTGAGCATGACCCCCTTGGGCCGCCCGGTCGTGCCCGAGGTGTAGAGCAGGAGGGCCAGATCGTCGCCCGCCCGGTCGACCAGGCTGTCGAGGGGCGCCGCCGCTTCGAGTTCGGCCGCAATGTCGCACGCCTCACCCCTCTCGACCGGTCCCAGGCTGAGGAGCGCCTCGCAGTTCGAGCCGTCGCGCCTGGCCGCGTCGACCACCGGAGCGAGAGCCGGCGCCACCAGCGCCACCTTCGCCCCCGAGTCTTCGAGCAGATAGCCGACCTCACGCTCCCCGAGCTGGGGCATGACCGGCAGGATGACTGCGCCCAGCTTCCACACCGCCTGGAAGGCGCAGAAGATCTCGGGACAGTTCGGCATCATGACGACCACCCGGTCGCCTGTCCCGACGCCGCGCGAGCGCAACACAGCGGCCAGCCTGCGCGCCAACAGCTCCTGCTCCTCGTTGGTTCTGGTCGCGCCCCCGAAGCGCACCGCGTCGTAGACGCCGAAGCGGGCGAGACTGTCGACGGCGAGCTGTGCCGCGTTCATTCGGAGCGGACCCTCATGTGCAATCGGTGCATAGACTGGAGAGACTACGTTCCGAACACTCCGGTTACGAGCGAGGAGGCCCGATCATGCGTCGAGTTCCACCGACAACCGCACTCCCTCTGTTCGCCATCATCCTGGTCGCCGCGGCGAGCCACGGCCAGGACTCCGTGCTCTCAAACCACAGCGTCGCCACCCACCTGGTGCCCGGCGAGGCGCGCTTCGACCTCCTGCTGCCGCCGGCCTACGACGCCGACCGGGCGGCGCCCTACCCGCTGCTGCTCTGGCTTCACGGCGGCTCCAGCGGCGAGGGCAACTTGGAGCGTCGTCTTCGCGCCCATCTCGAACGCGCTTGGGACGAGGGAACGATCGAGCACATCGTGGTCGTCGCTCCGATCACAGGCAACTCCTACTACATCGACTGGAAGGGCGGAGGGAAGAGCTGGGAGACCTTCATACTCCAGGAGCTGCTGCCCCACGTCCGAAGTCACTACAACGTGGCTCAGGACCGGACCGGGACCGTGCTCGGCGGCGGCTCGGCCGGCGGCCAGGGGACGCTCCGGATCGGTCTCCGCAACCCCGAGACGTTCGCCGCCGCGGCAGCGCTCGAGCCGGGTTTCCCGCCGGTCGCCTCGTTCGCCGACCTCGATCTGACGCCCTACGGTCCGGGGGCCCAGCAGTTCCTCGAACAGCGCTTCGGCAAGCCGTTCGACCTCGAGTACTGGCGCGCCCGCCATCCGCCGACGATCGTCATCGACAACGCCGACAGGCTCCGCGAATCGGGCTTGCAGCTCCTGGTCGAAGCCGGCGACGAGGACGCCAACCTCACCTTCCTGAGCGCCGAACTGGTCCACCGCCTGCTCTTCGACGCCGCGATCCCGCACGAGTACCACCTGGTCCGCGGCGCCGCCCACACCGGACGCTCGGTCCCACGCCGCATCGAGAACATGTTGGGCTTCTTCCAACGCGCGCTGCGGCCGGAGGGACCGGACCCCGCGGCCGAGAACCACCTGGCCAGGGCCAAGCAGAGCGGCCGTTACGCGCCCAGAGTGCCCAATCAGCTCGACTTCCACACGATCGACTTTGGGGAAGACGAGTCAGGGGACACCGAGGGGGAAGACGCACCGCCTTGAGGATCGATCGTCTCGAGTTGTTCCAGGTCGCGTCGCCCCTGCCGGCGCCTCTCCACGTTGCCGCGCAGCCCGGCGTTGGACAGACGCACAACGAACTCACCTTCGTCCGCATGACGACCGACGAGGGCGTCGTCGGCGAGTCGGCGGGAATGACCATTGGACGCTTTCACGCCGGCCTCGGCGACGCCCTGGGGCACTTCATTCTCGGCCGTGACCCGCTCGACATCGAGGGCTTCGGCAGCGTGCTCGACGCCGGAGAGGCGCTCGGCATCCGTCTGGCCTGGCTCGAACCCGCGCTGTGGGACATCAAGGGCAAGGTGCACGGCGAACCGGTGTACCGGCTGCTGGGCGGAACGCGGACCCGGCTCAAGGCGTACGCCTCCACGTCCGAGCTGCGCCCCCCGGAAGAGCGCGCCGAGAACCTGCTCGAACTGAAAGAGATGGGCTTTGCGGCCGTCAAGCTCCGCGCCCACCACCACGACTGGCGCGACGACGTGGCCGTGATCGAGCGGGGGCGCGAGGCGGTCGGTCCGGACTTCCGGCTCATGGTCGACGCCAACCAGGGCTTCCACTTCTCGCTCCGACCCGGCGCCCCGCCGAAATGGGACACGGACACGGCGGCCGCGTTCGCCCAGGCCATCGAGCCCTGCGACATGACCTGGTTCGAGGAACCCCTCGACCGCAACGACTACGCCGGCCTCGCCGAACTCCGCCAGCGCACCTCGATACCCCTCGCCGGCGGCGAACTGAACTGGCGCTTCAACGAGTACGGACTCGTAGTCGAGAAACAGTGTCTCGACATTCTCCAGGCCGACGCCATGTTCTTCGGCGGCATCTCCCAGGGCCGCAAGGTGGCGGCGCTCGCCGAGGCCCACGGCCTGGGGTTCGCCGCCCACACCTGGAACAACGGCTTCGCCCTGCTCGCCAATCTCCACCTGATGGCCGCCAGCCCCAACTGCGACTGGTGCGAGTTCCCCTACGAGCCGCCGGGGTGGACCACCGAGGGCCGCGACGCCCTCCTCGCCGAGACCACCGAGATCGACGGCGACGGCTTCGTCCACCTGCCACAACGCCCGGGGCTCGGCATTGTGATCGACGAAGACAAGCTACAACGATTCGGCGAACGCTTCTACGACGGCCGCGTCTGAGCCGCGGCCAAGGAAGGTAGACGCACAAGAGACCCATTCCCACTATCATGGAGCGAGACCGTTCGACATCATGCCCAAGCCGTCATTCTTGCCGCCGTCCCCAACCCAGTCGCGGCCCGCTCTCCGCCCCGGCGTAGTGGGTGCCCCGTCGACTCTCAGCGCGCCAATGAGAGCGGGGACCACGACCAAAGGCCCTTACGACTTGGCCCTTGCTCCGTCGAAGTTCCCGTCAAGCGACGGTGCCCCACGAGATCGACGTAACCCGCATACCGCTATCATCGGCCGCCTACCGCACCGGTTCCCTCCCCGCCAACAGACTTTGCACCGAGTGCCACTCCCGAAGGCCCGACACCGCCAAGCCAAGCCGCCACCGCTCCCGCCCCCGGAGGACAACCATGGCAACCAAACCAGCCGACTCCAGCACCGACACCAGCAAGGCGCCCGAGAGGAAGACCATCGCCGCTAGGAAGGTCGGGTTGTCACTCACGATCAGCGACGAGAAACTGAAGGAGTTTGACCGTATCCAAGAGGAGACCATCAGGGCCGCTGAAAAGGACCTGAAGTTCTCCTGGCGATGAGCCTCACCTCCGCCTCCGTCGCCCTAGGTCTCGCCTCCGACTCAGCGCCCAACGGTGAAGATAAGCCACACCATCGAGCCGCTCGAGAGTCCAAAGGCTTGGTCGCGGCTAGCACGCGAACTCGGCGGGACGAACCTTGACGTAGTCCAAAACACGATCCGGCATCTTCGTGTACTCAACGCGAAGTCCTACGTTCTCGAAGATCCCTACATCGACCGCGACTACTCCGCCGACTACGCCCAGTTCTACGCCCGCACGTTCCGCACCCGCGAGCGATACTGCAAGCGTGTCCACTTCTTCGCACAAGACATCTCGCCGCTGCTTCAGCGTCCCCTTTCCACAGCTCAGCTGAATCGCATCGGTGCCTTTGGGGAGCAGAACTACTGCGGCTTCTGCGTCGTTCGCCCCCTGTCGACGGCCCCGATCGGCAGAACGGTCCTCCGGGCCCATGTGGGCAACGGCTTCAACATGGAGGCGACCGTCACCTGCCGCGCCGACTTCGACGCCCACCTTCTTGGCACCCGGCTGCAGGTCACCGGTACTTCCTTCATTCAGCAGGACACCCGCGTCGGCGCGTGCGCCCAGGTCGCCATCTGGGCAGGCATGCGCCACATGCACGCACGACACAACTACAACTGGGTATCTGTCGCTGACATTACGGAATTCGCCAAGCCCCCATCCGAGACCGAAGCCGTCTCGCTACCCAACGCGTCGGACCGCCTGTCGTCGGCCTCGATGGTGCGGGCGATAGCCGAGGCCGGCTACCAGCCTCTGGTTCTCCCTGGGCCGGACATCGGCCACGCCATTCTGCCGTACGTTGAGTCCGGTATCCCGGTCATTCTCGGCCTGAACGGCGGCGGAGGTCTCGGTCACGCCGTCACGGTCGTCGGCCGCGTCTTCGCCAAGCAGGAGGCCCCAACCGACCGGGCAATCGACTACGTCCCAGCCTTTATCGTCCACGACGACCAAAGCGGCCCTTACATGTGGCTCCCCGCGGACGAGCAGGCCAGCACGACGTTTTCTTTCGGCGACGCAACCACTAAGCGTCAGACGTCCGATGGTCCCATTGAGCTGAATGTGCGGTGCCACGCCGTCCTCGCCATCGCCCTCATGTCCACCAGAGTCTTCTCCACGGCAGCTCGCGCCGAACACAACGCCTGGAGCCAGATCAATGAGAACCTGCACGCCTTGCCCAATGTTCGGCGAGCCCTCGCCGAACACAAGATACCCGTCAACGAGATGCTGCTGGACGAGTTGGAGTCCGCCCATGGCGCCGGCCATATCGTCCTCCGGACCTACTTAACGTCCGCCGCCGGCTATCGGCGCCACCTCGCCCAAGGGTCCGCAAGCGACGACCTCAAAGACGCGCTCCTCGACCTCCACCTGCCGCACTTCACATGGATTACCGAGATCTCCACCATTGATTCCTACAATCAGCCCTCTCCGGGAATGCGGCGCATCTACGGCCACACGGTACTGGACGCCACGTCGACCGCCGAACCCAGAGACGCCCTGCTCGTGCTCCATCTTCCCGGCCTCCTGATCACCAAGGACCCCAACGTGCGACCGACTGAGACAATTGCCGCGATCGAGGACGACAAGCTGTATAACTGCCGAGAGAAGCACCTCTAACCCCGTGTCGGCCTCGTCGGCAGAGTCCAGTGGTCGCCCATTCCCAAGCGGCTATGTTCTTTCCCCGAACACTCGGCGCAATCCGCGCCCCGTCGCGGCATGTCGTAGCCAGCTACCCCACGGCGGGAGTTCCAGCGGAACCACCCGGTCTCGGCGTCGGCGTACTTCAAGCCCGTCAAGTGGAACAAGAAGTCGTCCGCGGCGTGCGCGCAGGCGATTGCGTTCATCGTCACCACGCTCGGTGCCGTCACGTCCGGGTCGTCCAAGTACGCGTAACCCCGCCTAGCCGTCTCCGGCACCGCCTCGTCCTGCAATCTCGCGGGGCTGATCAGTCCGTTGCACCAGAGACACCCCTGTTCGGGGGTGACCATGCGGCCAACGCAGAACACATTCCCGACCGTCCCATCCTCCGCGACCGGAATTTTCGCCCCAACCTGGATGCCCGGGATCCCGTACTGGTGCACAATGGCGTTGAACAACAGCCGCGCCCCCATCTTGTCTGCCGCCAGGAACAGAAAATCGCAGTCCGTGAAACGCGCCGCCACGTCGGCATCCAAGAAGTTCCTCGGCACCGCCTCGACGCGGGCATGGGGATTCGCACGACGGATGTTGCGGGCCGCCATCCGCACTTTCCGACTCCGCAATCGGTCCGCGACTACCCGCGGCAACCATGGCGACGCGACCGCGTCCCGGCGCCGCGCCGCGATGAGGCGCGGCAGGTTCGTATCCTCGGCCCTCTCCGGGTCCGCTAGCACGAACTCTCCAACCCCCAGCCGCCCCAGAAGTTCGGCCAGCACCGAGCCCGCACCACCCAGTCCAACAATCCCCACGCGGGTCCCTCGCAACAGCTCCTGACCGGCATCGCCGAATAGGCGACTCTGCCGATCGTAGATTCCCGCCGTAGCCGCGTTGGACTCCGGCATCGGGAACAGCAGCCGGCGTCGGTGGCCGATGATCGCCGCATGGCTCAGCGGCGCGCGGTCACAACCCGAGAGCCACAGGTCCCCGGCCACGGCGGATCGCGCGAACACCAGCGCGCCAACTGGCATGCCCCGGGCAATGTCGATGAGAGCCGGATAGCCACGTTCGTGGGACGCCATGTCGGGTCCCGAGAACCCGACCGAGTCGGTCCCGCCGTGGTTGTGAATGGCGAGATACGCCAGTTTGCGGTCTCGCGCACGCAGAATCTTCCCTTGAATGAACTCAGCCTTCAGCATGCGGTAGCCCCGTTTCCCCGACACGTAGTCCACGCCGTCCTTGGCAAGGTGGAGCTCCCGCGCGACGAGCCTCAGGCCGCGGTCGGACTGGCAGGTGCCGGCCAGGATCACCGCGCCGTGTTCGTCGCCGTCGCCCGGGAACAGGTGCCTCAGCAGCTTCGCGTACAGCCCCCCAGGGATCGTCAGCCGCCAGGGCCTCATGACGGGCTCTTCATCCACTTGACCACCTTCAACAGCTTCAATGCCGCTGTGTCCGTGTCGGGGTTCAGCCTGTTGGAGCGGCGCGAGATCTGGATCGCCTGCCGACCTCGGAACGACGCCGTCCCGAAGCCACTGCCCAAGTCGCCCCCGTCCGATCGCGCTAGGTCCGGGTTTGTAAAGTGCGGGTACACGTCAGCGTACGGATACTGGAAGGTGATGTGAAAGCCGAACCAGACTTCGTCCTGAACGTACGGACCTCCCATCGGGACGCCCCGAACCACCACGACCGCCCCACCGGACCCGTCGGCATCCACTTCCACGTCACACCCCTCGAACGTGCAACGGATCTCCTCGATGGCCTTCGCCCCCGCCGCGGCGATCGTGCTCATGAGTTGTCGTCGTTGTCGATAGCCAGGAAGCGCTCGCCGTCGTACACCTCGATCTCCTCGTCGTCCCCGACCAGCTTCGTCTTTCCGCCACCGAGCTCGATGCTCAGTACGAAGTCCTCCTTGATGTCCACATCCTGCTCGATGGCGGCCTTCTTGACGCTCGCACCTGTCTGCTTAGCGCCGTCAAGCACTACCGGCTTGTCGTTCACAGTGATTTCCACCTTCCCGTCGTCACCCACCTTCTTCACCTCTTGATCGCTAGCCATTTGGTCTGCACCTCTTTCAAAGTTGGCGTTGGATTGCTAACATGCAATGTATGACACAAGTGACCTCGAATTGCAAGAGTGAAATTCCGTGAACGCTCGTACGAGCCGTTTTAGCGTGGCGGCGTTGCATGCCGCTATGGACTCCGAACGGCGTTCCCGGCGCCTGACCTGGAAGGACGTGGCGGCGGAGTCGGGCGTCAGCGCCTCCACGCTCACCCGCCTGTCCCAGGGCCGTCAGCCCGACGTCAACAGCCTGGCGGCACTCACGAGCTGGCTCGGCATGTCCGCGGACCATTTCATGCGCGGCGAACGCGTCGAGCAGTTCGGCGCCGCAAGCCCCCTCGCCCAGATCTCGTCCATCATCCACCGGGATCCCCGCCTCAGTCCCGAGGGTGGCACCGCGCTCGAAGAGTTGATCAGGGCGACCTACGCGCGCCTCAGGACCGACAAGGACACGCCGACGGATTGACCCAAGACACGGAATCACCCGGTGATCCGGCGGTGGGCGTCAGTCGCCCGGCGGTAGCGGCAGGTGCCGGCTCTCGGACTCGCGGGCCGGGAAGAAGGCGCGCTGGGCTTCTTCGGTTCGTACCTGTTCGAGCCAGAAGACGCCGTCGTAGTGGCCGCTGTTGCCGCGGGTCGCGACCAGGTCGAGGTCGGCATCGTTGTCCAGGTCGAGGACGACGAACTCGTCGAACATGCCACGCACGCGGCGGGAAACGTCGTGCCGGGTCCACTCGCCGGTCGGGTCGCCGTGATTCTCGAACCATCCCAAACGGCCCGCGACGCTGGAAGCGGTCTTGTCCTCGCCGTCGCGGTCGCGCGGCCGCGAACTGTAGCCGCCGCTCCACAGATCGAGATCGCCGTCGTCGTCGATGTCGGAGAGCGCGAGGCCGGTGGGATTGTCCGGCGCCGTGTCTCCGATCACATGGATCATCCACGGTTCCGTGACCGGGTCCAGCGGCTGCTCGAGCCACACGTTGAGAAAGGGCGTCTCCTGGATGACCATGTCGAGCCGGCCGTCGTGGTTCAGGTCGGCGAACTCGACGTTCATGCCGGTGAGCCGCCGCGGCCCCGGCTGCCACGGCACGGTCCTGCCTGTGACCTCGATTTGATGCTCCGCGAAGGCAAGCTCTCCCGAGCCCGCCTCCAGCAGGTTCTCGAGCCAGAAGATCCTGGCCTCCGACCGGCTTCCCGCGAGGATGTCCAGGTCGCCGTCCCCGTCCAGGTCAACGGGCCGCGAGTTCATCGGCACGGTGACTGTCGCCAGCACCGTCTCCGTCCAGTTCGAATCGACCAGCGGATCGCCGTCGATTCTGAACAGGGAGACCTCTTCGAGCGGGAAGGTGTCGGGCACCGGCTCGCCCTCCGGCTGCTGCGCACCCTTGTTCGGCGCGATCGCCTCGAGCCGCCCATCCCGATCGAGGTCGGCCAGGAAGACCCGGATCCAGGAGCCGCGCCCCGCCGTCACCGACGGGATCAGCCGCGGCCAACGGCCGTCCCGAACTCCCGTTCCCGGGTTCTGGAAGTAGGTCAGGTGGTCGAGCTCGCACGCCACCAGCACGTCGAGCAGACCGTCGTTGTTGACGTCGCCGATCGCGATGTCCTCGGCCGCGGCCGCCTCCTTGCCCCCGGCCAGGGTGACGCTGGCCCAGCGGTCGGGATCGTCGCTCCCGAAGTGGAGCCGAACGTGGTCGCTGTCCTCGTGGACGGAGACGATGTCCAGGTGTCCATCGCCGTCGAGGTCGGCCATCTTCAGGCCGTCCGCGCCGCGCAACGGGACGCCGCCGGCGAGTTCCTCGTCGTCGATGCGGTGCTCCCGCCAGGAGATGAACTCGCCGTTCGCGGCCTGTGCCGTCGACAGGGTCTCGGCCACTGTCAGCGCGCCGCCCGGAGATGCCGAACCAACCGTGTCGGTACCGGCGGGAGCGCAGCCGGCCAGGAGCGCCAGAGCCGGCGGCAGGACGCCGGTGAGCCGCACGGCCGACCTGCGCTCAGGCTGGACCGACGCGCTGGATACGTCCGTCGATTTCGGGGTGCTCATGCCAATCCCCCCACTCCACATGGCACCAGCCGTCGCTGGTGAGTTCACCGACATTCTTCCACCCGTGGCTCGTTGCCACGCCGGGAGGTTCTCCGGTCACGCGCTCGAACAGGCGCACGCGGCAGCTCGCCAGATCGCTGTGCAGGCAGAAGCAGTGCGAGCCGTCCGGGTCAGTGTAGGGCGCCTCCAAGATCAACTCCAGCGGGCAGGTCACTTCGAGTTCAACCCGTTCCTGCTCGGACTCGGCCGAGAGACGCCACCAGCCCGGAGCGGATTCACTGTGCGGTGTCGAGCCGTCGAGCGGCGAGATCAGCCGCACGTCGCGGCCCTGGATGCGGGCGATCAGCAGGTGGACGGGAGGCCCGCTCTCGGACGTCGGAATGCAGGAAACCTCCAGGTAGCCGGCCGGATCGTCCACGAACCGGTTGCAGTGGGCCCAGAGCCAGTGAGGCGGGTGCTTCCGGCCCCAGATGTGGCTCTGCTCGCCCGGCGCGTCCTCGATCACGAGCCGGCGGTCGCCGATCTCGATCGTTCCGCCGAACCGCGACGCCGGGTACGGGTAGAGCATTGCTCCAGGCACATCACCCGAGCTGTACAGATGCTCCGGAAAGGGCAGGACGGGTTCGGAGTCCTCCGGCCATTGGAGATCCCAGCGGACGCGCTGCATGCCGGCGCCGATGGATCCGCGGGCGCCGCCGTTCGTCAGTTCCGCCTGCTCGAAGGTGCGCCCGTCGGCGCGGCTGCCGGCGAAGCGGAGGCGAAAGGGAGCGGACCTGGCCTCCAGCGTGTCGAGAGGACGGTGCTCGAAGAAGCCGCAACTGCGCTCCGGCGCCTTCCGGTCGAAGAAGGTGAACCATAGTTCCAGCCTGGGGTTGTCCGTCGGTTCTTCGGGCGCCTGGACGACGTAGCGGATCCAGCAGCCCGTCTCAGTCGCCGGGTCGTTGAAGGTCAGGTAGTACACCTCGTAACAGCCGCGGACTGCCGCGGTCCAGCGGAGGGCATTGGCCTGGTCGGGGTTCATGCGCGGTTCCAAGGCTAGTCTGCCGGCCAAGGCGCGTGTCGCCCCAACTTGGGAGAAAATGTACCGGCCATGACGAGAGCCAAGATCGCCGGGGGGGCCGCCGTGCTCGTCCTCCTCGCCCTCGCCCTCACGCTCGCCTCCCGCCGCCTGCCACTCGAGCAGGATGTCGACCCGGCCGCGGCTACTTCGCCCGCCATCACCCACTCGACCGCGGCGCCGGCGACGGAGGCCCACCAGGGCTTCCTCTACGGCCGCGTCACCGCCAATGACGGTGCTACCTACGAAGGGCGGCTGCGCTGGGGGGGCGACGAGGAGGCGTTCTGGGGCGACTCGTTCAACGGCTTCAAGGACGAGAACCCCTGGGTCGCCAACGTGCCGCTCGAGCGGCTGAAGCAGCGACGCCCGATCGAGATCTTCGGGGTCGAGATCGCGCACCGGGAGCGTCAGATCGATCTCGGTCGGCCCTTCATGGCGCGCTTCGGCGACATCACGCGCATCGTGCCGCGCGGCCGCGACATCCACGTGACGCTCAAGAGCGGGACCGAGTTCGTCCTCGACCGCCTCGCTTCCGACGACCTCGCCGACGGCGTGCGAGTGTGGGACGGCAGGCACGGCGTCGTTGACCTCGGCGAACGCCGGATCCGCGCCATCGAGCTCCTCCCCACCGCCGGTTTGGGTGCCGCGCCCGACCGGCTGCACGGCACGGTGCGCACGCGGCAGGGGGACTTCACCGGCTTCCTCCAGTGGGACCGGGAGAAATGCGTCGGCACCGACGAGCTCAAGGGCCGCACCGAGGACGGTGAGCTCAGCCTGCGGTTCGACACCATCCGCTCCATCGCGCGTGACTCGCGCGACAGCTCCCGGGTGACGCTGCTCGACGGCCGGGAGTTCGTGCTCTCCGGTACCCGCGAAGTCGGCCGCGGCAATCGTGGCATCTACGTCGACGACCGGCGCTACGGCCGGGTGCTGGTCTCATGGGATGCCTTCGAGCGCATCGACTTCAGCCCTGGCGGCAGCGGCCCCGCCTACGACGACTTTCCGCAGGGGCAGCCGCTTATGGGCAGCGTCACCACCCGCGCCGGCCGCCGCCTCGCCGGCCGACTGGTCTACGACCTCGACGAGAGCGAAACCACCGAGACGCTCGACGCCCCGTCACGGGGCATCAACTACACGATCCCGTTCGGTCTCGTCGCCTCCATCGTGCCGCCTGAACCGGAAGAGGACGCCACCGGGCACGCCAGCGTGACGCTCCACAGCGGCGAGAACCTGCAACTCGAGAGGGCCGGTGACCTCGGCGAGGGGAACGCCGGCATGCTGATCTTCGTGGACGGCCGTGAGCGCCCCGAGTACGTGCCGTGGTCCGACGTGGAGCGGGTCGATATCGACCGGCCGGCGGCAATGTTCCCGCCGCTCGGTGCTGATGGCCGGCCTCCTGGAGGCGCCGGGCCGCTACCGCACCGGTCAGGTCGGCGTGCTCGGCCCCGACGAGGTCCATCACATCGGCCCACCCGCCAAACGAGTGCCCCGCCTGATTGCGGAACTCCTCGCATGGTTGGGTGGGACGCTGGAGCATCCGCTGATCGCAAGTTCAGTCTTCCACTACGAGTTCGAGTTCATCCATCCGTTCGAGGACGGCAACGGCCGGCTTGGGCGTCTCTGGCAGACGCTGATACTCACGCGCTGGAAGCCGCTGTTTGCCCATGTTCCTGTGGAGAGTGTTGTACGGGCTCGCCAAAGCGGCTACTACGAGGCGATCGAGAGAAGCTCCGGGGCGGGCGAGAGCACGCTGTTCATACGCTTCATGCTGGAAGTGATCCTTGACGCCGTGCGGGAGGCTACCCCCCAGGAAACCCCCCAGGTGACCCCCCAGGTCAAGCGGCTCCTGCAGGCAATGACTGGAGAGATGTCCCGGCACGAAGTGCTTGGCGCATTGGGCCTGCGCGACCGGAAGTGGCTGCGCCAGGGATACCTCGGACCCGCCCTGCAGGCAGGCCTGATCGAGATGACGCGGCCCGATGCTCCGAGCGCGAGGAACCAGCGCTATCGCCTGACCCCGGCGGGACGACGGGTTAGCGACGAGGGACCTCGCGGCTGATCGCGTCACCCCGCTCCGCCTGGGTCACCCCACGCCTCGTACAGCGGCAGCTTCCGCACCCGGACGTCGGTCAAACGACCCGCCATCCGGTGCGACGGTTCCTGCCCGAAATCCGTCTTGGTCCACAGAGAGGCCTGTCGCTGCGCCCCAGTGCGCGCAGGCCCAAACGCCGAACCGCTCCCGAGAGCTCGCCGCCCACGTCTCCCGGGGACGCAATCTTCAAGGAGAATCAAGGATGGAACGCTACGCGGTAGAATCTCGGGCCGAGAGTTCACGACGAAGGCTTGAAGAAGCCGGCTTTGACCGGCCGCAGGCAGAGGCACTTCTCCACATGATCGGCGACAGTCACGAAACACTCGCGACGAAACAAGACCTCGCCACGGTCCAGGGCGCGCTGCAGCAGGACATCGCCGACCTACGAACCGAGCTCAAGAAGGACATCGCCGACGTGCGTACCGAGCTCAAGAAGGACATCGCCGACGTACGTACCGAGCTCAAGAAGGACATCGCGGAGCTCCGGTCCGACCTGACCGAAGTCGCGACCACCGTGGCCACCAACACTGCTCGAATAGAGGCACTCGAGCGCGCAATGGACGCTCTCCGCCAGGAGGTCCGGGACCGCTTCGAGAGCTTCCGGCAGGAGATCGCCGGTCAGATGGAGGGTCTCAGAGGCGAGATGAAGGCGATCAAGTGGATGTTCGGCGGCATGCTCGCCATGATGGTGCCGATGGTGGGCGGCATCATCGCGCTTGCTCTGCGCTGAGTGGAAGCACCTCGCGACTGATGGCGTCACCCCGCTCCGCCTCGACGAGGGATACGTCGTGTCCCGCCTGCATGTTCATCCACAACGCGGCACCCGTGCCCAAGTAGCGGCCGAGGCGAACGGCGGTTTCGGCCGTGCCGGCCCGCTGCCCCCGGAGGATCGCGGTGATCCGGTTCGCTGGAACTCGAAGCGCTAGGGCGAGCTGGTTGGCACTCACCTCCCGGGCTTCGAGCTCCGCCTTGAGGAGCTGCCCCGGGTGGGTTCTCAGTCTGCTCATCGTCACCCCCTGTGGCCCTCAAAGGGTACTACGACCGACGTCGGACAGCCTGGGGAGTAGGCCGCGTCGAGCGGCGCCCGCGAACGCCGTCGCTCGGACCGGCCCGCACGACCTCCCCACTCCATCCCCGTCTACTCCAGGGGCGCCACCTTGACGATCGCCGTCCCCACATTCCTGCCCTTCGGCCAGCGATAAGGCAGTGTCCGAAGATCTCCCGGCAGGCCCAGGACGGCGTCGTTCACATAGAGGAAGAGCTCCCCGTCCGACTCAACCTTGTACCTGAGCGGTCCCGAACCGATGGCGAAAGCCCTGCCATTGGGACCGGCCCGGCCCACGTGGTACACGTGCTCGCCCAATTCACTGCCGATTCGAATAATCTCCTCCACGATCCGCCTCTTTAGGCGTCTGTTTGGGAGAACAGCCATTCTGGCCCCATGAGATGCCGAAAGAGGGGGGCCATCCCACTACCCAGTCAGAAGATGAGCTGGAACCCGTCGCCGTCGACGACGGCGGCGGTGCCCCGATTGCTCCACCACCGCGGCTCTGCGAGTTCGCTCTCCCAGGCGTCGAGGGCGTGCTGGAGTTCGTCGAGGACTTCAGGCTCCTCGCCGGCGAGGGTGTGCAACTCGCCGAGGTCGCTCTGCAGGTCGTGCAGCCGCAACACCTGGCCGAGCGGTGAATCCCTCGGGGCCTCGAAGTCCCGAAGCAGGTCGCCGGTGCGCGTGATCTGCGCGAGCCGCTCTTCCGAGGCGCGGTTGACCTGCCACAGCTTCCAGTCGCCGCGGCGGACAGCACGGTTCGGGCCCGCACGCCAGAACAGCGCCTCGTGCGGCGGCCCCGCCTGCTCGCCGCGGAGATAGGGCAGAAGATCGACCCCGTCGAGCGGTTTCTCGGGCAGCGGCGCGCCGGCGGCGGACGCGAGCGTGGGCAACAGGTCGAGCGACGACACCGCCGGCCGGTAGACCTGCCCCGGCTCCAGCCCGCCCGGCCAGCTCACGAAGAACGGCACCCGGATGCCGCCCTCGAAGAACCAGCGCTTGCCGCCGCGGAGCGGACCGTTGGTGCAGGCGCCGTCGACGTACAGGGCGCAGCCGTTGTCGCTCAGGAAGACGATGAGCGTGCCCTCCTCCAGGCCGTGCTCACGCAGCTTGGCTGTGACCGCGCCGACGCTGTCGTCGAGGGACGAGACCATGGCCGCGAAGATGCGGGTCTTCTGGTCCTCGATGTGGCGGTAGCGGTCGAGGTACTTGGCGGTCGCCTGCAGCGGGACGTGCGGCGTGTAGTGCGCCAGGTAGAGGAAGAAGGGCCGGTCGTGGTTCCGGTCGATGAAGTCGAGGGCCTCCCGGGTGAGGGCTTCCGTCAGGTAGTCGTTTTCCTCGACGGGCTCCCGCCCACGGAAGATCGGCCGGCGGCGCACCGGAGGGAGGCTCCGCGGTTCGGGCGTCCAGTTCTCCACCCCCTCGGCGGAGGGTTCGATGTAGATCGAGCCGCTCTGCATGCCGAAGAACTCGTCGAAGCCGCGGTCGAGCGGGTGTTTGCCGTCGCCCCAGCCGAGCTGCCACTTGCCCACGGCGCCGGTCGCGTAGCCGGCGGTCCGCATCACTTCGGCCAGTGTCGTCTCGTCGAGGCTCAGTCCGTAGTCCTGGCCCGACGGGTTGAACTCGTAGCCGTGACGCTGCGGGTAGCGGCCGGTCATCAGGCCGGCCCGGGACGGGCTGCAGACCGCGGCGGTCACGTAACCGGCCTCGAAGCGCACGCCGGCGGCGGCTAGCGCGTCGATGTGCGGCGTCTCGATGATGTCGCTGCCGTAGACGCCGAGGTCGCCGTAGCCGAGATCGTCGGCCAGGATGAACACGACGTTGGGCGGCCGCCGGGCCTCGCCGCCGACCGCTTCACCGGCCGGGTCCTGGCTGCAGCCGAGCACGGCGCCGACCGCCGCCACCACCACCAGAACTCGTCCGCGCACAGGAGCAGCCTCAGGCAACACGGTACTCCTCCGGATCGATCCGGGACACCGCTTCGAGCACCGCCCGGTTGCCCGGCAGCAGCTTGTGGCGCCAGACCGGCAGGTAGTCCTCCATGCCGGCGAGCAGTTCGTCGATCGTGAAGTGGCCGGCGATCCGGTTGTAGAGGCCCAGCATGCCCATGTTCGCCAGGCCCGGGGCGCCGCCGTCGCGCGCCAACTGGAACACCGGCACGCCGTACGAGCGGACGCCCTCCAGGGCCGGCGGGTTCCTGACTCGCGAGCTGTCCCACAGGATGAGCCCGCCGGGCTCGACGCCCGGGCCGTACGACAGGTAGCCGGCGTGATCGAACGCCAGCACCGCGGTGTACGACTCGATCACCGGGTTGTCGATCGGCTCCTCACTCGAGAGGACGACCGTGCCTTCGACGAGGCCGCCGCGGGTCTCCGGGTTGTAGTCGGAGGTGTAGGCCATGTGCCAGCCCTTGGCGGCGGCCGCGTAGCCGAGCGTCTTGAGGCAGGTCAGCAGACCGGCGCCGCCGGTGCCGGCGCCGCCGACACGCTCGACGACGCCACCGTTCGAACTCGCGCCCGCCGTCATCGCACGCGGATCGGCGGGTAGCCCTCAGGCACCGTCGCCTCGCCCATCTCGAAGTACTTCATGATCTTGTCTTCGATGAACTGGTTCGAGCTCTCCGGCGTGAAGGTCACGCCGCCGCCCTTCCAGTTCACGTTGCAGTTGCCGAGGCAGTCGATGACCTTCATCCCCTTGATGCCGGCGAGGTGAATTTCGAAGGCCCGCCGGATCATCCGGCTCGCCTCCCCGTAGCGGACACCCGAGGTCAGAGCGCAACGCCCCGCATAGACCACGCCGGGAAAGTGCGCCAGGGTCTTGATGATGTCCATGGGATAGCCCATGACCTCCTCGTCGCGGCCGCCCTGGAAGGTGGTCGTCGGCACGTCCTTGGTGGTGGTCGGGCCCATCTGGCCGCCGGTCATGCCGTAGGCGTTGTTGTTGTAGATGACGACGATGAAGTTCTCGCGCCGGTTGCAGGCGTGCATCAGGCCCGCCAGCCCGATGCCGCAGGAGTCGCCGTCGCCGGAGTACTGGACGACGACGCGGTCGGGGACCATGCGCGAGACGCCGGTGGCGGTGTCGCTGGCGCGGCCGTGCGGCGAGAGCACCGTGTTCACCTCCATCTGCGCCGCGATCGCCGAGCCGCAGCCGACGCCCAGGGCCATGATCATCCTCTCGGCCAGATCGAGCTCGGTCACCAGATCGCACAGGATCTGGCTGACCGACCCGTGCCCGCACCCCGGACACCAGGACGACGGAAGCCCGGTATGGACATCGAGTTGGGGCGAGATCTTGCGCGCGGCAGCGCCCTCGGGCGGCGTGTAGCGCTTCGTCGACCGTGCGGCTGGTTCAGTCACTTTCCAATCTCCGGGATCACCGAGTTCTTGCGGATGCCAAGCAGGTTGTCGAGCATCCCCTGGGCGCTGTCGCGCCCCCGTTTGGCGGCGAGTTGGTCGAGCATCTGCCGTCTCGCCGGGGGATGGGTCTCGGCGAGGTGGAAGGCGGTGGGATGGATGTCGAAGAAGTTCCGCGGCTCGACCGGCTGCCCGGCAGCCATCTGCCGGATGGCCTCGAGCACGGCCCCGGCCGGAATCGCCAGGGCCGGCTGTCCCAAGAACTGGACGGGGCACCGGCCGGCGACCGCCAGGCGCACGTCGGTGAGGACCTGGCCGAAGTTGATCTCGACCATCAGCACTTCACGGGCACTGGACGCCAGCTCGCCGAGCGGCGCCTCCGGGAAGGGGAAGAGGGTGATCGGCCGGAAGAGACCGACCTTGATCCCCTCCTCGCGCGCCCGCTTGACCGCCTCTCTCGCGATCCTCGCCATGATGCCGTAGGCGACCACGACGAACTCGGCGTCGTCGCACCGGAAGGTGTCCCAGCGGGTCTCCTCCGCGCGCATCCGCTCGAGCTTGTTCTGGATCTCGTAGCAGACCATCGTGTCGAGTTCGGGCGTTCGGGCGGCGCCGACCACCCGGCGCTTCTCCCGCAGCGAACGGTCGAGCGCCCAGGTCTTGTCCGGCAGGTCGCGCTCCGGCACCTCGAACGGCTGCAACGTCTCGATCATGTTCGCCATCTTGCCGTCGATGCAGACCACGGCCGGGATGCTGTAGAGATCGGCGACGTCGAACGCCTCGGCGGTGAGCTGGACGGTCTCGGTGATCGTCGACGGCGCGTAGAGCGGCAACTGGTAGTCGCCGTTGCCGAGCCCCCGAAGCATGCGGATGTCCGACTGCGCCGGATAGAGACCGCCCGAGACGCCGACATGGGCGCGGGTGAGCGCCCCCAGCACCATCGGCGTCTCGGCACCGGCGGCATTGGTCAGGCCGTCGATCATGAGCGTCAGTCCCGGGCCGACCGACGCGGTCATCGCCCGCTTGCCGCAGGCGGCGGCGCCGAACACCGCCATGACGCTCGAGATCTCGTCGCCGAGTTGCTGGAAAACGCCGCCGCGCTCGGGCAGAGCCTCCGCGACGTACTCGAGCAGTTCGGTCTGCGGGGTGATCGGATAGCCGGCGAAGTAGTCGAGACCCGCGACCATGGCGCCGATCCCCATCGCGTGAGCGCCCATCGTCGGCTTGCCGATCGGCGGCTCGAAGGGCTTCTCGCTCATGGCAACTCCTCATGGGGAATCGGCTGCTTGAAACGGTAGACCTCGATCGCCTGATCGGGGCAGACCATGGCGCACAGATTGCAGCCGATGCAGTACTTCATCGCGTCCGCCTCCACCACCACCGGCCTCCAGCCCATCATGTTGGCGCCCCGCCCGGGCTCGATGATGCGCACCGGACAGGCCGGAATGCAGAGATCGCAGCCCTTGCAGAGCTGCTCGAAGATCTCGATGTAGCCGCGCTGGACGTTCGGACGCGGCACCTCCCTGGCCTCGATGACGTGCCCCGAAGCGCCGTCGTTGCTTGCAACCGGGCTCACCGGTGAGACGTCAGCAGACACGATGATGCGGCTCCTCTCCGCGCAGGACACGGTCGACGTTGGCGATGCTCTCCCGGATCGCGTCTATCACGCACTCGTTCGTGCTGCCGCCGCTGTGGGGAGAAAGAAAGGCATTCGGGGCCGAAAGCAGCGGATTGTCGGCCCGGATCGGCTCCACGCTGAAGACGTCGATGGCGGCGCCGGCGATCCGCCCACAGGAGAGCGCCCCGGCGAGATCCTCCTCGTTGACGATGCCGCCGCGCGACGTGTTGATGAGGAACGCCGACGCCTTCATCAGCCCGAGTTCCCGGTCACCGATCAGGTCCCGCGTTGAATCGGTCAGCGGCACGTGGAGGCTGACCACGTCCGCCTCCCGGAGCAAGCGCTCGAACGACATGCGCTCGACACCGAGCCGGCGCTCGTCCGGGCTCGGCTCCAGCCTGCGCTCGCGCTCACGTTCCGGTGCCGAGGCGGAAAGAAGCTCCATCTCGAGCGCCCGGGCCCGCTTCGCCACCTCGTGCGCGATCGCCCCGTAGCCGATCAGCCCGAGCCTCTTCCCTCGGACCTCGCGGCTTCCCTTGACGAACAGAGCCGGGTACGGGTTCTCCAGCCTTCGCAGGGCCGCCGTCGCCTCCTCCATCCGGCGCAACAGGAAAATGCACGCCATGATCACGTACTCGGCCACCGACACGGCGTTGGCCTGAGGCACGTTGCAGACAGGGACCCCGAGTTCGCGGGCCGCTGCCACGTCGATGTTGTCGATGCCGACACCGACCTGCTGCACGAGTTCCACGCTGTTCAGGAGTTCCAGCTCGGTCCGTCCCACCAGGTACGGGTGGGTGGTCAGCAGAGCGCGGGCGCCCTCCGTCAGTTCGGCGGTGAGGTCGTCATTGCGATGGACGAAGCGAGGCGCCCAGTGCTCCGGGAACCGGGCGATCTGATCGCGCGGACCTGGGGGCACGAGACAGATCACCTTGTTGCTCCGGTTTCCGCTCACTTCTCGTTCCGATCCTGGGAACCCGGCGCAAAGCGCCGGATTCGCAACGCTACACTCAGCATCCTACCTCCCAACTACGTTCGAGGAAATCCGCCATGAGATGGACACGCCTTCCAGCGCTCGCGGTTGTCGTTCCGATGCTGCTGATCGGCTGCGGGGAAGCCGACGATGGCGCCGGCGCCGCGCCTGACGGGTCGGACGCGGCGAGTGCGCCACAGCCCAATCCCCTGCGCAACGCCTACTTCGGCGACCTCCACGTCCACACCCGCTTCTCGATGGACGCCTACATCTTCGACGTGAGGGCCACGCCGGACGACGCCTACCGCTTCGCCCGCGGCGAGCCGCTCGTTCACCCCGCCGGCCACACGATGCAGCTCCGGCGGCCCCTCGACTTCCAGGCGGTCACCGACCACGGCATCCTGCTCGGCGTCCTGCCGGCAATGGACGACCCGGAGGATCCGCTCTATCAACTGCCGATCGCGAAGGAGCTGCGGGAGCTCGGACCGGCCGAGGGCTTTCAGCGCGGATTGCAGGCCTACCGCTCCGGCGAGTTTCACGAGATCGACGCGAAGGACGCCAACCGCTCCGCCTGGCAGCGCATCGTCGAGTCCGCGGAACAGCACAATGACCCCGGCGCCTTCACCACCTTCATCGGCTACGAGTACACCACCGTCGCGGCCGACCAGGGCAACCTTCACCGCAACGTGATCTTCCGCGGCAGCGAGGCGCCGGAAGTCCCGTTCACCGCGATGGACTCGGACAATCCCGAGGACCTGTGGGTCTGGCTCGACACGCTCCGCGCCGGCGGCACGGAAGCGCTCGCCATCCCCCACAACTCGAACGGCAGCAACGGCAACATGTTCAGCCTCATGACGTTCGGCGGCGATCCGCTCGACGCCGAGTACGTCGAGACCCGGATGCGCAACGAGCCGCTGGTCGAGGTAACCCAGGTCAAGGGAACGTCCGAGGTCCATCCGCTGCTGTCCCCGAACGACGAGTGGGCCGACTTCGAGATCATGCCCCACCGCATCGCCACCACGCTCTACAGCGAGCCCAAGGGCAGCTACGTGCGCACCGCCTACCTCGACGGGTTGCTGCTCGAGGAGACCCAGGGATTCAATCCCTTCCGTTTCGGCCTCGCCGGCGCCACCGACACCCACAACGCCGGCGGCACGCCGGACGAGGACAACTACCACAGCAAGGTCGGCAACCGGGACGGCACGCCGCAACTGCGTGGCTCCGTGCCGCTCGACGAACCGAACGAGGACGGTTCCCCGGCCTACGCCCAGACCTACTTCCACAACTGGGGAGCTTCCGGCCTGACCGGCGTCTGGGCCGAGGAGAACACCCGCGACTCGATCTACGACGCGTTCCGCCGCAAGGAAACCTACGCCACCACGGGTCCGCGGATCCAGGTCCGGTTCTTCGGCGGCTACGACTTCGACGCGGGCCTCGCCGACGATCCCGAGATGATCGCGACCGCCTACGAGCAGGGCGTGGCGATGGGCGGCGATCTCCTGGCGGACGGCGACCGCGCGCCCAAGCTGCTGCTCTGGGCGGCGGGCGACCCGGAAAGCGCGGGTCTGCAGCGACTCCAGGTGGTCAAGGGCTGGGTCGAAGGCGGCGCAGCGCACGAGAAGATCTTCGACGTCGCCTGCTCCGACGGCGGCACTCCCTCCGGCGATCCTCCGCGTTGCCCCTACAACGGCGCCAACGTGGACGTCTCCGACTGCAGCATCTCGCAGGATCTAGGCGCCGCGGAACTCCGGGCCGTGTTCGAGGATCCCGGGTTCGATCCCGGCCAGCGCGCGATCTACTACCTGCGGGTGCTCGAGAACCCGACCTGCCGCTGGTCGACCTGGGACGCGATCCGGGCCGGTGTCGAGCCGCGGCCCGACCTGCCGCCGACGATCCAGGAAAGGGCCTGGTCGTCACCTATCTGGTACCGGCCGTGAGCGGTTTGCCCAGCGTCCTGCCGCGCGTTCGCACCATTGCGGCGCCCTGCCTGATCGTCGCCGTCGCCATGACGCTGCCCGCCTGTCAAAGCGGCGAGACAGGAGCAAACCCCTCCTCGAACCTCGTCGCCGACACCCCTACCCGCGCCCGGGCCGACGACGGACAGTGGATCTCCTGGCGCGAGCACATCATCGACGACGTGGAAGTCGGCGGCGTGCCGATCCGCGGCGGTGACGGACTCAAGACGGCCGACCTCGACGGCGACGGCCAGCTCGACATCGTCTCGGTCCACGAGTCGGACACCGAATACGGCAACGTGGGCCAGGGCCACGTCCGGCTCGCCTTCGGCACGGACGACCCCGACATCTGGGAGCTGGCGACCCTTGCCGAAGGGCCGGACGCCGCCGCATCCGAGGACGTCGCCCTCGACGACTTCGACGGCGACGGCGACCTCGACGTCGTGGTCGCCTGCGAACTCGCCCACCTGATCTACTTCGAGAACCCCGGCGCCGGGACCGAAGAGGGGGCCGCCGCTCTCCGCAGCGGCGACTGGTCGAGGGTTATTCCGCCGGCGACCAAGGACCGGGGCTCGTACATCCGGGTGTTCACCGGCGACCTCGACGGCGACGGCCGGCCGGAGGTCATCGCCCCGAACAAGGGTGCGCAGAACCCGGATCGGAGAAGCACCGCCAAGCACCCGATCTCCTGGTTCGACACCACGGCCGACCCGCTCTCCGGGGAGTGGATCGAGCACGAGATCGTCCAGGTGATCTGGCCGATCAACTCCCAGACCGTCGATCTCGATCAGGACGGAGACATGGACATCGTCGCCGGTTCGACCGGCGAGGGCCGGATCTTCTGGTTCGAGAACCGGAGCGCCGGCGCCGTCGAACTCGTCGAGCACGCCATCCACATCGAGGGCACCACGACCACCGCCGACACCGTCCGGCCGCAGAACGCCAGCCCGACGGGCGCCCTGCTCAACGGCTTCAACATGGCCTTCGTCGATCTCTCCGGCGACGGCCGGCTAGACCTTGCCTCGGTCGAGTTCGGCGGCGTCCTGGTGTGGCTGGAGCAGCCGGCCGACCCCGGAGACACCTGGCAGTTGCGGCCGATCGGCCGGCTCACGCCGGACAGCCTGGTCGGCTTCGCGTTCGCCGACATCGACGGCGACGGCGACCTGGATGCCATGTCGGGCGCCTACAGCCGCAGCGGGCGGGCGGAAGACCGCGACGTCGAACCCCACACACCGCTCGGACGGCTCAGTTGGTTCGAGAACCCCGGCGACATCGACGCCGAGTGGACCCGGCACGACATCTCGCGGCGCAAGCGCGGCATGTTCGACAGCTTCGTCGCCCGCGACATGGACGGCGACGGCGATGTCGACTTCGTTGGCACGCGCGGCAACAGCGCCCAGTTCGACGGCGTGTTCTGGCTCGAGCAGGTGCGCACCGCGGAGCCCGTGGCCGCATTCGACCAGGCCCGCGAGGTGGAAAGCGAACAGATGCCGCTGCCCTGATGGCCGAGACGCTGGAAGGCGCCGTCCGTGAGCTGGCAACGGACCTCGCAGTCGACCTGATCGGCTTCGCGTCGGTGGCCGATCTCGAGGAGCGGCTCGATGAACGGCACCGACCTTCCACGCTGAGCGCGGAGTCCCGAACTCTCATCGTGCTCGGCAAGCGCACCCTCCGCGGAGTGCTGTGGGCGAAGCACTTGCCGAGCAAGCAGCTCGCCGGCGGCCGGACCCTGCGCGCCCTGGAGTTCGCCGCCGAGCGGATCGCGTTTCGCCTCGAGGAACGGGGCCTTCTCGCCCTGCCCGTGTCACCGACGTCGCTCGACTTCGACCGCAGGAAACCCGAAGACCTCCTCCCCGCCGGCCAGGGCTCGCCCCTCCTGCGCGAGGGCGCCGTGCTGGCCGGGCTCGGCACGCTCGGCCTCAACCGGATGGTGCTGACTCCGGAGTACGGTCCGCGGGTCTTCTTCGCCGGCGTCCTGACCTCCGCCGAGATCGAACCGGGCGGCGAACTCCCGGAGGACCTCTGCCTCGGACTCGAGGAATGCGGCCGCTGCGCCGCGATCTGCCCGTCGGACGCGATTCCCAGGCGAGCGCCCCAAGGCGTCGGCCTCGCCACGATTCGCGGCCTTGACGAGCGAGCCTGCGCCCAAAGCTGCCAGCCCTTCGGTTTCGAAGCCTTCGGCGAGCATCTCGCTTCGATCTTCGAGGCGCGCACCGGCGACGAGATGTGGCAGCGGATGCGCGGCCGCAAGTCCGGCGAAATCTGGTCGGAGATGGCGATGATGAAGGAGGCCTCGCTCACCGGCTGCAGCGAGTGCGTCCAGGTGTGCCCCGTCGGCCGGGACTACGAGCGCCTGAGTTGGTCCACGCACCGCCGACACGATCTTCCCGACCGGCTGCCGCGCCGGGAGGTCGACGGATTCGTCGAGATCGAGAACCTGGGGCCGCAGATTCGCCGCCGCACGACCTGGGACCAGGAGCGCCGGTGAGCCTGAAGGAGCAACTCGCCCGTTTCGCGCTCGAGCGGGGCGCCGATTCGGTCGGCGTCGCTGATGTCGCGGCCTACACCGCCATCACCCAGAGCGGGCAGGTGCCGGACTACCTGTGCGAAGGGATGAAGAGCATCGTCGTCGTCACCAAGCACCTGCTGACCGGTGCGATGGCGCTCCAGGACGTGGCCACCCAGTCGACGAATTCGCACTTGTCGCTCGACTCGGCCGAGGAGACCACCTACGAGATCGCGGAGTGGCTCGAGCAGCGCGGACACTGCGCCCTGCCGGTCTCGGGCGAGTACGCCGACCTCGACCTCAAGTGGACCGGGGCGGGCTTGCTCGACCTCAAGTGGACGGCCGAGTTCGCCGGACTCGGCCACGTCGGGCTCAACCTGAACTTCCTGACCCCGGAGTACGGGTCGCGCGTCTACCTGGGCGCGCTGATCACCGACGCCGAACTCGAACCCGACCGGCCTCTCGAACGGGACCTCTGCCCCGGGCTTCGCTGCGGCCGCTGCGCCGTGATCTGTCCGCCGCAAGCGATTCCGCTCAAGGCGTCGAACGAGAGCAGCGTCAACGACATCCGCGATCTCGACCAGCGGGGCTGCTCGCAGGCGGCGATGCGGATCAGCATCCGCTCGCTGTACGTCGTGCTGCGCAAGCTGCTGGGCGCCGAAGTCGCTCTCGACGTCTCCCAGGTGCTGGACAACCGCTACTGGCGCGACTTCTTCCTCGCCACGAACAGCAAGCGCGGCGCCTTCGCCGCCTGCTTCGAGTGCATGTACATCTGCCCGGTGGGGTCGAAGGACATCCGCAAGGTCATGCGCATCCCCTACCGGCGGCAGGACCTGCCGCCCGGCAGCGTGGTGCACATCCGCGGCGAGGAGGAGCACGAACTCGTCTTTCGCGGCCCGCCCAGCGAGCGGGACCGGGAGTACATCCGGGACCGCGACTTCGATCATCTTGTCCACCTGGGGGCCGGGTGACCGCTACAGTGAGCGGCAACGGCAACGGCGCCGGCCCAAGCCTCGACGCCGAGGCCATCGCAGCGCAGGCGAAAGCACTCGGCATCGACCTGCTCGGTTTCTGCTCGTGGCAGGAGCTGGAGGGGCAGGCCCCGGACTACGACAAGCCGTCGCAGCTCTCGACCTACCTCTCGCGCCTGATCGTCCTCGCCAAGCGCTACCCGACCGGCGTCGCCTGCTCGCCCGACGCCGCCTTCCGCCAGTACGCCAACGGCCGCGTGGCGCGCCATCTCGAGGAGGCCGCGGGCGAACTCGCCTACTGGCTGGAGCAGCGGGACGCGATCGCCTGCGTGCTCTCGGCGACGATCCCGGACCTCAGGCGTCAGCCGATGGCCTACGCTGGTCCGGGCGGCCAGGGTTCCCTGCTCCTGAGGCAGGCGGCGGTCGCCTGCGGCCTGGGAACGCTTGGCCTCAACAAGATGATCCTGACCCCGGCGTACGGCCCGCGGGTGTTCCTCGCCGGGGTCCTGACCGATGCCGCTGTCGAGTGCGGGCAGCCGCTAGCCGAGGAACTCTGCCCCGGACTCGAGGAGTGCGGCCGCTGCGCCGAGGTCTGCCCCGTTGGGGCGATTCCGAGGTCGGCGCCCCCCGGCGCGCCGCTGGCCGAGGTCCGAGGACTCGACGCCGAGGCCTGCGCCCGGGCTTGCCAGCCCTTCGGCCCCGATCGCATGGTGGAGCATCTCGAGGACCTGTTCGATTCGAAGTCCGCCGCCGAAGCAGTCGAGATCGCCAGGAGCCCGGTGACGCAGCAGATCTTCTACAACCTCACGGTACAGCGGCAAGGCGCCTACACCGGCTGCCAGAGCTGTCAACTCGCGTGTCCGGTCGGTGCCGACTATCCGCGGATCGAAACTTCGAGCGTGCGGCGATAGCGCGCCGTTACTCCCCGCCCGTATCGGGTCGGTCGTCCGGGACGAACCCGTCGCGATTCGGCATCTCGACCCGCGGCAGGCTTTCGCGGTCGAGCACTTCGTCCTCGCCGACGATCCCGCCGAGGTGCAGAAGGTGAGCGACGACGGCGTAGATCTCGTCGTTGGTGAGTGAGCCGGGCGCCTCGTATGGCATGGAGCGGCGGATGTAGTCCCAGACGGTCGTGGCGTAGGGCCAGTAGCTCTCAACCGTCCGCCGCGGCCGCTCCGAGGTCAGGCTGCCGCGGCCGCCGACGAGCGCAGCCGCGTCGTCGCCCTCCGCGTTCCGCCCGTGGCATGCCGCGCAGAACTGCTGGTAGACGGCCCTGCCCTCGCGTGCGGTTCCGCGACCCTCCGGCAGGCCCTTGCCGTCGGGAAAGACGGTGAAGCCGGCCGCCGCGAGGTCCCCGGCGGTCGCTTCGTGCCCGAGGCCGGTGCGCTCCGACTCCTCGGCGGCAACAGCCGTGCCCGTGGCAACGAGCAAGGCGAACAGGAAGATCGCACTGGCGCCTACGGGCCGGCGCTTCGCGCCGGATGCGGGCGAGACGCCCGCGTTCCCAGGAACCGAGCTCCTACGCCTCGACATTCGTCACCTCCCCCGACTCCTTGACCTCCCAGGCCTTGATCCGGTTGTTGTGGTAGATCGTCGACCGGCCCCTCGCCTCGAGCAGCGCGGCCAGGGTCGGCTGCACGTAGCCGGTGTCGTCGGTGGCCCGTGACATCAGTACGTGGCGGGCGCCGTCCCAGCGCCAGGGCGATCGGAACCGGGTGAAGGCCTTGGCGTAACGCGGGCCGTCGATCTCGGCGTCGCTCCAGGTGCGGCCGCCGTCCGTCGACACCTCGACGCGGCTGATCGCGCCGCGGCCCGACCAGGCCAGACCGCGGAACTCGTGGAAGCCGGGCCCGTTCAGTTTCTGCTCGCCCGAGGGCCGCGTGATCACCGACTTCGCGTCCATGACCAAAGTGAACTGGCGCGCCTTGCCGTCCGGCAGCAGATCCGTGTACTTCGAGGTCTCGTCCCGGGCCATCGAGGGCATGTGCGCGACCTCGATCCGGCGCAGCCACTTGACGCTGACGCTGCCCTCGCAGCCCGGCGCCAGCAACCGCAGCGGGTATCCCTGCTCGGGCCTCACGGGCTCGCCGTTCTGGCCGTAGGCGATGATCACGTCGTCGAGCGCCCTCTCAATCGGCACGCTGCGGCTCATCAGGCCCGCGTCGGCGCCTTCGGCGACGACCCAGCTCGCCTCCGGCTTGACGCCGGCCTCGGCCAACAGATCCGCGAGCAGCACGCCGGTCCACTCGCTGCAGCTCGCGAGCCCGTGGCTGAGCTGCACGTTCGCGGCGCCGGCCGGCGACCACTCGCGCGCACTGTTCCCCGAGCACTCGATGAAGTGGAACCGGGACACCGACGGCATGCGGACCAGGTCGTCCATCGAGAAGACCAGCGGCCGGTCGACCAAGCCGTGGATCGTCAGGCGGTGGGTGTCCGGGTCGATCCCCGGAACACCGGTGTGATGGCGCTCGAAGTGCAACCCCGACGGCGTGACGATGCCCTCCGAGTCCGCCAAGGGCGTATTCGAGGAGGACGCCGTCGCGTCGGGCGCGCGGCTCCACCGCTTGGCGCCGGCAAAGGGCGACGGCTGCCCGTACTCGCTGGGCGTCTCGCCGAGATCCCGGATCTCGCCTGATGTCTGCGCCCGGGCGGCGCCCAATGAGCCCGCGGCAGCCATACCGGCAAGCCCCATGAAGGCGCGGCGGCTCGGCCGCTGCTGTCGCTTTCTCGTTGGGGTGACGTCTGCGGCTTTCCGCTTGCTCATGTTGGTCTCCTCAGAGCCGGCTCACCGCCTCTTCGGCCAGGTCCAGCGTCCTCACGATGCGCTGGCGCATCTCGTCGAGATTCACGCCCTCGGTGCTCTTCTTGCCTTCCATGTAGCGGGCGTAGACGCCATGGACGATGGCGGCGGACTTCCAGCGGTTGAAACCAACGTAGTAGTCCAGGTGTGAGAGATCCCGGCCGGTGCGCTCGGCGTAGCGTTCCAGGAGAGCCTCGCGCGGCGGAAAGCCGGGTGCCGCGGTGGCGCCGCCCGAGCCGCTCGGCATGGTGTTCACCGCCGGCGTCCACTGGTTCATCGCGTAGGCGAGGTCGGCCAGCGGATCGCCGAGGGTGGAGATCTCCCAGTCGACCACGGCGGCGATCACAGACTCCGGCCCCACGAGACAGTTGTGCAGCCCGTAGTCGCCGTGGACGACGCGCGCCGGCCCCTGGTCCGGCAGATGGTCGAGGAAGAACCGCTGCAGTTCGTGGGCCCGCGGGTCGTCCAACTGGGCCGGTTCCACGGACGCGGTCCAGGACCGGTACCAGGTCCGCAGTTGCCGTCCGACGTAGCTGTCCCGCTTGCCGAGCGCGCCGAGTCCCACCTCATCCGGGTCGACGGCGTGAAGCTCGGCCAGCACGTCGATGAAGGAGTGCGCCAGCTTCGTCCGCCGCTCCTCGGGCACCCACTCCTCGGTGTGAGAGGAGTTGTAGAGGGGCCGGCCGCTCACGAGGCCCATGACGTAGAACCAGGCGCCGGTTACGTCGGGCCTCTCGCAGAACGCGAGCGCAGCCGGCACAGGCACCGCCGTCGGCCCGAGTGCCGAGATCAGGGCCCACTCCCGGCTCATGTCGTGCGCCTTGGGCAGCAGCACGCCCTGGGGCGGCCGCCGGATAACCGCCTTCCTGCCGTCGGCGTCGTCGAGCCGGTAGGTCAGGTTCGAGTGACCGCCCTCGAGCCGCGTCCACCGGAGGGGCGGTCGCAGGGCGTCGACGTGCTCGGCGATCCAGGCCTCGACGGCGCGCTGGTCGTAGCCCTCGGGGCCCGTGCTCTCGTCGTGTGAAGACATCCCTCTCGCGGCCGTAAACCGGCAACTGTAGCAACCCCACCCGCGGCGCCGGCCTCAGGGCCACTGGGAGAAAGGGATCGCGCCGTCGGAGGCCGCTCCGCAGCCGAGCAGGGCCGCTGCGGCCACCGCCGCCCCGCTGCACCAAGGGGGCTACACTGTAGCCGAGACCCGCTGCGAGCAGCTCGAGCCGCTGAGCCGTCGCGGGTCTCTCCGCTTGGAGGGAAGAGAAAGGGATGAGAGCGCGCCGTCTGTTCACCGTTCCGCTGGCGCTGCTCGTCGCGGGCTGGATCGGGGCCCCACTGGCGAACGGCCACACCGAGGACAAGGTCGACTACCTCACTCAGGTGAAGCCCATCCTCGAGGGCTTCTGCTACGAGTGCCACGGGCCGGAGCGTGCGCGCCGGGAGGCGGATCTCAGGCTCGACATCAAGGAGCGCGCTTTCGCCGACCTCGGCGGTTATCCCAATATCGCGCCCGGCGACCCCGACGACAGCGAGCTTTACCTGCGGGTGAGTTCCGAGCTCGCGGAGATGCGGATGCCGCCGTACGAAGCCGGTACGCAGTTGACCGAGGAGCAGGTCGAGACGCTCCGTCTGTGGATCGAACAGGGGGCGGAGTGGCCGGATCCGGAATCCAGAGATGCCGGCGGGGACGCCGGCGCACCCAGCGGCGCGGGCCACAACCCCGACTGAGAACGTCAAACAACCAAGACGGAGACTCACGATGAACCGAACGACCGAAGCGCGACTGACCCGGATCGCCGCGCTACTCGTCGCCGCCGCCATCGCCGGCCAGGCCGCGGCCCAGACCGGGTATGGCGGCAAAGGGAGCGGCATCCCCCGGGTCGAGCTGCCCGACGAGCCGTGGATCATGAACACCCACGTGATCCCCGAGGTGCGCGTCTCGGTCGTCGCCCGGGGTCTCAACCGCCCGTGGTCCCTCGCCTTCCTACCGAAGGGCGGCATGCTGGTGACCGAGCGCAAGGGCACTGTGCGCCTGATCCGCGACGGCGTGCTCGTGGACGAGCCGATCGCCGGCGTACCCGACGACGTCCTCGCACGCAGCCTCGCCGGCCTGATGGAGGTCGCGGTTCACCCGCATTTCGCCGACAACGGGTACGTGTATCTCACCTACACGAGACAGGTTTCTGGGCGCGAGGGCACCGTGGCCCTGGTGCGCGGACGCCTCGACGGCACGTCCCTGGTCGATGTCGAGGACGTGTTCGTCGCCGAACCCTGGGGCGGGTCGGTCGCCGCCGCCCGGCTCGCCTTCGTGCCCGGCGAGGACATCCTGTTCATGACGATGGGCGGCGCATTCGGCGCCGACCTCGTCGACGGCACGCAGAGCTTCTTCGGCCAGGCCAAGCTGGCCCAGGACCCGAACAGCCACGCCGGCAAGCTGCTGCGCATGCGCCTCGACGGCAGCGTGCCCGACGACAACCCGTTCGTCGGCAAGGAAGGGCACAAGCCGGAGGTCTACTCCATGGGCCACCGGAACCAGATGGGGCTGGCGCTCCACCCCGAAACCGGCGTCCCCTGGACCACGGAGCACGCCCCGCAGGGCGGCGATGAGCTGAACGCCATCGAGGCCGGCAAGAACTACGGTTGGCCGGTGGTCTCCTACGGCCGCCACTACAACGGGGTCCGCATCTCCGAGCGCTTCTGGGCCGAAGGCATGGAGGAACCGGCGATCTTCTGGCTACCGTCCATCGCGCCCTCCGGACTCGCCTTCTACACCGGCGACGCCTTCCCCGAGTGGAAGGGCAACCTGTTCGCCGGGGCTCTGATGACCGGTCGCATGCCCGGCACCGGGCACGTCGAGCGGCTCATCTTCAGCCCCAAGGGCGAGGAACTCGGCCGCGAATGGCTCCTCAAGGACATCGGCAAGCGTATCCGCGATGTCCGGCAGGGCCCCGACGACCTGCTCTACGTCATAACCGATGAGAGCGACGGCGCGATGTTGAAGCTGGAGCCGGTCGAGAAGACGGCGACGGATGAGGAGACTGCCGGCGGCGGGTAGTCACCCCACTGGGTGCGCCGACGCCCTCGTCGGCTTTCCCCGCGGAACCGCGGAGCGGCGGAGCGGGGGGAGGAGTGGTGCGAGGCCTTCGGCCTCGCGCGTTCTCTTCAGAATGCCGACGGGGGCGTCGGCGCACCCAGTGATGAGGGCGTCGGCGCACCCGGTCAGGGGGGCGTCGGCGTATCCAGTGACAAGACTCGTTGCACTTCCTCGGAACTTCGCAGGCGCGCCGACGACCACGGCCACTCCGCCGGTGACCGGCATAGTCCGGCCTGAACCGGGTTCAGCCAGATGTACCGCCTTACGGCCTCGAAGTGGCGAAGATCGCGGATGTATCGGTCGTAGTAGTCCCTCATCCAGTGCTGCCCGGTTCGCCCCAAAAGCCGGTTCGCTCGCCTCGCGGTCACTGACTTCCACGTCTGCACGATGACCGGGAGCGAATCCCGAAGCGGTTCCATCAACACATGCACGTGGTTCGGCATGACGCACCATTCGACCAGCCGGTAACGGTCGCCGTCCCCGAACAGAAACGCATCCTGGACCAGAGCAGCGATGTCCGGACGCCTCAAATGGCAGCCGCCGTACCCGGCATCCTCGAATCGGGCCACGAGGCGTTCAAGGCTTGCGACGCGCCCCTCGTTCCCGGCAGCATCCACCGGGTGCGCCGACGCCCTCGTCGGCTTTCCCCGCGGAGCCGCGGAGCGGCGGAGCGGGGTGAGGAGTGGTGCTTCAGCACCTCCGAAAGCACAGCAAGCCCCCTCATGGCGTGTACCAGATGGGCGAACTCCAGGCCCGTTCCTGGTGGGTCGCCGCCAAATCCGGGTTCGGTTCGATGCCGAGCCGCAAGGCGTCCCAGGTCGACCAGCGGCAGGTCGGGTTCTCGAGTACCCGGACGTAGTAGAAGGAGCGGGCGCCGGCATCGAAGTCCGGGTCGGTCCAGGTGGTCCGGAGTTCGACGGCGCCCTTGTCCCGGCCGATCGAACAGTCGTCCAGGTTCACCTGGGCGCCGTTGTCGCCGCAGCGGTGGGTTTCGGGGTCCGGCTCCAGGCCGTCGGAGCAGACGACGTCGTACACCTGTTCCTTCGTTTCGCCGTCCTCCAGCCAGCCCTTGATGACCTGGGCGCGCTGCAGCCAGGCGTTCTCCGGGTCGCGCAGCGCCCAGACGAGGAAGCTCGGCGCGCCGTCGTTGTCACCGGATGCGGGCGAGACGCCCGCGTTCCCAGGGGACTCGTCGGCTTGGCCGCTCGACAGATCGCCGCCCATCGGTACGCCGTGCTCGTACGCCGCGGCGATCGGGTCCGCAGTCTGTGCTATGGCCTCATCGAGCCCGAAGCCGCCGAAGAAGCGCACCCGGATGCGCGTGCCCGAAGTGGCGAACGACTCGCGCCGCTTCAGCGCGTCGAAGATCGCCGCACGGGTGTTCTCGCCGGCCCACACCCCGGCCAGGCCGCCCGTGCCGTGGGTCGCCTGACGCGGCGTCCAGAAGTTCTCCCAGCCGCCGTCCTCCTCGCTGTAGGCGGAACCGCGGGACTGGGGCGTATTCGCCCTCCCCGAGAAGCGATTGTCCTCCTCGAAGGAACCGGCGCTGACGTGGCTGTCGCTCGAACCGATCGCACCGAGGGCGTAGGGGTTGACTCCCAGGCGCTCGCCCATCTCGAGACCGGTAAGCAGCGCGTCCCGGTAGTAGCCGCCCTTGAAGACCGAAATCGGGTCCGTGTTGTTCACCCTGTCGAGGTAGTACTGGACGATCTGGAAGTCGGCCCACTCGTCGTTCGGCGACAGCGAAGGATGGACCTCCGAGGTGCCCTTCTGCTGGCTGATCTCGGCCACCGGCTCGTTCCGTATCCGCTTGGCCGCGAACGCGGCGTCGATCTCAGCGCCCTTCCACGTCTCCCGGTCGGGAAAGGCCAGGCCGTCGCTCTGGTTCATGTTGTGCGGCATCGCGAGCGCCTCGATCCCCTCCTCGCGCAGACCATCGAGCCAGGTCCAGAGGTCCTCGGGATCGCCGTCCAGAGAACTGAAGGGCAGATCCGGGGCCTCGCTGCCGCGGAAGATGACGTTGCGGTGCAAGTGACGGCTACTCACCCCCATCGTGTACTCGTAGCCGATCAGGGCGGTGAACCGGCCCGGGTCGTTGTGCCGTTCGGCGGCCTCGATGATCCGCTGCCAGGCGCCTCCCCGTACCTCCGGGCCGTTGATCGGGTCGCCCGCGCGCGCCAGTTCCCGCACCCGGGCCAGGGCGCCCAGCCGGCGGCGGTTCCCGGCGCCCTGGCCGCCCATCAGATCCTCCGTCAACGGATGCCCATAGGTGGGACTGGAGGGATCGATCAGCGCCGCCAACGCGCCCAGGTACTCCGCGTGGTCGGTCACCGCGAGGAAGTCGAGCGGCGCACCGGAAAGCCGGATCGACTCGCCCGACGGGTGCGGAATCGCCTCCCCCCTGGCGTACCGGTAGGCGTCGTCCGGCGTCGTGCGCACCGTGCCCATGAACGCGTCGTGCGAGTACATCGTGTGGATGTGCAGGTCACCGAACAGAGCGACCCGGTGGGCGGCGGATGCGGGCAGCCCCGTGAACCAGGGGCCGTTACTCCGTCTTCTTGATCACCACGAAGCTGATGTCGTCCTCCGGCGGCGCGAAGGCGAGCAGGTCCACGCGCAGGTGCTCGCAGATCTCGCTTGCGCTCCGGCCCCGGACGGCCTCCAGAACGCCCTCGGCGCGTTCAGCGAGGTAGCGGTCGCCGCCGTGCTCGGCGAAGCCGTCCGTGTAGAGCAGGAGGAGATCGCCGGCCTCGAGCAGGTCGAGCTCGCTGACTTCATAGGGGCGCTTGTAGCCAAGGGGACCGGGGTCGACCAGCTCGTCCATGTAGGCGTTCGACGCGAACATCCCGATCGGCGGGGACCGTACAAGTTGGTCTTCGCGGAGGTGCTCGATGCGGCCCGGGCGGCCGGCGAACAGCAGGGGCGCGGGGTGGCCGGCCGAGAAGAAGCGGAACTTGCCCTGCTCCGAGACCTCGCCGTACAGCATGGTCAGGTACTTGTTCAACGTGGTCGACTTGTAGAAACGCTGGTTGATGTGCTCGAAGAGCCGGGTCGTGATCTCGCCGAACAGGTCGAGTTCATAGTACGCCCCGAGCAGGAACGCCTGGTGCAGCATCGCCGCCACCAGGGCGTCCGTCGCCTTGTGGCCCGACACATCGGCCACCAGGACGCCGGCGCGCTGCTGCGACTGGCGAAGGCCCGACACGACCTGGGCGTTGCCGGCCGCCTCCGCCTCGCGGACGCGGCGGTCCAGGTCGTACCGTTGCTTGAAATCGAGGTAGATCAGGTGGTCGCCGCCTATCGCCTGGCGCAGCGGCACGGAGACACCGTTGATGTCCACGCCGTGCAGACTCGGAAGATCGCCGGACGACGGCTTGGTCGCCAGGGCGATCTCCTCCAGGTTGGCCAGCTCCGCGCGGATCTCGGCCGGCCATACATCGGAAGGTCTTCTGCTCACGACAACTCCTTTTCCGCAAGCGTAGCGTCCCGTGAGGAACAGTGGCGGAGGGGGTGGGATTCGAACCCACGGTGGACGCTAGTCCACGCCGGTTTTCAAGACCGGTGCTTTCGACCACTCAGCCACCCCTCCGAGGCGGCAGGATTCTCCAAACTAGCAGCGTGCGCGGCAGGAAGGATCGGCGTACCCCATGTTGTGCGGCGCACGCTCCTAGGCTGCCGGGATCTCCTCGACCCCGCCGACATACGGCTGGAGCGCCGCCGGAATGCGTATCGAACCCGACGCCGTCTGGTAGTTCTCCAACACGGCAATCAGGGTTCGCCCGACCGCGAGACCCGAGCCGTTCAGCGTATGAACGTAGCGCAGGGCGCCGCCCTCCCGCGGCCGGAAGCGAGTATGGACGCGACGCGCCTGGAACGCCTCGGCGTTGCTGCAGGAGGAGATCTCCCGGTACGCCTGCTGGCCGGGAAGCCACACCTCGAGGTCGTACGTCTTGGCCATGGCGAATCCCATGTCGCCGGTGCAGAGAGACACCACCCGGTAGGGCAGTTCCAGTCGCTGCAGCACACGCTCGGCGTGGGCCGTCAGTTGCTCCAACGTGTCGTGGCTGGTCTCGGGCGTCGTCAGTTGAACCAACTCGACCTTGTGGAACTGGTGCTGGCGGATGAGTCCGCGCACGTCGCGACCGTACGACCCGGCCTCGGCGCGGAAGCAGGGCGTGAGCGTGGCATAGCGCAGTGGCAACTGCTCCTCGTCGAGCACTTCGTCGGCGTGCAGGTTGACCAGGGGCACCTCGCCGGTCGGGATCAGGTAACGCGAATCGGGCTGGACCCGGAACACTTCCTCTTCGAACTTCGGCAGTTGGCCGCTGCCGAACAGGCACTCGCGCTTGACCAGGTAGGGAGGCAGAACCTCGGTGTAGCCATGCTCCTCGGTGTGCAGGTCGAGCATGAAGGCGCCGAGCGCCCGCTCCAGGCGTGCCCCCCAACCGAAGTAGGTGGTGAACCGGGCACCGGCAAGCTTGGCGCCGCGCTCGAAGTCGAGGATCCCCAGCTCCGGGCCGATGTCCCAGTGGGCCTTCGGCTCGAAGTCGAACTCCGGCAGATCGCCGACCACCCGCTCGACGCGGTTCGCCGATTCGTCGCCGCCGACCGGGACCGTCTCGTGAGCGATGTTCGGTACCTTCAGTTCCGTTTCGACGAGCTCCTCCTCGGCCTGCGACACGACATCTTCAAGGCCCTCGATGCGGGCCTTGAGCTCCGTCATCTCTAGAATGCGTCTGGCGGCATCTTCTTCCTTCGCCTCGCCCTGAGCCTTGAGCTTGCCAATCTCGCGACCAGCCAACCGACGACGGTGACGGAGATCCTCGAGTTCGATCAGCGCTTCACGGCGGCGCAGGTCGCAAGTCGCCCATTGGTCGACCAGCCCGGCTTCGGCGCCGCGCGCTTCGAGAGCGTCCGCAACCCGCTGAGGTTCGCTTCTGAGCAGTTCTCGGGGCAACATGGCGGTGGCAGTCTTCCAACGTTTGCCCGCTACGGCAAGGATGGCCCGCTTGACCCCTGAATCCGCTTCCGCGCCGGCCTGGCCCGGGTCCCCTTCTCCGCCATGGATCGCCGCCCTGCCGCCCCTGCTGGCCGGGCTGGCGATGACCTCCCTGGCGGCGGTCGAGCGCGATGCGGAGGCGGCGGCTGAAGGACGCTACCTCGCGTTCGCCGCAATGGCGGTCCTGATCGCCGCCGCGGGCGCCGCGCGTCGCCCGCTGAGCCCGGCAGCGCTGGCGCTGCCGCTACTGACCGTGGTCGCGTTCGCGGCCGTGCCCCCTCACGGTCCGGGCCGTGCGACGGCGGTGGGCGCCCTGCTCTGTCTGGGTCCCGCCGCGCTTCTCGTGGACACTCTGCTCGCCCGCCGGGCCGATCTGCTGGCGCCGCCCGGCTCCCTGGCGCCGGCACGCCTGATACGCCTCGGCGGCACCCTGCTGTCGGCGCTGATCGGACTCAACCTGCTCCTGCGGCAGGGCGACCTGCTCGACGGTGGGGTGCTCCGGCTGCTGGTCGTACTCGTCGCCATTCCCGCCGCGGCAGCGATCCTTCTGACCGCCCTGTTCGCCCGCATGGGTGCTCCGGCCCTGGCGGGAACAGCCGCCCTGATCCTGGCCGCGGGCGGCGTCCGCTCGAATGTCGTCCTGGTGCTCGCCGCCGCGGCGCTTGCCGACGCGGCCGCTCGGGCTCTCAAGGAGCGTTGGTCCGTGGCGGCGGCAGCGCTGGGGCTCGCCTTGACCCTGATCCTGGGGCTCGTCCTCGTCCGCGAGCCCGCGTTCGGGGTTCTTCTCACCGCCATGTCGGCCGCCGTCGTCTGGCGCCGGTTCGCCTTCGCCATCGTCCTCGTTCTGACCGGCGCCCTGGCCCTCGGGCTACCGCCCGCGGCGGCGGCGCCCTGGCCCCTGGCGCTCGCCGGATTGCCCCTGGTTCTCCTTGCCGCGCCCAACCTGGTCGGTCGGGGCAACCTGCACACGGTGGCGGCGGCCGTTCTGCTTTCGCTCGCCGGGCTGCGCTTCCTGCCGCCCCCGCAAGCCCTGCTGGCGGGTATCGCGCTGTGGACCGTGCTGAGCGCCGAGCGGCCTAGCGCCGGGTCCACCGACGATCCGCCTCCGACCGGGCCCTGGCAGGGTATCGGCCTGCGCGGCGATGCAGCCGTATTCGGGTTCTGCTGGCAGGGCAGCCTGCTCGTGTTCGCCACGCTCTCGGCCACCTATCCGTGGCTCCGGGCCGCGCATCTCGACGATCGACTGAGCGCGCTCGGACTCGATACCGCATCCGATCGCTGGCTCGGACTGATCGTCCTGATCCTGATCGGGCGCGGCGTCGGCGCGCTCGTGCGGAGAGCGCCCGCGCCCCGGGCCATCGTGCTGGCAGTCGGCGCCGTGGTGCTGACGGCGGCGGCGCTCGGCTCCTGGGGAGCGTTCCTGCCGCGGCAGACGCTGCTCAGCTCGCCAAGGCAGGTGCTGACTCAGGACCAGCCACGATGGGCAGCCGAGGCGGCCGGCTGCGGAACCCTGGTGCTCGATACGGCGGTTGCCCACGGCGGCGGCCTAGCCGCGGGTCGAACGTTGGCCCGCATCGGCGCCGAACAGACCGAGCACTTCCTGGACCTGCAGCACGGCGATCACACCGGCGAGTGGTCCGCCCGCGACAGCGGCGCCGTCGCGGGCCGCGCACCCTGGCTCCACTGGGTCGCAACCGGCGCCGGCGGTCCCTTCTTCGGCACCCGCTACCGTGCCGAGATCGATCTCGCTCCGCTGTGTGGACTCGGCAACCTGGTCATCGTCCGCGATCCCGACCTCCCCGCGGAGGTCGAGGTGATCCTCTTCCACGCTCTCCACGTCGGCCGGACTGCCGGACCTTGATCGTCGCGCAGGCACCGGCACTCTCCTACGTCGTTCCAACGGTCGGCGTGCCGCCGCACCTCGCGGGATGCCTCGAGTCCATCTACCGGGACGCGTCGGAGACGGCCGCGCCGGCCGAACTGATCGTCGTCTGGCAGCACCCGGCCACGACCGCCCGGGACGTGGCGCGGGGGACCGGGACCCTGGCCGGCGGTCCGGCAGCGCTCAGGGCGCTCGCGCGGAAACTCGCGGCCGATCATCCCGCCGCCTTCCAGCGGGCGCCACGGATCGTGCAACTGCCCCGCCCGGCGGGATTCGCCCGCGCCGCCAACGCCGGCATCGCCGCCAGCGCCGGCCGGTGGATCGCCCTGGTGAACGACGACGCCGTGCTTGCGACCGGCTGGACCCGGGCGTTGCTGGAGGTGCTTGGCGCATGCGCCGAAGCCGACCCGAAGCCCTCCGCCGACTCCCAGGTCGCGGCGGCGCAGGGGATCAACCTGCTTCCAGCCGGCGACGACGATGAAGTACGGATCGACGGCGCCGGCCTGGCCTGGAACCGCCGCTGGCAGGCGGTCCAGGTCGACCGCGGCGAGTCCGCACCGCCGCCCGCCGGCGCGCCGCGACCCGTGTACGGCGTGTCTGCGACCGCCGCGATCTACCGCCGTGACGCGCTGGTCGCGGTAAGCCCCGCGGGCCGGCCGCTCCGGCCCTTCAACGAGCGGCTGGACAGCTACTACGAGGACGTCGAACTCGCCGACCGGCTGCGCCGGGCATCGTACGAGGCGGTGCTGGCGCCGGCGGCGCGCATCGAACATGCCGGCGCGCTGTCGAGCCGCGGCCGTCGCGCCGCCCGGCGGCGCGTCCGCCGGACTTACTGCAATCGCCTGCTGGTTCTGGCGACGCGGCTCGGCCGGAGCTTCTGGCGCCGGCTGCCCGGACTCCTGTTCCGCGACGTGGTCGATGTGTTCCGGGGCGGGAAGGGCGAGGCGCTACCGGGCGATCCACGACGCCCGGGACCCGTGGATCTCCTGTTCGCCTGGTGCCGGGCGGTCCGGCTCCTGCCGCGCTTCGCCGGTTTCGGCCGCCGGCAGTCGACCTGGACTACCGGAAGCGACGACGGAATCGGGCGATGATCGGCACTCCGATTCTGACCGCTGTGGCGCCGCACTGGCACGACGAGGACAACCTCGCGCTTCTTGTCGAGAGCTGGCCCCGCGACGAACGCTTCGAACTGATCGTGGTCGACAACGGCTCGGGTGGGAACGTGAGCGCCCTTGGGGCCGGCCGGCCGAACGTCCTCGTCCTCGAACCGGGCCGCAACCTTGGCTTCGCAGCGGCGATCAACCGCGGTGCGGCCGATGCCGGGGGATCCCTGCTGCTGATCCTGAACACCGACGCCAGGCCCGAATCCGGGGCGCTCGAATCCCTGGTTCGGCGCATGGAACAGCACCCGCAAACGGCCGGCCTGGCGCCCCGGTTGGTGGACAGAGACGGCGCTTGCCAGGCCGGCTGGCAATTGCGCAGTCTGCCCGGCCTGCGAACGCTGCTCGGCTATTGCTGCTTCGTGGAGCCCAGGGCCATGCCAGAGCCGCCGGCCGGATCGCCCGTCGAGCAGCCGGCGGCCTGCGCCCTGCTGCTTCGACGCGACGCCTTCGATGCCGCCGGGCGCATGGACGAAGAGTTCTGGCCGGCCTGGTTCGAGGACATCGACCTCGCCCGCCGGCTCCGCGATCGCAACGAGACGATCCACTACTGGCCGGACGCCACCTTCCGGCATGGCCTCGGCGCCTCCGTACCGCGCCTCGGGTACGGCCCCTTCCTGCTCGCCTACTACCGCAACCTGGACCGATACGCTCGCAAGCATTACAGCCGCGGCGCCGCCCTCGTGCTGAACCTCATGCTGGTCGTCGCCGCTCTGCTCCGCATCGCCCTGCTGCCGCTTCGCCGGCCCAGCCGCGCACGGAGCCGCCGCGAGGCGCTGGTCGGTCTGAGTCGCCTCGCCGCGGCGGCCGCTTGCGGTTGGAGGCGCCCGTGAACGCCCGCGACCTTGCGATCTGCACCGTCACCTGGAACGACGCGGCCAACCTGCCCCGCTTCTTCGAAGCGCTGGCGTCGCTCGAGGGCCCGCCATTCCGCCTCATCGTGGTCGACAACGCCAGTACGGACGCCACCCTCGAACGCCTTCGAGAGGGTGCGGACTCGGCGGCCTTCTCGGTCGAGTCGATCGCGCTGGACGAGAACACCGGCTTCGCAGGCGGCCTGAACCGGGCGCTTGAGACCGCCTTCGGCAACGGCGCGGAGACTGACGGGCCACCGACCTACGTGCTGAGCCTGAACGCCGACGCCTGGGTCTCGGCGGACTACGCGGCCCGCCTGATCGCGTGCCTCGAACGGTTCACCACGCCGGAGCAGCCGGTCGGGGCCGTCACCGGCCGACTGCTTCGTGACGAGGCCCCGAACGGGGACACCCCGCCCCGGATTGACGCGTGCGGCATGCGCCTGACCCGGAATTGGCGCCACGAGGACCGCGGCGCCGACCAGGTCGACAGCGACCAATATCCGGTAACAGAGCGGGTGTTCGGGGGCAGCGGCGCCGCCACCCTGTTCCTGAGTGCCGCGCTGCGCGACGCGGCGGTCGCGGGCCAGGTCCTCGACGGCGACTTCCACTCCTATCGCGAGGACGCGGAACTCTGCTTCCGGCTGCGGGAACGGGGTTGGGAGGTGCTCTATGAACCCCGGGCCCGCGCGGTACACGGCCGCGTCAACCTGCCCCGGCGGCGGCGGCAGATGTCGCGTGAGATCAACTTCCACTCGCTCAAGAACCGCTACCTGCTGCAGCTCTACCATCGCAGCCTGGCCGACGCCCCACGCACCCTTCTTTTGACCTCGATCCGGGAACTCGGCATCCTCGCCTACGTGCTGCTGCGTGAGCCCTCGTCGCTGGCCGCGTACGCCTGGCTGTGGCGCAACCGCCGTCGCATCCTCGAGCGGCGTCGCCTGGTCCGCGCCCGCCGCCGCGTGCCGCCGCGCACGATGGCACGGTGGTTCGGGCGGGCTTCCCTGCCGCTGCACCGTGAGCGGCCGAGGATTCTGATCATCGGCAGCCGCGGCATACCCGCGGCATACAGCGGCTACGAGACGATGATCGAGGCGCTGGCGCCCCGCCTGGCGGAACGCGGTTGGCCGGTCACCGTCTACTGCCGGTCCCACTACGTCGACCGGCGGCGCCGCTCTCACCGCGGCGTCGATCTGGTCGTGCTGCCGACGCTGCGCACGAAATACGGCGACACCCCCGTCCACACGCTGCTCTCCTGCCTCCATGCGACGCTCTTCGCCCGCGGCGCCCGCGCCGCGCTGGTCGTCAACGGCGCGAACGCGCTCTTCCTGCCGCTGCTCTGGCCGCGGCGCATCCGTACCGCCCTGCACGTGGACGGAATCGAGAAGCGAAGAGCGAAATGGGGCTGGCCCGGCCGCCTCGTGTACGCCCTCTCCGAACGCCTGGCCTGCCTGTTGCCGGGCACAACGATCAGCGACGCGGAAGTCATCGCCGATCACTACCGCGGCCGGTACGGCCGCAGCACGACGATGATCCGCTACGGCGTCGAGCCCCAACCCATCGTCTCTCACCCCGTCCTGAACGAGCTGGGACTCGAACCCCGACGCTACTTTCTCTACGTCAGCCGCTTCGAGCCGGAGAACAACCCGCACCGCGTCGTCGCGGCCTACGCCCAGGCAGGCGGTGAGCTGCCCCTGGTCATGGTCGGCGACGCGCCCTACGCCTCGGACTTCATCGCCGAGATGAAGAGGACCGCCGATCCGCGGGTGCGCTTCCCGGGCGCCGTGTACGGCGACCGTTACCGGGGCCTGCTCTCGTCCGCGCTCGCGACCGTGCACGCCACCGAGGTCGGCGGCACCCATCCGGCCCTGGTCGAGGCGATGGGCTACGGCAACTGCGTGCTGGTCAACGACGAACCGGCCAACCGCGAAACGGCCGCCGAGGCCGCCATCTACTTCGACGTTCAGGATCAGGCCTCGCTCACCGCGGCCTTCGAGCGGGCCGCCGGCGACCCGGTCCGGGCGCGTCTCCTGGGCGAACGAGCGGCTCGCCGGGCGGCGTCCGAGTTCAACTGGGACCGGGTCACGGACCAGTACGAAGAGTTGTTTCGACGGCTCGGCGAACGGCGCTGAGGCCGGCCGGGGCTCGCGGGCCCCGATGCGGGCACAATACCCGCGTTTCCCAGCCGCGGTCAGGGGGCGGATAGACTGCCTGACCCGGAGTGCTCTGGGCCATAACCCATGTTGAAAGAGCGCAAGCCACGTTGAAACAGCGCAAGCCACGTTGAAGCGGCGCAAGCCATGTTGAAACAGCGCATTCGACTGCAAGCCGCCCTGATTTTCTCCCTCGACCTCTCGCTGGTCGCGGCGGCGTTCTTCCTCGCCTACGCGATCCGTAGCGGACTGTTCCCCCAGGTGTTGCCGGGCCTCTTCCCCCGTCCGCTCTATCCCCTGGGCGACCATCTACCGCTGCTGCCGCTGGCGCTCCTGACCTGGATGGCGCCGCTCATCGCCACCCGGCGCTACCGCTCGCACCGCACCGCCGACCTGAGGACCGAGGCAGCCGCGATCCTCAAGGTGTCGGCAGTCGCCACGTTCCTGCTCCTGTTCGCCGTCTTCGTCCTCCAACTGGACCAGCTCCTGCTCCAGGACCGCCTCAGCCGACCCTGGCTGCTTCTCTTCTCCGGCCTTTCCTGCCTGCTGCTGCTGACCGAGAAGATCGCGCTGCGCATCCTTTCGCGCGACCTGCGGCGGCACGGACTCAACCAGCGAGCCGTGCTCATCGCCGGCACCCCGGAAGCGGCCCGGCAACTCGCCGAGTCGATCGAGGACCACTCCTACTGGGGCCTCAGGATCGTCGGCCTGATCCACACGGACGGGAGCAAGCCCGCCGAGGCTGCGCAACCGGTCTGGGGCGGCGTCGACGACATCCTGCGCATCGTCTCCGAGCACGTAATCGACGACGTGTTCTTTGCCGTCACTCCCAATGAGTTGCCCGCCCTGCAGAAGATCTTCGAGGCGCTGCAGGAACAGGGCATCCAGACCCGCATCGCGCTCGACCTGCTGCCGCCGGCCCACAGCCAGGTCCAACTCGATTCTCTTGCCGGCCGGCCCGTCGTCACCCTGTCGCCGGCGCCGTCCAGCCTTCCCCTGCTGCTGTTCAAGCGCCTCTACGACATCTGCATCGGCGTCGTCCTGCTGGCGATCAGCCTGCCCGTGATGCTGGTGCTGGCGCTCCTGATCAAGATCACTTCGTCCGGCTCCGTGCTCTACCGCCAGACGCGCTGCGGTCTGAACGGCCGCCGCTTCACGATGTACAAGCTCCGCACCATGGTCGCGGACGCCGACGCGAAGCGGGGCGAGCTGAAGCACCTGAACACGATGGGCGGTCCCGCGTTCAAGATGCACCGCGATCCGCGTATCACGCCGCTCGGGCACTACCTGCGCAAGTTCAGTCTCGACGAACTCCCGCAATTCTGGAACGTCTTGTGCGGCGACATGAGCCTGGTCGGCCCAAGGCCTCTCGAGGAGAAGGAGCCGTACACAAGGCGGCAGCGGCGGCGCCTGTCGATGAAGCCGGGCATCACCTGTCTGTGGCAGGTCAGCGGCCGCAGCGATCTGGACTTCGACCGCTGGATGGAACTCGACCTGGAGTACATCGACTCCTGGTCCCCGACGCTCGACTTCAAGATCCTCCTCAAGACGATCCCGGCGGTGCTCACCCGCCGCGGCGCCTCCTAGCCCCGGCACGCAGCTCAGCTCAGGACCGGCAGTGCGCCACCGTCGCCACCACCCGACAAGGGCCTGTCGCTCGGACGACGGCGGCGATAGTCGTCATCCTCGTACGCGAGGCAGCACAGGAGCCTGCCGCACTGGCCGGAGATCTTGGACGGGTTGAGACTCAGACCCTGGCGTTTGGCCATCTGGATCGAGATGGGCCGGAAGTCGTCGATCCAGGTGGAACAGCACAGCGTCAGACCGCAGATGCCGACGCCGCCGAGCAGCCGCGCCTCGTCCCGCGGTCCGACATGAACCAGTCGCACCCGGGACTTGAAGCGGGCCTTCAGGTCGCGCAGCAACTGCCGGAAGTCGACCCGCCGATCGGCAGTGAAGTAGAACGTCGCGTTGCGCCCATCCAGGCTGAAGTCCACCCGCGACACCTTCATCTCCAGGCCGAGCGCCCGCGCCCGCTCACGGCAGAAGGTCTTGCCGCGCACCTCGTTCGTCAGTTGCCGCTCCCTTGCCGCGCGGTCGGCGTCGTCCGCCCGGCGGATCAGCGGCCGGGCGCTCGACTTCTGGCACGGCTTGAACACCGGCATGGGCGACTTCTCCACCCGGCCGTAGGCCGGACCCGGCTCCATCGACACGATCACCTCGTCACCGCGGGCCAGCAGCTCGCCGCCCGTGCGGCACAGGGTCAGGTTCGTCTCCTCACCGAAGCGCACGCCGACGAACGTGTCCACCATCGCGGTCGATTGACCGGCAAAGCTGCAGCCGCCGCAACTCACGACAAGCCCGCTCCCATCCCGAGCACCCGCCGGCCGATATCCGAGCGCATCGCCTTGGCCGGCCAGTGGATCCGGGCCGCCCCCTCGTAGGCCCGCGCAAGCGCCTGAGCCAGGTCGTCGCCGACCGCGCAGACGTTCAGCACCCGTCCGCCGGTGGCGATGACCTGGCCGTTCCGGCGGTCGGTGCCGGCGTGGAACACGACCACGCCCTCGCGCGCTCGAGCGGCTTCGATGCCTTCGATCGCGTCTCCCGACGCCGCCTTCCCCGGGTAGCCCTCGTTGGCCAGCACCAGGCAGGCCGAAGCGCCGGAGCTGAAGGCGAGTTCGGACCCTCCGAAGTCGCCGTCGGCGCCGGCCGCGAACAGGTCGACCGGGTCCTCCTCCAGCCGCAGCAGCAGCGCCTGCGCCTCGGGATCCCCGAGCCGGGCGTTGAACTCGAGCACCTGGGGACCGTCCGGGCTCATCATCAGACCCGCGTAGAGCACGCCGGAGAAGGGCGTGCCGTCGGCGGCCATGCCGGCCACCGTCCGCTCCATGACCTCGCTCATGATCTCCTCGACCTGTTCTCTGGAGACGATTCCCGCCGGGCTGTGGGCGCCCATGCCGCCGGTGTTCGGGCCGGCGTCGTCGTCGCCGATCCGCTTGTAGTCCTTGGAGGTCGCCAGCGGTAGCACCCGCCGGCCGTCGCAGAAGCCGATGAAGGAGACCTCCTCGCCGTGCACGAAGGGCTCGATCAGAACGCGGGCGCCGGCCGAACCGAACCGACGGTCGACGAAGAAGACGTCCACGGCGGACTCCAGTTCCTCCGGCGACGACACGATCAGCACGCCCTTGCCGGCCGCGAGCCCGTCGGCCTTGAGCACCGCCGGCAATCCGAAGCGTTCCGCCGCCCGGCGCGCGGTTTCCCGGTCGTCGGTGACCACGAAGTCGGACGTCGGCACGCCGTGCCGGTGCATGAACTCCTTGGCGAACACCTTCGAACTCTCCAGGCGCGCGGCGGCGCGGGAAGGGCCGAAGATGCGCAGACCCCGCTCGCGAAACGCGTCCACCACGCCGAGAGACAGCGGCAGCTCGGGGCCGACCACAGTGAGGTCGATCCCGCGCTCGGCCGCGAATCGGCCAAGCCCCTCGATGTCCGAAACATCGATTGCCACGCTCTCGCCGCACTCCTCGGTACCCGGACTGCCCGGTGCACAGTAGAGCTCCGTCGCGGGCGCCCGCTCCCGGATGAGCCAGCAGAGCGCGTGTTCCCGGCCGCCGTTGCCAATGACCAGGACCCTCAAAGCGCGGCCTCCGCGGCGGGGAGCGGCCCGGCTGGCGCCGGAGACGCGGCCAGCAACTGAATCGCGCCCTCGACTTCCTCGATCATCGTGTCCGGCGTCGAAGCGCCCGCGGTAACTCCCACCGCCCGGCAATCCGCGAACCAGTCTGAGCGCAGGTCGTCCGAACCGTGAACGAGATAGCTGCGCGGTTGGGTAGCCCGGCAGATCTCCCACAGATGCCTCGTGTTGGCGCTGTGCCGCCCGCCGACGACGACGACGCAGTCGATCTCGGGGTCGGCCGCAAGGGCGCGCGCCGCATCCTGGTTCTCCTTGGTCGCGTAGCAGATCGTGTCCGCCCGCTCGGCGTGGTCGGCCGCGCGCTCGATCGCCCGCGCCACGTCCTCGTACTCCTCGCTGTTCAGGGTGGTCTGGTAGAAGATCTTCACCCTGGGATGGAGGTCGAAGTCGATCCGCTCGACGTCCCCGATGGTGAGCACGATGTCGTAGTCGCCGGGACCGAGATCCCGCGTGTAGCCGATCACCTCGCGGTGGGCGGAGTCGCCGATGAACACCGCGTGGAAGCCCGCCTCGAGCGCCTGCCGGGCCTCCTCGTGGACGTCGTAGACGAAGGGACAAGTGGTGTCGACCACCAGAAGGCCGCGCTCAAGCGCCCGCCGATGAAAGGACGGCGGCACGCCATGCGCCGAGAAGACGATGGCGCCGGCCCGAACCTCGTCGAGCGACGAGGCGGTGCCGAAGCCCAGTTGCACGAGATCCGAGACGACGCGTTCGTTGTGCACCAACTGGCCCAGGATCTTCCCGCTCCGGCCTTGCGCGGCCAGTTTTCGCACCGTCCTGTCGGCGATGCGCACGCCGGCGCAGAAGCCGTACTTTTCCGCGCGCTTGAGCGTCAACGGACCCGCCATTTCGGTCACCTGATCTGTACCCCCTACCGCCCGGCCGCCCGGCCGCCCGATGCTAGCAGCGGGCCACTCTCAGAACTTGGGGTACTCGAAACGGGCAACCGAGCTGCCGGCGTTCCCGCCCGGCTCGATCGCCACCCGGACCCACTCGTTACCGCGCTGAAATGTCATGACATCTCCGAGCGCCGCGCGCCAACCCACGGCCTGCGCCTCGCGCAGCAGCCAGTCCCGGGTGGCCGGAGCGCCCAGCGGCAGCCGCAGGCTCACGAACTCCACCGCGGGCGGTTCTTCGGCTTCGCCTTCCCCTTCCTGCTGGGCGTCGCCGAAGTCGAACACCGTGGACCCGTCAGGAAGCGGAAAGCCGTCCGGGAAGGCGCCCGGGAGGCGACCGCCCAGCGCAGCCTCCGGCGCCCGACGCTCCCGCTGATCCTCGTCCGGCCGGAACACGGAGTCTCGCGGCGGCTCCACCGCCACGCTTTCCAGGTCGCCATCGTCCAGCGGCGCCGGGTCCGCGGGGACGATGCACGACCAGGCGATCGCCGCCGCCGGCAGCAGCAGCAACGCGAGAGCACGCCCGCCGCGGCGACGGATGAACCGCCGCGGTGTCCCGGCCCCGACCGTCAGTCGCCCAGCACGTGCAGCGGCCGTCCCGGCGGACCGTAGAGGCGCTCCGGCGGCAGGTCGTACGGGATCTCGATCTTGCACTCGCAGACTTCCTGCTGGCGTTCGGCTAGATCGGCGAGGCTCAAGTTGCAGAGGATGTTCTCGACCGCCTCCTTCACGCTCAAGAAGACCTCGCGGATCGCACAGTGCCTGGGCCCCACACCGATCGTGCAGGGCTGAGCCAGGATGTGGTCGATCGACGTCGTGTGTCCCTCCAGCGCGACCAGGATGTCGTGCATGGAGATTTGCTCGGCCGGCCGTCCCAACAGGTGGCCGCCCTGGGGACCGCGGTTCGAGCGGACCAACTGCAAACGGGCAAGGGCCGCCAGAATCTGGCGGAGGTACGGCTCCGGGATGCCCTGGTTGATGGCGATCTCGTGGCTCGGCACCGAACCGGCGTCCGAGTGCATCGCCACGTACAGCATGGCGCGGATGCCGTACTCGCCCCTGGTCGATATCTTCATTGCGCACTCTCCACCACAGGGCAGTGTAGCAGTCGGCGTTAGCGCGGCAGGTAGCTCAGCACCTCTTCGAGCGCCCCGATGTCGCCTTCGGCGGCATTCAGCCACAGCGCCCGCAGGCCTGCCGCCTCGGCCCCCTCGCGATCCGCGATCTTGGCGTCGCCGACGTGGAGCACCGACGCCGGCGCCAGGGCCAGCTCCCGGCAGGCGGCAAGGAAGATCGCCTCGGCCGGCTTCGCCGATCCCACGTCTTCCGAACACACGACGGCATCGATGTCGTCGCCCAGGCCGAGGTTGGCCAGCACACGCGGCAGCCGCCGGTCCCAGTTGCTGGTCACGGCGACCCGCAAACCCCGGCGTCGCAGTTCGGTCAGCACCTCGCGGGCGCCGGGGCGAAGCTCCCAGGCATCCGCGCGTTCGAAGCGGGCAAACAACTCGGCGGCCGCAAAGGGACCAGGATCTTCCTTCCCGAGCAGCGCGCACGACCGCTCCAGCAGCTCGCGCCAGAAGCCGCGGGCGCCCTCCGGATGGCTGCTGTAGCGGTCCTCGCCGCGTCCGAGCCGGCAGTCGAGTTCGCTCCAGGCGGTCCGGAAGCCGCCCTCGATTTCGACCGCGGCAAGGCGCAGACCGTGGCGGGCAAGGACTTCGGCGTAGATCTCACCGCGGCGCGGGCAGACGAAGAGCGTGCCCGTGGCGTCGAAGGAGACGCCCCGAAGCGGCGCGGAGCCGCGGCGCGCCGCGGCCTGGACGGGCCGTTGCCGACGTTCGCTCAAGGGAAACCGTAGCGCCGGGCGAAGAAGTAGAAGGCGGTGACGACGAGCGAGTGGCGGATCTCACCGCTCGCGATCCGCTCGGGGACCTCGCGCAAGGGCACATGGACGACTTCCAGCTCCTCGCTGCCGTCGCCGATCGGATCGCCGGTGAGGACCAGGTCGCGGGCCAGCCACAGCGAGCACACGTTGTCGAGGATGGCGGGGTTGGGCTCGACCACACCGAGGCGCTCGATCGTGCCGGCCCGGTAGCCGGTCTCTTCGTGCAACTCCCGTCGCGCGGCGTCGCCAGCGTCTTCGCCCGCTTCGACGATGCCGCCCGGAATTTCCAGCGACACCGCCGCGCGCCCGAACCGCCACTGACGAATGAACACGACGGTCGGGCCCTCGGCCGCCGACTCCGGTTCGATCAGGGGGATCACGTTGACCCAGTCCGCCGACCGCAGCACCAGCGCCTGACGCCGGTCGGCGCCGGCCCGGAGCTCCTGGGTCTCGACCTTGAGCAGCGGGTGATCGAAGACCGAGTGGTCGGCTTCGACGCGCCAGGGACGGACCTTCTTCATTCTTCGCGCTCGAAGGGCGGCCGGCGCCACTCGAAGTTCAGAAGTCGCACGGCACGGCCGCTGAAGAAGATCAGGAGAGCGATGCCAGCGGCGCTCGACAGCGCCATGAGCCAACTGAAGTCACGCCAAAACATGACGATCAGCATCGTCAGCGCACCGGCGACCAGCGCCGCCACAAGCAGTCGGAGGGTGATCCGGTCGAACCCCGGTGGGCGAATCACCGTCGGATCGGCGTTGGGTTCGTCGCGCATCGATCGGAGTATGCCAAGCAGTGGCGGATGCCTACGGCGTGTCGAGCCTTGCCAGGCACGCATCCACGACCTGGTCGGCGTCCAACCGCTCCATGCATGCGAAGTCGCCGCGGCTGCAGGTGCGCCGCCAGCATGGTTGGCATTCCAGCCGCTGGTTGAGTTGCACGGCGGTGGACCGCGGCCCGTAGGGGCCGTTGCGGGCAGGATCGGTCGGCCCAAACATGGACACGCAGGGCACGTCCAGCGCCGCCGCCAGGTGGGCCGGACCCGAATCGCAGCCCAGGAACAGGGCCGCGTGCCGCAACAGGGTCGCCAGATCGCGCAGATCGGTCGGCGGTGCGAGCAGGATAGGCCAGCCATCCCCGGCACCGGCCACGATCTGCTCCGCCGCCCGTTGTTCCTCCTCGCCCGCCCAGACGACGACCACCGGCAAGCCGCGCTCCCGCGCCAGGCGCCGCACCGCGGCGGCAAAATGGCCCGGCGGCCAGTGCTTCGTGCGCCAGATCGTCCCGGGCGATACCACTGCATAGCCACCGGCGCCCAGGCCGTGGCGCTCAAGGAAGACGAGGGCCTTGGGCTCCGCGTAGTCGGGCAGCCGCCACTCCGCGACAAGGTCTTCCTTGCCGGCCAGTCCTGAGGCGCGGACCAGCGCCAAGTTGCGGTCGACGACATGGGCCACCGCGGGGTCGACGGCGAACCGCCGGTTCAGGAACAGGGCGTTCAGCTCCCGGCTGCCCATCGCCGGTCCACTGCGGAACCCCACTCGCTGCCGGGCACCGCTCCACCAGGCCACCAGCCCACTCTTCGTGAGACCCTGGACATCGATCGCCGCGTCGTAGCGGCAGCTCCTGAGTTCGCGGCGAAAGCGGCCGAACGCCTCAAACCGCGCCGCAATGCCGCGAGCCCGGCGAGGGTAGACATGGAAGCGGTCGACGTCGGGGCAGTCTCGCAAGAGGGTGGCGGCAGGCTCCTGGATCGCCCAGCCGATGAACGCGTCCGGGTGCGCACGGCGAAGCGCTGCCGCCACCGGGGCTGCGTGAAGGCAGTCGCCGATTGCCGACAGCCGCACCAGGAGGACGCGGAGCGGTCGGGCAGGTTTCTCCGTGGTTGTCATTGCCGCCGCGTCGGGCCCTCCGACTGCGGAAATGTGGTGCGCCCGAAGGGATTCGAACCCCTGACCTACGGCTCCGGAGGCCGTCGCTCTATCCAGCTGAGCTACGGGCGCGCGAACGGGACGATGCGGAAAGGAGGATGGGGTGGGTGAGGGGACTTGAACCCCCAACCACTTGAACCACAATCAAGTGCTCTACCGGTTGAGCTACACCCACCAGACATTCCGACCGAAAACTCTCAACGATCTGGCCTGCCTGGAGGGACTCGAACCCCCGACCCGCGGCTTAGAAGGCCGCCGCTCTATCCAGCTGAGCTACAGGCAGGCGAAAGCGACAGAGTAGCCGAGGCCTGGGCATGCGAGCGATATCGGGGCGCCCAGATTTGAACTGAGGACCCCCTGCGCCCAAGGCAGGTGCGCTACCAGACTGCGCCACGCCCCGACAGGCAGGCGCCGGAGTGTAGCAGTTGGAGGCAACGGATTCGCGCGTGCCTCAGAGAACCTCCAGGGGAGCGTAGCGGCGGACCAGCTTGCGTTTGCCTGCCTTGTCGAAGAAGACCGTCAGCTTGGCGTTCTCGCCCTGGCCGTCGAGGTGCAGGACGACGCCCTTGCCCAGGGTGGCGTGACGGACAACCGCACCCGGCCGCAAGTCGCCGGCCGCCTGCCTGAACGGCCCGCTCGGCGGTCGACGCTTTGCACCCCGGGGCGGCGCCGGCCGGTACGGGACCCCAACGGACCGATCGGCGCCGAAGAAGCTGCGCACGCCCGCGGTGCGGGGCCCGGCGTAGATGTCCGGGCTCTGGGCGGTCTCCACAAGTTCCTCCGGCACGTCGATGAGGAAGGGCGACGGCTGCCGATCCTGGAACACCCCCGCGACCATCCGGCGGCGGCAGCCGCTCAGGAACAGCCGCCGCTCGGCGCGGGTCATGCCGACGTAGAGCAGCCGTCTCTCCTCCTCGATGTCCCGCGCGCCGCCCCCGGCATGGAAGTGGGGCAGCAGACCGTCCTCGAGACCGGTGACGAAAACGGCCGGGTACTCGAGGCCCTTGGCGCTGTGCAGGGTCATGACCCCAACGCCGAGTTCGGCGTTCAGGCCGTCCGTGTCGCTGACGAGCGCAACGTAGTCCAGGAAGTTCGTCAGCGGACTGGTCGGCGGTTCCACGTCCCCCTGGTTTCCCTGGTCCCCCTGGTCCGCGCCCGGACCCAGGGGATCGCCGAGGGTCGGGACCGCGGCGGTCGGGACCCTGGCGGGCAGGTCTTCGCAGCCGTACCGGGTCTGGAAGTCCTGCGCCGACGAGACCATTTCCCCGAGGTTGTCGAGCCGCTCCTGTCCCTCTTCGTCGCCCTTGCCGTACAGGGCCTCGAACCCGGCCGCGACGATCGTCCCCCGCACCAGTTCAGCCAGCGGCTGGCGCTCGCCTTCCGTCCGGAGCGCCTCGATCAGGCCCCGAAAGTCATCCACCGCACGCCGGTTCCGCGACGGCAGCTCCTGCAGCGGATCGAGTCGGATCGCGTCCCACAGGGAATGGCCCATCTTCGCCGCGCGGGCCAGCAGGAACTCCTCCGTCCTGCGCCCGATGCCCCGCCGCGGCTGGTTCAGGATCCGCCGCAGAGACAGGTTGTCCCGCGGGTTGTTGATCACCCGAAGGTACGCGGCCAGATCCTTGACCTCGGCACGCTCGTAGAAGCGGACGCCCGCGACCAGGCAGTACGGAACCTCGCTCCGCAGCATCTGGTCTTCGATCGCCCGCGTCTGGGCGTTGGTTCGCACGAGCACTGCGATATCGCCGAACTCGAAGCCGTCGGCGCGAAGCGCCGCGACCTGCCGCATCACCCAACGCGCCTCGTCCTCGTGATCGGCGGCAAAGAAGAGTTGCAGCAGATCGCCCGCGCCCGTATCGGTCCACAGCGTCTTGCCGCGCCGCTCTTCGTTGCGGGCGATCACGGCGCCCGAGGCGTCGAGGATGTTCTGGGTCGAGCGGTAGTTGCGCTCCAGCTTGCGGACACAGGAGCCCGTGAAGTGGCGCTCGAAGCGCAGCAGGTTGTCGATCTCGGCACCCCGCCAGCCGTAGATGCTCTGGTCCTCGTCGCCGACCGCGGTCAACCCGGAGACCGAGCCGTCGGGGTCGAGAACGAGGTTCTTGATCAGTTCGAGCTGGGCCGCATTGGTGTCCTGGAACTCGTCGACGAGCAGGTGACGGAAGCGTCCCCGAACGCGCGCGCCGATCTCCGCTTCGTCCCGCAGCAGCCGCACCGCGAGCGCGATCAGATCGTCGAAGTCGACGCCGCCCGCCCGGCGCAGCTCAGCCTGGTAGCGGCGGTAGACGGCGGCGACATGACGGTCGAAGAAGTCCTCGGCCTCGCGCTCGAACGCGGCGGGGGTCAGCAGCCGGTTCTTGGCCGCGCTGATCCGGCCCTGGACCGCGCGAGGCCGAAACCTCTGCTCGTCCAGGTCCTCCGCCAAGAGAGCCGCCTTGATCAGCCGCAACTGGTCCGGCGCGTCCACGATCGCGAAGTCGGACTGGAGCCCGACGCGGTCCCCGTAGCGGCGCAGCAGCCGCACGCAGAACCGGTGGAAGGTGCCGACGAAGACGTTCCGTCCCCGCGCCCGCTGACGAGCGCGGGGACCGGTTCGCGGTTGGCGCGGGGGCGCGCCAACCGGGTTCGCGTTGCCGCCGACCAGGTCGAGGACGCGTCCGCGCATCTCGTCCGCCGCCTTGTTGGTGAAGGTCACCGCCGCGATCCGCCACGGCTCGACCTCCTTCTCGGCGATCAGCCAGGCGATCCGGTAGGTGATGACCCGGGTCTTGCCCGACCCGGCGCCGGCGATCACGAGCTGCGGCCCACCGTCGTGGGTGACCGCCGCCAACTGCTCCGGGTTCAGGGTGCGGAAGTCCACCTGCTCGACGCAGTCACCGTCACGGGTCGCCATGCCCGTTCAGCCCTTGCCGCCGCGGTGGGTCACCGCGGCCGGCGCTTGATGTTCTTCTGGCGCGCGCGGCCGACGGCGAGGGTCTCCTCCGGCACATCCCGGGTGATCACCGAACCGGCGCCCGTGTAGCCCCTGGCGCCGACCTCGACCGGCGCGATCAGGATCGTGTCGCTGCCGACGAACGCTCCCTCCCCGATCACCGTGCGGTTCTTGGTCTTGCCGTCGTAGTTGCAGGTGATGACCCCGGCGCCGATGTTGGCGCCCGCGCCGACCGACGTATCGCCCAGGTAGGCGAGATGGGAAGCCTTGACGCCGGGTCCCAGCCTCGACTTCTTCACCTCGACGAAGTTGCCGACCCGTGCGCCCTCGTCCAGGACCGCCTCCGGCCGCAGGCGGGCGAAGGGGCCGACGCTGCAGTGCGAGGCCACGCGGGCCCCGTCCAGAACCGAGTAGGGCAGGACATCGACTTCGTCGGCGAGGACGCTGTCACGCATCCAGACGCCGGTGTGAACGGTACAACCGCGCCCCACACTGCTGGCGCCCAGCAGGGTGACGTTGGGGTGCAGCACCGAGTCCGGACCGACGGTCACGCCGGCATCCACCCACACGCTCTCCGGATCGAGGATCGTGACCCCGGCTTCGAGCAGCGCATCGACGCTGCGCCGGTAGAGGACGCCCTGGACGGCGGCAAGGTCGGCCCGCGAGTTGACGCCAAGCACTTCCGAGGCGTCCTCCACCCTCACGCAGGCAACCGGGTTCTCGTTCGCGGCCGCGGAGACGGCATCGGTCAGGTAGAACTCGCCCTGGGCGTTGTCGGTATCGAGCTTCTCCAGCCACTCGAAGATCGCCGGAGTGGGCAGCGCGTAGTGCCCGGCGTTGACCGTTCGAATCGCGAGCTCCCGCTCGCCCGCGTCCGCCGCCTCCACGATCCGCTCCAACCGCCCGTTCCTCTGGACCACCCGGCCGAGACTGCCCGGGTCGTCCAGATCGGCCACGGCGACGCTGCCCCAGCCGTCGCGGGCGCGGCCGAGAAGTTCCCGGAGAGTCGCCGGCCGCACCAGGGGCGCGTCGCCGGAGAGGACCAGGGTCACGGCGTCGGCACGCAAAGCCTCGCGCGCCATCAGCAGCGCGTGTCCCGTACCCTTCTGCTGCCGCTGCTCCACCCAAACGATGTCCCGGCCGCCCAGTTCCTCTTCCTCGAGGACCGAACGGATCTCCTCCGCTCCACTTCCGACGACCAGATGGATGGGCGCGCAGCCGACCTCGCGCGCGGCCGCAACAACCCACGCCACGAGCGCTCGGCCGCCGACGCGATGCAGAACCTTCGGCCGCTCCGAGCGCAGCCGCTCGCCGCCGCCGGCAGCGAGAATGACGGCCGCGCCGGCCTCCTTAGCCACGTCAGTCGCTGCGGTCATGGACGAGCTGCAGGAAGCGCTCGTCTTGGTCCAGTGAGGAGAAGTCGCTGTCGTGGTAGGCCCGAACCCGGTTCTTCGGATCGAGTTCCACCGCCTTCGTCAACAGGTCGAGGGCGGCGTCCTGGTCTCCCATCAGGGCACGCACGCAGGCGGCCAGATAGACGAAACGTTCATCCTGGTCTCGCCCGCCGCCCTCGCACAACTCGAGAGTACGCTCCAGGTCGCCGTCGTTCCTGGCCATCACGGCCTCGAGGAAGGCGTCGTCCGGGCTCCCGGACGCCGGTGTTTCGGCGCGCTCGCAAGCCGCAAGATAGTCCTTTGCGCGAATGACGAACCGGCTCTCGCCGCTGGCTGCGACTACGTCTTCGAATCTGGCCCTGGCCTCGGCGACCCGGTCCTCGTAGAACAACGCGATTCCGGCTTCAAGGTTCTCCAACGAAGAGTCGGCAGCCTTTGGCCGCGCGTCCCGCCTCGTTCCAGTGCTCACCATCCGCACCTCCACAACTGACGATCCAAGGGTTGGCAACTGTAGCGCGTGCAGCCCGCGAGTGCCTAGGAAGCTGCGCGGCTCTAGAGGCCTGGGATGTAGTCCTCGCGCAGAAGGGCGTACAAGTGGTGGTCGGTGCGGCGGCCCTCCAGAACGAAGTACGAGCGGAGCAGGCCCTCGTGAACGAACCCCAGTTTCTCCAGCACCTTCCGTGACGCTTCGTTGTCGACCGCGCACCTCGCCTCGATGCGTTCCACCGGCGTGCGGAGCAGAAGCTCGGGCAGCAACTGTCCCAGTGCCGCGGTCATCGTGCCGCGGCTATGGTGGCGCGTAGCCAGGGCGTACCCCAGTTCGCTCAGCCCGTGCTCCCAGTTCACGATCGCCAACGTGATCCAGCCCGCGCGCTCGCCATCGGACTCGACCAGCCAGGTGTAGCGGTCGCCCCGGCCGCGGTAGATATCCCGGGGACGCTGCGACGCCAGATCCGCTCGCAGTTGGGACACGGACACGTTGTGCAGCGGCTGAAAGCGGCGCACGGCCGGCTCGGAGCGCCAGCGCCGGAGGAAGGGAGCGTCGGCCGGCGACGCCGGCCGCACGACCACGTCCGCCGGTCGGGAAGCAGCGGGAGGCGACTGTCTCTTGAGGGGGTGGATCATCGACGGCCGGCTACGAAGTATGCCTTCCCACGTCGCTCGGCAACCTTCTGCTGTGTCTCCACCGCGGCAGGGCGCCGCCGAGCGCCATCAGGCTATATCCGTGCGCGAACAGATACAGGAAGGGCAGGGACCACCAACGGCCGTTGAGACCGGCGGCGGCAATGCAGACCCAGAAGTAGAGCGCGAGCGCGGCTTCGCCCCAGAGGCTCCAGACCGCGTTCGACCGGTACAACGTGGGAGGGTTTCGCGCGTTGGCCGGGATCTTGGGGGTGCGGGCGAACACGCCGCCGCTGCGGAATAGACCGGTAGCCACCGCGGCCGAGTTGTGAAGCGACAGGCCGATGCCGACGGACATCGCAAGCGGCACCTCCAACCACGCCCGGGAACCCGGTCGCCCGGCCCGGCGCTGGCCGGCGGCGTAGCAACCGGCCACGCCGACGGTGCCGAGCAGGAACAGAGGCGCGTCGATCCACAGCAGCAGATACGGCGATTCCTGGCGCAGCAGGATGGCCGGCAAGAGCAGCAGTCCCAGCGCGACGAGCAACGGATAGCAGAAGCCCGAGGTCAGGTGCGCCGTCGCCGCGAGCTTGACCCGCGGCCTGACCGCGCTGCGCAGGATAGGTCCCAGCAGCTTGCGCATGGCCTGGGCCGTACCGCGCGCCCAGCGGTGCTGCTGGCTCTTGAAGTCGTTGACGCGGGCCGGCAGATCCGCCGGCACCGCGAGGTCGGTCATCAACGCGAAGCGCCAGCCGGCGAGCTGCGCGCGGTAGGAGAGGTCGAGATCCTCGGTCAGCGTGTCGAACTTCCAGCCCCCGGCCTCTTCGATCGCCCGGCGCCGCCAGACGCCCGCGGTGCCGTTGAAGTTGAAGAAGCAGCCCGACCGGTAGCGCGCCTCCTGCTCGACCAGGAAGTGTCCGTCGAGCAGCACCGCCTGGGCGCGGGTGAGCAGGGAGTCATTCCGGTTCATGTGGTCCCAGCGCGCCTGGACCATGCCGAGCCCCGGATCGGCGAAGGCCGGCACCGTGCGGCGCAGGAAGTCCGGGCCGGGGACGAAGTCGGCGTCGAAGATCGCGACCAGCTCGCCGCGCGCCTCGCTCAGACCGGCCGCCAGAGCCCCTGCCTTGAAGCCCTCGCGTCCGCGCCGGCGAAGGTGGCGGACAGCCGGCAGCGGGCGACCCCGCATCGACGCCTCCTCGAGCACGGCCTCGATCCGCTCGCCCGTGTCGTCGGTCGAATCGTCGAGGATCTGAATCTCCAGCCGCTCTGTGGGGTAGTCGAAGTCGAGCACGGCCGCGACCAGGCGCGGGGCCACGTAGCGCTCGTTGTAGATTGGCAGTTGGACAGTGACCCGGGGCACAGTCACCCGGGGCAAGGGGGCTTCATCCTCCGCGCCGGCTGCGACCGAGCCACCCACTTCGGCGGGTGACCGGACCAGACGCAGCACCAGCAGCAGAACCAGCCGATGAAGTCCGAAGAGTGCGAGCGTGCCGAGAACGGCGTAGTACACGGGAAGAAGCACAGACGCCGACGATATGGCAAGGGCACTCCCACTAGCGTCGGCCGCCTGGCCCCTGCTCGCGTGCTTCGGCGGGCTCCTGCTCCTGGACCGGACCGGCTTGCGGCCGGCGGCGGACGCGCCCTGGGCGAGCGTGCTCTTCCTGGCAGTGGTCCTGCTGGCCTTCGGCGCCCTCTTCCGGGCGCTGAGGCGGCTGGGACGGGCACGGCAGAAAGAGGCGGGCGAGCTGCCGGTCGCCGGCGTCCTCGCCGTCGCCCTGCTGCTGCGCCTGCTGGCCCTGCCGCTGGCGCCGAGCCTGTCCGACGACGTCCATCGCTACCTCTGGGACGGCCGCGTCGCCGCTTCCGGCGCCAATCCTTACCGGCTCACGCCGAACGACCCCGGCTTGACCGGGTTGCGCGACGACCTGTGGCAGCGGACCGCCCACCGCGACGTCGCCACGGTCTACCCGCCCCTGGCCCTGAGCCTCTTCGCCGCCGCCAGCGTCCTGCCGCGGCCGCTCCCCGGCTACAAGCTGACCCTGGCCGCGGTCGACCTGATCGGCTGCGCCCTGCTGCTCGCCCTTGCCCGGCGGCGCGGGTCCGTCGTGGCCGCGCTCGCCTACGTCTGGAATCCACTGGTCGTGATCGAGGGCGCCGGCATGGGCCACGTCGACGTGCTGGGCGCTTCGCTGGTCATCGCCTGCGTCTATCTGATCCCGGTCCGGCGCGGTTCCCTGTCCACCCTCCCGCGTTCGCTCGCTGCCGGGGCCGTCGCCGCGCTCGGCGTGCTGGCCAAGCTGGTTCCCCTCGCCGCAATCCCCCTCTGGTGGCGAACGATGCAGCGCCACGGGCAGCACGGCCACATGTTCGCTCTCGGCGCCGCCTGCCTGCTCGTCCCCGCTGTGGCGGCCGTTTTGGTCTGGACGGGCGGCGTTCCGCCGGGCCTCGCCGTCTACGCGCTGCGCTGGGAGTACAACGGCCCGCTCTACGAACCGCTCTGGCGTCTCCTCGACGCGCTGCAACTCGACCGGGCGGCGGCGGGCGCCGTCCACGTGGTTCGGGTGGTCTTCGGCGGCGAGGTCACAGCGCCGCCATGGCACACGCTCTACTCCTACACCTATCCCCAGTTTCTCGCCCGCGCCCTGCTCCTGGCCGCGGGCGTCGCCGCGTGGCTTCGCCTCTGGCGGCGGCGCCCCGGTGCGATCGGCGCGGCGTTGGGCGCCTTCGGCATCGTCCTGCTTGCAAGTCCGACGCTCTATCCCTGGTACCTGATGTGGGTGCTGCCCTGGGCGGCGCTGCTCGGAGTGCGCAGCGTCCTGCTGCTGTCGGCGACCCTGCCCCTGGCCTACCTGCCGGCGCTCGCGGGAATCGACTACTTCCCCTGGGTCTACGGCGCGATCTGGCTGCCCCCGCTGGTGGTCTTCGTGGTTGATGGCCGGATGCGGGCGGGACGCCCGTGAAGTACCGCCTGCGGATCGCCTATGTCGGCACGGACTACGCCGGCTGGCAGCGGCAGGACAATGCGCTCGGCATCCAGCAGGTCGTCGAGGAAGCCCTGGCCCGGATCCTCGGCCGAAGCGTGAGGGTGCACGGCGCCGGCCGCACGGATGCCGGCGTCCACGCCCGCGGCCAGACGGCTCACCTGACGGTGGCGGCAAAGTCGGCGCCCGAGCCGACGCGGCGGGCACTCGTCCACGGCGCCAACCGTCATCTGCCGGCGGCGATCCGGGTGCTGGACGCCGACCCAGTGGACGACACCTTTCACGCCCGCAAGAGCGCTGCCTTCAAGGTCTACCGCTACCGGCTCTGCAGCGCCCGAGTGATCGACCCATTCCGGGCGCCCTTCGTCGTCCCGGCACCGGCCGGACTCGACCTCGAGGCAATGAAGACCGCCGCCTCGCTGCTCCTGGGACGGCACGACTTTTCGGCCTTCGCCAAGTCGGGCGGCAGCCACAGCCGGCCGGAGCGGACGATTCACCAGGCCGCGTGGACCGAAGCCGGGGACGAGGTGAGCTTCTGCGTCGCCGGCGACGGGTTTCTGCGCGGCATGGTCCGCGCTCTCGTCGGCACCACGCTCGAGGTCGGCCGCGGGCGACGCTCGCTCGACGATCTTGCCTCACTGCTCGAAGGCCACTGCCGCTCCGCCGCCGGACCGAACGCCCCCGCGCGCGGACTTTGCCTGGAGCGGGTGGAATACAGTCGGCGGCAATGAAACGCGTTGTCACGGGGCGTGACAACGTCACTGGTGAACGCCCCCGCGCGCGCAGGGTGCCCGGAGCGAGTGGAATACAGTCGGCGGCAATGAAACGCGTTGTCACGGGGCGTGACAACGTCACTGGTGAACGCCCCCGCGCGCGCAGGGTGCCCGGAGCGAGTGGAATACAGTCGGCGGCAATGAAACGCGTTGTCACGGGGATCGTGACCGCGGCGCTGGCGACAGCCATCGTCCTGTACCTGAAGCCCCTGTTCTTCGTGGCGGTCGCCACCGCGGTGGTCCTGCTGGCGGCCGCGGAGTACACCGCCCTGGTGCAGCGGATCGTCGTCTCGCCGAAGTTTCGCCTGGCGCTGTGGTTGGCCGTGGCCCTCCTGGGGCTTACCGGCGCCGTCCACAACCAGATCGTCCCCCTGCCCCGGCTCACCGGCCTCGACCTCTGGTTCGCGGCGGCAACGGTCGTTCTCGCCATGGCGGTGGCGGTCGGGCTGGGCGGCCGCGCCGAGGTACGCGACCGGCTGGCGGCCTCGGCGCTGTTCTCCTTCGGGGCGCTCTGGCTGGGGTTGTTCCTCGTCGCCGCGATCCACCTTCACCGCCTCGATCCCGTGCTTCTGCTCTGGGTTCTGGCCGTCGCCGCGCTGGGCGACATCGGCGCCTACTACGGTGGGCGGATGTTCGGTCGCCGGCCCCTGGCCCCCACGATCAGTCCGAAGAAGACGATCGCGGGCGCCGTGAGCGGCCTGGCCGCGAGCACAGGCGTCGGCGTCGCGGTGTTCCTGCTCTGGCTCGGCCCGGACGACTTCGAGCTGGGGGTTCCGCTTGTGGCGCTTGTCTGCGGCGGCGCGGGTCAGGCCGGAGACCTGGTGGCGTCCCTGCTGAAGCGCGCGGCCCAGGTCAAGGACACCAGCCACCTGCTGCCCGGGCACGGCGGCCTCCTCGACCGGCTGGACAGCGTGATGCTGGCGACGCCGCTGATGTACCTCGCTGTCGACATCGGAGCCTTCGGGCCGGCTGTCTCGGTGTTTTCCGTGACCGGCGCGGCCGGAGCCCTGCCTTGAACCGACGCAGCGTCGCCGTACTTGGGGCCACCGGCTCGATCGGCGAAGCCACCCTGGCCGTAGCCCGCAGCCATCCGGACCGGTTGCGGGTCTCGGTGCTCGCGGCGCAGGGAACGCGACCGGCGCGTCTGGTCGAACTGGCGCGTGAGTTCGGGCCCGATCGCGTCGTCGTGGCCGGCGCCGACGCGGCGGCCGCGCTCCGCGGCGAACTGCCGGCAGGAACCAGCCTGGCAAGCGGCGAAGAAGCGCTGCTGGACACGGTCGGTTCCGGCAAGATCGACTTGGTGGTGACGGCGATCGTCGGCGCGGCCGGCCTCAGGCCCGCAGCAGCGGCGCTTGCAGCGGGCGCCGATCTGGCGCTCGCCAACAAGGAGGCGATGGTTGCGGCCGGCCCCGTGCTGCGCCGGCTGGCGGCCGCCTCGGGCGCGTCCATTCTGCCGATCGACAGCGAGCACGCCGCGATCCACCAGGCGCTGCGGGCGGGCCACCCCCACGAAGTTCGCCGCCTTGTGCTGACCGCTTCGGGCGGTCCGTTCCTCGACCGCGATCCCACCACCCTGGAGACGGTGACGCCCGCCGAGGCGACCGCACATCCAACCTGGGACATGGGCGCCAAGATCAGCGTCGATTCCGCGACCCTGATGAACAAGGGCCTGGAGTTGATCGAAGCGAGCTACCTGTTCGACGTGGCCGGCTCACGGATCGCCATCGTGATCCACCCGCAGTCCCTCGTTCACTCGATCGTCGAGTTTTGCTGTGGCAACGGGATCGCACAGATTTCGCCCAACGACATGCAGTACCCGATCCAGTACGCGCTCTCGTATCCCGAACGCTGGCCGCGGTCCGGCGGTGAGGCGTCGGGCAATCTGAGTGACCTGCTGCAGGCGACCTCGAGTCTGGAGTTCCGGCGAGTCGATCCGGCGCTCTTTCCCGCGCCGTCGCTGGCCCGCGATGCCCTGGCCCAGAGCGGCGGCGCGCCGGCGGTGCTGAACGCGGCGAACGAGATCGCGGTCGACGCGTTTCTCAGCCGCAGGGCCCCCTTCACCGCGATCGTGCCGGTGGTGGCCGGAGTGCTCGAACGCCACGGCAGGCAGGCAGGCGACGGCGAGCCGGAGAGCATCGAGGAAGCCCTGGCCTGGGATTCGTGGGGTCGTCGCCACGCCCGGGAAGTCCTGGCGCGTTTCGGCGGTTAGCATCGGCGGGCGCCCGCGCCGGCGCCCCCTCGCGCGATGAACATCCTGAGCAACATCCTGGCCCTGCTGGTCGTGATCGGCGTGATCATCTTCGTTCACGAACTGGGTCACTTCCTGGCGGCGCGGCTGTTTCGGATCAAAGTCCGGGTGTTCTCGATCGGCTTCGGCCGACGGCTCTGGGGATTCGAGCGCGGCGGCACGGAGTACCGGCTGGCGATGGTGCCGTTGGGCGGCTACGTCGCCTTCTCAGGCATCGACCCCTCGAATCCGACGGGCGATGCAGGCGACTTCATCACCAAGCCCCGGTGGCAGCGAATGGTCGTCCTCCTGGCCGGCCCCGCCGCCAACGTCGTGCTCTCGATCGTCCTGATCGCCGCCGTGCTGGTGGCCGGCACCGAGCTGGCGGGGCCGCGCGACCTGAGCACCGAGATCGGCGCCGTGGCGCCCGACTCCGCCGCCTCCGAGGCCGGCCTGCAAGCCGGCGACACCATCCTGCGGCTGGACGACGAGGACGTGTCCGACTGGCGCGAGGTCGCGAGCATCGTTCTCACTTCACCGGAACGGCGTCTCGCGGTCGACTTCGAACGCGACGGCAGGACGCGGAGCACGGTGCTCGTACCACGCCGGATTCCCCGCCACGAGCTGGGGGACGCTGGCATGTACGCCAGCCTGCTGCCGCGCGTTCGCCAGGTGCTTGAAGGCACACCTGCCGAGCAGGCGGGCATCCGGTACGGCGACACGCTCTACGCAGTGGACGGTCACCCCATCGCCGACGCCGACGACTTCCGCCGGCTGGTGGAACCGCGCGCAGGCGAAGAGGTGAGCGTCGAGATCGGCCGCGGCGATGAGCGCCTCGTGGTCCGATTGGTGCCGGCAGATGAAGGCGGTGTCGGCCGCGCCGGCATCGCGATCAGCCACTTCTCGTACCGGCGCGCCGGCCCCGCCTCTGCCCTCATCGAGAGCGTACGGATCAACTGGGAGACCGCGGCCGAAATCTTCGGCTTCCTTGGCAGGCTGGCCGAGCGTCGCGTCTCGCCCCAGAGCGCCCTCGCCGGACCCATCGAGATCGCCAGGATCAGCGGTCAGGCGGCCCGGCGGAGCTTCAGCGATCTCGTCTTCCTGACCGCCCTGATCAGCCTCAACATCTGCATTCTCAACCTGCTGCCGATCCCGGTCCTGGATGGCGGCCAGCTCGTCATCCTGCTGTTCGAGAGCGTTCTGCGGCGCGATCTGTCCATCCGGTTCAAGAACCTGGTGACCCAGTTCGGCCTCGTCGTAATCGTCGGAATCATGATGTTCGCGCTCTACTTCGACCTGGTGAAGAATCTGCCCGCCCTGGGGCGCTGAGGGCGTTGAGGGCGTTGAACGCGATGACCGCCAAACGGAAACTGACCTTCCCCGCGCCAGCACGGAAGGTCGCGCGGTTCGCGATGAACACGCTGCGCAAGCGCTGGCTGAAGCGCCTCATCGTGGGCGGGTTGTACGCCGGCCTGCTCACCGCGCTGCTCGGCGTCTCGTCCTATCTGGCCCTCTCCAACTTCGTCCGCAGCGGCGTGATCGCGGTGCCCGACCTGGTCGGCCTGGATGTGGATCATGCCGAGACCACTCTCGCCGTCGCTGGTCTGACAGTGCGGCGAGTCGAAGAGGACCGCTACGACGAGGCCGTCCCCGCGGGCTATGTGCTCCGGCACGAGCCGCCGGCCGGCAGCGCCGTCAAGCAGGACAGCGACGTGGTCATCCACCTGTCACGGGGACGTCAACTCGTCGAGACTCCGGATCTGACCGGTCAGGTCCTGCAGACGGTTCAGGTCAGTCTCGCGGCCTCCGGCCTGCAGTTCGGCAGGAGCCGGAGCGTGTACGCCGAGTTCGGCGCACCAGGAACGGTCATCCGTCAGAGTCCACCGCCCGGCGCCCGGGTGGCGCCGTCTTCCCAAGTGGACGTCATGGTCAGCCTGGCCAACCCGGGCGCGGCGTTCGTCATGCCGGATCTGATCGATCTGCCCGAAGCGCCCGTCCGCACTTACTTCGAGACGCGCGGATTCCGGCTCGGAAGGGTAAAGTACGAGCCTTACGAAGGCGTCGAAGCCGGGATCATCCTGCGACAGTTTCCACTTCCGGGCCATCCCCTGCGACAAAGCGATTCGATCGCCCTGGTCGTCGCCGCGCAGGAAAGTCGTTGATACCGCCCAGTTCGCCCAGAGAACCCGAACGATGAAGATCGCGCCTTCGATCCTGGCGGCGGACCTCGCCGACCTCGCCTCCGCCGTGAAGTACTGCGAGGACGGCGGCGCGCAGTTGATCCATGTCGACGTGATGGACGGTCACTTCGTGCCCAACCTCACCTTCGGTCCGCCGGTGATCGCCGACCTCGCGAAACGCAGCCGGGTGGGCTTCGACATCCATCTGATGGTCTCGAATCCGGAGGCGCTCATGGACCGCTACCTCGACAGTGAGCCGGTCTGGGTGTCGTTCCACCATGAGGCGACGTCGGAGCCGGCCCGCCTGGCGGCGCACATTCGCGGCCGGGGCGTCGGCGCCGGCGTGGCAATCAACCCGGGGACGGCGCCGGACGAGCTCCTGCCGTACGTGGAGCACCTGGACTACGTGGTTCTGATGTCCGTCCAGCCAGGATTCGCCGGTCAGGCGTTCCAGCCGGACGTACTGGACAAGGCGCGCCAGCTCGGCGCCACGATCGAAGCCCGTGGGCTCTCGACCAGTATCGAGATGGACGGCGGAATCAAGCCGGGCAACCTCGACGAGGTCGCGGCGGCCGGCGTCGACGTGGCGGTCGTGGGCTCCGGCGTCTTCGCCGCGGAGCGCCCGGTCGAGGCGCTTTTGGCTCTGCGCCGGCAGGCGAACGAATGAAGCGGCCAGCCATAAAAGCGGCGCTGGCTGTGACGGCGCTCACTCTGGTGGTCGCGTGCGGAGGCGTCAAGGACGATCCGATCCTCCGGCTGTCGTCCTCCGAGGCGCTCGAAATCGGAAAGCAGCTCCTGGAGGACGAGAAGTTCACCCAGGCGCTCCAGCACCTCGTCCACGCCTTCGAGGTCGAACCGAACTCGGAGACCGGTCGGGAGGGTCTGCTGCTGGCCGCGGACGCACTGTTCCTGCGCGGCGGCTACCAGTCCTACGTGGAAGCGGAGCAGCGCTATCGCGACTTCCTGAACCGGTTTCCCACCTCCGAGCGCGCCGCCTACGCCCAGTTCCGTCTGGCCGACGCGCTCGCCGAGCGGATCGAGAAACCGGACCGCGACCAGCAGACCGCCCGTCAGGCGCTGACCGAGTTCGAGAACGTCCGCCGGCTCTACCCGACCAGCCAACACGCCGGCCAGGCCGCCCAGAAGATCGTCGAGGTGCGGAACCAACTGGCGGAGCACGAGTTCGTCGTCGGCTCCTTCTACTTCCGCTACCGCACTCCCAGCGCCGCCGGCAACCGCTTCAAGGACATGCTCGAGGCCTATCCGGAGTACCCGGAACCGGACAAGGTCTTGGCCTACATGTGCCTGACCTACGTCCGGGTGCTCAAGCAGATCCCGAGCCAACGGGGGCTCGACACCTACGACTACCTGCGTGATGCCTGCGACCGGCTGCACACCGAGCACCCGGGAAGCAAGTGGCTCAAGAAGGTGCCTTCGGAGGAGAAGCTCCGCACGCTTCGAAGCAAGGTTCCGGAGGCCCCGAAGTTCCCGCCCCGCCGGAGTGACGATGGTCCACCAGTCGAAGAGAGCAAAGAAGGCTGACGGTTCGGCGCGGCGCCTCCGGCTTTCCGGGCGCCAAGCGATACGAACAGGCGCGCCCGTGCTCCTGGTCATCGCCGGCTTCGGTATCGGCTGCGCCTCGACCGACAGTCCGCGCGAGTTCATGAACCGGCTGACGACGCCGAATGAGGGCGTGCGGGCGGAACTCGAGCAACTCGAAGAGAGGATGCGTCAACTCGAACAGCAGATCACGGAGAGCGGATCGGAGAGCTCCCTGCTGCGTGAGCGCATCGCGGAACTCGAGAGCGCGCTGGAGGAGGTCAGGGCTGCGGCAACCGCGCCTCCCCCACCCGTCCCCTTCGAACCGCCGACGCCGGCGCGGGTGCAGGTACTCGAGGTGACGGAACTCGACGATGCGCCCAGGGATGCGCCGCCGGTCGAGTCGGACGCCGCGGCTGAACCCAGGGCCGAACCGGGCGCAAGCGCCGCCGGAGACGAAGCCAGCGCCTCGGCGACCGTCGCGGAGACGGGCCAGGAACTCTACGACCGCTCTCGCGACAAGTACCTGAACCGCGACTACGTGGAAGCTGAACTGGGGTTCCAGCGCTTCCTCGACGACTTTCCGGACAGCGATCTGTCGGACAACGCCCTCTACTGGATCGGCGAATGCCGGTTCGCCCGGGGCGACGACCGGGGCGCCATGGCCGCATTCCAGACAATGCTCCACGAATACCCGCTCGGAAACAAGGTTCCCGACGCCCTGGTCAAGGTAGGCCGAACGTTGGAGCGGCTCGGCGATGTGGAGGGCGCCAAGCGCCGATTTCGGGAAGTCGCAAGACGCTTCCCGGACTCTGAACCCGCCCGCCTGGCAACCGAATCGCTGTCGCGGCTGCAAGACGGAGGCTGACAGAGCGGCATGCGGCGCCGCTACCATCCGGGTACGGCAATTTGACCGGCACGCCCGCTCCAAGGCCTCCGATGTGTGCTAAAATCGGCATTGCGGCACGCGACTCGCCTTGAAGCAGATCAGTGCAGACGACCGCGTTCCCGAGGACGCGACGAAGGATCTCAACGAGCGGCTTGACCACCTCGTCAGGCATCTGGTCAACCGGGGCGTCACCCTGGCTCAAGCCCGCCGGATCTTCGAACGGCAGTTCATCCTCGCTTCGCTACGACTCAACCAAGGCAACCTCAACCGCTCCGCAAAGAACCTCGGCATCCACCGCAACACACTGCGCACCAAGGTCGACGCCCTTGGCATCCAGTCGGCCGAATACCGTACATCCAGCAAGAGGATCCAATCGAAATAGAACTCCGCCCCAGATGGTCGGCTGGGAAACGAGGAACCAGGTTGGCATACAGCTTGCTGCCAAGCGCAGTCAGGCGTTCCCTCCCACGGTCGGCGAACGCCTCCAGGCACGAAGCCGCGCCGTCGATACCGGCCGGATCGTGCAACGCCGAAAGCGACCGTCCTTACAGCGGCCACCTGGGCCTCAGCGGCCAGGACCCTCGAATCCACTCTTCTCATGTACATCTCGAACACCAGCACTCGCAAGAAGGCTCTGGCCGTCGTTGTGGCCGCCGCCGCCATTTTGGCCGTCTCGGTGCGGGACACGGCGCCCGGGCGGCAGCCCGACTCGCTACTGGCGCCCCCGCATGTCGCGGATGTCGCTCTGTTCGAGGAGATTCAGGCCTGGCTCGACCCGGCATCGGGTGCGACCACCGCCCGTACATCCCTGGATAGCCGCCCGCTGTACGAGACGATTCGGTCGCAAGGGGAGAGCTTCGCGCTCTTCATCGGCGCCGCCGACGGGAACGCGGTTCGGGACCTCTTGCAGCGCGTGCCCTTTGGCGCCCAGATTGCCGCCGTCGCTGAGCGGCGTGAGATCGACCCGCTGCTGGTGGCGGCCGTGGCGCAGACCGAGTCCGCGTTCGACACGCTGGCCGTTTCACCCGAAGGTGCTCTCGGCCTGATGCAGATGATGCCGGCAACCGCCGAGCAGTTCGGCGTAGCCAACGTCTACGACCCCAGCCAGAACCTGGATGCCGGAGCGAGCTATCTGGCCTCCCTGTTGCGCCGTTTCGACGGCGATCTGGTGCTGGCGCTCGCGGCGTACAACGCTGGACCCGGCAAGGTCGATCGCTTCAACGGCATGCCGCCGTTTCGCGAAACCCGGAACTTCACGGACAGCGTGCTCCGCCTCTACGTCGAACACCACCGGGCGGCGTGGGCAGCCGTCAATCCGCACGGCCTCGACTTCGCCGTCCTCGCCGGCGGCTAGGGCTGCTTTTCCTCCAGTTCGGAGGAGTCGTCGCTGCGCAGGCCCTTCTTGAAGTTCCGGATGCCCTCACCCATGCCGCGACCAAGGAGAGGCAGCTTGCTGCCACCGAAGATGACCATCAGGATGGCGAAGATGATGAGTAGCTCTTGGATGCCAAAGGACGGCATGGCGTTCTCCCTGTCGAAGTCGGCCACCGACACTATCAGCTAGCGCCGCCAAACCGCTCGCTGACTCGCTGTTTGGCCCCAGCCCCCACCTCCCCAGGAGCTTGCGCCTTGAAACTCACTCCGTTGCGTTCCTGCCGCGCAAGCTCCTTAGGTGACCGACGCCCAGGCCCTGCGCAACCAGGGCGCCAGCTCGCGGCCTTCGGGAAGAGCATCCAGGGCATCCAGGAACCTCCGCAGGGCCGGTGGAATCAACTGCAGATAGCGGTCGCTGCCGACGGTCGCGAAGTACGCGAAGGTGCCCGCGATCTTGAGCGTGCGCTGGGCCGTCGCCGCGTGGTACTGAGCGATCCGGTCAGCGTCTTCCCGGACGGCCGACAGGTGCTCCTGCCGCTCCCGGATCGAGAGCGTCAACGTGTCATTCAGGAGCGAGGCCAGGTCATAGCACGGCGGCCCCATGCGCAGATCCTGGTGGTCGATCACGACCAGCTCATCGGAGCCTCCCGGCGAAACCGCGGCCGGCGCGCGCAGCATCAGATTCCGGGCCATGAAGTCGCGGTGACACGGCACGCTCGTTGCCGAGTCGAGCCGTTCGCAGATGGCAGCGCATACGGCACGGACCTGCTCGGCCAGCTCCGGGTCCGCAACCAGACCTCGCGGTTCGAGGAAACGTTCCCAGGTCTGGTCGAGTTCAGCCATCAAGAGGGCCCGGCCGAGCGGCGGAGAGCCCAGGGCCCGAACCTTGTCCGCCGGCAGGAGCTGTATCCGCCCGATGAGTTCCCTGGCTTCCGCCAGTCGCCGGTCGAAGTCCACCCCGGCGTCGCTGCCCGCTCCCTTCCAGTGCTCAAACAGAGTTCGCGGGCCGAGATCCTCCAGGAGAACCCAGACCGGACGCTCGAGTGAGTACTGGTCCACCCTCGGTGTCGGCACAGCGACCGAGGCCAGCAGCTCGGTAGCGCCCACAAAGCGCGCTGCCACATCCTTCATGTCGTCGGGATAGCTGCAGACGACCCGCTGTTCGCCCGACGCAAGACGCAGCCGGCCGTATCGCCGGGCGGAGACGTCGCCGGCCAGAGCCTGGAACGAGACCGGCGCCCAGCCCGCCCCGGCCAGCGCGTCGAGCACCGGCCGCCAGGGGTCGTTAGCGCCTTGTAGCGAATCCGGAGTGTCGCTACCGGCTGCGGTCTGGGATAATGGTCGTCGGCCCATGGAACCCCGGCTCAAGCAACTACTCGAAGAACTCACCCGGTCTCTTTGCGAGGCGATGGCCGAGTCGCCCGAGGTCCACGATCGGCTCGAGTCGATCCGGCGCGAAGGCTACACGCTCAACCTCTTCCTCGACTGCAAGAGAAGCCACGATGACGATAGCGACGCCGACGAGAGTTCTTCGACCAGGCGGCCGCTTCCGCCGCCGACGTTCCGCATCAACGGACGCGACCTCGCTTTCCTGCGCTCCGTGGGAATCGATCCCACCCGCAGGACCCGGCGCCGCAGTTCGCGCCGGGCGGCATCCGAAGGCGACTGACACCCGGTAGCGGACCCCGCGCCTCAGAACCCGGGTGGCGCGGTCCCGCGCCAGATGAAGGCGTAGTTCCGGCCGGCGGCCGCGCCGTCGCGACGGCAGCTCCACCAGTCCGAATCGCAACGAACGCAGCAACCGCTACTTGAGATGCGGCCCACACCCAACCCCGCAAGCTGCTTCGAAGCCGCCAGGACCAAGTCGAGGTGCGGCTTGCGCCCTGGCCGGCGAATGACGACTTCGGCGCCGCTGGCGGATTCCACCTGGCTGGCCACGTCTTCGCCTACTTCGTAGCAACAGGGGCCGATCGCCGGACCGATCCAGGCCTCGGCCGTCGCCGGATTGGTGGCGCCGGCACGCTTCAACTCCCGCATCGCCGAGGCGAGGACGCCGCCCGCCAGCCCCCGCCAGCCGGCGTGAACGGCTGCCACGCTCTCACCCGCGGCGATCAGCACCGGTACGCAGTCGGCGACGAAAACGGTCGCCGCGACGCCGGAGCGAGAGACGATCAGGGCGTCTCCCTCTCCCCTCAGGCCGGGCTCCTCCACCCAGAGCGCCTCGGCGCTGTGCCGCTGCCTCAACCAGGCGGGCGAGGCCGTTTCCGCAGCCGAGACATCGCGCGCCAGGAGTCGGAAGGCATCCTCCGGCCCCAGCGCCTGCGCTCCCGGCGCCCTGCCCAGGAAGGCGGCCCGGACCGGCTCGCGGCGGTGGACCATGGTGACCGCGGCCCGGCGCTGGTCCGTCACCTCAGGTAGCTGCTGTAGGATGCCGCGGCCATCGTGACGGTCATGAGCGTAGCGCAGAGCACGGCCACTCCGGGAATCCCTCCGGCAACCATCGATGCCGCGTGGGAAACGGTCATCGGGCTGGAAGTCCATGTCCAGTTGCGCACCAGAACGAAGATGTTCTGCCGCTGCGAGAACCGTTTCGGCGCCCAGCCGAACGAACTCGTGTGCCCGGTCTGCGTCGGCTACCCCGGCACCCTGCCGGTGACCAACCAGTACGCCGTCGACCTCGCCATCCGGCTGGCGCTGGCGCTGGGGTGCGAGGTCAAGCAGCGGTCCGTGTTCGCGCGCAAGAACTACTTCTACCCCGACCTGCCGAAGGGCTATCAGATCAGTCAGTACGACGAGCCGCTGGCCGAAAGCGGGTCGGTGCCGCTGCCGTCCGGCCGCGAGGTCCGCCTCCATCGGATCCACCTGGAGGAGGACGCGGGCAAGCTCCTGCACGAGGTGCCGGGAGGCGGTCCGCTGCCGGGGCGAAGCCTGGTCGACTTCAACCGCTGCGGCGTACCCCTGGTGGAGATCGTTACCGAGCCCGAGATTCGCTCACCCGAGGACGCGCAGGCCTATCTGCAGACGCTCCACCAAGTCCTTCTCTACACCGGCGCCAGCGACGGCAATATGGAGGAGGGCAGTCTACGCTGCGACGCCAATCTCTCCCTGCGTCCGGCCGGCGCCGACACGCTCGGCACGAAGACGGAGGTCAAGAACCTGAACTCCTTCCGTCACGTCGCCAAGGCGCTCGAGTACGAACGGGAGCGGCAGTTGCACATCCTGACCGCTGGAGGCCAGGTCGAACAGGAGACGCGCAGCTTCGAGCCGGCAAGCGGCGCCACCCGCTCCCTCCGTTCCAAGGAGGAAGCGCACGACTACCGGTACTTTCCCGAGCCCGACCTCTCCACTCTGGTGGTGACAGAGCGCCGCATCGAGCGTCAGGCGGAGGTGCTCCCGGAGTTGCCGTGGGTCAAGAGTGCGCGGTTCCGCGACGCCTACGGGCTGCGCGCCGAGGAAGCCGCGCTCCTCTCCGGCAGCGTCGCCCTGGCAACGTACTACGAGCGCGCCGTGGCCGCCCATCCGGCCGGCGCAAAGTCGATCGCCAACTGGGTGATGACCGAGATCCTGCGCGAACTGAAGCAACGGGACGTTCAACTCATCGCGCCCGAGCGGCTGGCGGCCATTGTCGCCCTGGTCGATTCCGGCGAGCTGTCGGCTACCGCCGCAAAGGACGTGCTCAGCGAGGCCTGGGACTCGGAAGAGACGCCCGACCAGATCGTCGATCGCCTCGGGCTACGCCAGGTGCGGGACGACGACCAACTCGAGGCCTGGGCCGACACTGCGATCGCGGCCAATCGCAAGGCCGCCCTTGAGTACCGCGGCGGCCGCAAGCAGGCCTTGGGCTACCTGGTCGGCCAGGTCATGAAGGCCTCCCGAGGTAGCGCCGAGCCCCGGGCGGCACAGGAGATTCTGCGCCGGAAGTTGGGCCAGGGCTAGGGGCTTGCGCGGCAGAACGATCTGACCTGGGAACCCGGGTGGCGCGATCCGCGCCACACGTGAACCAGTCCGTGCGCCCGTCATCGGGCGCACGGATGGCACGCGGGCATCCTGCCCGCATCCGGCGCGAAGCGCCGGCCTCTGGGAGTTCTGCCGCGCTAGCAGACCCCTACTGGAGCTGGAAGGTGACGGTCAGGTTGAAGTAGACAGCTACAGGCCTTCCGTTCAGCGTCGCCGGCGTGAACTTCCACTGCCTGACCGCGGCCACCGCGGCCTCGGTGAGGCCCATCTGCAAACCTCTCAGCACCTCGACATCGGTGATGCCGCCCTGCTGATCGATCGTCGCCCGCAGAATGACTGCGCCCTGAATCCGCGCCTTGCGCGCGATCTCGGTGTACTGCGGGTCGACGTGGAGGGTCTTCGTCGGCTTGATGATGTCACGAGTCACTTCGATCGGCCCGGGCGCCTCCTGTTGCCGGCCGCACCTATTCCGTGCGGTGCGCGAACCCCACCGGCCCACGCCGGCCAGAAGGCCGGCGCTACGGCCGGCGCACTGGCACGAGTTCGTTAGAGCTTCCGCTACGCGGAATCGCTAGCGGCGGGGCGGATCGTTCGTCGCCCCCGGGAGTTCCTCCAGTTGCTTGCGGAGTTCCTCCTGCTGACGTCGCAACTCTTCGACGGTCTTGTTGTGCTGCTCGGCTTCTACGTTCTCCTTGGCGATCCGCTCGTTCTCGCGGACGCGGGAGACGCCGGCCGGGTCGCCCGCCTTCTCGTAGGCATCGATCGAAAGGCCGTACTTCTTCTGCTTCTCGAAGACGAAGCCGAGTTGCTTCCAGACCAGCTTCTCGTCGTCGCCCGAGGCAAGCGGCAGGGCTGTATTCAACGGCGCTTCGGCGTCGCTGTAGCGGCCAAGCGAGCTGTAGGCCTGCCCCAGGTAGAAGTGCGCGTGCCAGTCGTTCGCCTTCTTCGAGATCGCCTGCTGGAACGTCGAAGCCGCCGAATCGTAGTTCTTGCCCCCCAACTGAACCTCGCCCAGGAGGAGCAGGTTGTCGTAGGAGGGAGTGCTCGCGACCAGGCTCCGGGCCACATCCCCGGCCTTGGCGTAGATTCCGGTCTTGGCCGAGCCCTGTGTCCTCCGACCCTTGATCTTCAGGGCGTTGACCAGCGTCTCCTTCCACTCCGCCTTGCTGCCGTCCATCGACACCGCCCGTTCGTAGGCGGTGATCGCGGGGTCGAGCTGCGCGTCGTTCTGCAGCAGCTTGCCGTAGTCGAAGCGCGTCTTCGCGTCGTCCGACTTCAAGTCCGCGACCTTCCCAAGGTCGGCGGCCGCGCCGCGGGTGTTTCCGAGCCGCGCCTGGCTCGCGCTGCGCATCTGGTACACCTGGATCTGGTGGCCCTTCGGCAGACTGCCGATGTTCAGCCTGTTCAGTGTCGCCACGCATTCCCGGGGCATGCCGCTCTTGTGGTACGCCTGCCCCAGCGCAACTTGGCTTCCGACATCGCCCGGCTTCAACTCGAGGTGCTTCTGGAACGCCGCCACCGACTCCTTGGCCTTGCCGCCCCGGAGCAGGGACTGGGCCAGCATCTGATACCCCTTCTGCTGGGCCTCTTCGTCGGTCCGCTCCTCGACGAACTGCTGGAACTCGGCGATCGCCTGGGCGTAGTTGCCGGCGGTGAATGCGGCGACTCCCTCTTCCCATCCGGCGGAAGAGGCGGAAGCTCCGAGCAGCGCACAGGCCGTCGCGAGGGCAAGAACAGATCGGCGATTGGTCATCTATGGGGCCTCCTTCATGGGGCGCCAAGTACTCCCGGTTGCTTCATTCGGAAGTTGATGGTCAGGTTCGTTGATGACGACGGCCGGGCCGGCGCAAGCGCCTCTCCGGCTTGAGGTTCCCAACCCCCTACTGGAGCTGGAAGTTGACAGTCAGGTTGTAGTAGACGGCGACCGGCTTGCCGTTGAGGGTCGCCGGCTTGAACTTCCACTGCTTGACCGCCATCACAGCGGCCTCGCTCAGACCCATGTGCAGGCCCTTCAGCACCTTGACGTCCGTGATGTCGCCGTTCTTGTCGATCGTTGCCTGAAGAATGACGACACCCTGGATCCGCGCCTTGCGCGCAATCTCCGTGTACTGGGGCTTGACCTCGTTGATCTTCACCGGCTTCGCCACCTCGCCGGTAACGTAGATCGGTCCGGTCGGTTCCGGAGGAGGCGGAGCGTCGGGCAGGTCGAACAGGTCCAGATCGTCGACCTCCGGAATGTCGATGTCGTCGGGCTCGTCGATGCGGATCGGTTCCGGCTCATCGGGCGTCGGATCGGGGATCGGAACCTTCTTCGACTTGGGCTTCGGAATCTGCTGCTCCATTTCCGGTGGTGGCGGCTTGAAGCGCACCTGCTGCACCACGAAGACCTTGGGCTTCGGCGGCGGCGCCACCACATCGCCGTACAGATCGGGCAGCTTGATGATCAGCAGGATCGCGTGAAGCAGCACCGCGAGCCCGAACGAGTAGCGGAAGGTCTTGTTGTCCTCCCGGGTTTCCTCAACGTAGGTGAGAAGGCCCTGCTCCGCTGACGTCAGCGCACCAGCTTTTTCCGCCTGTGGCCCCTCGGCCGGAGATGCAGCCGCTTCGAGGTTCTCATCACTCATCGGGGTTACCTCTTGTCTGTCAGGTCGACGTGTAGTTCAACTTCGTTCGGGCTCGGTCCTATTCCGGGAGCGGCAAGGCTAGTACCAGAAGCTCTGGATTTCCCGCTGAGTCGGCACCGAGATGTTGATCGGCTCCGCCAGTCCGTGATCTTCGGCCTGCCGCAACTCATCGTACACCTCGACCATGAACCTGTACTGCGTCGCAACATCCGGCCGGATGATCACCGGCTTCTTCGGATTCCGCTCCAGCTTCGGCCTCAGGTACTCGATGATCTCGCCGAGCTGCATCGGGTTCTGGTCCACCATCAGCACCCCTCCCGGGAAGATCTCGATCAGCACCGACTCTTCCTTCTCGATGACCGGCGGGTTGTCGTCGTCCTCCGGAAGCGCGAAGTCGAGTCCGCGGGTGGCCGTGAACGTGGTCGTCACCATGAAGAAGACGATCAGCAGGAAGGCGATATCCGCCATCGACGAGGTCGGAATCTCGTCGTCCGGGCGATCACGCTCGATCTTCATCTTGAGCCTCCATCCGTAACCTCAAGTTCCAGAGTAACGCAGCGTCTTCAAAGGTCGTCGACCGTTCGCTGGTCGGACAGCAGGCGCAGATCGCGCACCTTGGCCCGCTTCAGAGCATCCAGCACCTCGTCGACCTTCTCCCACGGCACGTCGCCGTCGGCCTTGACCACGAACGTCTTGGCCGGATCGGTCGAGATCACGGTTGCGGCCATCGAAAGCACCTCGTCCGCCGCACTGACCAGCGAACTCTGAGACTGGCCGTCGGACACCCGGATGCGACCGTTCGGATCGATCGACACGTAGGCGGCCTTCTTCGGGATCTCGTTCCTGAGGGTCGTCTTCGGCAACTGCACCTGGGTCTTGTCGACCTCGAAGGTGATCGTCAGCATGAAGAAGATGATCAGCAGGAAGGCGATATCGGCCATCGAGGCCGTCGGGATGTTCGGCTTGTGCTCGATGGATGCCTTGAGTTTCATGTCGCTGTCCTCGCCTCAGGGGCCCGGAAGGAACTCTAGTTGCCTTCGCCGCTCTCGGGCGAAACGCCGCTGCGCTCCATCTCGCCGAACGTCTCGAGCAGCATATTCGCCGCGGTCTCGATGTCGCGCACGAACTTGTTGATCCGGCTCATGAAGTAGTTGTAGGCAAGCTGCGTCGGAATGGCGACCGCGAGACCGCCGGCCGTCGTCGTCAGGGCCTCCTTGATACCCGTGGCGACCGCGCCCGGGTTGGAGAGGCCCTGCGCCGCGAGGGCGTCGAAACCGGCCATCATGCCGGTCACCGTGCCGAAGAAGCCGAGCAGTGGCGCGACGTTGGCGGTCGTCGCCAGCACCGCAAGACCGCGCTCCAGGCGCCCCATCTCGAACAGCGCCGCGTTCTCGATCGTCTTCTCGATTTCTTCCTTGGGCTGGCCGTACTTCATCAGACCGGCCTTGAGGATCGAGGCGACCGGCCCCCGGTACTCCTCGCAGACCTTCACCGCGTCGCGAATCGACCGGTTGACCACCAGCGCCTTCCTCACCTTGGGGAGGAACTCGTGAACGTTGATCCGGGCGCGCCACAGCGCGTACAAGCGCTCGGCGACCACCGCAAGAGCGATAACGGAGAATGCGAGCAGCGGCCACATGACGGGTCCGCCCTCGTTCATCAACTTCCAGAACGTGCCACCAATGTTCACCTAGCTACCTCCTCAAAACCTGTGTACCCGCCAACGACGGGACGAATGAACCGCCCACCGACAGTGGACGCGATTCTGAACGGACGGTGACCCCTACACCGAAAGGGGTGACTGGCTCACCTTGGAACGGTGAAGGAATATAGCACAGGGACCCTGCATTGGAACCGCCAATCCGACCCGGATCAACGGGCGTTCCGCGCCGCCTCCACGACCCTCTGCAGCGGACGCTGCTGCACGTAGTAGATGGCGACGGCCAGCGCATCCGACGCGTCCGCGCTTCGCCGGCCCGCCGAAGCTCCCAACAGGACCTCGACCATGCGCGCCACCTGGGTCTTGTCGGCCCGGCCGTTGCCGCACACCGCCTTCTTGACCTCGGCGGGAGACACCTCCTCCACATCCAGGCCGCGCCGGCCCAGCACCGAGAGAATGACGCCCCGGGCCTGGGCGAGCGCGATCAGGGAGCGGCTGTTGCGCCCATGAAACAGGGTCTCCAGGGCGGCGGCGGCCGGCTGCCAACGGTCGAGGGCCTGCTCCACGCCCTCGGCGAGGAGAGCCATGCGCGCCGCCGGACTCGGCTCGGACACCAGCACGATCCGACCCGAGTCCAACTCCTTCAGCCGCGACCCTTCCTGCTCCACCACGCCGTAGCCGGTGTACCGGCTGCCCGGATCCAGACCGAGGACGATCAAGGCCGCCGTCCCGCCACTGCGACGATCAGGACGCCAGCCGCTCCAGCAACTCGTCGTCGAGGTCGAAGTTGGCCCAGACGTGCTGCACGTCGTCCTGGTCCTCCAGCGCGTCGATCAGCCGCACGAGCTGACCCGCGACCGCCTCTTCGACCCGGACCAGGTTCTGCGGTTCCATCGTCAGTTGCGCTATCCCGGTCTTCAGTCCCCGCTCCTCGATCTCGTCCTTGGTGGCATGGAAGGCCTCGACCGAAGTGTAGACGTGGTAGCTGTCCTCCTCGACCGAGAAGTCCTCGGCCTCCAGTTCCAGCGCCAGCTCGACCAGTGCCTCCTCGTCGATCCCGGACTCCTCCATAACGGCGCGGTCGAACGCGAAGAAACCTCGCCGGTGGAACATCCAGGCGACACAGCCGTTCTCGCCGAGGTTTCCGCCGTGCTTGGTGAACAGGTGCCGCACGTCGGACACGGTTCGGTTCCGGTTGTCGGTCAGCGTCTCGACCAGGACCGCGACACCGCCGGGACCGTAGCCTTCGTAGGTGACCTCGTCATAGGACACGCCCTCGAGTTCCCCCGTGCCCTTCTTGATCGCCCGGTCGATGGTGTCTCCGGGCACGTTGTGCGCCTTCGCCTCCGAGAGCGCTTGGCGCAGCCTGGGATTGCCGACGGGGTCGCCGCCACCGAGCCGGGCCGCGACCACGACCTCCTTCAGGATGCGCGTGAACACCTTGCTGCGACGGGCGTCCTGCGCCGCCTTCTTGTGCTTGATCGTGCTCCACTTGCTGTGACCGGACATCCCCTCACCCTTCGTGGTTCGCGCAGACGGGCCGTACTGCTCTCTAGTCTATGCTGCTCTATGCTGCGCGGCCCGATGAACGCTGAGAACAAACCCTCTCCTGCTGCCGCAGTCGTCAATGGCGGTGTTCGTGGGCTCGGGTCCGCTGCTTTGTCGGCCAAAGAAATCCTGGACCGGCTCGAGGTCTGGGGGCAGAAGCTCGGCCTCGATGCAATCCGCCACCTGCTCGGCGCCCTCGGCGATCCCCAGCTGGGGATACCCACGATCCTGGTCGCGGGCACCAACGGCAAGGGCTCGACCAGCGCCGCTCTCGCGTCGATCCTGACCGCCGCCGGCTTCCGGTGCGGCCTCTACACCTCGCCCCACCTCGAACACGTCGAGGAGCGGCTCCGGATCGACGGCGAGGCGATCACGGAGGCCGAACTCGGCGCCCACCTCCGCCACGTGCTCGACGCCGCCGGGTCGGCGGCGCCGACCTACTTCGAGAGCCTGACCGCGGCGGCCTGGCTGCACTTCGCGGCGCATCGGGTCAACGCCGCCGTGTTCGAGGTCGGCCTGGGCGGGCGTCTCGACGCAACCAACGTGTCGGAACCGGTGCTCTCCGTGATCACCCAGGTCGCGCGCGACCACGCGCAGCAACTTGGCTGGACCCTGACCTCGATCGCCGGCGAGAAGGCCGGCGTCATGCGACCCGGACGCACCTGCCTGACCTGGCGCTCCCGGCCGGAAGTCGAGCGCGAACTCCACCGTTGCGCCGCGGTCTGCGGCGCGCAACTCGTCGACGCGAGCGCCGGCATCCGGTTCGGCGGTCAGCGCGGGGATGGCGCCTCAGACTCACGACCGTCGCTGACCACACCACAGGCGGAGTACCGGTTCCGAGCGCCACTGGCCGGCGGCCACCAGCTCACCAACCTCGCCCTGGCGGTGCGGGCGGCGGAGGAGTTCTGCGCTCTCGCGGATCGGGAACTTGCTCCCGCAGCCGTCCGGCGCGGCATCGAAAGCGTGTGCTGGCCGGGCCGGCTGGAGTGGCTCGAGATCGAAGTCGATGCCGCTCCCCGCCGCGTGCTGTTCGACGCAGCACACAACCCGGCGGGCGCCGCGGCGCTCCGTTCCTACCTGGACGAGACCGGCCTCGAGTTCGATCTCCTCTACGGAGCGCTGACCGACAAGCAACCGGAGCAGTGCCTGCCCTTGCTTGCGGAACGGGCGGGCCGGATCGTGCTGACTGCCCCCGATCACCGGCGCGCGACCTCGCCGGAGGCGCTACTGCCGCTTCTGCCGGCCCGTAGCGCCGTCGTCGACGCCGATTCGGCCCATGCGCTGGAACGCTGCCTCGCCGCGCCGACCGACCAACACCGGGCCTTGGTAGTGACCGGCTCGCTCTACCTGGTCGGCGAAGTCCGCTCGGCGCTCCGAGCCCGCTGCGGCACTCCGGCCGCGGCCCGCGACCTCGTCACCGGCTGCCACCAGAGCCGGCGTCGCTAGTCCGCCCTGTCGATCTTGGCCACCCGCCCGACGTGGCGGTCGCCCTCGAAGGGCGTGTCGAGGAACACCTCGAGCAGTTCGGACGCCTGACCGGCGCCGAGCGCGCGGGCGCCGAGGGCCAGCACGTTGGCGTCGTTGTGGGCCCGGGACATCCGGGTCGTGAAGCTGTCGCTCGGATTGACCGCCCGGACGCCGGCGAAACGGTTCGCCGACATCGCCATGCCGACTCCGGTGCCGCACACCAGCAGGCCGCGGTCGGCCTCGCCCGACGCCACGGCCCGCGCCACCGCCGCCGCCTTGTCGGGGTAGTCGACGGGCGCCGAGCCGTCGGTCCCGAAGTCGACGACTTCGATCCCGCGGGCGCGCAGAACCTCGCGCAACTCGTCCTTCAACTCGACTCCGGCGTGGTCGGCGCCGAGCGCGAACTTCATGCACGCTCCAGGGCTTCGGAGTCCTGCCGGACGCGCTCGTCGGCGGCCGCCACGCGCTCGCCCATCCGGCGCCGGTAGTCGGTCAGCGCGGCGGCCAGATCGGCGTCGCCGAGCCCCAGGATCTGAAGCGCCAGCAGCGCCGCGTTGTCGGCCCGGTTCACGCCCACCGTGGCGACCGGGATGCCCGGCGGCATCTGCACGATCGCCAGCAGGGCATCGACGCCGTTGAGCGGACCATTCGCGACCGGGACGCCGACCACCGGCAGAGTGGTCGCCGCCGCCACCACGCCCGGGAGAGCGGCGGCGCCGCCGGCGCCGGCGATCAGTACGCCGATGCCTCGTTCAGCCGCGCCTTCGGCCCACTCGGCGGTCTCCCGCGGCGTGCGGTGGGCCGAGAGAACCCGCGACTCGCAGCCGACGCCGAAGTCGGCGCAGACCTTCGCCGCGGCCTTCATCGTCGGCCAGTCCGAGTCGCTGCCCATGACGATCCCCACCCTGATGTCGCTCATTCGTTCGTTCGCTCCGCGTATCTCTGTTCGTGTGGTCTTCGTGTCTTCGATGAACCGTTGCGCCGGCCTGTCCTGCTAGAGCGGCACGCTGCCGTGCTTCTTGGCCGGCACGCTGCTCCGCTTGCCCTTGAGCTGGCGCAGTGCGCAGACGATCTTGTGGCGTGTCGTGCGCGGCGCGATCACCGCGTCGACGAAGCCGCGCTCCGCCGCCACGTACGGGTTGGAGAACTTCTCCCGGTACTCGGCGGCCAGCTTCTCGCGCAACGCCTCGGGGTCCTCGGCGTTCCGGATCTGTTGGCGGTACAGGATGTTGACCGCCCCGCTCGGCCCCATGACCGCGATCTCCGCGGTCGGATAGGCCAGATTGACATCCGTGCGCAGGTGCTTGCTGGCCATCACGCAATAGGCGCCGCCGTAGGCCTTGCGGGTGATCACGGTGATCTTCGGCACCGTCGCCTCGGCGAACGCGTACAGCAGCTTGGCGCCGTTGCGGATGATCCCGCCGTGCTCCTGCTGAACGCCCGGCAGGAAACCCGGCACGTCCTCGAAGGTGACGAGCGGGATGTTGAAGGCGTCGCAGAAGCGCACGAACCGAGCGCCCTTGACCGCCGCGTCGATGTCGAGGACGCCGGCGAGGTAGTTCGGCTGGTTGGCGACGATGCCCACGCTGCGGCCGCCGAAGTGCCCGAAGCCGACCACGATGTTCTGGGCGAAGTTGCGGTGGACTTCAAGGAAGCGGCCTTCGTCGACGACGGCCCGGATCAGCTCGCCGATGTCGTAGGGCTTGTTCGGGTCGACCGGCACCAACTCGTCGAGTTCAGGCGCCTCGCGGTCGTCCGGATCGTCGGTCGGCCGCCGCGGCGGATCGTCCAGATTGTTGCCGGGCAGGTAGCCGAGGAGCTCGCGGACGGCCAGCAGGCAAGCCGTGTCGTCTGGGGCGGTGAAGTGCGCCACGCCGCTCCGCCTCGCGTGCGTCTTCGCTCCGCCCAACTCCTCCATCGAGACGTCCTCGTGGGTCACCGTCCTGATCACGTCCGGCCCGGTCACGAACATGTAGCTCGTGCCCTCGACCATCAATACGAAATCCGTGATCGCCGGCGAGTAGACCGCGCCGCCCGCGCAGGGCCCCATGATCGCGCTGATCTGGGGCACCACCCCCGATGCCAGCGTGTTGCGGAGAAAGATGTCGGCGTAGCCGCCCAGCGAGGCGACACCCTCCTGGATGCGGGCGCCGCCCGAGTCGTTCAAACCCACGACCGGGGCGCCGTTCTCGACCGCCAGGTCCATCACCTTGCAGATCTTGCGGGCGTTCGTCTCGGACAGCGAACCGCCGAAGACGGTGAAGTCCTGGGCAAAGACGTACACCGGACGCTGGTCCACCCGACCATGCCCGCACACCACGCCGTCACCCGGGATGCGCTGCTCGGCCATGCCGAAGTCGGTGCAACGATGCGTCACCAGCGCATCGATCTCGACAAACGACCCCGGATCGAGCAGCAGATCGATCCGCTCCCGCGCGGTCAGCTTGCCGCTCGCGTGCTGACGTTCGATGCGCTCGGCGCCGCCGCCCAGCCGCGACTGTTCAAGCCGCTGCTCCAGTTCGCTCGCTTGCTGGCCGCGGACCGAGCCGTCCGCTCCGACTGGCTCCTGCACCCTGGTCATGCGAGCAGCTTTCTTACCACAGGCCGAGGAGAAGGCGCCGGCCTGCGGCCGGCGTCTTCCAGCCGCCTACGGCGGCAGCCGGCGGGGACGACGGCGCACCTGGTGTTTTCGCCCTCTAGAATCACATCCATGGAGACGACGGCCACCCCCCAACGGCCGAACGAGCTGCTGGCTTCGGACGTCCCCGCACTGACCGATGCCCTGGCCAAGCTGATCGAGCACCCGGGTCAACGCACGGAGGCGTTCTTCGAACGTCTGGAGACGGTCGAGTTGCTTCCTGGAGGCACACACGACCGCCTCCGCCTGCGACGGGAGCAGGGCCTCTCCGTGCGCAAAATCGAGGCGGGCAGCAGTCGTCTGGCCTCTGCCGACGCGATCTCGGGGCCCGCCTTCGCCTCCTGCTGCGACCGCGTATCCGGCACGGCCGGTTCGATCGGGCCACCTCCGAGAATCAAGGTCAGTCGCTGGCTGCCACTCCGTCTTGCCGAGATCGAGCGGGCTGAGCGCCAACTCGAACGGGCGGTCAATCGGCGCCGGGTGGGCTTCCCGATGGAGGTCACCGTCCGACGCCACCGCCGGCAGGTTCAGGTGATTCACGGCCACATGTCAGCTCCCAGCCAATTCGAGGAGTACTTCAGCCTGCGCGTGGAAACGCCGTGGGGCATCTGGGGCGGTCTGCTGCCATCACTCGCCGACGCGGATCTCGATCCGGTCGCCACGTGCCTGGTCGATCGCCTCAGGTCGCGCAACCTGCCGGAGCATCCGAGTACGCCGCGCGTCATCGTCCTCGGACCCTGCGCCGCCGCGGTGATGCTGCACGAGGTCGTCGCCCACGCGCTGGAAGCGGACACCCTGGCCCTGACCGGCGCCCCGGAGAGCATCGTCGGCCTGAAGCTGGGCGAGGACCATCTCGACGTGGTCGACGATCCCCGCCTGGCGCCGGATGGTTGCGGACGTTTCAGCGACGACGAAGGCACGGCCGTCATCGCCCGGTGGCTGCTCCGCCGTGGCCGTGTACGGCAGCCGCTGGCCGACCTCTCCTGGGCCGGCCGCTACCAGCGACTGATTCCCGGCGCCGCACGACGCGCCAGCCGCCACCTGTTGCCGGGCCCGCGCACGACGCACCTGGAGTTGCTTCCGAGCGATCTGCCCGAAGCGGAACTGTTCCGCGAAGCCGCCGGCGGCCTCTACATCGGCGAGTTCGAGAGCGGCACGTTGAACCCGTTCGATGGCGGCTGTGTACTGCGGGCGCCCTGCGCCCGGCGGATCGGCGCCAGCGGTCCCGTCGACTTCGTGGGACCAGTGGAGATCCGGTCGCACACGGTCGACCTCCTCGCCGCTGTGACAGCCGTCGGAGACCGCCCGCTGGCGGCAGGCGCCGGATGGTGTGTGAAGGACGGAGCTCTCCTGCCGGTATGGGCCCGCAGCCCGTCCGTGCGCCTGGAGGGGCTGGCTTGAAGCCACTCCGGCTGCCGACCATTCAGGCCCTCAGGACCGCGCTGACCGCGGTGACGGATCGCACCGGCGCATCGAGCGCCGAATTCTACGTCAAGGCCGGTGGCAGCCTCCGGATCGAGATCGACCCTTGGCGGCCCAGTATCGCATCGCCGTCCGCTCCCGAGGACTGGCGCTCTCACGTGGGCAACGTGGAAGAGAGAGGGTGGGCCCTGCGCGCCGGGGACGCGAGCGGGGCGCTCTTCATTGCCGAGTCCGGTTCGCTACCCGCTCCCGGCGGCTGGCGCCGATTGAACGGTCATTCCCTGAGGCCGGGTTCGCTCAGACTGCCGCCACCAAACAGGCGAAAGGCGTCGCTGCCCAACCCCGGCAAGAAGGATGTGCCGGACAACGACTCGGAAGCTCTCGGCCGAGACCTCATCCGCGGCATCCTGGAGCGAACCCGCAACGAGCTTCCGGGCAGCCGCCTGATCCGAGCGAGACTGGACGACGGCGCCAGCGCGTCCGTGCTCGCAAACAGCGCCGGAGTCACCGGGCGGACCTCGCTGCGCCTCGCGACGCTCGGGATGGAGTTCGCCGTCGAACGAATCGGTACTCGCGGATCCTGCAGTCTCTATCGCGCGGCCGGCGATCTGACGGGCTTCGACACCCGCACCATCGCCGCGGAGGTCGCCGACCGGCTGACACTCGCGACCGCCGCACCCGCACCGGTCCTGCCTTCCAGCGAGATCGCGGTGTCGCCCGCCCTCGCCTCCAGCCTGCTGGCTCTCCTCGGCCCTCTGTTCAGGGGCCGCGGCGGCTGGGAGATGCTTCAGCGCCTGACTTCAGGGCATTCGCTGGGACCGCCGGAACTGCAGATCCTGGACGACGGCGCCCTCGAAACCGGCTGGATCAGGACCCCGATCGATGACGAGGGCGTGCCCACACGGGCGGTGGCGCTGGTGAAGGACGGGGAACCCGGCGAGCCGCTGCTGACCTGGGAAGATGATGGTTGGTCGGGTTTCTCCGCCGCCGGCTGTCGACGCCGGTCCGGCTGGCGGTCGCCGCCCGAGATCAGCCACTCCCATCTCTACATCGCGCGCGGCCCGGAGTCCGCGGATGCGATCCGCAGTGGAATCCGACGCGGCTGCTATTTGCTGGACTGCGCTCCGGGCGGCCGTCGCCACGCCACCTTCGGACTCTCCGACAACCACCGGGAAGCGAGCTTCGAGATCGACGCGACCGGCTTCGTGGTGGAATACGACCGCATTCTCGGCGCCATCCCGAAGGCGCGGCTCAGAGGCTCGATCCGGCAGTTGTTCCGCGGAATCCGGGCCGTCGGCGACGATCTCCGGTTCCTGCCGGTGCCCGGAGCGGTGGGCGCGCCGACCCTGCTGCTGACCGGGCTGCAACTCGACCCGGTCGTCTAGGAGCGTGCACCTCAGAACATGGGGTACGCCGATTCTTCCTGCCGCGCACGCTGCTAGGGCGCCGGGACCGGGATGCGGCGAATCGTCACCTCGAGCTGAGCGCTGCTGCGGGAATTCGGCTCGAAGCGCCCGCCGCTGGCGCCGCCGAACGAAGGACCGGGCGCCGGCTGCCTGCCGCCCGGTCCAACCGGTGTCCCCACCTGAATTGCACCGCGCCTGCCCGATGCAGGGCTCGACGACGGCGGCCGAGTGCCCGCGGGCACTCTGGTCACACCGCCGGCGGAAAGCGTGCGGCGGCGAAGATCGTCCCGCGTGAAGACCCGCGACTCCTGCTCGGCGGCGTTGTCGGCTGTGCGGGGCAGGTCGGCCGGGCCACTCGCCCTCTTACTCTCCAGCGAAGACAGCGGGCGAGGGGCGGGGGCGGGCGCCGCAGCCTCGAACCCTGTTGTCTCCGTTCCCGCGGGAACGCGGGATCCGCTCACCCGGTCGGGTCGGCGGTGATCCGACTCAGCCGTCTCCGTCGTCTCCGTTGCCTCATCCGCCGCCGACTCCGCATCCGGCGCCGCCGGCGCCTGCACGAGCAGGCCGCTGATCCGGCCCGGCTCCGAGTACGTCCTCGGCGGCAGAGCCCTGGCGCGCTTGCGGTCCGCCCGCAGCAGAATCTCGGTGGCGTACCGGTTCACCGCGAAGTGGGGATTGACGTCGCCGAAGGCCAGGTGCGAGTCCAGGCTCACGGCGCGTACGTAGTGCCGCACCGCTTTCTCGGCTTCACCCGAATCGTCCAAGACCCGACCGAGCTGATAGTGCGCCCAGGCGTTTCCCGGCGCCAGCTCAATCGCCGTCTGAAGATGGCTCGACGCCAACTCCGTGTCGCCGGTGGTGTAGGCCAGCAGGGCCAGGTTGTAGTGCGCGGGCGCCCAGTTCCCGTCCGCGTCGATCGCGGCCCGGTAGTGCTCGAAAGCCGCCGCGACATCGCCCCGGAGCTCCAGCAGATTGGCGAGATCGTTCAGGGCCGTCGCGCGATCGCCCGGGCGGTTCTGACTCTCCACCACCCTGCGCTGCTCGGCAATCGCCCGCTTCAGGTTCGGATCCGCGTGCGCCGCGGCGCCGGCGACCTGGGCCCCGATTGCGGCATCGACGCCGAACGGCGCCGCCGCGCCAAGCAGAAACAGGCAGGGGGCGAGCACTATCGCTCTCGAGAGTGTTCTGAAGAGTGATTGCTTGGCGTTCATGGCTCTCCGCGCGGTGGCTGCGAGGAATAGGATCAGCGGGACGTGAGTCAACTGCGACGACTACCTGCAGTGGGACATTTGCTGCAGGAAAGCCCGCTTGCCGAACTCACAGGATTATACGGAAGGCAAGCGACGAGGGTCCAAGCAGCCAGGGTTCTCGACGCGCTTCGCAGCGAAATCCGAATGGGCATCGGCGATGACGACCTGAAGGAGCGGATCCGCCGGATCCCCGAACTCGTCCGCGCCGCCCTGGAAGCGGAAGCGCCTCCGCTTCGCCGGGTGCTGAACGCAACGGGCATCTTCCTTCATACCAATCTGGGCCGGGCACCCCTTCCCCGACCTGTCGTGGACGGCCTGAAGACTCGGCTCGACGCCTACTGCGACCTGGAGATGGACCTCGCGACCGGACATCGCACGGACCGCAGTCTCCGCACAGACAGCCTCCTCCAGACCCTGACCGGCGCCGAGGCGGCCCTGGTCGTCAACAACAACGCGGCGGCGCTGGTGTTGGCGCTCACGACCCTGGCTTCCGGCCGCGAAGTCCTTCTGTCCCGGAGCGAACTCGTCGAGATCGGAGGTTCGTTCCGGATTCCCGACATCCTCGAGGCGAGCGGCGCCCGGCTCGTCGAGGTCGGCACGACGAACCGCACCCGGCTCGCCGACTACGAGCGGGCCGTGCGTCCGGCCACGTCCCTGGTGCTCAAGGTGTTCTCAAGCAACTTCCGTATCCGGGGCTTTGCGGAGGAGGTTTCGGCAGCCGACCTCGCCGCCTTCGCGCACCGTCACGATCTTCCCCTCCTGGTCGACGAGGGCAGCGGCGTCATCGGGTCGCACACGGCGCCGGCGCTGCGACGGCACGAGAGCTTTCGGGATCTGGTCGAAGCCGGCTGCGATCTGGTCTGCGGCAGCGGCGACAAGGTCCTCGGGGGACCGCAGGCCGGCCTGATCGTGGGTCGGAGATCCTTCGTCGATCAACTCCGGAGATCGCCGCTCTACCGCGCGCTGCGACCCGGACGGCTGGTCCTGACCGCCCTGGACGCAGTGCTCCGGCGCCACCTGGCGGCGCAGCGGATGCCGATCGAGGCTCTCTGGGACGAGACCGGGGAATCGCGGCGGCGGGTCGAACAGATGGCGGCCAGACTGGGCGGCCAGGCTGTCCGGGGTGACGCCTACCTGGGCGGCGGCTCCGCGCCGGATGAGGCGATCGAAGGTTGGGTGCTCGCGCTGGACGCCCCCGCGGAGACCGCCGGCCGGCTTCGGACCGGCGAGCCGCCCGTGGTCGGATACCAGCGCCGAGGACGCCTCATCCTCGATCTGCGGACCGTGGATCCAGCCGACGACGAGGCGCTGGCTGTGGCGGTCGAACGGGCTCTGGGCCGGCAGCCGTAGGAGTCACCTAGAGCCGGCCTTCGGCCCAGTCCACCTCGATCCGGCATACCGGGAGAACCGCCAGCCGGATCGGCGAGCCTTCCGGGCCGGACCCGGTCAGCCGGATGCGGCTGCCGTCGAACCGGCAACGCTGCGGCATCTGATCCCGGAGCCCCTCGAGAATCGCGATCTCGTCAGACTGAAGCAGCGGAGCGGCCAGACTCCCCGGATAGTCGATCTCGATCCGGGTCGGCGCCCCGAGGGCGGATGACGGCCACGAGGCGTTGCGATCGACAAGCTGCGAACGGGGTCCGGCGCCCGCGGCGTCGCCCGAGCCAAGCCGCAGCGCGTACCTGCGGATCTCTCCGCCGTCCGGCCCGGTCGGGCGCAGGGTGAAGAAGGTGAGGAGCCCGCCGGCGGCCAGCGGCGCCGACGCCGGACGCTCCCCGACGCCGAGGGCCAGCGACCACCCCTGCTCCCCCGGCGCCAGCGCAGGAGCCAATCGATCGACACCCCGGAGCGGACTCTCCGGATCGAGGTGAGGGAGTTCGTCCGCGGAACGGGGACCGCCGGCACCGCGCTCCACGAACAGGAAGAACCGGCCGGCCGCTGCTTCTCCGGCGCCGGCCCCAGGGTCGGCGACGCCGCCGGCGCCCAAGGCGAGAGCGTAGACGCCGAGCGCCGGCACCGGGATCGCCGCAGGTGGATGGTGAATCGGCAGACCGCCGGTGTCGAACACCCGCCGCGGACGCCAGACGCCAGCCGGAACGCGGCCGCCCTCGAGTTCGACCGCGGCCGACAGGTCGACGCGGTACAGGCTGCCCGCGGTCGTTCCCACGTAGAGCCGATCGGCCAGTCCATCGCCCCTGGTGTCCACCGCCGCCGGCGCGGCGGTGACCGGCGCATCGAGCGACCGCTTGTACAGCACCTGCCCGCTGTCGATCCCCACGAAGTACAGCCAGGCGCCCACCTCGCTCGACCGTTCGGGGTCGAAGCCGCCTCCGAACACCGCGACCGGGCGGACACCCGCGCCGATCCGAAGCGGCACAATCGCCGGCTTCGACACCGTATAGCCGAGGTCGGCCTTGCCGTTGCCGTCCGCGTCCGTGCCATCGGCAAAGCGCCACAGCGGGCCGGCCTCCGGCGACAGTTCGAAGGCGTAGAGAAGGCGGCCGGCCCGGCCGAGTCCTCCGACCGCCAGCGTCCGCGGCGCGTCGGTATCCGGATCGGCGACCCTGCTCACCGTCAACGGGGCATCTTCGTCGTAGGCGCCGATCTCGCTCAGGGCGGCCTCCCGGATCAGGCCTCGCGCCGCCGTTGCAGTTCCGGCGAGGTCCCATCCATCGCTCGCACCGGCCGGCCACGGCATCAGGTCGACCACCGCGGTCAGCTCCCGTCGGGGCGCCGGCAGACCGTCCAGGCGGCTCGGCGCCGTGGCGGCCGCTCCGGCGACGTGGCTGACCCGGCGCAGACCGCCAAACGAGCCCAACGAGCCGTCCAGGTTGGCCATGCACAAGTGGCATGTGCCGTCCGCCATCTGAACGAAGCCTGTGACTTCGACCGTGATCTCGGCGCCCGGCGCTCCGGCGCCCAGGCTACGCGTGTAAGGGTCGGCGGCGCCGGCGACCCCGCGCACCACGGCGAGCTGCAGGCCGCCTTCCGCTGCAGCGAGCAGACGCGCCTGCAACTTCTGCCCGGAAGCGATCAGCATCTGCGTCTGGGTTGCCATCAGCAGGGCCAGGCAGGAACCGCTCAGGAGCAGGAGAATCAAGGTGACCAGCAGGGTGGAACTGCCGCGCGCCCCAGCCGGCGGCTTGCCAGGACCGGAGCTCACTGCAGGTTCCTCATCCGAACCACGGTGGCAGCCGTCCGTTGCACCCGCAGCGCCGCCGCGGCCGGCTCTCCGACCTGAGCGGTACTGACTACGGTGGTGCTCCATCCACGACCTTCTCCCATCTCCTCGACCGCGACCTCCAGGTCGGTGATGTCGTCCGCGATCACCTGGGCCAGGTTCGCGCTGCGACGGCGCCACGCGATCCCCGTACCGGGATAGAGGCGGGCCATCGCCAGTTGTGATCCCCGCAGAGAGTCCTGGGCAGGCGGTCGGATGTAGAACCGCCACTCCTCCAGCACACCGACCCGGTCGATCATGCCCATGTAGGCGGCCGGCCAACTCCCGCCGCTCGACATCGCCAGATAGCCGGCCGCGAACGGACCCCGCGAGGCCTCGGCATGGAACTCGACACGCAACGTGCGGTTCCGGCCCCGGCCGCTGGCTGCCACGTCGACGATCGGGACCACGGCGTGAACCCCAAGGGCGTCACCGGAGACCAGGATCAAGGCATCGTCACCGGCGTCGCCGGCCTCTTGGAGCATCTCGAGGGATTGGGCAGAGCCGTATGCGGTCTGCGCGCGCACCTGAACCCAGCCGCGCCTCGCGGCCGGGTCGAACCGGTACTCGTCGACCCAGTAGAGCGGACCGTTGATCACGCCGCGGACCACCAGCACGTCGGTTCCCTCGGCCGCCGTCCTGGCGCCGACGGCGTGACCCGCGCTCACCTGCTTCTCGACCTCGACCGCGAGTTCGGGACGCGGCGCCTGCCCGGGCAACTGGTGGATCAGGCCGCCACGGCCGGCGGCGCGCAGTGTTTGCCGCACTTCGCGGTGAACTGCCTGCTGCGCCTGCTGGAGCGACACCGCCTCGAGTTGAGCCCGGGCCAGTCGCTGATGAAGAACGAACAAAGAGAGGGCGGCCGCCGAAACCGCCACGGTCAGACCGAACGCGACCAGTGTCTCGATCAGGCTGGCGCCGGAGTCCGGTCGCCCGAGGGGCACACAGCGGCGCCGGTCGACCTTCACCGGACCCCCGCCGCGCGGAACGTGACGAGGCGGATCGTCCTCTCCCCGGCGGCGCGGCCCACCTGCAGGGCGGTCACTTCGACCGTCACCTCCTCCACTTCCACGGACTCTCCGGCAAGGCCCGGCACTGTGACCGGTACCGCATGCACCGAGCGCCGGAACTGCGGCGCCTCCGCACCGCAGTCATCTCGCCAGGCCGAGATCGAGGGACACCAGACCTGCTCGACGTTGTCCGCGTTCCCGAGGTCGTCCAGGGAAGAGCGCGCCATGGCGGCCAGGGCATCGGCTCGACGCGCTTCCAGGTTGTTCAGGCCGGATCGAACCAGAAGCGACATCAGCGTCGCGGCGGCTAGGCCCAGCAACGCGCAGGAGACCAGCACTTCGACCAGGGTGAAGCCGCCGCACCTCTGCCGGCTGGTCACGGGATGGCGGGAACTCTCCATACCGACCAAGACGGAGTCGGGATCCGTGAGCTCGCACGCGGAAGTGCGGGCGAGACGCCCGCGTGCCATCCGGGCGCCCGCAGACGGGCGCCCGGAGTGGTTCGCGGGTGGCGCGAATCGCGCCACCCGGGTTCCCAGGGGCGGTTCTCGCAGCGAGCTACAGCAGGGACGCGTAGGCGGCGATCAGGCGCGGCCCGAAGAACAGCGACACGGCCGCGCCGATCGACAGGAAGACTCCGAATGGCAGGCGTGAACCCCAGCCCAGACGCCCGCGGACCATGAGCAGAAGCCCGAACACCGCGCCGAACAGGCAGGCCAGGAAGAGCGTGAGCAACATCCCGTAAGGGCCGAGGAAGGCGCCCACCCCGGCGAGCATCTTGACGTCACCCAGGCCCATGCCGCGGACGCGGCGGAACAGGTACCAGGCTCCGATCATGAGGAGCAGCACCGCGGCGCCGGCGGCGGCGCCGAGCACCGACGCGAGCGGCGTCGTCCAACTGACTCCGAAGGACGCCGCCAGACCGAGGCCCAGAGTCAGGTACGTCAGTCGATCCGGGAGCAGGAAGTGGGCCGCGTCGATCACCGCGAGGGCCAGCAGGAGGCTTGAGAAGACGGCCGCCGCCAGACCGTCCACGGTCGGTCCGAAGGTGAGCCAGGAGATGAGCCAGAGGAGACCGGCGGCGACCTCGACTGCCGGGTAGCGCCACGAGATCCGCCCGCCGCACATCCGGCAGCGGCCACGGAGCAGCACGAAGCTGAGGACCGGCAGATTGTCCCGGCCGGCAATCCTGCCGCCGCAGCTCAGGCAGCGGGAACGCGGCCGGACCACCGACTCCCCGCGCGGCAGGCGGTGGGCGACGACATTCAGAAAACTGCCGACACACAGGCCGATCACCGCCGCGTATGTGGCGCCGAAAATAGCCATCGCCGGAGCCTCTTCGAGCATCATGGCCCGCTGCTTCCGGCGCAGCCGGCGCCGCCGGTGGCAGGCGGCACGGCGTCGTCCTGCGCGAGGACGAGGGCGGCGACGACCCGCTTCATCATCTCGCAGCCGCGGAGGAAGCCCTCGACCGGTATCCGCTCGTCGGCGCCGTGAATGCCGCCCGCATCGTCGGCGGAGAGCGTAAACGGCGAGAAGCCGTAGGCGTCCACGCCGCGGCGGCGGAAGAAGCGGGAGTCCGTGGCGCCGGCAATCATCGTCGGCGCCACCGGGGCGCGTACGCCGAGAACGCGCTCCAACGTCCGGTAGACGTCGCTGCTCGTACTCGACACCGGACTGCCGCCGGAGCGCAGCAGCTCCTCGACATGGATGCCGCTGCCAAGCACCGTCTCCACCCGGCGACGGAACCCCTCGACATCGGTGTCCGGCAGCAGGCGCGCGTCGATCAGCGCGCCCGCCTCACCCGGCGCCACGTTCACCGGCCCGGCGCCGTTGTCGATCCGGGTGATCTGAACCGTGTCGCGGAAGCTCGCCGACATGCCCGGCAGGAGAATCCGGTCCAACCCGCCGTCCCGGACCCGGCGGTCGAGTTCGGCCTGAACGACCTCGATCGGCTGATCGAAGACCTCGGCGAACTCGCCCGGACGGAACCCGGCCAGCGCACGGTACGCCTGGTGGGACGCGGCGGTAACCCGCCAGGGATGCTCCAGGTCAAGGACCCGGTTCAGGGCCCGCAGCAGCCGATGTGTGGGGCTCGCGGGGTTGAATCCCGAGCCGTGGCCGCCCCGGCCGGCGGCAGTGACCCGCAGCCAGAGCACCTGTTTCTGCGCCGTCTCGATTCCCCACCACAGCAGCCGGTCGCCGGCCATCCGGTTGACGCCCGCCTCGTTCAGCACCGCCTCGGTGTCGCCGAACAACTCGCCGTGCTCTTCGAGCAGCCAGGCGACACCGTCTTCGCCGCCCGCTTCCTCGTCCGCGCTGGCGACAAGGACCAGGTCCCGGCGCCGGGGGCGATCGCTCTCGAGGAGATCGAGCATGGCGTTCAGGTGAGCAACGCCGAGGCTCTTCGCATCCAGCGCGCCGCGGCCCCAGATCCGCCCGCGGTGGAGCTCACCGCCGAACGGCGGCCGGTTCCAACCCTCGCCCGCCGGCACGACATCGAGGTGGTGCAGCAGAACCAGGCTGCCGCCAGTCGTTTCCACCGCGTTCGCCGGCAATCGTGCGTACAGGTTCGCGCGTCCGTTGGGGCTGAGGAGAACCCGGACCTCGATCTCTCCGCCGGGGTCGCCCTGTTCGATCAGCGAAGCCAGGTACCGGGCGGCCGGCCGCTCGCCGCCGGGCGGGTTGCTTGAATCGAAGGAGATGTATTTCTGAAGCCAGGCGACGGGGCCGGCGCCGCCCAGCACCGGCGCCGCCACGAACAGCACGGCTGCCGTCAGGCCGAACCGCAACCCTCGCCGGAGGCTCCCCGCCATCACCGGGCAGCCTCCCGCGGTTCCGCCGCCGGGGCGGCGGAACCGTCCGGCCGCGGGTCCGTATCGAGCAGGTCGAGCACGACCTGGCGATACAACTCCGCACCCTCGACGAAGGCAGGCAGGGCGATCTTCTCGTTCGGACCCGCGACGGTCATCGTGTCGACGGAGAGGAGCAGGAACGGGGTGAACCCGTAGGCGGCAATGCCGTGGCGCCGGAAGAATCGGGCATCGTTGGCATACCGGGTCAGAAGGTAGGGACCGACCCGGCCCGGCTCGACGCCGGTCCGCCGAAGCAGCGAATCGATCAACTGAACGTACGCGGGGTGGTCGAGGGGACTTCCACGCACCGCCCCGCGGCGCTCGTGAATCCGGATGTCGATGCCGTCCAGGCGCCGGCCGGGCAGCAGCTCGGCCGCCGCTACGTCGGCGTCGAGACCGGGCAGCACGTGGAGCACGATCCGCAACCGGTAGCCGCCCGCTGGCGACGCTTCGACCGCGAACGGGTGCGCCTCGTTGCGGAACAACGCCTTGAGCAGATCCGGCAGGCCCTCGAACAGGCCGGGCTCGCTCAGCACGCGCTCGGGCTCGGCCAAAGCGGCCCGGTAGTCCGGATGATGACGCGACGGTCCGTAGGCGGCGGCGAACGCCTTCGCCTCCGGCACCAGGGCGGTCGGCGGCGCCGTGCGCAGCGCCTCGAGCAAAGTCGCGCGGAGCCGCTCCAGCCGCTCCGCCGACGCACTGGTCGCGGTCACCTCCAGGAACTGCTTCTGGGCGAATGACGTGCCCCAGTACTTGACCTCGCCGGCCGAGGGCGCCTCCAGCACCCCGCCCTCCGTGAACACGGCCCAGAACCGGCGGGTCAGCTCCGGCCGGGTGGCGAGGATGTGGCGGGTACCCAGATCGCTGCCGGTTTCCTCGCTGCTGGTCGCGAGAAAAATCAGCGAGTACTTTGGACGCTGGCCAGTCTCGTCCATCCGCTCCTTCGCCGCCAGCACCGCGCCGAGCTGGGCGACGGTGACGCTCTTCATGTCGAAGACGCCCCGCCCGATGATCCACGGCGGATCGATCCGGCCCTCGAAGGGGGGCACGACCCAGTCCGCGGGACGGCGTATCGGATCGACATCGAGGTGGTTGTGGAGGACCAGCGCCTCCTCGGTTGCCCCCTCGAGGATCGCCCACAGGTTCGCCTTCGCGCCCGGATGCTCTTCAATCTCGACCGGCAGGCCGGCGTCCTCCAGGATCCCCGCCAGGTAGCGAGCGGCGTCGATCTCCCGGCCCCCCTCGGGCGTCGTGTCGATCCGGACCAGGGCCTGCAGCCGCCGGACATCCTCGTTCGCCTCGTAGTCGACTCCGGACCAGGCCGTGTCGAAGACCGGCGCCGGCTCACGCGGCAGGAACACGGCGCCGACGACCGCCACGACGAGCAGTGCTCCGTAGAGCGCGATCCGGGACGCCACGGGGCGCCGCGCGTGCAGTTTCGCGCTGCTCGACATCAATGGGATCAGCTTAGCAACCCTTGTGGCGCGTGCCGGACCGCGCCCACCGCGGCCCGTAGAGCTGTACGGCTGTGAAGCTGCTACCGTCCATGCCGCCTCCCGTACCGCCTCCCGTGCCGCTACCCCGCCACCGCGCCGCCGACCCGACCCAGCCGTTCCGCGGCATCGGGAGGGGTCTCCTCGTCCTCCTCCTGCTCGGCACCGTGACCTTCGCGGTGCTCGGATTCGTGGGCGACTTCGACCGGATCCGCGATCTCATCGGAGACTTCGACGTCGGCGTACTGACCCTGGTGCTGCTGCTGTCCGCCGTCAACTACGGCCTGCGCTTCCTACGCTGGCAGTACTACCTCCACCGGCTCGATGTCCGTCTCCCGCCGGGTCGCAGCCTGGCGATCTTCCTGACCGGCTTCCTGCTGGCGCTCACGCCGGGCAAGGCCGGGGACCTGGCGAAGGCGTGGCTGGTCCATCAGTTCGGCGGCGGCCGGGCGCGCACGGTGGTGGCGGTGGTGGTCACCGAACGGCTCCTGGACGTGCTCGCCGTCCTGCTGCTCCTGTCGTCGTCGGTACTGGTCTTCACCGGTCAACGTTCGTTCACAGCAGCGATCGTTCTCGTCGCGGCCGCCGCCGTGGTCGCGGTGATCTACCGGCCACTTGTCGACCGCCTCATGCCGATGCTGGCGAAGACCCGGCTGGGCGCCGGACGCGCGGCCGTGCTGATCGACATCCACCAGGCGTTCAACCGGCTCGTCGAGCCACGGACGCTGCTCGCCGGCCTGGCGCTCTCCACCACTGCCTGGGCGGCCGAGGGAATCGGTTGCGCTCTGGTGGTCCGGCACTATGAACCGGCCGTCCCGGTGCTCGCCTCGGTGTTCGACTACGCGGCTTCCACCGTGGCCGGCGCCCTCTCCATGCTCCCCGGAGGCCTGCTGGCCGCCGAGGGCTCGCTGGTCCTCCTGCTGGAGCGTCAGGGGGTCGATCTCGACGCTGCCATGGCCTCGACCGTCATCGTCCGCGCGGCGACTCTCTGGTTCGCGGTCATCGTTGGCCTGCTGGCGCTGCCCTGGGTGCTGGCGCTATTACGCCGGTCGCAGGTAGACGATCAGGACAACGGTCAGGCTGCGGAGCCCCGTGTTGACCAGGAACGGGACATCGAACAGCAGTAGCTCGGTCGGATTGCGCTGGTCGAACTCTGACTCTGACACCAGTCCTCAGCCTTCACTCAGGTTGATGCGGCACAGTCGAGAGAGCGTGAAGTCCACCTTGGTTGGGCTACTCTCGACCATGTAGGGGCGGAGTCATGAAGGTTCTGATCATTGAGGACTCTGAGAGGCTCCTCCATTCCCTGGGGCGCGGCCTCACGAAGGCCGGCTACGCCGTGGACCTGGCGGCCGACGGCAAGACGGGCGTTGCCTTCGCCGAGACGCACGACTACGACGCGATCGTGCTCGACCTGATGCTTCCCTTCCTGTCAGGACTGGAAGTCCTGTGCCGTCTTCGAAAAGGCGGCCAGGACACCCACATCCTGATCCTGTCCGCCAAGGACCGCTCGATTCGCACTCCCGTACGGACCCCTACTACTTCGAACTGTGGCTCGATGGCGAGACGCTCCTGGCACGATCGGCCTCGTTCGACATCGATGAAGAGCAATCCGGTACTTCCCTGCTCCGAGATTCCGAGCGGGCCGTACCCACGCGGTTCGCCGATACACGCCTACCCGACGGAAGACGGGGTCGTCTGGTCCGGATCGACTTTGTTCCACAGATCGATGACGAATCCGATGAAGAACTACCTCCCGACGACGAGCCCATCCTCGACTCCACCGAGGTGAACCTGGGAAGAGAGCGGCACACGGCGACCGTTCTCGTGGCCCGTGAGCGTGGAACTCTCGACGGGCAGACCTCCCGGATCCGTTGGTCTTTCGTTGGCTTCACGGGACTGCTTCTCTCTACAGTCGCGGCGCTCATCGTGGGTTCCTTGAAGGTTGGGCTGCGTCCGCTCGACGACCTGGCTGGTCAGGTTCAAAACCTCGACGCGAAGTCGCTCGACCGGCGGGTGAACCTGGCGTTGCCGTCGCGAGAGCTTGCACCTGTTGTGGAGCAACTCAACCAACTCTTGACGCGTCTAGAGAACGCCTTTGACCGTGAGCGACAGCTAACGAGCGATATTGCCCACGAGCTGAAGACGCCGATTGCCGAACTCCGGAACTTGTGCGAGGTTGGATCCCGGTGGCCGGAGGACTCGGCAGCGACGCGGAGGTTCTTCGACAACGCCCTGGCAATCGGTCTTCAGATGGAGAGCATCGTGGTCCAGCTTCTGGCATTGGCCCGCTACGATGAGGGAGGCGAGAAGGTGCGCGCAGGCCGGGTCGTTGTCTCGAACATCGTTTCCGAGAGTTGGAGACCTCTCGAAGAACGGGCTCAAGAGAAGGGGCTGACGTTCGAAACTCGGGTTCAGGCCGGCGCGGTTCGGCTTCTACGGCTTCGAGCGATCGAGCTGGCACACGATCTGGCCGGAGCCCTACCCCTACTTCGAAGCCCCTCTCGCTCTGGCAGAGGATCTGGGTGAGCTGCTCGATCGATGCGACGGCCGGGCCCGCTTCCTGGTCAAGACCAAGCACAGGCTGATGGCGCTCAGCTTCTTCGCCCCGGCACAGCTCACCTGCAGCGACGAACCGATCTCCGACGAGGTAACGCTGTTCTCGTGCGCGGAAAGCGGGGTGGTCCGGCACGGCGAACCGGCCGTGGCGCCGGCGCTACTACGCCGGTCGCAGGTAGACGATCAGTAGAACAGTCAGGCCGTAGAGCCCCATGTTGACCAGGAACGGAGGATCGAACAGCAGGAGCTCCGTCGGATTGCGCTGCTTCGGGTTCTCGGCCTGGTGGATCAGGTACAGGTAGCGGAAGATGCCGAACAGCACGAAGGGAACCGTCCAGACCAGGCTGTAGGCGCCGAAGCGGGCGACCGTCTCGTCGGCCGTGGTGTAGAGGGCGTAGGAAAGCAGCGTCGAGGCGGTCACCACGTTCATCATCTGATCGAGGAACGTCGGGCTGTAGTGACTCAGCACCGACCGCTGCTCACCCGCCTCACCGACGAGAAGCATCAGTTCGTGCCGGCGCTTGGAGAAACCCAGGAAGAGCGCCAGAAAGACGGTGCAGAGCACCAGCCAGGCGGAGACCGCGACCCCGACCGCGGCGGCGCCGGCCAGCACCCGGATCACGAAGCCGCTCGACAGCACCATCACGTCGACGATCACGATCCGCTTCAACCACAGGCTGTAGCAGACGTTGACCACAAGGTAGCCGGCCACGAGCTGCGCCGCCTGCCCGTTCAGGCTCCACGCCGCGCCCAGGGCAAGGGCGGCAAGCACCGCACTCGCCGCCAGAGCCGGCGCCGCACCCAGGGCGCCTGACGCCACGGGCCTCAGCCTCTTCCTCGGATGGCGCCGGTCCAGGTCGCGGTCACGCACGTCGTTGAAGAGGTAGACGGCGCTGGCCGCGGCGCAGAACGCGGCCAGCGCCAGCACCGCCGCCGCGATCGTGCCCGGATCCGTCAGGCCGCCGGCGAACGCCGCCGGAGCGAGGACGAAAACGTTCTTGCTCCATTGGGCGGGCCGGAGGGATCGGAAGAGAGTCGCGAACATAAGAAGCGCCGAGCCGAACGGCTCCCGGCAGCTACCCCTTGCCGGGAACCGGAATCCCGTACTCGCGGAGCGTCCCTTCGAGAGTCGGGCGCCCCAGCCGAATCCGGTTGTCGGTCAGCAGGTAGGAGAACAGGTAACCGCCGCCAAGCATCAGGATTCCGACCAGGAAGCAGTACATGACGGCCCGATCCGGGTACACGTCCTTCAGGTAGCCCAGGTACACGGGCCCGACGAGCCCAGCCGCCGCCCAGGCAGTCAACACCGCGCCGTAGATGGAGGACATCTTCTTCGACCCGAACACGTCGAGGACGAAGGGAGGCATCGTGGCGAATCCGCCTCCGAAACAGAGCAGGACATAGCAAACGAGGGCCGAGAAGACCCAGGGGTTCGACTCCGTCATCAGAAAGCCGAAGACCACCATCTGACTCGCGAGCAGGATGCGGAAGACTCTGACCCGACCGAGGCGATCGGACAGAAGACCCCAGAACAGCCGCCCGACTCCGTTGCAAAGGGAACTGATCGCGATGAGGGTCGCTCCGTACTCCGCCAGTGTCGCCGGTTCGAGGGAAGGATCGGAGAGTCCCCAGACCTCCTGCAGCAGCTCGGACTGGAAACTGATCACCGTGATGCCAGCCGCGATGTTGAAGAAGAACACGATCCACATGAACACGAACTGCTGGGACCCGAGATAGGTCTTGACCGCCAGGGACTCCTCCGGCGGCCCCTCCGCTCCTGGAAGCCCGGCCGCCCCCGACGGGCCGGCAACCTGGGTCGGGAGCGTCGACGGCGCCGGCGGATCGCTCAACAACAGACTGCAGGGGATCAGAACGCAGGCGAAGATGATGCCGAGCCAGAGAAAGACCTGAGCCAGGTCGTCGCCGGCGCCCACCACCAGCAAGGGCGCCAGGCCCTTGCTGAGCAGGAACGCGCCGACGCCGAAACCCATGACGACGATTCCGGTAACGAGCCCCTTGTGGTCCGGGAACCACTTCGCGACCGTCGCCACCGGAGTCACGTAACCCAGCCCGATGCCGGCGCCGCCGATCACCCCGTAGCCGAGGTAGAAGAGGGGCAGCATGTCCAGTGTCAGGGCGCCGGCCGCGATGACGTAACCGCCCGAGAACATCACGCTGCCGATCACCGCCAGCTTCCTCGGCCCGAGCCGCGGCAGCATCTGTCCGGCCCACGCCGCCGATACGCCGAGCGAGAAGATCGTGATGCTGAAGGCCCATGCCGTCTGCGAGAACGTCCACCCAACCTGCCGGACGAGCATCGTCTGGAAGAAGCTCCAGGCGTAGACCGTCCCGAAGCACAACTGCAGCGTCGTGCACAGCAGGGCGATGACGGTCCTCGGTACCCGTACGCCCACCGCCTACTCCTGCCCGGGAACGCCCGAAGCCGCTATCCGCGTCCCCCGTTCGGCCCCCTGCCGCCTTACGTGAAGAAACAAACGCGCCAAGTGCCCCACTTCGTCGTCGCGCCCAAGAATGTCGCGCTCGGCAAGTTCCTCCTTCTCGCCGTCCTTGGCCAGTTCCACCGCGTAGGCGAGGAGTTCTCCAAGCGGTTTCGCCGCCAGGTTGATCAGCCAGATCGAGGCCAGCACGCCGAGGACCAGGATGACGCAGATCAGGTAGACCTGCTGCCCGATCGCCCGTTGAATCTTGAGCGCCACGACATCCAGGTCCATGCCCACATGCACGGTGCCCGCGACCCCCGCGAGGATCGGGCTGCCGACCTCGATGAAGTCTCCCATCCCGGGCAAACTCCGTTCGACCGGCTCGGTGCTGCTGTGGTCGCTGGCGAGGATCTCCTCGGGGATGCCCGGCACGAAGGTGTGGGCCAGGAACTCGCCCGACTCGCTGGTGATGTAGATGTACTCGATGCCCTGCACGTCGAGAAACTGATCGACCAGCGACTGCAGGGCCGCCAGGTCCCGGTTCAGGAGAATGCCGACGCTCGAGTCCGCGACCGTCTTGGCAATGTTCTGGGTGTTGGTCTCGTACTCCGCCGACAGTTCCGTGTCGACGGTGTAGATGCAGAGAATCGAAGTCGACAGGACGATCAGGCCGAAGACGGCGAAAATGCCGAACCTCGTCTTCTGGAACAGCCTGTGGATTCTCATTTCAGGAGAAACCGATCTCAGCCGAACCTGGCGCCCCAGTCGTCCAAGGGCACGAATCGACCGTCTTCCACGACGGTGTGGTACACGCTCTGAAGCCCCTGGCGCCGATCGGGTCCGAACGACACCTGCTCGCTGATCCCGAGATCGAAGTCGCGGACGGAGAACACGGCTTCCTCCAGTCCCGCCCGGTCAGGGCTCGGACCGAGCCGCCGGAGGATCTCCGCCAGGAGCTTGGCGTTGAGGAATCCCTCGAGACTGCCGAAGCTGTGCGCGAAAGGCGTGTACTCCTCCTGGATCAGCTCCTGCGGAACCTGGGGGTCGTAGTGAGCCATCAACTCGCGGTACTCCCTGACCGCGGGAATCGACGTGTCCTCGTAGCTCGGGACGACCTGCGAGTTGATCAACAGCCGCGTGTACCTCTCGCTGTCGTCGCGGCCCTCAGTCAGGAGCTTGAGGAGGTTCTCGCTGCCGACGAAGGACAGGTTGGCGATCGGAACGTTGAGTCCCAGATCAACCGCGTCGCGCGCGAAGGCGGCACAGGCCGCGTAGGCCCCGATACAGATCACCGCATCCGGCGAAACGCCCTGCAGGATCTCCACCTGCTTCCTCATGCTGCCCGTGAACTTCTCGCCCCGGCTGTAGGTGGCTTCGCCGGCGAGCCTCTCGCCGTGCTTCGCCAGCGCCGCCCGGACGCCCGCCCAGCCGCTCCGTCCGTAGGCGTCGATCTGGTAGAAGACCGCGATCCGCCGCTTGCCGATGCGCACCAGGTTGTCGACGAGACCGGCCGTCTCCTGGTTGTACGAAGCTCGCAGGTTGAAGGCGAAATCGCCGTAGGGCGGCTCACGCTGCGGCTGGGCGCCCGTGAAGGGGAAGAACAGGAAGATGCTCTCGTTCTGGAACTTCTTGAGGATCGGCAGCACGCGGGTCACGGTCGGAGTTCCTACATAGCCGAACAGCAGGAACACCTTGTCCTCCAGCATGAGCCTCATCGTGTTCTGGACGCACGGATCCGGCTGATACCCGTCGTCGTACAGCTTCATGCTGATCTTGCGGCCTTCGATGCCGCCGTTGTCGTTCACCTGGTTGAAGTAGGCGGTGGCGCCCCGGTAGAGCTCGGCGCCCAAACCCCTCGACGGGCCCGAAAAGGCGGCGGACACACCGAGGACGATCTCGTCGTCGGTGGCGCCCCCACCCTGGGTCCGGCCCGATGCCCCGGCACCCTCGTTGTCCGATTCCTGTCCGCCTCCAGCGCCGAGTGACGAAGCCGTCCACGGCGCCACCAGCAGCGCCGCCAGACCGCCTCGCATCAGCGATTTCCTGGTCACCATAGGGCCCCAGTTCTTCCTGCCGCCGCTGTCCTGTCCGAGGTTTCCTTCCACGTTCATCGTCTCTCCTCCAAGTAGGAACAAACACTATAACTCCCGCGCGGGGGGGGGCTTTCGCGGCTAGGATTCGCCTCCTGGCATGACGAACGGGTTGCAGAAAGTGCTGGTCGCGAACCGCGGCGAGATCGCGGTGCGCATCATCAGGGCGCTGCGGGAACGCGGCATCGTCTCCGTCGCCATCTACTCCGAGGCGGATCGAGACGGCCTGGCGACCCAGATGGCCGACGAGGCCCACTGCATCGGTCCGGCGCCGTCCATCGAGAGCTATCTGCTGGCCGGGAAGATCGTCGACCTGGCCACAGACATCGGCGCCGACGCGATTCACCCCGGCTACGGCTTCCTGTCCGAGAACGCCGACTTCGCCCGCCGCTGCGAGGAGCGCGGCGTGACCTTCATCGGCCCGTCCTCGCTGGCGATAGCGGCCATGGGGTCGAAGATCGAGAGCCGGCGCCTGATGACGGCGGCCGGCGTTCCGATCGTGCCGGGCGGTACCGAGCCCCTGGCCGACGCCGCCGCAGCCCGCGCCGCCGCCAAGGAGATCGGCTATCCGGTGATGCTCAAGGCCTCGGCCGGCGGCGGCGGCAAGGGCATGCGCCTGGTGCGCGCAGAGGAGGAACTCGAGGCCGCGTTCCGGGGCGCCTCCTCCGAAGCCGGCGCCAGCTTCAACGACGCGTCCGTCTACATCGAGCGCTTCGTGAAACGTCCGCGCCACGTCGAGATCCAGATCCTGGGCGACCGCCATGGGCGGGTCGTCTCTCTCGGGGAACGGGAGTGCTCGCTTCAACGACGCCACCAGAAAGTCGTCGAGGAAGCGCCGTCGCCGGCGGTGGACCCGGAACTGCGCCGGCGCATGGGCGCGGCCGCGGTGCGCGCCGCCGAAACCGTGAACTACGTCGGCGCCGGCACGGTCGAGTTTCTTCTCGACCCCGACGGCGAGTTCTACTTCCTCGAGATGAACACCCGAATCCAGGTCGAGCACCCGGTCACCGAGGCGGTCACGGGCATCGACATCGTGGCCGCGCAACTCGACATTGCCGCCGGCGAGGCGCTGCCGGAGGCGCTTCGCAGCGGCATCGAACCCCGCGGCCATGCGGTCGAGGTCCGCCTCTACGCGGAGGATCCGTTCCGGGGCTTCGCTCCGTCGCCCGGGAGAATCGAGCTGCTCCGCCTGCCCGAAGGTCCGGGGGTCCGCAACGACTGCGGCGTCTACGAGGGCGCCGAGGTCACGATCCACTACGACCCCCTGCTCGCCAAGCTGATCGTCTGGGGCCGCGACCGCGCCCACGCCCTGGCGCGGTTGCGGCGGGCCCTGGCCGAAACCCGGGTCGAGGGCATCCGCACCAACCTGGCCCTGTTCGAACTGCTGCTCGAAGACGAGGACTTCCTCGCCGGCAACATGGACATCTCGATGCTCGACCGCAAGCTGGAGAATGGCGACCTCCGGGCGCCCACCGGGGGCGGCGACACGCTTGAAGGCGACCTGCCGGTGCTGGCAGCGGTCCTCGCCCACCTCGGGCGCAACCACGCGAACGGCGCCGCGGCGACGCCCAAGAGCGACGCCGCACGGTCCAACTGGCAGCTCGCCGCGCGCCGCGACAGCAGGCGGGGAACGACTTGGAACTGATCGTCGCCAGCGCGGACCGTGAAGTCCAGGTCGAGGCCCAGGCCGAAGCGGACGGCAACTGGACCATCGCCATCGACGGCCGCGAGTACCGGGTCGACGCCGCGACCGTGGGCAGGCCGGACATGCTGAGCGTGATCGTTAACGGACGCCAGGCGACCGCGAGCGTGCGCGCCCTCGGCAAGGGCGTCTACGTCGTCGACGGATCCGAACTGCGGGTGATCGACCCCAGGTCGCGGGGCTTCGCCGCCGCCGCACAGCAGCCCGAGGACGGCGTGTTCGAGGCCACGGCCTACATGCCCGGCCGGGTGACCGCGGTGCTCGCCGGCGAAGGCGAGGAAGTGGCCTCCGGCCAGGGTGTCCTCGTGCTCGAGGCGATGAAGATGGAGAACGAGATCCAGTCGGAGATCGATGGCCGCCTGGACAAGCTCCTGGTCGAGGTCGGTCAGACCGTCGACCGGGGCGATCCGCTGTTCACGGTCACCCCGACCGGCGGCGAGACGGCGGCGACCCTCACCGCGCCTCTCGCACCAGCACCTTGGACGCGGCCGGGAAGCCCAGGCTGAGCTGTCGCGTCCCGGAGATCACCGCGACGCTGCCCGCGGTCTCGTCCCGCGCCGCCACCTCGACCGACTTCCCCGGCGTCAGACCCTCGCGCTCGGCGAAGCGCAGGAACTCGGCGTCCTGATCGGTGACCCGCACGACCTCGACCGAGCAGTTCAGCGCGCACTTCAGAAGGCTGGGATGATCCACGATCTCGATGTGGCCGTCTGCCCTGGGGATCGGATCGCCGTGCGGGTCGACTGACGGATGGCCCAGCATCTCGTCCATCCGCTCGATCATCCGTTCGGAAACCGCGTGCTCGAGCAGTTCGGCTTCGGAGTGAACCTCGCTCCAGTCGAACCCCATCTCGTTGACCAGAAACAGCTCGACCAGCCGGTGCCGCCTGAGGACGTGCGCCGCCAGCTTGCGGCCCGCGGGCGCCAGCCGCACACCGCTGTAGGGCTCGTAGGCGACCAGACCGGACTCGGCCAGGGTCTTCATCATCGCGGTGACCGAAGCCGGCGCCACCTCCAGGAGAGCCGCGATACGGCCCATGGGCACGAGGTCCTGCCCCCTCTGCCGCGCCTCCTGCTCGGCCCGGAAGATGCATTTCAGGTAGTCCTCGACTGTGCTGCTCGCGCGCATGGTCATGATGTCGGAACGGCGCGTGGCGTGGCGGCCGCGCGTGCCTACGTAGGCGATCTCCAGGGTCGTTCGCTGGAACGTACGAGTGTACCGGCGACTTCCGCCGCCCGTCCCGGCTGCCGGAGCACGGATTCCAGCAGGCCCGGCTCGCGGCCGTCGAGAATCAGCGACTCCACGCCGCCCCGGGCCAAACGCCATGCGGTGACCAGGCGGTGCTCCATGCCGCCGGTCACGTCGACCGCCGCCGAACCGCCGGCGGCCGCCGAAGCGGCCTCGATGTTCGTCTCGTCGATGCGCGGAATCAGCCGTCCCGCGCCATCCAGGACGCCCGCCACAACACCCAGCCACAAGGCGCGCCGCACCTCGATCCCGAGCGCAGGCAGCGCGCCGGCCAGGAACTCGAACACCGTCTCGGTCGAGACGATCGCCGCCCCGCGCCGGCGGTCGATCGCCACGTCACCCATGGTCACCGGCACCAAGCCCAACCGCAGAGCTTCGGCCAGGGGCGCGGGGGGATCACCGTGCGGCTTGCCGTCTTCCGCGACCAGGAATCCGGACGGCGGCTGGGAGTACGCCGGCACCCCGGCATCGATCAGACTGGAGACGATCATCCGGTGCAGAGCCTGCGCAGCGGACTGCGTTCGGGCGATGCCCATGCGGTCCGCCGCCGTGTCGAGCCGCCGGCCGCCCGCGCCTCCGGCCAGGCCGGCCGCCCGCGCCTCCGGGTGACCGAAGGAGCCGCTGCCGTGGCCGACGATCAGGCCGCCGCCCGACCACCCGGCGGCGATCTCGGCCGCCAGGCGACCCAAATGCTCCCTCTCGACGGTGCGCGGTTTCGTCTTGTCGGTGATCAGGCTGCCGCCGAGCTTGACCAGGGTCACGCTCAACCGGCCGCGCGCATCGGTCTCTTCCTGCCTCGAGCCGGCGGCCATGATCAGAGTTCGGCTCCGCTCCGCCACACCGGCGGGCCCCCGGTGCGGTCGCGCAGGACGTACCGGACGCTGTCGAGCGCCTCCAGCCGGTCCGCCACCGGTGGCGCATCGGCCGGTTGGCAGATCACGTGGACGTTCGCGCCGGCGTCCATCGTGGCGTAAGCGGCAACGCCGTCGGCCCGCAAGCCGCGGACCGCCGCCAGCACCTCGATCGTCCCCGGCGACCAGTAGTAGATCGGCGGCCGGGAAGACATCGCGATCAGGTGCAGCTCGATCCCCTCCTCCTCAACCGCGTCGCCGAGCGCCGCGAAGTCGCGGCCACACAACGCGGCGCGCACCCGCTCCAGCCTTCCGTCGAGCGCGGCCAGACGCGGCGCGAAGTATGGACTGCTCTCGGCCCGCCGGTGGCCGTCCCGCGACGACACCTTCTTCGCCCCGGTCTCGACGACGGCGACCAGATCGCACAGCACCCAGGCCCGCTCGTCCAGGATCTGAACCGCCGCGTTGCTGTCCGCGTCCGGCCACTCCACGTAGCCGCCCCAGGCGGAACGCGCGGCCGAGCCCGACCCGCTGCTCCGCGACAGCCCGGAGAGCGTTCGCGGCGCGAGGTCGAAGCCCATGCAGGTCGCGAGGGCGAGCGTCAAGGCCGTGAAACCGGAAGCCGACGAGGCGATGCCGGCCGCCGTCGGGAAGGTGTTGTACGTCGCGATCCGGAACCCGCCCGCGTACGGCGCCGCCGTCTGACGAGACCACTCGCGCAGCCGGTCAAGGTGCCGCCTCGTGCGCTCGACGAAGGCCGGGGGCGGCTCGACCGGGGCGCCCGGCCGGTCGCCGGCCGGCTTGTCCAGCCACGAGATCTCGTCGTCCCTTCCGTCCGGGAGCGGCGACGCCGAACAGATGGAACGGCACGCGTCGAGGGTCATCGACAGGGATCGGTTGAACGGCACGGGACCCTCAGAATCGCCTTCGAGATCGCGGGCGCCCCAGTACTTGATGAAGGCGATGTTCGACGGCGCCTCCGCGGTCACCGGGCCCGGCTCGCGCGCCGGTTCGAAAGTGGAATTCATGATTCGCTGCCGAGCCTACAGCCGCCGCACAGCCGCCTTGGAAACGCCGGCAGGTCGGCCGCATTCGGCTCCCAAGGTCAGTCCTCGAACCGCAGTCCGTCAGCGCCGATGGGCGCATCGACCGGCGGTAGATCCGACAGGCCTTCGACCGTACCCACGTCCCGTCCCCCGAGCATGCAGACCAGCGCTCCCGCCGACTCCCCCTCAAGCGCGCCGGCGCCCGAGATTTTCGCGGCGCCGCCCGCCGCCTCGACGCGGCCGATCCGCCAAGCCACCCTCGGCGGCACGACGCCGAGATCAACCAGGCCGCGGTGCCCCGCCGCGATCGCAGCCGCCGCCTGAGGCTCCCTGTCCGCGACGAGGGCCTCGCGAAAGGCCTCAGCCGCCGCGCCGATGCGGTCGAGCACCTCGGCAACCCCATCGGGATCCTGTTCGTAGCGCATGCGAACGGTCGTGACCACGGCGCCCGTCGTCTCACCGGGCGTTCCGCTATCGACGATCAGGGTGCCGCATCGCAGCCAATCCCGCTGCGGCAGGTCATCGAAGCGCAGCTCCTCGCCCTCGCGTCGCACGAGGAGGACGCCGCCACGCAGGACCGTACCGCTGTCGATCCCCGACGGAAACCCGTGCTGACGCCGTTCGACTTCGAGCGCAGCGGCCTCGATCGCCGCGGGTTCGTCTCCGTCAAGGCCACCCGCCACCGCCCGCACGGCAGCGACCACGCCCACCGCGGCCGCCGCCGAACTGCCCAGCCCGGCGCCGACCGGAATCGCCGACCGCAGCCGCAGTTCGAGCGACCGCTTCTGCAAGCTGGCCAACGCCGGCGGCGCCAACGATGCCAGCGCCTCGCCGACCGCGATGCGGACCAGGGCGTTGCGATCACGATCCGCCCGGAAGGACTCATCCCCGGCCTGGACCGCCCGCCAACGCCGGCGGGCCCGGTTCGCGAACTCCTCCACTTCCGGCCAGGAATGCTCCTCCAGGACGTCGATGTCTGGCAGGTCGAGACGAACCCGGCCGCGCTCCAACCCGCGGCTGACCGGCCCCAGACACGCTTCCACCTCAAGCCGACGATCAACAGCAGCCACCACCGCCCGTCGCCCGTAGACGGCGGCGTGCTCGCCCATCAGGATCACCTTCCCGGGCACGCTCAGCCGCACCGATGTGGCGTCGGCCATGGCCGGCGATCAGTCCTCGTTCGCCGGGCCAGAGCGGGCGAGCCGCTCATGCGCACGCGCCAGATCGCGCGAGGTGAACGCCGCGGTCAGTGAGAGTTCGCCGGCCAGGACGACCGCACCGACAATCTCCGCCAGCCGCCGCACCGCCGCACCGGGCCGATCCCGGTCGGGCCTCACGCCCATCACCTCGAGCGCCTCGCGTTGCGTGTCCAAACCCGTGCCACCGCCGATCGCGGCCAAGGGCACGTCCGGCATGTAGACCGAGGCGTAGACCGATCCGTTGTCCCGAGCCTCGAACGACGCGACGCCCATCGCACCCTCGACCACGTGGGCGATGTCCTGGCCGCAGGCCACGAACACCGCCGCGAGCACGTTGGCGAACTGGGCGTTGAAGGCGAGCGCGCCGGCCGCCACCGAACCGAGCAGGTTCTTGCGGTAGGCAACATCCTGGAGCGCCTTCGCCTCCGACTTGAGCACCTTGCGCACGGTCAGCTCGTCGAGTACGACTTCGGCGTGAATCCGCTTGCCGCGTCCGAGCTGGTAGTTGACCGCGGAGGGCTTCTTGTCGACGCAGTAGTTGCCGGAGAGAGCGACGCACTCGACGCCGGTCTCCGGTTCGATCAGTTCGGACACGATGCGGTCGACGGCGATCGTCACCATGTTCATGCCCATCGCGTCGCCGGTGGCGAAGCGGAACCGCAAGAAGACCGTGCTGCCGACCACCGAAGGGCGGATCTCGAGCAGCTTCAGATAGCGGCTCGTCTCCTGGGCCTTGGCGCGGACCGTCTCCTCGTTCGCCTGCAGCCAGTCGAGCAGGCGCCGGCTCTCCTTGATCCCGCTGGTACGGAAGACCGGCGCCCGGGTCATGCCGATGTCCTCGACGAACACGGTGGCGCCGCCGGCCGCGGTGATCGCGCGGCAGCCGCGGTTCACGCTCGCGAGCAAGGCGCCCTCGGTGGTCGCCATCGGCACAAAGACCGTGCCGTCGATCTCGCTGCCCCGCACCAGGACCGGGCCGGCCACGCCCATCGGCACCTGGGCGGCGCCGATGAAGTTCTCGCAGTGCTGACTGGACGCTCGTTCGTCGTCCAGGGTGTAGCTGCCGATAGCGCCGAGCGGCCCGCTGCCACTCGCGAGGTCCAGGGCCCGACGCCGGACCGCGGCTCTTGCCGTCGCGTCGAGATCCCGCGGCAACCGGTGAAATCCGCGCTCGGCGTTGGCGATCTCGGCCGCCGCCGCTTCGAGTTCCGGTGGCAGACGATCAGCCATCGCCACTTTCTCGCCGCAGGGACGCTCGGCGTAGCGCCGCAACATCCGCAGCGCCGGTGCAGAACATGCAAATCTTGAGCTCAAAGGCCGTGCGGTCGATCCGGTCGACGACCGCTGCGGTCGACGCGTTGGCCGCTTCCAGGAACGGGAAGGCCATGCCGGCAATGTCGGCGCCGAGCGCCAGCGCCTTCGCCGCGTCGATGCCCGACCGGATGCCGCCGCTGCCGACCACCTGCACACCGGGCACCTGCGCCAACTGGCGGATCGACTCCGGCGTCGGCAACCCCCAGTCGGCAAAGCGCTCGCCGAGCGCCACGTCGTCGGCCCGCGCAGCCTCGATCCGCGCCCAACTCGTGCCGCCCACGCCCGCCGTGTCGAGAATCCGCACGCCGACGTTGGCGAGTTCCCGGCCCACGACCGCCGAAATGCCGCAACCGATCTCCTTGACGATCACCGGCACCTCCATCGCCTCAACCAAGCGCGCGATCTTCGGCAGCAGGCCCCGGAAGTTCAACTGCCCCTCCGGCTGCAAGGCCTCCTGCAGCGCGTTCAGGTGCAGCACCAGGGCGTCCGCTTCGACCATGTCGACCGCCGCCCGGCACTCGTCGATGCCGTAGCCGTAGTTCAGTTGCACCGCGCCCAAGTTGGCGAGAATCGGCACGTTGGGCGCGAACTCCCGGACCCGGAACGTCGCCGCCGTCTCCGGATCGTCGATCGCCTTGCGCTGCGACCCGACTCCCAGAGCAACTCGCCCCGCCTCGGCCGCCTCCGCCAGACGCCGGTTGATCTGCTCCGCAACCCCCGTGCCCCCGGTCATGCACGAAATGAGCAGCGGCGCCCGGAGCTCCCGCGCCAGGAACACCGTGCCGATCCGCACATCGTCGAAGTCGATCTCGGGCAGCGCCCGATGCTCGAACCGGTAGTCGTCGAAGTAGCTCCGCTCGACCTGCATTCGCCGATCAAGCGCCAGCCGGATGTGCTCAGCCTTACGGTCGCGCTCGCCCTCCACGGCTGCCAACAGGGGCCGGGTACTCACGCGACCGCCCCAATGATGCGGCGACACATGCGCGGCACTGTAACCGAATTGAGCCCCGTAAGCGGAGCCGCTGCCGCAGATAGGCGGCTGCGGCCACGGCTGCGGCCGTGCAAAGCGGAGCGGCGGGCGTCTCGCCCGCATTCGCCCGCAGCGACATACCGACGGTTACAGCAGAGCCTTACGCCAGGTCGACGCCGTATCTCTGGGTGCGCGGGTCTTCTGACCCGCATCCGGGCGCAGTGAGGTCGCATCGATCTTGGCAGTGACGTTCCGCCAAGCCGACTGCCAGCGCGCCCGCCTACCTGCCGGCATCCAAGCCCAAGCCGCGAAGCGGCGAGGATGCGCTGGCGCCATGTTACGCTGCTCACCGGACCGAGGAGAGTGCCCATGAGCCGGGTCGGCGTCAACATCAAGTTCCCCGCGGAACTGCATCGTGAGCGCGACACATGGGTCGCATCGTGTCCACAGCTTCACGTGGCAAGCCAAGGTTCTACCCCCCGGGAAGCCTTGGCGATGCTGCAGGAGGCGATGGCCCTGTTCATCGAGGGCTGCTGCGAGGAGGGGATCATGGACCGTGTTCTCGAAGAGAGCGGTCTGGAGGTGCGGGCCACGGCGAACGCTGTGGACCATGCCGCGCCACAAGACACGGTGTCCGTGCCGGTCAATATGGTCCCCCATGCCCAGGCTGTCGCCGGTTAGTCCGAAGAAACTGGTCGCAGCGTTCGAGAAGCTCGGCTTTCACCAGAGCAGGCAAGTAGGGTCTCACTTGAAGCTGTCGAAGAAGGGCTGCCGTCCCATCATCATCCCGACGAACAAGAAAGAAGTCGAAGTCGGCATCATGATGGCGAACTGCAAGACCGCCGGCATCAGCCGCGCTCGACTCATCGAGTTGCTCCGGGCCTAGGCGTTCAGTCGACAGTCCAGGATCGGTAGCGAACATCACCCACCGCGATCTGTGTCCCCAGGGTCCGCCTCCGTCGACGAAACGCCCTGGTCGATCGGAGGCGCGGAAGGAATCCACTGCCGTAAGTGTTGGCCAACCTTCTCATAGAATTCTGGGACTAGACCTTCCAGATCGTCCACGAACGCTCCTGAAGAAGCGAACCGTCGCGAATCGTGTCTCGCCATCAGTACTTCGAACCTGGAAGGCAACGAACTTGGTGCATCCCGCTCCAGGCAACCTCGGTCCGCATTGATCTGTGCGAGAGTCTTTGCAATGGAGGCTCGGGGCCAATAGACGCGCACAACCACATCCTCTTCCCGCAGGCCAGATGCCTCGGCCATGGCTCGTCTCTTCGGCGCATTCAACTGTCGAAGAAGCCAACCGATTCTCCCCTTCGCGGTCGGCCGGTCCCTAGGAGCCTTGAGTTTCATTGAGCATGAGCATCGTCTCGCTCTGAGATCCACCACAACTTCCATCGGACTTGCCGCATTCGGCACAATGAAGGCGCATCTCAACTCGGACGACGATGTCAATCTCTCGCGCGCGTCTCGAAGCCTGAGTTCAGGGTCCGTCCTGTGCTTGGGCTGAATATGCACATCGACCTCTCCATCAATGCGGCGGCGTAAGGCCAGGCAGATGTCACGAATCTCCTGGTGCCACGTGCCCACGGTCTCCTCAATCTCGGGAGAATCGGCTCTGAAACTCGTGCCCCTGGAGACGCCTCGCACGAGCTCAGCCCAGCCCTTGTTCATGCGAACAAGTCGCCTAACACCCGACTTGTCGTGCTCCAAGTACTCTACCATTTCGCCGAGAATGTACATCTGCTCGGGGTCCTTCTCCCTCTTGTCAGCTCGGGACATTCTCTCCTTGTCATCCAGGATCAGCTTGGCTTTCGTAAGGACGTTCATCCACGAGAGGTGGTAGAACTCAACCCTCTTGAACTTCTTCGCAATAGGCGCATACGGAACGTGAGACGGTATCGCAACTAGTTCGTTCGACACTGTGACTACGGCGTTGAGCCCGTTCTCGATCGCAATGCGCGCGTATCTCCGAATCTGTTCTTCATCTATCGTCGCGTTTCCGATCTTCGCCTCCACGAGTGCCGCCCACCTGGTTTTACCTCTCGTGACGGTTACGACACCGTCGGGACGGTCGGCGCTGCCTCCATCTCGGGACGGGAAGTCCACTTCGGTGTAGCTGCGTAGGTCGGACGTACTCGTGATCGGCGCGTTCAAGGGCCTCAGAACCTGCACCGCAAGCGGCCTCACAACTGACATCGTGGCGAGAAAGACGGACACCAACCGCTGCTCCTGCCGGGACTGATGAAGCGTTGGAATCAGCCTCGCCTGTGAGGCCTCACTGAGAATGTCATCGAGCGCTGTCATAGGGGCATTCCTCTCCGGTGGTTACTTTGGCGCAGGAGGTCACAAGGAGCACCGCCGACCGGATGGGAAAGATTCACCCCGCCGGGCAACCTATCCAACAGGCCTCCAACCGACCGCCATCTGTCCAAGAGGGGGCACTATGTTACAGCCTAAGGGCGCCCCTACAACCGCGGGTCTCGATTGAGCGAGAAGCCAGGAGAGGGCAAACTGCACTTGCCTACGGACCGGCGCTTCGCACCGGATGCGGATCGCGCCACACGGGTTCCCAGGGTCGAGAGCGCCACTGCCCGCAGCCGAGCCGCCAATGCCCTCCGGCCCCCGTGCAGGCGGGTGCAACCGCAGCCGCGCCGCAGCCGGGTCAGCCGCCGATGCGGAACATCTCGACCCGCTCGGCGGGCGTCCGCAAACCCGCCCGCAACCGTTCGGCGCGGATCTCGGAGTAGCGGTCCTCGCGGCCGCGCCAGTGGCCGGCAAGGAAGGCGAGGAGCTCTTCGTCCGTCACGCCGGAGCGGAGGCGGTCCCGTATCGAGGGGCCGGTGTCGGCGAAGAGGCAAGTGTAGAGGCGGCCGTCGGAGGAGAGGCGCGCCCGGGCGCAGTCGCCGCAGAAGGGGCGGCTGATCGAGGAGATGACGCCGAACTCGACGCCGTCGTCGAGGTAGCGGAAGCGCTCGGCGACGTCGCTCGGTTGGGCTCGGTCGAGCGGCTCGAAGGGCCAGCGCTCGGCGATCCGGTCGGTGATCTCGGCCGCCGCCACTACGCGGTCGAGGCTCCAGTCGTTGACCGTGCCGACATCCATGAACTCGATGAAGCGCACGATGTGGCCGCGTTCCTTGAAGTAGCCCGCGATGTCGGCGACCTCGTCCTCGTTGGTGCCCTGCATGACCACCGTATTGATCTTGATCGGGCCGAGGCCGGCGTCGGCCGCGGCGTCGATGCCGTCGAGGACTTGCTGTACGCCGTGGCCGAGACCGTTGACGCGGCCGAAGACGTCGTCCCGCAGCGACTCGACGCTGACCGTGACCCGGTTGAGGCCGGCGTCGGCGAGCGCCTGAGCCTTGGCGCCCAGCAGGGCGCCGTTGGTGGTCAGCGCCAGGTCCTCGATTCCCGGCACCGCGGCCAGGATCCGGACCAGGTCCTCGATGTCCCGCCTCAGGAGTGGCTCGCCACCGGTCAGCCGTAGCTTGCGGACGCCGAGCTCGACGAACAGCCGCACCAGGCGTTCGATCTCCTCGAACGTCATCAACTGCTCTCGGGGCAAGAACCGGTACTCTCGGTCCGCCGGCATGCAGAACGTGCAACGGAAGTTGCAGCGGTCGATGACCGAGATGCGCAGATCGCGGATCGGCCGTCCCAGGCGGTCGATCGGTTGGCTGCCGGCGGCGCCGTTCGTCGGGTCGAGGGTCATTGCCCACCAATGCTACGCGAGAGCGGTAGGTCTCAGTGCTCTCGGCGCAGCCAGTCGTCGATCAGGCGGCGGGCGATGGAGAAGGGCGGCGGCAGCCGGACCTCGCGGGCTCTGATCGCGTACTCGAGGTCGGAGCGGCTCACCCAGACCGCGTCCTCGAGTTCCTCTGTGTCCACCTGCACGTCGCCGCCGGGGGACGTGGCGTAGAAACCCAGCATGATCGAGGTCGGGAACGGCCACGGTTGGGAGGAGTGGTACTCCACGGTGTCGACGGCGATGCCGGTTTCCTCCTGGACCTCGCGCGCCACGGCGCTCTCCAGGCTCTCACCAGGTTCGACGAAGCCGGCCAGCGCCGAGAACATCCCGGGCGGCCAAGTGGCTTGGCGTCCGAGCAGGCAAGAGTCGCCGGCGCCGCCAGACGTGTGCACAAGCATGATCACCGCGGGGTCCGTGCGCGGGAAGTGCTCAGTGCCGCAGCCGGTGCACACCCGCAGGTGGCCGGCGTTCCGGCTTGACGTCGCCGCGCCGCAACGGCCGCAGAAGCGGTGGCGTCGATGCCAGGTCGCCATAGCCCGGGCGTAGGCAAGCAGGTTGCCGTCCGGACCGCTCATCGCGGAACCGACCTGGCGCAACTCGACCAGCCGACCAGCGCCGCGCAACGCTCCCGAGAGCGGATCGTCCCGGTCGGAAAGGTCGATCGAGAAGTAGCTCCGGCCGCCCGCGTCGCCCAGGTAGACGAGTTCCTCCGTCTGCTCGACCAGTGCCGACGCCGCGGCCATGGGCACCGTTCCAGGCTCCGGCGCGCGGTCGCCATGGGCGTCGATGACCAGGCTGCGCTCCCGCCACACGACAGTCAGCAGGCTCTCGGGGTCGGCGAGGCGCCCCGCAAGCCACTCGGCGTCGCCGCGCCGCTCGGACCGCCGGTCGACCGCCGGTTCGGCGAGTGCGTTGTGGGGCTTCATTCCGTGTCGACTTCGACCTGCCGCTAGTCGGCGCGGCGATAGGCCATCGCTTCCGCGACGCGTCGCTGGGCCACGCCCATCGCCGCCTCGCGCGGCAGGCATCCCTCGGTCCGGGCCCGTTCCAGCACGTCGCGGGTGTTCTCGCGCACCGTGTCCTCGATTCTCTCGAACGCCTGTCTCTCCGAGCCGCCCGCGTACTCGACGGCGCCGCAGATGATGCCGCCGGCATTGGCGACGAAGTCGGGAATCGAGAGAACGCCCCGGTCGTGAAGAATCCGCTCGCCGGCCAGTGTGACCGGGATGTTCGCCCCCTGGAGCACGACCTTGCAGCCCACGCGGCCCGCGTTGCCGCTGTCGATCACGTCCGGACGCGCCGCCGGCACGAAGAAGTCGACCTCCAGGTCCAGGAAGGCGTCGCCTTCCACCCGGCGGCCGCGCGGGTAGGCGGTCACGCCGCCGGTCGCATCCATCGTCGCCACGAGTTCGTCGATGTCGATGCCGTTCGGGTCATGGATCGTGCCGTCGAGATCGGTCACCGCGACGAGCCGCGCGCCCCGCTCGGCCAGGAACCGTGCCGCCGGTCGACCGACGTTGCCGAAACCCTGAATCGAGACCGTGGCGCCTTCAAGTCCCACAACGCCCGCCTCCTCGACCACCTCGGCGGCGATGGCGAGGCCGAAACCGGTGGAACCAACCTCGTCGAGAGGGATCCCGCCCAGCGCCTTGGACAGGCCGACCGAGCGCCCGCCCTCGTCGCGAATCCAGGCCATCGCGGTCTCGTCCGTGCCCATGTCCGGGGCCGGGATGTAGTCCACCAACTGCCTGATCGCGCGGCCGAACTGACGGATGAGAGCCTCACGGTTCGACGACCGCGGATCGGCGCGGATGCCCGCCTTGCCGCCGCCGTGAGGCAGACTGGCCATCGCGTTCTTCCACGTCATGGCCCGCGCCAACCGGCAGACCTCCTCTACCGAGACGTCGGCCGCCATGCGGATGCCACCCATCGTCGGGCCGGCGGCGCTGTTGTCGATGACGACGATCCCCTGCAGGCCGCACCGCGGCTCGTACACGGTGACGACCTTCTCCGGACCGTACTCGTCGGCAAAGCCGAAGTGCTCGAAGACCGGGTCTGACATTCGCGTCCCTCCCAAGCGCCTCTGTCTCGGCGCCCACCGTGCGGGCTCGCTCGACCCGGTCAGGATCACCCGCCGGATTCGAGCAACTCGAGTACGGCCTCCTCGAATTCAGCGTACAGCATCCGTCCGAGGTGAATGTTGGTCAATTCGCCACTGCGATCGAAGAACATCGTGGTCGGCAGAGCCCCGGGCCACTCGGGATCGAACGAGGTGACGAAGTCCACCGAGTCGTCACCAGCGGCGGCGAGGTAGGAGACGAGGCCCGGCGCCCGCTTGGCGAAGAACGGCCGCACCCGGTCCTCGAGCTTGTCCGGATCGTCCAACGAGACGGCAATCACCTTCAGGCCGCGGTCACCGTAGCGCTCCTGCAGCAGGTCGAGCTCGGGCAGCTCCTGCAGGCAGGGGATGCACCAGGTGGCCCAGTAGTTGACGATCACCACCTTGCCCCGATGGTGCTCCAGTACCGTCCGGAACTGCTCCGCGGTCGCGGGGTGGATCGTGTCCGGTTCGAGCAGATGCTCCGCCGATGCCGCATCGTCCGCGATCGCGGGTAGCGCAACGGCAAGCAAGGCCGCAATCAGAACCGAAGCCCAGACGACGATCGGAGCCAGTCTCTTGACGGACAATCGAACCTCCTGTTTCCGGCGCAGCGACCGACCCCGAAAGGAGCCGGTACGGAGCCTGATTTGCAGTATAGACCCGCCGCCAACAGGCCAGGGCTTCGGCGTCAGAAGTCGGCGCCCCACATCCTTTCCAGCAGCAGCGCGAACTGGAAGTGGCTCCGCGAGCCGATCACGGTCTCCTTCAGCTCGCCCTCCGCATCGAAGATCAGCGTGGTCGGAAACTTGAACGGCCAGTCCTCGTAGAAGGCGCGGATGAACTTCCACGAGTCTTCCCGCCGCTGCTTCTTCCCCTTGCGCCCCCCCTCGGGCGGCGGCCCGACCGCCACGTAGGACGTCAGATCGGGGGCGCGCTCCTTGAAGTACTCCCGGATCTTCTTCATCTTCCTGGGGTCGTCCGCGGAGACCGCGAGCACTTCCAGACCACGCGCGCCGTAGTTCTTCTGCAGATCGTTCAGGGCTGGCAGTTCATCCAGGCAGGGTTTGCACCAGGTAGCCCAGATGTTCACCATGACCACCTTGCCGCGATGGTGCTCCAGGATGGCCCGGAACTGGTCCGAAGTCACCGGGTAGATGTCGTCCGGATCGAGGAGCTGTTCGGTGACCGGCCCGGCGTCACCGGCCTCACCCGGCAGCGGCGCCGCGGCCAGAGTGCCAGCCATCAACAACGCCGGCAAAGCGAACCAACCGACCCCAACCTTCATCAATGGCCTCCTCGGCGATTCCCTGGCCGGGAATGCTAACGCAGCGCCCGATACGTCTCTCCACTGCGCTCGACCCGGCCGCCCTGCTGCAGCCGGTCCAGGTGGAGCTGCATGCTCCGTCGCTCGACCTTCGGGATCCCGGCGCCCGCGTCCTGAGGACGGTAGACGAAGCGGTGGCCTGTGATCTCGTCCATCGTCCGCGGTTGCCGCAGGTACTCGAGCAAGCGCCGTTCGCGATCGCGGATGCGGTCGCCGTAGCGCTCGAGGCGGCCGAGGTAGGCGGCCCGGTCCTCGAGCAGACCGATGTGATGGCCGGTGGCGTAGTGCGCCGCCTCGATGCCGCGCACCAGGTCGAGCGACCGCTCGAAGGCGGCAAGATCCGACCAGTCGTCGCCGTAGTACGGGCCGAAGCCGGTCAGGTCGATGTCGGCCAGGAACAGGATGCCGTCGGGCTCGATCAGGAAGCAGCAATGGCCCCGGGTATGGCCCGGGGTGTGGATCACCCGCACCGACACGCCGCCGCCGAGGTCGAACAGGTCGCCGTCGCGGAAGGGGACGGCGTCGGGCCGGGGCTCGTAGAAGAACGTGGTCTGCAGGTGCCGGCCGTACTCCTCGCGGCGCTCCGGTTCGGCGCCGAAGATGTCCAGAAACCCGTCGAGGTCCAGCAGGCCCGACAGATCCTCCTCGTGGACGTGAACCGGAGCGTCCCTGAACAGAGGCAGCGCCGCGGTGTGATCCTCGTGGCAGTGGCTGAGCAGCACGAGGTCGACGGCGGGCAGGGCGCTCCGGCCGCGGGCGCGCACGCCGAGCGAGGGGTCGATCAGCATCGTCGACCCGGCGCCTTTCACCAGCAGGGCGTTGTTGTCGGGGTACTTGCCCGAGCCTTCACCGAACAGGATGGTCGCGGCGCCGAGCCGGCGGTCTTCGAGCGGGGTCAGGGGGGCAACTCGCGAATCAGCCGGCCGACGCCTCGGCGCCCGTCACCTGCGGGAGTTGCCAGCCGTTGTGGTACTCGGCCCGCAGCACTGCTCCGAGACTGCCCATGCCACCAAGAAAGGAACGTCTGGTCGTCGTCATCGTCTCGCTCCCTGACAAGAGTCGCCAATCCACAGGTGCCTGTACACTGCGCTATGCAGACCGCGAATCATACTGACCCGAACGGACCCGTCCCCTCTGCCGACCTGATCGGCAGGCTGCCGAAGACCGACGTCCACGTCCACCTCGACGGCTCCCTCCGGCTCGACACGCTGATCGAGCTGGCGCGCGACGCCGGCCTGGAGCTTCCTTCCCAGACCCCTGAGGGCCTGCTGGAACTCGTCTTCAAGGAGACCTACGACGACCTGGAGGACTACCTCCGCGCCTTCTCCTACACCTCGCCGGCCCTGTGCACGGCGGAGGCACTGGAGCGGACGGCCTACGAACTCGGCGTCGACAACCTGGCAGAAGGCGTCTGCTACGTCGAGGTGCGGCTGGCGCCCCAACTTCACACCGGCCCCGACCTGGACACGGCCGGCGTGCTGGCCGCCGTCGACCGCGGCCTGAACCGGGTGCGGAAGGAGCACGAGGCAACCGAAGGCGTCAAGAGCGGCGCCCAACCGCCCTTTCGCTACGGCATCATCGCCTGCGCGCTGCGGATGTTCGGGCCCGGGCACAGCCCCTACTACCGCGGGCTCTACTCGGCCCTTCAGGGGTTTACGCAGCCGGAGGTGCACGCCGCGGCGTCGCTGTCCCTTGCCCGAGCGGTGGTCGAGGCGCGGGACCGCCTCGGACTGCCGATCGTGGCTTTCGATCTGGCTGGCGCCGAAGCCGGCAATCCGGCTTCGCGGCATCGCGACGCCTACCTGTTCGCGCAGCAGAACTTCGTGATGAAGACAGTCCACGCCGGCGAAGCCTACGGGCCGGAGAGCATCTATCAGGCCATCACCCTGCTCGGCGCCGACCGGATCGGCCACGGTACGCACCTCTACGACGCGGACCGGCTACGCCGCGACAACCCGAACTCGACCGCGGCGAAGGATCCCGAGCGCTACATCCGCAACCTGACGCAGTACATCAGCGACCGGCGCATCACCCTCGAGGTCTGCATCACTTCGAACCTGCAGAGCATCCAGCGCCTACGCAAGTTCGCCGACCACCCCTTCGGACGGATGGTCAAGGACCGGCTCTCCGTCACCCTCTGCACCGACAACCGGCTGATGTCCCGAACCACGGTGACCAATGAGATCGCCTCCGCCTGCAAGGCCTTCAACCTGTCTCTGGACGACCTCCGCAACGTGATCATCTACGGCTTCAAGCGCAGCTTCTACCCCGGCAGCTACCTCGAGAAGCGCGCCTACGTGCGCCGGGTTATCGACTACTACGACGCGGTGGCTGGAGCCTAAGACGGCGCGGGTTCGCGCTCCGCGACGCTAGCCCGCAGCGGCCATCCGCTGCTGGCGCTGCCGCCAGCGCTCCCTCGCCTTCTCCGCCTCGACCTCGCGGTCGCGGGCCGGCGCGGTGGTGGTCAGTTCCTCGAGCAGCCGTGCGGTCGCCTCCGCGACGGCGTCCACGGCTTGCTCGAAGGCAGCCGCGTTGGCCCGCGACGGTTTGGTCGCACCGCTGACCTTGCGCACGTACTGGAGCGCCGCCGCGCGTACTTCCTCACTGTTGGCGGGCGGCTCGAAGTTGTAGAGGACGCGGATGTTCCTGCACATGGGTTTCCTCCTTCGGTCCACCGGATCGTATCGGGGCCGGGTATTGATCGGCGCTTGGATCTTGTGCGCGGCGGGTGCTGTGCCAAAGTTCGGGTCATGAGCGCAGTGACGCCTCCGCCTTTCTCGATCACGTCCGCAATCCTGTCCCAGGGGGAACAGGTCGGCGAAGCGGTCGGTCGAGCCGAGGCCGCGGGGCTGGGGCTGGACCTGCGGTTGCGGCGCGAGGCCCGCGTTCGCACGGTGCACGGTTCCGTGGCGATCGAAGGCAACGTGCTGTCGGAGGAGCAAGTCTCTGCGATCCTCGACGGCAAGCGGGTCGTGGCGCCACCGAAGGACATCCAGGAGGTGCGGAACGCGATTGCGGCCTACGACCTCCTCGATCGCTGGGCGCCGTCGGGCGAGGCCGACCTGCTGACGGCCCACGAGATCCTGATGACCGGGCTGATGGAGGCGCCGGGCCGGTACCGCGCCGGCGCGGTGGGAGTGATCGGTCCCGACGGCGTCCACCACATCGGTCCACCGGCCGGCCGCGTGCCGGGGCTGATGGCCGACCTTCTCGGCTGGCTGCAAGATTCGGAGGAACATCCGCTCATCGCCAGTTCCGTGTTCCACTACGAGTTCGAGTTCATCCACCCCTTCGAGGACGGCAACGGTCGCCTCGGGCGTCTCTGGCAGACCCTGATCCTCACCCGCTGGAAGCCGCTGTTCGCCCACGTGCCGGTGGAAAGCGTCGTGCGCGCCCGTCAGGGCCAGTACTACGAGGCGATTGAACTCAGCTCCGCGGATGGCGAAAGCACGCGCTTCATCGCCTTCATGCTGGACGCGATCCTGGCCGCCGTGGAGCAGGAGCTCCACCGCTCGCATTCGCGTAGGTAGGCCAGTCCGGCTCGTACGATGCGCTCTGGTCGCCCCAGGCGGTCCAGAGCTCCGACCGGCGTCCCCGGGCGAACAGCTCCAGGTACGGACCGGGGCTGCACGCTTCGATGATGTCGTAGAGCTCGTCCGGCTTGCGCGAGTGCTCCCGCTTGCGCGAACGGATGATGTTCACCTGCCGCCTGCCCGGCGGAAGCGTCCGCAACTTGCCCCGGACCCCGAACAGGACGAGCTCCGTCGTGTTCCGGAAGTAGAAACCGACTCCTCGACCGTCGGGACCGCCGTCCTTGCGCACCTTGTGCCAGACGAGGTTCGTCTTGTACGTGAACCCCCAGTGCTCCATCACGTCCAGCCCCGCCTGCAGCAGGGCATTGGGCACCCAGAGATAGAGGTGGGCCGCGCCGGCGCAGGCCGAAGCCACGGGGATCGCCTCGATCTCCGGCTGCGTCAGGGTCGGATAGCGGCTCAGACGCCGGTGCTCCGGCGCCACCTTGCCGGTCCGGTTCAGGAACTGCCACGGCGGATCGGCGAGGACCGTGCCGAAGGCCTCACCGGCACACGCCCGCTCGAAGTCCCGTACCGCCGATGGATCCTCGCGCTGCATGGGTGGCTTGATCGTACCGCTCGGCAGGGGCGGCTACTTCTCCACCGTGTACCGCATCAGCAGCCAGCCGTCCGGGCCGATCCGCAACCGCTCCGGCCTTTCCGGCACTGCCACGGTCGCCGTCGTCTGTTCGCCTTCGACATCGACCCGCCCGCGCACGGTGCGGCCATCGGCGAGCACGGCCTCCACGTCCAGCGGCAGCCGGTAGATCGTCGCTCCGTGCTGCCGCACCTGCAAGCCGACCGCCGACAAAGCGGCGTCGTAGCTCCACTCGATCTCGAGTTCCGGCACGCCGGGCCGGCGAAGCCACTGGTCGAAGAACCAGTCGAGCCGTTGGCCGGACACCTCCTCCATGACGGAAGCGAAGTCGGCGGTCGAGGCGTTACGGTCGCGGAACCGCTGGTAGTAGGTGCGCATGCCCCTCCAGAAGGTGCCGTCGCCGATCTCGCCGCGGAGCGCGTTCCGTTCTCGCTGTCGATCGCGTCCTCGTCGTAGAACACGTTGCCCGCGTTCTCCAGGCCGCCCCAGCGGGTCGTGGTCTGCACGTTGGCGAGCTTGGCGTAGGGGTACTCGCCCAGCCGCCGCTCGAACGTGCCCACCACCCGGGCGGCGGGCGCGAACGCCCGCAGGCCGGCTTCGCGGTCCTGCGGGTAGACCCACGTCTCGACCGGCACGCCGTCGACCGTGGCTTCCCTGCGGCGAGCGAACCGTGCGACGCCGATCGCCATGACCTTGGTGGCGACCGGCGCCCGGCTGCGCCACTCGGTCCGCCGCAGGCCGCCTCCCAAGTCGACGGCCGTAACGAAGGCGCCGGTGGCGACGACCTGGTAGTGCGCCGGGGCGGTGACCGCGAAGGAGACCAGCGCCTTGTCCGACGGGTGATCGACCACCGGCAGCCAGTGGTGGGCCCGGTTCGGCCAGTTGTCGGCGAAGAAGGTCCGGTCGCCGTGCCGGTTCACGCCGATGGTCAGGCCGTCGGCGGGCACGCCGCGGTAGCGGACTTCGAGGTGTCGCTTCTCGCCGACGCGGGCGTCGTCGCCGAGGCTGACCCGCAGGCGATCGTCCCCATGATCGAACGACGCCGTTGGGACGAACTCTCGGCCCGATCCGGGAGGGCCGACGTAGGCAACGGAGGACACCTCCATGCCGCCGCTCTCCAGGGCCGCGTCACCATGCTCCAGGTGGCTGCTGCCGTCTACGTCATCCAGATCGAACTCAACCTCGGAGACCGCCTGCAGGAGGCGGAAACCGATCACCGCCCGGCCCTCGATCTCGTCGCTGGTATCGGAGAGCACCAACTCGAAGCGGTAGTCCAGTACATCGATCGACGCATCGATCGCTTGCGCCCGAACCGGCGCAGCAAGGCCCAGGAAGGCGCCCTGCGCGCACACAACTGCCGCGCCGAGCAGCAGCAAACGCACCGCGACGTGCCCCGGTCGGTGGGCCGAAACCGGGGTCACGCGCGGTTTCCGGGCCGGACTATGCCGGCGCCGCGAACCTTAGTCGGCGTTAAGGAACTTGTAGACGACCGCCGCCAAAGCACCGCCGACCAACGGGCCGACCCCGTAGAGCGCCAGCGTGGAGGGATCGAAGTCGCCGCCTGATATCGCCTCCATGATCTGCGGCCCGATCCCGACAGCCGGGTTGAAGGCGCCGCCCGAGACGCCAGCGCCGGCGTACACCATTGCCGCGAGCGCGAAGCCGATCGCCAGACCGTGAGCGGAGTTGTCCGAGCGAACATTCAGGACCACGGTGGCGAGCGCGAACGTGAAGAGCGCCTCGACCAACATACCGTGCCAGAGTTCATGCTCCGCGACCGGCATCAGGGCGAAACCACCGTCCATGACGAGCCGGAAGACGCACCAGCCCAAACAGGCGCCAACGAGTTGCGCCACCATGTGCTTGAGGGCATCCGCCGCCTCGATCTTGCCCTGCATCCAGGCGGCAACGCTCACTGCCGGGTTGTAGTGGGCGCCAGACAGGTGTCTGCCGCTGTAGACCATGACCGCCAACATCAGTCCGACGGCGATGGGGCTGTTCCCCGAGAAGGCCACAGCCATCATCAGGAACATCGTGCCGATCAACTCCATGAGCAGTTTGCGCATGTTTTTCCCTCCCTTGGGGTTCTACTTCAGATCTCTTCCTCCTCATTTACGCCTTCACGTCGACCACACGACCGGGCGTCGCTACTGATGGTAGCGTGTGAACAGCAGAATTTCACATCGAGTTTTGATTTTTCTTTTGAAGGAGCCTCTCCAGCGATGAAGTCGAGAGCCGCCGTGGCCCGCGAGGCGGGCAAGCCACTCGAGATCGAAGAGGTCGACGTCGAAGGGCCGAAGGAGGGTGAAATCCTCGTCCGCGTCGTCGCCACCGGCGTCTGCCACACTGACGCCTACACCCTCTCCGGGGCCGACCCGGAGGGGCTGTTCCCCGCCATCCTCGGCCACGAGGGCGGCGCGATCGTCGAGGAGGTCGGTCCCGGCGTCACCTCCGTTATGCCCGGCGACCACGTGATCCCGCTCTACACGGCGGAGTGCCGCGAGTGCAAGTTCTGCACATCGGGCAAGACGAACCTGTGCCAGGCGATCCGCGCCACCCAGGGCCAGGGCGTGATGCCCGACGGCAGTTCCCGGTTCGCCAGCGGCGGCCGGCCGCTCTACCACTACATGGGCACCTCGACGTTCTCGGAGTACTCGGTGATCGCCGAGATCTCGGCCGCCAAGGTGAACCCGGCGGCGCCCCTCGACAAGGTCTGTCTGCTGGGCTGCGGCATCACCACCGGCATCGGCGCGGTGATCAACACGGCCCAGGTCGAACCCGGGGCGACGGTCGCCGTATTCGGCCTCGGCGGCATCGGCCTGTCGGTGATCCAGGGCGCCGTGATGGCCAAGGCCGGCCGGATCATCGCGGTCGACGTCAACCCGGCCAAGTTCGACTTCGCGCGCTCCCTCGGCGCCACGGACTTCGTCAACCCGGCCGACTACGACGACCCGATCCAGGAGGTCCTCGTCGACCTGACCGACGGCGGCGTCGACTACTCCTTCGAGTGCATCGGCAACGTCGAGGTCATGCGCGCCGCCCTCGAGTGCTGCCACAAGGGCTGGGGCGAGTCGGTGATCATCGGCGTCGCCGGCGCCGGCCAGGAAATCGCAACCCGTCCCTTCCAGCTCGTCACCGGCCGCGTCTGGCGCGGTACCGCCTTCGGCGGCGTCCGCGGACGCACCGACCTCCCCGGCATGGTCGACCAGTACATGGCCGGCGAGGTCGAGATCGACAGCATGATCACCCACACGATGGGCCTCGACGACATCAACGAAGCCTTCGACCTGATGCACGAAGGCAAGAGCATCCGCTCCGTCGTCTTGTACTAGCCGGCGCCGGCGCGGTCACATGTCCATGACCGCCGCGACGTCGGGGGCGAGTTGCGGCGGTTTGGACAGCAGGGAGATGCCGAAGAAGAGGGTCAGGGAGACGAGAAGCGAGAGCGCGCCGCCGTCGATGCCGAAGGGCGCCCGCAGCCCGAATACCTGGATCGAGAAGTTGATCACCAGGCTGGAGAGGATGGCGACGTTGGCTGCGGTGGCTGTCGCCCGTTTCCAGTTGAAGCCGATCGCTACCGTCGGCACCAGTGCGGCGGCGAAGGTGCCCCAACCGAACGCGCCGAGCAGCGCGACCAGGCCCTCGCCGCTGTAGAGCGCGAACAGCGATGCCAGGACCGCGATAATCAGGGTCCAGGTGCGGGCCCAGAAAAGCTCGTTCTTCACCGAACGCCCCCGGAAGAACTGGGGAATGTCGTGAACCACGGCGGCGGCGCCGATGTTCAGAAAGCCATCCGCCGTCGACATGATCGCGGCGAACAGGCCGGCGAAGACCACGCCCGCCAGCAGCGGATGGGCGAACGCCTGCAGGAACTGCGGTGCGGCGGCGTCGGCGCCCGGAATCTCCGGGTGGAGGCCCTGCAGCACCAGGGCGCGCATGACCAGGCCGATGCTGATCCAGAGCAGGGCAGAGACCACGTAGGCCCCGAGCGATATCGGCAGGATGCTGCGCGCATCCTTTACCCGGCGGCTCATCATCATCTTGGTGATGATGTGCGGTTGACCGGCGAGGCCCAGAGCGAAAACGAAGTACCAGGACAGCGAGTTCATCATCCCCGCCGCGCCCCACGGGGACATCGACTCCGGATCGTCGGCCATGATCGCCTCGCTCATGCCGGCGAAGCCGCCGTCGATCGCGGCGATCGCAGCCAGCAGCACCAGCACCGCGGCAACCATCATCACGAAGCCCTGAATCAAGTCCGTGTATACGGAGGCGATGATGCCGCCGGTGACGCAGTAGAACACCAGCACGGCACACGAAAGGGCGACGCAGGCCTCGATGCTGATACCGCTTCCCAGCGTGCTCCTCAGAATGTCCTGGAGGACTGTGGCCATCGCCAGGATCTGGGTCGCCAGGTAGCCCATGACCCCGAGCAGGATCGCGATCGCGGTGAGCAACCGGCTCCACTCGCTCCGGTAGCGCGCCGCCACCACATCGGGCAGGGAGATGGAGTCCCGCAGCTCGGCGAACAGACGCAGGCGCTTGCCGAGCAGGTAGAAGGCGATCACGTACCCGACTGAGGCGCAGACCACCATCCACAGCGAACTCAGGCCCATCCGGTAGACGAGTCCCGGCCCGCCGACGAAGCCGAAGCCCGAAAGCGTGCTCGAGAACACGGCCAGCGCGGTGACGATGATCCCCAGGTCCCGGCCGGCCATGAAGAAGTCGCGGGTCGACTTCGTCCGCCGCAGCGCCCACAGGCCGACCGCGATGCAGACCGCCAGGTAGACCCCGATGCAGGTCAGGATGACGATGTTGCCGCCGTCCATCAGCCGTCGCCTTCGGACGCTTCGCGGTCGCGCCGTGAGCGCGCCACCAACCGCTCGAACTCGGTCACGTCCTCATCGCTCATCACCCATCGGTCGAAGTAGCGCATGTAGAGCACGACGAAGACGACCGGCACCGGCCACAGCGCGTAGAGCATCCACGCCGTGGGCTCAGGGAAGGACCCGAACAGCGCGCGCTCCGCGCCCGGCTCGGCGTAGGCGCGGTAGCTCAACACCAGCATCGTGAACACCAGGACAAAGAGCCCCAGCCCCCAGGACAGAGCACGTCCGCTGCCCCCCGGTAGCTTGCCGCCCCGCCGGAGCCCCAACGCCATCAGCCCCACGAAGAGGACGATCGACAGGGTGCCGTAGAGCCAGCCCCAGAACAGGACAGAGTCGTGGCGGTCGGTGCTGCCGCCCTGGCGCATCGTCTGGTACTCGGGATGGTCGATGCCGCGGCTGTCCGCCGGCTCCTCCACCAGCGCCAGCACCAGCACCACGGCGCAGAGTGCAACCAGCACCGCAAAGATGACGACCGGGATCCGCATGACCACGTGTACCGCTCGCGCGGCAACCCTCGTCCGGCCTCAGTCCTCCTGCGCGAGCGGATTCAGGATCATCGTCATCTGACGGCCCTCGAGTCCGGAGCGAGTCTCGACCTCGCCCACTCCGTCGATCGCCGTGCTCACCTTGTCCAGGATGGCGAAACCGAGTTCGGGGCGGCGGAGTTGCCGGTAGCGGAAGAAGATCGTCACCTTGACCTTCTTCCCCTCACGCAGGAAGCGGAGCGCCCGGTCGGTCTTGATCTGGTAGTCGTGCGGGTCGATCGTCGGCCGGTACTTGACCTCCTTCAGATCGATCGTCGCCGCCTTGCGCCGCGACTCCCTGTTCTTCTTGTCGCGTTCGAACTTGACCTTGCCCCAGTCCAGGATACGGACAACGGGCGGGTCCGCGTTGGGACCCACTTCGACGAGATCGAGCTGCGCTGCCTCGGCACGCGTCTTAGCCTGATCCAAGGCGACGACACCCACCTGGGTACCGTCTTGATCGATGAGCCGTACCGGGCTTTTCCGGATCCGGTGGTTGATGCGCGGCTCTCTAGATGGGGTTGCGATCTCGGGGACTCCTGTATTGACGACTGGTCGGTTCTGCTCTTGGACGGCCGATGGGCCGCCTACGGACGACGGAGACGAAGCAATACCTTAGCCGCTCCCTGCCTGTGTGCGTGCGCGGATCCAGTCAGTTGAATAGACGCGACCGTACCCGCACTGACGCCCTCGCCGTGGGGGCTTCACTGACGGCGCTCACGTCAACCAACCGCGGCCCTGCGCGCCGGTTCCGCCTTCGCCCGCCGTGCGCGTTTCTTCTTTGTGGTCTTGCTATCAGCGACCGCCTTCTTCGCGGTCTTGGCGGCGCCGCCGGCCTTGCGGGAGCTGCCCGCGCCGTCGCCGGCCTCGGCCTCGGCCTCGCCGTTCTTCGACAGGCTCGCCTTGAGCGCCTCCATCAGGTCGATGATCTGCGCCTGCGGCGCCTCGGTCTCGTCCTCGGCGACTTCGCGGCCATCGATCTTGCTCTGGATCGCCTCCCACAGCCGCTTGCGCACCTCGTCCGTGTACTGGTCCGGCCTGAAGTCGTCGGAGGCGATCTGCTCGATCAACTGCACCGCGAGTTCGAGTTCGCCGGGCTTGAGTTCGGTCTCTTCGCCCAGAGGCACTTCGTCGAAGGCCTTCAGTTCGTCCTCGTACTTCAGTTGCTGCATCAGCAGACCCGAGGCGTAGGGCCGCAGCATGACCAGGTATTGCTTGCCGCGCGCGGCGTGCTTGGCCAGCGCCGAGCGGCCCGTGCTTCGCATCGCCTCGCTGAGCAGCCGGTAGGCGCGCTCGCCGCCCTTCTCCGGCCCCAGGTAGTAGGACTTCTCGAAGTAGATCGGCTCGACCTCGGCCAGCGGCACGAACTCGGTGATCTCGATCGCCGGCGAGGCCTTTTCCTGCAGTTCCTGGATCTCCTCGTTGTTGAAGGTGACGTACTGCCCCTTGCCGAACTCGTAGCCCTTGATCGTCTCCTTCCGCTCCACGAGCGCGCCGGTCCGGGGGTTGACCAACTGCTGCTTGACCCGCGTGTTGTCGCTCGGGTCGAGCATGTTGAAGCGGACCCCGCCTGAGGTCTCCGACGTCGAGTACAGCCGGACGGGAATCGAAACCAGGCCGAACGAGACGGTGCCGGCGCCAACGGAACGAGCAGGCATAGACGGCAAACCTTAGCACCGAAGCCGGTTCGGCCGTTCATACGCAAGCTCCGTTGACACTTGCTAGGAGACTGCGCGGCAGAACGATCCGACCTGGGAACGCCGGCCGGCTTCTGGGAGAATGCAGTGGATGCCACGCGGCAATCTCGAGGCCTACCGCCGCAAGCGATCGAGCGAGGCGACGCCGGAACCCTTCGGTCCTGCGACGGGGACAGGCGGCGGCCGCTTCGTGGTCCAGAAGCACGCGGCACGCCGGGTCCACTTCGACCTGCGCCTGGAACTCGAAGGCACGCTCAAGTCCTGGGCCGTGCCGCGCGGACCCAGTCTCGACCCGGAGGTCAAGCGCCTGGCGGTGGCCACCGAGGACCACCCGCTGGAGTACGCCGACTTCGAGGGATCGATCCCCGCCGGCAACTACGGCGCCGGCGCGATGATCGTCTGGGACAGCGGCCGCTGGAGGCCGCTCGAGGATCCGGTCGCCGGCATGGAAGCCGGCAAGCTCCTGTTCGAGCTGCACGGCTACAAGCTGCGCGGTGTCTGGACCCTGTTCCGCATCAGAGACCCGCGCCAGCAGGACGACGGGAACCAGTGGCTGCTGATGAAGAAGCCCGACGCCGCCGCGCGGCCGGAAGGCGGCGACGGCGACGGCGACAGCGACGATGACCTGCCGCCCCAGTCCGTGCTCTCGGGGCTCACCGTCGAGGAACTGCGCGACGGCTGCGACCGGATCGAGGAGGTCCGCGCCGACGTCGCCGACTCGGCGGCAAGCCGCCGCCGGGTCGATCCGCGGTCTCTGCCGCTGATGCTGGCGGTCACCGGCGACCGGCCCTTCTCGCGCCAGGGCTGGATCTACGAACTGAAGTACGACGGCTACCGGCTGGTGGCGGCCAAGGAAGGCGGCAGCGTCTTCCTGCGCTACCGAAACGGCGGCGACGTGACCGCGCTCTACCCCGAACTGACCCGCGCCCTGCGGGCCCTGCCGGTGCACTCCCTGGTGCTGGACGGCGAGGTCGTCGTGCTCGACGCCGGCGGCAGGCCGAGCTTCGCCAGACTGCAGACGCGGGCCCTGCTCAGCCGCCCGGTCGACATCGCACAGGCCGCCGTACGCCGGCCCGCGACCCTGTTCGCCTTCGATCTCGTCGCCTTCGAGGGGTCCGACCTGAGGTCGCTGCCCCTCGTGAAGCGGAAGGCCCTGCTGGCGAAGGTCCTGCCCCCGGCCGGACCGCTCCGCTATTCGGACCACGTCGAGGAACAGGGCGAGGCGTTCTTCGAGCAGGTGGCGGCCATCGGTCTCGAGGGCGCGATGGCCAAGGACGGCGACTCCCGCTACGTGGGCCGCCGCTCGTCGTCCTGGGTCAAGCTGCGGACCGAACGGACCGCCGACTTCGCGATCGTCGGCATGTCGCCGCCCAAGGGCAGCCGGGTCGGTTTCGGCTCGCTCCACCTCGCGGTGTGGGATGCCGAGGCCGCCGGGCTCGTCTACGCCGGCCGAGTCGGCACCGGCTTCAGCGACGCCGCGCTCAGCGAACTGACCGAACGGCTCTCCCAGGCGCAGTTTGAGGCGCCGCCGTGCCGGTCGCCCGCCGGCGCCGAGCTGACCGCGGGAGACCTGTTCGACGGCCGGATCGAAGACCAGACCTGGGTCGAGCCGGACCCGGAGCTGATCTGCGAGGTCCGCTACAAAGAGTGGACGCCCCACGGCATGCTCCGGCACCCGGTCTTCCTTCGCCTACGCGACGACAAACCGATCGAGGACTGCGTGCGCCGCGCCGGGCCGCGCCCCCCCGGGGCCACCCCGCCGGCGCCGCCGGAGCGTCGCGTCGAAGTGACGAACACGTCGAAGATCTTCTGGCGGGACGAGGGCTACACGAAGGGCGACCTGATCGACTTCTACGCCGCGATCGCCGACGCGATGCAGCCCTACCTCACCGACCGTCCGCTGGTCATGACCCGCTATCCGGACGGGATCGACGGCAAGTCGTTCTTCCAGAAGAACGCGCCCGACTTCGCACCGGACTGGCTGCAGAGAGTCAAGCTGACCAGCCCCCGAACGGACAAGGAGGTCGAGTACTTCGTCTGCCAGGACCGGGAGAGCCTGATCTACATCGCCAACCTGGGCGCGATCGTCCTCCACGTGTGGTCCAGCCGGCGCCACCAGCTCGGCCAGCCCGACTGGTGCATTCTCGACCTCGACCCCAAGGACGCGCCGTTCGAGGACGTGATCGAGATCGCCCTGGCCATCCGCCGACTGTGCCGGAAGATCAAGCTGCCCAGCTTCGTCAAGACCAGCGGCTCGAGCGGTCTGCACGTGCTCCTGCCGCTCGGCGGCGCCTGCACCTTCGAACAGTCCCGCAGCCTCGGCCAACTCATCGCCCAGATCATCTGCCGCCGGTTGCCCGACATCGCCACCGTCACCCGCAACCCCGAGCGCCGCGGCGGCAAGGTCTACATCGACTTCGTCCAGAACGGCCGCGGCAGGCTCCTGGTCGCCCCCTTCAGCGTCCGCCCGCTCCCCGCCGCGCCGGTGTCGACGCCGCTACGCTGGTCCGAGGTCAAGCCCGGCCTCGACCTCCGCGATCACAACATCCGGTCGCTGCCAGAACGGCTCAAGAAGCTCAAGACCGACCCGCTGCGCGGCGTGCTCACCGAGCAGCCGGACCTTCTGGCGGCCCTCCGCCGCCTGAGCGAGCTGGTGTAGCGGTCTGCGCGATCGCCGAGGGACCTCGCCGCGGACTGGGTGCGCCGGCCGGAAGGCCGGCGTCCGCTGCAGGATCTGCGGGCGCAGTCGACCGATATTGACTTCTAGTTCACATGTGAACTAGACTTCGACCCATGATTCGACTCAACATGCACGAGGCCAAGACCCACCTGTCGCGTTACGTCGCCCAACTGCAGGAGGGCGAGACGATCCTCCTCTGCCGCCGCAATGAGCCGATCGCCGAGATCCGCCCGCTACCTCCGGCGCGAAAGAAGCGCCGTCCCTTCGGCTTGGCCCGCGGACAGTTCACCGTTCCACCCTCGTTCTTCGAGCCTCTCCCCGACGAAGTGATCGAGTCCTTTGAGGCTGGCCCCGTGTTTCCTGAAGAGTGAGGCTGCTTATGGACACCTGCGCCTTCCTCTGGTGGTGCGAGGGCGTCCCCAGAGTTCCCACGGAAGTGCGGTCAATCGTGTCGGATCCGACTCACGACGTCTACCTCAGTACAGCCTCGGCGTGGGAGATCACGATCAAGCACGCCCTCGGCAAGCTGCCCTTGTCCGACCAGCCGGAACTCTTCATTCCCCGGGAGCGAGAGCGCCACGGCTTCCAGAGCCTGCCCATCGACGAAGCCAGCGTCCTGCAACTACGCCGGCTCCCAGCGCTGCACCGCGACCCCTTCGACCGCCTGCTGATCTGCCAGGCGATCGAGCACGGCATGACGCTCCTGACGCCGGACCGTCTGATCTCTCAGTATCCGGTGCGGATCTCGTGGTAGCCCGGCCCCACCGGGCTCAGTCCAGTTGCCACTGTACGCGCTCCATGAGCGACTCGATTCGGCCAACGACCGCTGCACGATCGACTCCCGGCGTCTCGGGCTCCAGCCCCAAGGGCTCGCCCCTCCCGCAGTGCACGCGCCAGCACGTGGTTGATCGAATCGCGCCAGTACTCGACTTCGTCTTCGCTGTAGACGAGGACGTCCGCAGGCACCCTGAACTTCGCGAGCGTGACATCAATGCGCACCATTTCCGCGTGTCGACTCCTGCTCTCGCCGAACGGCTCGGCCTCGATCACGACGAGGTCCACGTCCGACTTCTCCCCCTCCTCCCCTCGCGCCCGCGAGCCGAACAGAATCACCCGTTCCGGATCGACTTCCTCAACGATGGCGTCCACAATGGCCGCAACGAGGCGGTCCTCCGCTTTCATCGGTTGTCGCATTCCCTCGGCTGGATCCTTCGCACGTGGCCTGGCGCGGCAGAACTTCCGGAGGCCGGCGCTTCGCGCCGGTCATTCATGGTCTGAGCCCCGACTTGTCTTCGTACATCGCCGGATCCGGTTCGATTTCGACCAGCTTGCCGCTCTCCACCACGAGAACGGTGGTGCCGTGTTGGTGCGCGACCTTGTGGGCACGCCTCAGGGCGCGCTCCATAGCGGCGGGTGCAGCCTGCATGTCAGGATCGTCAAGTCGTGAGACAGGAAGCTGCCGCTTCTGCGCTCTCATCGGTTGTCCCCCTCCTCCACAACGACGAGATCGTAACCACGTCGGTTGAGGACCTGCCAGATGTCAACGATGTCGCAATACACGGTTCGGAAGTTCTTCAAACTCCGGTCGAAGCGCCGACGGATGATGTCTTCAGGAATGCCGTGGCCGCCCTGCTTCACTCGCTGCTGCACCCGCTTGATCGCCTCCTCCGGCGTCGCGAGAGGAAGGTAGATCAACTTGACGACATAGCCGTCCCGCCGCCACTGCCGGATCCTCCGTCCATAGCCTAGACCAGCGAGCGTCGTCTCGAAGGCGAAGCTCCGGCCGTGGTTCGCGTGGTCGTCGATCTCCTGCAGCATGAGTCGCCCGGCCCGAAACAGCGCGGCTGCCGGCTGGAGCGGCGAAAGCCCCGCCGCGATGAGGTCGGCGTTGACGAAGATCGGGCACGCCGGCTCGTACGGTAGGTACTCCAGGGCGAACGTGGTCTTCCCGGCGCCATTGGGGCCGGCGATGATGATGACCTTCCGCTCTCCCTGCGCCTGAGCCACCATCAGAACTGAAGCCTCACACCCGCCCTTACCCGGCGGCTGTCCTGGAACGCCGCCGGCAGGGCCTCGCGGAGGTCCGGTCTCGCCTGTTGCGCGGCGGCCGCGGCAAGCAGGTCGTGCTGACCCACACCGATCCGTACCGGATCGAAGTAGGCGAGCGGCCACAGCTCCGAAGCGGCGTCCTGGTCGAAGACGTTCAGGGCTTCGGCGAACAGGGACAGGCGCCGGTCGTCGGAGCGCAGCGGCACGCGGTAGGTCAGGGAGAGGTCCGCGCGCTTGAGGTCGGAGCTCTTGATCGGCGTGTCCGGACCCCGAGGCAACGGCGAGAGGCCGGTGCTGAGGATGCGGTTCGCCTCGTCGACGCGCACTGCCATCGTCCGCGGAACGTAGACCCCGCCGGTGCGGAAGCGGTAGACGAGGGCCATCATCCACCGGTCGCCCGGTGACAGCACGAGCCAGCCGGAGAGCTGGTGCTCGCGGTCGGCGTCGAGGCGCCGGCTCTCATCGGTCACGTCGAAGACGTCGCAGGGTACCGGCGACGAGCAGAGGTCGAACGCGGCCACTCCAGGATGAACGTCCATGCCCGTGAGAGCCTGAAGACCGAGGCCGCCGGCCTCGTGGTTGCCCGTCAGACGGCTCCAAAGGTAGGTGAAGTGAACGCGCCAGGCCGGGTTGAGACCGACGTTCGCGTTCAGTTCGGCGCCCCACCACTCCTGCTCGAGTCGCGGCAGCTCGCCGCCGGCCTCGCCCCAGGGTGCGCGGCCGGCGCCGCGGCCGGGGGTCAGCAGGGTCGATACGACCTCTCCGTCGACGAGGGTGGGCACCAGGCGAATGCCGTCGCGCAGCCGGCGCCGGGCGAGGCGCGCCGAGATGACCACCTCAGGCAGGAACTGGTAGCGGGTACCGAACTGCACCTCGCGCACGAGCCCCGGACGCAGATCGGGATCCACGGCTGCGCGCCCGAAGTCGAGGACCGATCCGAAGGTTCCACCCGCAGCCTCAAGACCACCCACCGCGTCGATCCCCGCCAGACCGGCAACCGCGCGGAACGCGTCGACATACGACCAGGCCCCACCGCCGTAGACGCTCCACTTGCCGCGGCCGCCGACATCCCAGACAAAACCGAGCCGCGGCTCCGTGCGGTCCTCGAAAGCCAGTTCGAGCGGGCCGGTCCTTTCCTCATCCGTACGCAGACCCAGGTGCAGGGTGACGCGCCGGTCGAACGGACCCGCCAGACGCCAAGCGTCCTGGACGTAGAGGGCACGCTTCTCCTGGTGCAGGCCGATAGCCGCGAGGGGCCGGCCGCTCCACTCCGGTAGCGCCCCACCGGGCAACGCCAACAGCCTTCCGGGATGGTCGGACCGGACCAGCTCCAGGTCTCCCCGCACATTCTGCACCCCCACTTCCAGGGTGTGGTCGAACAGGAAGAAGGACGGCTCGACCGCCCAGTTCAGGCGCTCCGCCGCCCGGCGGACAAGCCCGGCGGGACGAGCTTCGTACCACCCCGCGGCACGGCCTCCGGCGGGCGCCCCGAAGTAGATGCCGGCGTCCTGCCACGGCTCCTCGCGGCTCCTGTGGTCGGAGCGTCCGGCGAACACTCGCAGCCAGAGCCGATCCGTGACTCCCCATTCGACATTGAGACTCGTCGTCTCCTCGGTGGACCGGCTGTTCTCCCGCCCGTCGGCCGAAGGAAGCACCAGGAGCGCCGGCCTCCGGCCGTCCAGTTCGCTCGATCCCGAATGGTGCTTCAGAGTCAGGTTGCTGGCCGATCCGGCCCACAAGTCGAACTTGCCCACCGACTGCTCGATCGTCTCCTTCCAGGTCACCGGCGCACCGGCGCCGAAGAGCTCCACCTCACCACTCGTCCGACTCGTCGAGTAGCCGCCGAAGGCCCGGGCGCGCTTGTCGCGCAGTGGCCCGCCGAGGAACACGGTCGCCTCCTCGCCATCCACGCTCCTCCGATCGACGCCGCCCACGGGCAACCGCTCCACGCCCAGCAGGCGCAGCGCAGGCCGCGCCCCGGCGTCGAAGGGTTCGACCACCGACCAGCCGCCGTTGACACTCCACTCGGTCCCTCCCGAGCGCGTGACCACGTCGACATGCGGCCCGGCCATCGCCGCCGCGAAGTCCATCGAACGCACCCGCACCTGATCCACCCAGCGCGGATCGACGGCGGCCGCCTCCAGACCGGGCAGTACGCGATCCTGGCCGTCTACCCGGTAGTTGGCGAAGCCCGGCGACCAACCGTTGACGGTGAGATCGCCGCCTGCCGGGTCCAGACCCGCGGCAAGATCGAGATTGACGGCGGCGGTACTGCCCGGCAGTTCCCGCAGATCGTCGCCCGCGAGCACATTCCCGTCACTGCCGGTCACCACATCGAGCAGGGGCGAGGAGACGAGTTCGAGCATCGAGGCGCTGCCGGTCCGCATCTGGAAATCGACCCGCAGAACGCCGCCTACGACCAGCACCAGGTTTTCCACCACGGTGGTGACGTAGCCGTCCACCGTCGCCTCCACGTGGTAGCCGCCGGGCGGCAAGCCGGGCGCACGGTAGCTGCCGCCGTCCCCGGCGTGAACGATCCGGGGGTTGTACAACTGGTCGCCGGTGATCCTGATCTCGGCCCCGGCCAGCGGAAGGCCCGTCGCGACGTCACGCACCTGCCCGTTGATCTCGCCATTCAGGCTCGCCGCGGCCGGGCGCGCCGCAAACAGGGTCAGGCTCAGGGTCGCGACGACGAGAACCGCCGACACCGCCGGCGCCGCGGCCAACCGGTCGGAATCCCGCTTCGGCAGGAGCAGGGAGGCGCACGCCGACACCAAGCCGACAATCGCCCCGGCTTGCAGCACCGCAGCGAGTTCGAAGCGGTCGGCGAGCTCGCCGATCGCCCAGGAGGCGATCCCGCCCATCGTGAACAGGAAACCGAGCGCTGTCCCCGAAGCCAGACCGCGGCGCCATGGCAACACGGACTGCGCCATGACGATCAACACCGAGTGCGGCGCGCCCAGCAGCGCGCCACAGAAGAAGCCGACGACGAATGCCCAGTTTCCCGACCCCGGCAACACAGCCAACAGCAAGGAGCCGAGCAATGTGGTCAGGAAGACCACGGGCCGCCGACCCCAGCGGTCTGCCCACGCCCCTGCAAGGACGCTCGTCGCCGCGCCGCCGACCAGGAACAGGCCGGCGGCAAGCCCCTGGGCCTTGAAGCTCCATCCCTGCTGGCTCAGCAGGAGCGGCAGGAACGCAACGGTTCCGAAGACGGCCCATGACCTGCTCGCGAACACCAGGGCGAGTAGAGCAATGACACCAGCGCGCGCAGGTTGGCGAGGTCCCGCTCCAGCGTCGGCAACCGCATCGGCGCCCCTTTCTGACGGTCCCGTCGAGAGCTCCGCCGACGGTGTCGAATGGACTCTGCGCGGTCCCATCGCGAAGGCCATGAACAGCGGCACCGGCGCCACCACGAGCAGGAGCCAGTAGATTCCCTCAAGCCCCGCCCAATCGAGAGCCACGCCGGCCAGGAACGGACCAGTCGCCAGCCCCACCTGACCAAAGAGGAAGAAGACGGCCGTGAAAGTAACCGAGCGCGAGAGATTGGCCATGCTGGCATGCATTACGCCAAGCGGATGGAACGCGCCTGAAGCGACGGCCGCCAGTGCGAAGGGAATCAGAAAGAGGCCAAACCCGCCAGTCGAGCCGGCCGCCGTAACCGCGAGGCCGATGCAGGCCAAGTTGACGGCCACACTGACCGGCCCCAAGAACCGGCTGCCGACGCGGTCGACCACCCACCCGAACATAGGTTGGGTAGTGCCGGCCAGGACTTGGTAGAGCCCCACCGCGAGCCCGATCTGAGCGGCGCTGAGGCCGAGCGGTTCCTTCAGGAAGGCCAGCAGCACCGGCCCCATGCTGTTGAAGATGTCGATGCCGAGGTGACCCACCGTCACCGCGGCGAAGATGCGTCGACCGTTCATGCGCGGCCCGTCACTCGACTCCCGCGGGCGCGTCTCCCCGCGGCGCGCTGACGCCGCCTCCCCGCCGCGGATCGGCGACACCGAACAGGGTCGACTCCCTGACGCGGATCGCCGACACGTCGCCGCTCAAGCCGCGCTCGAACGGTTCGTGGCCGCGCGCGGCCAGACCCTCGAGTGTCGCGGCGGAAACGCCGCCCTGCTCGTAGAAGATCTGGTCGGGCCACGCCTGATGATGCACCCGCGGGCTCTCGACCGCCTGCTGCAGGGTCATGCGGTGGTCGATCACGTTCGAGATCACATGGTAGACGGTGGTGATGATCGTCGGACCACCGGGCGTGCCGACGACCATCATCAGGTCGCCCTCCGGGTCGAGGACGATGCTCGGGGTCATCGACGACAGCATTCGCTTGCCGGGGACGATCGCGTTGTTTTCGCCCTCGACCAGCCCGAACTGGTTCGGCTGGCCCGGCGAAGCGGCGAAGTCGTCCATCTCGTTGTTGAGCAGGAACCCGGCGCCGGTGACGACGACCGCGTTGCCGTAGCCGCTGTTGATCGTCGTGGTGATCGAGGCCGCATTGCCCCAGCGATCGACCACGGAGTAGTGGGTCGTTTCGGTGCTCTCAGCCGGCGGCGCGATCTCAAGGGGCGGCAGGGGCGCTGCCTGCTCGGGATCGATCTCCACCCGCAGCCCGTCGGCGTAGTCCTGGGACTCGAACTGCGCCCGCGGCACGTCGACGAAGTCCGGGTCGCCGAGCAACGTGTTGCGGTCACGGAAGGCGAGCCGCATCGTCTCGGCCTCCAGGTGGATCAGCTCGGCGCTGCCGAACGGAGGCAGCGCATCCCAGCCTTCGAGCACGTTCAGGATCAGGCCCAGGGTCAGGCCGCCGGACGAGACCGGCGGCATCGAGTAGATCGTGTGGCCGCGGTACTCGACCTCGACCGGCTCGCGCCAGGCCGGCGCGTAGTCGGCGAGATCCTGGTGCGAAATGAGGCCTCCGCCCCGCTCCATCTCGGCCACGATCAGGTCGGCGACCGGGCCTCGGTAGAAACCGTCCGGGCCCCGCTCGGCGATCGCCGTCAGGGTGGCTGCCAGGTCGGGCTGCTCCAGGAGCGTCCCCGGCGCCGGCGCCTCGCCACCCTGGAGGAACTGTTCGGCGCTGGCCGGGAACCGGTTGAGCCGTTCGGCCGCCGACGCCAGGCTCCGCGACCGGACCTCGTCGACCTCGTGGCCGCGGGCCAGCTCGATCGCCGGCGCCACCAGGTCGGCCCAGGGCAGCGAGCCGTACTGCTGGTGCATCTCCCACAGCCCGGCCACGGATCCGGGCACGCCGGCCGCAAGATGGCCGATCACCGCGCTCTCCGTGACCTGGCCGTCGTCGTCGAGGAACATGTCGCGGGTCGCCGCCCCCGGCGCTTTCTCGCGGTAGTCGAGCGCCCGGACCTCGCCCTCGTTCGACCGGTAGACCAGGAAGCCGCCGCCGCCGATGTTCCCCGCCGCCGGCAGCACCGCCGCCAGGGCGAAGCCGACCGCCACCGCGGCGTCGACCGCGTTGCCGCCCCGTTCCAGGACGCGGGCGCCGGCGTCGGACGCCAGACCGTGGCCGCTTGAGACCATGCCGTCCTGCCCCTCCGCTGCCCTTGCCCGACCGTAGAGGTCCCAGGACGGGCAGGAAGCGTCGTCTGAAGGCGCCCCCCCAGTCCCTCCGCAGGCAAGTCCAAGCAGGACGGCGGCCGCAACGAGAACGGCAATCAGGCCGCGAGCGAGCGCACGCGAGGCAGTGGTCGCGAGCCGGCTCATGGCAGCGCGCAGGGTATCAGAGCAGCCGGATACGATTGATTGGTCCCGCAACGAAACTGCTTCCCCTTTCCCGGAGAAGACGCATGAAGACGAAGCTCCCCGAGCTTACGATCGGCATCGAGGAGGAGTACCAGATCATCGACCCGGAGAGCCGCGAACTGAAGCCCTTCATCCAGACGTTCCTGGAACAGGGTCAAATCGTGCTCCAGGAGCAGATCAAGGCCGAGCAGCTCCAGTGCCAGGTCGAGGTCGGCAGCGAGGTCTGCCGGACAATCGGCGAAGCGCGACAGGAACTGATCCGGCTGCGGCGAAAGGTCGCCGAGCTGGCGGCCAACAACGGCCTGTGCATCGCCGCCGCCAGCAGCCATCCGTTCTCCGCATGGCAGGAGCAGGACGTCACCGAGGCCCAGCGCTACATCAAGATGCAGGAGAGCTTCGGCGATGTCGCGCGGCGCATGCTGATCTTCGGCATGCACGTCCATGTCGGCGTGCCGGAGCGGGACTTGCGGATCGACGTGATGGATCAGTCCCTCTACTTCCTGCCCCACCTGCTGGCGCTGTCGACTAGCTCGCCGTTCTGGCAGGGGCGAAAGACCGGGCTCAAGTCGTACCGCTCGGTGGTCTTCGAGAGCCTGCCCCGCTCCGGCCTGCCGCCCTCGTTCCGTTCCTACGCCGAGTACGAGCGCCTCGTGAGTGTCCTCGTGAAGACGAAGTGCATTGAGGAGCCGACCCAGATCTGGTGGGACGTCCGGCCGCACCCCAAGTTCCCGACCATCGAGTTCCGGGTCTGCGACGTCTGCACGAAGATCGAGGAGGCGCTGTGCCTTACCGCGTTGTTCATGGCGATCGTCGGCAAGCTGATCCGCCTGCGCCGCGACAACCAGGCCTGGCGCCGGTACCCCCGGCACCTGCTCTACGAGAACAAGTGGCGGGCCATGCGCTACGGCATCGACGGCAAGATGATCGACTTCGGCAAGGCCGAGGAGGTGCCGCTCCGCTTCCTGACCCTGGAGTTGCTTGAGTTCGTGGACGACGTGCTGGACGAACTCGGCATCCGCAAGGAAGCCGAGTACGTCCACACGATCCTCGCCGAGGGCACCAGCGCCGACCGCCAGTTGCGCCGCGCCGAAGAGGGCGACCTGAACGCGGTCGTCGACGGTCTGATCGAGGAGACCCGCGAGGGCTGCGACTGAGGCGACGCTAGCAGCGTTCTTCTCGACGCGCCTCCCGGGTCTTCGGATCGAAGTACAAGATCAGGCTCAAGGGGAGAAGCAAGCCAGCACACGCCAACCATAAGTAGCGTCTGGGCCAGATCCAGATGCGGTTGCCGCCGGCGGGGCTCACGTAGCTCGGCATGGGGACCGCGCCCCCTTGCTCCAGGCGTTGGACCTTCTCCGGTTGAAAGGGGTAGCGGAGAGTGCCGTCGGGCGTCACCAGTTCCAGTACGACCGGGTAGTAGCGGCTCAGGATCGCCTGCTCTGCGGCTGCGGTTGACCAGTCTTCGGCGTCGTAGGCTTCGTTGCGGGCCTGGACGTGCCAGGCGGCCTCGGAGAGCAAATGGTCCTCGATGTGCCAGGGCTGGAAAGCCGACCGCATCGGCGGCAGTCTGGTTGCCCAGCGCGCACGGCGGTTCTCGTTCAGACGCTCCAGGCGCTCGGCGCTGTAGTGGCTGCGGAACCGGCCGAGTTCGGGATCTTCGATCACGTGGCCGAGGTTGGTCAGTTCCAGCAAGCCGGCCGACGCCAGGACGAGGAAGGTCCACAACACACCGACACCCCGTAGCTCGGCGCGGCTGGGCGCCGCATCGTCGAACCCGAACAGACCCACGCCGAACACCACGCCGCAGCCGGCGGCGGAAGCGTTCAGCAGGCAGTCGTACGCGTCGCCGACACGGAGCCAGACCAGCCACTGCACGAATTCGTCCGCGACGCCGACCAGAGAGGTCAGGACCGCGGCGACGACCGCGGCGGCGAGTGCCGCCCGGCCAGCGCGCAGCAGGGCGCGGTAGAGCAGCAACGCGACGAGCGCGTAGAGCACCAGGTGCATCCGCTCCAGCGCGGACTCCTCGGGACGGCCGCGGGCAAGGGCGGTCGCCTGGGCCACGGCCCAGAGCGCCCCCACCGCGAGGGCGGCGTAGTTGCTCCACCGCAGCCGCCGTGCCGAGCGGACAACCCAAACCACAAACGCCGCCGCCGCGATCCAGAACAGGATCGTCGGCACGATGACGAGGAGGGATCGGTCGAGCTCCTCTCGAACCCACTGGGTGAGCCGACCCAGAAGAGGCGCCGAGCCGACGATCCAAAGAGCGATGAGGGCAGGTGCCGCGAACCGGCGCATCAGGAAGAAGACGCTAGCAGCCCGCGACCGCATCACCCGCTGGTAGTCTGCATCCGATGGTCGGAGCACTCGCGCGCAGGCACTCCATGCTGGCACTGATCCCATGCCTGACGGCTGCTCTCGGCATCACCGCCGCCTCCGCGGCCGGCGCCGATCCTGAAGCCCTGGAAGTGGTCCGCATCGAGCGCTGGATCGAAGGCGGCGCCCGCGTCGACTGGTCCCGCCAGGGCGAGTGGCTGGCCTACGACAAGGCCGGAACCGACGGCCGCTACGACGTCTACGTGACTTCTACCGACCGGCTCGCGGAGCGCTGCCTGACCTGCGAGATGTACGAGTTCCGCAAGGACAACGTGCTCAACCCGGTTTGGCACCCCTCGGGCGAGCGGCTGGTCGTCCAGGTCCAGAGCCACCCCAAGCGCCTCAAGTTCGTCGCCGATCCGCTGCAGCTTCTGACCCCCGACCGGGCGCTCCACAGCGAGCTCTACGACATCGACCGCAAGGGCAAGCACTTCACGCTGCTGACCCGGTTCGGCGCCAGTGGTACGGCGGTGCTCGATCCCCACTTCTCCTTCGACGGCGAGCGTCTGCTCTGGAGCGAGCGGATCAAGGCGCGCAAGGGGCGCTACGGCGCCTGGCAACTGCGCAGCGGCCGCTTTCGAGTCAACCGCGTCGGCATCGCGAAACTGAAGAAGATCGCCTTCCACCCCGCGCCCGCCGACGCCCTGATCGTTCCCCAGGGCTACACCCCCGACGACCGGGGCGCCCTGGTGGCCGCGAACCTCGAACCCGGGCAGTCGCCCGACACCCTCGACCTCTACCGGCTGGCTCTTGAAGGCGGCGAGCCCGAGCGGCTCACCCATTCCCGCGGCGGCGTCGAGGAGTACGTCCGCCTGTCGCCGACGGGCCGGCACCTCGCCTTCACCTCGAACGCCGAGATCCGCGGCACCGAGCCCGGCCAGTCGCTACCGCCGACCGCCCGCCGCGAACTCTGGCTGATGGACGCCGACGGCTCAAACAAGCACCGCCTGACGTTCTTCAACGACCCGAACTCCGACCACAGCCTGGGGCACACCTACGTCGGCGACCTGACCTGGCGCCCGCGCGGCGACCAGATCGCCGTGCACGTGCTCTGGAGCTCCCGAGACGGCGGCGCCCCGCGCGAAGCGGTGTACCGTATCGATCTCGACCCGTCCTTCAGGCGCTAGCGCCGCACCGGGCAGTCCCGCCCTTCGAGGAAGACCTGCATGAGAAAACGTACCCGTCCGTTCACGCTCATCCTGGCCCTGGCCGCGCTCTGCGTCGCGCCGCCGATGGCCGCACAGGAGGAGCCCCACGTCTTCCGCGGCGCGCAAGTCCTGCCGATCGCCGGACCGCCGATCGAATCCGGGGTCCTGGTCGTACAGGGTGGCAAGATCGTCGAAGTCGGCGGCCCCGACACCCGCGCGCCCCGGGGTGCGGTCGAGCACGACCTCTCCGGCAAGGTGCTGATGCCGGGCCTCGTCGACACGCACTCCCACGTCGGCTCGGTTTCGGGCGGAGACCGGTCGTCGCCGCTCCACCCCGAAGTGCGGAACCTGGACTCGATCGACGTCGCCGCCGACAGTGTCTGGCGCGCACGCGCCGGCGGCATCACGACGCTCAACATGATGTCCGGCTCCGGGCACCTCATGTCCGGCCAGACCGCCTACGTCAAGCTCCGCGACGGCGCCCGCACGATCGAGGACTGGCTGTACTGCGACGATCCGCTGACCGGCATCTGCGGCGGCATGAAGATGGCCAACGGCACGAACTCGATCGGCCAGCCGCCCTTCCCCGGCACGCGGTCGAAGTCGGCGGCCCTGGTCCGCAACCTCTACCACGAGGCCGTTGCCTACGTGGAGAAGATGGCCGAAGCCGAAGCGGAGGACGGCGACGACGAGGACGACGACGAGAACGGCGCTCCCGCCGAGCGCGACCTGCGCATGGAGGCGCTGGCCCAGGTGCTGGCGGGCGACCGGATCGTCCAGCACCACACCCACCGCCACAACGACATCGCCACCGTGCTCCGGCTCAAGGAGGAGTTCGGCTTCCGGGTCGTCGTCCAGCACGGCACCGAGTCCTGGAAGGTCGCCGAGGAACTCGCCGCCGCCGACGTGCCGGTTTCGATCACCTGGATCGACTCTCCGGGCGGCAAGGAAGAGGTGATCGACTGGAACATGGAGATGGGCGCCCTGCTCGAACAGGCCGGAGTCGACGTCGCTTTCAACACAGACGACTCCGTGACCGACTCGCGGCTCCTGTTCCGGGCCGCCGCGATCGCCGTCCGCTACGGTATGTCGCGCGAGAAGGCGCTCGAGGGACTGACCCTGGCGCCGGCCCGGATGCTCGGCCTGGAGGACCGGATCGGCTCGCTCGAGGCCGGCAAGGACGCCGACTTCGTCGTGCTCTCGGGCGACCCCCTCAGCGTCTACTCGAAGGTCGAACAGACCTGGGTCGAGGGGACGATGATCTACGACCGCTCGAACCCGGACCACCGCAAGTACGCGGTCGGCGGCTACAAGGTCTACCGCACCACGGCCGAGGAAGAAGAGATGACCCAGCAGTTGCTGGCCGGAGAGACGGGAGAGACACGATGAAGCGGCTCGGAACGACTCTGCTACTCGCCGCCGTGGCGGCTCTGGCCGGCGGACCCTCAGCCGCCCAGGTCGTAGTCCGGGCGGAGACCCTGCACACCGTGTCCGGCACCCCGATCCAGAACGCCGTCGTGATCGCCGGCGCCGACGGCAAGATCGAATGGGTCGGCCCGGCCGCCGAAGCGAACATTCCCGACGGCGCCCGTGTCCTGGAAGCCGCCGTCGTCACCCCCGGCCTGGTCGACCCGCACTCGGTGGTCGGCCTCTCGGGGGCGCTGAACAGCAACGTCGGCCCGGTGCGGGACCAGGACCAGCTCGAGCGATCGTCGCCGATCCAGCCCGACCTGCGGGCGATCGACGCCTACGACGCGAACGAGACCCTGGTCGAGTGGGTGCGGTCCTACGGGGTCACGACCCTGCACACCGGTCACGGCCCCGGCGCCCTGATCAGCGGCCAGACGATGATCGCCAAGACCCGCGGCCGCAACGTGGAGCAGGCCACAGTCGTCCCGGCGCGGATGCTCGCTTCGACGCTCGGCAACGCTGTCTCCTCCAACTTCCAGTCGCCGGGGACGTCATCCAAGGGCGTGGCGATGCTGCGAGGCGCGCTGATCGGCGCCCAGGCGTACCTGGAGCAGGTGCGCAAGGCCGAGGAAGCCGGTGACGGAGACGAAGAGGAAAGCGACGGCGACGAGGATTCCGAGGGTCACCACGACGGCGACGCCAAGTCCGCCCCGAAGCCGCCGCCCCGCGACCTCGCCAAGGAGGCCCTGGGCCAGGTGCTCGACGGCGAGCTGTCGCTGCTGATCACCGCCAACACCGTGCCCGAGATCGCGGCCGCCCTGCGCCTGCAGCACGAGTTCGGCTTCGACCTCGTGCTCGACGGCGCCGCCGAGTCCTACCTGCTGCTGGACGAGATCCGGAAGGCCGGCGTCCCCGTCGTCCTCCACCCGACGATGAGCCGCGTCCGCAACGGCTCCTACGAGACCGCCGCCAAGCTCGCCGACGCCGGCATCCCCTTCGCGCTCCAGACCGGTTTCGAGGGCTACGTCCCGAAGACCCGCGTCCTGCTGTGGGAAGCCGCCATCGCCGCCGCCAACGGCCTCGGCCAGGAGCGCGCGCTCGAAGCGATCACCCTGAGCCCGGCCCGCATCCTCGGCATCGACGACCGGGTCGGCTCAATCGAGGTCGGCAAGGACGCCGACCTGGCCCTCTTCGACGGTGACCCCTTCGAGTACACGAGCCACATCTGCGGCGTCATCATCGAGTCGGAGGTGATGTCGACGGAGTGCCGGTAGGAAGCCGCGCTGAACAAGAGTGTCGAGCCTTGACCAACTCCTACCGGTTCTTCTCGGCCTCCTCTCCGTCTGCGCACTGATCGCCGCCATCGCTCGCTCGAGGTGGGTCTCAACCAAGCAGGGCGTCTCCTCCGGCCCGGACTCCGATCTCGACGATGGGGATGAAGACCAAGACCTCATCGCAATCGACTACGAGTGGATCGACGAGCCGCTCCGTGCCAGTGAAATCCTCGGGCTGGCGCCGGTAGGAAGGCACCCGCCTCTCGCGAAGGTCCCGCCGTTCCTCGCGGTCTTCACCGCGAACCGGCAGTCGCATTCAGCGGACTTCAACGACCCGGTCGAGTTCGACCAGATCTTTCGCGACATCTCGGACGGCCGGATCGCCTCCGTGCTCCTGATATTCGAGCACGACAAAGGGCAGGTAGAACGGTTTCTTCTGGCCCATGAGATCGATCTGCCCGCCCTGATCGGTGCGTCTTCCGAACTCGATAGCCCGCTAACGCACTACCAGGGCAACCGCCACTTCGGGCAGATGGTCGTGGTGGACACCGCCAGTGGCCGGGCCGTCGTGCGAGTGCTGGTGGCAAACCGGGGGCTGGGCCCTGTTCCAGTTGCGTCGAAGAAAGCTCTGGTCGAGAAGATCCTCAAGAGATGACCGAATCGGACGGCAACGGCGACTTCCTCCAGGAGAAGGCACGGATCGGAAGCGACTCCGAGCCCGGCTTCGTTCTCGGCCACCCGTCCGCGATCACAGTGGACCGTCGCGGCCACGTCTACGTCGCCGATATGGCGAGCATGACGGTCAAGGTGTTCGACGGGCCGGCCGGCCGCTACGGCGGTTCGGCGCCCGCGGCCGCGGTCCGAGGCAGTTCCTCGCCATCGGCCCAATGTCGCTGGTCGGCCCTGACGAACTGGCGATCGTCGACAACACGAGGGGAGCACTGTCCTCGTGGTCGACCGATGGAGACTTCCTCGGTGAGCTGACTCTTCCGGAGGACGCCCAGCACGTCAGTCAACTCAAGCCATGGGGCCCCGACTCCCTGCTGCTGCTCTACAACAGCATCACAGCGACCAGTGCGCCCCAACTGGACCCGAACGCCCGTGGGCGCCTGTTCCACCAGGCGAGCCGGGCATCGCTGGAACTCGAAGCCGAATTCGGATCGGCCGAACTCTCCTTGAACCAGCAGCCGACGCCGGGGCTCCACTTCCGGTCCTCCCCGAACACGGGATCGTTCACTCCAGTCGGCAGTGTCCAGATCGCGTACGCGCCCGCCTACTACGAAGGCAGCATCTATCTGTTCGGACAGGAGAGCAGGAACAGCCTGTGGCGCTTCCGCGGAGTCCTCACCGGGTACCAACCCCCCGGACCCGCTCTTCAGCACCTGGGGACTACGAAGAGTGCGCCGAAGACGCTGGCCGTACCGCAGCCGGCAATCGAAGGAGGCGCCGCGTCACCGCCGGGCCACCTTCCATCGAAAGTGGCGGTCACCGTCTATTCGAGGTCCGGCTTCACTCGCTACGAGGCGGTCCACAGGAACCTGGGCCTGTTTTCGACCCGCGCCGGCGCCCTGGTCCAGCTCGTTCGGGTCCGGCTCGAGCAGGGGCACGACGCGATCCTGATGCAGACGTTCTCGCCCGACGGTGAGCTGCTCCACTGCAGGCAGAGTGAGCTACTGACCAGGGAGCTGCTCGAAGACGGCCTCGACCACGCGGTTCTGGCCATGGACGACCGGCGGCAGGTTTACGTCGTCAGCCGAACGCCGACTTGGCGGGTTCCGACGTTGCGGGTGTTCGAGGTGCGGCTCGGGGACGACTAGCACCGCTGCCGCTTCGACAAAGTCGCACCCTACTCGGCCGGCTGCGGGAACTCCGGCAAGCCCCGCTCCAGCCACACCCCCGCCTGCATCACGCGCTCGATCTGCCTCGCGTTGCGGATGTCGGCAAGCGGATCGGCCGACAGCAGGATCAGGTCCGCCGCCTTGCCTTCGGCGATGGTTCCGAAGTCGGGGTCGACCGACAGGACACCGGCGGCGGCGGCGCCGGCCGCGGCCAAGGCCTGGAGCGGCGTCAGGCCGCCGTCCTCGACCAGGGCCTCCAGTTCGTGGTGGGTGCCCCAGCCGTAGGCGATGTTGCCGGCGCCGCTGTCGGAACCGACGGTGATCGTCACACCGGCGTCGTTCATCCGGCGCACGAACTTCGTCACGTAGTCGAAGGCGACCCGGCGCTTCGCGGTGTTCTCGCTGGCGAGCATGCCGGCTCGGTGCTCCGGGTCGCGCAGCCGCTCCAGCAGCGGCGGCTGGAGACCGGCCACGAGTTCCGGATCGTCCAGCAGCTCCGGGTGCTCGGCGACGGTCCAAGTGGTCTTCGCCTGACCGAGCGCCGGGGCGAAGGAGAGTTCCTGCTCCTGGGCCATTCGTACGAACTCGTCGTCGACCTCCTGGTCGCGCACGCCGTGGACGAAGGACCGGACCCCGGCGTCGACCAGTTGCCGGACGTCGTCCTCGAAGAAGACGTGGGCGGACACCGGGATGCCGTGCTGCGCGGCTTCGTCCGCGATCGCCGAGCGAATGTCGGGTTCGATCTTCGGCCGCGTGTCGAGGAAGGTGTCAACCCACATCTTGATCAGGTCGACTTCCTGGGCGGCGAGCTCGCGCACCATCTCTCGCGCCTCTTCGTCGGTTGCCGGGCCGCGGGCGCTCGGCGGGAAGCCCTCGGGGTGGGTGAAGCCGAGCCCGGCGGTGAAGATGCGGGGCGCCGGCACGTTGCCGGCGCGCGCCCCGGCGATCATCCCGGGAGTGCCTCCCTGGTCGGAACCGAGGCTGCGGGCGGTCAGGACGCCGGAGTGGAGTTGCAGCCGCCACGCCCACTCCTCCAGGCCGTCGCGATAGTGGTTGTGAAGGTCGACGAAGCCGGGGAGCAGGAACTTGCCGGTGGCATCGAGCACCTCGCCGCCCTCGGGGATGGGCACGTCGGCCCGCGAGCCGGCGCGTTCGATCCGGTCGCCGCGGATGATGACGACGGCGTCCTCGATCGGTTCGGCGCCGGTGCCGTCGATCAGGGTGGCGCCGGCGATGGTGATCGTGCCGGCGCCGTCGACGGCGGGTTGATCGGCGGTGCAGGCGACGAGGGCGAGCGCGGCGGCAAGTCCTACGGCCGGAAACGAACCCCTCATTCGAAGAACACCTCGGCGATCGCGATGCCGCTCTCGCCTGCTACTGCGTAGAGCAGGTAGACGCGGCCGTCCTCCTCGTAGATCGCCGGGTCGCGCAACTGGTTGACCTGACCGTAGGCGGTGCTGCGCACCGACGGTTCGAGCGGCGCGTCGGCGCCTTCCCAGTCGCGCTCCGGGCGCAGTACCTCGACCGGGTCGGTCTCGCTCCAGCTCATCCAGTCGCCGCTGAGGTCGATGCTGCTGAGAAGAATCCTCTCGGGCACTTCGGCAACCTGGGTCCAGAACACCCACAGCGTGTCGCCGCGCAGGAGCAACGCCGAGTGGCGCATGTCCGGGTTGAAGAGCAGCGGCCCCTGCTCGAAGTCGGTGAAGCCGTCCGCCGACCGGTAGAGCCGGCCGGGCATGGCCAGGGCATAGGTCATGCCGCCGTGGCGGAAGATGCGCATGTACGTGCGGCCCAGTATTTGGGTCCCGGCGTCGAAGTCGACGCCGTCAATCGAGGTGGCGACCCGGGAGACCTGGGCGCCCACCCCTTCCAGGCCGTGGAAGTACATGACGATCCGCTCTCCCTCGTCGTCGACGTGGACGTCCGGCGACGCGATGTGCGGCGTCGTGATCTCCTTCTGGATGTCGTGGGAGAGCTTGGCGCCCCGGCGCGCCTCCCACTCGGCGACGATCTCGGGGGTGACTTCCGGCGGTTCGGTCAGGAAGTGGGAGTGCTCGATCGGCAGGCTCCCGGGAACATGGATCGACCACGGTCCGAGCAGGTCGTCGGCGTACGCCAAGCGGATGTAGCGCCCCTTGTGGTCGGCGAAGTAGAGGTAGTAGCGACCGAGCGGCTCGGGGATCCAGTCCGGCACGCGGATCAGTGACGGCCCCTGGATGTTCTCGCCGATGCTGTCGTCGATCTCGGGTCCGATGATCGGACGGTCGAGGAGGCGCTCGACGCGAACCGGCGGTGCCAGGGCGGAAGCCGGGTCGGCGTCGGGCGCCGGTGCGGCGTCAGGGGCAGTGCATGCCAAGGCGGTCAGGGAGGCGGAGAGAGACAGGACCATCAGGGGCGGCCAAGCTCTCATCGGCGGTTCCGGGTGCTTGTGTGTCTCATGACGCTCTATGCTAGCGGTCGTGTTCCACCAACTTCGCTGGGGCCTCGCGTCATTGCTGGCCCTCATCCTCGCCGCCAGCGCCTCGGCGCAGCACGGCGCCACCGGCGGCGAGTGGCGCCATCACGGCGGCGACCACGGCTTCACCCGCTACACGCCGCTCAGCCAGGTCGACGCCTCGAACTTCGACCGGCTCGAAGCGGCGTGGAAGTGGTCCTCCGCCGACTCCCGCATCGAGGCGAAGTCACCCTACGACCGGCAAGTCTTCCGCTCCTCGCCCCTGGTCGTCGGCGGCCGGCTCTACATCCCCACCGAGCTGAGCCAAGTCGTTGCGCTCGACGCCGGCACCGGCGAGGAACACTGGGTCTACGACCCGAAGAGCTACGAGCGCGGCAAGCCGGCCCAGAACAACTACTACACCCGGGGCCTCGAGTACTGGACCGACGGCGAGCAGGAACGCCTGTTCCTCGCCACGATCGGCAAGCAGCTCGTGTCGATCGACCCGGCCACCGGGCAGCCCGACCGCGCCTTCGGCGAGGACGGCGTGGTCGAACTCTCCCGCAACCTGGGGCGCGAGAACATCGCGTTGCGGAACATCAGCCACGGCCAGCCCGTTATCGTGGTCGGCGACACCATCGTCGTCGGCTCCCGCATCTACGACTTCCCGCTCCAGAACAACAACCCGCCGGGCCACGTGCGCGGCTACGACGTCCGCACCGGCGAGTTCAAGTGGCGCTTCCACACCATCCCGCAGGAGGGCGAGGAGTTCGTAGACTCCTGGGAGAACGACTCCTGGAAGACGGCGGGCAACGCGAACGTCTGGGCGCCGATGACCGCCGACCAGGAGCTGGGCTATGTCTACCTGGCCACCAGCACGCCGACCAGCGACTACTACGGCGGCCTCCGCCACGGCGACAACGTCTACTCGGAGAGCCTGATCTGCGTTGACGCCGCGACCGGCGAGCGTGTCTGGCACTTCCAGACCGTCCATCACGGCGTCTGGGACTACGACATCGCGTCCGCCCCGAACCTGATCGACATCGTCGTCGGCGGCCGGCTGATCAAGGCCGTTGCCCAGGTCTCGAAGACCGCCTTCACGTACGTCTTCGACCGCGCGACCGGCGAACAGGTGTGGCCGATCGAGGAACGCCCGGTCGAATGGCGCACCTCGGTGCCGGGCGAGAAGCTGTCGAAGACGCAGCCGTTCGCGACCAAGCCGCCGGCCTTCGACCGTCAGGGGGTGACCGAGGACGACCTGATCGACTTCACGCCGGAACTGCGCGCCGAGGCGCTCGAGATCGCCGAGGGATTCATCCTCGGGCCGATGTTCATGCCCCTGATCGAGCGCGGCGCCGGCGGCAAGGAGGCGATCCTGGCCGTTCCCGGCGCCGGCGGCGGAGCGAACCACCCGGGCGCCGCGGCCGATCCCGATACCGGGATGTTCTTCGTCCAGTCGATGACCCGCCCCTCGGGCATGGCCCTGGTCCAGCCGGACGGTGCGCGGAGCTTCTGGCCCTACGTGCTGGACCGCGTCTCGACCGCCGGTCCGCGCGGCCTGCCGCTGCTCAAGCCGCCGTACAGGCGAATCACCGGCATCGACCTGAACCGCGGCGACATCGCCTGGCAGACGCCGCTCGGGGACGGGCCGCGCAACCACCCCGCCATCCGGCACCTCGACCTGGGGCCGCTGGGCGGACTGTCGTCGAGTGCGGTGACTGAAGGCGGCCTGCTGGTCACGAAGACCCTGCTGATCACCCATGCCGCCCGCTTCGAGACGTACAACGACCGCTCGACGGTGCTGGGCAGCTCGCTCCAGGCCTACGACAAGGCGACCGGCAAGCTGCTGGCCGAGGTGCTCACCGAACGGGCCCTGCACGGCGCCCCGGTCAGCTACATGGTGGACGGGCGGCAGTACACCGTCGTCACCGGCGGCGGCATGACCGAGCCGGCCGAGCTGATCGCCTTCGCCCTGCCGGAGACCGAGGCGCCTTAGCCAAACGGAAGAGTCCCAGCCGGAGAACATCCCATGCGAACCCGTCTCCTCCTTCTCGCCGCCATCCTCTGCCTGCCCGCCGCGGCCTCAGCCCAAGGCGACATCCCGCGCACCGCGAGCGGCAGGCCGGACCTCTCCGGCACCTACGACATCGCCACCCGGACGCCCCTGATGCGCGACCCGAAGTACGGCGAAGGCCCGTACATGAGCGCCGAAGACGCGCACCAGATCGCCGCCGCTACCGAAGCGGCGAAGGTCGAGGCGGACATCCCCAGCGACCCCAACCGCAAGGCGCCACCGGTCGGCGGCGACGGGCACCGCAGCAACATCGGCGGTCACAACCCGTTCTGGTTCGACTTCGGCACCAGGGCCTTCACCGTCGACGGGAGGTACCGCAACTCGATCCTCACCGACCCGCCGGACGGACGGTTGCCGGCCAAGACGGAGCGCGGGCAGGCGCTCACGCCGCTGGGCCTCGGCGCCTTCAACCGGAACCCGGGGGGCGCCTGGTGGCTCAAGACCGGCGAGACCCTCTTCGACGACCCGGAAAACCAGACCCTGGGCACCCGCTGCCTCTACGCCGGCGGCGCCACGGTGCCGGCCCGGCCGTCGGCCTACAACAACCTGAAGACGATCCGGCAGACCGACACCCACGTCGCCATCCTGGTCGAGTGGATGCACTGGACCCGGATCGTCCGCCTCGGCGCCGAGCACGCGCCGCCTGAGGTCCGCTCCTTCGCTGGCGACTCGATCGGCTGGTGGGACGGCGACACGCTCGTCGTCGAGACGACGAACTTCCTGCGGGCGCCGAACGTCCCCCACGACGGGCTACGCGTGACCGAGCGCCTCCAGCGGCTCGACGCCTCGACTCTGTTCTACGAGTTCACGGTCGAGGACTCCGACTACGAGGCCCCGTTCACGGGCTCGCTACCGTGGCCACGGACCGACAAGCGCCTCTACGAGTACGCCTGCCACGAGGGGAACTACGCGATGGGCAACATGCTCCGCGGCGCCAGACTGCTGGAGCGGGAGTGGCGCGAGGAGAACAGCGAGCCCCGAGTGATCATCGACTGACGAGCCCTCCCTCGTCGTCCGCGGCCGCGAACTCGAACGTCCGCGTCGTCACGCCGCAGCTGAACGCTACCCGCTCCGGCACGCCACCTTCGCCGGTGGTCAAGGTGGCGACCTCGTTACCGGCGGCGTCCTCGAGGACGTAGTCGTCGTCGCCGGCGGTTGGGTCCGTGTACGTCACCACGACCGTCTGCCCATGATTGATGGCGTCGGCGCGAGCAAAGGCGAGGTACACAGGCGGAGATGCCAGCGTTTGACAAGTCTGCGGCACTGCCGCATATTGGATCTGTGCGAATCTTCGTCACCAGGACCTATGAGCGGGCTGTTCGCAAGCTCATGTCGGAAGCAGATCGACAAGCCATGGAGGCTGCCATTGCTGCCGACCCGAGCGCCGCACCCGTGATCCGCGGGACCGGAGGAATCCGGAAACTGCGCTGGGCGGCGTCTGGACGGGGCAAGCGAGGCGGCGTCCGCACGATCTACTTTCGGCAGGCCGGCGTTGGCGCGGTCTATCTGCTGACCGCATATGCAAAGGCGGATCGGACCGACCTGAGCCCCACGGACAAGAAGGTGCTTTCCCGGCTCGTGGCCGCGATCAAGAACGAGGAGGAAGACCCATGACGACTCAGAGAACCGAGGTGGGCCGCGAGGTGGAAGCTGCCCTCGGAGAGGTGCTGGCCCACGTGCGCGGCGAAACGCAGCTTCCTTGCCGAATCGTCGACGATCCGGCTGCGGAGCACATCGTTGCGCTGCGCAAACGCATGAAGCTCAGCCGCCAGAACTTCGCGGACCGATTCGGACTGGACGCCCGCGCGGTGCAGGACTGGGAACAGGGTCGGCGAGTCCCGGACCGTGCGGCCCGCGTTCTGCTGACTGTCATCGACCGCGAACCCGAGGCGGTGGTGCGAGCGCTCGACGGTTGAACTGCGGGGCTCAGCAACTACCGGCGGCAGCCTCAGCGGAGCAAGGGACTCGAACGGCGCTCCGCAGACTGATACCCTCCCCGTTCTTCAGCCTACAAACCGACGCTTCGCGCCGGATGCGGGCAAGATGCCCGGGTTCCATCCGTGCACCCGCTGACGGGCGCACGGAGTGGTTCGCGGGTGGCGCGGATCGCGCCACCCGGGTTCCCGGGAGCGGTGGTGTCTGCCGCGTAAGCCAAGCGCCCTGGTAGTTCCCTCTGTCCAGTAGAGCACTCGATCCGTACACCGTCCGGCACGGCGAGGCCGTGGCGCCGCCGGCGACGTTCCGGGGCCGGCTGAAGTACCTCGGGCCGAGCCTGATCGTCACCGGAGCGGTGATCGGGTCGGGCGAGTTGGTGCTCACGACCAGCCTGGGCGCGGTCGCCGGCTTCACCCTCCTCTGGTGGATGCTGCTCTCCTGTTGGTGCAAGTCCCTGGTGCAGGCGGAGATGGCGCGCTACACGATCGAGTCGGGCGACACCTACCTGCGGGCGATCAACCGGTTGCCGGGCCGCATCTGGAGGATCTCCTGGCCGATCTGGCTGGGCATCATCGCCTACGTCCCCGGCACGATGGGGCTTGGCGGCATCATCGGCGGCGCCGGCCAGTCGATGTCCTTCCTCGCTTCGTTGGCGAACATCGAGATCGGCGGGGTTTTCTGCACCGGCATCATCGCCGTCGCCGGCTCGATCATTCTCGGCACCGGCTCCTACAAGTGGCTGGAGCGGGTGATGCTGCCCCTGGTCATCGCGTTCACGTTCGCCACCCTGGTCTGCGTCATCGCGATGCAGTTCACGGAGTTCCGCACGACCCCGGGCGAGATCCTCGGCGGCATGAAGCCGGACATGTCCCTGTTCGTCGCGTTCGCGGCGCTCGCGCTTTCCGCCTACGGCTACACCGGCACGACTTCGGGCGACATCTCGTCCTACACCTACTGGTGCGTCGAGAAGGGCTACCCGAGCCTGCTCGGCGCGGACCGCAGCGACCCGAACTGGGAGCCCCACGCCAGGGGCTGGATGAGGGTGCTCCACACCGACGTCTGGCTGGCGTTGATCATCGTCACCTGCGCCACGATCCCCTACTACATCCTCGGCGCCGGCGTGCTCAACAAGATGGGCCTGACGCCCGAGGGCAACGACGAGACGATCGGGGCGCTCTCCAACATCTTCACCCAGACCCTTGGCCTGTGGGCGGTCTGGATTTTCGCCATCGGCGCGTTCTGCATCCTCTTCTCGACCGTACTCTCCGGCGCCGCCGGCGGCGGCCGGACGATCCCGGACTACCTGATGGAAATGGGCCTGATCGAGCGCTCCAACCTGGCGCTGCGCAAGAAGATCATCCGTGGCTACCTGGTCTTCCTGCCACTGGCCGCCTTCGGCATCTACTACTTCGTCACCGACTTCGTGATCCTGATCATGGTCGGCGGTCTGACCTCGGCGATCTTCCTGCCGATCCAATGCGGCGCCACGCTGTGGCTGCAGCGAACGCGGATGGACCAGCGGATCCGGCCCCGGCGGCTGACCCACATCGGGCTCTGGATCGTGTTCGCGTTCGAGGCCGCGATGGCCCTGCTGGTCGTCCGCTACGTGGTCCTGGCGAACCTGTTCAACTGAGGAGCGGAGACGATGGCCGGAGTCCGCTCAACGCCGCGTGAATCGGCTGTCGGTGCGGCGGCCGAAGAGAGCGTTGCGGCCTCGCTCGCCCGCCACGAGCACTATCTCGCCCACATGCTCGGTCTGCGCCCGGGGATGGTGGCGCTGGATCTCGGCTGCGGCATCGGGGGGGCCGCTGCGCGAGATGGTTCGGTTCTCCGGCGCTCGAATCGTGGGTGTCAGCATCAGCGGACACCAGATCAGGCGAGCCCGCAGACAAACCGATGAAGCTGGCCTGGGTCACATGACGGAGTACATCGAGTGCGATTTCATGAAGATGGACTTCCCGGATGAGTCGTTCGACGCTGTCTTCTCCATCGAAACCACTTGCTGTGCGCCGGACAAGGTCGGCATCTTCAGTGAAGCCTTCCGCCTCCTCAAGCCCGGGGCCTGCTTCGCGGCGTACGAGTACTGCCTCACGGATCGCTTCGACTCACAGGATTCGGAACACCTGCGTCTTAGGGCCGATCTCGAAGTGGGTGGTTGCCTGCCGGAGATCGCGTATCCGCGCGAGGTCGATCGCGCGCTCGGCGAGGCCGGGTTCGAGCTGCTGGACGCGAGGGACCTGGCCGAGGAGGATCACTTCAGCACTCCATGGTACGAGCCGCTGGCAAAGTCGGGCGTGTCACTCGACAACTTCCGGAGATCCCGGTCCGGGCGCGTAGTGACTCACGGCCTGGTCGGGACGTTGGAGAGACTCGGAATCGTCCCGCGGGGCGCGCAACGAGTTTCCGGGCTCCTGAACATGGCAGCAGCAGCGTTCGCCAAAGCCGGCCAACTCGGAATCTTCACGCCCATGTACTTCGTGTTGGCCAGGAAGCCCAACCAGTCGCCTGCGCGCGGAGGATCGTAGCCCGGTCGCCTGGCAGATGCCCAGTCTCGCGGAGTTCGTCTACTCCACCGTCACCCAGATCGGCGACGACCAGGCCATGTTGCCGTCGTTCTGGATCACCCGCACGTAGTAGAGGTGCTCGCCCGGTTCGACGTCGGCGTCGGCGAACTCGAGGCTCACGTCGGCGTCGAGGTTCTGGCGGTTGTAGACGAAGGTCTGGTCGCGGATGATGTCGAGCTCGCGGATGGGCGTCGTGCCGATGACGCGGACGCTGAGGCGGAAGTCGCTGCCTGTGGTCAGGATGTCGCCCTGCAGGTATTCCCTGCCGCCCGTTTGCAGGCGGTAGTCGAGCACGATGTTGTCCGTGGCGCCGTAGCTGTGCCGCTTCTTCATCGCGTCGAGCATGCCTTCCCGCGTGAAGTCCTCGGCGATGGTGCAGGCGTAGGAGATGTGGGTCGACAGGTGGTCCGAAGCCGCCTGCACGCCGAGCTTGTAGCCCTTGGCCCAGGCGTTCCAGACGTAGCCTGCGGGCTCGAAGCCGCCCGGCGCTGAGCGCAGGTTGCCGCTGCGGGCGGCGCGCGGGGCGCCCTCGTACTCGTTGGAGACCCGGTCGCCCTGGTAGATCTCGACCAGGGGCTCGACCTCCGGGTCGTTGTCCCGCCAGTCGGTGCCCATGTTCGAGGCCGAGGTGTGGGAAATGGCGATGCCGTCGTGTTCCTTCAGGTACCCGTAGAGTCTCGCCGCTCCCTCCTCGTGGTTCTGCTCCGCCTCGGTGACCGGGAGGGTCGGCTTGCCGCGCTCCGCGAACAGGATGTTCCGGTGCCCGTCGGGGTACCGGAGGCTCCGCTCGTAGCCGTAGAAGGGCTGGAACCGGCCGGAAACCGAGAACACGTCGACCGTCTGCTGCAGCAGCCAGTTGATGTAGTCGTTGTCGGGGCCGCCCTGGAAATTGTGCTCGCTGGCGAGGAGATAGTCGAGTTCGGCGGCGTCCATCGCGTAGCGGTAGGTCTGGATCAGCGAGCCGTCGTTGTTGCCGTCCATCGAGATTTCGGTGTGGCGGTGGGTGTCGCCGCGGTAGATGCGGTAGGTCTTGCCCTCGGACTCGAGCTCGTAGTCCCGGATCGTGGCCAGGTCCTCCGTCTCGTTCTCGTGGATATCGAAGGCCGGGATCTCCTCATCGACGTACCGGTTGACGAGCCTGGGCGGAACGACCTTCGTTTCGAGCCGCGGCAGTCTCGCGGCGTACACATCGGCGTGCTCGAACAGGAACGCGTCGTAGTCCCGGTTGTCCGTCGGCCAACTGGCCCAGACGTTGCCCTCGCCGTCGGCGGCGAGGCCCCAACGGGCATCCTGGCGAAAGCGCGTCATCGGAATGTGCTGCGGCCGGAGCCACCGCTCGCCCTCGAGCGTCGTGCGCCAGATCTCCCATGCGGCCCGGTGGGCCGGGATATCGCTCGGCACGTCGGCGGTGCGCAGGGTGCGATGCCGGAAGTAGAGCCAGACCCGCCCTTCGGCGTCCGGGAAGAGTGTCGGAAAGTCGTTGTAGCCCTGGAGCTCTTCGGGCAGAGCCTCGCCCAGGTCCCCTGCCGGCGAACGCCACTCCCAGCCGTCGTGGACGGCAACATCGACGGTGCGCCACTGGTACAGCCGGGTGCCTTCGCGGTTGAGCACCCAGCCGGTGTCCTTGCCCCAGTTGACGCCGCTCTCGTTCCAGGCCGCCCAGACCCGGTCCTGCGGGTCCACGGCGAGACTCAGGTGAGCCTCGTACTTCGGCGTCGCGGCGACCGCCATCTCTTCGCCCCACTCGCCGTCCGCCCAGCGGCGGACCAGCACGTCGTAGTTGCCGGCGCCGTAGCTGTCCCAACCGACGTAGACGCCGCCCTTGGAATCGGCGGCGATCACCGGCGCCCAGTCGTTCGCCGGCGACGACGAGACCTGCTCCGCCTCGGACCAGCCCGAACCGTCGTAACGACGGGCGAAGATGTCCGCAGCGCCGTCGCGGAAGCCCTGCCAGACCAGCCATAGGTTGCCCTCGGCGTCGGTTGCCAGGTTGTGGAAAACGTCCGGTTGCGGCGCCTCGGTCAGGCGCTCCGCAGCCGACCAGGCGTCGCCGTCGAGGACGCGCGCGTAGAGATCCCAGTTGCCGTCGACCTGCGCCGAGTAGACGACCCAGGGGCGGCCCTTCCCGTCGCGGCCCATCTTGACCATGTAGTGATCGCCGGGCTGCTCGGAGAGAGACTGAGCCTCACCCCATTTCTGCCCGTCGAAGCGACGCGCCAGAACCTCGCTCGCGTCGTCGCGGTAGCCGATCCAGGCGGCCCAGACCTCGTCGCCATCGCTGCCGAGGACGGTCGCATAGTCGTTCTGGTAGTCGTCGGACGTCAACCGCTCGACCCCCGGTACCCGCTCGACGGTCACGTCCCCGCCCAGGAATCGCAGCCGGCGACCGACCGCCACATCGGCGAGCCGGACATCGAACTCGCCGTTGGCCGTCGCGAACATCAGGCGCGAACCGCCGTTGCCCCGGACATCGACGACCAGGCCCGGCGATCTGACGTACTCCACCGGGCCGACGTTGTGCGTCTCGCTCCACGGTCGGTGGCGATAGTTCGGCCCCTGGTAGCTGGCGAGCTTCCAGGTGTTGCCGGCGACTTCGTTGTCGGGGCGAGGACGCCAGTCGCGGACGCCAAGCAGCTCGCCGCCCGACACCTCCACCGAACCGTCCCAGTCGCGGGCGGCGGCGTCGTTCACGCCCAGGCGGACGAGCAGGGAGACCACGTCGTCGCCGGCGAGCGAGCCGGCTTCCTGGGCCGAAACCGGACCTGGCTGAAAGGCGAACGCCAGCATGGCCGCCACCAAGGCAGTCGAAGCAAACGGGACACTCCTATGCGGCATGGAACCTCTAGTCTAGCCTGTGGCTTCGCTGCACATCAGACCGGATGCGGGCAGGATGCCCGGGTTCCATCCGCGCGCCCGATGACGGGCGCACGGAGTGGTTCACGGGTGACGCGGATCGCGCCACCCGGGTTTCCCAGGGGGCGTCACCCTCATGCGCAGTCGACGTGCCCGTCGGTCCAGCGACTGAAGGGAATGTCCGTCTGTCCGCCCTGGTTGACGCGGGCCATTCTGCGCCGGGCCTTCTCCCAGCTCTGCCGCCACCGGTCGGCGTCACGCAGTTCCAAGTGCGGCGCTTTGCGGCTGCGGGCCACAAAGCCGGGGAACGCCGCGCGGCCGGTGGGCTGGCCGATAGGACTGTAGCGCAGGTCGAGGCTCCAGCGGATCTGGTCGCTGACGTTGGAAAGCGAGCCGTGCACCATCTGCCGGTGCAGACACACCACGTCGCCCCGCCGGGTGGGGACCGGAATCGTGCGGTCGACATCGAACAGCTTCTCGGGAATCTCCCGTCCGGCATTCCCGCGGTAGTTCTTGCAGTGGGTGAGCAGACCGCTCCTGTGGCTACCGGGAACGAGTTTCAGCGGTCCCGCCTCGACCGGCGTGTCGTAGAGTGGAATCCATACGGTCAACATGTTCGTTTCGTCGGCATCGGGCGTCAACACGCCGTGGTCCTGATGCCACTGCGTGGCGCCCACTGCCGCTTGGCCATCCTCGGGCGCGTCGCGCTGACTCTTCGGGATCTTCAGCTCCGGTGGCTTGATGCGCACGTGCTGCACCGGGTTGGAGTAGATCTCGGGCCGATGAAGGACTCCACCACGTCCAATAGCGGCGCCGCGGTAAGGACCTTCAGCACCGCCGGGCCGCACCACAACGGCGTGTCCTCCCGCACGTTGGAGAAGGGCAGAGTGAACTCGAAGTGCTGGTTGTGAGTCCGGCCGCTCTCGGCGTAGATCCGGATCAGTCGTTCGCCGAACGACAACTCCTCGTAGGTCGACGATATCTCGCCGGCGGCGAACAACTCCTGAGCCAGAGAGTCCAGCACTCCCGTGTACTCGTCGATCACCGGATCGAGATAGGTGGCCGGATCCAGCACTCCGTCGATCTTGACGTATCCCTGCTCCCGGAACTGGCGGCCCCACTGCTGACTACGCTCGCTCATGGACCTGGCTCCCGGTGACGAAAAGGGCTGACGCCCAATTCTGCCCACCTCCGACACCAAGTGCAAGCGTAGCGCCCTGCTCGTTCACCGCTTCTTCCGCGAGCCGTTGACTCGAACCGTGACGATGTCCATGCCGTGGTACTTGCGGTGGCGTACCGAAGCGGCATAGTGCTGTAACAGGCGGAACGACACCTCGGTTTCGTCCAGCGTTTCGACCTGCTCGTTCAGGAACGCTACGCGGTCTTCCAGGTTCTCTTCCTCAAGGACCGCCAGGAACTCCAGTTCCACTGTCCCGGCATCGGGGTGGGCCAGGACGATCAAGCGCCGATCGTGGGCTGTTGCCCCTCCTTCGTCTTGTTGCTGCAACAGACTCAACAGCGTCTCCTCGCCAACGGCGCGCAGCCGCTCGGTTGAGGCATCGTTCCAGCCAATCCGGGACGCAAGCGCCTTGAGGAACTTGTCAATCCCAGGTTGCGCCGAGGCCTTCAATTCGACATCCATGCGTCCGCGCCGTGGACTGGTCAACTCCATGAACAACGTCAGCAGAATCGCGGTAGAGGCACCGACCGTCAGACCGCTGCTGAACAGGATGGTCCACCCGCCGCTCATGCGGTCGGCGAAAATCAACTGGTTCTGAACGCCCACTCCAATCCAGAACGACAGTCCGGCGATGGTGGCGTTTCGGAAGTCGAGACCGTCCTGCAGGACCATCCGCATACCCGCGGTGAACAGGATGGCCATGAAGACAACGAAGTAGACGCCCGCCACCGGTCCGGGAATGACGAGCAGGAGAGTCACCAGCTTCGGCAGCAATGCCAGCACCACGAAGATGCCGCCAATACAGAATCCGACACTCCGAGCGGCGACCCCGGTCATGCCGACGAGCGACGTGCTGCTCGACGTGTAGCCCATGGAGGGCAAGGTTCCTGCGAGTCCAGACAGCAGCACGCCCACTCCATTGGCATTGAGCGTGCCCTGAACCACGCGAAAGTCGGTGGCCTGCGACTCGCGCCTCGACGCCGACTGAACCACGATGCCGTCACCGATGCCTTTGATCGCGAGCATCAGGGTCACGATCACGAACACCGGCAGGAGCGCCCAGAATTCCGGGCCCGGCGTCAGGTCCAGGCCCTGCCATTCGTCCCACGGAATGCTGAACCATGGCGCATCGATCACGCGCTGAAAGTCGTAGAGTCCAAACAGGGCAGCGACGATGCAGCCCGCCGCGATGCCGATGATCGGGGACCACAGTCGCCATGCCCCCGACGCGCGCAGCGCCAGCACCGTGGCCACAACCAACGTCACTCCGGCGATCAATGGTGCTGCCTCAGTCGGCGCGCCCTCTGGTACCTCGTCGAGCAGGTTCAACGCAATCGGCACGATCGTGGAGGCGATCAGCATGATCGCCGTCCCGGACACAACCGGCGTGATGACTCGGCGAAGCAACGGAAGCCAGGCCGCCAGTGCGAACTGCATGAGAGATCCGACGACGACGAGGCTCGCCATCAAGGCCGGCCCGCCTTCTGCCAGAGCGGCGATGCAGATGGCGATGAAGATGGGACTGGGGCCCGTGATGATGATGTGTCCGGCTCCTACCCGCCCCAGGCGCACAGCCTGGAGGGCCGTGGAAATGCCGGAAACCACCAGGGCAGCAAACACCGCCCACAACAGGTAGCGCTCGGACTGTCCGGCCGCCCGGAACACAATGGCCACGTTGACCACCACCGGCGCGACGATGAGAAGAACTCCCTGCGCACCGACGCCGAGGGCCACCAAGGGCGGGCACGGCTCGTCCGGTTCGTAGCGGATGTGTTCGTTCACGCCCACTTGGAACACGATAGCCGAACAACTGCAGCGCGGCTGGGCGCTACTCTCTACCGATTCCAGCTTGGAGAGAAAGGGGTCCAAGAAATGCCGAACCGGTACCGATACGCGCTCGCCGTTGCCCTGGTCGTCCCTCAGATCCTGGGCCAGGGCCTCGCCCGAGCGCAGTCCGACGACGCCTTCGTCCCGGTCACCGACGAGATGCTCGAGAACCCGGCGCCCGAGGACTGGCTCATGTGGCGCCGGACCGCCAAGAGCTGGGGCTACAGTCCGCTGGACCAGATCAATCCTACGAACGTCGGTGATCTCCGCATGATCTGGACGCGCTCGCTCAACGACGGCAGTCAGACCGGGACGCCCCTCGCCTACCGGGGCGTGATGTACATGCCGAACCCGAACGACGTGATTCAGGCGCTCGACGCGGTGACCGGCGACCTGATCTGGGAGCACCGGCGCAAGATTCCCGACGACGCCTCGGAGTACGTTGGCGGCTTCCTGTCCGAGAACAACCGGAACATCGCGATCTACGGCAACCTGATCATCGACACCAGCGTCGACGACCACATCTTCGCGCTCGACGCTCTGACCGGCAAGATGGTCTGGGAGACGATGGTCCTCGACTACAAGGTGCACCCCGCGCTCCAGGGCGCGGGACCGATCATCGGCAACGGCAAGGCCATCTCCGGGCGCAGTTGCTCGCCGCGCGGCGGGCCCGACGCCTGTGTGATCACGGCCCACGACGCCCTGACCGGCGAAGAGGTGTGGCGGCGGCGCACGATTCCGGCGCCCGGCGAACCGGGGAACGAGACCTGGGGCGACGTGCCGTTCGAAGAACGAGCGCACGTCGGTTCCTGGATGCCGCCGAGCTACGACGCCGACCTCGACCTGGTCTTCGCCGGCACCTCGGTCACCGCGCCGGCGCCAAAGTTCATGCTCGGCGGGGTCGAGAACACGCACCTCTACCACAACTCGACCCTGGCGCTGGACGCCGACACCGGCGAGATCGTCTGGCACTACCAGCACATGAACGACCACTGGGATCTGGACCATCCCTTCGAGCGCCTGGTGGTCGACACCGCGGTGGCGCCCGATCCCGACGAGGTGGCATGGATCAACCCGAACATCGAACCGGGCGAGGTCCGCAAGGTGATCACCGGCATCCCGGGCAAGACCGGCCTGGTGTACTCCATCGACCGCGAGACCGGCGAGTTCCTCTGGGCAAGGTCGACGGTGTACCAGAACGTGATCCAAAGCATCGACGGTGAGACCGGCAAGGCGACCGAGAACCCCGAAGTCATCTTCAACGCCCTCGAGGAGGAACGCCTTATCTGCCCCAACATGCACGGCGGCAAGGACTGGGAAGCCGGCGCCTACAGCCCGGAGACGAACACCCTCTACTACCCGCTGCGCAACATGTGCATGCCGACGTTGACGACGACGGACCCGAGCGCGTCCCACACCATCTACGCCCTGAGCGTCCGCCACGAGCTGGCGCCGGGCACGGAGAACCTGGGTACCGTCTACGCGATCTCCGCCGAGACCGGCAAGACGGTCTGGCTCCACGAACAGCGCGCGTCGACGACGTCCCTGGTCGCCACCGGCGGGGGACTGCTCTTCGGAGGCGACACGAACGGCCGCTTCAAGGCCTACAGCCAGGAGACCGGCGAGGTGTTCTGGGAGGTGAACCTCGGTTCACCGGTGACCGGCTACCCGATCACCTACGCCGTCGACGGTGTGCAGTACGTCGCGGTCAGCACCGGCATCTCGGCAACCACGTCGAGCTTCCTGCGTCTGACGCCGGAGCTGAAGCCGAGCTTCGCGAACAACCTGTTCGTGTTCGCGCTGGAGTACGCCGCCAACTCCCGACCGCCCACCGGGTACTTGTTCGCGCTGAGCAGGAAGGCGACGATGTCGATGTACTCCTGGGCACTGAGCGTCCCGGGCACTTCCGGCGGCATGGTCGAACGGACGCTGGTGTAGATGTCCGCCACCTTGAGCCCGCGCCAGCGGAAGGAGAACGCGACGCCGGTCAGTCCCGGCGCCATCTCGCCGCCGCCGAGGCCCTCCCCGTGGCACTCGGCGCAGTTCTCGCCGTAGGTGGCCTGACCGCGCCCGGCCTGGGCCTTGGTGTAGATGCCGTCGAGGACGGAGGTCGGCGGAACGGGAGGCTTCGGCTCCAATGCCGCTGCCTCCACGGGCGCATCGTCGGAGGCCGCGGCTGCAGGAGCGGCGCCCGGCGCCGTAGCGAGACCCGTCGAGCAAGCCGACGCGGGTGCCAGGAACGGAACCACGGCGGCAGCCGGCGCGCACCTTGCCATGCTGATCGGCACGCCGGAGTTCATGGCAGGCCGCCGCCTGACCGCAGGAGGACCTTCACGAAACCTCGTCGAACACGTCCTCATCGGTCAGCCAACCACGAGCTTCGGCGAACGGCGCAACGCGGCGGCGCAGTTCCTCGAGCCGTGCGACCGCGAGTTGGCGGCGTACGGCCTCACGCACGAAAGCGCTCTTGCCAATGCCGGTTCGCGCCGCAAGATCGCGGAGCTGAGCGTCGAGTCGATCGTCGATGCGGATCGTCAGAGTAGCCATGTCCTACAACGTACTACGTCCCCGCCATCCCGGTCCACACATCGAGCGCGAGACGATCGCGTCCCCGGTACGGGATGACCGTCGGCAGTGCCCGCGAGGTCATCCGAAGCGGCGCCGGCGCCGTCCGGCAGCCGGGTTATCAGAACGACGAGCCGGGCTTCTTGAGGAAGGCGATCTCCTCCGCGGTCGAGGCGCGGCCGAGCGACTGGTTCCGATGAGGATAGCGGCCGAAACGATCGATGATCGCCTTGTGCCGCCGTTCGTAGTCCGAGGCTTCCGGGTCCGCCAGGCTCTCGAACAGCGCGACCGCGTCCCCGTGGATGCGCGGCGACTCGCTGTGCTGGTAGGGCATGTAGAAGAACGACCGCCGGATCAGGGGGACGGCCTGATCGGCGCCGATCCGCACCGCTTCCTGCGCCAGCGCCAGCGCCATCCCGTCGGCCGAGAAGGCGCGAGGGTCGTCGCGGTAGAGGTTGCGCGAGAACTGGTCGAGCACGACGATCTCCGCAAGGCGGCCCTCCGGCGTGTCGCGCCAGTCGTGGAGCTCTCCCAGAACCGCACGGCCGTGCAGCGCGCCGAACCCTGAGCGGATCACCGCGTCGAACTGCGGATCCCTGGTCCACCACTGCTCGCGGCTGCTCTGCTTGAACCAGAAGGCAAGGACTTCTTCGATCATGGACGCTCCGGGCCTTGAGAACCTAGCACCCACTGCGAGTGGAGTGCGGACACGGGCCGGAAGGCCCGCGCAACGGCCCGCGCACCCAGAGATGCGGCGTGCCGCAGATGACTTCTCTACTCACCTGTAGGGCCATCACTGCCTGCCACCCGGACCGCGTGGTTTATCCTCCACTGTCCCCATGGTTCATAGAGCGTCTCGCCTGTATCCGGCAGCGATGGCGATTGCCATCTGCGGCCCCGTAGCGTCGCTGGGCGCGACGGCCGCGGACCCGGCGCCCGAGGTCGACTTCCAACGCGATGTCCGGCCGATCCTCGCCGACAACTGCTTCGCCTGCCATGGCCCCGACGAGGCGACGCGCGAGGCCGACCTGAGGCTCGACACCCGCGACGGCGCGTTCAACCCCCGGCCTCCAGCCGGGCGCAGCACCAAGCCGCGGGATCCCGCCGTCGTTCCCGGCGATGCATCTGCCAGCCTCCTGGTCGAGCGCATCACCCACGCCGACACGCGCCGGCGCATGCCGCCCGAGATCTCGAAGAAGGCGCTCTCCTCTGAGCAGGTCGACGTCCTCACACGCTGGATCGAACAGGGAGCCGACTGGGACCAGCACTGGTCGTTCGCGGCGATAGCCCGGCCGGCGGCGCCCGCCGTCGACGGCGAGACCTGGATCCGCGATCCGCTCGATCGCTTCGTCCTGGCGCGGCTCGAAGCGGAGGGACTCCCTCCAGCGCAGGAAGCCGACCGGCGCACACTCGCCCGGCGCGTGGCCTTCGACCTGACCGGCCTGCCGCCCGACCCCGGCGCCCTGGCCTCCTTCCTGGGCGACACGGAGGAGGGCGCGTACGAGAGGCTCGTCGACCGCCTGCTCGCCTCACCCCACTGGGGCGAGCACCGGGCCCGCTACTGGCTCGACGCGGCACGCTACGGCGACACGCACGGCATCCACATCGACAACTACCGGGAGATGTACGCCTACCGTGACTGGGTCATCAAGGCGTTCAACCGGAACCAGCCGTTCGACCAGTTCACCGTCGACCAGATCGCCGGCGATCTGCTGGAGGAGCCGACCCTCGACCAGTTGATCGCGACCGGCCTGCAACGGAACAACATCACGACGAACGAGGGCGGCGTCGTGCTCAAGGAGTACGAGGCGATCTACCGCAAGGACCGCGCCGAGACCGTCGGCAGCGTGTTCCTGGGGCTGACCGTCGGCTGCGCGACCTGTCACGACCACAAGTTCGACCCCATCACCCAGAGCGAGTTCTACGCGCTGACCGCGTTCTTCGGCAATACGACGCAGTACGTGATGGACGGCAACGTCTCGGATACGCCGCCGATTCTGGTCGTGCCCAGGGACGAGGACCGGGACACCTGGTACCGGCTGCGCGAAGAAGCAGGCGAGATCGAGTCCGCGCTCACGGAGCGACTCGAATCGGCCGCACCGGCGTTCGAGGAGTGGCTCGCAAGCGACGCCCACAGCAAAATCGAAGCTCCGCTGGGGACGTCCTCCGAGCTCCTGCGGCTGGCTCTCGGCGGCGGCGAGGAACCGGCGGTGCTGGTCGAGGGCGAGCGTCGGCCGATCACCCTCGAACCGGGGGTCCGTATCGAGCCGGGACCGAACGGTCTTCCGGGCCTGCTCTTCGACGCCGACTCCTCGGCCGCACTCCCGCCCCTCGAGCTCGACACCGAGACGCCGTTCTCGCTGGCGCTGTGGATCTACATGCCCGAGGACGAAGGCAGCTACACCGTCGCCAGCCAGAGCGACCCCGACGACGGCAATCGTGGCTGGCAGCTCACGCTCGCGTCGCGAGAGCTGTACTTCCGCCTCTACGGCCCGGCGCCCGGTCGCGGCTCAAGCAGCATCCTGGTCCATCCGAACAACACCCAGCGATTGACCCCCGGCGAGTGGACGCACATCGTCGTCACCCACGACGGCTCGGGCGAACGCGGCGGTCTGCACATGTACCGCGACGGCGACCGCGTAGAGGAACAGGGCAGCGAGTTCTTCACCAAAATCGAAGGCAGCATCAGCACGGACCAGCCGTTCTACCTGGGCCGCAATGATCTGGAGGGCGAGGGCAAGGCGCGCTACTTCGCCGGCGGCGGCGTTGCCGACGTGCGGATCTTCAACCGCGTCCTCTCCGTGCAGGAGGCCAGGGCGGTCGCCGAGTGGAGCGCGCTCGAGGACGCTGCGGCCAAGACGACCGACGCGTTGACCGACGGGGAGCGGCACGCCCTGTTGCTGAGCTACCTCAACACGGAGGACGATGAGTACCGCCGTCTCGCCGCCCGCAGGTTGGAGATCGACGGCGAGTGGCGCGAGCTGCGGCGCCGGGGCTCGATCACCCACGTCATGCAGGAACTCCCCGAGAGCGAGGCCGCGGCCCACATTCTGTATCGCGGCATGTACGACCAGCCGCGCGAGCGCGTGGTCGCGGGGACCCCCGCGGCCCTGCCGCCGATGCCCGACTCCGCGCCCCGCAACCGGCTGGGCCTTGCGCAGTGGCTTACCTCCGACACCAACCCGCTGATGGCGCGGGTCACGGTCAACCGCTTCTGGCAGCAGCTCTTCGGAACCGGCCTGGTCAAGACGAGCGAGGACTTCGGCGTCCAGGGCGAGGTACCGTCGCACCCCGAGCTCCTCGACCACCTGGCGACCGAGTTCCGCGACTCGGGCTGGGACGTCAAGGGCCTCTTCCGCGGGCTGGTCACGTCGGCGACTTACCGGCAGGCGGCCACGCTCACGCCGGAGAAACTGGAACGCGATCCCGACAACCGCCTGCTGTCGCGCGGACCCCGTTTCAGAATGGACGCCGAGATGGTGCGCGACACGGCACTCGCAGCCAGCGGCCTCCTGGTACGCAAGATCGGCGGCGCCAGCGTCAAGCCCTACCAGCCCGAAGGCCACTGGGAGCGAGTGGCGATGACGCAGAGCAACACGGCCCGTTACAAGAGGGACTCGGGGGACAAGCTCTACCGGCGGAGTCTCTACACCTTCTGGAAGCGTTCCGCGCCGCCGCCGTCGATGACGATCTTCGACGCGGGGAACCGCGAACACTCCATGGTTCGGCGGGAACGCACGAACACGCCGCTGCAGGCGCTGGTGACGATGAACGACCCCCAGTTCGTCGAGGCGTCGCGTTTCCTGGCCCAGCGCGCGATGCGGGAAGCCGGCGACGGCTTCGACCGCCGGCTCGACTTCATCACCACACGCCTCCTGGCTCGGCCCTTCGGCGACACGGAGCGCGCGGTTGCCAGGAGCACGTACGACGGACTGGTCGAGCTCTATCGCGCCGATGAGGCCGGAGCGAAGAAGCTCATAGGGGTCGGCGAGTCCGCCCACGACGCCGCGCTGCCGGCCTCTGAATCTGCGGCCTGGACCATGCTGGCAAGTCAGTTGATGAACCTGGACGAGGCCCTGAACAAGTAACCGGAGGCGCCCGCGATGGATCCACTCAAGGAAACCGTTCGAGCCGAGACGAGGCGCCAGTTCTTCGGCACCGCCGCCCGAGGGATCGGCGGTCTCGCCCTGGCCAGCCTGTTTGCGGACGACGCCTTCGCACTCCCGGCGACCCGCGACCAGGTCGGCGGCCTGGCCGGTCTGCCGCACTTCGCGCCGAAGGCGAAGCAGTGCATCTACCTGCACATGATGGGCGCGCCGCCGCAGATGGACCTGCTCGACTACAAGCCGAAGATGAAGGAGTACTTCGACCAGGACCTCCCCGACTCGATCCGGCAGGGGCAGCGCCTGACGACGATGACCTCCGGGCAGTCGCGTTTCCCGATCGCGCCATCGGTCTTCGAGTTCTCCCAGCACGGTGAGAGCGGCGCCTGGTTCTCCGAACTCCTGCCCCACACCGCCAGCATGGCGAACGACATCGCGATCATCCGCTCGATGCACACCGACGCGATCAACCACGAGCCGGGGATCACCTTCATCCAGACCGGCCAGCAGATACCGGGCCGCCCCTGCATCGGATCCTGGTTCGCCTACGGCCTCGGCAGCATGAACGAGAACCTGCCGACCTTCGTGGTCATGAACGCGGAGCGCAGCCATCCGCAGGCGGGCATTCAGGCGATCTCGGCGAAGCTGTGGAGCGCCGGGTTCCTGTCGCCCGAGTACGCAGGGGTCGGGCTGCAGACCGGGGACGAGCCGGTGCTCTACCTCAAGGACCCGCAGGGCGTCTCACCCGCCGTGCGCCGCCGCGTGCTCGACGGCATGGGCGAGTTGAACCGCCTGCGCCACCAGCAGGTCGGCGATCCCGAGACCCTGGCGCGCATCGAGCAGTACGAGATGGCGTTCCGCATGCAGTCCTCGGTGCCCGAGATGGCCGACCTGTCGAGCGAGCCCGACAGCACCTTCGAACGCTGGGGCGAGGAAGCGAAGCAACCCGGCAAGTTCCAGAACGCGGCCTTGATGGCGCGCCGGCTGGTCGAGCGCGGGGTGCGGTTCGTGCAGATCTACCACCGGGGCTGGGACGTCCATTCCGCCCTGCCGACGGTGCTGCCGGCCCAGGCGCGCGATGTCGACCGTGCGGCCTGGGCGCTGATCCAGGACCTCAAGGAGCGCGGCCTGTTCGACGAGACCCTGGTCATCTGGGGCGGCGAGTTCGGCCGCACGATCTACTCCCAGGGGCGGCTGACCGCCGAGACCTACGGCCGCGACCACCATCCGCGCTGCTACAGCCTGTGGATGGCCGGCGGCGGGATCAAGGGAGGCGTCGTCCACGGCGAGACCGACGACTTCTCGTACAACATCGTCAAGGATCCGGTGCATATCCGCGACTTCCAGGCCACCATCCTCCACCTGTTCGGCATCGACCACGAGCGGTTCACCCACCGGCACCGCGGCCTGGACGCTCGGTTGACCGGTGTCGAGAAGGCGCGGGTGGTGCGCGAGATCCTCGCCTGAAGAAGGAGACAACCCCATGATGCAGGCTGAAGAACGCAACGACATCACCCCCCTGTGTCCACACTGCGAGCAACCGGTCAGCATCCAGTTCCGGTCCATCTCGGGATTCCTCGGCAAGCGGTACGTCTACTTCTGTGCACTGTGCAAGAAGGTGCTCGGCGTCTCGCACCGCAAGGGCTTCTTTATGGGCTAGCGAGGCGCCCTTCCGATCCTGGGAACCCGGGTGGCGCGATCCGCGCCACCCGTGAACCATTCCGTGCGCCCGTCATCGGGCACGCGGATGGAACGCGGGCATCCTGCCCGCATCCGGCGCGAAGCGCCGGCTTTCGGGAGTTCTGCCACTAGCGCGGTACTCCTCAGTCGATACGAACGCGGTCGTACTCATCCCAGGCGGACATGTCCGACAGGACCACCTGGTCGCCAGGCTGCAACCCGTCGACCACCTCGATCGTGTTGGCCGAGGTCCTACCCAGGAGTACGCGCGTGCGAGTAGCGCCGTTCCCCTCGCCGTCGAGTCGGAAGAGACTGACTTCGCTCTGTTCCCGGCCGACGACGGGCCGACCTACGAAGACCACGTCCTCGAGTCGCTCGAGCTCGATCGTGCCGGCTACGGTCAGATCCGGCCGCGCCCCGCGCGGCAGTTCGCCGTCGAGCGCAACGTCGACCGTCACCGTCCCCTCTTCCACCGCCGGATCGATCCGGACCACGCGGCCGGGAATGATCCCGTTTCGCGTGTCGACCGACGCGACCTGCCCGATCTGAACGTCCTTCGCCTGCGTCTCGGCAATCCGTAGCTCGGCCTTCAGCGCCGTGGGGTCGCCGACCCGGGCCAGATTCGTGCCCGCGGTCACGCGCTGGCCCTCGTCGAGCGGCACCTGCTGGAGGACGCCGTGCATGCCGGCGCGGACCTGCAGGTCGGCGACCTGATCGAGCCGGAGCTCCCAAAGGCCGCGTAGCCGATCCACCTCCGTGCGCTCGACGGCGAGCTTCGCCGCCATTGTCCTTTCCGCGATGCCGAGACGCTCCTGCTCCAACGCGAACCGCGTTTCGTGTTCCCGCTTGGACGCCTGCGCCCGCTGAACCTCGATGGCGGAGGCCAGACCGTTCTTCGCCAGCTCGGCATCGGCGTCCGCCTCGAGCCGGGCCACGACCAGTGCGGCCTCGACGCTCGCGAGCCCCGCACGCTGCATCAGCAGCTCACTCTCGAGTTCCACCTTCCGGTTCTCGTAGCGCGCCTCGGCGGCGCGAAGATTGAGCTCCGCTTCCCTGGCCTGGTGCTCGAGTTCCGGGTTGCTCAGTTCGACGATCACGGACTCCGGGCTGACCTTGGCCCCCGGATCGATCACGATCCTCTCGACGTTCCCCTCGGTCGTCGCCGGAATCCACCGGATCCTCTCCGGCACCAGCGTTCCTCTTCCCCGCACCTCCCGGATCATCGGACCACGGCGAACCGTGTCGATGTAGACGGCGTCCCGGTCAACGCGAGGCGCCGACGGCTGTACCTGCTGCAGGCCGAGCGTGACCAGCACCAGCAGGACGCCCCCGAGGGAGAAGTACGTCACCCGGCGGACCTTCCTCTTCCGCGCCAGGTCCGGTCTCGCGATGTCCATTCCGGTCGCCAAGATGCCCGTTCAGGTCGTCGCCCGCCCGTCGAACAGTTGAATTTCCCGCTCCGCATAGTCGGCGTAGCGCGGATCGTGGGTCACCGTGCAGATCGTCGACCCCTCCTCGTGCAGCGTCCGCAGCAGGCCCATCACCGCCTCGCCGTTCTTCGAGTCGAGGTTCCCGGTCGGCTCGTCGGCAAGCAGAATCGAAGGCTGGCCGGCAACGGCTCGTGCGACCGCCACCCGCTGCTGCTGCCCACCCGAGAGCTGGCTCGGCAGGTGTTTCGCCCGCGGCGCCATCTCCACCTTCTCCAATGCCTGGTTGACCAGTTCGCGCCGCTCCGCCGGCCGGATTCCGCGGTAGGTGAGTGGAAGCTCAACGTTCTCGTAAACGGTCAGGTCGCCAATCAGGTTGAAGTTCTGGAAGATGAAGCCGATCTCCCGGTTGCGTATCCCTGCCCGGTCGCCCTGCTTGAGTTGCGCAACCGGGTAGCCATTGAGCGTGTACTCGCCGGCCGTTGGCGAGTCGAGCAGCCCGAGGATCGACAGCAGCGTCGACTTGCCGCACCCCGACGGCCCGGACACGGCCACGTACTCGCCCGAGTCGATGGCCAGGGTGACCCCGTCGAGCGCATGGGTCTCGATCTCGTCGGTGTAGAAGACCTTCGACACGTTCTCCAGGTGAATCAGCGCGCTCATGATGTAGACAATCTACGTCATATGAAGTAGTTTGTCTACCCAATGAGTCCCTCAAGCAGCCGCAATCAACTCCTCTACGGAACCCTGGACCTGCTCATCCTGCGCACGCTCGTCTACGGCCCGGCCCATGGCCACGCGATCGCCGGCCACATCCAGCGCACGTCGAAAGACGCCCTCCGAATCGAGACCGGTTCGCTGTACCCGGCCCTTCACCGGCTGGACGCACGCGGATGGATCGCGGCGGAGTGGAAGACGTCCGACAAGGGCAAGCGCGCCAAGTACTACCGGCTCACCAAGACCGGGCGGCGGCAGCTCCTGGTCGAGCAGTCGCGATGGCAGCAACTGTCGGTCGCCGTGACGAGGGTCCTTCGACCGGCGGACTGAGGCGGGACGCAAGGCGATGCTGCAGCAGGTCTACAACCGGTTTCGCTCTCTCTGGCACCGGAGAAGGAAGGACGCCGAGCTCGACGAGGAGATCCGCTTCCACCTCGCCGAAGAGATGGAAGAGCGAATCGCGGCGGGGTTACCGCCCGGACAGGCGCGGACGGCCTCGCGGCGCGACTTCGGCAATGTGACGCTGATTCGCGAGCAGACCCGCGAAACCTGGGGCTGGGCGCCCGCGGAGCGCCTCCTCAAGGACATCGGTTCCGCGTTCCGCATGATGCGACGCAACAGCGGCTACACCTGCGCAGTGGTCCTCACGCTGGCACTGGGCATCGGACTCAACGCACCGATGTACGAAATGCTGTCCCGCCTCTTTCTTCAAGCACCACCTCACATTGAGAACCCGGATGGCGTTCATCGCGTCTGGCTGAGCGAGCGCAACCACTCGCACGAGCGCGGGTCCTTTGCCGAACCAGCCCGCGCAACCGACAGGATGCAGTGGCTCGAGTTCACCGCCCTAAGCGCAGACAACCCACACATCGCCGCCGTCGCGGGCTATCGGGTTCCGCGGATCACGCAGAACGGGCGTGGCCAGAGCGCCGAAAACCTCAGGGTCGCCTGGGTCACGGGTGAGTTCCTGGATTTCCTGGGCGTAGATCCCACCGTAGGAAGGCTGATCGCTGCCCAGGACGACGACTTGGGCGCGACACCCGTCGCCGTGATCAGCGACGGCTACCGGCGGCAGCGGTTCGGCACCGCAGAGGAAGCTCTGGGCGCAACGCTCACCTTCGACGACATCGCCTACGTCGTCGTCGGCGCACTGCCGCCCGGCTTTTCCGGGCCCGATCCGAACTCGACCGACGTGTGGCTGCCACTCGAACACGCGGCAACAGCCAGCCGCGGCGAAAACTGGAAGCGTTACGGGACCGGCTTCGACCTCACCCAAGTCGTGCGGCTAGCACCCGGCGCGACGGCAGAGGCCGCTGGCGCCTCGGCGACCGCCGCCGTGCGCGCGTCGCGTGCCGACTCTCCGCTCTCGGCCTCTCGGGACCCTGAGGCGACCGTGGCTCTGGGCCCCATTCTGAGGACACGCGGCCCTTCCTCGTTGCCGGGACCGATGCGCTTGCCCCTGGTCGTAGGCGGCGTCACCTTGGTGGTGCTGCTCATCGCGACCGTCAACATGTCGAACCTGCTGATGGTGCGCGTCGCGGCCCGACGACCTGAGCTGGCCGTGCGAAATGCGCTCGGCGCGGGCCGGTGGGGAGTCGGACGTCTGCTGGTCATAGAGAGCGTGCTCCTCGCCGCGCTCTCTGGCGTAGCCGCGCTGGCCGTAGCCGCAGTCGCGGGCCGCACGCTCCGCTCCACCCTGGCGCCGGGTCATCAGTGGCCCGAAGAGCCAGTGAGCATCACAGCGGTCGGCTTCACGGGGATCGCCATGCTTGGGGTTGGCCTCGTGGCGGCCCTGGCCCCTGCCGTCTACGCGGCGCGGAGCCGGGGAATCGAGAAACTCGACTACTCGCGGGGCGCCCGCGCCCTCGGAACGCCGGTCCGCACCGGCCTGATTGTCGTTCAGGCGGCGCTATCGCTGATCCTGCTCACCGGGACGGCCGTCTTCTACCGCTCATTCGAAGCGGCGCGCCAGGTGGATATCGGCTACGCGAAGGAGAATTTGCTTACGGCAGAACTGGGGGACTTTGGCGGCCCTCCGCTCGACGAGAGCACGATCAGCGCCATGGAGGCCCGCGTACGGGTCCTGCCGGGCGTCCTGGACGTTGCGCAGGGAACGAGCTCGCCCATGGGCGGTGCTGCCGCAGTCGGGGGCCTGCGCGTCGAGGGGTTCGACCGCCTGCCGTTCCGCTCCGGGCCCTATGTCAATCTCACTACACCCAACTTCTTCCGAGTGGCGGGCCTGGACGTTCGGGAAGGCCGCGACTTCAATGAGTGGGACCGCGAGGGAACGCGCAAGGTCGCGGTCATCAACGCGGAGTTCGCCGAACAGGCTTGGCCCGGGCAGAACGCCATCGGTCGGTGCTTGTTCTTCGGCAGCCAGACAGCAGACTGCACGACGGTGGTCGGCGTGGTGGAATCCGCCATGGAGTTCGGCTTGCTGGACAGCCATCGCAATCCGGTCTACTTCCTGCCCATCTCCCAGACGACGTCCGACCCCACACTCTCGGGATGGGGGAGTAGTCGGCGGACGTTGATCGTCCGCACCAGCGGAAACCCCGGGCTCGCCGTGAGGCCGGTGCTCGACGTCCTGGCCGAGCTGTTTCCGGATCTTCCGGGCCACAGCGTCCAGAACCTTGCCGCTGTGTTCGCGTCGCGGATACGCACATGGACGATCGGAACGCGTTTGTTCGGCGCCTCCGCGCTGCTAGCGGTGCTTCTAGCCGCCATCGGGCTCTATGCCGTCATCGCCTTCGGCGTGCGGCAACGTGAACACGAGTTCGGCATCCGTCGGGCCCTCGGCGCCAGAGCGTCGCGCCTCCTGCGCATGGTGCTTGCGCGCGGCTTCTCCCTGGCTGCGGTCGGTGTCGTAGCCGGCACGCTCGCGGCACTCTGGGCCGGCAGGTTCATCGAGCCCCTGCTCTTCGACGGCCGGACTTCCCGCGATCCGCTCGCGTTCGGAGTGGCGGCACTGGTGCTACTGGCGATCGCCGTGATGGCCTCGTTACTGCCGGCTCGCCGCGCCGCTCGGGCCGACCCCCGTCAGGCGCTGGAGGCGGAGTAACACCGCCAACCCGATGCTGGAGCAGTTCCGGTTCCGCCTGCGTTCGATCTGGGACCGCCGGCGGCAGGATGCCGAGCTCGAAGAGGAGATCCGCTTCCATCTCGCCGAGGAAACGGAAGAACGGATCGAGACTGGCTTGCCTCCCGAACGGGCCCATGCCGAGGCCCGGCGCAACTTCGGCAACGTCACGCTGATTCGCGAGCAGACCCGCGAAGCCTGGGGCTGGGCGCCCGCGGAACGCATCCTCCGGGACATCCGCGCCGCGTTCCGGATGATGCGACACAACAGCGGCTACACCTGCGCCGTGGTCCTGACCCTGGCACTCGGCATCGGACTCAACGCCCCGATGTACGAGATGCTGTCCCGCCTGTTTCTTCAAGCGCCACCCCACATCGAGGACCCGGACAGCGTCCATCGCGTCTGGCTCAGCGAGCGCCTCGGTTCAGACGATCGCGGCGCCTCCACGGGACGAACCTGGGTAGTCGATGCGATGCAATGGCTCGACTTCACCGCCCTGACCGCCGACAACGCACTCATCGACGGCGTCGCGGGCCACAGGGTCTCGTTCAGGTCGAACGGACGCGGTCAACGCGCCGAGACCCTCAGGGTCTCCTGGGTCACGGGAGAGTTCCTCGACTTCCTTGACGTGGCTCCAACGGTCGGAAGGTTGATCGCTGCCGAGGACGACGACCTGGCGGCGCCACCCGTCGCCGTGATCAGCGACGGCTACCGGCGGCAGCGGTTTGGCAGCGCAGAGGAAGCACTCGGCGTAACGCTCAGCTTCGACGACATCACCTACCTCGTCGTTGGCGTGCTGCCGCCCGGCTTCTCCGGGCCCCGCTCGAACGCAGTCGACGTGTGGCTGCCTCTCGAACACGCGGCAACGGCCAGCCGGGGGAACGGTTGGAGACGGTACGGAACCACCTTCTACCTCACGCCATTCATACGGTTGGCGCCTGGCGCGACGGTGGAGGCCGCTGGCGCCGCGGCGACGGCCGCCGTCCGGGCAGCGCGTGCCGGCTCGCGGTTCTCGGACTCCCTGGACCCGGAGGCGTCCGTGGCTCTGGGCCCGATACTCCGAACCCGCGGCCCCACCACGCTGCGGCGCCACATGCGCCTACCGCTGATCGCAGGCGGGATCACCTTTGTGGTGCTCCTGATCGCGGCCGTCAACATGTCGAACCTGCTGATGCTGCGGGTCGCTGCCAGGCGACGCGAGTTGGCAGTGCGCTACGCGCTCGGCCTGGGACGATGGGGAATCGGACGTCTCCTGGTGATCGAGAGTCTGGTACTCGCCGCCCTCTCCGGCATTGCGGCGTTGGCCGTTGCCGCAGTCACCGGCGACTCCCTTCGCCGCACGCTCTTGCCAGCTCACCAGTGGGCCGAAGATCCGCTGGGCGTCACAGCAATCGGTTTCACCGGAATCGCCGTGCTTGGGATCGGCCTGGTGGCAGCCCTGGCCCCTGCCGTGTACGCGGCGCGCAGCCGGGGAATCGAGAAGCTCGACAGCTCGCGGGGCGCCCGCGCGCTCGGAACGCCCGTCCGCACCGGCCTGATCGTGGTCCAGGCCGCGCTGTCGGTGGTCCTGCTCAGCGGGACGGCCGTGTTCTACCGTTCATTCGAAGCGGCGCGCCAGGTGGACGTCGGCTACGCGAAGGAGCACCTGCTCACCGTGACACTGGGTAGCTTTCACGGTGACACCCGCCTGGATGGCCTGGGCGGCGTACCGCTCGACGAGAGCGCAATCAACGCCATGGAGGCCCGCGTACGGGATGTGCCGGAGGTGCTGGACGTTGCCCAGGGAACGAGTTCACCGATGGGAGGAAGCGGTGCAGCGTACGGGGACCTGCGAATCGAGGGGCTCGACCGTCTGCCGTTCCGCTACGGTCCCCATGTGAATCTCACTACGGCCAACTTCTTCCGAGTGGCAGGCCTGGACGTGCGCGAAGGTCGCGGCTTCACCCTGTGGGACCGCGAAGGGACGCAGAAGGTCGCGGTCGTCAATACCTCGTTCGCCCAGCAGGCTTGGCCCGGTCAGAGCGCCGTCGGCCGTTGTCTGTTCGTCAGCAGCGACGCCGACTGCACGACGGTGGTCGGCGTGGTGGAATCCGCAGCAGATTGGGGTCTGCTTGAGACCGACCCGGCCTACTACCTGCCCATCTCCCAGACGTCATCCGACCCGGCTCTGTCGGGATGGAGGAGCATCCAGCGTTCGCTGATCGTCCGCACCGCCTCAAGCCCTGGGCGCGTCGAGGCGCCGGTGCTTGGCGCCCTGGCCGAGCTGTTTCCGGAACTGCCGGGCCACCACGTCCGGAACCTCTCCACAGAGTTCGCATCGCGGATTCGCACCTGGAGAACAGGAACGAGCTTGTTTGCCGCCTCCGCCATGCTCGCCGTGTTGCTCGCGGCCATCGGGCTCTATGCCGTCATCGCCTTCGGCGTGCGGCAGCGTGAACACGAGTTCGGCATCCGGCGCGCCCTGGGCGCCAGGGCGTCCAATCTCCTGCGCCTGGTACTGACGCGTGGCGTCTCGCTCGCCGCGGCCGGCGTCGTGGCAGGGGCGCTCGCGGCGCTGTGGGCCGGCAAGTTCGTCGAACCGCTGCTCTTCGACGGCCGGACTCCCCGCGATCCGCTCGCGTTCGCCGCCGCGGCGCTGGTGCTGCTGACGATCGCCGCTATGGCCTCGTACCTCCCAGCCCGCCGGGCAGCTCGTGCCGACCCCCGGCGGGCTCTCGAGGCGGACTAACGCAGCGACGAGTCTCCAGCCAGCTTGCGGTCAGCGAAGTGACCGCACAGACTGCGTCGTTGTGACCGCGCCCGCGGAAAGGAGCCTGATGAAGACAATGACGATTCGAAACGTGTCGCCGGATCTCGCGGCCGCCCTTGAGGCGGAGGCGCTTCAGAGGGGCCTGTCGCTCAACAGGACCGTGCTTGCTCTCCTACGAGAGGCTCTCTGCCTCTCAGAGAAGACAAAGCGGGGAAACGGACTTCGCCGACTGGCCGGTTCCTGGACCGAGGACGAGTTCAGGGAGTTCGAACGCGCCGTTGGGTCCTTCCGAGAGACTGACGAGGAACTCTGGCGGTAACGCGGCGGCTAGGAGCTTGCGCGGTAGAACGATCTGACCTGGGAACGCGGGCATCCTGCCCGCATCCGGCGCGAAGCGCCGGCCTCCGGTCGTTCTGCCGCGCTAGGCTCAGGGAAGATCAGCCACCAATCGGTGTCCGCGTCGTAGATGTCGACCCGCGCTTGGTCGAGCTGCCTGCTGTCGTGGTGGTACTGGCCGCCGATCGCGTAGATCCGGTTACCGATCGCGACGGCCGAGAACTGGTTGCGCGGATCGGGCATCGGCGCCGCGTCCTGCCAGCTCGCCGATCCCGCTGCCCAGTCGTCCACGTCGAGCACCCAGTGGTCGCCGGAGTCCGTGTCGCGGTCCGCCATCAAGCCGCCCATGTAGTGCAGCTTGCGGCCGACCAGCGCCAGTCCGCCGCCGGCCCGGGGCTCGGGAAGCAGTGGCGCCGCGGTGTAGCGGTCCTCGTCGAGGTCGTAGCTCCAGACCTCGGCGATCGCGTGGCCCTTGTAGCCGTCCTTGAAGCCGCCGGCGAACCAGACGGTGCGGCCGTCGAGGACTGCGTTCAGGTGCGTGACCGCGCTCGGCATGTCCTGAATCCGCGTCCGACTCCCGTCCGCCGGGTCGAAGACATCGACCCGCTTGCTCGACCGCACACGGCCTTCGTAGCCGGCGAACAGGTAGAACTTGCCGTCGACGACGGTCGTCGCCGCCTCCCACTTGCCGGCTGGCATGTCGGGGAGTTCGCGCCAGGTAAGGTCCTGGGCGGCGAGGCTCGAGGCGGTGAGCGTGATGACTAGAGAGGCCGCGAGGCGGGCGCAGCCGGAGGGTCGGCGACGTCGGTAACTCCGTTTCGTTGACATGGCGATTCCTCCAAGTCACAGTGGTCAGCCGCAGGGAAGTGGCTGAGAATGAGCCGTGACTAGCACATTCGAGTTGGGAGCCCGGGTTCCGGCGGAGACGGACATGAAGCGAACCAAGCGCACGAAGCTCATCCGCGAGGGGAAGTACGTTGCGGAGGTTGATGTCGAACTGTCGGAAGAGCCCGAAGAATGGTCGCCGCACCTGTCTCTGGAGGATGCGTACCGGCTCGACGACGTGCGACGGGCCCTTCGTCGAGGCGACCTGAAGACGGCGACCAGGCACGCCCGCGTGTTCAGCCTGACGCCGGTGGCCGTTTAGGGGACGGTCCGGGGCTCGTACCAGCCGCTTCGCGGCATCGCGCTTGATGCGGGCGAGACGCCCGCGTGCCCAGGCGCGGATCGCGCCACCTGGGTTCCCAGGGGCGGCTAACATGAACCGTTCCCAACCCAAGAAGGAGAGCCGATGCGGATGAGGTTGAGCCTGTGACCACGGCCTTGCTGGCCCTGTTCCCGATCGCCCTGGGCGGGATCCTGCTGGTCGGTTTCCGGGTGCCGGCGCGGCGGGCGATGCCGGCGGCCTATGCCGCGGCCGTCCTGGTCGCCCTGCTGATCTGGCAGATGCCGATCGCGCGCATCGCCGGAGCGTCGATCCAGGGACTGTTCCTGACCTTCGACCTGCTCTTCATCATCTTCGGCGCCATCCTGCTCCTGCACACGCTGGAGCGCTCGGGCGGCGTCGACGCGATCCGCAGGTCGTTCCACGGTCTGAGCGACGATCGCCGGGTCCAGGTGGTCATCGTCTGCTGGTTGTTCGGCTCCTTCATCGAGGGCGCGGCCGGGTTCGGCACGCCGGCGGCGGTCACCGCGCCGCTTCTGGTCGCGCTCGGCTTCCCGGCCGCGGCCGCGGTGATGCTCGGCATGATGGTCCAGTCGACTTCCGTCACCTTCGGGGCCGCGGGCACGCCGGTGCTGGTCGGCGTCCAGGGCGGTCTCGGCGGAGAGGAGTTCGCCGCCGATCTGGCCGAAGCAGGCATCGGAATGCTCGACTACCTGGCCGTCGTCACCGAACGAGCGGTAGTGCTCCACGCCACGGCCGGGGTGCTGATGCCGACCCTGATGGTCGTCATGCTGACCCGGTTCTTCGGCGCCAAGCGCTCCTGGACCGAGGGGCTGTCGATTCTCCCCTTCACACTCGCCGGGGGCCTGGCGTTCACCGTTCCCTACGTGCTCTTCGGGTTCTTCCTGGGGCCGGAGTTCCCGTCGCTGCTGGGCGCTCCGGTCGGCCTCCTGATCATGGTCACGATCGCCCGCCGCGGCTGGTTGCTGCCTTCGAACACCTGGGACTTCCCGGCCCGGCATCAATGGAAGCCGGACTGGGTGAGCGGTTTCGAGGACGAGGCGACCGAGCCCAACGACCGCGGCATCGGCCTCGTCAGCGCCTGGGCGCCCTACGCGCTGCTCGGGATCCTGCTCGTGCTGACCCGGCTGCCCGCGCTGCCCCTGGGCGGCTGGCTGCGCACCCCGGCGATCCGCTGGGACGACATCCTGGGCAGCGGCGTCTCGGGCGCCACGACGCCGCTCTACCTGCCCGGCTTCATCCTGCTCGTGGTCGTGGGACTCACGGCACTGCTGCACCGCATGACGTTCTCCGACGTGCGCGCGGCGGCCGCCTCCTCCGGCAAGGTCCTCCTCGGCGCCGGCTTCGTCCTCATCTTCACCGTGCCCATGGTGCGGGTCTACATCAACTCGGACGTCAACGAGGCCGGCCTGCTCTCGATGCCCCTGGTGATGGCGGACTGGGTGGCTGCGAACGTCGGTGACGTATGGCCGTTCTTCGCCGGCATGACCGGCGCCCTGGGCGCCTTCATCGCCGGCTCGAACACGGTCAGCAACCTGATGTTCACCGCCTTCCAGTACGGCGTCGCGGAGCGGCTGATGATGTCCACCGCGATGATCGTCGCCCTGCAGGCGGTGGGCGCCGCGGCCGGCAACATGGTCGCGATCCACAACGTGGTTGCGGCATCCGCCACCGTCGGGCTGCTGGACCGCGAGGGGGCCACGCTGCGCAAGACGATCCTGCCGACGATCTACTACCTGCTGGTGCTGGGGATTCTGGGGTTGGTGGCGGTGCATGTGCTTGGGCTGCCGGATCCGCTGATGGGGGGCTAGGAGCCAACAGTCAGGAGAACACGATGCCCAAGACCCTTACCTGTTGCCCGGCCGTCACGGCGGCTGCCCTCCCGCTCACGCGCACGATCGCGCGGCTGACGGTTCTGCTCGTCCTGGCCGTCGCCTGCGCCGGTGACGGCCCAGACGGGCCGGATCCAGCCGGCGACCCGTCCGCAGCGGCGGAATCCGGAAGTCCGCGCGACGGCGCCGAGAGCCGGTCGATACGCAACGCCTACTTCGGCGACGTTCACGTACACACCAAGTACTCGTTCGACTCCTACATCTTCGGCACCCGCAACGACCCCGACGACGCCTACAGATACGCCAAGGGCGAGCCGCTGACGCACGCGGCCGGTATCGAGATGCGCCTCAAGGCGCCGCTCGACTTCCTGGCGGTCGCCGACCACGCCACCTACCTGGGCATGTTCGAGGAGATGGACAACCCGGACTCGGCAGTGGGCCAGCATCCACTCTCGATCGCGCTGCGGAGCGCCGCGACGCCTGCGGACCGCAGCGCGGTGTTCCAGGAAGTGCTGCCGCGCGAACGGGGCTACGTCGACCCCGACGACCTGCTCGATCTCGGCATCGTCAAGAGTGCCTGGCAGAAGATCGTGGAGGCTGCCGAGAGGCACAACGATCCCGGCAACTTCACGACCCTCATCGCCTACGAGTTCACCGCCGGAGGCCCCAGGGGCGAGAACCTGCATCGGAACGTCATCTTCCGCGACTCGAACGTGCCCGGCATTCCGTTCAGCCGGCTGGACGCCAAGAACAACCCGGAGTTGCTGTGGGACTGGATGGACGAGCAGCGCGCGCAGGGCATCGACTCCCTGGCGATACCGCACAACTCGAACGGCTCGGACGGGTGGATGTTCGCGCTCACCGACCGGGCAGGCGCCCCCATCGACAAGGCCTACGCCGAGCAGCGCATGCGCAACGAGCCGCTGGTGGAGATCACCCAGGTCAAGGGCACTTCAGACACGCATCCGCTCCTGTCCCCCAATGACGAGTGGGCGGACTTCGGGATCATGGAGCGGACCATCGGCAGCGACTTCCCGAGTCAACCGCAGGGCAGCTACGTGCGCGAGGCCTACCTGAACGGCCTCGCCATGGAAGAAGAACAGGGCTTCAATCCCTATCGCTTCGGCCTGATCGGCTCGTCGGACACACACAACGCGGCCGGGTCGTTCGAGGAGGACAACTACTGGAGCAAGACCGGCCTGCTGGACATCCGGCCGGAGCAGCGCGGGTCGGTCCCGCGAGAGGACACGGGCGAGTACGACGATCCGACGAGGCAGTACTGGGGCGCGTCGGGTCTGGCCGCGGTGTGGGCCGAGTCAAACACCAGGGAGGACATCTTCCGCGCGTTCCAGCGCAAGGAGACGTTCGCCACCACCGGGCCGCGGATGCGCGTTCGCTTCTTCGCCGGGTACGACTTCGACGACGGGATCGCCAGGGCCTACGCGGAAGGCGTCGCCATGGGCGGCGACCTGACGGCGGACGGAACAGAGCGGGCGCCCCGCTTCCTGGTCTGGGCGATCAGGGACCCGACCACCGATCCGCTGGACCGCCTGCAGGTCATCAAGGGATGGACCGAGCAGGGCGCCCACCACGAAGAGGTCTACGACGTTGCCTGTTCCACCGGATCGACCGTCGACGGAGCGTCGCACCGCTGCTCCGACAACGGCGCCACCGTGGATGTGACGACCTGCTCGACCGAGGAAGGCGATGGAGCGTCAGAGCTCGAGGCCCTCTGGCAGGACCCGGACTTCGATCCGAACCGGCGCGCCTTCTACTACGTGCGCGTCCTCCAGAACCCCACCTGTCGCTGGTCGACCTGGGACGCGATCCGGGCAGGAGTACCGCCGAAGCCCGGCCTGCCGGCGACGATCCAGGAGCGGGCCTGGTCCTCACCCATCTGGTACGTCCCCGGCGACGGCGACTAGGCAGCGCAGGGAGCGGGTGTAGTAGTTCCAGGCACGTTCCGGCCCCTGGGACCCCGGGCGTCTCGCCCGCATCCGGCGCGGAGCAACACCGCCAAAGCGGCGGCTTCGTCCAGCACCGTCCGCAGGCCACCACTCTCCAGCCACTCAAGTCTGAACAACCGGTAGCTGGCCTCCGCCCGAGCCGCGTTGAGCCGGGCCAACTCCAGCACTCCGGCCTCGCTCGCGGTCGGCTCGCCGTCGATGTAGCCCCTCAGCAGATCGTCGAGGATGTTCGCGTCGTTCAGAGTGCCGAGCACATCCTGCAGGCGCTTGCAGCGATCAACCAGGGAGACCGCAACTTCGCTTTCCGCGCGTACCGGTTCGACCAGGTAGCGGAGGCGCTTACAGGCGATGCGAACCTTGTGCGGGCCCCGCTTCCGGTCGTCGCCAATGCCGTCGACGCAAGCGTCCAGCCTGTGAGCGATCCGGTCCACCCGCTCGGCCAGCGCCTCCGCGTACGGCGGGCCGGCGCCTCGTCCCGGTACTCGGTGGGCCATGCGCGACACGAAACCGTCCGCCCACTCGGCTAGCTGGGTTTCGAACTCCAGGTGACTGCCTGTGGGTTCGCCTGAGCCGCCCGGATGCGGGCGAGACGCCCGCGTGCCATCCGTGCGCCCGGTGACGGGCGCACGGAGTGGTTCCCGGCTGGCGCGGATCGCGCCACCCGGGTTCCCAAGGCAGCCCACCAGCCACTCGAGACCGGGCAAGTGCTCGGGGCACAGTTCCGAGCGCTGGCTCTCCAGCCACACGAGCGCCACCTCGGCATCGCGGCTGGAGCCGGTCCGTTTCTGGAACCCGGCGAGGGTCCGCCGGTCCCGCTTCGTGACCACGCCTCGGAGCAGCCCCCTCGAGGCGCTCAAGGTGCTCCGCAGCCGCCGGATCGAGACCCTGAAGTCGTGGAGACCCTCGGCGTCCTCTGGGTCGACGCAGCGCGGCGCGGCCTCGCGCGCCTGGGACACGAGCTCCTTCACGATCAGACGCACAGCCTCTTCCCCGTCCCGGCGCAATAGATCACCGGCAAGCGGCATGTCGTCAGTACGTCGTGCGCTCAGCTATCAGCGCCGAACTCTTTTCCAGGAGCATTCTTTCAATAAAGAACAGAAAGACCGGATCGACTTCCCCGGCATCAAGCTGGCTGAGCGCTCGTTCGCCAACCTCAGTCAACTCGTCGTACTCCTCAAGAGCCTCCAGCAGGCCCATATAGGTCAAGGCCGTCTCGGGGCTCACTTCCATTTCAAACGCCCGTCGGGAGAACTCCAGCGCCCGCCGGAGCCACTCCTTGTCAGGGCACGGAGCCAAACTGCGTGCGGCGCGCAGGTAATCCGCAGCGGCCACGGCGTCGCCCTTCGCCTCGATTTCCTGTCGGGACCGCTCATCAACGGCCGCCCAATCCTGCTGAGTCCGTTGGTACGACCGGTCGCCCAGCTTGACCAGATACTCCTTGAACAGATAGTCGTTCTGTATGACCTCGACCTGAACCTTGTAGGCAGGCTTCAAACTACCGTCGAGTTCCTCAATGAACCGTGCATAGGACGAATCACCCTTTCTTGCGGCCTCTCCCACGGATGTCTTGATGGACTCAAGCAGCACGAACGCAACCTGGGACTCCGGCGCCACAGAGGCAAACGCCTCGTAGTTACTGGCCACGAACCCAACCAGGGGGTCGTCCCATCCGGCGTCCTGAAGAAAGTGCGCCAGCAGGGAAAAGTCGTCACGGTTTACAAGATCGCGCAACTTCCCGGCGGCAAGGTATTCCTCGAACACCTGCCGCATCTCATGCCGGTAGAGCCAGCCTTTCCTGGTCCGGGCAGACGTCAGAGGACGAGGAATCGATTCTGCCAGATAGGTTTGGACAAACGTCCGATCCCGTTCGCCGGCCTCGTACCGAGCCTTGAGTACGTCGAAGGTGTCGGCCGTGCCACCGAGCGCCGCCTCGCCGAACTTCACGAACGCCTTGGGCTCGAAATACCCGGTACCCCGATGGACGTGTTCACCGTCAGGCCCGATAAAGAGGTAGGTGGGTAACACGGACACTTCGTTCCGGCCCGTCAACTCGGGGCCGTCGAACTCCTCGGCCTCCTGATTCCGTTTGATGCAAACGAAGTGCGGGTTGTAATAGTCGCCGACCACGGGGTCCGTAAACACGTTCAAGTCCATCAGCTTGCAGGGGCCGCACCAGTCGGTATAGACATCGACGAAAACGAGCTTGTCTTCGGCAGTCGCCTTTTGCAGAGCTTGCGAATAGCTTCCAGGGAAGAACTCGATGCCGGAACCCTGAACTCCCTTTTCGGGTGCGGCGCACGCGGCGATCGCCAGAATCACCACTGAAGCGGCAAACGAAGTCTTCATTGCCGTGCCCAGCCATGAAGAAGCCGAGACTGCCGATCCTAGGCTCCTTTGTTGCTGAGATGCCAAAGTTGGTTCAGCCTATCCCAGGCCGCACGCCATCAGTAGAGGAACGTCGCACCTCGCGGGAGCAGCCTCCGGATTTGACGCATCCGGCGTTCCGCTCGAGCCGCCAGGGGAGGCGGTAGGATGGGCATTGAGCCCGGCGCACGCGCCAGCGCCCGGTCGCGTACCAGTGAAGACCATCATCGAGCCCTTCCGGATCAAGGCCGTCGAGCCGATCCGCCTCGCCAGTCCTGAGCGACGCGAAGAGGTGCTCCAGAACGCCGGCTTCAATCTGTTCAAGATCGAGGCGGCGGAGGTGCTGATCGATCTCCTCACCGACAGCGGCACGGGCGCCATGAGCGCGCAGCAGTGGGCCGCGATCATGCGCGCCGACGAGAGCTACGCAGGCTCGACCAGCTTCCACCGCCTTCACGATGCCGTCCGGGACATCATGGGCTTCGAGCAAACGCTGCCGACCCACCAGGGTCGCGCCAGCGAGCGCATCCTCTTCGAACTGGTCGGCGGGGCCGGCAAGATCGTGCCGAACAACGCTCACTTCGACACGACGCGGGCGAACATCGAGCACAGTGGCGCCCGCGCGGTCGACCTCGCCATTCCCGAAGCGCTGGATCCAACCAGCCGCCACCCCTTCAAGGGCAATCTCGATCTGGACCGGCTCGAGTCGCTGCTCGCCGCCGAGAGCGCGCGAATTCCGCTGGTCATGTGCACGGTGACCAGCAACACGAGCGGGGGCCAGCCGGTGAGCCTGGAGAATCTCCACGCGACGCGGCAGTTGTGTCGCCGGTACGACATGCCGCTGTTCCTCGATGCCTGCCGCTTTGCCGAGAACGCCTGGTTCATCAAGCAGCGGGAGGAGGGGCAACAGGGGCGGTCGGTCCCGGAGATCGTGCGCGAGATGTTCGACCTCGCCGACGGCGCCACGATCAGCGCCAAGAAGGACGGGATCGTCAACACCGGTGGTCTGCTGCTCCTGCGCGATGCCGAACTGTTCCGCCGCGCCAGCGAGCTGGTCATCCTGACCGAGGGGTACGTCACGTACGGTGGCCTCTCCGGCAGGGACCTCGAGGCGATGGCGCTCGGCTTCCACGAAGTGCTCGACGAGGACTACCTCCACTACCGGATCCGCAGCACGGCGTACGTCGGCGAGCGATTGCTGGCGGCCGGCATTCAGATCGTGGAGCCTCCGGGCGGGCACGCCATCTATATCGACGCCTGCCGGTTCTGCCCGCACCTGTCTCGTGAGCAGCTCCCGGGGCAGGCCCTGGTCGTCGCCCTCTATCGGCATGCGGGCATCCGCGCGTGCGAGGTCGGGACCGTCATGTTCGGCGCGCGCCAGCAGCCGCCGCTCGACCTGGTTCGCCTGGCGGTGCCGAGGCGTGTCTACACGCAGTCCCACATGGACTACGTCGTGGAGGCGTTGATCGAGCTGTTCGCCGAGCGCGATCGGATTCGGGGGCTGCGGATCGTCGAGGCGCCTGACAGCTTGCCCCATTTCAGCGCTCGATTCGAGGAGACGTAGCGCCGCAAGGCGCCCTGGGATCCGGGTCTGCCCCTGGGAACCCGGCTGGCGCGATCCGCGCCAGCCGCGAACCACTCCGTGCGCCCGTCATCGGGCGCACGGATGGCACGCGGGCGTCTCGCCCGCATCCGCATCTGCTCTGGGAACGCGAACGGCGGTCAGAGCCGGCGCTTTGCGCCGGATGCGGGCGAGACGCCCGCGTTCCCAGGCCGGAAGCCGACGCCTACCCCGTCGTACGCGGCAGGAGGCGGAACACTCCGTAACCCGCCAGCAGGGCGGCGGCGCCGAGAGCACCCGCAGCGCCGAAGCGCCCATAGAGGGCCATGCCGGTCCCGAACAGGGCGGAGTACACAGCGACGCAACCGAACAACCAGGCGAGCAGCGCCGCGGTGGCGCTGCCGGGCTGATCCGGCCGCGTTTCGACCACCCGCCGCCAGCCGCGCACGAACGGTCGCACCCGGTCGTAGAACGCCTGGAGCACGGCCGTCTCGGTGGGCCGCGTGGCCATCGTCACACCAAACCAGACCACGGTCGTAAGACCGACGCCGAAGAGGAGTTGCGTGGCGGACGAAGGGAGGGACAGCCCCACCTGCTCGTGGACGAACTGGAACCACACCGCGACCGCGAACGAGACGACCATCGCCGAGATCTCGGACCAGGCGTTGATGCGCCACCAGAACCAGCGCAGCAGGAAGATGAGCCCCGTGCCGGCGCCGATCTGGAGCAGGATCTGGAACGCCTGCATCGCGTTCTCCAGCCACAGCGCCACTACCGCCGCCAGGGCAACCAGGGCGATCGTCGAAAGCCGGGCGACCCGGACGTAGTGCGCCTCGCCCCGCCCCGGCCGCACGAAGCGCCGGTACACGTCGTCGACGATGTAGGAGGCGCCCCAGTTGAGATGCGTCGAGATCGTCGACATCAGGGCCGCCGCGAGGGACGCGACCACCAGGCCGAGCAGGCCGTGCGGCAGGAAGACGAGCATCGCCGGGTAGGCCAGATCGTGCCGGATGATCGACGGATCGAGGTGCGGGAAGGCCTCGGCGATCGAGTCCAGCGTCGGGTAGACGACGAGCGAGGCCAGCGCGACCAGAATCCAAGGCCAGGGCCGCAGCGCGTAATGGGCAATGTTGAACCACAGCGTGGCGCCCATCGAGTCCTGCTCGCTGCGGGCGGCGAGCATGCGCTGGGCCGCGTAGCCGCCGCCTCCAGGCTCCGCGCCCGGGTACCAGGTGGACCACCACTGGACGGCGACCGGGATCAGGAAGACGGTGGCCGCGGTCTCCCAGTCCGCGAAGTCGGGCAGCAGGGCGAGGCGCGAGGCGATGTCGGGGTTCGACACCAGGCCGGAGAGACCGCCAACGGCGGGATGCGCGAGCGCGTACCACGCGGCCGCGACCGAGCCCACCATCGCCATCACGAACAGCATGAGGTCCGTGACCACGACACCCCACAGGCCGGAGGTGGCGGAGTACGCGGCCGTGACGGCCGCCGCCACGAGCACCGTCGTGTACTTGTCCGCTCCGAGCAGAACGCCGCCGATCTTGATCCCGGCCAGCAGCACCGCCGCCATGATCATCACGTTGAAGAACACACCCAGGTACACGGCGCGGAAGCCGCGCAGGAAGACCGCCGCCCGCCCCGAGTAGCGAAGCTCGTAGAAGCCGATGTCGGTGAAGACGCCTGAGCGCCGCCAAAGCTTGGCGTAGAAGAACGTCGTGCACATGCCGGTGATCAGGAACGCCCACCACATCCAGTTGCCCGAGACGCCGCCGTTCCGCACCAGGTCGGTCACCAGGTTCGGCGTGTCGGTCGAGAAGGTCGTGGCGACCATCGACGTGCCGAGCAGCCACCAGGGCAGGTTTCGCCCCGCGAGGAAGAACTGGCCGGTGCCCGAGCCCGCGCGCCGGGCGAAGACGAGGCCGACCGTGAGGGCGAGGGCGCCGTAGACGGCGAGGACGGTCCAGTCGAGGCTGTTCAGCCGCATGGTGCTATAGCCATTCCGGCCCTGGGAACCAAGGTGGCGCGATCCGCCCTGGGAACGCGGGCGTCTCGCCCGCATCTGCGCGAAGCGCCGGACGATGGCAGTTACCGTACCCGGGGAGCGTCAAGCGGGTCTCCGGGACGACCGGTGGCCGAACCACTCGCTCAGGTCATCCGGGTAGTCGCCGGCTGCCACGGCCTCGCTCAACGTCGAAGCGACGGGGGGCAGGTCGCCGGGATAGGTCAGTCCGGCTGTGCTCTGGGTCATCGGTAACAACCGGACTCGGGCCGCTCCTTGCCCGACCAGGTCGCCGACCGTCTCGCTGAGCAGGAACTCGCTTGTCAGCGGATCGTCCAGGCTGGTGTGGAAGTCCGCGAACGCGGCTTGAAGGTGCTCGAAGATGAAAGGCTGAAAGGCCCACAGGTTCATCGAGCATGGGGTTTCGGGTGCCAGCTTCCGGACCTCCCCTGCACTGTCGCGGCCGACGAGGCCCGAGTCGGTCCGTCGCATCTCGTAGACCTCTTCAAGCCGTTCCAGAAAGGCGGATGCGGGCAAGATGCCCGCGTGCCTCCACGCGCCCGATGACGGGCGCGTGGAAGGTTCACAGGTGGCGCGGGACGCGCCACCTGGGTTCCCAGGGGCAGAGGCGCCGGCGGCCACGATCCCCCGGTTGACGCCACTAGCGCGGGAGACGCCGGTTCGATGGAGTTCATACGCGCCGAGAAAGTGCGACTCATCGCCCCCGGCCAGCCCGTCGGCTACCCTCCGACCAAACGACTCGATCGCCCTCTGACCGTAGAAGTCGTCCGCGTTGACGACGAGGAACGGTTCCTCGATCTTCTTCCGTAGCGCGAACACCGCGTGGCCGGTGCCCCACGGTTTGCGTCTTGCCTCCGGCGGCAGCGCCCCGCCCGGTAGATCGTCGAGGCTCTGGGCCACGAAGTCGACCGGAACGGCCCTGCCCGCAAACTCTGCGGCCCGGCCCATGATCTGTTCCGTCCGGTCCGCCGAGGTCACGAACACGACCCGCCCGCAGCCGGCGCGGATCGCGTCGCAGATTGCGTACTCGAACAGCACCTCGCCGCTCGGACCTACCGGTTCCAACGTCTTCAGGCGCCCGAATCTCGCCGAACGGCCGGCGGCGAGAATCGCCAGCGTCAGGCGGGAGTCGGTTGCAGACATGTGGCTCACAGACCGGCGCTTCGCGCCGGATGCGGGCGAGACGCCCGCGTTCCCAGGCCGGAGCCCGGATGGTTCACAGGTGGCGCGGGACGCGCCACCTGGGTTCCCAGGGTCTTCAAGCGGCTCGGTGCCTCTCAACCACCGCCTGGTCGAGCTCAACGCCCAGCCCGGGCCCGCTCGGCGGTTCGATGAACCCGTTCTCGAAGCGGATCGGTTCCACGAAGATGTCGTTGTGCCGGTCGTTCGTGTTGAACTCCTGGATCAGGAAGTTCGGTGAGCAGGTGTCGAGCTGCACGGCCGCCGACGCTGCCACCGGACCGCAGTACATGTGCGGCGCGATCATCGCGTAGTGGGTCTCGGCCATCCCGGCGATCTTCTTGGCCTCCAGGATGCCGCCGCACTGGCCGACGTCGAGCTGGATGATCTGCGCCGCCTGCTTCTCCAGCACCTCCGCGAACTCGAAGCGGTTCACCAGCCGCTCGCCGGTGGCGATGGGGATGTTCGTGTGGGCCGCCACGCGCGCCAGTTCATCGACATTCTCCGGCGGCACCGGCTCCTCGAAGAAGAACGGATCGAACTCCTCCAGGATGTCCGCGACCCGAATCGCCACCGCGGTCGAGAACTGGCCGTGGGTGCCTATGCCGATCTCCAGCTCGTCGCCGACCGCGTCCCGCATGGCGCGAAAGATCGTCGCCACGTGGCGGATCGTCTTCAGCGAGTAGTCCCGCGGCGGGCCGGTGATCGGCGAGAACGGATCGAGCTTGCAGCAGGTGATGCCGCGCTCGACCAGTTCCTGCGCCCGTTCGCCGGCCAGGGCCGGGTTCTCCCAGATCCCCGAGCTGTTCAGGTACGCGTAGGCGCGCAGCCGGTCGTGGTACCTGCCGCCGAGCAGGTTATAGATCGGCTGGTTCGTCGCCTTGCCGATCAGGTCCCAGCAGGCCATCTCGATCGCCGAGAACGCCGGCACGCCGTACAGCCCGGGATGGCTGTAGTCGTGGAGGCTCGTCTTCATCCGCTGCCAGATCTTCTCCACGTCGAACGGGCTCTGCCCGATGACGAAGCGATCGCACAGATCGTTGAGCAGCTCGATCTGCGGCTTCAGGTTCGTCGCACCCCCGGAGACGCGCTCGCCCAGACCCACCGGGCCCTCGTCCGTGTGGAGCTGAATGAACAGCCACTTCCGGTGCCCGATCGGCGGGTCGATGTTGTCGATCAGGATCGTCTCGAGTTCGGTGATCTTCATCTTCGACGCCTCGGTGTGTTGAGCCAGCGCGGCCGCCGCCTGACGTGCCGCGGTCAGACCGGCGCCGAGGCCGGCCAAAGCACTGCCCGCGCCGGAAAGGAAGCCGCGTCTTGTGATCATGACAGGCGGCCTGACTCTACGCGCAGCGCCGGGCGGATGATCCACCTGGCTGAACCGCCCCGATGCCAGCACTCCGTGCTAGCATTCGCCCCGGGATGAGTTCCGTCATCACCGTCCGCGACATCGACCCGGGTGACAAGGCTTGGCTCAGGCATGAAGCCCGCCATGTCGGCCTCTCGATGGAAGAGTACGTTCGCCGCCTCATCCGTGAGAGGCGCGAGAAGGCGGAACGGCGGCTCAAACCCTCGCAGGCGTTCAAGAAGCACTTTGGTGCGGAGCACGGGATCGAGTTGCCGCGCCCCAAGAGCTACCGGCACAAGCCCGTCACGTTCGCCGACGAGAGTGAGGTGTGAATCCCCCAATAGCGTGGCTTCTCGACACGAACGTCGTCTCGGAGATGATGCGTCCGCATCCTGAACCGCGCGTATCCGAGTTCCTGGACAGCATCGCCCCGGAGGGAATGGCTCTCTCCCCCATCACCGTCTGGGAGATTCTCGACGGCATCGGCCGCCTCGATTCCGGAAGGCGCCGAAAGAACTTGGCCGACCGCTTTCAGAACGTCCTCGACGAGTGCTTCGAACAGAGGATCCTCAGTTGGACGGTAGACGACGCCAACACGTGCGCGCGCATCATGGAAGAGAAACGGCGAAGGGGTGAACCGCTTGACGACCACATCCCGGACGCCTTCCTGGCCGCCGCCGCCGCCACTCGCGGCCTCGCCGTTGTGACGAGGAACACGCGGGAGTTCCGCAACACCGGCGTGAGAGTCGTTGATCCGTGGTCGGAATTCGTCACGCTTGGGGACAAGTCTCCGTCGTAGAACGCAGGCGGCGAGACGCCGCTACACAGATCTGCGGCAGCGGAAGTTGCTTTTCGTTTCGATGGCCGCGGGCCTGTCTCTCGGTCCGTATCGTCCCGCACCTCCAGCGGCACGCCTGACCGCTTGCTCTCCTGCACAAGGAACGCATCCCCCTATTCCCTGGTTCCCCGCACATTTGTGAAGCCCCGATTTCCACCCAGTCATTGGTCGGCTCCAGTAGATTGGCTGCTCTCTCCATCGTCTTGAATATTCTTGTGTTCTGGAATCCTCTCGTGATAGATTGGTTGCCTTCGACGTAGGCGCCGAACGGCCGGTTTCGCAGCCTACGACACATGTCAACTGGACCGTCAGGTCCCAGCACCAAGTGAGACAGAATGATTGACAAACAAACCGGCATGAGCTCCAAGGAGCGGATGGGCGAGGAGATCGCCACGCTCGCCGCGCGCATTGACGCGGCGACCTACGAGTTGCTCGTCCTGATCCGCAAGTTCGATGAACGGGAAGGTTGGAACAACGGCTTCCTGAGCTGCGCTCACTGGCTCACCTGGCGCATCGGCCTCGCGCCCAGCGCGGCCCGCGAACGGGTTCGGGTTGCCCGGGCCCTGGGCGATCTACCACTGATGAGCGAGGCGATGAAGCGCGGCCAACTCTCCTACTCCAAGGTGAGGGCGTTGACCCGCATCGCTACGCCGGAGACCGAGAAGTCGCTGGTCGATCTCGGAAGGGCCGCAACCGCGGCGCAGATCGAACGGATCGTCAGATCTTGGCGAAGGATCGACCGCACGGTCGAGGCGAACGAGGACGAACTGCGTGACGCCTCCGCTCATCTCACGACCCACATCGACGAGAACGGCATGTTCGTGATTCGCGGACGGCTCGCGCCGGAGGCCGGCGAGGTACTGATGAAGGCACTCGACGCCGCCGGCGAGAAGCTGTACGAGAAGGACGAGGAGGACCGGCCACCCATGGGCAAGCAGCGCGCGGACGCCCTTGCCCTGGTTGCCGCGAGCGCACTCAAGGGCGGTCTCGATCCAGGATCGACCGGCGACCGCTATCAGGTTGTCGTCCACGTCAACGAGGAGGAGTTGAGAACCCCGGCGACCGAGGCGGCCGGCGGGGACTGCGATTGTGTTTCCGCGGAAACACCCGGCGTTGGCGTTTCCGCGGAAGCGCCAGCGGCGCCTGATTCGGCGTGCGCCCGGGCAAAGCACGTGACGCAAGCTGCCGCTGGCGAGATGCCCCTGGGCCCACGAGCATCCAACGGCGCCTGGCTCGGCACTTCCCACGTTCCTGTTTCCGCGGAAACAGCTCAGCCGCATCGCCTGCGACACCGGCAGAGTCCGGATGACCCACCGCAACGGCCAGATCCTGAGCGTCGGCCGCAAGACGCGCACGATTCCGCCGCCGATCCGCCGCGCACTGGAGTTCCGCGACCAGGGTTGCCGCTTTCCGGGCTGCACATCGAAGCACTGCGACGCCCACCACATCGAACACTGGGCCGACGGCGGCGAGACGAAGCTCTCGAACCTCGTGCTTCTCTGCCGACGGCACCATGGCCAGCTCCACGAGGGCGGTTTCCGTGTCCAAATGAACAAGGAAGGCGCCGTGCAGTTCGTCCATCCCCGCGGACGGCCTCTGGAGCAGAGTCCGGCGCCGCCACCGGTGGGCCTCCGCGCCGCCCGAGAGTTGGTCGAGCACCTGGAGAATGCAGGCATCCTGATCACGGGCAAGGAATCGATGCCGGCCTGGGACGGCCGGCCGATGGACCTGCCCTACGTCATGGAGTGCCTCTGGCGACCGCCGCCTCACCTGGAGGCGGTGGTGGACCGGGAACGAGAGTCATCGCGGGCCGCATAACGGCGGATCTGGCGCGGCAGAACTCGCGGATGCCGGCCGGAACCCGGGTGGCGCTATCCGCGCCACCCCATCGGTCAGAAAACGTCGCTCGCAGACCATGCGAGGCTATCAACGGTGATGGGCGGTCCGCCCAGCGCGTCGCCCCGATGCCAGCACTCGGCGCTAGCATGCGGTCCGCGGCCCAGACGCTCCCCATCCGACTGAAAGGCCGCTCATGATGAGTTCCGTCATCACCGTCCGCGACATCGACCCGGGAGACAAGGCTTGGCTGCGGCACGAAGCAAGCCATACCGGCCTCTCGATGAGCCAGTACGTTCGCCGCTTGATCCGGGAGAAGCGCGAGGACGTGGAACGGCACCTAAGACCCTCGGAGGTGTTCAAGAGGCACTTTGGTCCCGAGCACGGGATCGAGTTGCCGCCTCGCGGGCGCCACCGGCACAAGGCCGTCACGTTCAGCGACGAGAGCGAGGTGTGAGAGTCCCCCGATAGCGGGGCTTCTCGACACGACGTCGTGTCGCTCGTGCGCGCCGCTTCGCGGCAGCGCACTTGATGCGGGCAGGATGCCCGCGTTCCCAGGGGCGGATGCGGGCGGGACGCCCGCGTTCCCAGGCCGGATGCGGGCGAGACGCCCGCGTTCCCAGGGGACCGAAGCCGGTCTAGATCAGGTCTCGACCTTGCTCATCAGCCGCGCGTCGGTCACCGGGAGGTGACAGAGCGTTTCGTCGCAGGCCTGGTAGTCGATCAGGATCGTCGCGACGTCGCCTTCGCCCTCGAGCGGCACTTCGATCTGGAAGTCGCCGTGCATCCGGCCCTGGCTGTCCACCTTGGGCAGCAGCGGGTCGGCGGCCACCTGGTAGCCGAAACCGGCCGGGGCCCGCACGCCGAACTCGAACTGCGCGTCGGAGTCGTGGGCGTAGATCCAGAAGCCCACCTCAAGCTTGAAGTCGAGCACGGCGCGCGCTTCATCGCCCTCGCCCATCGTCGACATCGTCACCTCCACGGCGGGACTGACGGTTGTGGAGAGGTCTTTCAGTTCAGCACCGTCGGCTGCGAACCGGGACGGGCCACGCGCGTCGGGCTCTCCGGGACCGCGGGCCACGTCGAACCGGTAGCCGGCCCAGTCGGAGGCGTAGAGCGAGCCCTCGTTCTCGTCGAGCCAGTTTTGCCAGTCGGCCGCGGAGTCATGGCCCTCCTCGGTGTAGCGGGCCAGCACCCGCTCGGCACGCTCAGGCGCCACCCCTTCGCGCAGGTCCGCGACCGCGCGTTCCAACACGGCCGGGTCGTTGTTCGCGATCCCTAGCGCCTTTGCGTCCTCGTCGATCCGGAACTTCCCCTCGAGCCGGAAGTAGGCCTTGCCGGCGTACTCACTGCCGACCCGCGCGCCGTCCCAGTAGAGCCAGGGCTCGTTCTCCTCGTACCAGGCCCGACGCTCTTCCTTGGTGCCGTGCGCTTCCGGCGGAACGGTTTCGCCGAAGGTGCGCTCAATGACCCGTTCCTGGGCTTCCTTCACCTTCTCCGGCGTGTCGTAGAACTCCTTCATGGCCTCGGTCTCGTAGAGATCGAGGAGAGCGAGGGAGGTGGCGAGCCCCTCGCGCGGACGCGCTTCGCGAGTGGCCAGGATGGGATGGTCCTTGAAGCCGTGGATGTAGTGGACCGCATTGACCAGCAGCCGCTGACCGGTCTCGGTCATCTCGTCCGGGGTGCCGTAGAACCCCCACTGCAGCAGCCGCCCCTGGCGGCCGATGGCGAAGTAGTCCGGACCCTTCAGGTGCATGCCGCCGGCGATCCACTCCGTGTCCGGCGAACCGAGGAAGCCGTCGCCGGTCGTCACCACACCCGACTCGCCGTTGTCCGGACGAGAGCCGACCGGCAGGTTCAGGGTGTCCCACTCCTTCTTGAGGATCTTGACCGTGGTCATCGTGTCCGGGACGTCCTCGACCAGTTCGTAGTACTTGTACTTGGGCGGCGTCGGCACCTCCTCGAGCTCAAGCTCGATCGGCAGAGGTCCCTGGAAGATCGGATGGCCAAGGGTCGGATCGGACGCGGACTGTGGCACGACAGCCCTGGAGAACAGGCACAGTCACCCGTATCGCCAGCCCAGCATCAGGTTCAGCTCGTCCGAGATGCGCGCGCCCTGGCCGCCGATCAATACGGTGGGCATGGACAGAGTCTCCAGGGTGACTCCCTCGGCCCCCGGCAGCGTGCGGGTCCGCTCCTCCGAGCGGTCGATCGTCTGGCCATCGACGATCAGGACGTCCGCGTCGCTGAGATCGGCCTTCGCGAGGTCGTTGCGGGCGATGCTCCGCACTTCGAAGTGCTCGGAGAGCAACGCGTGGTAGGCCTCCGCGTGAGGCGTGCCGGCATCACCGGCGTAGACTACGTGGAGCGGCGGCGCTGGACCGCCCGTGCTACAGGCCAACCAGGGAAGGGCACCCGCCAAAGCGGCTACGAGGACAAGACGGCCGTGTCTCATGGCGAACACCTCTCAGATGTTGAGGGGGAACGGCTACGGTACCACTGTCAGGCAGTACGTAGGGGCGCGTGAGAGTCTTCGGATGCGGGCGTCTCGCCCGCATCCGGCCTGGGAACGGGGGACTGTCTCGACTACGCCGCGTAGAATCACGCTAGACTGCGTGACGAACGACGAGGTGCCACCATGCGTTTCCAGGAGTTTGTCGAAGATCAGGTCTTTTCACCGTTGCTCATCGCCTCGAGGCTGCGAACCACCAAGGCTGAGATCGCAGGCACGCTCGGTCTGGGACGGGACGCCTTTTCGCGCGCGTCACGAATCCGGGCTCGGAAGACCCAGGTCCGGCTCCGCCAGATGCTGGAGATTCTGAACCGCGTCGAAGGGCAGACTGGCTCGCCACTGGCGGCCTACGCCTGGTTCCGGGGAGAACCGTTGCCGGGCTTCGGCGGCGCCACTGCGGATCTGCTGCTGCGGGAGGGCAAGGCAGATCAGGTCCACGCCTATCTGGACAGCGTCGTGGCCGGCGGCTACGCCTGAGGTCGCGTCCGGCGGTGCGTTTCCGCGGGGTCGTCTATCGGGGCCACAATCCGCAATGGGCGTGGACGCCGCTGTCCGGAGAGGGTGCTCGCCGTCATGGCGGGCGCTTCAACCGGCGAGGTGTTCCAGCCCTCTACACGTCCCTCACCCCACTGACCGCGATCCGTGAGGCAGAGCTGTTGGGCAGGCCGATGCAACCGGTCACGCTCTGCGCCTACGAGGTCGACGCCGAACCGGTGCTCGACACGCGCGACGAAGTTGAGCGAGCGGCCTTCGGCGTCAGCGAAGCGGACCTGGTGTGCCCGAGTTGGAGAGCAGAGATGCTGGATGGTGCAGTTCCTTCATCGCAGGCCCTGGCTGATCGCTTGGTTGCGGCTGGTCAGGTGGGGCTGGTGGTCCCGAGTTTCGCTCTTGGCGCAGGTCCGGAGGACTTCAACCTCGTGTTGTGGTCTTGGGGGCCCGACCGGCCGAGCAGGGTGCTCCTGATCGACGAGGAGGATTGGTTCGCGGGTGGCGCGGGTCGCGCCACCCCTGAGGCCCCGCAGCGCGGGTTAGCCGCAGCCCGCGCGTCGCTGATCGGACGCGGTCGGCGTGTCGAGACAGTAGACGTTGAACTGCCGTAGCGGCGGGGAGTAGATGTGGAGCGTGATCAGGTCCTCGCCCGCCGGTTGCGTGTTCGCCACCTGGTGGCAGTCGTCCTCTTCCGAGGCGCAGACACAGCCGGCCCCATGCTGACGGCTGCCGCAGGGGCAGATGAGACCGGACGGCGTCGGCTCGAACGCGGTCTCCGTCGCCACGCCTTCGACGACCCGGAAGGCGCAGCTCGATCCCCGGTGGTCGTGGATCGGGGTCCGCTGCCCGCTCGCCCAGCACAGGCAGACCAGTTCGTACCAGTCCGACTCGGCGATCCGGTTTCGCTGGTACTTGTCCGCGCCGAAGCGGCACGCGGCGCCGAGGTCGGCCCGGGTCACGGCGAGGTCCTGCAACAGACGACTCAGGACGGCTAGGTCTGCCTGCCGGTCCAGCGAGGCCAGGTAGTCGAGCAACGGACTGAGCCGGCCCGTGGCAGCCGGCTCGAAGTCGCTGCGCTGACCCGTCACGGCGGGACACCGCGCAGCGTCCGCCACGCGGTGCCCTAACCGATCCGATCCTCTGTGCTGCCGTGGGCTTTGCCCGTCCATCCTTGCCTCCAGCCGGTCTTGCATGGAACAACCCTGTTCCTTGCGCGTCAGCGCGGCGAAGACGCCGCGACTCTGCTCCTGGCTGAGCCTGATGCAGGCCGCCGCTACAGCGGCCCCCCTACATCGACCACCTGATCCCGAACTGGGCCGAGCGCTGCGGTCCGCGCCGCCTGATACGTGGAAAGTCGTCCCTCGTCGAGGTGCCGTTGGGGTGACCGATGTTCCAAGTGCGCAGACCGTCCATCTCGATCGCGTTCGTCCGGTCGGTGGCGTTGAAGACATCGAGGAAGACGTGAAGGTCGTGCCGTTCCCTGACGGTGAATGTTTTGGCCAAACGCACGTCGGCCGAGAAGTAGTCCGGCGCGTTCCTGCTGTTGAATCCCTCGAAGAGAATCGTCGGATAGGTGACCCAGCCCCCCGGCGAGACCATGTACCCTCCGTCCCGGGCGCTGAAGGGAGTGCCGGACCGGTAGTCCAGGAATCCCGCCAGTTGGAGGCCCCAGGGCAGGTTCCCTACTGCCGAGAGCTTGTAGCTGTGCTTCACCTCGGTGTTGAGCGGCCCATTGAAGAGCGCGGGCGGGTCCCCCAGATCGGACCAGCGCGACGTCCGATTGAGAGTGGAGTTACCCGAGAGCAGGTCGAAGAACGAGCTGCCGACGGCGTCCTGATTGGTGTAGCTCACATGCACCAGGGAGCCGTTGGCAAAGCGGCGCTTGAACTCGACCTCGACGTCGAGGACCTCGCTGTAGCCCGTGTTGGTGTATAGGAGGACCTCTCCCAAGGTGGGATCGGGCCGCGCTCCGTCGAGCTCGAATGACTGCCTGTTCAGGAAGTCCGTAAAGAAGAGACCATCGCTGTCGGAGCCGACGACGTGGATGCTCAACGTGTTGCGCTCGCCGAGCTCGCGCTCGTAACCAACCGTCCACTTGAGGATCTCGGGCAAGTGGAGGTTCGGGTCGACGATTCTCTGGTTTGGAACACCTCCGGCCGCTGGGTCCATCGTGAGAGTCACGGGATCGAGCGGCAGGCCAAATATGACCGGCGGCCGCAGGGCCCCCGTATGGCCGATCAGGTTCGTCCGATCGTGATACAGCCCGGCGCCGAAGCGGAAGACGGAACGGCCGTTCCCCTGCGCATCGAAGGCAGCGCCAAGCCGAGCCTCGACGGTCTGATCGTCGACCAGGTTGTTCCGGTCGTAGCGTCCACCGAGGTTGAACGTCCAGCGGTCGTTCACGAACCAGTCGTCCTGGATGAAGAGGTGGGTGTTCGTGACCGAGACGTCGATGTCGGTCGGAAGCTGGTAGTTGCCTACGGCTGGAGGGGTGTCGTATTCGTTCCATACGTAGTGGATGAAGCGCCAGGCCGGCTGCTCCGTGCGCTGATTGAACCGGTCCAGACCGACGCCGGCGCGCAAGGAATGATCCCCACGGAGCCAGGACAGGCGTTCGTTCCACTGCAAGCTCTCGAGGGTGTTGTCGACGTCGGGGCCGATGGCGCCCTTCTGCTCGAAAGCGACGGCGCCGTCCACCCGGAAGAGACGGAGTTGCCTCAGCGGATCTGCGAGGGAGTCCATGCTCCGGTCGGCTTGAGTGCGTCCAAGCACCGATTCGAGCGTCATGTCCGACCCCACGGTGGCCACATGGCGCAGGGACAGGCCCAGTGAATCGTTGGCGTGTTTCTGCTGCTCCACGTCCTCCAGGTAGGCGCGAAAGAGCGAGTGCCAAACATCCGCCTGCTCGCCGACCCAGTTCGCCGACACGGTCAGATCGTTCGAGTCCGAAAACTGGTGGGTCAGCTTGCCGGTCAGGCGGTCGCGGTTGGTGATGTTCGCGGTCAGCCCCAACTCGGCCGGCACGGCCCGCGTGTAGATATGGCTCTGGTTGTAGTCGTAGCCCATCTCATAGTCGTCGTGCTCGTAGCTGGTGAAGAAGTGGGTCGTGCCCCGGTTGACCGGGCCGCCGAGGGTCAGCGATGCCTGCCTGATCGTGAAGTCCTGGCCCTCCAACTGTTCCGCATCGTCCGCGGTCGACCCGACGAAGCCCGCTTCCACCACTCCGTCGTGCTGTTGCTGAACCGTCGCCGAGGCGTTGTACTGATCGGCGCCCGAGCGCGTGATGATGTTGATCACGCCCCCGGAAGCGTTGCCGTACTCGGCCGAGAACATCGAGGTCGACACCTGGACCTCCTGGATGGCGTCCAGGTTGTAGGTCTGCAGCGCCGTTCCCGTCGAGAAGGTCGACCCCCTCTGGCCGGCGCCTGCGGAACCCCGGGGGCCGGCCCGGGTCTCGGACGTGGCCAGATCGTCGTAGTTCGTGTCGCTCAAGTCGTTGTTGGCCACGCCGTCGATCAGGAACTGGTTCTGGTTCATGCGCGCCCCGTGAACGCTGAAGCTGTTGTTCGGGGCACTGTTCTCGAGGCTGCCGACAGCCAGCCCACCGTGGACCCCGGGAAGGATTTTCAGCACGTCCAGGAAGCTCCGGTTCGGGAGCGGCAGGCTCTGGATCTCCTCGAAGGTGATGTACTTGTTCACCCGGGAATCGACCGACTCGATCTGCGGCCGCTCGGAGACGACGGTGATCTCCTCGCTCACTTCCTCGGTGGCCGCGACTTCGAAGTTCACGCGCTGAATGCTGCCGACCCGCACCGCGAGCGACGCAGGGGCGCCGGCATAACCGGTGGCCTCCACCGAGACCTGATAAGTCGCGGGGCGCACGTTGGTCGCGTTGTAGAAGCCGTCGGCGTCGGTCGTGACGACGGTCGGGTCCTCGATCTCCTGCGACTGCAGGATGACCGTCGCTCCGGAGACGGCAGCCCCCTCGCTGTCCGTCACGTGGCCGAGCACCTGGCCGGTGGGACCCTGGCCCGCGGCTGGCACAGCCAGCAGCAGTACGGCCAGCATCATGGCCCAGCCCACCATCTGCGCATGTCGAGTTCTCACCTGGTTGAACATGTCGTTTGCTCCCTTCCGGTTCCTGGCCTTCACGATCACGAAGCTGCCCGTGCCGGAGGTCGTCCGACCCCCAAGCTACCGGGCACACTTCAAACGGCATGAACAGATTATGGGCAGGCCATGCCCGATAGCTTGATCCAAACCTCTGCGGAAGTTGATCGGACTTGAAGCCGTAAGCAACCGGAACGTGAGCGCCTGCGCTAGGATCCCTCGATAATTTTCTGGTTCGGGTTCCCAGGTGCGCTGGCAGGCTGGCAGCAGCCCGCGCGTCTCTGGCCGGACGCGGTCGGCGTGTCGAGACAGTAGACGTTGAACTGCCGTAGCGGCGGCGAGTAGATGTGGAGCGTGATCAGGTCCTCGCCCGCCGGTTGCGTGTTCGCGACCTGGTGGCAGTCGTCCTCCTCGGAGGCGCACACACAGCCGGCCCCATGCTCACGGCGACCGCAGGGGCAGATGAGGCCGGACGGCGTCGGCTCGAACGCGGTCTCGGTCGCCACGCCCTCGACGACGCGGAAGGCGCAGCTCGATCCCCGGTGGTCGTGGATCGGGGTCCGCTGCCCGCTGGACCAGCACAGGCAGACCAGTTCGTACCAGTCCGACTCGGCGATCCGGTTTCGCTGATACCTGTCCGCCCCGAAGCGGCAGGCGGCGCCGAGGTCCGCCCGCGTGACCGCGAGGTCGCCCAGCAAACGGCTGAGCACCGCCAGATCGGCCCGGCCGTCAAGCGAGGCCAGGTAGTCGAGCAACGGACTGAGCCGACCCGCGGCAGCCGGCTCGAAGTCGCTGCGCGGACCCGTCACGGCGGAACACCGCGCAGCGTCCGCCACGCGGTGCCCTGGCCGATCCGATCCTCTGTGCTGCCGCGAACTCTGCCCGTCCATCCTTGCCTCCAGCCGGTCTCCTGGCTGAGCCTGGTGCAGGCCGCCGCTACAGCGGCCCCCCTACATCGACCACTTGATCCCGATCTGGGCCGACCGCGCCGGGCCGCGGGTTCTGATCGAGTTGAACAGGCTGTACTGCACCGTCCGCGGATCGTTCTCGTAGTCCATCGAGAAGTTGTTGTAGGCGAGCAGACCGTTCCGCTCCACCACGTTCTCCCGCTCGGTGGCATTGAAGACGTCGAAGAACACGAGGAGCTTGTGCCTGTCTCGCATCGTGAACTCCTTCGCGAGGCGGAGGTTGGCGGTGAAGTGATTGTCCAGCCGCAGCGTGTTGAAGCCCTGGGGCCAAACGGAAGGATAGGTGATGCAGCGCGAGAGCGACTCCACCCAGGCGCAGAAAGAAATGTAGGCGGTGTACGGCGTACCCGTCGCCCAGTCCGCATTGCCCGAGAGTTGCAAACCCCACGGCAGGTTGCCGATCGCCGAGACCTTGATGCTGTGCTCCCGTTCGTTGTTGAGCGGCCCATACGCCAAACTCGGTTGGGCCAACTCGTCCAGGGCCGAATGTCGATTGTGGACCGAGTTGCCCGAGATGAGGTCGAATACCGAATTGCCCTTGGCATCCGATTTGACGTAGCTCGCTCGTAAGGAGGAGCCGCTGCGGAAGCGGCGCTGGAACTCCAGCTCGATGTCGAGCACTTCGCTCGAACCCGAGTTGGTGTAGAAGTTGATCTGCCCACGCGTGGGATCGGCTCGCGCACCTTCGAGTGCGACCGACTGCCTGTTCAACCGATCCTCGAAGAAGAGGCCATCGCTGTCGGACCCGATCACGTGGATGCCCACGGTATTGCGCTCTCCGATCTGCCGCTGGTAGCCCAACGTCCACTTGAGGATCTCGGGCAGCTCGAGGTTCGGATCGACGACGGACTCGTTCCGTACGCCACGGAAGACGTCCGGCTCGAACGTCACGGGATCGATCGGCGCTCTGTACGGCACGGGCCTTAGAGACCCGGTATGGCCGACGAGATTGGTCCGATCGTGGTAGATCCCTGCGCCGAAGCGAAAGACCGAACGGCCGTCCCCCCCGGTATCGACGGCAGCGCCCAGACGCGCCTCGAAGGACTGATCGTCGACCAGGTTGTTGCGGTCGTAGCGTCCACCCAGGTTGAAGGTCCACCGCTCGTTCACGAACCAGTCGTCCTGAAGGAAGAGGTGGGTGTTGGTAACCGATACATCGAGGTCGGTGGGGAGAAAGTAGAAACCCGTGGCGGGCGTAACACTGAAGTCGGGAACGAAGCCGTAGGAGATAATGAGGAATTCCGGCTGCTGGGTCCGCTGACTGAATCGGTCCACCCCGACGCCGGCACGCAGGGAATGATCGCCCCTTAGCCACGACAGACGTTCATTCCACTGCAGGCTCTCGATCTCGCTCTCGTTGTCGGGACCGATGTTGCCCTTCAGGTTCCATTCGAGGCTGCCGTCGGGATAGCGGCCGAGACGCAGTTGCCGCAGCGGCGCCAATGCGGAATCGACGCTCCGGTCGGCCTGGGTGCGGCCAACCACCGACTCGAGCGTCATGTCCGACCCAATCGTGGCCACATGGCGCAAGGACATGCCCAGGGACTCGTTGGCATGATCCTGCGGATCCAGGTCGTCGACTGAGGCCCGGAAGATGGAAGCCAATACATCCGCCCCCTCGTCGACCCAGTTGGTCGACAGAGTCAAGCTGTTGGAGTCGGAGAAGTCGTGCGTCAGCTTGCCGGTAAGGCGGTCCCGCCGGGTGTGGTTCGCAGTCAGCCCCAGCCCTTGCAGGAAGGTGGGCACCAGAGCTGTCGACAGATTGAAGTCGTAACCGAGTTCGTAGTCGTCGAACTCGTAGGTGGCAAAGAAGTGGGTGGTGCCCCGCTTGATCGGGCCGCCCAGGGTCACCGACGCCTGCTCCCGGGCAAACTGCTGTGGCTCCCTCTCCTTCGCCGAGTCGCCCGCTCCAATCGTCCCGTTTTGCACCAGTCCGCTCGTCTGGCGCTGCACCGTCGCCGAGGCGCTGATCTGGTCGGCGCCGGAGCGGGTGACGATGTTGATCACGCCCCCGGACGCGTTGCCGTACTCAGCCGAGAACATGGAGGTCGACACCTGGACCTCCTGGATGGCGTCCATGTTGAAGGTCGTCAGTGCAGTGCCCACCTGAAAGGTCTGCGACCTAGGGCCGCCGCCAGCGGAAGCCCGCGGCCCTGCGCGCGCCTCGGACGATGCCAGGTTATCGGCGTTCAGGTCACTCAGGTCGTTGTTGGAGACGCCGTCGATCAGGAACAGGTTCTGGTTCAGACGCGCCCCGTGAACGCTGTAGCTGTTCGATGGGCCGGAATTCTCCAAAGTGCCGGTAACAGGCCCCGGATGGACACCCGGCAGAATGTTCAGCACGTCCAGGAAGTTCCGGTTCGGCAGCGGCAGATTCTGGATCTCCTCGAAGCTGATGTACTTGTTCACCCGCGAGTCGAGGGTCTCGATCGGCGGCCGTTCGGAGACGACGGTGATCTCCTCCGTCACCTCGGCCTGGGCCGCCATCTCGAAGTTCAACCGCTGCCTGCTGCCGACCCGCACCGCCAGGGAAACGGGGGGAGCCGCGTAACCGGTCGCCTCCACCGACACCTGGTAGGTCGCCGGGCGCACGTCGGTCGCGTTGTAGAAGCCGTCGGCGCCGGTCGTGACGACGGTCGGGTCCTCGATCTCCTGCGACTGCAGGATCACGGAGGCTCCCGACACGGGCGCTCCCTCCGCGTCGGTCACGGTGCCAAGCACCTGTCCGGTGGTCCCGAACTGAGCCGCGGCAGGCGCCGCGCAGATAAGTACGGCCGCCACCATGGTCCATGCGAGGACCTGTGGGCGGTTCATCGTCGTTTGTCTCAGCATGTCAGTCGCTCCTTCGCTGTCGCGGTCAAATCCAGAGCAGCCAGCGCCACGCGGGCCACTCGCAAGAAGGCGTGGAAGAAGGTTATCGGCTGGTCACGCCATAGAGCTTGATCAAATCTTGAGCAAAACTTGATCGGACTCGAAGCGGGAAGTAACACGGGACGGGCCATGTCCGCTAGAATCCGCCTAGCGCGGCAGAGTTCCCCGAAACCGGCGCTTCGCGCCCCACCTACCCAGTTTCTGCCGCGGCACTCTTCTAAGATGATCTTCTACTTCGGGCCCTTCGTGCTGAAGCCCGAGCAGTACTTCCTGGAAGTCTCCGGCCAGCCTTGGCAACTTCAGCCCAAGGTGTTCGAGGCGCTGGCCTTTCTGGTGGCCAACCGCGACCGGGTGGTGCCCAAGGAGGAACTGCTCGAGAACATCTGGCACGGCACCTACGTGTCGGACGCGGCGATCAGCCGTGCGGTCAGCGAAGCGCGCAAGGTCCTCGCCGCCGGCGGCGGGAGTTCGGACTGGATCACGACCGTCTACGGGCGGGGATTCCGTTTCACCGGTCCCGTCATCGAGGATCTGGCTGCGCCCGAAGGCGCCTCCTCGGTCGCTGTCACGCCACCGCCGGAAGAGGAACGGGGGCTCTCGATCGCCGTCCTGCCCTTCGCCGACCGCAGTCCAAAGGGGGATCAGGGTCACCTCTGCGAGGGGATGGCTGAAGAGATCCTGCATCGTCTCGCTCATGTCGAAGGCCTCCGGGTCACCGCCCGCGGCGTGTCCTTCCAGTACGACGCGATGGCCGATCCACGCGACGTCGGTCGGCAGATCGGCGCCGACCTGGTGCTGGCGGGGACCGTGCGCAACGAGGGCGACGAACTCCGGATCGGCGTCGAGGTCACCAACGCGCGCACCGGAATCCAGGTCTGGTCGGAGCAGTGGCAAAGGCACACTCAGCAGATCTTCGCGCTTCAGGATCAGACCGCGATCCTCATCGCCGGGGCCCTCGAGCTACGCCTCGCGCCGGACGCGGCCCGTCACGAGGCGCGGCGCACGGCGTCCAGCCAGGCCTACGATCTCTACCTGCGGGGCCGCAGTCTCTACCACCAGGCGCGCAAGAAGACCTACTACGAGGCCCGACAACTGTTCGCGGCCGCCATCGAGCTGGATTCGGAGTACGCCCTCGCCTATGCGGCGTCGGCGCACTGCTCGGCGTGCCTCTACCTCTTCCACGAGCCGAGCGAGGAGAACCTCCGGCTGGCGGATGAGGCGAGTTCGCGCGCGCTGGAGCTGGCGCCGCAAGTCGCGGAGGCGCATTCCGCCCGGGCGATGACGCTGAGCACGAACGGCCGGCTGGAAGAGGCCGAAGTCCACTTCCGGCGCGCCCTGGAACTCGACCCGCTGAGCTTCGAAGCGAATCACAACTTCGCCCGCCACCGCTTCTCCCAGGGGCAGATGGAGGAAGCGGTCACGTTCTTCTTCCGGGCCATCGAGGCGGATCCGACTGCTTACGCCCCCTGCTCGATCTGCGCCTCGGCTCTCGCGGCGCTCGGCCGGACAACCGAAGCGGCACGACTTCAGCAGCTAGTTCTGGCCAGAGTGCGGAAGCGCCTGTTGCGCTACCCCGACGACCAGCGCGCGATCTACCTGGGCGCGGTCGCTCTTGCACGCCAGGGCCGGAAGAAAGAGGCTCTGGAGTGGGCCGCGCGGGCGGAGGCGCTGGATCCGCAGGATGCCGTCGCGCTCTACAACCTGGCCTGCGTGGCGTGCCTGTGCGGCGATGTGGAGAGGGGACTGCGATACCTCGAATCGGCGATCGCACACGGTTACCCGCACCTCCGCTGGATCGAGAACGACGCCGATTTGGCGGCTCTGCGGGCGGATCCGCGGTTCAGGGAGGTGGTGGCGGGGCTGAGGGGGGCGGCGGCGCGGCAAGCGGGCTGAGGTCGCTGGGTGCGCCGGCGCTACGCCTACGCCACCCTGTCTTCGACCAGAAGACTCCGTCCGACGGCTCGAAGCGCGTTCGTGACTCTGCTGATGTGACTGTAGCGGTCTGGATCCAGCAGCTTGCCGACGGCAGCTTCATCCCACCCCAGCCGCTCGGCCAAGGCCGCCTCGCTGATGCCCTGGTCTCGCATCGCCGAATAGAGCGCCAGCTTCGCGGCCGGGACGGGTGGCACAGCCACCACTTCCTGGCCGGCGGCGGCGGGGCTCGGTGCCGGGATGTCCTCTCGGTCGTGCACGTGAGCAGCGAGTATGGCGACAAGGGCGTCCTCCGCCATTTCAAGGGCCTCAGCCCGGTCATCGCCGCACGTCAACGCGCCGGGCACGTCGGGAAAGACCACGTAGAAACCGCCCTCTTCCTCGGGCTTGAGAACACACGGATAGGCATAGCGCATGAGTCAGAAGTCCCCTGTGTCGATGTTCAGGTCTCTCAACATGGATGCCAGCAGCCCTCGGCCAATTTCCTTCTGCGGAACGGTCGTCCGGCGGTTCGCCAGTTGGACCACGACATGGCTTCCCTTCCCTCTGCGCGTATCCAAACGGAAATCCTGCTTCGTACTCCGTGCATAGCGCCTGACTCGCCTGATGAACTCGCGCCCGTTCATGCTTCCGCCAACAACAGCCGCAACGGACAGTCGCGCCCCGAGTGCCCCTCGCTGGAGGACCGGGACTTGTCGTCGTCATCCGCAGGCGGTGCGAGGCTATCACCCGTAGCCCGGAGGCCGGGCTGACAGGCGCACCTCCTGTGTGACGCGAACCCGCCTTGCGCGGGCGCGCTCCAAGCAGGCACACTCAGGCCTCACACGAACATCTCAAAGGAGCGGAGCGGATGCTGGAACTTGGTCTTGAGGGCAAGGTGGCGGTCGTCACCGGCGGTAGCGATGGGATGGGGCTCGCGACGGCGCGGCGACTGGTGCGGGAAGGCGCGGGCGTCGCGATCTGCGCCCGGCGGGCGGAGAACCTGGAGCGGGCGGCGGATGAGCTGCGTGCGCTCACGGGCGGCGAGGTGTTCGCGCAGGCGGCGGATGTCACGTCCGCGGCCGACGTTGAGCGATTCGTCAACGCGGTGACGGCGGAATTCGGCGGCGTCGACATCCTGGTCAACAACGCCGGCGCGTCGGCGGCGCAGGGCCTCGAAGCGCTCGACGACGACGCCTGGCTCGCGGACATCCAACTCAAGGTCATGGGTGCAGTGCGGTTCTGCCGGTGTGTCGTGCCCTCGATGCGTGAGCGCGGCGGCGGCGCCATCGTCAACGCGACGATCGGGGGCGGCAAGGCGCCACCGGCGCGGGCGCTGCCGACCAGCGTCACCCGGGCCGCCGGCATCAACCTGACCAAGTCGCTCGCCAACGAGCTGGCCGCCGACAACATCCGCGTCAACACGATCTGCATCGGCCTGATCAAGAGCGACCAGTGGGTACGCCGGGCGGAAGGCCAGGGCGTCGAAGTCGACTCGATCTACGAGGCGATGGGCAAGCGGGTCCCCCTGGGCCGCGTCGGCGAGGCGGAGGAGTACGCCGACCTGATCGCGTTCCTGGTCTCCGAGCGCGGCGGCTACATCACCGGCGCGTCGATCAACCTGGACGGCGGGCTGTGTCCCGTCGTGTGAAGGAGCAGAACGTGAAAGTAGCGATGCAGAAGAGCCCCTTCAATCGCGGGGATCTGTTCGAGGAGCAAGGGTTCGAGGTGGTGCAGGGTGTCTGCCGGAGCGAGGACGACCTGGCCGACCTGATGTCCGACGCCGACGGCGCCCTGGTCGGCGTCATGCCGCTGACCTCGCGCTCCGTCCTGGAGCGTTGTCCGAAGCTCAAGGTGATCAGCAGGCTGGGCGTCGGCGTCGACTCGATCGACCTCGACGCCGCCACCGAACTCGGCATCCTGGTCTGCAACGTGCCCGGGTCGAACACGTCCGAGGTGGCCGACCACGCCATGGCGTTGATGCTCGCACTCACCCGGCGCGTCGTCGACGCCGTTCGCACCACTCGCGAAGGCGGCTGGGGCCGTGACCGGGAATCCATGATCGGGCTCCTCACCCGCGCGCGGCGGATCGCCGGCCACACCGTCGGGATCATCGGCTTCGGCAACATCGGCCGCGCCTTCGCCACCCGCATCCGCGGCTTCGGGCCGGCGCGGATCATTGCCTGCGATCCGTACGTCGAGCAGATCACCGCCGACCTCTACGGCGTCAAGCTGGTGCCGCTCGAGGAGCTGCTGGCCGAAGCCGACTACGTGACGATCCACTGCTCGGCGACCGATGAGACCCGGCACATGATCAACAAGAACACGCTCGCCCTGATGAAGCCGACGGCGCTGCTCGTGAATGCGGCCCGCGGCCCGATCATCGACGGCGCGGCGCTCGCGACCGCGCTCGCGGAAGGGCAGATCGAGGCCGCCGCGCTCGACGTCACCGAAAAGGAACCGATCGACCCGGACGATCCGTTGCTGGGGCTCCCCAACTGCATTGTGACGCCGCACATCGCCGGCTTCTCGCCGGTGTTCCTCGGCCAGTGCCCGATCCGCCAGGCCGAGAACGTCACCCGGGTCCTGACGGGCGAGATGCCCCACGGCATCGCGAATCCGGAGGCGATCAAGACGATCGCGGTGATGCGCGCCACGGACCCGGGGCGCTGGGAGGGAGTTCCGGACTTCTCGACCGCGCTGGCGGTGTAGTCAGGCCCTGGAGCCAAGAGGAGGAACCCGATGATCCGAGAACAAGCCGACTCCTGGGCACCCAAGTGGCGGGCGGCTTCCCACTCCTGGGAACCCGCGGGCATCCTGCCCGCATCCGCCCTCCTCCTGCTCTCCCTGACCTGCACACTCCTACTCGCCGCCTGCACCGCCCCGCCGCCCGAGGAACCCTCCGCAGCCTCCACCCCGGACGCCGTCGCCAACTGGCGCACAATCGACCTCAGCCACTCCTACAGCGGCAACACCCTCTACTGGCCCACCGACACCCGGGGCTTCGACCTCGAGACGCTCGCCGAAGGCGAAACGGAAGCCGGCTACTTCTACGCCGCCAAACAGTTCGCCACCGCCGAGCACGGCGGCACCCACCTGGATGCTCCCGTCCACTTCGCCGAGGGCGGCGACGACGTCGCCTCGATCGCGCTCGACCGGCTCATCCTCCCCGGCATCGTCGTCGACGTCAGCGAACAGGCGGCCGCCAACGCCGATTACCTGGTAACCACCGACGACATCGGCGCCTGGGAAGAACAGCACGGCCCGGTGCCTGCAGGCGCCGCCGTCCTGATCCGTACGGGCTGGCCCGAACGCTGGCCCGACGCCCTCGCCTATCTCGGCGACGACACGCCCGGCGATGCCAGCAACCTCCACTTCCCCGGCATCGGCGAAGACGCGGCGCGCCTGCTCGTCGAAGACCGTCGCATCGGCCTGCTCGGCATCGACACCGCCAGCGTCGACTACGGCCAGTCGACCGACTTCATCGTCCACCAGATCGGCGGCGCTGCCGGCGTGCCCAACCTGGAGAACGTGGCCGACCTGTCGGAACTGCCACCCACCGGCTTCCTGCTCGTCGCGCTGCCGATGAAGATCGAGGGCGGCACCGGCGCGCCGGTGCGGATCGTGGCGCTGGTTCCGCAGTAGGCGGCTGGCTCAAGCGCATCGGCCTACGCCCGACGACCGCCTGTCAGCCGGCCCTCGTCGTCGATCAGGACCACCCTGCCCGGTCGCTCCGGACCCCAAGTCCACAGCACGAGGTTGAAGTCCTCCGGCCCCGCGCTGTGAGCAAAGCTACGGACCACCATCCCCACCCGGCCCGCCGTGACCAAACGATCGGCCAGGGCCTGCGATGACGGGACCGCCCCATCCAGCATTTCCGCTTCCCAGGCCGGGCACAGCAGGTCCGCCTCGCCGACACCGAAGGCGGCTCGTTCAACCTCGTCGCGCGTGTCCAGCACCGGTTCGGCGTCAACCTCGTAGGCGCAGAGCGTGAGTGGCTGCATCGGCCGGCCCAACGGCTGTGCCTCGCGGATCGCGGTCAGCGGGGTCAGGGACGAGTAGAGCGCCGGCATGCCGCGCCGGTTGAAGCGTCCACCATGACGGCGAGCGCCCTCGCCGGACAACGGAGTCCACGACCACTGCGGATTGTGGGCCCGATAGACGACCCCGCGGAAACGCACCGCCGAACTCGGCCTCAGGCGTAGCCGCCGGCCACGACCCTGTCGAGGTAAGCGTGGACCTGATCCGCCTTGCCCTCCCGCAGCAGCAGATCCGCCGTGGCGCCGCCGAACCCGGGCAATGGCTCGGCTCGGAACCATGCGTAGGCCGCGAGCGGCGAGCCAGTCTGCACCTCGACACGGTTCAGAATCTCGAGCATCTGGCGGAGCCGGACCTGGGTCTTCCGGGCCCGGACCCGCGACGCGCGAGAGAAGGCGTCCCGTCCCAGACCGAGGGTGCCGGCGATCTCAGCCTTGGTCGTGCGCAGCTCGGCGGCGATGAGCACCGGAGAGAAGAGCTGATCCTCGACGAATTCCTGAAAACGCATGACGACACCTCGTGGTTCGTCACGCAGTCTAGCGTGATTCTGTGTGACGTGGTCGAGGCAAGGTTCGGTCACGGCAGGGAATCAACCTTGTTGATTTAACGGCTACCATTCAATCTGCAAGGGTGTGAGTCGGCGGCGGCGCGTACCGTTTGCGTCACAGCCCTGAGCGCCATCCAGGCCTTGGCCGAGCACGACACCGAGATGCGCTTCCGGATGCGGGCCGCCCAAGGCGACGCGCAGCGCGGGTTCGAAGTGCTCGACGAACTCGACCGCCACCATGGAGAGGCCTAGTGCTGCATCGCCAAACCACCTGTGGGGACTGAACAATGACCGAAAGAAGATTCCGTCCGAAAGCGCGCGTAGTCGGTAGGGCTCTTCTCGCGGTGCTGATCGGCATGCTCGCCGGCGGCGGGCTCAATGCTGCGCTCGGCGAGAAAGGCGCGGACACGCCGACGCTCGCGCTGCTCGGCGGCGGACTGGCGCTCGGCGTCGCGATCGTGCGGGCCCGACGGCGAGCGCGAGAGTCCCAGGACGCCTGACTATCACGGAGGGGGCAGCCTCGAAGGGCCAACTTGCACTGGGCTTTGAAGCTCGAGTCTGCCCCGGTCACTTGCCGAGTAGCTCGAACAGCCTGTCCCGCGACCAACCGGCGGTACGCATGTTAGAGGTGAGAACCCTCCGGCTGAGAGGTCGTCTCCCTCTCGGAATCACAATCGGTCGCTGGTAGCCCGGCTTGGTCCACGTTTCATGAGGCCCGGAGTCGCCTCGCTTCGTCCACCCGTCCAACTCGCAGATCCGTCTGAACTCCTTCGAGCTAACCTGAGGCAGCTTCGGCGGCATGGTGGATCACCAAGTCGATCGGCACCGAGACGGCACCTTCCGCAGGTTCCGAGTGCAGCTTCAGCGGTGTCAGCCCACTCTCCTCCAGCACCTGGCGCAGCGTCCCGATCTCGTGGCACGTCGCCAGGAACAGCGAAACTGCATCGTTGAGCATCTCCAATGCCTCGGTTCTGTCGGAGCCTTGACTCGCGACATCGAGTTCGGGGCACCATGCCACCCACATCTCGCGCTCCTGCTCGAACTCGACTGACAAGACCAACTGCCAAGACCCCATACCGACACTCCTTTCCCGCGTAGCGAGGGCTTCGCTATGCCGCGGAAGTATAGACGCCGCTCGGCACAGACTTGCGGCAGCAGCCACAGCCCTTAGGGCGTGTACCAGATCGGCGACGACCAGGCGCGTTCCTGGATGGTTGCCGGGAAGTCCTGCCGGGGAGCTGTACCGGCTCGCAGCGCGTCCCAGGACGACCAGCGGCAGGTGGGGTTTTCCAGGACTCGGGCGTAGTAGAAAGCACGCTGGCCCGGGTCGAAGTCGGGGTCGGTCCAGACCGTCTTGAGTTCGGCGGCGCCGACATCGGTGCTGGTTGAGCAGTCCTCGAGGTTGACGGTGGCGCCGTTGTCGGGGCAGCGGTGGGTGGCCGCATCGACCGCGAGGCCGTCCGAGCAGGCGACGTCGTAGACCTGTTCGGCGGTCTCGCCGCCTGATTCCCAGCCCTTGACGATCTGGACGCGCTGGAGGGGTGCGGCCATGGTGTCCTGCATGGCCCAGACGAGGAAGCTGGGTGCTCCGCTGTCATCGCCGCCGGTGAGGTCGCCGCCCATCGCGACACCCGCCTCGTACGCGGTGGCGACGAGGTCCGGGTCGTCGAGATCCAGGTCTGACAGTGCGGCGCCGCCGAAGAAACGGACCTGGATCCGCGTGCCGCTAGTGGCGAAGGTCTCCTTGCGACGCATGGCGTCGAAGATCGACTCGCGGGTGTTCTCGTTGGCCCAGACGGCGGCCAGGCCCGAGGCGCCGTTGGTGATCGCCGTCGTGAAGGGGTAGATACGCCCGGTGCCGTCGTCGATCGGCGCCGCGGCGCCGGTGGGGTTCTGCAGGCTCGCTCCCGCCCCGGCGGGCTCGCTGGGCAGGGAGCCGCGCTGCTCGCCGGTGGCCTGCATGAGTCCCGAGGCGCCCCAATAGGTCTCCTCGTCGAAGGCGCCGGCCGCGACGTGGGTGTCGGACGAGCCGATCACGCCCAGCTTGTACGGGTTCGACACGCCGCCCGCCTCGATCGTGAGGCCGCGGCGGAAGGCGTCGCGCACGTAGCTGCCCGGCGGCTCGCTCGCAATGCTGGTCGAGACCCGGTAGGGCATGATCTCGAAACCAGCCCATTCGTCGTTCGGCGACAGCGCGGGGTGGGTCTCCGACGTGCCCTTGGTCTGGGTGATCTCGACGATCGGCTCGTTGCGGCTGCGGAGATCCGAGTAGGCCTGATCGATGGCGCCGCCCTCGAAGTACTCGTATTCGAACATCCGTCCGCCGGAGCCGTTCGTGTTGTGCGGAATCGCGATCGCCTCGAAGCCGTCGGCCCGCCACTCGTCCATCCGGGCCCACAGGTCCTCGGGGTTGTAGGAGTCGAGCCGTGAGAAGGGGATGTCCGGCGCCTCGGCGCCGCGGAAAACGACGTTGCGGTGGAGGTTCTCGTAGATCCCGCCGGCCCCCGCCGACGTGTACTCGTAGGCGATGAAGGTCGTGAACACGCCGGGCTCGTAGTGGCGGTTCGCGGAGGCCGCGATCTCGCTCCAGGCGGAGCGCACGACGTCCTTGTTGAGGTGCTCGCGGATGCTCGGGTCGGCGTCCTTCATGTAGCGCACGTAGGGCTGCATGGCCCGAAAGATCCCCCGCCGCTCGGTCACGGTCTCCGCCGTGCGCACGGTTTCGGCCGCCGGGTGGTTGTAGGCCGGAGAGCCGGGATCCATCATCGCCGGCAGCATCCCGAGGTAGTTCGCGTGGTCCGCGACCCCCTGGAAGTCAAGCGGCCGGTCGAGCTGGATATCGAACCCAGCCGGGTGCTGGATCGGGTTGCCCTTGGCGAACTCGTATGCCTCGTCCGGGCCGGCGCGAGTCGCGAACACGAAGGCGTCGTAGGAGAAGCGGGTGTGGACGTGCAGGTCGCCGAACCAGGCCTGGCGCTCCGCCGGCGGTCCAGCGTCAGCGGCGGACGCGCCGGCAGCGGTCGCGGATGAGTCGGATGAGTCGGAGTCGCCGGCGGCGCAACCCAGCGCCAGAAGTACGGTCAGGATCAGGATCAGAACGGATGGTCGCTGCACGGGGAGCCTCCCCTCCGGGGGGTTGGGTGAAACGCGGTCTGGGTGACGGTCTTCGTGGGGATGCAGTGTACCGATGACGCGCAACGTCCTCGGTCCCGCGCCGGATGCGGCGTTAGGATGAGCCGGTAACCGACGACCCACCCGTTCCTGTTCGCCCGTTAGGAGGAGTCATGGCTCGCCAATTCGTCCTGCGCGCCGCCGCAGTTTGTTGTCTCCCTGCCCTGCTCCTCGCGACCGAGCCGCTCACCGCACAGGCGATTCCGCCGCTCGCCGGCGACGATGTGGTCTCGGTCCGGGTCCGGTTCGGAATCACCGATACGGAACCGCAGTCGTGGGACGGCTCGGTCGAGGTCTCCGGCGGCGAGGTGCTCGCGGTCCGTAACTGGAGCGTGCATCCGTCGGAGTCGGTCGACGGCAACAGTTGGACGATGGCGACGCGGGAGGGCATGAACTACCCGCGGCGCGTGTACCAGTGGGAGGACCCGCTGGGCACCGTGACCTACCTCCACCACCCCGGCGTGGTCGTTGACGTGGAGGCCCGATCGGGCACGGAGCTCGCCTTCACGGCGCCGCGGGGCAGCTTCGACCTCCGCCCAACGGAACTGCCCGTGGGCGAGGAGCTCTCCTTCCTCGACGGCGCCGTGCTGGCCGACCGGGTCGCGCCGGCGGAACCGCTGTCGTCGCCGGACTACGAGAGCGACTTCGCGACCTTGGCGAGCGGCGAGAACGGCGAGGTGTGGGCCGCCTGGACCGCCTACCGGGACGGCGGCGTCTCGATCATGGCGCGGCGCTTCGACGGCTCGACCTGGCAGGCGGCCGTCACGGTGAACGAAGAGCCGGGCGACCGCCTGATGCCGAAACTGGGGCGCGACGGCACGGGCCGGCCCTGGGTGGTCTGGTCCGAGCAGAAGGACGGCAACTTCGACCTCTACGGCCGCTATCTCGAGGACGCGGCAGCCGGCGACTGGTCGGCAACCGAGCGCCTGACCTCGGCGCCCCAGGCGGACATCGAGCACGAACTCGCCACCGACTCGAACGGCAACCTGTGGCTCGTGTGGCAGGGCTTCCGCGACGGCCGCTCCGACATTCTCGCGCGCCGCCACGACGGCTCCGGCTGGTCGGCCGAGGAGACGGTGTCGGCCTCGCCCGCCAACGACTGGACGCCGGCGGTTGCGGCCTGCGGCAACGGCGACGTCTACGTCGCCTGGGACACCTACGACCAGGGCAACTACGACGTGCTGCTCCGGCGCTTCTCGGGTGGCCGCTGGGGCGACGCGGCGCCGGTCGCCGACACGCCGAAGTTCGAGGCCCATGTGTCGGTCGCCTGCGACGCCCGGGATCGGCTCTGGGCGGCGTGGAACGAGAGCGGATTCCAGTGGGGCAAGGACTCGGGCTTCGAGATCTACAAGGAGGCGACGCGCATCTACGAGTGGCGCACTCTCGCGGTGGCGGTCTGGGACGGTGTCCGCTGGCAGGTTCCCGCAGCCGACGTGAACGAGCTCCTCGAACGGGAACTCCCCGAGTACATCCAGGGCTTCAACGACCTCCCGGTGCTCCAGACCGACGCCGGCGGCCGGATGTGGCTGTTCTTCCGTCACCGCACGATCCGGGCCCGCGACACGCCGGACTTCACGCCCGCCCACCGCGCGGTCTGGCAGCTCCACGGCACGGCCTACGTCGGCGGCGCATGGACGCGGCCGCTCCACCTGCCCTTCAGCCGCGGCCGCCAGGACGTGCGCTGGGAGCTGGCCTCGGACGGCCGGGGCAACCTGTTCGCGGCCTGGCCGACGGACAATCGGGACTCGGAGGAGTATCTCTTCAACCACTCCGAGATTCAGGCGGCGAAGCTGCCGGCCCTGACCGGCGAGGCATCGCCGCCGCGGCTGGTCGACCCGGACGTGCGCGAGTACCACACCTACCCGGTCCATCCCAACGAAGCCGAGGATGTAGCCCGCATCCGCGCGTACACGATCGAGTCCCAGGGCCTCACGTACCGCATCTACCGCGGCGACACCCACCGCCACACCGAGTTCTCGCACGACGGCCTGAACGACGGCTCGCTGATGGAGGCCTACCGCTACGCCCTGGACGCCGCCGAACTCGACTTCCTCGGCGTCAGCGAGCACAACAACCTGGGCGGCCAGGACACCCCGTACGTGAACTGGCTGCACCCGCAGATCGCCGACATCTTCCGCCTGCCCGGGAGCTTCGTGCCCGTCTACACGTACGAGCGCAGCATCAGCTATCCGGACGGCCATCGCAACATCCTCTCGGCCAAGCGCGGGATCCCCACCCTGGAGATCACCGAGGCGGAGCAACGGCACGAGGAAGGTGCTGCGCGGCTGTTCGAGTACCTCCGGGAGCACGACGCGATCTCGATCCCCCACACCTCGGCCACCGGCATGGGCACCGACTGGCGCGACAACGACCCCGAGGTCGAACCGCTGGTCGAGATCTACCAGGGCGACCGCACGTCGGCCGAGTACGAGGGCGCTCCCCGCGCCGCGACCGCGGAGAAACCGATCGGCCAGCAGGGCGGCTTCGAACCCGCCGGTTTCGTCTGGAACGCCTGGGCCAAGGGCTACAAGCTCGGTGTGCAGGCCGCGTCGGACCACATCTCGACCCACATCTCCTACGCCGCCACGATCGCCGAGGACTTCACCGCCGGGGGCCTCCTGGACGCGATGAAGAAGCGCCACTCCTACGCCGCGACCGACAACATCGTCCTCGACTACCGGATGCGCGCGAACGGCCGGGAGTACCTGCAGGGCGACATCGCCGAGGTCTCGGGCCGCTTCGAACTGGTCGTCAACGTGATCGGCACCGCCCGCATCGAGCAGATCGACATCATCCGCGACCAGACCTTCCTCTACAACCGCCAGAACTTGGACCAGGAAGTGAGTCTGACCTTTGTCGACAGCGACGTGGGCCCCGGCGAGCACTACTACTATGTGCGCGTGATCCAGAAGAACCGGGAGATCGCCTGGTCGTCGCCGATCTGGGTGACGGTCGAGTAGGGGACTACCCCAGGTACTCCCGAAGAGACACGATCCGGACGCCCCGGAACTCTCCCTCGGCCAGCATCGCGCGGTCTCCGGTCACGATGAGGTCCGCTCCCGCCGCATGAGCGCACTCCAGGATGCGGTTGTCCGGCTCGTCGGCCAGGACTCTGAGCGACTGCCTCGGTTCGACGACCTCTCCAAGGTCGGCCAGAAACACCGCGACACGGGATAGCGATTCGCGGTCATAGGAGAACTTCCGGGCAAGAACGGAAAGGAGTTCGTCGACGATCGGCCTCGAGATCGCAAGCGCGTCCTCTCCCCTGACAATCCGCCGGAGCGCAGCATCGCCCCGACCGCCGGGAAACGTCAGGGCCGATACCAGGATGTTCGTGTCGAAGACGACCCTCACTCTTCCAGGTACCGGCGCAGATCCTGCTCGGAGAGAATGCCGCGCTCCTTCGCCTGGCGACTCCAGTAGTCCTGCAGAGCTTCCAGTTCTTCCTCGAAGTACTCGGCGCGGGCCTTGCGGAGCGCCTCCTGGACAACGGCGCTCAGCGTCTTGCCTTCGGCTTGCGCCATCTGCTCAGCGGCGCGTGCGAGGTCGGGCGGCAGCGAGATGGTCTTTCTGACGGCGTTCGGCATGATCGGGCCCTCCCCCCAGGCGGTATGAACTAATCATACCCACATGCCGCACTGGTACCCTCGACGCTTATGGACACAGTCTGGGTCCTGGTCTCGGCCGCGGTCGGCATCGGCTTCGTCCACACGGTGATCGGCATCGACCACACGCTGCCGTTCGTGGTCCTCGGCCGCGCGCGCGGATGGTCGCTGCGCCGGACGTTGTGGATCACCGGGCTGTGCGGCGGCGGCCACGTCGCGTCGTCGGTCCTGCTGGGCGGCGCCGGCATCGGGCTGGCGATCTTCGCCAGCGGGCTGGACACCCGCGAGGGTTACCACTGGATGCAAGGGCGGGTGGGCGCCTTCGAGTCGATCGAGGCGGTGCGCGGCGACCTCGCGGCGTGGGCGCTGGTGGCCTTCGGCCTGACCTACGCCGCCTGGTCCCTGGCGCGGAGGCGCCGGCAGCAGCGCCACGTCCATGAGCACGCCGGCGGCGTCGTCCATTCGCATGACCATCCGGCCGCCGACGGCCACGAGCACCCGTCCGGCAAGGCCGCCGGGGTTGCCGGCCTGACCGCCTGGAGCCTGTTCGTCATCTTCGTGCTCGGGCCCTGCGAGCCGCTCATTCCCATCCTCATGGTGCCGGCCTTCCAGGTCGGCCTCTGGGCGGTCATCCCGGTGACCGTGGCGTTCGGCGTGACAACGATCGCGACGATGGCGGCGGTCGTGGCCCTCGCCTACCGGGGTCTCGAGTTCGCGCGGTTCCCCGGCCTGCGGGCCTACGCGCACACCCTGAGCGGCCTCGCCATCACCGGCTCGGGCCTCGCCATGTTGCTGTTCGCGGTCTAGTGGGCTGCGTCCAACAGCAGTCCGGAAACCGGCGCTTTGCGCCGGATGCAGGCAGGATGCCCGCGCTCCCAGGACCGGAGACAGGACGCTAGCCATGGGTGCACACTTCCACGACGACGGCCACGGGCACGGCCACAGCCACGGCCTGCTGCAGCGGATCGGCTTCATCGCGCTCTGCGGCGCGGTCGGCGTCCTGCTGCTGCTGTACCTGACCGGCGCGCTGCGCACGGTCGCCGGCATCGACCTGGCGCTGATCCTGACCCTGGTCGCGGGCTATCCCCTCATCCGCCACGCGATCCTCGACCTGCTTCGCGGGCACTTCTCGTCGCACCTGACGATCGCCATCGCGGCCGGCGCGGCGGTCGCGATCGGCGAGTACTTCGCTGCCGCCGAGGTCATGTTCATCATGCTGATCGGCGAGGGGATCGAGCACTGGACGGTCGACCGCGCCAAGGGGGCGATCGCCGGCTTCGTCTCCAGCCAGCCGGACCAGGTGCGGGTGCTCCGCGACGGCGGCGAGGAACTCGTCCCCCTGCACGAGGTCGAGGTCGGCGACCTGGTGCGGGTGCTCGCGGGCGAGCGGGTGGCGGTCGACGGCACGATCGAGCGCGGCGAGTCGTCGGTCGACCAGAGCAGCGTGACCGGCGAACCGTTGCCCGCCGAACTCGGCGTCGGCGATGCGGTGTGGAGCGGCAGTCTGAACGAGTACGGGGTGCTCGACATCCGCTCCGAGCGCACCGGCAGCGACACCACCGTCGCCCGTATTGCCAACCTGATCGAGGACGCGCAGAGCCGTCGGGCTCGGGTCGTGCGCACCGCGGACCGGCTGGCGCGCTACTTCCTGCCCGCGGTGCTCGTCGCGGCCGCCGCCATCTACTTCTTCACCGGCGAGATGATGCGCACGGTGGCGGCGCTGATCGTCGCCTGCCCGTGCGCGCTGGTGCTGGCGACGCCGGCGGCGATGGCTTCGGCAATCGCCCGGCTCGCGCGCGAGGGCGCCCTGGTCAAGGGCGGCGACGTGATCGAGTCGCTCTCGCGCATCGACACCTGCGCACTCGACAAGACCGGTACCCTGACCTGCGGGCGTCCGGCCCTGGCCGCGATCCTGCCCGTCGCGGGCATGACCGAGAATCGACTCCTCCAACTCGCGGCGAGCGCCGAGTTGACGTCGGAACACCTGCTCGGCCGGGCGCTGGTGACCGAGGCCCGGGAGCGGCAGTTCGCGCTGTCGGAGCCGGAGAGCTTCAAGCTGCATCCCGGCCGGGGCGTGACCGCCACTGCCCTTGGCCACGAGATCGCGGTCGGCAACCAGGCGCTGCTGGCCGACGTGGTGAACCAGGACGACCTCGACGCCATCGCGGAGAGCCTGCAGCCGACCCCGGGCAGCGGCGAGACGCGGCTCGCCGTAGCGATCGACGGCGCCTTCGCCGGCGCCATCGCGCTCGCCGATCCGCTGCGCGACGAGGCGACCGACGCGGTCGCCGACCTGCGGCGAGCCGGCGTCGACCCGATCGTCATGCTGACCGGCGACGCCGAGGCGACGGCCAGGGCCATCGGCCGCCTGGCCCGCATCGACCAGGTCCAGGCGGAACTCCTCCCCGAGGAGAAGGTGCGCCGGCTCAGGGACCTTTCTCGCGGCGAACGCAACGTCCTCATGGTGGGCGACGGGATCAACGACGCGCCGTCGCTTGCCGCCGCCACGGTCGGCGTAGCGATCGGCCACGGCGCGGCCGACCTTTCGGCCGAGGCAGCCCAGGTCGTCCTGCTGCCGGACCGGCTCGACTACCTGGCGCCGCTGCTGCGGTACTCACGCCGGGTGGTGGCGCGGATCCGCAGCAGCATCCTGATCTTCGCCTTCGGCGTCAACTTCGTCGCCGTCGGCTTCGCCGCCTTCGGCTGGCTGCCTCCGGCAGCCGCGGCGATCGTCCACCAGGCCGCCTCCCTGCTGGTCATCCTGAACTGCGTGCGCCTGCTCTACGAGGGTCGCGCGGTGGCCGAACGCCAGGGGGGCCGCCTCGGCCGCTTCCCTGCTCTCGCCGGAGCGGCGGAGGGGATGGCCGCCGGCTGGAGATCGTGGAACGCCGGCCGGCGCGAAGCGGTCCACCGCCTCGAACACGCCCTCGAGGACAGCCCGGCGCGGCTCCGGTCGCTGGCGCCTCGCCTGCTGCGCGCGGCGCCGTTCGCGGTGCTTGCGGTCTGGGCGGCAAGCGGAGTACGGACGATCGGACCGCAGGAAGTCGGCCTCGCCCAGCGCTTCGGCCGCCACGTCGGCGGCGAGCTCGGTCCCGGTCTGCACTGGCGCTGGCCGTGGCCGGTAGATCGGGTGACCCGGGTGGAACCGGATCGCCTGCGGGTGGCCGCCGTCGGCTCACCCAGGTCGCCGGCGCCAACCGGGGCCTCCGGAGCAGCGGGCGGCGAAGCGACTTACGAGTGGAACGTGCGCCATGCCGGTTTCGACGAGACGCCGCCGCTCGAGCGACTCATGCTGACCGGGGACGAGAACCTGGTCGAGGTCGCCGCCCGCGTCCACTACCGCGTCGCCGACCCCGCCGCATTCACATTCGCCACAGCCGATCCGGCGCTCCTGGTCGAGGCGAGCGCCGAGCGTTCCCTGCGCACCGTGCTCGCCAGCCACTCGCTGGACGACGTGCTGACCGGCAAGCGGGAGGGGATCGAGCGCGCCTGGAGCGAGCACCTCGCCGCCGTGCTCGACCGCCTCGGCATCGGCGTCGAAGTGGTCAGCGCCACCGTTCAGGACGCTCATCCGCCGCTCGACGTGGTCGATGCCTTCCGCGACGCGGCGAGCGCGCTCGAGGAGCGGGAGACCCTGATCGACCAGGCGGAGGGCTACGCCCTGGAACGCTTACCCGTAGCCCGCGGCGAAGCGCAACGGCAACTCCTCGAGGCCGAGGGCTACCGGAACGAGCGAGTCGAGGCCGGTCGCGGCGAGAGCCGGCGCTTCGAACTGCGCGCCGGAGGGTACCGGCGCGATCTCAACCTCCACCGCTTCCGCCTCCAACTGGAGACGCTGGAGAGTTCGCTCGCCGGTAGACCGAAACTGATCACCGACGCCGACGCCGGCCGCAAGCGCTTCGTCTTCGTGGACGAGCCGGGCGACCGCCTCCTCGATGTGTACGTTCCTCCACCGGGCACTGCCCAGAACGAGGTAGATCAATGATTGATCAAAGCCACGGAAGTCACCACCACGATCACCACCACGACGGTGCCCACAGCCACGACCACGAGGACCACGGCGAGCATTCTCCTCGCCGTGCCACGTCCTGGTGGCGCGGCGGTCTGGCCGTGCTGGTTGTCGTTGCACTGGCCCGCTCCGTGTTCGTCGTGCCGGAGACCGAGAACGCGATCGTCACCCGCTTCGGCAAGCCGGTTCGAACGATCGAGGCGCCGGGGCTCCAGTTCAAGTTGCCGATCGACCGCCGGCTCCGCTTCGACAACCGGGTGCTCCTCTACGATCCGGCGCCGGTCGAGTTCCTGACCCAGGACAAGAAGAACCTGGTCGTCGATACCGCGGTCGTCTGGCGGATCGCCGACCCGGCCCGGTTCCTTGAGACGATCGGCGACATCTCCGGCGCCGAGATGCGCCTGCACGACGTGGTGTGGGCCGGTCTGGCGGCCGCGCTCGGCCGCACGGAACTCTCGCAGCTCGTGTCGACCGAGCCCCGGCAACTGCGGATCGAACAAATCTCCGCCGAGGTCCGGGAATCCGCGGGCGCCGTGTCCGGCCCTCAACTCGGGGTCGAGATCCTGGAGGTGCAGCTCGTCCGCCTGAGCTTCCCGGAGCAGAACCTGGAGTCCGTCTTTGCCCGCATGCGGGCCGAACGCGAGCGGATCGCCAAGGAGTATCGGGCCCAGGGCGAGGAGCAGGCGATGGTCATCCGCGCCGAGGCCGACCGCGACCGTGAGGTGATCCTGGCGGCCGCCTACCGCGACGCCGAGATCCTCCGCGGCAAGGGCGACGCCGAGGCCGCCGGCATCTACGGCGACGCCTACCGGCAGGACCCGGCTCTCTACCGGTTCCTGCGCACCCTCGAGTCGTACGAGTCGATCCTGGACGACCAGACGACGCTCATCCTGTCGGCGGACTCCGAGCTCTTTCGACTGCTGGGTGGGGGATCCGAGTGAGGCTTCGCGGCCTCCCGACCGCGGCTCTGGTCCTGGCCCTGATGTGGGCGGGCTGGGGCGTGTACTTCGTCGCGCCGGACGAGGAGGCGGTGGTGCGGGTTCTCGGCCGGGCCAGGGTGGCGCCCGCCGGACCTGGACTGCACTGGAACTGGCCGCGGCCGGTGGGGCGGGTCGACAAGCTGAAGGTGCGGGAAGCCAAGCGCCTGACCCTGGGCTTCGCCGCCGCGGACCGGGTCCTGGGCGGCGACTCCTCAGCCGCCGAAGCGCGCTGGTTGACTGGCGACCGGAACGTGGTCCATGTCCGGCTGGTGATCCTGTACTCGATCCACGACCCGCTCGCCTACTCGCTGCGCTTCGCCGATGTGGAGGCCTTGCTGCAGGCGAGCGGGCGGAGCGCCCTGCTCGAGGTGATCGCCGGCATGAGCGTCGACGAACTGCTGACCACCGGCAAGGTGGCCGTGCAGCAGAACGTCCAGGCCGCCTCGCAGGAACTGTTCGACCGCTTCGGGACCGGCGCGACCGTACTCTCGGTGAGTCTGGAAGGCGTGAGCCCGCCGAGCCCCGTGCGCGAGGCCTTCAACGACGTGGCCAGCGCGCGCGAGGACCGGGACCGCCTGATCCGCGAGGCCGAGAGCTACGGCAACGAGGTCGTCCCGGTAGCCCGCGGCGAGGCCCGCGCGCGGGTCGCGCAGGCCGAGGGCTTCCGGACCGCAGAGGTCGACCGGGCCACCGGTGAAGCCGACCGCTTCCGCAGGGTCGCCGGCGCCGACCAAAGCGCGCGCGACGAGATCCGCACCCGCATGGTTCTCGAGACGATGGAACGTGTCTTCCCGCGCATGAAGAAAACGATCCTGGAGCCGGGCCAGAGCACGATCGACATCGACTTCCTGCGCCGCGAGTTGACCCCCGGACCGAACAGACCGCAGTGAAGATGACGCGCAATCTGGGGGCGACGGCGCTGACCGTCCTGGTGCTCCTGGCCGGCCTGGCCGTGGCGCTTCGGGACCGCCTGCCCGAGCCCTCGGCCGACGCGGGCGAACCTCGGGAGGTCTTCTGGCAGATGGTCGAGGCGAGCCGCGAAGGCGCGGTCGCGGTCTATCTCGATCTCTTTGCCGGTGAGGTCCGCGAGCAGTTGGAAGCGGTGCATGACGAGATGGGAGACGCCGCGTTCGAGCAGTACCTCCGGCAGCGGTTCGCCGACGTGAAGGGCGTCGCGGTGATCGATGAAGTGGATCTCGGCGAGACCGTGCGGCTCGAAGTCGAGTACGTCCGGGCCGCGAGCTACGACACCCAGAGCCTCGATCTCCGCTCGTCACGGGGCCGCTGGCGCATCGTCGCCGTCGGCGCGACCCGCGAGCGCGAGCCACCGGTCCCCTACGGCACACCGGTCGGCCCGACCGACTGACGCCGCGGAGGAAGGGAGCGATGAGAAGGTTCGCGATCGGTCTGCTTGCGCTCTTTCGCCGGGTCTCCTTGGCGATGCGGAAGCTCCGTGGAAAGTCCGAGGACGATGTCGCCGCACAGCGGGTGGTCAGCGGCCGCGCCTGGGACGAGTTCTGCGACACGCTGAAGGCCGCGGGCGCATCGCTGAACTTCCCGGGCACGCCCCGCGACGCCTTCAACCAGGCCGAGGGCTACCGGTACCTGAGCCGTCTGACCCGCGCCGGCCTGATGGCCTTCCTCGAGCACGCGGACCCGAGGGCGCCGGTCCTCCACCGCGTCGCGCACGAGACGGTCAAGCTCGGCGCCGACAATCCCGACAACCACTACCTGACCGCCGCCATCTCGGGCGCTTTCGAGTACCGGATCGCAGGACGCCGCAACACCGTCGCCTACCTCGGGTTCGGCACCCAGGCCGGGCACTACGGGCAGGGAGGCGGCATGCCCCCGACCGGCTACATCGAGGCCGCGGAACTCGAGATCGACGACGATGGCCGTTTCGAACTGGTCCTCAGTTGCGAGCGACAGGACGGGAACTGGCTGCCCATGACTCCCGAGACCGGCGTCCTCATCGTGCGCCAGACGTTCCTCGACCGGCGCACGGAAATCCCGGCCGAATTGCACATCGAACGCATCAACTGCGCGCCCGAGGACAAGCGCCCCGCGCCGCTGACGGCGACCCAGGTCGACGAGGGGCTGCGCTCGGCCAGCACCCTGGTCGCGGGCGCCTCCCTCCTGTTCGCGAAGTGGGCACGCGACTTCCAGAAGCACTCGAATACGCTGCCCCGCTTCGACCAGGAGACGTCGAACCAGGCCGGGGGCGACCCGAACATCGCCTACTACCACTCCCACTGGCGCCTGGCGGCGGACGAGGCGCTGGTGATCGAGGCCACGCCGCCGCAGTGCGAGCACTGGAACTTCCAGCTCAACAACTACTGGATGGAGTCGCTCGACTACCGCTACCACACGATCCACACGAACAAGCACCTCGCCCGGTACGAGAGCGACGGTTCGGTGCGCCTGATCGTCACGCACCGGGATCCCGGGCTTCCCAACTGGCTCGATACCGCCGGTCACACCTCCGGGACCATGTGCTTCCGGTGGATCCGGGCCGAGGAGCACCCGGTACCCGCGACCCGCGTCGTCAAGCTGAGCGCACTCAAAGCGCTTCGCCGGTAAGTAGATGCCGAAGCGGTTTGCCGAGACATCGACGGACTACGAGCGGCCGTACCGGCCTCTTCCCATAGCGCTCCTGAACGCGGTCGGCCGGGCGGGCGGCCATCTCGGCCTGCCCGGGAAGCTCGATGTCGGCTCGATGATCGCCAGGGCCCGGAACACGACCGGGCTCGCCAGCTTCGGCGACGAGTGGTTCATGGAGCCACTGTCCGTGCTCGTCCGTTCGATCAACGAGGAGGCCGACCTCACGCCCCTTGGCAGGTTCATTCAGAGGCGGCGAATCGAGGGGGCGCTGGCCACGCGCCTGCGGGTCGAGGACCTGGTCCGTAGGCGCCCGGAGATACGGGAGATCGACCTCGGCAGCGTCGTCGTGATCGCCGGCCTCCAGCGGACCGGCACGACCACGCTGCACCGGCTGATCGCCTCCCACCCGGATATGCGCGCCGTCACGGCCTGGGAGGGACTGAATCCGCTGCCCCTGCCGCGCGAGGAGCCGGGAGACCCCCACGCCCGGATCAGACAGGCGCTCATCGCGGAACGCGCAATCGCCTACCTGGCCCCTGCCTTCTTTGCCGTGCATCCCGCCGAACACGACGCCCCCGAGGAGGACGTGCTCCTGCTCGACGTGTCCTTCATGAGCCAGTCGGCGGAGGCGACGATGCATGTGCCGACCTACTCGCGCTGGCTGGAAGAACAGGACCACACGAGAACGTACGAGGAGTTCCGCACCCTGCTCCAGGTCCTGCACTGGCAACGTCCGCGCCGTCACTCGGTGCTCAAGACGCCGCACCACATGGAGTACCTCGACACCGTCCTTGAAGTGTTCCCCAGGGCGACGATCGTGCAGACGCACCGGGACCCGCTCAAGTCCGTCCCTTCCTTCTGCAGCATGGTCGCGCACGGCAGGGGGATGTTCAGCGACCGCGTGGAACCGGGGGAGATCGGCGGGCACTGGTTCGCCAAGACATGCCGCCTGGTCGAGCGCACCGCCCGCGCCCGGGAAACCGCGGATCCGCGTCGCTTCGTCGACGTGTCCTACTACGATCTGGTCAGCGACCCGATGGCGCAACTACGGCGAATCTACGAGCAGGCCGGCGTCCCCTTCGGCCCGGACGCGGTGCGGGCCGCGGAGCGCACCGCCAGCCGCAACGTGCAGCACCGCTACGGACGGCACGTCTACGATGCGGGCAGCTTCGGCCTGACCCGGGAGGCAATCGAGCGCGCCATCGGGTCCTACCGGCAGAGGCACAGCATTCCCTATGAGTAGAGGAGACGCCTGATCGTGAACAGAATCTTCGAGGCCCTCCGCAAGGCGGTCCGGGACCGCGCCGCCGTCCGCCCGGAGATCGAGCCTCTGTCGGCTTCGGTTCGGATCGACGGCAAGACGTGCCTGGTGACGGGGGCCAACAGCGGCCTCGGCAAAGCCGTCGCGATCGACCTGGCCACGCGCGGCGGCCACGTCCTGATGGCCTGCCGAGGCGGACACCCCGACGCGGGCGAAGACGTCAAGGCCGCCTCCGGGTCCGACCGCGTCGAGATGCTGCGGGTCGATCTCTCGGACATGCCTTCGGTGCACCGGCTCTGCGACGAGCTGCGCGACCGGGGAACGAGGATCGACATCGCGGTCCTCAACGCGGGTTTGATGCCGCGCCGCGCCCGCCGGACGCCGCAGGGTTTCGAGATCATGTTCGCCGTCCACTTCCTCGCCAACCGCGTCCTGGTCGACCGCTGGTTGAGGGACGGGACGGTGCGCCCGGCGGCCAGGATCGAGGACGCGCCCCGCATCGTTCTCGTCTCGTCTGAGGCCCACCGCTCGGCCGAGCCGATCGACTTCGATCGCTTCGGCGAATTCAGGGACTACGGCGTTCGGGACGGGATCAAGCACTACGGCGCGAGCAAGCTCGTCATGTCCACGTTCGCGAGCGAACTCTCGCGACGCCTGAACCAGGACGGCGAGGGGCACGTCGTGGTTCACTCGCTCTGCCCCGGCCCCGTCCGCTCCGCCATCGCACGGGAGGCGCCGCTGCTACTGAAGCCCTTGGTGTACCCGTTGATGAGACTGTTCTTCCTGCCACCGACGAGGGCCGCTGTGCCCGTCAGCTACCTCTGCTGCGCCGACGACGCCGGCCAGCGCAGCGGCATCTACCTGCACATGATGCGCGAGAAGCGACCGTCCAAGCTCGCCACCAGCCGCTCCAACGGGGCCAGGCTGTGGGAAGCCAGCGAGGCGCTGGTCCGCATGCACGCGCCGCCGGGCTGCTAGCCCGGTCAGTAGCAGGAGACCTCGCATGCTCAAACACGCCACCACTTCCGAACCGGTAGAAATCAACGCCCCGATCGACGCCGTGTGGGACATCCTGGTCGATGTCGATCGGTACCGCGAGTGGAATCCCTTCGCCCGGACCTACACGAAGACTGACGTACGCGTCGGCGCCACCATCGACTTCGACGTCAAGCTGGGCCGCTACGACCGGAAGCAGACCGAACGGTTCGTGGCGATCGAGCCGCCGACCCTCGTGTCCTGGAGCACCAAGATCGCCCACAAGTCTCTGCTGAAGGCGCTGCGGGAACAGCGACTCGAGAATCGGAGCGAGACCAGTTGTGCCTACTTCAATACGGATACGCTCGAGGGCCCGCTGGCGCCGCTCGCCGTCCTGCTGTTCGGCCGAGCCATGCATCGCGGATTCGCGGATGTCGGTAGGGCGTTGAAGCAGCGAGCCGAGGATGGCGCGGTCCGCAGCGGACCAGACTAGAGGAGAATTCCGATGACGACCTTCCTTCTCAGACCCACCGGGCCGGCCCTGTGCGCCGGCCTTCTCCTGGTTGCCGCCTGCACGCAGCCCGAGAACGCTCCCGAAGCCGTCACAGCGGGTCCGGACGGCTTCATCGCCGGCGGCGTCCAGAGCGCCCAGGGCCCCGAAGCCGGGGTCTGGGTCATCGCCGAGACGAAGGACCTGCCGACGAAGTTCGTGAAGATCGTCGTCACCGACGATGAGGGCCGGTTCATGCTGCCGGAACTGCCCGACGCGAGCTACGACGTGTGGGTGCGGGGCTACGGCCTGGTCGATTCGGCGCCGCTCGAGATGAGGCCCACGGCCGACCCGGTCACGCTCCAGGCCACCGCCGCCTCGACCCCCGATGAAGCGGCGAGGGTCTACCCGGGCGACTACTGGCTTTCGCTGATGGCGCCGCCGGACGAGAGCCTCTTCCCCGGCACCGGCGACGACGGCAACGGCATGGGCACGCGCATGCTGTCCCAGTCCCACTGGCTCGATTCGCTGAAGTCCGACTGCAACTTCTGCCACCAACTCGGGAGCCGCCAGACTCGCACCGTCGACCACGTGTTCGAAGCGAAGCCGGAGCTCACCGCCCACAAGGAAGCCTGGGAGTGGCGGCTGGGGACCGGGGTGCGCGGCAACCAGATGTACAGCGTGCTCCGGCTTCAGGGCATGGAAGCGTCCCTGGACGTGTACGCGGACTGGACCGAGAGGATCGCGGCGGGAGAACTGCCGCCGGCGCCGCCGCGGCCGCGGGGGATCGAGCGCAACCTCGTCCTCACCCTGTGGGACGTCGGCAGCGACAAGACGTTCATGCACGATCTCGTGTCGACCGACAAGAACAACCCCCGGATCAACGCCGGCGGACCCATCTACGCCGCGAGTTCGGGCCACGGCCAGCTCGTGGTCATGGACCCCGTCCTGAACTTGAGCTATGCCCGGAACATCCCCACCAGGGAACCCAGAAGCGAGGTCCCGTCCCGCTTCCCGCCGCCGATGCGGCCGTCCTTCTTCTGGGGCGACGAGCACATCTGGGCCAATCCCCCTTACAACCCTTCCGATCCGCACAATCCGATGATCGACAGCAAGGGCCGGGTCTGGCTGACTTCGAAGCTCCACGGAGCGCGGCGGCCTCCGGCCTGGTGCAGCGATCCGGAGAACAAGTACGCGGCCTGGTGGACGCCCCGGCCAGGCGGCCGTCACGCTTCGTTCTTCGACCCGGTGGCCCAGAAGTTCACGTTGATCGAGACCTGCTTCAGCACCCACCACCTGCAGTTCGACAACGATGACAACGAGACCGTCTACTTCAACGGCGGCGGCGCCGGCCTTTCCTGGGTCGACACGAAGGTCTTCGACGAGACCGGCGACGAGCAGCAGGCCGTCGGCTGGTGTCCCCTGGTCGTCGACACGAACGGCGACGGCGCGATCACGAAGCCCTGGAACGTCGCGGTCGCCTCTGCGGGCGGCTTCACCTACCGGGTCGATGCCGTCAGGGCCCAGGAGGAACGAATCGCGGCGGGAGAGGCCGAGACCACACCGGCGCCCGATCCCCGGTACGACACGCAGCTTTCGTACGGCCTCTACTCGGTCATTCCCAGCCCGATCGATGATTCGGTGTGGGGCGCCTCCCAGACCTATCCGGGCTACATCATCCGTCTGATGCGCGGGGAGGATCCCCCGGCCAGTTGCCGGTCGCAGATCTTCCGCGTCCCGGAACCCGGTTTCGACCCGCGTGGAATCGACGTCGCCAGCGACGGCGTGGTGTGGACGGCTCTCGCCGGCAGCAGCCACCTGGCGAGCCTGGACGTCCGCAAGTGCGAGCCCCGGGACGAGCCGGACAGCCCGGACGGCAGCCAGTGCCCCGAGGGCTGGTCCCTGTACCGGACCGAGGGCCCCACGATGAAGGGCACGGACGTGCCGGCCGACTTCCACTACTACAACTGGGTCGATCAGCACGACATTGCCGGCCTCGGCGAGAACATCCCGATCGCCACCGGATCGAATTCCGACAGCCTGCTCGCGCTCGATCCCGAGACCGGCGAATGGACGACGCTGCGCGTGCCCTACCCGCTCGGCTTCTTCTCCCGCGGCCTCGACGGCCGCATCGACGACCCCGACGCGGGCTGGAAGGGCCGCGCCCTCTGGGCCAACTACGGCACGAACTACATCTGGCACACCGAGGGCGGCAAGGGCACCCGCGGCAAGTTCGTCAAGTTCCAGATCCGGCCGGATCCGCTGGCGCGGTAGCGCGGCGGATCTTCGTTCTCGACCCTAGCCCCACTGCATGCGCGACTTCGCACAACCGCCGATAGCTAGCGCTCGCGTATCCCTCCGCTTCGTAGCGCTGGATCTGCTGTGCCTTGAGTTCCAAGCGTTCAGCCAACTCCCGCTGGCTCAACCCGGCCGCGACCCTCGCCTTGATCAGCCCCTCGGCCAGTTCGTCGATCGAATCCACCTCAATGTCCGACACGCTGGCGGACTTCAACTGCTCGTAATCCTCCAGCTCCTTCTGGAGGCTCGCGAGTTGCCCCTCCAAGGCCTCACGCTCGGCTCGAACCAGCCGAGGGTGCACTCCCGCGCGTTCGTCCCCTTGGCGTCGAACTCCTCCAGAGCGCGCAGGAAGCGCCCCACCTTGTTCCGCGTGATCCGGTACTGCCTCTCGTTCGTAATCATGGCAAGCTCCTGAGATCGACCAGTACGACGCCCTTCTCGACGCCGTCGCGGTCCGTCCTGAAAAAGTCACGGTGTTCCCTTGCTCTCCAAGTGGAAGTCGGAAAGGCGCCGGCCTGGCGCCTCTGCTTCGGTAGGTCATAGCCACGTTTGAGCTCGATCTCATCCAAGCCGCGGCCCCGCAACACGAGATCCAGGTCGCTGCCATCGTGGCTCTGGCCGTTCACCCGGCTGCCGTAGGCCCAGACCTCCACGCCGGGGAGGTGTTCGCGCAGCAGGGCTTCGAGGCGCTCCCGGTGGCGCGGCCGCAAGTGGAGGCGTTCAGTCATCGGGCGCCCGCTCGATCACCGCGGCCAGCGCCCGGGCGTCGGCAACGAAGGCCGGCAGCCGCTCCACCGCTGCCACGACGGCCGGGTCGGCGCCGTCCGGTTCGCCCGCGCCGATCAGGCTGTCGCGGTAACCCAGCCAGCGTTCCGCGGCCTCGATGTCGATCAGGCCGCGTTTGGCCGCGTGCCGGAACACGTCCCGGAACGTCAGCCGGTCCGCCGCTCGGTTGCTTGCGAACCACGGACGCAACGTCTTTCTCAGCAGCTTGCCGCTCTGTTCGAGAGCAACCTCGAACCGCTCGATGCAAATCTCTCGCCCAAGCCGGCGAGCCGTTTCGTCCTCACGGTCGCGGTCCAAAAGTTGCCAGTAGACCTCCAGCCGGTCGAGGCACTCCTTGAAGAAGGTCGTGTCGGTTCCCATCAGTGCTGATCGGCGCTGCCCGCCAAACTCCAGGCGCCCTTCAAGTCCGCCAGCCAATCGGCCGCCCTTGGTCAGGCCGCCAACAGAAGTCGCTCGAAGCGTTCTGGAGACGACCACAACGCGACCTCGGATTGCTGTTCGAGGAGTTGAAAGTCCTCGCTTCGCCAAAGGTCCTGTGTGTCATCGAACAAGGAAACGAGTGTCAGTTGCGGATGGGTCTCCCTCAGATGGCTGAGGTCGACACACCCGGCGACAACATGCTCAGTGATCCTTCGTGCGGCGCTACGGGAACCCGTACTGAGCAGGAACACGATCGAGGTCCGCTGATCGGTGCGAGTCTGGAAATCCACCGTCCATTCCCTGCCAGACCTCCCGGTTCTTCGCACGCCCCTCTCATGGACGATATGTCGTTCGGCCAGCCACTCATGGACCTCGTCGGCCGCGCTCTCGGCGGCCCTGGTTCTCAACGTGAACCACAGGTCCGAGAGTCTCACTGCTCCCTGCGCGAGGCGCAGAACCGACTCACCAAGTACGGCGCCCGCCGCAACGCGCAACACGAGCTGGCCACGTTCGAGCTCAAGACCCAGCGTCTGGCAGACATCACCGATCATCCGGTTCTGTTTGGGCGACCGCCGCCTGCTCACAGACTGCAGCCGCAACCAACCGAGGCTCTCCCCATAGTCGGAAATCGTGAAGCCGCCATCGCGTTCAAGGACAAACACGTCGACGACGCCACCATCCGGGTACATCAGCGGTGTCCGAACGCGGACGCCGCCTCCCGCCGCTGGCCCGCACTTGAACAGCGACGGCAGCGAATCTCCAATAGATGAACACAACGCGTCGAGACTCATAGCTGCAACTCCTCCTGGACGTTCAGATCCGGCATCTCTCCCTGGTGAGCGATCTTCGCCTCCGCGCAGAACTGCTCCCAGACGTCCGACGGCTGAGTCCAGAGAGCCGTGATGTCGGTCGGAACATACGCCTGCTTGTCGCGAAAGGCCTCCGTCCAGCGGTGCTTGTGCTTCTCGCCCGCGAAACTGCAATCCGGATTGTGGTGCTCGGCCCCGAGATCGAGTGCGTAGATGCGACCGACGCCACGATGAATGAGCGTGTAAGACAGAGTGCCTGCCTTGGGGTTGCAACGACCGTTGACGAACAGCGGATATCCAGCGTCGGACGCGACTTCCACCCGGAACTCTCGCGCCGGAGAGTGATCCTCGTCATTCTGCCACTCCAGGTCTCCGACGATCCGCTTCGTCTCGTCAGCAAGAATCGCGTCGAACTCCTGCTGGCTGAGAGTCATGGGGCATCTCCCCTGTCTTTGGCAACCTCCACTCCGAACCCCAGCGACCTCAGGTTATCCTCGATCGCCGCGTCGAGCCGACTCGCCTCAGCCCGCTGCCGACGCCATTCGGCCGCGAGCCGGGCCATCCTCTCCTGGAACGGCTCGCCGTCGTCCTCCTGCGGCTTCATGCCGACGTAGCGCCCCGGCGTCAGCACGTGGCCGTTTCCGCCGACCTCTTCAAGCGTCGCGCTCTTGCAGAAACCGGCCTCGTCCTCGTACTCGACGACGCCTTCCCCGCCGCGCCATGCGTGGTAGGTCGCGGCGATCTCGGCGATGTCCTCGTCGCGGTCCTCCGCGGCGTCTTCCCCCCACTCGGCCAGCACCGCCGCGTGGCGCTCCTCAAAGGCGTCCGAGATGTACTTCAGGAAGATGAGGCCGAGCACGACATGCTTGTACTCGGCCGCATCCATCGAGCCGCGGAGCGCATCGGCCATCGCCCACAGCTCAGCCTCGTAGCCTGTCGTTGCGCCGCTCTTGGATTGTCTCTTTGCCATCGTCGTCGCTGTGGTTTCCAGATCCGCCGGATGATCTCCCGAAGCTGTCATCGTAGCCCTACAACACGGTGTGTGTCACTTCGCCGCGTATCCTCGTCGCGGCAGCTTGCAACCCCCCCGAAAAGAGAGCTGAGCCCCCAATGCATCGGCACTTCCCCGATGCGCCCAAGCAACCGTAGGGGCGCCGGGCGCGGCACCTGGGCCGTTTCCGCTGCGCTCCACTTTGGCTTTCCCGGAGACCGTGGACCAGTGCGATACTGCGGCGGATGCAATCAGGCCAACATCGAAAGGAGCCGACGTCTCAGACTGGGCATCGCTTCAACAGGCGTGGCTTGCTCGGGCTGCTGGCGGCGCTTGTTTCCCTACCGAAGCGGATAGGCCGAGCCGTGGCGGCCCAGCAGCAGGAAGGGGACCCAGTCTCCGGGACCCGGGTGAATCGCTGGCATCGGACGCATGGCCGGGTGTGGCTTGGCGAGTCCTTCTGGGCCAATCCGATGGAGGACTGGCGGGTCGTGGACGGGGCGGCCGAGGTGCAGACGGGCGGCGGCGACCGGAACGTCCACCTGATCACGCATCGGCTGACGGGCGAACCGGGGCGCTTCCGGATGTCGGTCCGTTGCCGGCGGGTGGAGGCGGGCGAACAGGACGGGGGCGCGGGGTTCCGGATCGGTATCCGCAACCTGATCGACGACCATCGCAGCAACTGCTTTGCGCGCGGCGTTGGGGTCGATGCCGGGTTGGTCGGTGGCCGGCTGGTGCTGGGTGGAGCGAACGCGGAGGTAGGCGACGGCGACGCGGTCGCAACGGAAGGGATCGTGCTGCTTCTCGAAGGGCGGACGGAAAACGGCGAGTGTGAGCTCCGCCTTGAAGTTCGGACCGCCTCCGGAACCGAGTTGGGCACCGTCACCCACACCATGCCCGCCGCGGACATCGAAGGCAACGTGGCGATCGTCAGCAACTTCGACCGGGAGATCCCGAAGGGCCAGGGCGCCCGGTACCGCTTCAGCGAATGGACCGCGGACGGGAGTGCCTTCGCCGTTGACGACGACCGCCGCTTCGGCCCGATCCTGTGGTCGATGTACTCGATGAGCGACTCCCGCACCGACGAGGGCTTCGTGGTGAAGCTGACGGCGCTCCTGCCGCCGTTGGGGGAGGGCGACGACCGGCGGGTCGAGCTCTTGACGGAGCACGGCGGGGAGTGGCGATCCCGCGGCTTCGCCGAACTCGACCCGGACGCCTGGACGGCGACGTTCCGGCTGCCACGGTGGAACGAACGGGAGGCGGCGCCGTTCCGGCTCGTCTACCGGGAGCGCCACACGGACGGCGGCCAAACGGCGTCCGAGTGGCTCGGCACGATCCGGGCGAATCCGGCCGGACGGCCGCTGCGGCTGGGCGCGCTCACCTGCCAGAACGACTACTCGTTTCCCTACGCTCCCGTGGCCGAGCACGTCCTGGGCCGCGACCCAGACCTGCTCTTCTTCTCCGGCGACCAGCTCTACGAGAACCATGGCGGCTACGGCCTGATCCGCGAACCTGCGGCGCCCGCGATCCTCAACTACCTGCGCAAGTACTACCAGTTCGGCTGGGCGTTCCGTGAGGCGATGCGCGACCGGCCGACGCTGTGCATCCCGGACGACCACGACGTGTTCCAGGGCAACATCTGGGGCGAGGGCGGCAGACCGATGGGGACCGGGCGCGATACCTCGACGCGCGGCGGATACCGGGAGCCGGCGCGGATGGTCAACGTGGTCCATCGCACGAACGCATCGCACCATCCCGGCCCCTTCGATCCGGCGCCGGTCGAACAGGACATCAGCGTCTACTACGGCGACATGGTCTACGGCGGGGTCGGGTTCGCCATCCTGGGCGACCGGCAGTTCAAGAGCAGCCCAGAGCGCGTAGACACCGGGTCCGGCAGGGCCGATCACGTCCTCGACGTTGGACTCGACACCTCGAAGCTCGACCAGCCCGGGCTCGCCCTGCTCGGCGAGCGGCAGGAGGTGTTCCTGGAGCAGTGGGCCGGCGACTGGCGCGGCCACACGATGAAGGTGCTCCTCAGCCAGACCGTGTTCGCCGGCGTCGCCACCCACCACGGCGCCTACGACGACTTCCTGGCCGCGGATCTCGACTGCGGCGGCTGGCCCCAGACGCCTCGCAACCGGGTCATCCGGATGCTGCGCAAGGCGAAGTGCCTGCACGTGTGCGGCGATCAGCACCTGCCCTCCCTGGTCCAGTACGGCGCCGACCGGCAGCGCGACGGGTGTTGGGCCTTCTGCACGCCGGCGATCAGCGCCGGATACCCGCGCTGGTGGCGGCCCGACGAGGTCGGCATGCCCCACCGGAACCGGCCGCGGCACGGGCTCGCGGACACCGGCGAGTTCCGCGACGGCCTGGGCAACCGGGTCTACGTCTACGCGGTCGGCAACCCCGAGGTCGGCGCCGAGCAGCATCCCTACCGGCTCGCGCACCAGAAGAGCAGCGGCTTCGGCCTGGTCACCATCGACTCGGAGGCGAAGACCTACCGGATCGAGGCGTTCCGGTTCCTGTCCACGGACCGTGACGGGAATGACGCCCAGTTTCCCGGCTGGCCCGTGACCCTGCACCAGGACGAGAACGCGGGCGAGAACCGGATCGGATAGGGGCCGCCGCCCCTATACTCAATCGCTTGACGCAACAAGAGAACAACGGAGGTTCCGTCATGACGCCAAGAACGTGCATTCTGTTCACCGCGGTCGCCTTGCTGATGCTCACAGCAACGGTCTCGGCCCAGGACGGCGAGATGAGCTTCTTCATCACCAGCGCCGGACCGGGCGACGGCGCCAACCTGGGCGGATTGGAGGGGGCCGACAAGCACTGCACAGCGCTCGCCGAGGCGGCCGGGAGTTCGGGCAAGACCTGGCGCGCCTACCTCAGCACCGGCGGCGAGGACGGCGTGAACGCCCGGGATCGCATCGGATCGGGCCCGTGGCTCAACGCCAAGGGCGCGGAAGTGGCCCCCAACCTGGACGCGCTCCACTACTCGAATGTCGGGCTGACCAAGGAAACGCAACTCACCGAGAAGGGCGAGATGGTCAAGGGCCGCGGCGACAGCCCCAACGAGCACGACATCCTGACCGGGTCGAAGCTCGACGGCGCCCGCTTCACCGACGGCGCCGATCACACCTGCAGCAACTGGACGAGCAACGACGAGGGCAGCGCCCAGGTCGGCCACCACGATCGCACCGGCGGCGGCCCCGTCCCGTCGTCGTGGAACTCGGCCCACGGCAGCCGCGGCTGCTCGCAGTCCAACCTCCAGAGCACGGGCGGCAACGGCTACTTCTACTGCTTCGCGATCGACTAAGTAGATTGCACCGCGCAGCAGGCTGCCTGCTCATCGGCGGCCTTCTTCTGGCCCAAGGCGCCGAGGCACGCCAGGAAGTCGCCGCTTCGCCCGGCACGCCGGCGCCGTCGGACGAGCCGCTGGTTCTCCCCTCGACGGTCCACCGAGGTTCGACGGTCCCACCCGAGCCGCCGGCTGTGGTGACTCGGGACGACTCGGGCCGGACCACGGTGCGAGCCGTGCGCCTCGCCACGCCGCTCCGGATCGACGCCCAACTCGACGAGGTCCTCTACACGACCGTGCCGCCTGTTTCGGACTTTGTTCAGACAGAACCGCGGCCAGGCTCACCGGCCACCGACAAGACGGAGGTCTGGGTCACGTTCGACGATGCCAAGGTCTATGTGTCGTTTCGCTGTTGGCAGGACCCCGAGCGGATCGCCGCCAACGACATGCGGCGCGACGTGTACAGCCAGGACGACTATGTCGATTTCATTCTCGACACGTTCCATGACCGTCGCAACGCAGCCGACTTCACCATCTACCCCTCGGGCGGCCGAATCGACGGCCAGGTCACCGACGAGCGCCAGTACAACAGGGATTGGAATCCGGTCTGGGATCTCGCGGTAGGCCGATTCGAGGGAGGTTGGACGGTCGAAGCAGCGGTCCCGTTCAAGTCGCTCCGCTATCGCCCCGGCCGGGCGCAGATCTGGGGCTTCAACGTGCAGCGTTACACGCAGTGGAAGAACGAGATCTCGACATTGACCCGCCTCCCGGAAGCGTTGGGCCAGATGGGCCTTTTCCAAGTGTCGCTGGCGGCAACGTTGGTCGGCCTGGAGGCCCCGCCGGCCTCGAGAAACCTCGAGCTCAAGCCCTACCTCGTCGCCGACGTGGCCAGCGATCTCGTCGCCATCCCGGAGACTTCGAACGAGGTGGCGGCCGATGTCGGTATCGACGTCAAGTACGGCCTCAGCCAGAACCTCACGGCCGACTTCACCTACAACACCGACTTCGCCCAGGTCGAAGCCGACCAGCAGCAGGTCGACCTCACCCGCTTCAGCCTCTTCTTCCCCGAGAAGCGGGACTTCTTTCTCGAGAATCAGGGCACCTTCGCCTTCGGCGGCGCCCAGACCGGGGTGTTTGCGACGTCCAATGACACGCCGATCCTGTTCTACAGCCGGCGCATCGGTTTGCAGGGAGGACGCGCGATCCCCATCGAAGCCGGCGCTCGCCTGACCGGCCGCACGGGCCGCTACACCCTGGGCCTGCTGGACATCCAAGCGGACGAAGAGCCGCTGGCCGGCGCGCGCTCCACCAACTTCGGCGTCGTGCGACTCAAGCGCGACATCCTGCGCCGCAGCAACGTCGGCCTCATCTACACCCGCCGCTCGGTCGCGCAGGACGGCGGCGGGCGCAATGACGCGTATGGAGTCGACGGGACGTTCGCCTTCTTCGAACATCTCACGTTCAACACCTACTGGGCACAGACCCGCACGCCGGGGCTTGTGGGCGACGACACCAGCTACCGCCTGCACATGGACTACAACGGCGACCGTTACGGCGTTCAGTTGGAGCGCCTGCGGGTTGGCGACCACTTCAACCCGGAAGTCGGATTCCTGCGCCGCGACGACATGCGCCGGTCCTTCGGCCTGTTCCGCTTCAGCCCCCGGCCAGCAGCGAGCAGACTGGTTCGCAAGTACTCCTGGACCGGGTCGCTGGCCTACATCGAGAATGGCGCCGGCCGGATCGAGACGCGCGACGGCGCGGCCGAGTTCGGCATCGAGTTTCACAGCGGCGATCGAGTCCAACTCACCTACGGGCACACCTACGAGTTCCTGTCGCAGGCGTTCCCCATCGCTTCGGACGTGACGCTCCCCGCCGGCAGCTACGAGTTCGACTATGTGCGCGGAGTCGTGAACCTGGGCCAGCAGCGACGGATCTCGGGAAGTTTCCTGCTCGAGCACGGCGATTTCTTCAGCGGCCGGAAGACGACGGTCGGCTGGGGTTTCGGCCGAGTGAACGTGACCCCGCACTTCTCGCTCGAGCCGAGCGTCTCGATGAACCGGGTGGAGCTGCCGGAGGGGGAGTTCACGGTGGAACTCCTCGACCTGCGCGCCATCTACACGATGACGCCGCGCATGTTCGTGAGCGCGCTGCTGCAGTACAACTCCGAGAGCAACGGGTTCGCGACGAACGTGCGGCTGCGCTGGGAGTACCGCCCCGGCAGCGAGCTGTTCGTGGTCTACAACGAGCAGCGCGACACGCTGACACGGGGCTTTCCGGTGCTCAACAACCGCGCCCTCGTCGTCAAGATCACTCGTCTGTTCCGGCTGTAACCGCGGGTCTTCTGACCCGCGGAGAACAACGCGCCGCGAAGCGGCGACCTTGCTGTAGGCCCTACCGCGACATCATACGGCGTCAACATACAGACTCTTGTTGACGCTGTCAACACCCAGGGTCCATAATCACCCATGGCCGAACGGACCCGCACCTACCATCACGGCGACCTGCGAGCGTCGCTTGTCGACGAAGCCGCCGCCATGATCTCGGAGGGCGGAACCGCCAGCGTGACGATGAGGGCGATCGGCGGCCGCCTCGGCGTATCGCGGGCCGCGCCCTACCGTCACTTCCCGGACAAGACGGCGCTCCTGGTCGCGGTCGCGGTGGAGGGATTCAGGCGTCTCAACAACCGCCTCCAAACCAGCAGCCAAGGCGCCCCGCAGTCGAGCGTCGAGCGGCTCCGGCGCATGGGCGAGGAGTACGTGCGCTTCGCCCTGGAGCATCCGGCCCACTACCGTCTGATGTACGGCAAGGAGGCCCTTGCGCGCCAGGATCAACCCGAGTTGCGGGAAGCCGGTGGCGCCCTACTCGAACACCTGATCGATGTGATCCGGCTCCACCAGCAGCGCGGCGAGATCGAGCGAGGGGATCCGCGGGCAAAAGCCTACGTTGCATGGAGCGCGGTCCACGGTCTGGCGTCCCTGCTGATCGAGAGACAGATCGACCCGAGCGTCGATGTGGACGAGCTGATCAGGCAAACCACCGAGACACTCCTGGACGGGATGCGAGATCACAGCCCGGTCTAGCCGGCCGGTGTGCTCAACGGGCGATCAGCGTCGTCACCCGATGGGGCTGGGTCGTGGACGCGTGATGCATCAGGATGTCCTGCCTGCCGTCCTTGTTGAGGTCCACCAGCCAGGTGTATTCCTCGTCGTTGGGGATGGCGACCGCCACCCGTTGAGGCTGCCGGGCGAACAGGTCCGGCCCCGGCACACCGACGAAGACGAGCAGTTGCCTATGCGTCTCCTCGATAAGCAGGTCTGAGCGGCCGTCGCCAGTCACATCCCCGATGAGCAAGGTCGTGTTGAACGCGCGCAGGTGACGCTTCTGTGTCTTCCGTTCTTGGTGGGTCGCCCCTCGAAGCACTATGTCCAGTGGCACCCACCCCAGCTCCCTGACGCTGGGGTGGCCGTCCAGTTGCATTCTGCGGGTGGCATTGGGTTCTTCGGGATAGAGGCCCTCTGCCAGGGGATAGAACTCGAGATCCAACCAGACGTCATCGCCCATGAACCCCTTGATTCTCTTCCAGAGGCTGCTCTTGAGGTACGCGACCTCGATCGTTGTGAACATCAAGTCGACGTGGCCGTCGCGATCGAAGTCGTGCCGGTCCATCCCGAGCTGGATTCGGCCGTCCGACTGGAAGGCGAAGTCGACGCCCCGTGCGAACAGAGTGCCGCCATCGGGCGTTGGCGCGCCAAGATGCACCTCGTAGGTTGAACGCTTGCGTGAGATGCTCTCGCCCTCCAGCGAGAAGACCACGAGATCCGCGACACCGTCGCCGTTCAGGTCGGTTATCGAGTGCAGCACCCTCCCCGTCATGTCTCCGGTGGCGAGCGAGGAGAGTTCGTCAGAGTCGAATGCCACATCGGTCGTGAAGGTCTCGGCCACTGGGGCAAACAGCCCATCTTCGTCCTGGTGATGAACCTCGAAGTGGTCCTCGTCCCAGAACACCAGGTCGCCAAGACCATCCCGGTCGTAGTCCATCTCGTGGACACGGCTTTCATCCCAAGGGTTGTATCGGTATCCATCGGCGCCGTAGATCCTGCCCATCTCAGTGGACCGGCCGATCTTCACTGGATCCGCGAACTCGCCGGCGCCCGTCTGGATGAACACCCGGAAGCCATCGACGCCCGGGACGACCAAGTCGTCGCGGCCGTCGCCGTTCACGTCCCGGGTGACGTCTACATGGGGGATCTCGCCTCCGCGAGGCGGGTTGAAGTTGGCAGTGACGGCGACCAGCGCGCGTTCCGTCGCCGATTCCGGATCGAACCAGTTCAGGCGACCGGGGTCGTAGGTGACCAGCCGGTCGCGTCCCCCGATGTTGGCGACGTCAACGAACAGCACTTCGGGACCGAGTGTTGCGTCGACTCTTGGCGCCCAGGCGCCGTCGCCGAACTCGTAGATTCGCAGGCGGCGTTCGTCGCTGTCGTCGATGTTCACCACGGCAAGGTCCGCGCCTGCGCCACCGAGAAGAAGTCCCGTCAAGACGGTCTGACGTTTCGCGAAGCCGGTGACGACCTCGTACTGCGTGAAAGTGAATTCCGCAGCCTGCTCGGAAGTGGACTGCGCGGCGGCAGACCCTGTGCATCCCGATAGGAATACTCCGAGAGACAGTATGGAGGACAGGCTTCGTCGACACTGCATCGCGCGGTCGGTTGCCGAAGTACCGACTTTGTTCATCGGGCGATCAGCATCGTCACCCGATGCGGCTCGGTAGTGAACGTGTGATGCATGAGGATGTCCTGCTTGCCGTCCTTGTTGAGGTCCACCAGCCAGGTGTATTCCTCGTTGGGCATGGCGACCGCCACTTCTTCAGGCCGCCTGGCGAACAGGTCGGGCCCCGGCACGCCAAGAAAGACGCGCAGTTTCTTCCGGCCCTTCTGCACCAGCAGATCCAAGCGGCTGTCGCCGTTCACATCCCCGATCAACACCGACGGGTGGAAGATGCCCTTTTCCCCTGAAACGCCGGGGGCGCGGCCCTTGATTCTGCGGGTGGCGCTCGGTTTGTCGGAGTAGACGCCACCTTCCATGCGGTAGAAGTCGAGATGCATCGGCACGGAACGAGTCAGCAACCCTTGTCCAATCATGCGCATTGTCTTGAAGATGCCGAACTTCATGGTGGTGTACATGACGTCAACCTGACCGTCGTGGTCGAAGTCGTACCGCCCGATCCCGTACGGGAGGCCGCCCGACAGAATCGCGGCGCCGACATCAGGCGCGAACACGGTGCCGCCATCGGGTGTGGGCGAGCCTGGGTGGACCTCGTACGTGGAGTGCACGCTCCACATGCTCCTGATCTCCAGCGAGAAGACCACGAGGTCGGCGACGCCGTCGCCGGTCAGGTCGGTCAACGAGTGCAGCACCCTCCCTGTCGGGCTTCCGGTCAGGCTGTCGTCAATACGCCGGCGGCGAACCTCCTCTGGAGCCGCCAGCGAGCGGCGGTCGTCCGAGTCGAACGCGACCTCGGTCGTGAAGGTCGTGCTGGCCTTGGCGGCGAATAGACCGCGCTCGTCCTGGAGATGGACCACAAAGTGGTCCTGGTTCCAGAACACCAGGTCGATTCGCCCGTCCAGGTCGTAGTCCATCTCGTGGACGCGGCCGCCCTCCTCCCAGGGCCGGTACCGGTAGCCGTCGGCGCCGTAGACGCGGTCGAGCCCGGTCGACGGCCCGACCGCCACGGGCTCGGCGAACGCGCCGCCGCTCATCTGGACCAGCACCTGGAAGCCGTGGCCGTGCGGCACGATCAGGTCGTCGCGGCCGTCTCCGTTGACGTCCCGCGTGATGTCCACGTGGAGAACTTCGCCCCGCGGAGGCGGACTGAAGTCGGAGGTCACCGCCGCGAGTTCTCGTTCCGTTCCGGTCTCGGGATCGAACCAGGTCAGGCGGCCGTCGCCGTATGCGATCAACCGATCCCGGCCGTCGATGTTGGCCACGTCGACGAAGGAGGCCTCGGGGCGCAACGTGGTGTCGACTTCCGGCGCCCAGTCCCCGTCCGTGAACGTGAAGATGCGCAAGCGCCGGTCGTCGTTCTCATCGATATGCACGACCGCGAGGTCCGCCACCGAACCTCCCATAAGGAACCCCGTCAAGATGGTCTGGCGCTCGGCGGCGCCGATAACGACTTCGTAGCGCTCGAACGCGTACGCCGCGGCCGGCTCGGAACCCGAGTGCATGGCGGCCGGCATCATGCATCCCGACAGACACACTCGAACAGCGAGCATGGCAATCCGGCTCGATGGATGGCGCCTCCGGCCGCGGGTCGTCTGTGGCTGCGTCATGGTGCCTCTCCTTGCTCCAAGGGTTGTTGACGGCGTCAACATACACACTTGTGTTGACGTTGTCAACACCCTCGTGTCCCCCAAGAGGCGAGGCCACTATTCCCTACGCGGCAGCGCAGCGGACCCCGCTGTGGATACTCCTAGGCTGCTCCGTCTTTCCCCAGCAGAGAGTCTCGCACGGCGCGCTTCTGAAGCTTGCCCGTGGCGTTCTTCGGGATCTCGTCCAGCAGGAAGAGTCGTGCCGGAACCTTGAAGCGGGTCACCTGGGTCGCCACGTGCCGCAGGAGATCCTGCTCGCTCGCCTGGATGTCGCCGCTGAGCGCCACCGCCGCCCAGATGTTCTCCCCGAACCGGGAGTCCGGCACGCCGAACACCACCGCTTCGCCGACGGCTTCGTGCTTGTAGAGCGCTTCCTCGATCTCGCGCGGCGAGATGTTCTCGCCGCCCTTGATGATCAGGTCCTTTTTCCTGTCCGTGAGGTAGAGGTAGCCGTCCTCGTCCAGATAGCCGATGTCTCCCGAATGGAGCCAGCCGTCGACCAGGGTCTCGTCCGTCGCTTTCCGGTTGCGCCAGTAACCCGCCATAAGCGTCGGCCCGGACATCACGATCTCGCCGCGGACGCCGGCGGGCACGCCGACGCCGCTGTCGTCGACCACCCGAATCGACATGGCGGGCTGGGCGCGGCCGACGGAGCCGGGCCGAAACGCGTCCTGATCGTAGTAGGCGGCGCCTGCCCCTCCCGACTCGGTCATGCCGTAACCGTCCCGCACACGGCACGAGAACACCTGCTCGAACTCCCGGCGCACCGGGTCCGGAAGCGGGGCGCCGCCGGTCCACACGCCCTCCAGGGTCGACGTGTCGTAGCGGTCCCGTTCCGGGAACTCCAGCATGTAGGTCAGCATGGTGGCGACCATCGAGAACCGGACCACGCGCAGGTTCTGAATGGCCTCGAAGACGGCGCGGGTATCCCAGCGCGCAAGAAGGCCCGCCTGCATGCCCTTGATGAAGCCGAGATTCATCATCAGAACGCCGAACGAATGCGACAGAGGGAGCACGTGCAGGGTCGGCATGAAGGGCGGCAGGTCGACCATCTTCGGGTGCGGAATCGAGACGACGCTCTCGTGCGTCAGCATCACGCCCTTCGGCTTGCCGGTGGTGCCGGAGGTGTAGAGCAGCAGCGCCAGATCGTCCCCTGCCCGCTCGGCCATCTCCATCAGGGGCTCGGCGCCGGCTACCTCCAGAGACAGGTCGATCGCCTCGTCCCCAACCGGACCGGCGGCGGCGAAGAGCAACTGCAGCTCGGGGCAGGCCCGGCGGATCAGCGGCACGAGTTCGCCGGCGGTGATCACTGCACGGGCCTTGGAGTCTCGCAGCATGTGCTCGATCTCAGGCACCGTGAGTTGAGGCCTGAGCGGAAGGATGACGGCGCCGATCTTCCACACCGCCTGGAATGCCTCGAAGACCTCCGGGCCGTTGGGCATCACCACGGCAACGCGATCACCGGCCAGGACACCGCGATCCCGCAGCACCCTCGCCAGCCTGTGCGCCCGCATGTCCAGTTCGACGTTCGAGATGGTCTCGCCCCGCCAATGGAGGATCGGGTATTCGCCGAACTGCTCGATGTTGGCGAGGGCCAGACTGGCTGCGTTCACTCGATGGACCTCCGTGCTGATCGACGATCGCCCGGCCCATTCTCACCTACACTGGGCCATGGTAGAGATAGAGAGTCGGCGGCGGCACACGAGCCGGCGCGCAGCAGCAGGAGGAGGGCCATCTATGAAGAAGCGCCTTCGCTGGTCCGGGTTCATCTCGGCGATCGTGCTGGCGACAGTCCTGGTCTGGAGCCCGGCGCAAGTTCAGGAAACGACACGCCCGCTGCTCTCTTCCGGCAACGCTCCGGCGCCCGAACCACGGGTGTTTCCGCCACTGCGTTCGGAACAGAGCGCGGAAGACAGGTACTTCGATGCGCCGGGGCGGAACCCGGGGTCGGCAGCCCACCCCATGGCGCCGGGCAGAGTGCGCAGCGATGCACCTGCATGGCACGAACTCAACCACGTCGATCCACCTCTGCCCTCCTGGGTCGGGCCTCTGCTCCATCCCCGGCAGACCGACCCCGAGCCACCGGTCGACGCCAGGTTCCACGATCCGATCCGTCTGTCCGGCGACTTTCGCAACGACGACTACCCGTTCATCCTCTCCGACCCGGACGACCGAGACGACGTCTGGATGGTGTGGACCAGCTACTCTGGACGGCGCGACCGCCTTCACCTGGCCCGCCGCGACCCGGCCACCGGTGTGTGGGGGCCATGGAATCCGGTTCCTGGCGTCACCGGCGACGTCTGGCGCCCCAGCATGGCCTTCGACAGCCACAAACGGCTGTGGATCGTGTGGGCGCAGCCGGAGCGGTTGTTCGAAGACGAGCCGAACTTCGACCTCTACGGGCGCTGCTTCGACGGCGAACACTGGGGCCGCCTGGAGCGTCTGACTTCGGCCCCCGGGAGCGACTTCAATCACCGCCTGGCGCGCGCCCGGGATGGCTCGCTGCATCTGGTCTGGCAGGGGACCCGCCAGGGGCAGGTCGACATCCTCTACATGAGCTACGACGGTACTTCGTGGTCAGCGGAGCGACGGATTTCCGACAGCCCGCGCAACGACTGGACCCCGGCTCTGGCTCTCGATTCGGAGGGCGCTGTGTGGATCGCCTGGGACAGCTACGACCGCGGCGACTACGACGTCTTCCTCCGCCGCCTCCAGCGCGACCGCCTGGGACCGGTGCAGACGATCGCGGCGACGCCGTTCTTCGAGGCCAGGCCCAGCGTGGCCGTCGATGGCGCCGACCGGGTCTGGATCGCCTACGAGATCGGCGAGGCCGGCTGGGGCAAGGACCAGGGACTTCTGATCGACCAGGAGCGTCAGCCGGGCTCGATGCTCAACCGCGAGCGCACGGTGGCGGTCCGCGTTCTCGATGGCGACGAGATCACCGCCGCCGCTCCCGAACTCGGGACGCTCTTCCCGGCTCGCCGGCGCCTGCACTACACGAAGACGCCGAACCCTTCCCTCAGCGGCCCGGAGCTGGCCGTCGACGATCGGGGCCGGGTCAGTCTTCTGGTGCGGGCGATGGAGAGCTCCGGCGCCTACGCCCAGTACTGGAGGCTCTACGTCACAACGATGGACGCGAACGGTTGGAGCGCGCCAGCCGCCGTGCCGTGGAGCATCGGCCGCCTGTCGATGTCGGCCTCGGCGACGCCCTCGGCGGACGGCGGCCTGTGGCTCGGCTGGCCGCGCGACAACTTCCCCACCTTCTCGGCCATTCTCACGTTGCCCGAAGAGACCGTGGTTGAGAACGTCTACGCGGCGAGGTGGGCGCCGGCGACCGCGCCCGGGCTGAGGACTGAGGCCCCGCGGCCGCCGCCGTTCCCGGAGCGCGCCGCCGGCCACGAGCGAGAGGCCGAGGACATCGAGCGCATCCGCGGGTGGAGGACTCGAGTCGACGGCGAGGACATGCGGATCCTGCGCGGCGACACCCATCGCCACACCGAGATGTCACTCGATCTGCGCGGCGTTCCGGACGGCTCCGTGCTCGACTTCTACCGCTACATGATCGACGCCGCGGCGATGGACTTCGGGCTCATCAGCGACCACCAGTACGGCGGCGAGCTCGAGTACTGGTGGTGGCTGGAGGAGAAACTGGCCGATCTCTTCCACGCTCCGCAGAGTTACATAGCACTCTTCGGCTACGAACGCTCGATCAACTTCCCCATGGGGCATCGCAACATCCTCCATGCCGAGCGCGGCCACATGCCAGTGCCCTTTTTCCAGAAAACGGGCTACGTCGAGTATCCGAACATCCGCTACCACAACGGCGCCGGCATCGTTCAGGACGACGACACGAAGATGCTCTACGAAGAGGTGCGGAGCACCGGCGGCATCACCATTCCCCACACCAGCGCTACGACGATGGGCACCGACTGGCGCGACAACGATCCCGAAATCGAACCCCTGGTCGAGATCTACCAGGGCGATCGTCACAGCTACGAGGCCCCGGGCGCGCCGTTGACCGACCGCGCGGCGCAGGCGCAGTCGGAGCTCACGCGGCCGCACGACGAGGGCTTCGTCTCGAATGCCTGGGAGAAGGGCTACCGCCTCGGCGTCATCGCCAGTTCGGACCACCTGTCGACCCACATCTCCTACGCCATGGTCTTCGTGCCGGAGCGCTCGCGCCATGCCGTCCTCGAGGCGATGCGCCAGCGACGGACGTACGGCGCCACCGACAACATCGTGCTCGAGTTCTGGATGGGTGAGCACTTCATGGGCGCTGAGTTGAGCGGCACGGACGAACTGCCGGAGATGAGGATCGTCGCGGTAGGCACCAGACCTTTCTCGACCGTCGAGATCCTGCGCAACGGAACCTCAATCTACCAGAGTGCTCCGACCGGCGCCGAGATCGACCTGCGCTATGCGGATCTGTCGCCCGAGCCGGGACTGAACTACTACTATGTTCGCTTGATTCAGGAAGACGGCCAGATGGCCTGGAGTTCGCCGATCTGGGTTCAGTTCGACTAGGAGTCGAGTCGCGGCGTCCGCGCCGCGCTGACGCACAGGAAACAGGGCTTGTTCCATGCAAGGCTGCGCCGCGGAGCGGCACGAAAGGAGCGGCAATGGATCTCAAGGATGTGACTTGGGAGCGCGACGGCGGAGTGGTCACTCTCACCATGAACCGGCCGGAGAAGCTCAACGCCCAGTCGATGGACATGATGGACTCCCTGATCGCCGCCTTCGAGGAAATCGAGCGCGACGACGACATCAAGTGCGCCATCTGGACCGGCGCCGGCAGGGGCTGGTCGTCGGGGCGCGACTTCTCCGACCCCAAGCTCGCGGGCGTGGCGCCCTACGGCCCCGAGTTCCCCCGCGGCACGCGACTGCTGCCGCTGTCTCTCGGCGGGCGCCTGCAGTTCGCCCTCTGGCGCTGTCGCAAGCCGATCATCGCCGCGGTGAACGGGCACATGCTGGGCGGCGCCTTCTCGGCCGGGCTCATGGCGGACTTCCGGATCGCCTCGGAACGCGCGAAGTTCGGCGCCCTCTTCGTCAAGCGCGGCCGGGTCCCCGACAACGGCGGCGTCTACATGCTGGTCAAGATCATGGGACTGGGGCCGGCCCTCGAGTTCATGTACTCGGGCGAAATCATCGATGCGCAGCAGGCGGTCGAGCTCGGGCTGGCGAACCGGGTCGTTCCCCACGACGAGCTGATGCCGACCTGCAGGCAGATCGCCGCCAACATCGCGAGCGGTCCCTCCCTCGCGATCGAGTTCATGAAGAAGATGGCCTATCGCACCTTCGAGGGCGACAGCATGGAGAGCCTCACCGCCTACGAAGCCTTCGCCCAGAGTGTCTGCGAGGCGAGCGAGGACGGCGAGGAAGGCGTGCGCTCCTTCGCCGAGAGGCGGGAACCGGTGTTCACGGGACGTTGAGGGCGACGCCAGCCGAACTCGTGTCGGTCAGGACCCGCTCACTGTTGATGGTTCAGCCGTAACCCCGGCCGCGGCCAATCGCAGGCGACCAGCGAACCGGTTCCCGACAGCGTGATGTAGGCGGTTCGCAGATCGGCGCCGCCGAAGCAGATGTTCGTCGTCAAGGGGTCGGAAGCGGGCACAATCTCGACGATCTCGCCCTCCGGCGAGACCACGGTGATGCCGCCGGTGATCAGGGTGCCGATGCAGATGTTGCCGCCGGCCTCCACGGCCAGGGAGTCCCAGAGATGGAGGCCGGGCGGATCGACGACCAGGCGGCCGCTGAGGGGCAGGATGGTCGTGTCCTGGATGACGGCGCCCGGCGAAGGAATCGGCCAACTCCACAGACGCGTCGGATAGGTCTCGGCCACGTACAGCGTCGCGCCGTCGGGAGACAGCCCGATGCCGTTGGGCCCGTCGAGGGGAAACAACACCTCCTCGATGAAGGCGCCATCCGCCCTGGCATAGAGAACGCCGGTGCGATCCCGGTCGCGCTTCCGGGTCTGGCCGTGGTCGCTGAACCAGAATCCACCGCAGTCGTCGAAGACGATGTCGTTCGGCGCCCGCAGCGGCCTGCCGTCGCACTCGGTATAGAGATCCTCGACCTTGCCGGTGTGGATATCGACGCGCTGGATGCGACCGCCGATGTAGTCCGGATGCTGGCGCCCGGGGACGTGCAACGGGCCGCCGGGAAAACCGGCCACCGGCAGCGGCCCGACGTTCAGGCGCTGGTAGTCGAAGCCGCCGTTGTTGCAGACGTAGACCCTGCCGTCGGGCCCGAAGGCGGCGCCGTTCGGCCCGCCGCCGCAACGCGCCAGGACCTGGTGGCGGCCGTCCGTCCTGACCCTGGTGAGGTTGCCGCCGGCGATCTCGACCACGATGACGCTGCCGTCGTCCATCGCCATCGGTCCTTCGGGGAAGTCCAACCCGGTAGTGATCTCGCGGAGGACCGCCACTCTCACTCGCGTTCAGACGGTCGCATCGAAGGTCTCCTTCACCCCCAGCCAGGGGAGCAGGATGTCGATCGGCCCCCTGTTCACCGGAGTCCACAAGGGTTCCTTCATTTCTGCCTCCCAGCCTCGGTAGAGCTCCAGTAGGGCTTCGACGCGCGCCGGTTCGCGGTAAGAAAGATCCTCGACCTCGCCCGGTGATGCCCCGAGATCGAAGAGGTAGAGGTGGCGCTCGTTGACGCTCACCAGTTTCCACGGACCACTTCGCACCGCGAAGTTCTCGGCGTTGCGCCAGAAGAGCGGCCTTGCCGGAGGCGGCTCGGCGTCTCTCAGCAGGGCCGTCAGGTCGACGCCATCGAGCGTCAGGTTGCCCGGCAGCGAGATACCCGCGAGTCCGAGCACCGTGGGCAGGATGTCGAGAGAGCTCACCGGCGTCGACTCGACTCTTCCGGCCTCGATCCGGCCAGGCCAGGCCGCCAGGAACGGCACTCGCACGCCGCCCTCGAAGTGCAGCAGCTTGCCGCCCAGAAGCGGTTCGTTGGAACAGGCCTCCACATAGGTGGCGCAGCCGTTGTCCGACAGAAAGAGCACCAGGGTGCGCTCCTCCACCCCTGTCGAGCGCAGCTTCGCCATGATCGCGCCGACGCCGTCATCGAGGGCGCTGACCATGGCCGCGAAGACTCGCTTGCGCTCGTCGCCGATGTCGGGGAAGCGGTCGTAGTACTCGTCCGTCACCTGCAGAGGCGTGTGCGGCGCGTTGTACGCGACGTACAGAAAGAAGGGGCCACCCTTTCGGCGGTCAATGAAGTCGACCGCCTCCCGGGTGAAGGCGTCGGTCAAGTACTCGGCCTCCTGGACCACCTCGCTGCCGCGTTGAATGGGGTTGATCTCGGGTCGATGCCGGAACTCGTGGGCTCGGCGGCCACCGGCGATCGACCCTGAGGCGACGGTGCGGACTCCCGGTTGATCCGCGGGGTCCATGTAGAGGTTGCCACCGTGCAGGAATCCGAAGAACTCGTCGAAGCCGCGTTGCTGAGGCTGAAACTGCGGCTGCGAGCCGAGGTGCCACTTCCCCACCATGCCGGTGGCGTAGCCGGCGCTCTTGAACAGCTCCGGCAGCATGACCTCGGAAGTCGGCGTGCCGAGTCCGGCGTCCTCGACGCGTTGCATGGCGCCGGCGCCGAACTCGTGGCCGAAACGCTGCTGATAGCGACCGGTGAGCAGACCCGCTCGGGTCGGGCTGCACAGTGGAGCGCTGACGTAGCCGTCGGTGAAACGAATGCCCGCGGCCGACAGCGCGTCCAGATGGGGCGTGCGCCCGTTCTCGCAACCGTAGGCACAGACATCGCCATAGCCGAGATCGTCAGCGAGGATGAGCACGACGTTGGGTGGCGGCTGGGGATCAGCCGGCGACGGCGCTCCATCCCCGCTCCCGCAGGCCGCTAGCAGAACCGCGAGAGACAGCAGGCCGATCCCTGGCCTGGCGCCCTTCATCGCCCCGCTCCGGCAGGCGCCATCCCGATCTCGACGAGGAGCGAGTCGCGCAGTCGATACTTCTCGACCTTGTTGGTGGGCGTTCTTGGCAGGTCGTCGAGCAAGCGGACATGACCGGGGCGCATGTGGCGGGGCATGCGCCCGTGCAGCCACTCTCCGAGCTCCTCAGCGCCGACCTCGGCGCCCCGCCTCATCACCGCGAACACCGCCACCTCCTCCTCGTCACCCTCGCTGGCCGGCACTCCCACGACCGCGCAGAGGCGGACATCGGGATGTTCGCCGACCAGTTCCTCGACCTCGTACGACGAGATGTTCTCGCCCTTGCAGCGGATGAAGCTCCCCATGCGGTCGGCGAAGTAGAGCAGCCCGTCGCCATCCATGACCGCGGCGTCACCGGTGTGAAGCCAGCCGTTGGCGAGAAGCTCGGCGGTGGCTTCCGGCCGGTCCCAGTAGCCCGCAGTGAAGAGGTCGGGCAGCCGCGAACGGAACGCGAGCTGGCCGTAGCTCTCCGGGGGCAACACGTCGTCGTCGTCGCCGAGGATCGCGGCCTCAACGAAGATGGAAGGCGCGCCCATCAGGCCCTTGCGGATCTCCCGGTCGCCCCGAAAGATCGGGTATCCCGAGCGGCGCGCGAACTCGAGCATCTCCTCCTTGGGGCAGCCGCGATAGAGATCCGGGGGCGTTCCGCCGCCGCTGGGAAACTGATCGATCAGGGCGAGAGCGCCGAGTCCCGTCTCCGTCTGACCGTAGGCGGTCGCGCAGATGTCCAAGCCGAAGCGAAGAGCCAACTCGTGGTGCTTCTCCGGCAGCGGCGTCAGGTTGACGCAGTGCAGCGTGTTCCACGCATCGTCAGGTTGCTCCGGGGCCGCCACCAGTCTGGAGATCATGACGTCGATCAGAATCGCCGTCGTGGCGCCCCGGCGGGCGATCCGCCGCCAGTAGTCGCGGGCGCTGAAGCGGTCCCAGATCGCCACCTCGCACCCCACCCAGGCGGCGCGCACGACATTGCTGATCGCGCCCGCGGCGTGGTACAGCGGCAGATCGTTGTGCACCACGTCGTTGCGATCGATCAGCCAGCGGGGGCTGTAGCTGAACTGGTTCATCCAGCGATGGGACTGCAGCACTCCCTTGCTCGGTCCCGTGGTACCCGACGTGTAGAGGATGTTCGCCAGATCGGTCGGCTTCTGTGGCGCCCGTGAGCCGTCACCGCGTGCCGCCAGCAACTCAGCGAAGCCGCAGACGGTTCGGCAGCCTTCGGCCGTAATACCGGATACGGCCGGATCGAAGTCGTGGTCGCTGCGAGCTGGTCGATGCACCACGAGATCCGGCTCAGCCAGACCGTCGGCGACGGTCGCCAACTGTGGCAGCAGGCTCTCCTCGCAGATCACGAGGCGGGGTTTCAGGTCGCGTAGTTGATGCCCGAGCAGGCGGCCTGTGAGGCTGTAGTTGATCGGACAGTAGACGGCGCCGATACGCCACAGGGAGAACATCGACAGCGCGCCGACCAGGGGGTTGGTGAGGAAGAGAGCAACCCGGTGCCCGGCGCCGACACCGAGCTGACGCAGCCCGCCGGCGATGCCTGAACACAGGCGGTTCATCTCCGCGAACGAGATCGAGCGATCCTCTTCGCCGTAGTGGAGGAAGGTGCGGTCGCCCCGGCTGACCGCCCATTCGTCGAGCCGGTCGAGGACGAGCACGCCGTCGCGGGCGAGTTCGGCCTCCAGGCGCGCGGGATCTTCAGGCCCAGCCATCGATCGACGCCCGGCCCTGAGTAAGAACCGTCGCCTCCCCGGTGGAGGCAGAGAACAGCACCTCCCCGTTGTCGACACGCCATGCCTCGACCCTCAGCGTGTCACCCGGCACAACCGGCGCGGCGAACCGGGCCTCGATCTCCGTCAACCGCTCCGGGTTGCCGTCGCAGAACTCGCGAACCAGGGCGACGGCCGCATAGCCGAGGGTCGCGGGCCCCTGCAGGACGGGCCGCTCGAAACCGCGACTGCGCGCGAACTCCTCATCGACGTGGATTGGATCGGCGACACCGTTGAGTTGGTAGAGAATCGCCTGGGTTTCGGGAATCGGCGCCGACCAGCGGAGATCCGGCGGACGATCCGGCGGACGACGCTTCGGCGCCGACGCAGGCCCCGGATCGCCCCCGAATCCGCCCGATCCCAGCAGCGCGGAGCTGGCAATCAGCTCGAAAACCAGGTCTCCGTCGTCGGCACGACCCTCGACACGGGTCTGCATGATCGCCAGCGAACCCTTGTCCCAGATATCGGTCACCTCCGCCGACACGTGCAAGCGGCCGGACGCCGGCAGCGGGCGGTGCATGCGCAGGCTCTCGCCGGCCTCCACCCGATGGTAGTTCCGCACCAGGTCCACAAAGTGCGGGCTCAGAGAGTGCATGGCGACCAGGCAGAAGGTCGGCAGAACGCGCATCCCTCGATTCCGATCCTCAACGAAGAGGCCGAGATCCTCGGCGCCCGCGCCGACGCTCAGAGCATAGAGGCCGACATCCCGCTGGTCATAGGCGAACACCTGGGGGCCGGCCTGACGCCCGATGTCCGCGAGATCGGCCTTGGGAGGCCTCGCCGCCATCAGTCGGTGATGGCGTAGGCGTTGCTGATGACGACTCCCCGGGGAGTCGAAACCTGGATCAGGGTTCGGCCGTTCTCCTTCCAACCCCGCGTGGTGAGTTCCTCGCCCGGAAACACGACATCCGAGAAGCGGGCCTTGAACTCGCGGAAGCGACCCACCTCGCCGTCGCACAGCCTCTCGACGATCGCTCGCACGGCGAAGCCGTACGTGCACAGACCATGCAGGATCGGCCTGTCGAACCCAGCCGTCCTGGCGAACTCCGGGTCGATGTGCAGCGGGTTGTAGTCGCCGTTGAGACGGTACAGGGCGGCCTGACCTTGGGGGATCGTGTACGTGATGTCGAGATCGGGCCGCACGCCCGCGGGCGGATCCAGGACCTCGGCCCTGGGCCCGGGGTCGCCGCCGAATCCGCCGCCTCCCCGGTAGAAGCCGACTTTCAGCGTCTCGAAGACCTTCTCGCCGTCCACCGTCGAGCCGGTGGCGCTGGAGTGAATGACGGCAGCCTTGCCCTTGTCGAAGATGTTGACGACCTTTCCGGTGACGACCAGCGTGCCCTGGGGCGGGATCGGCCGGAACGTCCGGATCGTTTGCTCGCCGTGCAGCATGCGCGACCGATCGAACCGCGTCTCCAGATCCACCATCGCCTCGTACTCGGGAATCACGCAGTAGCTCGGCAGCACCTGGAGGCCGCCCGAGGCACGCTCATAGAGAAATCCCAGGTCTTCGACGGGCACGCCCACGCCGAGGGCGTAGAGAACAACGTCCTTCCAGCCGTACTCAACGGACCGCGGCGCGGTCTCCAGACCGATGAGATCTGCAAGGCCCGGTTCCGGCATCTGTTCCTCCGCGGCAGCGGCTTCCTGATCGGGTGAACTACGATAACAGCCCCCCAGCGAGGACCCGTCAATCGACTGCCGCTACGAGTCGGAACGAAGGAGACCATCCCATGTACGGTCTAACCGATGAAGTGCGTGAACACCGCGATCTCTTTCGCACGTTCATCAACGAGCATGTGATTCCCGCGGAGGCGGACCTGGCGGCGGAGTACGACCCGACCGGACCGACCTTCACGCGTCTGAAGGAAGAGGCCAAGGGAAAGGGGCTGTGGGCCATCGGCCATCCCACGGAACTCGGCGGCGGCGGTCTGGGCTTCATGCCCTTCGTTTACCTGAACGAGATCATCGGCCGGTCCTACTGGGGTCAGGTCTGCGTCGGAAGCGTCTCGATGCAGGACTCGATCATGCTCGACCTCTACGCCAGCGAAGAACAGCGCGAGCGTTTTTTGAAGCCTCTCGTGGCCGGCGACATGTATCCCTCGGTCGGTCTGACCGAGCCCGACGTCGCCGGCTCGGATCCGACCTTGATGCAGACGACCGCCACACTCGACGGCGACGACTGGGTCATCAACGGCCACAAGTGGTTCACGTCGAGCGCCGACATCGCCGCCTTCACCACCGTCTTCTGCATCACCGACCCCGAGGCGGACCGCTACGCGAAGTTCTCCTCGATCATGGTGCCGACCGATACTCCCGGCTACAACATCGTGCGGGTCATCCCGACCATGGGGAATCGGCGCAGCGGTCACTGCGAGGTCCGGCTCGACGACGTCAGGGTCCCCAGGGCCAACCTGCTCGGCAAGCGGGGCGAGGGGTTCGTGATCGCTCAGAAGCGTTTGGGACCCGGACGGATCTTCCACTGCATGAGATGGCTGGGGCAGGCGCAGAGGGCCTTCGAACTGATGTGCGAGCGGGCCTCGAGCCGCTACGCCCACGGTTCGCTGCTGTCCGAGAAGGGCGAGATCCAGCGCTTCATCGCCGAGTCGGCGGCCGAGATCCAGGCGGCCAGGATGATGACCCTGCAAGCGGCCCAGGTCCTCGATCAGGGAGGGGAAGCTCGGGTGGAGGTCTCCCTGATCAAGTTCTGGGGCGCGCGCATGCTTCACAACGTGATCGATCGAGCCATCCAGGTACACGGCGCCCTCGGCGTCACCGGCGACACGCCGCTCGAGCACATGTACCGCGAGGCCCGCTACGCCCGCATCTACGACGGGCCGGACGAAGTCCACCGCATGGTTGTGGCGCGGCGCCTGTGCAGGGATCCCTACGGCGCGCCGCCCTGGGCTTAGCCAGGCTTCCGCGGCCCCAGGACGGAGTGGCGGTAGCCCCGACTCAGCGCCGCCAAACCCGTCGCAGGCTCCGTGTTTGGCCCCAGCCCCCACCTCACTAGAATGCTGCGCCGCAGGACTCACTTCGTTTCGTCCTGCGGCGCAGCCTCCTAGAAGCGGATGCCGACGTGTATGCGGTACTCGCGCGGCGATTGCAGGGCCGCCGTGCCCGGAAGCTGGCGGCCGTTGGCGCGGTTGATGCCGATGATCTCCTGCTCGTTCGTGATGTTCACCAATTCGAGGCCCACCCTGCCGTGGATCCGGCCTCCGAGCGGAAAGTCCCACATTCCGGTCAGGTTGACGGTGTGCGTGTCCTCGAGCTGGTTGACGTCTCGCGGCTCCCGGTAGGACGACGTGTTGATCCTGGCGCCGGTGACCGGGTGGACGAGCCGGGTCGCCTGCCGGCGCCCCCAGCGCTCGCCGCTGCGGAAACCGTAGTAGCCGCCGACTGAGATGTTGTGGCGCCCCAGGACGAAGTTCCGCAGAGCCAGGACGTTCAGGTTGTGGGTGCGATCGAGGAACCCGTGGCCTTCGCGGAAGACGACGGTCGCGTCGGTGGCGCCGGTGCCGAGTTCGATCCCGCCCAGACCTTCACCGAGATCGTCGTCGTAGATAACGGCGTTGTCGTTGCGGCCGAAGTTGTTGCCGTTGTTGTTCGACCAGGTGTAGTTCGCCTGCATCGTCCAGTCGTTGCGCATGGCGCGGCGGAGCGTCAGGCGCAGGCCTTCGTACTCGCGGAAGGCGTCGGGTCGATTCCGCACTTCACGGAAGATCCGCCCCGCGTCGTCGTACTGATGGGTTGCCAGGTAGAGGTCGTTCAGCTCCCAGGTGATGCCCGTAGCCTCAAAGAGCCAGATGTCGCCGAACTGCGCCGCGATTCCGACCGTGAACTCGTCCTTGTGGTAGGGGTTCACCGCCTGCACGGCGTTCGGATTGGCCGGAGTTGCCCGCCGCGCGAAGCGGTCGTAGCGCTGGCTCGCCGGGTTCCAGTTGTACTGGTTGTAGAGGTTGCGGCCATTGGGCAGGGTGCTGAACTCCCGGGTTACCAGATCGCCTTGAAGAATCTGGTAGTAGCGCCCGGCATTCAGCTTGAAGACCAGTGTGCCGTCACGCCTGATGTCGTAGTTGGCCGCCAGCCGCGGCGCCACCTCGCTCCAGTCATTGATCTTGGTACCGACATCGTTGTTCTGTTTCTGGCTGTCCAGGCGCAGGCCGTAGTAGATGTTCCACTGGTCGGACGCCGCCACGCGATCGTCGGCATAGACAGACAAGATCTCGTCGGCGTTGACGGTCGGACTCGGCGGATCGAAGACGTTGAGGAACTGCGGTCGAGCGAAGCCCCCCGGCAAGTTCGGGTCATAGCCGATGCCGTAGAAGCGATGGCCAATCTCGTTCACCGCCTCGATCGAAAGGTCCTGGTAGTCGGCGCCGAACTTGAACTGGTGATTGCCGCGGAACGTGCCGATCGACACATTCGCCTGCTCGCGCGGAATCGTGATGTAGCCCTGTCCCGCGGGGTGGCCGATCGTGTTGTAACGAATCCGCGCTCCCCGGTCCTCGTACGAGAAGTTGTTGCCCAGGGGAGTGTGGGAGTCGGCGCCCGGGCTGAGAGTTCGTGAACGGATGATGCCCCGGTTGACCGTGTTCTCCTGCGATGCGATCTTGAGCTCCAGGAAGGACGATGAACTGAGACTCGCGCTCCACGTACCGGAGAAGAACTCGCCCGGCAGGTCGCACTTGCAGACGGCGAACTGATCGCCGGTCGAGACGTTGGCGTGGTTCTTGTCGATCGGGCTGTCCACCCCGGTGACAGTGAAATAGTGGCGCTGGTTGGGCTGGAAGCTGAGCTTCAGCGTCGCCACGTTGGCTTTGAAGCTGATGTCCTCAAAGCTGCCGTCCCCGAGAATGTCGAGACTGTTCGTGTTCTGCTTCGAGTGGGCAGCGAAGAACCAGGCCTTGTCGCGCTTCAGGTAGCCGCCGAGGTTGGCCTCGTAGCTGTTCTCGACATCGCTCGATCGCGGATGTCCGGGCGCCACATCCGAGGTCGCCTTCCACTTCTGGCTCTGCGGGATCAGCAAGGCCTGACCGTGGAAGTCGTTGGTGCCCGACTTGATCACCGCGTTGGTGACGCCGCCGACCACCCGGCCGTACTCGGCGCCGAACCCGGCGTCCTCCAGCCGCACCTCTTCCAGCGAACTCGATGGCAGCATCGCTCGCGGGCTGCCGCCGAAGCGCATGAAGCTGATGTCGACGCCGTCGACGAACCCGGCCATCTCGACATCCTGGCCCCCGTTGACGGCGAACTTGATGTCGCCCTGAAAGCGGGACGTGGCGTCGTGCACCACACCCGGCAGGACCTCCATCGACGCCTGGTAGTTGCGGCCCTTGAAGCTCAATCGCTCAGCCACGTCGGCCTCGAGAGTCGTCTGCGAACCGACGGCGTACCTGTCGATCCTCACCGCATCCGAGACCACGGTAATGGTCTCCTCAGTCGCCGAAATCAGGGTCATGTCGAGCGTCCGGCGGCCGCCGGACTCGACTTGTACGGCCGCCTCCGCGGTGCCCATGCCCTCCAGGTCGGCGGTCAGCCGGTACGAACCCGGCGCCACCAGGAGGAAACGAAAACCGCCTTCGGCGTCGGTGATCGCGGCCATGTCGCCACGGTCACCGCCGAGTGTCACGGTGGCGCCGGGCACTCCCACGCCAGCGTCGTCGCGGACGACACCGTCCACGGTGCCGGTCTGAACGCCGTCTGCCCATAGCGACAGAGGGAAACAGACAGCGATCGCGAGAATCCAAGGCCACGGGTGCAGGGTGCCATTCTTCATTTGTTCTCCGAGCGGTTTCTGTGGCTAGGGGGATCCGCGGAGGCTATAGAAACGCGGTTGGGAATTCAAACAGCGATAGGGCACCGTACGGAGCGGCACCGCGGGCGGCGGCGCGGAGTTCCGGGGCGCGGCTCTACGCCATCCGGTAGCTGCCCTGGCGCATCATGGCCTCCATCTCGCGGCAACGGAGAGGATGATCGGAGCCAAGATCGACTTCTTCCAGAGGATCTTCCAGGAGGTCGTAAAGGCGCGGGCTGACACCCTCGAAGCCGGTGATCAGTTTGTAGCGGCCGTCGTAGACCATCCGCCAGTCGTAGAGGCCGGACAGCACGTACTCTCGATGCCGGTCAGTCTCCCCGGCAAGCAGCCCACGCAGCGAGATACCGTCCATGTCGTCGGGAACGCCGACGCCGCCGAGATCGAGAAACGTGGCCGAGAGATCGATCAGGCTGACCATGGCGCGGGTTCGCCGGCCCGGCGCCACCCCGGGTCCGGCGATCACCAGGGGTACCGCCGCCGAAGCCTCGAAGGGCAACTGTTTGCCCCAGCGCGAGCGGTCGCCCAGCATCTCGCCGTGGTCGCTCGAGTAGACGACGATCGTGTTCTCCAGTTCGCCACGCTCCTCGAGCTGCTCGACGAACAGGCCGACCCAGCGGTCGATGTTCTCGATCATCGCGGCGTAGTTCTGGCGAATGCGGATGTGGTGGTCCGCGTCCCACGGGCCGTCGTAACCGTGCGGCTGCGGGAAGTCGTCGATGAGGCGATCCGGCCCCCTGTAGAGGCGCTCCATGCGCGCGGTGATGTCCATCGGCGGGTGGGGGCCGGCAAAGTTGACAGCCATGAACCACGGCTCGCCGGCCGGAACGGCGTCGAGCAGCGACATGCCGTTGCGACCGATCCAGTTGTCGCAGTAGTCGGCGTCGGCGAGCGGTGAGACGCGGGTCTTCCCCCACTGCTCCACCGTCTCCGGGGTCCGCCGCTCGAGCATGTCCTCGGCGCAGATCAGCCCCTGACCCGGGTCGAGCGCGTCGAGATAGGCATAGTACGGGTCCTTGGCGCCCAGCGGCTGTGCGCTGTAGATCATCGCACCGGCGCCCTTGCCGGCGTTGTTGATCGCGTCGCTGAAGCCCCACTGTTCCGCGAAGCGACGCCCGTCGAGGCCCAGCCCAAGCGGCGCCCCGGGCGCCCCGGAGTTCTCGATAATCTCGAATAGCGCGCCCGAAGCCAGGTCCAGCTTGCCGCAGCCGATCACGTCGTAGCCGCCGTCCCGAAGCCGGCGGTAGAACGTCGTCCGGTCCAGGGGCAGGCTCTGTCTGTTCGTCGGCACACCGCAATCGTCGTACTCGCGTCCGAATGCCAGGCAGGCGCGCGAAGGCCCGCAGACCGGGGCCGCGCAGTAGGCCCGCTCCAACGTCAGCCCCCGTGCCGCCAAGGCCTCGAGATGAGGCATCGGCACGGGGACAACCGGGTTCCCGGGCATCCAATCCCAACGATGCTGGTCGGGGAACAGGAACAGGATGTTGGGCCGCGAAGGCGGCTCGGCCACCGGCTCCTGCGGGCCGCACCCGTAGGCCGCTGACAGCACTCCGGTCGCCACGGTACCCGTTAGGAACTCGCGTCGCGTCGATCGGGACATCTCCTATCCCCCTTTTCCGATGCAGTCTCCTAGACTATGCCCACTCATGAACCAACGCCGAAGGCTCCGGATCTCGGCCCCCCTGCAGGCCGGGTTGGTCGCCGTCCTCTTGCTGGGCTGTGAGGCCGCCCCCACGGTCGGCGGCGACTACCTCTCGCCCGACCTCCGCGCAAAGGTGGAACAACTGAAGATCGACCGCGCGGCGGCGCCGACCAGTTCGGCCAACGTCTACGAGCGTGTCGACATCCTCTGGGAATGGGCAAACGCGTACGCGCTGACCGGAGGTCCTCTGCCGGTGAACTTCGCCCTCGATACCGCGATCATGCGCTGGGCTGAGGCCGACGGCTCGCCCCCGGACGTAAGCCTGGTCGCCGATGTCGAGTTGAACACCGTCGAGGACTACGTCCCCTACATCGATCGCTATCTCGAAGAACTGCAGATCAAGGACGAGGATCCGGACGCTCTGGGCAGCCTCCGCGTCGTGCCCGACGAACCGCTGACCGCGGGCACGAAGGCGACCGTCGAACTCGTCTACGAGGTCGGCAACATGCCCATGCAGGTTGGCGGCGGCGTGCTTGCCGGACGCCAATGGCTGGCGGACACCAACGACTTCCAGAACCAGGATCCGGCAGCTCCGAACTACCTCACCGCCGAAACGTCGAGGCCGGAGGCCCGGCTCGAAGCGGTCATGGTGCCCCTGGTGGGGCCGCACGGCTCGCAGCGCTTCCCGAAGCCGACTCCGGCCTTCCGCCTTGGCGGTGCTCCCCTTCAGCCGGGCGACACGATCACCGTCACCTACGGCGATCGATCGGGCGGCTCGGACGGGATCGGCGTGCAGGCTTTCGAGACCGACGCTCTGCTGTTGCCGCTCTACATCGATCTTCAGGGCAACGGCAACTGGCTGACACCGCGATGGCCGAGCCTGACGGTCATCGGCGGGTCCGTGGCGGGAGCGAGGGTGCTGGCGCCTTCGGTGGTGGCGGCCGGGGAGATCTTCGACCTCACCGTTCGGAGCGAAGACGCAGCCATGAACCGCGCCAGCGGGGCCCTGCCGGGGTACGAGGTCCTCCTGGAGGGCGAAGTGGTGGCCACGGTCGCGGCGCCTGCGAGCGCGGTCGCCATCGTCGGTGGGCTGACGATTGAAGAGCCGGGCACCTACCGCTTCGTCGCGCGTTCGAACGACGGCGCGTTTACCGCCACCAGCAACCCGGTCTGGGTCGAGACCGAACCCCAGCGCAGAATCCTCTGGGGGGAGACCCACGGCCATACCGGTTTCGCCGAGGGCCAAGGATCGCCCGAAGGGTACTTCCGCTACGGCGTCGAGGATGCGCGTCTGGACTTCCTGACGCTCTCGGAACACGACTTCTGGCTCGACGACTACGAGTGGCAACAGTTGCAGGAAATCAGCCGCCGCACGACCGAGTCCGGCCGCGCCGTCGCCTTCCTGGGATACGAATGGACACCGACCCGCAAGCGCGGCGGGCACCACAACGTCCTCTTCCGCAGCCCCGACCGCGAGCGCGTGCCGGTCCAGGAAGCGCATCGCCTGCCGCTGCTGTGGGAGGGGCTTCGCGCCGCCAACGACCCCGCCGACGTCCTCGTCATCCCGCACGCGCACTCCGCGGGAGACTGGACGCAGAGCGACGGCGAACTCGAGCGCCTTGTCGAGATCTACAGCGAGCACGGCACCTTCGAGTGGTTCGGCAACATGTTCCTGCGCAACGGCTTCGAGGTCGGCTTCCTGGCGGCCTCGGACGACCATCGCGCCAAGCCCGGCGCTCCCCAGGGTCACTTCCAGGCCTCGCTGATCGGAGTTCCGGGGCTGGCCGCCGTGCGCGCCGGCGAAAAGACCGCCGACGCCATCTTCGACGCCCTGCGCGAGCGCTCCGTGTACGCCGTCTCCGGTCAGCGCATCCTGCTCGACGCCGAGTTGAACGGCTATCCGATGGGGGTCCGTCAACCGCGGGCCGAGGAGCGCCGGATAACCGCCCGGGTATCCGGCACCTCCCCCATCGACCGCATCGAAGTGGTGAAGAACGGCGAGATCGCCTTCAGTCGCAGCTACCTGTCGGCGCCTCTCCGCGACCGGTCTTGGCTGCAACTCGGCTTCGAGTCCTCCTCCGAGGTCTTCACACTGGACGCGGTCGACAACCCACGCCCCTACCGCGTCTGGCGCGGCACGCTGCGGGTGCGCGGAGCGCGGGTTCTGGACGTAGTCCCGGTAGGCCTCGACAACCGGGTACTCGACTGGATCGAGACCGAAGACGCCGGCCTCCTTCGCTTCGACATCCGCACCCGCGGCCGCAGCGACACTGTTCTGCTGGGAGTCGCCGGCGCCACCGCATCGACCACGCTCGAGATCGAGCTCGAGCCGAGCCGCGAGTACGGCCTCGGCCAGGGGCACGAACGTCCGGCGATGGACATCCCCGGCGCCAGTATCGAGCTCCGGCTCGCCGGCCTTCGGGACAACCGACTCGAACGCGAAGTTCCGTTCGGCGAGCACATCGACCGCTTGACCCTGCAAGTCGTCGAGCCGGACGCCCCGCTCGACCGCGAGTTCGAGTACCTGGACATGGGACCGGCAGCGCCCGGCGACTACTACTACGTACGCGTCACCCAGCTCGACGGCGGTCAGGCCTGGTCGAGCCCGTTCTGGGTCGGCGCCCGGGAACCCGGCCCGGAGCCCGCCGGCGCCCGCCCATGAGGACGATCCGCTACGACGACATCGACGCCCTCCGCGCCGAGATCAGCGAGGAGTTCGGCCCCTGGGGCGAGCCCCTGGAAGTGAAGCAGGCGACGATCGACGCGTTCGCCGAACTCTCGGGCGACCACAACTGGATTCACGTCGATGTCGAGCGGTCTCGCCGCGAAAGCCCCTTCGGCCAACCGATCGCCCATGGCATGCTCACGCTGAGCCTATTCCCCAACCTCGCGGACGGCGGCGACTTCGAAGTCACGGGCTACGGCAACTCGGCAAACTACGGGCTCGACCGCGTGCGGTTTGTCAGCCCGGCACAGGCCGGCGCCTGCCTGCAGGCCAGCGTCCGACTCGCCGGCGTGCAGGAGAAGAGTCGCGGGACCCTGTTGACGCGGGAGGTCCGCGTGCGAGTGGCCGGGGAGGATCGCCTCGTCTTCGTCGCCCGGCCCCTGGTTCTCTTCATGCCATCGACTGCAGAAGACGCGAGCTAGGAGCTTGCGCGGTAGCGAGAACGGCGCCGAGCCGCAGCGTTCGAGTTCTCGCGAGAGGCGGGCGTTCAGCGGTTACTCCTGGTACGTCCTCGCCGTTCTCGTCCTCTGCTATCTCTTCAACTACGTCGATCGCAACATCCTCTCGATTCTCGCCGAGGACGTGAAGCGCGATCTGGGTCTCACGGACGCCCAGATCGGCTTTCTCTACGGCACCGCCTTCGCGGTGTTCTACGCCGTCTTCGGCATCCCCTTCGGTCGTCTGGGCGATGCCTGGATCCGCAAGAACCTGATCGCCATCGGGCTCTTCTTCTGGAGCCTGATGACTGCCCTGACAGGCACTGCCCGGAGCTTCGCGATGCTGGGCACGTACCGCGTCGGAGTCGGCGTCGGAGAAGCCAGCCTCAGTCCGTCGGCGTACTCGTTGATCGTCGACTACTTTCCCCAGAGATTGCGAGCCACGGCTCTGGCTCTCTACTCCGGCGGTATCTATCTCGGCGCCGCCACCGGCTTCGCCCTCGGCGGCTGGATCGTCGATTTCTGGAGCGGCAGGTACCCCGACGGATCGGCTCCGCTGGGGCTCGCCGCCTGGCAAGCCGCCTTCCTCGCGGTCGGTATCCCGGGGCTGATCATGGCCCTCTGGGTGTGGACCCTGCGAGAGCCCGCCAAGGGCCAGCAGGAGGGAGTTGCGGTCGAAACCGTGGGTCGTCCGCAGCCGCTCCAGGAGTTCGGGGCCGTCATACCACCCTTCACCGTCGTCAGTCTGTGGCGATCCGGGTGTGACCGGAAGGGGCTGCTGATCCACGCCGGCTGTGCCGCCGCGCTGGCCTTGGTGGCATGGGCGATGGTCGCCTCGGTGGGCGAGCCGGCCCAGTGGATCGCCCTGGCCATCGGCATCTACGCCGCCTTCTCCTGGGGTCAGGGACTGGCCTATCGCGACCCCACCACTTTCGGCTGCATTCTCGGCAACCGCGCCTTCATGTACAGCAGTGTGGGCTTCGCCAGCCTGTCCTTCGTCACCAACGGCCTCGCGTTCTGGACAGCGCCGCTCTTGATCCGCAGCTTCGACGCCAGTCCGACCCGGGTGGGGGCGTTGATGGGCATCGGCGTCGCGGTCGGCGGCTGGATCGGCGTCACTGCCGGCGGCCTGGTGTCCGATCGCCTGAAGCAGAGGACACCGAACGGCCGGGTCATTCTCGGTCTGGCTACTGTCGTCCTGTCCGTGCCGGCGATGATTCTCATGCTCACCGCCGCCAGCCTCACGGCGGCCTTCATCTACTTTCTCCTGACCGTCGCCTTCGTATCTCTGTGGATCGGTCCCGGAGCAGCCGCGGCCAACGAACTCGTGCCGCCGAGAATGCGCTCGACGGCGTCGGCGGTCTATCTGCTGCTGAACACTCTGATCGGTTTCGCCCTCGGGCCGTTCGCGGTCGGCAAGATCAGCGATGTCCTGGCCGCGGCCGGCCAGTCGCCTGCCGACTCCCTGCGCTACGCGATGATGATCAGCATGCTGTTCTGGGCGGTCTCGGTGGCCTTCCTCTGGCGGGCGCGCGCTCACGTGGGGCCGGCCGAGGCCGCGCTGGCCGCTACAAGGACAGGGTCGCGGCCAGATCCGTCTTGAGGATCTTGCCCGAGGCGTTGAGCGGAAACTCGTCGATGAAGCGCCACAACCTCGGCGTCTTGTAGGGCGCCAGGCGTTCCCTCACGTAGTCGAAGAGATCTTCCTCACAGGGGCGCTCGTCCCCGGCCAGTCGAATTACCGCCGCCACCTGCTCGCCCCACTTCGGATCGGGAACGCCGATCACCGCCGCCTCGGCGATGTCGGGGCGTTCGAGGAGCACATCCTCGATCTCCTTGGGGTAGATGTTCTCGCCGCCGCGGATGATCATCTCCTTCAGCCGCCCGCGAATTCTGCAGTAGCCGCGCTCGTCCATCGATCCGATGTCGCCGGTGTGCAACCACCCCTGGTCGTCGATCGCGGCCGCCGTCGCTTCCGGCATCTCGAAGTAGCCGTGCATGACCAGGTAGCCGCGGGTGCAGATCTCGCCCGCCTCGCCGACAGGAAGGACGTCGCCGCTGTCGCAATCGACGATCTTGACCTCGGTCTGAGGCAGCGGCGGCCCGGCCGTCGCCGCCTTGTCTTCGACGCTGTCGTCCGGATGGTTCTGCGTCACTCCCGGCGAAGCTTCGGTCTGACCGTAGGAGATCGAAAAGCTGACCCCCAGCGAGTCCTCGATGCGGCGCACCAACTCGGGCGGCACGGAGGTGCCGCCCGAGCACACGCTGGTCAGCGACGAGAGGTCGCGGCGCTCGAAGTCGGGATGCTCCAGGATTCTGATCAGCATGGTCGGCACGCCGGGAAGGAAGGTCACCCGCTCGCTCTCGATCAGTTCCAGGATCAGGCCCGGGTCGAACTGTTCGACCAGAACCACCGTCGCCTTCGTAAACAGCGGGCCGAAGATCGCCAGGCCGCCGCCGCTCGAGTGGAACAGCGGTACCGCGTTCACCCACACCTTGCCCAGCCGGCCGCGCTGCGCGACGAATCGGGCGTTGTTCACCATGCCGCGGTGGTGCAGCAACGCGCCCTTGGGAACGCCGGTGGTGCCCGAGGTGTACTGAATCTGGACCGGCGCCTCGGGGCTCACCTGAGGTAGCTCGCGGTCGCCCGGTGCGCCGCCCATGAAGTCGTCCCACTCCTCGAAGAAGAAGACGTGCCTGAGGCGTTCCAACCGCGGGCGCACCTCGTCCAGCGAAGCGGCCATCGAGTTGCCGCGATGGTCGCGCACCAGGAACAGACCGGCGGCGCGCGACTGGCCGAGGACGTACTCGAGTTCGCTGCCGCGGTACGCCGGGTTGACGGTCACCAGGGTGAGCCCGGCAAGGGCGGCGCCGAGTTCGACCAGCACCCATTCCGGCAGGTTTGGCGCCCAGACCGCAAGCCGCTCCCCTGGCTCGAAGTACCGCAGCAGACGCCGCGCGACGTGCTCGGCACAGGCCAGCAACTGCGCGAAGGTCCAGCAGCGGCGCGACTCGCGGTCGGGAACGCCCTCCACCAGAGCGATGCCCTCGGGGGCCGCCGTCGCGGCCTCTTGCAGCAACCTGCCCACCGTCCAGTCGAGAACCGGCTGGCTGATATCGGCCGGCCAGTAGGACTCCTTCAGCGACATCCGTTCTCCGCCCGCAACGCCTCGCGATCCTCGCCTAACCGCCCGCGGCCGCGCCGTCGCCGGCATCGCGGCGGCCGACCCAGAAGGGGCTCGACCATGCCTGACCACCGTCGAGCTGTGTCACTCGGAAGTAGTAGTAGTCGCCCGGTGCAGTCGACCCGAGATCGACGAAGTCGAACTCCCGGTCGAGGGCAGCATCCGCGTCGATCACCTGCAGGCTGAGACGATCGAGATGGCGGCCGACCGGCAGCACGTGCTCGATGCGGCTGTTCTCGAGATCGTCGAGTTGGAACGCCACTTCGGCGGCGGGAATGTCCACCGGCTGCCGAACCAGTGGCGGCGCAAAGCCGTTCTCCCGCGCCGCATCCAGATGCAGCGTGACCCGCGTCGAACTGCTGGCGCCGCTCAGCCGAAGCAGCAGGGTGTTCATCCGGCCGCGGGTCTCGGTGTAGAAGCGCACCCGCTGTGGCTGCTCCGGGTCGATCTCGGCCCACTCGAGATAGGGGTTCTTCAGACCCGGAGACTCAACGCCGAGAAGCCGGGCCCCCGCCACTTCCAGTACGCCCGTCCAGACCCTGTAGACGCGCGGATTGTCGCGGTCGGGAGCGAAGACCTCCGAAGACGACTCGAACCCGATCTGCACCCAGGCACTCGATTCGAGCGGCGCCGACAGGTAGCTGCGGCTGCGCAGGACGCGCCCGTTCTTGATCAGGTCGATGCGGTCGATGGGAGAAGTACCCGATACCCGGCAGGAGAACTCGCGCCGCTCTGTGTACGGCTGCCGGGTTCCCATGGGCTCGCCGTTCAGGGTGGCCGAGAGCAGGATTCTCTGGCCCGAAGTGGCGTATGCGCGGCGTGAGCGTAGAGCGTCGAAGACCGCGTCAGTGGTCTTTGACGGCGCCACGGCCGCCGCCAGGCCCGGGCCCTGAACGTGGGGAGAGAAGAAGAGCCCGGGGTTGTAGCCCGGCTTGGCGCGATGATCGTCCGAGGCCGAGATGAAGCCGACCTCGAACCCGTTCTGCAGGTACCGGTTGCCGAACCACTCGAAGGTCCCGTGCTGAGACATGATCTCCACCAGCGTCTGGAGATCCGCGGGACTCTGATTCCAGTCGCCAGCCTGGTGGGCATGCGGAATGACCAGCACCTCGGACGCTTGGTTCTCGCTCCGCAGGCGTTCGTACATCTCGGCCAGGGTCGGCGCCTCCTGATTCGGCACCCGCGAACGATCGCGGGAGCGGAAGAAGACGTTGTGGTGCCCCCCGAGATCCCGGGTGGCGCTCCACTCGTAGCCGAGAATGGCGAGGAACTCTCCTTCCCGGTTGAAGTCCCGGCTGAGCTCCTGCACGTAGCGCCACTCGAAGTCGTCCATCGACGAGTCGTGATCGGTGAGGGCAACGAAGTCGAGCCGCGCGTCGTCACGGGCGTAGCGATAGAACTGCTCGCCGCCGCCCTGACCTTCCGCGAAGCCGGCGTGGCCGTGCAACTCGCCCCAATAGATTCGCTGTTCGGGGGCGCTCTCGACCCAGACCGGATTGCTCCGGGCTTCGAGCCGGCCGTCCGCCGAACGGACGACGAAGCGGGCGACCCTCGGGCTGCTCACGGACAAGCCTTCGACGCCGGCCACCGACTCCGAACCCGCGGGTACCGTGGCGACGGCCTCACCGTCTAGAAGCACTTCATACTCCTGAACGGTGACACCGCGCGAGCGGTTGAAGTGCCGATCCTCGCTGCGCACCACCAAGTCGATCTCCTCACTCGCCGCGACCACGGAGGGAGCGAAGACCGCCAACGACTCGACTTCGTTCCGGCCGACGATCTCGTGATGCGGCCAGCGAGGCGTAAAGAAGACCCCGGCGCCCTCCAGATCGACGTAGATCGGCAGCACCAGCTTTTCGGTCGTCAGCGTCTGCAGCCTCAGGCCCGAGGAGCCCTGCGACCGGTCACCGTAGGTGAAGGTCACCGTGTCGCCGTGCTCGAGCGTGCCTTCCGCGAGCCGGAAGACCACCATCTCCGCTTCGTCCTTGAAGCCGCCGTGCTTCCCCGACAAAGGAATGCGGGGCTTCTCCCAACGTGCATCGGCGTTCGACGAACGGACCGAAACGTAGTTGTCCGCCGCAGGATCCTCGTGCTGCATCGACGCCTGGTCGGCCATGATCTGGGCGCCGAGAAGGAACGAGCCGCCGGTGGCCATCCCCATCGAGCCGACGGTATAGGTCTGTTCGAGTCGCGCCCAACCGCCTGCGATCAATAGCTCGTCGGCCTTGGCCACAATGTCGCCGATGGCGTCCGGGCGCTCGTCGCGAATCGCCAGTTCGTGGATCTTGTCGTCGAGAGTCCTGAGGATTGCTGCCGAGATGCCCCGGCCGAGCTCGTGCCGGCTCATCACCCGCATCACCGTCGTCGTGCTGTCCATGGGCAGGGTTCGACCGGTGAGCGCGTAGGCGTTCAACCACTTCCAGAACACTCGGGCGCGCTGCACCGCGTTCTCCCGGGTCGCCGGCGCCGCTTCGACCTCCACCTTGAGCGCTTCCACCCGCAATCTCAGATCCGCGTCCAGATAGTCGTCGCCCGGCGGCGGCGCGCAGGCGACAACGACGGCGCACACAGCCAGGAGAACTCTTTTGAGAGGAACACTCCGCATTCGCGTACCACGCTCCTTCAGGCTGGGACGGCGGCTGGACGGTCAAGGTCAAGTTAGCACGGCGGCCGAGACGAGTTACGGAGGCGCTAGAGTGCACCGCTAGAGATCGAGACTCAAGAGAGGAGGCCCATGGGACTGCTGGCCGGAAAAGTAGCCATCGTCACAGGCGCGGGCAACGGCCTGGGCAAATCCCACGCCCTTCTCCTCGCCAGGGAAGGAGCGCGCGTCCTGGTCAACGACCCGGGCTGCGCGCGCGACGGTTCGGGCGAGAGTGACGTTGCCGACGAGGTCGTCGCCCGGATCCGCGCCGATGGCGGGGATGCCGTCGCCAGCAAGCTCGCCGTCGGCGCCTTCGATGCCGCCGGCCAACTCGTCCAGCAGGCGGTCGATGCCTTCGGCGGCGTCGACGTCCTGGTCAACAACGCCGGCATCCTGCGCGACCGAACGGCTCTCAAGATGAGCGAGGCGGAGTGGCAGGCGGTCCTGGCGGTGCACCTCAGCGGCACCTTCAGTTGCCTGCAGGCGGCCGCGCGCGTGATGCGCGAGCAGGGCCGAGGCGGCCGGATCATCAATACGACATCCATTGCCGGAATGCAGGGGAACTTCGGGCAGAGCAACTACGCCGCCGCCAAGGCCGGCATCTACGCCCTGACGCGCACCGCCGCCATGGAGCTGCAGCGCTACGAAATCACTGTCAACGCGATCTCGCCCACCGCCTACACCCGCATGACCGCGGACAATCCTGGCGTCACCGAGAGCTTCGGCGCTCGCTACGGCCCCCAACACGCTTCACCCCTGGTCGTCTTCCTTGCATCGGACGACGCGGCTCACATCACCGGCCAGACGCTGGGAGTCGAGGGGACACACATCTTCGCCTATCGCATGATGAGCACCGTAGGCGTCAAGCAGTACACGAGCGACGACCCTTGGGATCCGGCCGCCATCCGGCACGCGATCGACCAGGTGATCAATAGCTGATGCCGTCCCGGCGTCAAAGCGCGGCTGTGCCGGTCGCGCTGGCGCTGCTGGGGATGGGCTGCGTGCCCGCATCCGATGACCACGACCTGCGCCGACGGGTCGAGGAGCTGATCGCAGACATCGAGCGCGAGCCCACGTCGGCGCACAACATCTTCCGCCGCACCGACACCTTGTGGGACTGGGCCAACAGCTTCGCCCTCGACGGAGGCGTCTTGCCGGCGGATCTACCCCTCACGGTGGCCCTGGTTCGCTTCGCCGAAGCGGACGGCGGTGAAGTTCGCCTGCCGCCAGCTATCGATCTGTACCTTCAGACACAAGTGGAGCGGTTCGATCAGTACGTGCGGGAACTCGAGTTGAAGGAGTCGGATCCGCAGGCAATGGGCGCGTTTCGCATGACCACGGCCGGCCCCCTGGTCTCCGGCACCCGGGTCATCGTCGAGCAGACGTACACCGCCGGCGCCCGCGGCCTCGCCCTCGGCGGAGGATTCCTGGTCGGCAAGTCCGGGACCGGTAACGAAACCCGACCCCAGAACCAGGATCCGGCCGCCGAGAACTTCGTCTCGGTGCGCAGTTCCAACCCCGCGGCTCTGTTCGAGCCCGTCCAGGTGGAATGGAACGGCGTCCACTCGCATGTCCCAGGCAAACGTCCGCTGCCCGGCTTCCGGCTTGAGGGGGCCGCGCTCAAACCGGGGGAAACGGTCACGTTCACCTACGGCGGCGAATCGAGCCGTCTCGCGGTGCCGGCATTCAGCAACGACAAGCTGCTGCTGCCGGTCTACGTGGACATCGACGGCAGCGGGACGTACCTGACTCCCGAGTTGCCGGGAATCGAGGTCGTCGGCGAGGCGGCAGTCCACACCGTTCGGATCCTGGCGCCCTCCGTCGTCGGCGCCGGCGAGGCCTTCGAGATCACGGTGCGAAGCGAAGACCGGGCCATCAATCGGGCCAGCGGGCCGATTCCCGCCTACGAGGTGTTCCTGAACGGGGACGCCATGGCGAGGGTCGAGGCCGGCCACGATGCCCTGACGGTGGTCGACCAATTGGCGATCGAAGCGCCCGGAGTCCACCGCCTCGAGGTGCGCTCGGTCGATGGCCGGTTGCGCGCGACCAGCAACCCGATTCGCGTCGAGCATGAACCGGCTGAGCGCATTCTCTGGGGCGACACCCACGGCCACACCGGACTGGCGGAGGGAACCGGCTCGGCGCGGGCGTTCTTCGAGTACGCCAGCCGGGACGCCCGCCTCGACTTCGCGACGCTCTCGGAGCACGACATCTGGATGGACGACAGCGAGTGGCTTCACCTCGGGGAGCTGACCCGCGACTTCAGCGAAGAGGGTCGCTTCATCGGCATCCTGGGCTACGAATGGACAGCGTTCAGCAACCGTGGCGGGCACCACAACGTCTTCTTTCTCGATCCCTGGAGCCGTCGAGTCTCCGTTCAGGAAGCGACCCGGCTGCCCGATCTCTATCGCCAACTGCATGCGATCTACGATCCCGACGAGGTCCTGGTCATTCCGCACGCCCATCGCGCCGGCGACTGGACCCGCAGCGATCCCGAGTTGGAGAAGCTGGTCGAGCTCTACTCGGTTCACGGCAGCTTCGAGTGGTTTGCCAACCGCTACCTCAAGAACGGCTTCGAACTCGGCTTCGTGGCCGCCTCGGACGACCACCATGCCAAGCCGGGACTGGCGCCGGGACCCCTCTCGAGCGTCTCCCAGCCCGGGGGTCTGGCCGCCGTGGTGGCCCCCGAACTCAGCAGAGACGCCGTGTTCTCGGCGCTCCGGAACCTCTCCTGCTACGCCACCTCCGGGCAACGCATTCTGCTCGAGGCGACTCTGAACGGCGCCGGCATGGGGCGCCGGCAGGAGAGCGCCGGGCGGCGCGAGATCCGGGTGAAGGTCAACGGCACTTCGCCGATCGATCGAATCGACGTGGTGCGCAACGGCGAGATCATCCTCAGCAAGCACTACCTTGCCGAACCGCTCATGCCGCACACTTGGCTGCAGGTGTCCTTCGAGTCCTCTTCCGAGGTCTTCGGCGAACAACTCGACAACCCCCGCGGCTACCGACAGTGGGAAGGTACCCTCGAAGTCGAGGGAGCGCGCGTTGTCGGCATCGCACCGACCGGCCTCGACAACCCGCTTCGCGACCAAGTCTCGCGGCTCGACCAGAGGGCGCGGGACGGCGCCAGGTTCCGCATCCTGACTCGCGGCCGCGCCGACTCGTTCCTGGTCGAACTCGATGGCGCCGGTCCTCAAACCCGGCTCCGCTTCCGCCTCGAGGCGACCACGGAGTTCGGCTTCGCACCGGCGGTCAGGCCCGCCGCCCGGATCGCCGCCGCCGACTTCGAAGTCCGGCTCGGCGAGCTTGAGGCCGGCCGCCTCCATCATGAGCTGCCGGTCGGACCTCACCTGGACCGCCTCCACCTGCAGGCGGTCGATCCAAGCGGCGCCCTCGACCGGGAGGTTCAGTTCGTGGACTTCGAGGACGTTGCGGACGGCGACTACTACTATGTTCGGGTAACCCAGCTCGACGGCGGCCGGGCCTGGTCGAGTCCGTTCTGGGTCGGGGATCGCTAGCAGCGGCAGGGAGCAGCACGAAGTTGGCTGGAATCGTCACCTACGGCGCCTACGTACCGTACAACCGCCTCAACCGCGCCGTGTTCGGCGGCCGCGGTGAGCGCGCCGCGGCGAGCTACGACGAGAGCTCGGTGTCGATGGCGGTCGAGGCGGCGCGCGAGGCTCTGCGCGGCGGCGCCCAGATCGACACTCTCTGCTTCGCAACGACAACGCCCGCCTACGCCGAGAAGCTGGACGCCGCCACCATCCATGCGGCGCTCGACTTGCCGCCCGGCGTTGGGGGGCACGACTTCGGCGGCTCGAGCCGGGCCGGCCTGTCTTCCCTGGCGCTTGGCAATGACCTGGCCCTCGGCGGACGGCGGCCGCTCGTGTGCCTGAGCGAAGTGATGGTCGGCGCCCCAGGCGGTGCGCGCGAGGCGACCGCCGGCGATGGGGCCGCGGCCTTCAGCTTCGGTCCCAGCGTTGAAGCTTGCGCGGAAGTTCTGGGCAGCGGCTCAGCGACCGACGAGTTCATGGACGTGTGGCGGGTGCCGAGCGAGCCTTTCGCCAATCAATGGGAGGAGCGGTTCGGGACTCAGATCATCGTTCCCCTCATGCTCCGCGCGCTGGAGCAGGCCCTGACCGGCGCCGGCGTTGCCGCGCAAAGCCTGACCAAGGTCATCGTGGACAGCACGAACCCGCGCGCGGTGCGGAGCTTCGTCGCCAAGGCAGGCATTCCCGCCGATCGCCTGGCCGACGATCTCGCGGCCTCCGTCGGGCGGGCCGGCACGGCGCATGTGGGCCTTGCCCTGGCAAACGTTCTCGACCGGGCCAAGCCCGGCGACCGGATCGCGGTCATCGCCGGCATCGACGGCGCTGACGCGATCATCTTCGAGGTGACCGACGCGATCGCCGCCAACCGCCCCGAGCGGAGCGTGGGACGATGGATCGAGGCCAAGCGCAACGACCTGCAGTACAACACCTACCTCAAGTGGCGCGGCGTGCTTCCATTCGAGAAGCCTCGCCGTCCCGACCCGAAGCGGCCGGCAGCGCCGCCGTCGTATCGCGCCAAGCGCTGGAAATTCGGCTTCGTCGGATCGCGCTGCGCCAACTGCGGCACGGCGAACCTGCCGCCCCAGAGAGTGTGCGTCGAGTGCGACTCGATCGACGAGACCGAACCCGAGTCCTTCGCCGACAGGGCGGCTTCAATCGCCACCTACACGCAGGACAATCTCGCCTATTCCCTGCAGCCGCCGGTGGTCGTCGCCATGCTCGACTTCGATCGAGGCGGCAGGCTACCCTGCCAACTCACCGACATCGACCCGCACAACGTGCGGATCGGGGACCGGGTCGAAATGACGTTTCGCTGCCTGCACTCCGCTGAAGGCATTCACAACTACTTCTGGAAGGCCAGACCGCGGCGCTGAAGAAGAGGGCCGATCGGACTTGCGAAGGAGAAGGTCATGCCGAGTCATGGAATCAAGGATCGGGTCGCGATCATCGGGATGGGGTGCACCTCCTTCGGGGAGCACTGGGACCAGAGCATCGGCGATCTTTCCCTGACGGCGTCGCAAGAGGCACTCGTTTCGGCGGGGCTCGATCTCGCCGAGATCGACGCCTTCTGGCTCGGCAGCGCCGGCACCCTCGCTTCGGGTCTGCTCCTCGCCGAGCCGTTGAAGATCCGCTACAAGCCGGTCACCCACGTGGAGAACTTCTGCGCCACCGGCAGCGAAGCTCTGCGCAACGCGGCCTATGCGGTCGCCAGCGGCGCTTACGACATCGTCATGGCCCTCGGCGTCGAGAAGTTGAAGGACTCGGGCTACTCCGGGCTCTTCGATCTGAATCCGACGACAGACGGCACCGAACTCGAGATGACGCCGCCGGCGGCGTTCTCCATGATCGTGCCGGCCTACGCCGAGAAGTACGGCGTCAGCGAAGACACGCTGAAGGACGTGCTGTCCCGGATCGCGTACAAGAACCACGCCAACGGAGCCAAGAACCCCAAGGCCCAGTTCCGGCGCGAGGTACCGCTGGAACGGATCAGGTCCTCTCCCGCGATCGCCGGCAAGCTCGGGCTCTTCGACTGCTCGGGAGTGAGCGACGGCGCTGCCGCCGCGGTCCTCTGCCGGGCCGAGGACGCCCACCGCTACTGCGACGACCCGCTTCTCTTGAAGGGCGTCGGATTCGTCGTCGGGCCGGCCGAAGGGGTCAAGAAACCGGACTACGACTTCACCACCTTCCCCGAGGTTGTGGCAAGCGCCGAGGACGCCTACCGGCAGGCCGGCATCACCAACCCGCGCGAGGAAATCAGTCTGGCGGAGGTCCACGATTGCTTTACTCCGACCGAGCTGGTGCTGATGGAGGACCTCGGATTCTCCGAGCGCGGCAAGGCCTGGAAAGACTGCCTGGACGGCCGCTTCCAACTCGACGGTCGCCAGCCGGTCAATTCCGATGGTGGACTCAAGAGCTTCGGCCACCCGATCGGCGCCAGCGGCCTGCGCATGATGTACGAGATCTGGCTACAACTGCGCGGCGAGGCCGGCGAACGGCAGGTCGCCGACCCGCGCATCGGACTGACCCACAACCTCGGAGGACTTCCCGGCAACTGCGTGAGCTGCGTCTCCGTGGTCGGAAAGGCCGCCTAGCGCGGTTCCGCTATAGTTTCCGCCCCATCCACGAGGAGAGTCCGCCATGAACCGCTGGGTCACGATAGTCGCTGTCAGTCTGGTCATCCTCGGTGTCCTCGGATGGGGTGGCTTCAAGACCTACCGCTTCCTGGCGGAGCGCGGGCTCATCCGGCTCAACGAGTACGACATTCGCACGGAGGGCATCCTCCAGGTCGGCGACTTCGCCCCCGACCTGCCCTTGGACCTGGTCGGCGGCGATCCGATGCGCCTCTCCGAGCTGTGGGCGGCGAAGCCCCTGGTGCTGGTCTTCGGCAGTTACACGTGACCGCCCTTCCGGGCCCGTGTGGCCCGGCTCGAAGAGGTGCGAGAAGAGTGGAGCCCGGCGGTCGAGTTCAGCTACATCTACATCAAGGAAGCCCACCCCGACGACGAGTGGCAAGCGCCCAAGAACGTGGCCAACGAGCTGATCTTCGACCAACCGAAGACGATGATCGAGCGCATGGACCTGGCCAACAACTTCGTCGAGGCGATGGATGTCAAGACGCGGACCCTGGTGGACGACATCGCCAACACCGCCAACGCCTGCTACGCCGGCTGGCCTGAGCGCATCTACGTGATCGACAAGGGCGGCACGATCGCCTACAAGGGCGGCATGGGGCCGTTCAACTTCGATACCGACGAACTCGAGGAGTTCCTCGAGGACAACTACGCCGGGCTGCGCAAGGGGAGCGAAGCCACCGCGAGCCAGGGCCCTGCGCCGTCACTGCTCTACCCTGATCGGCCGGCCGGGTTGTTGACCCGGTAGGTCAGGCGCGCCGCCGCGCGCCGCGTCAGGATGCGCATCAGGAAGATGACGACGCGGTTGCGCCAGCCCGGTACGACCGAGCAGGCGCGACCGAGCCGGCGCAGGCTGGCGTCCACCACCTGCTCGGAGCTCGTCCAACCGGTCATCGGCTCGGGCGCCCCCATGCCGGCCTTCTTCTGGTACTCGGTGGGCGTGAATCCCGGCGACAGCACGATGACGTCGATTCCGTGCCCCGAGAGCTCCGCCCAGAGCGCTTCGCCGAACATCAGATTGAATGCCTTCGACGCTCCGTAGACCGCTTCGAACGCCACCGGCTGGTAGGCCGCCGTGCTCGACAGGAAGATCAGCGCGCCGCGACCGCGCTCGACGAGCCGCGGAGCGAGAATCGTCGCCAGCCCCACGGCCGCCCGGTTGTTGACCTCGACGATCTGCAGTTGAAGCTCGGGATCCTGCTCGACAAAGGGCCCGTAGGTGCCGAAGCCGGCGTTCGACACCAGCATGCCGACCTCGATCCCGAGATCGTCGACGGCCTCGAAGACGAGCCGCGGGCCGGCGCGCTCCCTAAGGTCCTGGGGAACGACATGGACCGTCACACCCGAGGCCGAGCGCAGTTCCCGCGCCAGCTTCTCGAGCCGGTCGGTGCGCCGTGCGACCAGCACCAGTTCCATGCCCTCATCGGCAAGCCGCCGCGCGTAGGCCTCTCCGATACCGCTGGAGGCGCCTGTAATCAGGGCGGCGCCGCCGTAGCGTTGCGAAAGTCGAGTGGTCATCGCGTCCAGACGTTCCTCTCAGCGCCACGCGCGACGCCTGCGGGTCGTGGCCCTACTCGTAGCGTAGCTGCTAGCGGGCTAGGCGACCGCGCCGGGCGTCGCCACGCGGGGATCGTTCACGCCCATGCTGTCCACCAACTCGTTGAATCGGGGCTCGTTGCGCAGGCAGTCGAACGCTGGCTGCACCTTGATCCATAGAACGGCGCCAGACCTCGCCTTCACGGCGTCTTCCAACCAGAGCAGAGCAGGTTCCTGTTCGTCGAGCCAGGCGTAGAGGATCGCCAGGGACGCAGCACGGACATCCCTGGCATTCACCTGCTCCAATCGCTGATCGACCATCCAGCGAAGCACTCCCGGCTCGCCCTTCTGCGCGTAGATCCTCCCGATTGCCTCCGCTTCCTCTTCGGCGCCGGTATTCCGCAGGTGCACCTGACGCTCATGGATCGCCTCGTCCGTGCGACCCATGGCGCTGTAGCAGGCCGCCAGCAGCGAGCGCACTATTGGATAGTCCCCTTCCAGGGCGAGTGTGTGACGAGCCTGGTCGATGGCCTCTTCGTAGCGGCGCGTGTAGTAGAGGATCTGGCATAGACCCTGGCTGAACAACGGCGCCAGAGGATCCAACTCTACGGCAGCTCTGATCTGGCGTTCCGCTTCCTCGACACGGCCGACCGGCGACAGGAAGTGGTTTCCGTACGAGTAGTGGGCGGTCGAGTTGTCTGGATCGAGCTGCAGAGCCCGCAGGAAAGCCCGTTGCGCTGTTGACCAGTCCCATTGGAACGTGCTCACAAGACCCAAGGCCCGGTACGCGAGCACACTCGAGTCGTTGAGTTCCAGCGCCCGCTGCACTGCTTCCCTCGCCTTGACCACCGTCTCGTCCACCGGCAGGAAGCCGTAGGCCACGAGATTCGCGTAGCACACCCCGAGTAGTGCGTGGCCGCGCGCGAACTCTGGTTGCATCTCGAGCGCCCGATCCAGAAACCCGATCGCCTGTTGGATACGGCTCTCGGTCTGTTGATTGACGCAATACCGCGCCTCCAGGTAGAGGCGATAGACGTCCGGGTTTTGCGTGTGACGCGCCACCACCGGACCCGGGTGCGTATCCAGCAGCTTCGTGCGCACGCGATCCACGATCGCGCGCGCGATGTCCTCCTGGATCTCGAAGACGTCTCCCAGTTCCCGATCGTAGTGCTCGGACCAGAGCTGAGTGCTATCCGACGTCCGGATCAACTGTGCCGAGACCCGCAGCCGGTCCCCCGCCTTCCGCAGGCTACCCTCGAGAATCGCCGATACCCCCAGTTTCTCGCCAACCGAGGAAGCGCTGAGTTTCCTCAGTCGGCGGTCAAAGGAAGATGTTCGGCCCACAACCCTCAGGCCCTCGACCGCGGCCAACGTGTCGATCAGTTCTTCCGCCACCCCATCGCAGAAGAAGGCCTGATCCGGGTCGGGGCTCATGTTGGCGAAGGGCCGGACCGCGATCGACCCTTCAAGAGAGACCTCGACCGGGGCCGTGAATCGGTAGCCCCGGCCGGGAACCGTGACGACGTACTGGGTCTCCTTGCTCTGCCCCAGGATCTTCCGCAGCACGGAGAGGTTGTGCGTGAGGTTGCTCTCCTCGACCGTCGTACCGGGCCACACCATCGCCATCAACTCCTCCTTGTGGAGGAGGCGGTCGTTGTTCTCGACCAGCGCCCGCAGGGTGTCGAAGATCTTCGGGCGCATCCCTGTCGGGCGCCCGTCCCGGAGCAGCCGGCGCTGACCCACATCGAGCACATACGGTCCGAAGGCGTAGGAGCGGCGGTCAGGAAGCGAGGACATTCGACGGCACCGGTGATTTCAAGGGCCGAATCCTAACGCTTCTTAAGAAATCCGGCGCCTCAGCGGCGCTGGGGCAGAGCGAAGACGTACAGGTTGCCGCCGCGGGCGCGCGCGGCGCCCTCGGGAGTGTTCCTGAGACTTCCGGGCCCGGTCGAGATGGCCACGAACTGGCGACCGGCGACGGCGTAGGAGATCGGGTAACCCATAGCCGGGGCCCCGAGGTTCACCTCCCACAGCACCTCGCCGGTCTCGTGGTCGAAGGCGCGGAAGCGTCCACTCGCATCGCCACCGAAGATCAGGCCGCCGCCGGTGGCGACGACCGAGTAGGTCGACGCCACGGTCTCGAACAGCCACTTCGTTTCGCCTGTTATGGCCGAGATCGCGTAGACCGTGCCGAGGTACTCCTCGCCGGGCGCCTGGATGTGGTCCGCGGCCAGGTTGTAGATCGCGACCTGCTGCTCCATTGCCTGGGCGCGCGGGCTCTCGACATCTCCGGTCACCAGCATCCTCGCGCACTGGTTGCGCAACGGGTAGTACATCGTCTGGGTCAGGGGGCTGTAGGCGCCGGCCTCCCAGTCCTTGCCGCCGATCCAGGTCGGGCACACGAGCATCTCCTGCTCCAGCTCGGTGAAGATGATCTCGGTGTTCTCCACCGCGCGCCCCGTGGTCTCGTCGATGTCGACGACCACGTTCTGCGGCACCGTCGGCCTGGCCCAGAGGAACTCGCCGGTCTCGCGGTCCAGGGTGTAGACGAGGCCGGTCTTGCCGGGAATTCCCGTCATCACCTTGCGCGTCTCTCCGGGCTCGAGGTCCGACCGGATCCAGCGCACCGCCTCCGGATCGGGCGACACCGGGAGGTCGACCAGAATCCGCTCGAAGGGATGATCCAGGTCCCAGTGGTCGTTCAGGTGCTGGAAGTACCACCGGATCTCGCCGGTGTCGGCCTCGAGCGCCAGGGTCGAGTTGTGGTACAGGTGGGTCAGCTCCACGCCGCCGAGCATGAACTTCGGCGCCGGCGAGGTGACGGCGGTGCCGAAGTAGATGAGTTCGAGTTCCGGGTCGTAGCTGGGCACCATCCAGGTGCCGACGTGGCGCCGCTTCTCGAAGGGCACGTCGCCCCAGGTCTCGTCGCCGGGCTCGCCGGGCGCGGGCATCGTACGCCGCCGCCAGAGTTCCTTCCCGGTCAGCGCATCGAACGCGATCATGATGCAGGATTCCGGGCCGCCCCACGGCCGGCAGCTTCTTCCGGAAACCACCCGGCCACCAGCGACGATCGGACCCGAACTGTGCGTGGCGGGATTGACCTCGTAGTCCAGGATCTGCGTCTCCCAGACCATCTCGCCGGTCTCGGCGTCCAGCGCGAAGGCGTGGTTGTCGTCGCTGTTGTTCAGGATCAGACGGTCGTAGATCGCGATGTTGCGGTTGTTCTTCGCGTTGAAGCCCACCTGCGCGTAGAGGTCGCTGGGAAGCTCGCGCGTGTAGCGCCAGATGAAGTCCCCGGTCACGGAGTCCACCGCCTCGATCACATCGTCGACCGAGGGAATGTAGAGGACACCGGCATACGCCAGGGGCGTGATCTCGGAGGTCCCCACACCGACTTCGCGAGCCCAGACCAGGCTCAGCCGCTGCACGTTCGTCCGGTCGATCTGGTCCAGAGGGCTGTAGCCCCAACTGTCCAGCGTGCGGCGGAACATCAGCCACTCCGAAGCCGGCGGGTCCTGGAGCATCTCGTCCGTGACCGGCACGAACGTCGATGCCGCATCCTGGGCAGACAATGCGGCGCTGAACCCGACGCTCAGGGTAAGGGTCACAACCACCAACCCGCGTTCGAGCGGGCTAGGAACTTGCGCGGCAGAAACTGGGTGCGCCGGCGCCCCCGCCGGCTTCCGAGAGGAAACGCGCCGCGAAGCGGCGACCATACTGCCGCGCAGACTCCTAGCACTCTTCACTGCAGCGCCTCCGTTTCCTCGCCGTCTTCAGGACAAGGCGGGGACTGTAGCAGCCGCAACGGCGCCGACTCCGGGAGCTCAGACGTGTCGACCGCAGCGGCCTTCCAAGTGACATCATGGACAGGCCACGGCTCGGTGCTCCAGCGCCCGGACCTAGCCACCGGGATCTTCACGGACTTCGCCGCCGCCAACACATCGGAGCATCCGTCATGAGACAGCACGTCCCCGCCGGGCCTGGACAATCGAGCCGCCGAGACTTCCTCGGCCGCGGCGCCGGTCTGGCCGCGATCGCCGCGTCCGCCGGAATCGCCGGCCCGACTGCCGCCGCCGGCATACGGGCTCCCGGCGGGCGCGTGCCACAGGAGGACGACACGCAGGGACTCAAGGTTCGCTCCGTCGACGCCTACCACGTCCACATCAACAGCCGCTCGGACGGCCTGCTCGACCCGCCCGTCTTCTCCGGCGACGACGATCCGCGGCGCTGGCGCTACGGCGGACCCTTCGAGCAGCTCCCGTCGGCGATCATCGCGATCGTCAAGACGGACGCGGGCATCACCGGCTTCGGCATGGGGGCCGGCGGCAGCGCGGCGGTCGAGATCATCGACGGCCATCTGCGGCACCTTCTGGTCGGCGCCAATCCGCTCAACGTCGAGCAGCTCTGGGACCAGATGTACAGCTCGGCCCTGCTCTACGGCCGGCGCAGCGTCTTCGCCATGGCGCTCAGCGCCGTCGACAACGCGCTCTGGGACATCGCGGGCAAGCACGCCGGCAAGTCCGTTCACGCGCTGCTCGGGGGCAAGCCGGACGACCGGATCGAGGTCTACCAGACCGGCGGCGACATCGCCGCCGGCAAGCGCCTCGGCATCCGCCACTTCAAACGCATCCTGCCGATCGGTCCGCACAGCACGAAGGCCGACACCGACCGCGGCATCGACGACGTGCTGGCCACCCGCGAGGCGATGGGACCGGAAGGCAACCTGATGACGGACTGCGTCTCGCGCAACGGCACGGTCGACTGGGCGGTCGGCATCGCGGAACGCCTGCGACCGGCAAGCCTCTACTTCATGGAGGAGCTGCTCTCCCCGGACAACGTCTTCGGATACGCCGAACTGGTCCAGAGGATCGGCGGCGGCGGACCCGGCTGGACGAAGGTGGCCTGCGGCGAGCACGAGTACACGGAGCACGGCTTCGAGGTGCTGGTGCGCCTCGGATCCGCCGAAGTCCTGCAGCCCGACATCACCTGGTGCGGCGGTCTCACGGCGGCGAAACGCATCGCCGACATCGTCGAGAAAGCGGGTCTCGAGCTGGTGCCCCACCGGGGCGGCAGCCTGTGGGGGCTGCCGATCTCGCTGACCGCTCCAAGTTGCACGATGGCGGAGAGCTTCGCCACCGGCTCGGCCATTCTCGACGCGATGCAGGCGCCGTTCGAGAACGGCGACTTCCTGGCGCCAAGGGAGCCGGGCTTCGGCACGTCGCTTACCGAGGAGATGGTCCTCGACCACCGGCTCCGGCGGTGAAGTAGCATCGCGCCTTCCGCATGAAATCGCTCCACCGCCTTGCCTGCGCTCTCGCCGGGGCGCTCGTCCTGAGTCCCGCAATCGGCGCCCAGGAGACCGGTTTCGTACGGGTCACCCAGGAGATGCTGCGGAACCCGGAACCGGGCCAGTGGCTGCACTGGCGCGGGACGCAGGACGCCTGGGGCTACAGCCCGCTCGACCAGATCACGACCGAGAACGTCGGCCAGCTTCAACTGGTGTGGGCGTGGGCGATGGACGACACCGGCCCCCAGGAGGCGGCGCCCCTGATCCACAACGGGGTCATGTATCTGCCGCATCCCGGCGGCGTGGTCCAGGCGCTCGACGCCGCCAACGGCGACCTGATCTGGGAGTATCGGCCCGACCTCGAGGCCGAGCAGCAGGGCTCGTTCGGGCGCGGGGTGCAGAAGAACATCGCGATCTTCGGCGACCGCATCTTCGCCGCCAGTCCCCGAGCGACGATCCTGGCGCTTGACGCCCGCAACGGGAACCTGATTTGGGAAACGCAGACCGCCGACCCGGCCTTGGGCTACCGCTACTCCGCCGGCCCCATCATCGCCAACGGCAAACTGGTCACCGGCATCACCGGCTGCGACCGCTACAAGGACGACGTCTGCTTCATCACCGGCCACGATCCGGCGACCGGCGAAGAGATCTGGCGCACCTCGACGATCGCGCGCCCGGAAGACCCGGGCGGGGACACCTGGGGCGATCTGCCCCTGCGCTTCCGGGCCGGCAGCGACGCCTGGATCGCCGGCAGCTACGACCCGGAGCTGAACATCGTCTACTGGGCCACCGCCCAGGCCAAGCCGTGGGCCCGAGCTGTGCGCGGCACCGACGGCGACGCGCTCTACACGAACTCGAGCCTCGCGCTCGACCCCGACACCGGCGAGCTGCTCTGGTACTACCAGTACCTGCCCGGCGAAACCCACGATATGGACGAGGTGTTCGAGTCGCTCCTCATCGACGTCGAAGGGAAGAAGCAGCTCTTCAAGATGGGCAAGCTCGGCATCCTCTGGCAGCTCGATCGGGAGACCGGCGAGTTCCTGGAGGCCACCGACATCGGCTACCAGAACATCGTCGACATCGACCGCGAGACGGGCGAAGTGACGTACCGCCCAGGGATGATCCCGGAGATCGGCGTCGAGATCAATATGTGCCCGAGCACGTCCGGCTTCAAGGGCTGGCGCGCGATGTCCTACGACCCGAACACGCGGGCGCTCTACATTCCCGTCACCCTGAACTGCGAGCTGGCGACGTTCGGCCCAGTCGAACGCGTCCTCGGCGGCGGCGGCGTGGGTCCCGTGAGGCGCGTCAACACGCTGCATCCCTACTCCGGGGGCAACCTCGGCGAGATGCTGGTGATCGACGTGGTCGAGGGCGACATCATGTGGCGCCACCGGACGGCATCACCGATCAACACCGCCGCGATGTCGACGGCCGGCGGCGTGATGTTCGCGGGCGACTACGACCGCAACGTGTACGCCTACAACGCGCGGACCGGCGAGATCCTCTGGCAGACGCGCCTGCCCACCTCCGCCCAGGGCTTCCCGGTCTCCTACCTCGTCGGGGGCCGCCAGTTCGTGGCCATCCCGGCGGGAACCGGCGGCGCCAGTTGGGCGACGATGCTGCCGCGCGATCTGACTCCCCACATCCGCCGTCCGAACAACGGCAACTCGATTCACGTGTTCGCTCTCCCTGCCGAAGCGCCGGCGGCTACGACCCGGACCCGCACCGCCGCGGCAGACCGCGTCGCCGCACCGACCGAGGTCGGCGCGACGGTCTGGGACGGCGTCTACACCGCCGAGCAGGCGCAACTGGGCGCCGCGGCCTACCGCGAGAACTGCGCCTCCTGCCACGCCGAGGACCTCGGCGGGGGCAGCAACTCGGCCAGCCTGGTCGGCGTGAGCTTCCAGTTCCTGTGGGGAGACAAGACGCTCCACGAGCTGTTCGAGGCGATCCGGACCACGATGCCGACCGACGCCCCGGGAAGTCTGCCGAGGCAGACCTATCTGGAAATCGTGACCTACATTCTGAAGGCCAACGAGTTCCCCGCCGGCGAAGAGGCGCTCAAAGCCGATCCCGCGGCTCTCGGCAACGTGCTGATCACCGCCAAGCCTGACGCGTAGCAAAAACTGGGTGCGCCGGTCGCTGCGCGGAGGCACGGTCGCGCGGAAAACGGTACCGGGGCGCGCCAGCGGCGGCCTCCGCCGTCTACGTCAGGATTGCGGCGAGGCGAGCCAGCACCTCGTGCATGATCTGCTCGGAGGCGGATTCGAGACGTTTCCCGTTCCGGGCGGCGAGATCCAAGGTGCGCGGCTGGTCGCAACGGATCACGCCGACCGTTCGGGTACCCGCGTCGTCGAGCGAGACCGTGAAGCCGCGCTGACGCGCGAAGTCTCCACCTGTAGTGATCGGAAGGACGACCGGCGTCCTGGTCAGCTCGTTGAAGCGTGCGGGGGATACGATCACGACCGGCCGTGTCCCCCGTTGTTCATGGCCAGCGGTGGGATCGAGGCTGACGAGCCAGATCTCGCCGCGGCGCACTACAACAGTTCGTTGCCGACAGGCTGGCCATCGAGCCACGCCCGATCTTCGTCGTCGGCTGGGGCGGTCTCGTCGCACTGCGCCAGCAGCTCGTCGAGCGAGTAGCTTGGACGGGTTCTGGGCGCAACGATCAGGCGGTCGCCCTCGACGCCGATATCCACCCTGGCGCCAGCACCGAGTTTCAGGAGATCGAGAAGCACCGGGGGCACCGCGAGCATGACCGAGCCGCCGACCTTGCGCAGATTGGTGGTGTGCATGTGTGAGATTATACTCCCGTATAACAAATCTAGAAAGGGGAACAGTTGCGGCAGCGTACTGCTCCTGCCTTGCCCATGAAGTTCAGCCGTCGACGGCTTCCGGAATCGCCTCGACCAACAGGGCCAACGCGTTCTTCAGCGCCTCGTAGGCGTAGCCGCCGAAGGACCCTTCGTAGAGACCCAGCCGCACGACCACCATCTCCTGCGAGGGCACGATGATCGTGCTCTGGCCGCCGGCGCCCTCCATGCTGAAGGCGCTCTCAGGCAGCGGCGGGTAACGCTCCTCGCCGCCCCGCGGCGGGTTGTTGACCCAGAAGAAGCCGCCGTAGATGGGACGGCCGTCCGCGACCCAGGAAGGCGCCGGGGTGCTCACGAAGTCGACGAAACCCTCGGGGAGCACGCGCTCGCCGGCGGGCGAGATGCCGTCGTCCAGGTAGAGCTGGCCCAGCCGGGCCCAGGTGCGGCCGGCCCCGAAGCCGTAGCCGTTCAGGAGGAAGTTGCCGTAGGGATCCGTCTCGGCCACGAAGCGCCGGACACCGACCCGGTCGAAGAGGTGCTGCTGGGGAAACTGGTGGTAGTTGTCGCCGCGCCCCTCGACCGCCAGCCGGACCAGATGATTGATCAGGATCGGATCGCAGTTCCGGTAACGGCCGACCGTGTTCGGCGGCCACTGCGGGGGCCGCTCTGTGGCCCAGATGTGGGAGTTGACCGTGCCGGTGTAGAGGTAGAGGTGGTCCGGGTAGCCCATCGCGGCTTCGTCGTACTCGGGGTCTCCGGCGTTCACGCAGCGGAGGCCGCTCGACATCCGGAGGATGTCCTGGATGCGGATCGTGCCGCGCACGTCGTCCGGGTCCTCGTGCCAGGAATCGACCTGCGCCAACTGGTCGAGCGTGTACTCGCCCTGCTCGATGAGAACTCCCATCAGGGTCGCCGACAGGCTCTTGTTCATCGACCAGCTCTCGAGCGGTGTGTCCTTGTCGATGCCCTCGCGGTAGCGCTCGGCGATCAGCCGGCCGCGGTGAAGGACGACGAAGGCCAGCGTCATCGCATCCGGCTCGAACGCGGCGTCCACCGCTGCCCGGAGTTTCTCCGCGTCGACGTCATCAGGCAGCGGCTCGTCGGGCAGCAGATCGCCCATCGGCCAGGGAGCGTCCTCGCGCAGCGCGCTCGTCACCGGAACGGTCTCGTAGAACGTAGCGTCCTCCCCCTGGGGAAGAGCGACGCAGCCCTGGTCGCCGTGGAGCACCGCGGTCCGGGTCACTCCCGTGTCCGTGGTGACGTGGACTCGCTGGTTCTCCCGGTCGAGCCGGCGTCCCGGCAACCGGTCGCGGTACCGGTGGCGGGACGTGAAGCCGCCGATCTGGGTCTGGGCGTCCTCGAAGTCGAGCCCGGTCAGGAAGACCGCGGAGCACAGGACCTTCGCGAAGCCCGCGGCCTCGTGCTCGATGAAGTCGCCGGGCGGCGGCACCCGGACGGTGTCGAGTTCGTGTTCCCGGCCCCGGGCCGCCAGGCTCTCGTTCAGCGTCAGCTCCTCGCCGGCGGCCGCCGTCTGATTCCCACCGGCGTCGACGCAGCCGGCGAGCAGAGCGGCGGCGAGCGCGATCAGCCGGGCAGCCCTACGCGCCGGTTGCATCACTCGCTCTCCGCCGGCCGGTACCAGATCGGTGACGTCCAGGCCATCTCCTGGATGGCTTGGGGATACGAACCGTCAGTGCACACCGCCGGGCGCGCTTCCGGGGCCAGCCGCAGGCAATCGTGGACGCTCCACCGCAGGCTGGGGTTCTCGACCACGCGCAGATAGTAGTAGGCGTGCAGGTCGGGATCGAACTGCTCGTCCCGGTAAACGCTGCAGAGGCTGTCGTGACCGTCGCCGGAACGCTCGCCCGTCACCGGGTCGGCGCTGGCTCCGTTGTCGGGCGATCCGGCGATCGGGATGACGTGGTAGCGGCCGGTTCCATCGCCGTCGATCCAGCCCTTGATGAGCTGGAGCTGCTGCAAGAGCCCGGCGCCCTCCGCCGGGTCGCGGGCGGCGAACGCGAGGAAGCTCGGCGTCCCGGCGTCGGCTGCCTCGGGCAAATCGCCGCCCATCGAAACGCCGCCGCCGTAAGCCTGCTCGATCAGGTCGACCTGGTCGCACGCGTTCTCGGCGTAGTTCCAGCCGCCGAAGAAGCGGGGCTTGATCCGCGGGCCCGAAGTGCCGAACACCTCGCGGCGCTTCATGGCGTCGAAGATCGCGTCGCGCGAGTTCTCGACGGCCCAGACACCGGCAAGACCGCCGGGGTTGCCGTCGATGCCGCTGGTCAGGAGGCCCGGTTCCAGCCGCTCCGCGGGCGTCGACTCGACTGAGACGTGTCCCTGCCAATCCGACTCGGAGACCGCACCGGGAGTCGCTGTGTGGGTGTCGGTCGAGGCGATGATCCCGAGCTTGGCCGGGTTGAGACCGGTCGCCATCTCCTCTTCCAGGCCCTCGAGCAGAGCGGAGCGCACGTAGTCCGATCGGGCGACGCAGCCGGCGCCGACCATGCCGGCGCTCCCGTTCTCACCGGGAGCGCATTCCGTGGTCACCAGGCGCTGCTCCGTCTGGTCCAGGGTGTTGAAGACCTCCTCGCGTCCCATCACCCGCACCGCCTCGACATCGCAGAGCTCGTCGGGTTCGCCGAAGACCGATGACAGGCCGTTGATGCACTCGGAGCCGCCCTTGTGCTGGAAGATCTCGATGATCGGCTCGCGTTCCAGGCGCTTGCGCGAGTAGGCGCGGCGGTTCTCGAGCGTCGCCTCCAGACCGCGGTACGGGCCCATCCGGCCGTTGGCCAGGTTGCTGTTGTGCGGAATGGTCAGGTAGTCGCAGTCGGGGTCTGCGCTGCCCTCGCCGCAGACCGCGTCCAGCCGCTGCCAGAGCTGACTGTCGGTCGGCGCGTCGATGTACGACACCGGCAGGCCCGGCACCTCCGAGCCCCGGAAGATGACGTTGCGGTGGTAGTTGGAGATCCCGGGGGTGCCCGTGTACTCGTAGCCGACGAAGCTGGTGAAGCTGCATTCCTCGGTGCGGTCGTACGCGTCTTCGGCTGCCTCGATGATCTTCTGCCACGGGCTCTTGGCCCACTCGAGGCACAACTCGCCCGATTCGCCGCACACCTCGGCGATCCGGCGCGGCGTCTCGGTCGTGATCACCGCTCCGAGCATCTGCATCCCCCGGCGCTCGCTGGTGCGCGCCTCCCGGCAGAACTCCGTGTCGTAGCGGGGCGACTCCGGATCCCGGCAGAGCCTGCGCTCGCCCAGGAACTCTCCGTGATCGGTGACGGCGACGAAGTCGAGCGGACGATCGATGGAGATGCTGCCCTCGGGTTCGCCGCCGGCGCCGATCGGAAAGAACGGGATCGCTTCACCCCTGGCGAAGCGGTAGGCGTCCGCGGGCGTGGCGCCGGTGCTGTTGGCCGCCGCGTCGAAGGAGAAGCTGGTGTGAACGTGGAGGTCGCCGAAGAGCGCCTGGCGGAGCGGCGTCGCGTTCAGGCAGGCGGGCCGGTCTTCGGTCCGGACGACGGCGCCTCCGTCGATCGGCGGGCCTGGCGTCCCTTGCTCCGCCGAGGGGCCGCACGTGGGCACGGCGGCGGCCACGAGTATCGGCAGGACGCGGTACGACTCGATTCTCATTCACACTCCCATCGCCCGGGATCTGGGCGGCGAATCCGGCCGGCTTCCTCTACATCGACCGGGACCAGTACGACCCGGCCCTCGATCCGACGAAGACCCAGGTCCATCTCGACCTCCATGCCCGATCATCCGCTAGGCGAGAATAGCCGCCTCGGAACCCCTGGGAACGCGGGCGTCTCGCCCGCATCCGGCGCGAAGCGCCGGTCCGCCTGAACCAAGCTACTCGTCGTCTCCCCACCAGCGGCGCAGCCGCTCGGCGATCGCGGCCTCCGAGCCCTGGTCCGACGGCTCGTAGTAACGCCGCCCCGACAGACCCGGCGGCAGGTACTCCTGAGCCTCGAAGTGGCCCTCGGCGTCATGTCCATACTTGTAGCCGGCGCCGTAACCCATGCCCCGCATCAGCCCCGTGACCGCGTTGCGCAAATGCAACGGCACCGGTTCGTTCGGGGCGTTCCGCACGTCTTCCATTGCACGCCCGAGGGCCACGTAGGCGGCGTTGCTCTTGGGCGAGGTCGCTAAGTACACGGTGGCCTCGGCCAACGGGATGCGGCCTTCAGGCAGCCCGATGAAATGAACCGCCTGCTGAGCGGCGACGGCGACCGGCAGCGCCCCCGGGTTTGCCAGCCCGATGTCCTCGGCAGCCAGGATCACCAGCCGCCGCGCGATGAACAGAGGGTCCTCGCCCGCTTCGAGCATCCGGGCCAGCCAGTACAGCGCACCGTCGGGGGAGGAACCGCGCACCGACTTGATGAAGGCCGAGATCGTGTCGTAGTGGCTGTCGCCGGCCTTGTCGTACTGGGGCGTCCGCCGCTGCAGCGCATCCGAGATAGCCTCCACGCCGATCCGCCGCACGCCGTCGGGCTCCGGCTCGGCCGCGACGACCGCCATCTCGAGGGCGTTCAGGGCAACCCGGGCGTCCCCGTTGGCGATGTTCACCAGGTGCGACAGGGCGTCCGTTTCCAACTCCGGGGCCAGCAGTCCCAGCCCGCGCTTCTCGTCAGCCAGAGCGCGCCGGACGATGCCGGTCATTGCGTCGGCGTCGAGCGCATGCAGGGTGAAGACGCGGCAGCGGGACAGGAGCGGCGCGTTGACCTCGAAGGACGGGTTCTCCGTCGTCGCCCCGATGAAGGTGATCGTGCCGTCCTCGACGTGGGGCAGGATCACGTCCTGCTGCGCTTTGTTGAAGCGATGGATCTCATCCACGAACAGGATCGTCGGGCGCTGGTAGAGGGACCGGAGTTCCCGCGCGCCGCTGACGGCCCGTCGCAGGTCCGCCACGCCGGCCGATACCGCGCTCACCGGCTCGAAGTGCGCGCTCGTTACGGTGGCGATCAGCCGCGCCAACGTCGTCTTGCCAGAGCCGGGTGGCCCCCAGAACAGCAGAGACGGAACCCGGTCCGCCTCGATCGATCGCCGCAGGACCTTGTCCTCGCCGAGGATGTGCTGCTGGCCCACGAACTCCTCGAAGGTGGCGGGCCGCATTCGCTCGGCCAACGGCGCCGCGGCCCGGGCCGCCGGCTTTCCGGCATCCTCGAACATCCGGCCGCTCCTGAGCTTGCCCGTCACCTTCATAGGCTACTCGTCGCCGTGCTCCAGCGCCGCCACGGTATCGGCGTACCGCTCAAGTGCCGCATGGCCCTTCGGCGTCAAGCCGTAGACACCGCGAGGCGAATCGGCGGGGCGTTCGAACCAGCCGTAGTGATCGGCGTACATGATCGCCCTGGCCCTGGCGACTCCCGTCCCTTTGGCGACGACGGCAGCCTTTGTCGGACCGTCGAGGCCGAGATGGGAAGCGCAGCGCAGCGCGTCCTGCCGGTAGGCAGTCACGATCGGGCGGCGGGTCGAGCCACCCTGGTTCGGGTCGCCCACCCGGCGCTGGAACTCCCGCAGCAACCGTTCGATGCTGCGTTTGCGGCGGCGCGGCCGGTAGGGCGCCGGGTCGAGCAGCGCCTCCACGAACGGCGCGGGCTCAAGCCGGACCGTCAGCAGCCCCAGCCCGAGCCGGCGGCACAGCGCCAGTGCGTCCTTCCGGCGGGTCGTTCGGCCGGAGAACGGTGGAACGGCGAGGTAGACGTTGTCGGACAGGCCCTGTCGCGCGATCCCCTGGAACACCAGGGGCAAGGAGAAACTCGTCTTCAGTTCGACAACTACTGCCGGTTCCTCGCCCCGGATCGCGACGAGGTCGCAACCGTTGACCTCTCCCTTGACGGCATAGCCCTGTGCCTCGAGGAACGCCTTGACCGGCGGGTACAGCGTCTGTTCGCGCATGCAAGCGCTATCGAAGCTCGAACATACGCTGCTCGGACGACCCGGTTGAGGATCCTAGGTGCACCACTATTGGGCCTCGAAGAGTCGATCAATCGGACGACCCGCCTGCGGATTCTGCTCGCCCAGATCGAAACCGATCAGCCGAGCCACGCTCGCGGCGATCTGATTCTGATAGACGACGGCGCCATTCCGCCACTCGCCTCGCAATGGAACATCCGGACTCGCGACGGCCAGCCACTCCGAGTATCCGGGATAGGACAAACGACGTTTGTTGGTCAGCAGCACACGACTGCCCAGCGCCTGGTTGCCGGCGATGGAGCCCTGCGTCTTCATCAACTGACCCCAGAAGAACGGCATCAACAGCGCCCGCCGCTCCTCCGCAGTCGCGGCCCCATACTTGCGGTAGGCATCGGTTTCGGTCGACTCTCTGGCCTCGCCGATGGTGGACCGCAGGACATCGACATCCAGACCCCCGAACATCTCTTCCGTTCGCACGCCATCGAGGGTCACGAGCACGACGTTGCGTGTGCGACCCTGGGCATCCGCCGCGCTCGTGAGCGCGCAGAGGGCCAGCGGAATGAGCAGTAGAGTCCGGCGGGCATGGTCCAGGAACACGCTACCGCTCATTGATGCCGAGTATACGATCGGGGTTCAGCACCGTCCCGTCGATGACTCCTCCGGTGCGTGATCGTCCCGGCGGAGTACCAGGCGCTCCGGGCCGCGGCAGCCGCCCTGGATCGCGGCAGCGGCACGGTGTGGGCAGCGGACGCCCGGGACGGCACGCACGCCGGCGTCATCGGGCTACGTTGGGTCCGACCCGGCGACGACGGACGGGAAGCAGCGGCGTTGGCGCGGCATTGCGCGAGCAGGTCGGCTTCCGCGGGTCGTTCAGCATTGACGGTGTCCTGGCCGAAGAGGGGTTCCTTCCGACAGAACTCAACCCGCGCCTCGGCGCCGGGATGAACACCCTGGCCGGCGCGCTCGGCGACTTCCCGCTCACGCCGCTCTGCCTGGCCATCGCCGAAGGCGAGCAGCTCGACTACCGGCCGGAACTCCTGGAGCAGGCCGTGCTCGAGGCCACCGACGCCCACCGCGTCTGCGGCGGCGGCAGGGCGATCCGCAGGAGGCTCACGGAGACCGACACGATCGACCTCAGAAGAGACGGCGACGACTACCGCAAGGCCGCGCCGGGAGAAGACCCCGACGCCTCGATCCTGTTCGGACCCGGCCCGATCGGCGGCTTCGTGAGCTTCACGCTGGCCCCGGGTCGAAACGATCCCGGACAGCCGTCGGCGCCCGAAGTGGCGCGAGCCTTCCGGCTTGCGGATCGCCTCCTCGGTACCGACTTCGGCGCCCTGGAGCCGGCGCGGAATGTGAGGCAGTGACCGGCAACTCGCGGGCCAAACTGAACTCCTCGCCTTCGGCGCCGCAGCGCAGGCTGGTTTCGCCGCTACCGGTCCAACCCGCCGCCGACGATCCAGGTGAGAAACTCCCCCACCTGTTCGCGAAACGCTGCGAGAACGGCCGGCAACCGTTCCTCGAGCGGTCGCATGCGTTGCTCTTCCAACGCGAACCCGTAGACGTGGCGGAAGACGTGGCGAAACCGCAGAAAGTCCCCGAGTGACCGCGCCAACTCCTCGTCGATCACCGCCGGACGCACGCCGGGAATCTCCAGGCACATGTCCTTGACGAGCTGCCGGTGCCACTGCTCGCCTTGAGGAACGCCGCCATTGAGTTCTTCCGCGATACGGACGAAGACGCGCTCCATGCCGCTGTAGAAGTCGTGGAGAATCGACCCGCGAGCGCGCAGGGAGAATGTGTCCTCGCCTTGGGGCGCGCTGGCGCTCTGCTCCCCGAGGAGGCTGAGGTTCTCGAGTTCACTCGATATCTCGGCAGCGAGCCGGCGGGCGAACGCTTCTTCCAACCTCACAGGTCGACCCCCTCTTCGAGGAGTGCCCGACACATGGCCTCCGTCGCCGATTCGATCGGGATGATGTCGAGAGCGAAGTCGGTCAACTCTGCCGCTTCTGCTGAGACCCCGAAGAAGCGCTCTGCCGGGAGACCGGCCACGGCGATGTCGATGTCTGAGCGCCAGGTGAAGCGGCGCCCCGGAACGAATGCGGAGCCGACGCCGACGATGCGGCTGGCGCCATGCTGCCTGAGGAAATCGGCGATCCGCCGCGCATCGCTGCGGGCCTTGGCCCTGCGACGCGGCGGCAACCTCGTTCGACGGATATGGTCCAAGAACACGCCACGGTGCATCGATTCCAAGTATAGGGGCTGTCAAGCTTAGGGCACTATGAGGAAGCCGTTCGCGAGGCATACGAACGCGACGGCCCGGAATGGCGGCTCACGGCCGCTAGCCCGACGCCGCGGGCCTTCGTCAGTCGGCGCGAATCGTCTCGTCGCCTCCGACCAGTTCGGCCACCCGTCTTCTGAAGTCTCTCTTGACCTCGTCCCAACCGATGTCGACAAGGAGACGCAACGGCGGATCGCGTTCCGCATCGTCGAAGTGGACGAGACTTCGGACAACGTGCCCTACGTCCCGTACCGCGAACTTCTCCTCGAAGAGGTCCAGGTAGTTCCGTAGCGAGCGGTACCGGGTCAGCAGAACCCAAAGATCGACGAAGTCCTTGCGACTGCCGCGATTGGCGATTGCCGAGAGCTTCATCGCCGCGATGTCGTCCCGACTTGCCAGTTCCAGGCCGTCGGCGTCGGACGACACGGTCGGGCGCAGAAGCGGGTAACCGTACTCGATCACCGACACCTGGACCCCGAGGACCTCGACGTGGAGGGTGCCCGCACTCACCGACGTGACCGAGAGTTCCGGTATGTGGCCGCGAAGACGGCTCAACACCTCCTCGGTTTCTCGCATCCGTTCGGTGAAGATGTCCAGATCGACCGAGATCCGGTGTGCCTCCATGAGGGCCAGCGCTGTACCGCCGGCCAGATAGTAGCCACCGCCGGCTAAAGCCTCGGAGACGGTCGCGAAGGCGTCGCGCGCTTCCGGCTCAAGCGCCTCCCAGTGCAACAGGCTCATCCCCGCCACGCGGTCTCGCGCTTCCGTGCCTCCCGCACCCACTCGGCCGCCTGCTCTTCGGGCACCGAACTGGCGAAGGCCCAGAAGTTGAGCTCGCGCGGCGGGAGCACCTTGTGGCCGCGTTCCTCCAGGAATCGCCGCCGCCGCTCCGGGCTGCAGGTTGAGAGGAGCCACCGCATCGGCTCCCAGCCTCCGCGAGCCATGACGCGCTCGATCACTACCTGAGGCAGTTCAGGCTTCGCCCTGAGTGCCGTGAGATCGTACTCCCAAAGTAGCCGGTCGACCGCAGCAGGGAAGCGCACGGGCTCATTCTATCGAGTATCACTGGTCGGACGCTCTGGCGACCGCGACAGTCGCCCGAGGCCGTCGCTGCTGAAGCGAGCCGTTCTCTCTACCGGGCTTAGAATAGCCTCATCTCGCCCTCCGAACGTCGAGAGCCGCGTGGACCCTGTACCCAAGGCAACCCAAGGAAGGACCAGAGTCTGAAGATGCCAATGAGCGCCCTGGATGCCGCCTACGAAGTCCTACAAGAAGCAGGGGAGCCTCTCCACTACGAGGAGATCACCAAGCGAATGCTCGACCGCAGACTGTGGAAAACCCGGGGGAAGACTCCACCAGCCACTGTAAGTGGGGCGCTATCAACGGATATCAGGAAACGGGGTTCGGCCTCACGTTTCCAACGAGTCAAGCGCGGCTTCTTCACCGCCGGCGTGCCGCACCAGACTTCGTCAGGCCGAACGGACACACCTGAGGACTCCGGCGTTTCACGCTCGGAAGCGCGCCCTTCGTCCTTCCTAGACGCAGCCGAAAAGATCCTCCGTGACTCAGGGTCGAATGAACCCATGAGCTACCTCGAGATCGCCAACAAGGCGATCGAAGCGAAACTCATCCAAACGGAGGGTCTAACCCCCGCGGCTTCACTCACCGCCCAAATCGGTGTGGACATGCGGCGGCGCGAAGCGCGCGGCGAGAAGGCACGTTTCGTCCGGCCCGAGCGGGGGAAGATCGCTCTCGCTCCCTCCCTCCCGGTTCGCGTCGCGGACCGGATTGAAGCACAGAACCGCCACGTTCGGGCACAACTCCTCGAACGGGCGCGGAAGAGCACGCCAGCCGACTTTGAGCAGCTAGTAGCAGCGCTTCTCGTTGCGATGGGATTTGAAGAGGTTGACGTCACGTCTAGGAGCAGAGATGGCGGTATCGACGTCCGAGGCATTCTGGTGGTGGCCGATGTTGTGCGCCTTCGCATGGCAGTACAGGCCAAGCGCTGGCAGCAAAACGTGCCACGCCCAGTCGTCCAACAAGTGCGCGGGAGCCTGGGAGCACATGAACAAGGACTGATCATCACGACCAGCAGCTTCAGCCAAGGCGCTCGGAAGGAAGCCGAACGGCCCGACGCTTCCCCGGTGGCCCTTGTGGACGGTAAGCAGCTCGCGCGCCTGCTCGCCGAAAAGGAAATCGGGGCGAAGCGGGAAAAATACGATCTCTGGATGCTCCTGGACCCCTAGCGCCTCCGTCGCTGGTACAGGAACGAAACGGCCACCAGCAGCGCGCCGACGATCAGGAAGGAGAGGATCCGGTAGCCCTGGTCCAGGAAGGACAGGTCGACGAGGAAGGTCTTGGCGACGACGACCAGGAGGAGCGCCAGGCCGTGCCAGCGCAGCCCCGCGGCGCTGCGGCGGATGCCGGCGACGATCAATGCTGCCGCCCACAGGAGCCACAGAGCCGACAGGACGACCTGGGCGGCGAGGTCGAGGTCGAGATCGAGGCTGAGTCCCTGGACGAGGTCCCAAGCCTCGAGTGACACGGCGACCAGCGCGAGCAGGTTGGCGACGACCAGAGCACCAGCCCACAGCCCGCCCTCCATCCGCACCTTGACCTTCAGGCGACGGCGCACGTAGAGCGCGGCAACGGCGAGTCCGGCCGCCGCCCCGGCCAGGGTGAGGAAGCGCAGGTTGACGAACAGGAGCCGGTCGGACGGCCCAAGGATGGCCTGCGGCGCCATCAACAGGACGACGGCGAAGAGGGCCGCCGAGAAGGCTCGCATCCACAGCGACGGCAACCGCGCCCCGGCGATTGCCAGCGCGACGGCTTCGGCGGTCCAGGCCAGGGTGATCCAGTCGCCTTCGAGCCGGATCGGGAAGGCGATCGTCGCCAGCAACGCGGCCAGGACCGCGAAGAGGTCTTGCAGGTGACGGCCTCTGCGGCCTTCGCCGGCGCTCCAGGTCGCGAGCAGGCGGGACACGGCCAGATAGAGCGTCGCGAGGACCAGAACGGCGCCGGTCAGCAACCAGCGGTGCTCCTCGTAGAGAAGCCGCTGCAGCAGCAGAACGTAGAAGCCCAGGGCCGCCGTCAACACGCCGATCTCGCTCGGGCGCAGGCGGCGGGCGAGGCGGGCGCGCGCCAGGGGGAGAGCGAAGTAGACGGCGTAGAAGAGCGTGCCGAAGAGCGCGGTCGAGAGAAGCCGGTCCGAGTCGTAGAACTGCACGCTCCACGCGATGAAGTAGACGACCGTCGCGGCCAGAGCGGCAGGCGCGAGAGCGTGAAAGCCGCGCACCAGGGCCAGCGTCAGGAGGCTGGCGCTGAGCAGCGCCAGGTAGCTGAAGAGCACGACCTGCGCGTCCTCGCCGGTGCTGAGCAACGCAGGCGTCAGGTATCCCGCCGCGAGCGCCAGTGCCGCCAGGCGCTGCGAGTCGCGACGTACGGACAGACCGATGACCGCCGCCGTGACGACAGCCAGGAAGGTGAAAGCAGCCGGCTGCGGCACGAGGTCGTAGAACTCCCACGCCGCGTAGCCCGAGAGATAGACGACGCCGGCGCCGAGGGCCGTCATCCCCTCGGAGAAGTAGCGCATGCGCCGGGCGGCGAGCCACTCTCCGTAGCCGGCGAGAGCGAGCCCGCTGACCAGGCCGATCAGGACTCTCCCGGTCGGGCCGATCCACTCGTTCTCGAACGCGTAGCGGAGGAAGAAGGCGGCGGCGAGAAGGAGAATGAGGATGCCGATGCGGTTCAGCCAACGGCCGCCGATGAGGGCCTCGAGGTCGACGTTGCGCCAGCGGGCGGGGCTGGGCCTTCGGGGCTCCGATCCGGCACCGTCGGGAGCTAGCGTGGCCCGAGGGCTCTCCCCGGCGGCGGCGCCGGGCTGTGCGGTTGCCGCGGCGGGCGGATCTGCCGTCGCCGCTCCCGCTGCGGGTCGCTCTCCTTCGACCGCCCGCCGAAGGGCCGCCACTTCCTGTTGCAGGTCACGCAAACTCGCTTCGAGCGTTTCCACCCGCTCATCAAGCGGGCCGGGCGGCGCCGGCACTTCTTGGTCACCTCCCACGCAGCATCAAACGCGATTATCGTTCAGAATCGTCAAGGTCTCTAGCCTAGCTCCCACCAGACCGACGCCGCGCGCCGGGGCGGCGAGTGCCCACCTGACTATCGGCTTCATGGTCGGGCGCGCTCGTCAGGCTACTCGCCGGTGGGCGACGTCTTGCCGAACAGGTGCTTGCGGGCTTCGTCGTCGGGCCCCTTGCCGGCGCCGCTGCCGAGGCCGCGGGTGTCGCGGCCGACTTCAAAGCCTCGGCGTAGAGCTTGAAGTGACCGTGCTGGCCCAGCATCGGGCCGAGGTTGCCCATCTGCCACATCAGCCACTGGGTCACGTCGTAGCGCTCGCGGACTCCTTCCGGCAGGAATCGGCCGCTCTTCTCCGCCAGGTAGAGCAGGATGGCGCCGGACTCGAACATCGCCAGCGGCTCGCCGCCGCCCAGGGGTTCATGATCGACGATCGCCGGCATCCGGTTGTTCGGGCTGATGCGGAGGAAGTCCGGCTCGAACTGATCCCCGCGGCCGATGTTGATGGGCACGATCCGGTAAGGGAGTTCCATCTCCTCCAGCGCGATCGTGGCCTTCCAGCCGTTGGGTGTGGGCCAGTAGTAGAGATCGATCATGCGGGGCAAAGTACCACTGGCGGCAGGGAAGCCAGGTACAATCACGCGGATGAACTGGTTCTTCGACAAGACCCGCCTGCCGAAGCGAGACCAGGCGCTTCCCGGACGCGCTGCGACCATTCCCGTCCCCGGGCGCCACTGGGTGCTCGACGCGCCGTTGCCGCCTCCCTACCCGGAAGGCAGCGAGTTGGCGATGTTCGGACTCGGCTGCTTCTGGGGCGCCGAGCGGAAGTTCTGGGAAGCTCCCGGGGTGATCACGACCGCGGTCGGCTACGCCGCCGGGGCGACGCCGAACCCGACCTACCGCGAGGTCTGCAGCGGCATGACCGGCCACAACGAAGTGGTCCGCGTGGTGTTCGACCGCGACCGCACCTCCTACGAGGACCTGCTGCGCATCTTCTGGGAGAGCCACGACCCGACCCAGGGCATGCGCCAGGGCAACGACATCGGCTCCCAGTACCGGTCCGGGATCTACACCTACTCGCAGGCCCAGCGGCAAGCCGCCGAGGCGTCGCGCAAGGCCTTCCAGAAGCGGCTGAGCGGCGCGAGCTATGGCCGGATCACGACCGAGATCCTCGAGGCCCCCGACTTCTACTTCGCCGAGGACTACCACCAGCAGTACCTGGCGAAGAACCCGGGTGGATACTGCGGCTTAGGCGGCACCGGCGTGACCTGTCCGACGGGAATCGAAGCACCGGCCAGCCAGGCGGTCTGAGGGCTACGAACCTGAGGGGAGAACCATGACGGACCCGACGGTTGGCATCACCCGCGGCATCGGCTGGCTCCTCCTGGTCGGCGGCGCGCTTGCGCTGGGCGGCTTTGCCATCTACGCGCTCGTCATCGACGAAGAGGCGTCGCTGTTCATCAAACTCACCGTCGGCGCCATCTACGGCGGCCTGGCGCTCCTCCTGCTGTCGGTCCTGCGACAGCGGCTGATCGAGCGCAAGACGGACAAGTACAAGGACGTGCAGATCTGAGGACTCAAATGCTGATTGTGACCGCGGAAACGATCGCCAACCGGAAGATCACGCAGACCCTGGGCCTGGTGCGCGGCAACACGATCCGCGCGCGCCACATTGGCAAGGACATCACGGCAGCACTGCGCAATCTGGTCGGCGGCGAAGTCACCGAGTACACGAAGATGGTCGCCGAGAGCCGTGAGCAGGCACTCGACCGCATGGTCGCGGAGGCCGAGAGCCTCGGCGCCGACGCCGTGGTCGCCGTCCGCTTCACCACTTCGGTGATCACCAGCGGCGCCGCCGAACTGCTGGCGGTCGGAACCGCCGTCAAGCTCGAATAGCTGTAACCGGCGCCTCCGCCGGCCGAGTGACCGGGGTCACCGCCCAGCTTCAAGGTACTTCAAGAATACGTTGCTTCGAGCGGCTCACCTGCTTCGAGGCTGCGTGGCCCCAAGCACGGTCAGCGCGGGCAGGCCCTCGAGGGGTGAGAGATCCTTGACGCCGCTGCCGCCAAGGTGCAGCAGGACCAGTCCGTCGAGTGCGGACAGGGGTCGCAGGTCGCGAATCGGGTTCGCGCGCAGGTCCAGGCGCCGCAAACCGCGCCAGTGCGACAAGGCCCGCACATCCGCGATCCCATTGTCCGCCAGACCCAGTTCCCGGAGGTCGGGAAGCACGGGCAGCGCCGACAGTTCTCTGAGTCCGTTTCCGTGCAACCGCAACGTTTCCAGCCGATCCAGAACCTCCAGCGGACCCCAACTTTCGACCCTGTTCCAACTCAGCGACAGCTCCCGCAGAGCGGCAAGCGGCGCCAGGGGATGCAGGTCCGAAACCAGATTCCGGTCAGCCCGCAGGGTCGAAAGCCCGTTCAGGACGGACAGCGGAGACAGATCTTCGACCGCGTTGTCTCGTATGTCCAGCTCCTGGAGAGCGACGAGTCCGGCTAGGGGCGAGAGATCCGCGATCTTGTTGTGGCGCAGCGAAAGACGCCGCAGACCGGACAGCGAAGACAGCGGCCAAAGCCCGTGCGCCGCGCCGTCCAGGTTGAGAGATTCAAGCGATGGCAGTGACGAAAGCTGCCCCAAGTCACGCAGCCGGTTGAACCCCAGATCCAGTTCCCGTAGTCCGATCGCCTGCTCCAGGCCGGCAAGATCCACCACGCCCGCGTTCCGTGCCTTCAGGACGCGAAGCGACGCCATTTCCTCCGCCTCGATCGCCGCGCCGATCGGCTTGCCAAGCGCCGCCGCAACTCGAGCGCGCAGAGCCCGGTCACGGATCCAGACCGTGTCGGACGACAGCGAAGCAGCCTCGCTCGAAATCCACTCGGGCGGTCCAGCCGACGATTCGGTCTGGCCACTGCCCATCGCCGCGCTGGGTGCCGCGTAGGCCAGTAGCTTGCTCTCGGACTCGTCCGCTACCCAGAGCGTGCCACCGGCCACTGCCAGCCCCACAGGGAAACCGTCGCCCGACGGCGGTGTGTCGATGTCGAGAGCCGGAAGCGCGCCACCATCCGCCAACCGGTACGCAACCACGCTGCTACCGGTCCAGTCCGCCGACAGCATCGTCGCACCGTCCGACCAGAGCCCGAAGTACGGGCCCCAGCTTGCTCGAACCTCGCTTCTCAAGGAGAACTCAAGCCCCTCCTGGCGGCTCTTGGTCGAGAGCGAGTAGGCATACACCTTGGCGTCGGAGCTGTCGGCCACCCACATCGTCTCGCCGTTGGACCAGATTCCGCTTGGCGAGTTGTTGCCGGCGTCCGAAAGAACGCTGCCGAAGTCCTGGTCCGGAACCCGTTCGCCATCGGCAAGGGAATAGGCGCGGATCCCGCCGTAGTAGTCCGCCACCCACATCGTCTCACCGTCCGACCACAGGTCCACCGCGTACCGCGTGCCGTTCGCCGTCAGGTCTTTCGCGGGCACGCGGTTGCCCGCCAGGTCGAACGCCGACACGGTTCCGGAGGAGCGATTGGAGATCACCAACAGGGTTTCGCCATCCGACCAGATCCCGCACGTGTCAGTGAAGAGACTGGACTCCAGGTCAAGATGCGGCTTCCGTTCGCCCCACGTAGACTCGGTTCCCGCCCGCGTCACAGTGACCGTGTACGTCCGCGTCGTCTCGCCATCTTCAGCCTCAACCGTCACGGAGATCTCGTTCTCGTCTTCCAGGAGCGTCACCTGGTGGCCCATGGTCACATCGTTCCCGTCGGCGGGATCGATTGACACCACCGCTTCCGCGTCGGACGCCTCGGCGGTCACCGTTGTCGTTTGTACGTCGTTGCCGACATCGGCCGAGTAGGTTGTCGCCTCGCTGGAGAACGTCCCGATGTCGATCTCCGACAGGCTCAAGCTCCCAAGGCTCGCGTCATCCGAAGGTTCCTCAGGATCCGCCGGCCCCTCCACCGTAGCCGAGACATCCGTCGACAGCGGCGTGCCGTTCGTCGTGCAGATCGCTCCCGTCGCCGTACAACTCGAACGCGCCGGCAGGGTGATCGTGATGTCGTGTTCGGAATCGGGCTCGATCGTGATCTCCCACTCGATGTCGCTGGGCGGGGAGAGCCGCCGCGCGTTGTGCACACTGCCGTTCGCCACCACAAAACTGTGGTCCCGAAGCGTCCTGTAGCTGAGGCTCAGGTTCTCGCTGGAGGGCAGGCTGAAGTGCAGCTCGAACGTGAACCGCTCCTCGCTGCCGTCGTGAGTCGGCGGCACTGCCGAGAACCGGGCCGTAAACGGCTCGCCGTCATTCTCCACCGTAGCCGAAACATCCGTCGACAGCGGCTTGCCGTTCGTCGTGCAGATCGCTCCCGACGCCGCACAATCCGAACGCGCCGGCAGGGTGATCGTGATGTCGTTTTCCGAGGCGGGCTCGATCGTGATCTCCCACGCGATGTCGCTGGGCGGGGACAGCCGCCGCGCGTTGTGCACACTGCCGTTCGCCACCACAAGACTGTCGTCCCGAAGCGTCGTGTAGCTGAGGCTCAGGTCCTCGCTCGAGGGCAGGCTGAAGTGCAGCTCGAATGTGAATCGCTCGTTGCCGTCGTGAGTCGGCGGCACTGCCGAGAACCGGGCCGTAAACGGCTCGTCGTCGTCCGCAACCGTCACCGACGCCGACGAAGGCGTCCCCAGCTCGTAGCCGTCGCCCGACGCCAGCGTCAACGTCAACGTGCTGTCCGACTCCACCGCACTGTCGGCCTCCGTCGCCACGCTCAGCGTCGCCGTCGTCGACCCCGAATCAAACCTCACCGACGTCGGCGGCGTGCCCGAGAGAACCGAACCGTCCTCCGTCACGCTCAACGACACCGACAACGATTCAGACAACGACTCGCTCAGAGTCAACGTGAACTCCGCTGCCGTCCCCTCCGTCACCGGCGACGCGCCCCCAGAGACCGAAACCGACGGCGGGGCAACCTCCACCGGCTCCGGGCGCGTCACCGTGACCGCGTAGGTCTCCGTGGTCTTTCCGTCGGCCGCCGTCACCCTGACTTCGATCGACGTCTGGTCCGCGGACAGGCTCACCTGGTGGCCCGGCGTCCGGTCGTCCGAATCCCCGGGGCTGACCACCAGATTCGCGCCGGCCGCCGGAAACGCAACCAACGTGACCTCCTCCTTGCCGGCCGACACTTCGCCTTCGTACTGCGTCCTCGACGGCGAGAACGCGCCGATATCCGCCTCGACGACACGCAGCAATGTAAGCCTCGCGTTTGGGGACGGTCTCGGCAGGAAATAGGCGTAGAGTTTTCCGCTGCCCTCGTCGGAAACCCACACCCGCCGACCGTCCGACCACACACCCCTCGGCTCTGTGTTTCCCTCGTTCAGGTCGATGTCCAGTTCGCTCGCATGATCGCCTGAACGGTAAGCCACGAGTTTGTGCCAGCGAGCGTCGACTACCCACATCGCACTGCCGTCGCTCCACAGACCGCGCTGCCACACGTCGCCAAGCGACACGTCCAGTGCTTCCTGGGCCGCACCGCGCGCTCCGTCCGAGAGCCGGTACGCGAACGCTTTGTCGGCGTCGGGATCCACAGCCCAGATCGTCTCGCCGTCGCCCCAGATTCCTAGCACCGTCGCGTTGTCTGGGTCCAAGTCGATGTTGCGGCTCGGCTTGGGCAGACCACCGCTCAGGCTGTAGGCGTAGAGCTTGGGATCTGGTCCCCGGTCCGACGACCAGAGCGTCTCGCCATCCGACCACAGACCCCAGGGCCAGTAGTTGCCGTTCCCGCACACCGTCGGCTCAGGCACGCCGCGCTCAGGACGTACCTGCTTTGTAGCCAAGTCCCAGGCAGAGATTGACCCTTTGCAAAAGGTCATTTGACCGCGGGAGCCGACTATCCACATCGTCTCGCCGTCCGACCAGAGACCGTGCGGACGTACACCAGCCTTGACCACGAAACCCTCAGGCGATCGCGTTACCGAGACCGAGTAGGTCCGCAGGGTTTGACCGTCCGCCGACGTAACCGCAACGGAGACTCCGGTCACCCCCTCCTGGAGCGCAACCTGGTGGCCCAATGCCGCATCCGCGTCCACCGGCAGAATCTCCACTGTCGCATAAGAGTCACTGGCTGTGGCGGTAACCGTGGTCGACGCCACCGATGCCTCAACGGTCGCCGCATACTCCGTCACACCGCTGGAATAGGCGCCGAAGTCGACACCCGACAGACTCAACACACTCAAGGAGGCGTCCGCGGCCGCCTCGATGATGCTCAACGAGACGGCGCCGACCGAAGTGCCGCCGTGACTCGCCGTGATCGTCAACGTCTCCGCATCCTCTTCTACCGAGTCGCGAACGGCCGACAGCGTGGCCGTCGTCGAAGCCGCGGCCGCGGACAGGGTCGGGGAACCCGGCGACAGCGCGTAGTCCGACGCCGACGCCGTACCACCGACCGCCAGCGCAATCTCCTGATCCTGGCTGAACGTCACGCCGTCCGCCACAGAAACCGTGACCGTCGCCGCTCTGCCCTCAACGATCTCCTGCTGCGAAATCGCCACTTCGAACGTAGCCTCCGTCGCATCCGCGACCGCCACCTCCGCGGTAGCCGGCGATCCGACGCGGTATCCGGATCCCGCCGCCAAGGTAACCGTGACGCTGCGCTCCGAGTCCACGACGCGGTCCAAGGCCACCGGCACGTCCACCATCCCGGTCGTCTCTCCCGCACTCAGGGTCAGAGTCGGGGACATGCCTTGATCGGCGGCGACGCTGCTATCCCTCCCCATCAGCGTGACCGTCAACGGCGACGGCGACGCTTCGACCAGCGTCACCTTGAATCGCGCCGCCGAGCCCTCCTCGACCTGGGCCTGGGCCGCCTCCACCGAGGCCAGGGGCGGCGGCGCGCGGGTCACGATGGCGGTGTAGATTCGGGTGGTTGCGCCATCCTCCGCGGTCACTTGGGCCAGAATCCGCGTTTCGCCCTCCGCCAGATTCACCTGGTGGCCCGCCGCCTCCGTGTCTTCATCCGCCGGTGTGAAGGCGAGCGTCGCTTCCGAGTCGCTGACGTTTGCCGTCACCGTCGTCGAGGTCACGGCGTGCGCGGCGGATGCGGCGTACTCGCCGCTGGAACTCTCGAAGGCGCCGATATCGAGACCCGACAGGGCAAGGCTGCTCAGCGTAGCGTCATCGGAGTGGGGCTCCACCGACACGGTCGCCGAAGAAGGACTGCCGACCAGGTAGGGTTCTCCTTCAACCACCGTCGCCGTCACCTCGGCGGGGTCCTCCAACGACCCGTCGCCGACCGTCGCCAGCACCAGCGTCGCCGCCACCGCGCCCGCCTCGAAGGCAACCTCCGCCGGTGCCTCGCCTGCGAGCGCGGATCCTTCGTCGCTGACTCGAACCGCAACTGTCAGCGGCTCTGTCTTCGTCCGATCCATCGTGAACCTGAACTCCGCCGCCTCTCCCTCCAGGATCCGGCTCGTGACTTCCGCCACGGACACACCGACGATCGTGGGAGCAACCGTCACCGAAACCGTGTCTGTCGCGCCGTTGCCGCCCGAGTCCGTCACCGTCAGTTCGAAGGTCAGCACAGCGAACTCGACCAGTCCTTCCGGGGCGTCGAACGACGCGGTGGATTGATCGTCGCCGGACAGCGTGACCGACGCTCCGCCAGTCTGTGTCCACCTGTAGGTCACCGCATCACCGCCGTCCGGATCCTGGGCGCTTCCCACCAGCTCGACACGCGCGCCCTCGGCAACTTCCGTTTGGTCGGCGCCGGCATCCGCGACGGGCGGTTCGTTGACGTTCCGGAGCCTCACCGACAGTTCTTCGGTCGCCAGCGACCAGTCGTTCTCGGCCCGGACCGTCAGCTCGTACCGACCGTCCCCGTTCGCATCGTCCGGCGCTTCGAAGTCCTTGGCCGCCGTGAAAGCAAGGGCGCCCTCCGGACTCAGCGTGAAGTGTTCGTGATCGCTCGCAGGAACCAGAGACCAGACCGGAGTCTGGGGGCGATGGCCGCGTGTGCGGTCGTGCTCCAGTTCGCCAATACGTCTTGACCCCTCCGCGACCTCCAGGGACGAGGTCAACCTCCGCAACTCGTTCGCTCGCATACGCCGGCAGACGACATCGATGTATTTCTGCTGGGAAATAAACACGGAGGACCTCGTCCCCTCCCGAGTGGATCGTTCCAACAGAGACGCGTTGTTTCCATGGCCGAAGAACATGCGTACGATCTGCAGGAGTTCGTCGCGCTGCGTTGCCGTCCCACGCGGGAACATCAAACCCAAAAAGCCGGCGTTATTCCCCGCCGTATTGGTGCCGGAACGGAGGATGCTCCGGATCGGCCCGCTACGATCCCAGGCATCCTGAAGAAACAGCATCCTCATCGAGAACTCCATATAGGCGTACAGTTGGTATCCGTAGAGATCGGCGAAATCCTCCTTCAAGCCGGAACTCTGAAGCAGTTCCAAGGTCGCACTGTTGTAGGCGGGATTCCTGTCCGCAAGCGACACTTCGCTCTGAAGAGCAATCGCGAATTGGGAATCGCAGAGCAGCCTCGGGAGGAGGGTTTCCTCCCAGTCCGACCGCGCCCTCAGGCGATTGAACAACAGCCGGCCATGGCCCCAGGCCACCATCGCCGCCATCTCGCTGGCCACGTCCGCCATGTCCTCGCGGCGCGTGTAGCTCCTCGGAACGCCACCCGCAACGAACGTGGCGCTGAAGTCCATGGGCGCGATTCTCCGATTCTCCGACGCCGTCAGGACTTCCAACCGGCGCCTCAGGTCGCTGTACCCGAGGTCCGAACTGGCCTCCGTTCCGAGGGCTCTGCCTATCCGCGATCCCCCCTGCCCGTCCGGCTGGGAGAAGCCGAAGTGTCCCCATAGCGGCTTGTTGAGTGCGCCGTGGCAACTCGAACACTCGCGGGGCTGCCGGATTGCCGGCGTCTCGCCCCCGAAGTCGACTACCCCCGCCGTCCACTCCGTTGAATCGGCTTCCATGGTCAGGAACTCGACCGAGTCGCGGAGGTTCTCCTCCGCGTCCGGATTCGTCAGCCACGCCAGCAGCAGCCGGCCATCGGCCCCATGCGACACCATCCGCGGGTGCTCGGAAGAAACGAACTCCGCGCCCAGGCCCGCAGACTCGTAGACCATCACGAACCGCTGCTTGTACAGATCCGGCAACGCTTCGACGAAGCCCTCGACGCTCGTTACGCCGTTGTCGTCAAGAAAGCCCTGGAGGAGTGCGGTGCCTTCGCGCGGCTCGCTCGCCGCGGTCAGGCTCATGCCCGCGAAACGGGACAGTCCGTCGAACAGCCCTTCCGGGAGCGTCGTGAACGAGTTCCCGTGGAGACTCAACTCATCCAGAAGCAGCAGCGAGTCGAAGGCATCCGACGGCACCGTAGTCAACGCGTTGTTGTGCAGGCGCAGCGTCTCAAGGAGCACCAAGGGCTCGAACACGTCGGCCGCCAACGACGTAAGCGCGTTGTTCGACAGATCGAGAGTCCTCAGCCGTACCAGGTGCGCGAAATCGCCCGCGGCGAGCGAAGTCATCGACTGATCACTCAGGTCGAGTTCCGTTATCCCCTCGAGGTCGACCTCCGTGACGTCGGCGCAGGCCCCTACGCCGGTCGCCGTCAGGATCGCCGACCGGACTTCTTCGCTTCTCTGGCAGACGCTGCCCGCCTCGAACGCCGACACTGGAAGCGCCGCACCTCCCGCCGGTGCGGGCCCGAGCAGAGAAAGCGCGCCAACGACGGATATCAGGCCTCCGCGAAGGCTGTCCCATTGGTGCCGACAACGTACCTGGTGCCGACAACGTACCCCCCCCTGCAACAAACTTGCCATGACGCTCAATCCTCGCTAAGAGAAACCGAATCGGGCGAAGGTGGGCTGCCTCTCGGTTCGGTAGTAGCTAGCTCAGTCACATCGACTCGAAGTGGGGCTTGTTCCGGCGAATGTGGGGTCTTGTCGTTAGTTGAGCTACCGGGTTGTTGCCTTGAAGCCGCCGTAGAGTCTCGTCGACTTCCAGAATCGAGAGGCACCTTCACCAATACCGCACAAACATGCGCTTGTCAATAGCCCAAGGATAGCCTAGGGACTCCCTGGGTCAGCGCTACAAGGCAGCGCCCTATGCAACGTTTAGTCTTCCCGGCCAGGAAACGCAACGACAACAGTAATTTAGCGCACCATAGCGGAAAGAAGAGGCTCTAGATCGGCAAGAAAGCGCGTCGTTGCCGGCGTGCGACTTTCTAGCCGAGCTACCGAACGCCCAACCGCTCCAGCACGCCGGCGACGAGCAGCGGCCACACCAGCGTGGCGTCGGCGGGCACTTCCGCGAAGCGGCCGCCTTCGGAGACGGGCACGAACTTGCCCCAGGACACGCCCTCGCTGTACCCGCAGCCGGAGAGTCCGCCCCAATGCTCCGGTTCCGGGCAGATGCGCACGCCGTAGCGGAAGCGCTGGGGCTCGACTTCTTCCCCGTCCCGGCGCGCCGCGGCCTCGAGGTACGGCGCCACCTGCTGCGCCCAGTTCCGCGGCACGCCGCCACCGATCGTGAAGATGCCTAGCCGCGTAGCACCCGAGACGAGCTCCGTGTAGTGCTCCAGGTCCAGGAACGGATCGAACTGGACCGGCGCCCGCCCGCACCGGCGGCGCGCGCGGTTGAAGAGCGCGAAGTCGAGACCGATCTCCGAGTCGGTGAACGCGGGCACGTAGACCGGCACGCCGCGGCGCCAGGCTGAGGACAGCACGCCGCGCACCGGCTGGCTCTCCCCCGGCTCTGCCTTTGCCGGCGAACCCTCGCCTTCGCTCAGCCACCGCCCGAACGCCTCGTTCAGGGTGCGCGAACAGGCGACCTCGCCTTCAGGCCACTGCTCCAGGATCGCGTGGACGATGAGCTCCACCCGGTCCAGGTTGCTCTCCAACTCCAGCGTGTCGTAGATGCGGTCGAAACCTGCGTAGTACGCGGAGCGGTCGTCGAGCGCGCCATCGCCCGCCGGAACCTTGAAGTGGATCATCCCGGCGGACTCGACAAAGCCATGGACCATCAGGGCCCCGGTGCAGACGATCGCGTCGAGCAGCCCGTGGTCGATCATGTCGCAGAGGACGAGCCCCTGCTTGGCCGCGGTCATCGCGCCGGTGAAGGTGCCGACCACCAGGCAGTCCGGGTCCGCCGCCATGTCATGGAGCACGTCCGCCGCCTCGCCAAGCTGACGGCCTCCGAAGGAAGTCGACTTCATTGCCGCGAGCAGATCCGAGAAGGACCCGACGGCGCCGAGATCGAGCGGTTCGAGCGGCTCCAGTCCCTGCCCGTCGGCGAACTCGGTCGGGCGGCGCACGCTGCCGGCGGGATGGGAGGGTCGATTGCTCATGAAGTTCGAACCGAAACTATCGCGGCCCGCACTCCGGCTGTGACAGGATTCGCACCGAAGGCAACGAACGTTTCGCCGCCGAAGGAGGGAGATGTCGGCCGCGATTCCGAGGTTGGCGCCCTACCATCTCGGATCCCGGTTCCGGCATAGGCGAGTTGCGTCCCGACTGCAGCGGCGATGGTCTGGACAGTTGTGAACTCACGCGAACCCAGGGAACTGGAGCTCCTCTACCGCCTGAGCCAGACGCTCGGCGGGAGCCTCGAGCTGCGTGACGTGACCCACCCCGCGCTCGCAACGCTGGCCGAGCACCTGAATCTGAAGCACGGCACGATCACGCTGCTGAACCGGAAGACCGGCGAGATCCACATCGAGGTCGCCCACGGATTGAGCGGCCAGCAGACCTCCCAGGTCCGCTATCGCCTGGGCGAGGGCGTCACCGGCAAGGTGATCGAGACCGGCGAGCCCCAAGTGATCCCGAAGACGAGTGAGTCCGAGATCTTCCTCGACCGCACCCGACGCGGCACGAACGCGGAGGTCTCCTTCCTTTGCGTACCCATTCGCACGGGCAACGAGACCTACGGCGCGCTCAGCGTCGATCGGTCCTACGACCCGGACCACGATCTGAAGGGGGACGTCCGGGTGCTCCTGATCGCCGGCGCCCTGATCGCCCAGGCGGTCAAGCTGCGCCGCACTGCCGAGGAGGAGAAGGAGCAGCTCGAGGAGGAGAACGAGCGCCTGCGCGTCCAACTCCGCGACCGCTTCCGACCCGCCAACATCGTCGGCAACTCGCACGAGATGCAGGAGGTGTACGACCAGATCGCCACCGTCTCAGGCAGCAACACGAGCGTTCTGATCACCGGCGAGACCGGCACCGGCAAGGAACTCGTGGCGCAGGCGATCCACTACAGCAGCGCCCGCGCTACCCGGCCCTTCGTCAAGGTCCACTGCGCGGCGCTTCCCGAGAGCGTGATCGAGAGCGAGCTTTTCGGCCACGAGCGCGGCGCATTCACCGGCGCCATCCATCAACGCAAGGGCCGTTTCGAGCTGGCCCACACCGGCACCATCTTCCTCGACGAAGTCGGCGACGTGCCCCTGCTGATCCAGATCAAGATGCTGCGGGTGCTGCAGGAGCGGGAGTTCGAACGAGTCGGCGGCAGCCGCACCCTGAAGGCGGATGTGCGGATCATCGCCGCCACCAACAAGGACCTGTCCGACATGACCGCGCACGGCCAGTTCCGGGAGGACCTGTTCTACCGCCTGAACGTGTTCCCCATCCACGTCCCGCCGCTGCGCAAGCGCAAGTCGGACATCGTCCAACTGGCCGACTTCTTCCTGGAGCGCTACGTGCGCGCCAACGGCGCCAATGTGCGCCGGCTCTCAAGCGCCGTGATCGACATGTTGATGAGCTATCACTGGCCCGGCAACGTGCGGGAGCTCGAGAGCTGCATCGAACGCGCGGTCCTGGTGGCAAGGAACGACGTGATCCACCCCCACCACCTGCCGCCGACCCTTCAAACCGCGGAGAGTTCCGGCACCGAGCCACCGGGCAGCTTCCGCTACCTGGTCGAGAACTACGAGCGCGACCTCCTGCGCGACGCCCTGAAGAGCGCCCGCGGGAACATCGCGGCCGCGTCGCGCAAGCTGCGCACCACGCCGCGGATCACCGGCTACAAGATCCAGAAGTACGGCATCGACCCGAACCGCTACGCCGGCTAGCGCCGGGTGCGCCCACGTTTGTCTGCCCTTCATGGGGCCTGCAACAAAATTGTACGAACGGGTTGGAATTCGCGACCAAGACCGGCCGCAACACCACAGGGTCGAAGCCCTTGACTCGCAACGGTTTGACACCGGAACAGCCGGCGCCGGCCGCGGTTGGCACCCGTGTTGCTACCCCCACACACGCAACCGGCAACCATGCCCTGAAGGAGGTCACCCATGTTCCGGAAATCACCAGTCTTCGTTGTACTTGCTCTGCTCAGCCTGGCCGCCGCCCCGGCGTCGGCCGACGCTGAATACGCCCTCGACTTCGCGTCGGCCTACGTCTGGCGGGGCATCACCTTCACCGACGGCGCGGTGTTCCAGCCCTCCGTCACCGCCTCGAACGACAGCGGCTTCGCCATCAACGTCTGGGGCAGCCTCGACAACGACGACGCGAACGACATGAGCGGCGAGTTCAACGAGATCGATCTCACGGCCTCCTACGGCTTCGGCACGGACGTGGTCTCTGCCGAGGTCGGCTTCATCGAGTACCTGTTCCCGAACACGCCCTTCGACGGCACCCGCGAGATCTACGCCACGGTCGGCTGGGACATCGTCGCCGCCCCCTCCGTCTCCGTCTACTACGACATCGACGAGGTCAAGGACTTCTACGCCAACTTCGGTGTCGAGTTCGGCGGCGACGCCAGCGACGCCCTGGCCTGGAGCGTCGCCGTTTCGGCCGGCTACGCGGGCGACGACTTCGCCGCGGCCTACGGCGGCCTCAGCGGCGGCATGTACGACGGCAACGTGACCTTCGGCCTTTCCGGCGGCGCCTGGTCGGCGTTCGTCAGCTACGTCGACGGTCTGGACAGCGACGCGCTGCCGGACCAGCCGGTCGACTTCCTGGCCGGCATCGGCTTCTCGTTTTAGCGGCCCGTGAACTTCGGCGCCCGCTTCTCCATGAAAGCGGCGACACCTTCGCGGTGATCGTCGGTCTCGCCGCAACGGATGTGCGAGATCGCCTCGCGGTCGAGAATGGACCGGAAGTCCTGCGTCACCGCCAGGTTGACGTTCTCCTTCATCCAGCGGTAGCTCACCATCGGTCCGTGGGCGAGTCGCGACGCGAACTCCATCCCCTCCGCGTGGAAGCTCTCCGCGTCGTAGATGCGGTTCACGAGGCCGATTCGCCGCGCCTCCTCCGCATCGATGATGTCGGCCGTGAAGAACAACTCCTTGGCCACCGCCGGACCCACCAGCCGGGTCAGTTGCCAGGTCGTGCCCCAGTCGCCGCCGTAGCCGACCTTGGAGTACGCGGTGCCGAACTTCGCCGCGCTTGAGGCCAACCGCAAGTCGCAGCTCGCCGCCAGGCCGAGGCCGGCGCCCATGGCGAAGCCGTTGACCAGGGCGATCGTGACCTTGGGAACGGAGTGAACGAGCCAGGCGGCCTCCTGGCCGCGCCGCAGACTGTCGATCCGCTGCTCGAGCGTCGCCGGGGCGCCGCCCGACTTGCCCATGCCCGAGACGTCGCCGCCGGCGCAGAAGGCCCGACCCTCGCCGGTGAGGACGATCACGCCGACATCGGGGTCGGCGGCCAGCCGCGGCAGCTCTTCCTGAAGGCCGCTGGTGATCTCGGCGGAAAGGGCGTTCAGCTTCTTTGGACGGTTGAACGTCAGCAGGGCCACGCGATCCTGGACGTCGACCCGCAGTGCCATCCGCGGGCTCGTTGACTCGCCCGCGGACTGGTTCGCGTGCGGCGCGGAACGCGCCGCCCGGGTGCCGGGTTCGGGGGTGCTCTTCATCTCGGCTACGGTCATTCGCGCTTCTCCTGTTCTTGATTCTCGAAAGAAGACCCGGAGTCTACCGGGATCCCATCCGGGCGCTCTGCTGGAACACTTCACGCGCTCGCGCGTTGTAAGAGTGAAATGCCTGTGGCCGCGCTTAGGCCCGACCCGCTGACGGCGCCGACGAAGCTCCGAAGCACCGCGGCGCAGATGACCGCCCCTGCGGACGCGGCCCACGTGGCCCGCGCCGCGGACGACGGACGGCTCATGGCGCGCGTCAATCAGGGCGACGAGCAGGCATTCGCCGAGCTCGTGGAGCGCTACAAGAACCCCCTCGTGAACTACCTCACCCAGATGACCCGCAGCCGCGAACGCGCCGAAGATCTGGCCCAGGACGCCTTCATACGCGTCTACCGTTCAGCGAGCCGCTACCGGGAACGAGGCCAGTTCCAGGCGTACCTGTTCCGCATCGCCACGAACCAGCTTCGCAGCGAGGAACGCAAGGCCGCCCGCTGGCGCGGACTGCTGCCGTCGCTTGCCGCCGAGCACCGGCTGCGTGCGCCGGTCGCCTCGCCGCAGAGAACCGCCCTGGGCGCCGAGGCGGTAGACGCCGTCACCAGAGCCATCCGACGGCTACCCCTTCACTACCGTGCACCTGTCGTGCTGAGGGAGATCGAAGGCTGGCCCTACGCGCGCATCGCCAAGACCCTCGGATGCCGCGAAGGTACGGTCAAGTCCAGGGTGCACCGCGGAAAGAACCTGCTTCGCGACGACCTGAGCGAGTACTGGAACGGAGGACAGAGATGAAGGACTCTGACGGAGTCAATCGCGGGCGCCTGGATCTCAAACGCCTGCCCCGCGTCGAAGCCTCGGCCGGCTTCACGGCCGATGTTCTCCGCCGCGTCCGGACCGACGAGGCGCCGCGGCCTCTGCCACGACTGCGCGTCGCCCTTGCCTGCGTTGCGGTCACCGTCGTAGCAGCCGCCGCCGGCGCCTGGTGGGCCCGGCAGTCGACGCCCGAGCCGCCCCCGGTCACGGCCGAGAGCCTGGAGCAACTGAAGTCAGAACACCGGGAACTGCTCCGGGAGCTGGAGTCTCTGCGCCGTCTGGCCCTGGACTCCCAGCCCTTCGTGCCGGTGTCCATCGACCCGCAGACCGAAGTCCTCTTCGATCTCCGGGACATCGAACCACTGCCGGTGCGCTACACGGTAGCGGCCGGCCGGAGAATCCAATAGGAGAGTTGCCTGATGACCACGAACAACCTTTCCGCCCACGTCCGCGCCACCCGTATCCGCTTCCGGTGCACAGTAGCGGTCGGCCTGATGGCAGCGCTAGCCTTGGTCTGCGCCCCGGGCGCCTTGGCCCAGGAGGCGCCGGTAACTCCGCTCGAGATCAGAGGTCTCACCACGTCCGGAGCAAAGATGCTCTCGGGGGAAGAGGCCGCGCGTCTGGCCCGCGCCCTTGGTCGAGACGAGCCCTCGTTCGTGTTGGTGCTAGGAGACAAGATTCCTGATGGTGAGGATCTGGCCAATGCCCGCATCCGCGCGAGGGGCGCCGGATCGACATTGGAGGAGGCCCTTCGGAACACCATGGAGAGCGGACATTCCGTGGGCTTGTTCGGCGGCGCCTATCTCGGCGTCGAACTCGTCAATCTCAACGAACCGCTACGCGCCCACTTCGGGGTGCCCGAGGACAGCGGAGTCCTGGTCTCGAACGTGGTCGAGAACAGCCCGGCGGCCCGCGCCGGCATTCAGGTGGGCGACATCCTCACTCGGTTCGAAGGCGAGGACGTGCCCAGTTCTCGGCGCTTGACCTCCATGGTTCGGCGCGCCGAAGCCGGAGATCCGGCCGATCTCGAGATCTGGCGGGACGGCAAGGTCGAGACCCTCAGTACGACCCTGGACGAACGGCCGCGCCTGGACCTGAAGCCCGGTTCCTTTTCCTTCTTCCTGCGCGGCCGGGAGGATCTTGACGGTGATGGCGAACTCGACGTGTTCGTCGGCCGCGAGAACATGCACGAGAAGATCCAGGAGTACTTCAACGGCGACGAGTGGAAGGAGCGCCACGAACACGTGCAGCGTTTCCTCCACGAGCGGCGCCCCGACATGACAGCGCTCGAGGAACGCCTGGAAACCCTGAAGAAGCGTCTGGCCGAGTTGGAGAGCCGCCTGGTAGAGAGAAATCTCGCCGAAGAAAACTGATCGGGCCGGTCATCCGGTTCGCTCCAAGGCCGCCTCTAGAAAACCCACCGACGCCGTCCAGCCGGCGCAGGGGCACGAGGGGGTGCCGCCTCATCGACCTCGTCGGAGTTGATGGAAAGGGGCGGCGAGATCCAGATCGGCAGGCCGCGCGCCAGGGCGGGCTGGCGGGAGGAAGGGCGGATCGTAGCAACCCGCCCTGATCGGTTGGTTCCCCTATGCTGCTACCGTTCCGAAGTGTGCACCTTGAAGGTGCACACTTCGGTTCACAGGTGGCGCGGAGCGCGCCACCTGGGTTCCGCTTCCCCGCCGGACCGGCGGTCGGAGCGAACGATGTCCCAACCCACAGGCAGCGAACGGATGGAACGCATCGTGGCGCTCGCCAAGCGCCGCGGGTTCGTGTTCCCGGCATCCGACATCTACGGCGGCATCAACGGATTCTGGGACTACGGCCCGCTCGGCGTTCAGCTCAAGAACAACCTGCGCGACGCCTGGTGGCACGACATGGTCGAGTGCCCGCCGATCGGCCCGGACGGCGCTCCGCTGTCCATCGTCGGCATCGACTCGTCGATCATCCAGAACCCCCGGGCCTGGGAGGCGAGCGGCCACGTCGGCGGCTTCTCCGACCCGATGGTCGACTGCCGGCAGACCAAGGCCCGCTTCCGGGCGGACCACCTGCACGTACTGCGGCCGAGGCGCGATCAGGACCCGCCGGCGTACTTCGCCTATCTCGAGGGCGAGCCGGCGCCGGCGCTCAGGACGGCGCGCAAGGCGATGCGCGGCCGGCCCACCCTGGACGACTTCGAGTCGCTGCCGCTGGCTGACCTCGACGCGGCGGAGCGTGACCATGTCTGGGCCCCCGGCGCCTCGGAGGCGGGCACGCTGACCGAGGCCCGGGACTTCAACCTGATGTTCAAGACCTTCGTCGGCGCCGCCTCCGGCGAGGCGAACACGGCCTATCTGCGGCCCGAGACGGCGCAGGGCATCTTCCTGAACTACAAGGGCGTCCTGGACACCTCGAGGGTGCGGCTTCCCTTCGGCATCGCCCAGATCGGCAAGGCGTTCCGCAACGAGGTGACGCCCAGGAACTACATCTTCCGCACCCGTGAGTTCGAGCAGATGGAGATGGAGTGGTTCTGCCACCCCTCCGAGGCCAAAGTCTGGTTCGAGTTCTGGACCCAGGCGCGGATGGACTGGTGGAGCGGCCTGGGTCTGGCCGGCGACCGGCTGCGCCTGCGCCGCCACGAGGCTTCCGAACTGGCCCACTACGCCCAGAGCGGCGAGGGCACCTTCGACGTCGAGTACCAGTACCCGTTCACCGAGCCGGGTTTCGGCGAGCTCGAGGGAGTGGCCCACCGCGGCAGCTTCGACCTGGAGCAGCACCAGCAGTGGAGCGGCGTCAAGCTGGAGACCTTCGATCAGCAGACGCGCGAGCGCTTCGTGCCCCACGTGATCGAACCCGCCGCCGGCCTGACCCGGGGCGTGCTGGCGCTGCTGTGCGAGGCGTACACCGTCGACGAGAGCCGGCCGTCATCCGAACTCATGCGCTTCCCGCACCGCCTGGCGCCGATTCACGCCGGCGTCTTCCCCTTGGTGAACAAGGGCGGAATGCCCGAGATCGCGGAGGCGCTCTACCTCGAACTCCGCCGGTACTACCGCATCCAGTACGACGCGAAGCAGTCGATCGGCAAGCGCTACGCGCGAATGGACGAGGCCGGTACGCCACACTGCTTCACCATCGACGGCCAGACCCTCGGCGATCAAACGGTCACCGTGCGCGACCGCGACACCGGCGCCCAGGAGCGAATCGCCCTGGACGCCGTGTCACGGTACCTGCACGACCGTCCCTAGGGGCTTGCGCGGTAGAACGATCTGACCTGGGAACGCGGGCATCCTGCCCGCATCCGGCGCGCAGCGCCGGCCTCCGGTCGTTCTGCCGCGCTGCCCGTCCCTAGCCGACCGCGCCATCCTGGCGCGGCCGGGCGCCGCGACCGGTCCACGTTGACGTGTACGGGGCGGCGGCTCTCGGGTCGGTGGAAGCGGAGCGGAGGAGGTCCGTTGGAGGGATTCTGGAAGGCTCACCCGGAGACCGAGCGAGTTGGAAGATCCGAGCAGGAGGCTGAACCGGCAAGTAGTGGCTTAGCGAACGGCTAGAACAAGCGTCGTTAGCACGCGGCCGCGCCGCCGGTCGGCTCTCGGGTTACTAGGCAGGACTGTTGGTGAGGGACCTCCTCCGGTGTGTTCCACATCTCTCGGGACGACGCTTGCAGTCCCGACACACAGGGATCAAGCAATCCCCATGCCAGGACGGCCAAGCCTAGTCCGCCGCGGCCTTCTGCGCTGTGTGCCGCGGGTCCACGGTGCGGATCAACCTCCGTAGCGCCAACAGATGGAGGACGGTGGAGACCAGAAACACGCTCTCGATCGGCGCCACCTGGCTGATCAATCCCGCACCCAGGAACCCCGCCACGCCCGCCGCCTCGGAGAGTGAGTGGGTGGCGGCGATGCGCATCGGGCGGTCGCGCTCCCGTCCGAACTCGAGCACCAGGTTCTGCGACGCGAGCAGCACGCCGCTCAGGCCCGCGCCAACCAGCAGGAAGACCACATACGCGACCGGGAAGACCGGCGCCCAGATGACGATGAGGCTGCCCAGAATCCAGGTGCCGAGCGCCAGCACGAAGACGGAACGAAAGCCCGACCGGTCGCCCAGCAGACCCCACATCAGCGCAAAGACCGACTGCGCCGCCACGAAGGCGATGGTCAAACCGGCGAGGCGGGCTCCGGTGACGCCGAACCGCTCGCTGACCAGCACGATGTAGAACGGCAAGGCGCCTCGAGCGGCACTGCTCAGCAGTCGCGCCTCCAGGAAGCCCGCAAAGTCGCGGTCGGAGCGGAAGAGATCCGGCAGTTTGCCAAGCCGGACTCGCAGGCTGAGTCCCGCCGCGTGCACATCGAGGGCGGCGGGTTCTCGAATGAGGCCCATGAAAGCAAGCCCTACCGAGGCCATCACCGCGGCGCCCAGGAAGGTCAGACCGTAGCCCCTCGGAAACCCGTAGCGGTCCAGCACCCATCCGGCGACGACCGACATCAGGATCACCGAGACACCGGCACTCAGGTTGCGTGTCCCCTGCAACCGTCCCCTCCGAGTGACGGGCACCGTTTTCGCCAACAGCAGGTTGAACACGACCATCTGCATGCCACTCGACAGACCCCACATCACCAGTACCGGCCAGATCAGGAACACCGCGACGTCGACCGGGGCGAACAGGGCCAGCAGGGCGAGGACCAGGATCTGCAGCCGCATCAGACCGCCGAACAGCACGGTGGCCCACTTCACGTGGCTGCGGTGCTCGGCCAGCGCGGCGCTGAGCACTGGCGACACGAACATTCCCAGGCTCTGGCAGGCCGAAGCCACGCCCACAGCCAGACTGGCGCCGGTCAACAGGTGGATGTAGGTCGGCAGGAAGGTCGGCGCCTGGAGCAGGCGAAACCCCGTCATGCCGAGCAGGCCATGGGCGAGCAGGACGGCGTAGTTGCGCCGCCGGTCGAGGCGGCTGCGACCTCGATCGGCGGAGGACATTCCCCCGCCAACGTAGCAGAATGGGTTCCGCCTGCTAGTAAGGTGGGCCTCGGCAAAGCGCCATCCCGACGCCGACCATGACCGCACTCGAACATCAGGGCGCGAACGGCCTTCACGAGACCTTCCACCGCATCGTGCAGTGCATCCCCGAGGGCCGTGTCGCCACCTACGGCCAGATCGCCGCTCTCGCCGAACGTCCCCGCAACGCCCGGCAGGTCGGCTATGCCCTTGCGCGGCTGGGCAACGACAGCGTGCCCTGGTACCGGGTGGTCAACGCCCGCGGCGAGGTCAGCGAACGCGGTCTCGACCCCCTGGAGAGTGTGGACCGGCAGCGCTTTCTGCTCGAAGAGGAGGGCATCGTGTTCGACCGGCGCGGCCGCATTGATCTGGACCGTTTCGGGTGGGCGCCATGACGGCAGGCATTGACCGGCGCGGCCGCATCGATCTGAACCGTTTCGGGTGGGCGCCATGACCGCGCGGCGCAGCCCGCGCCTGCCGGCGCTCCTCGCTTCAATCGGCATCGCCGCCGTCCTCGGCTGCGCCGGTCCGCCGGACGGCATGGTGCGCGTATCCGCCGGCGCCGTGCCTCGCTCCGGAGGGGAACTCGAAGTCGCTGCCTTCGACCTGGACGTCTACGAGGTCACCAACCGGGACTTCGCCGCCTTCGTCGACGCGACCGCTTTCGAAACCGAAGCCGAGCGCTGGGACTGGTCCCTGGTCTTCCACCCCGAAGCGACCGCGAACCCTGCCCAGGAGCAGCGCGTGCCGGGAACGCCCTGGTGGCTGAGGGTCGACGGCGCGGACTGGCGGCGTCCCCGCGGCCCCGGCTCCGAAGCCGAGCCCGATCTCCCGGTCGTCCACGTCAGTTGGGACGACGCCGATGCCTTCTGCGCCTGGCGTGGCAAACGGCTACCGACCGAGGCCGAATGGGACCGCGCCGCGGCGGCGGGCAACGACGGGGGCGGCCACGCCCGCTACCCCTGGGGCGACGAGCCCGCCCCCGACGGCCAATGGGTCGGAAACGTGTGGCAGGGCGACGACTTCCCGGATCGGGACGAGGCGGCCGACGGGCACACCTACTTGGCGCCGGTCGGCTCCTACGCCGCGAACGCGCTCGGCGTCTTCGACCTCGGCGGCAACGTCTGGGAGTGGGTCGACGCCTGGTACCGGCCTGACGGCGCCGGCGGCGAGAAGGTCCTCAAGGGCGGCTCCTGGCTCTGCGCCGCGAGCTACTGCGAGGGCTACCGGAACGCGAACCGCAACCACTCGGCCCCCGACTCCGGTCTCGACAACACCGGCTTCCGCTGCGCCCGCAGCCTGCGCTGACACCCGGCAACCTCGAGGCGGCCGGCGCCTCTTGTTGGCGGCGTTGCCGCCCGCTTTCCAGGGCGCCTAGCAACACAGTTGGACGAATGTTCAGGAATTCATGAAACTTCCATCAATTCAAGCACGGTTCGAAAAGAAAAACTGTTGAAGGACGGTTAATTCATGCTACCGTCCGCTAGCCTATTCTTTCGTAGTGGAAGAGCCAGCGCTCATTCGCCGCGATTCCGCCGGTCGAGTACCCCGCGGGGGGCCGACAGCTTCAAGAGGGAGAACCGACGTGACCAAGGTCGAAACAGGCATTGCCTCCATCGGTCTGCACCTGCCACCGCTCGCCATGCCCGTCGAGGAACTCGCCTCGCTGCGCGGCGTGGATCCCGACAAGTACCTCATCGGCCTGGGCTGCTCGGAAATCTCCCTCTGCCCGCCTGAGTTCGGCATCGTCGACCTCGCCTCCGAGGCCGCCCGGCGCGCCTTGTCCCGCTGGGACGGCGACCTCGACGACATCGGCATGATCGCCGTCGGCACGGAGACCGCGGTCGACATGAGCCGGCCCCTCTCCGCCTTCGTCGCGGAGGAACTGGGCCTGACCGGCCACATCCGGTCCTACGAGGTGAAGCACGCCTGCTACGGCGGCACCCTGGCGCTGCGCCAGGCCTGCGAGTGGCGCATGTCCGGCGCGGCCCGGGACAAGGCGGCCCTGGTCGTGGCGGCCGACATCGCCCTCTACGAACAGGGCGACCCGGGCGAACCGACCCAGGGCGCCGGGGCCGTGGCCTTCGTGGTCGACCGCCCTGAGATCGCGTCGGTAGGTCTCGACTCCCACGCCTGGAGCGAGCCGGCCTTCGACTTCTACCGCCCGGTGGGCGAGTCCTACCCGCGGGTCGACGGCAAGCTCAGCCTGGAGTGCTACAAGAAGGCGGCAGTGGAGTGCTTCAACGCGCTCGCCGATGGCCGGAACCCCGCCGAAGTGATGGAGCGGTTCTCGGCGATCTGCTTCCATGTCCCGTTCCCGAAAATGGTCAGAAAGGCGTTTCACCTCGTCGGTGAAGTCGCCGGCTGGTCCGCCGAACGGATCCAGCAGATCTACAACGACAAGGTCGAGCCTTCGATGCTCTGGAACAAGCTCTCCGGCAACTCGTACACGGCCTCGCTCTGGATCGCGGTTGCGAACGCGCTTCAGGGCCTCAAGGCCGGCGAGGAGGTGGCCGCCTTCTCGTACGGCTCCGGCTTCGGCTCGGAGATTCTCTCTCTGACCGCAGGCCCACGCGCCAAGGACGCCGCGTGGGCGCAGGACATCGAACGGGATATAGCACGCCGCGGACGAGTGGACGCGAGCAGCTACGATCTCCTGCGCGCTACAGTTCGTACGGTGGCCGCGTAAAGTCGACCCGCGGCCACCCTCTGGATGGTCGGGCTACGGTTCTCTGGACACCGTAGCCCGCGCCATCCGCCTTAGCTGCTCGGCGTACTCGCCGAGCACCTCAGCGGCGATGTCGATCTGCCTCTGGGCCTCGTCCCACTCGCTCTGCTCGATCGCCTCCCGAACTCCCGGCAGCGTCTTCACGCCGTAGCCGGTGTAGAGACCGGGCGAATACAGGTGGTGCCGGAACCAGGGACGGCCCGGCAGACCGTGGGCCCGCGTCAACAGCCGTTCGCTGCCCACGATCAGTTCGTCGAGCTGCTCCTGGGCGTCCTCGTCGCCGTTCTGAGCCGCCGAGACCAGCGACTGGTCGGCAGACTTCGCAGCGCGCACGAGCCGATCGTGCGCGTTCTTGAGCGGCGCGAAGTTCAGGTACGGGGCCGTCGCTTGCGCTTCCGGTTCCACGAAGGGCCGGGTCGGATCAGCCGCCAACCGGAAGGCGCCGCTCCGCACCAGTTCACCTTCGCGTTCCAGCCGCGTGCGCTCGTTCGCGGCAAGCTCGACGACCTCGTCGACGTAGCGGCCGACGGTGGCCGCGGTGGCGCCGAACTCGAACGGCAGCACGTCGGCATTGGCCAGCCGCAGCACAAGGCGCAGGCCCGTGCGAGCCAGCGCGGCGCCGTAGACGGCGCCTGGGTCGACGAACCGGCGGTAGAAGTCGAAGGAGTCGAAGGCGGTGTGGTACTCGCCGCCGGACGACTCGCCGCCGTAACCGACGTTCAGGGACGACACACCGAGGTGCTGGAGGAACGGCGAGTAGTCGGAGCCGGAGCCCAGAGCGGAGATCCGCAGCCGGTCCGAGGCCTGAAGCCGCTGGTAGACGGCGGGAGTGCCGCGGGCGCGCCGCGAAGCGCGTAGCCGTTCGCCGACGCTGACCCCGGTCTGCGGGTCCTGGACATCCTTCGCGACCTGGTTGACCAGGGTCTCCAGAGCATGCGACCCACCGGCTCGCAGGAAGCCGCGGCTGTTCGAGTCCGAGTTGATGTAGACCGCCGCGTGCTCGCGCAATTCGTCGGCGTGGTGCTCCGCCCACTCGGTGGAGCCGAGCAGACCCGGCTCCTCGGCATCCCAGGCCGCGTACACGATGGTGCGACGCGGCCGGTGCCCCTCCCTGGCCAACCGGCCGACGGCCTGCGCCTCCGCCAGCAGACCGACCAGGCCGCTGATCGGATCCCGGGCGCCGATCACCCAGGCATCGTGGTGGTTGCCGCGCAGGATCCACTGGTCCGGCCGCTCACTGCCCGGCAGCCTGGCGATCACGTTGTGCGCCGGCGCGAGGTCCCAGTCGAACTCGAGCCGCAGCCGCACGCGGGCGGGTCCGGGACCGATCCGGTAGGTGATCGGCAGACCGCCCCGCCAATCGGCCGGCGCCGTCTCGCCGCCCAAAGCCTCGAGCAGCGGCTGCGCGTCCCGCCACGAGATGGGCAGAACGGGGATCTGCATCAGCGTCTCGGCGTCACTCCGGTCGAGCCGGCTTGCGTCCTCCGTGGCGCCGCGCATCGGCGTCAACGGATCGCCGGGACGCAGCGGCAGGTCCAGGACCGAGCCGCGCTGGACCGCGCTCGGGTGCTTGAACGAACCGTCCGGGTACGCCGCACCCTGGCTGTAGCCGTCGTCCCCGGGATCGTTGAAGATCAGGCAGCCGACCGCTCCGCGTTCGAAGGCGACCTTCGGCTTGATGCCGCGCCAGGAGCCGCCGTAGCGGGCGATCACGATGCGCCCGCGAACCTCGACCCCCAGGCGTTCGAGCACTTCGTAGTCCTCGGGGACCCCTCGGTTCACGTAGACCAGTTCCGCGGTCACGTCGCCGTCGGCCGAGTAGGCATTGAAGGGGGGCAGTCCCTCCGCGACCGCGACCTCTGCCGTGCCGTCCCCCGCCACCGGCTCTTCGATCAGGGAGGCCTCGAACCGGGTCGGCTCGAGCAGGGTCAGTGAGCGCCTCCGGGGCGTCGGGAACAGGACGTGGTAGGTCTCGATCTCGGCCTCGAACCCCCACTCCCTGAAGCGCTCCACCATCCAGCGCGCGTTCGCCTCGGCCTGGGGCGAGCCGGCATGATGCGGCCGCGGCGTCATCCCGCGGCTCCATTCCAGGAGATCCTCGGGCGCGATATAGCCGTCGCCCCGTTCCTCCATCTCCCGCTGCGCGGCGACCCGGTCGGGGTGGAAGCCGATCAGCTCCTGGGCGCCGGCCGGCCCAGCAGCCGCGGTCAAGACCAGGGCCAGCAACGGCGGGCCGGAACTCTGAAGAAGACGTCTCATCTCAACCCATCCTTTCCTCCGCCGCCAGCGCCGTGTTCCGCAGCAGCATCGCCACCGTGGTCGGCCCCACGCCCCCGAGTCGCGGGGTGATCCAGCTCGCCACCTCGCCGACCGACTCGTCGACATCGGGCAGGAGCTTCCTGCCCTCCCAACTGATGCCGCCGCTGACCACGACCGCGCCGGGCTTGATCATCTCCGGCTGGACGAAGCGCGGTACGCCCAGGGCCGCGACCACGATGTCGGCGCGGCGGGTGAAGGGCGCCACGTCCCGGGCGCCGGTGTGAACGACGGTGACGACGGCGTTGGCGCCGGGCTGCTTCAGGGTCAGCAGCAGGGCCAGCGGGCGCCCGAGCGTCGGGCCGCGCCCAAGGACCACGACCTCGCGGCCGCCGATGTCGATTCCGTAGTGGACGAGCATGGCCTGGATGCCGGCGGGCGTGCAGGGGACCGGCCCCCGCTCCTGGAGCACCAGCTTGCCCAGGTTGACCGGGTGCAGGCCGTCGGCGTCCTTGCGCGGATCCATGCGCGCCAGGGCCTCGTTGAAGTCGAAACCGGCGGGCACCGGGTGCTGGATGATGTAGGCGTCGACTTCCGGGTCCGCGTTGAAGCGGTCGACGGCGGCAAGCAGTTCGGCCTGGCCGGCGTCCGCCGGCACCTGTGCGTGGAACGAGGCGATCCCGACTTCCTCGCAGGTCTCGTGCTTCTTCCGGACGTAGCCGCTGGACGCCGCGTCGTCGCCGACCAGGATCGTCCCCAGACCGGGGCGAATGCCGGCCGCGCGGAGTTCTTCGACCCGCTCCGCGACCTCGGCGAGTACCGCCTCGGCGACGGGTTGGCCCGCAAGCAATTGAGCTGTCATCAGTCGATCTCCGTGGCGGCGGGCGGTGAATCCCCGGGGCGCCCGTGGCCGCCGTGTTCGTGCAAGTGGTCGTGATGATGGCGGTCGTGGTGGTCGTGGTGATGATCGTGACCGTGCGGCCGCGCCGCGAGCCGGCGGGTCAGGCCGTCGATCTCCGGCGCGGCGACGAATCCCGCCGCTTCGAGGGAGTCCTCGAAGGCCTCCCGCCATCGCTGCCAGTAGTTCCAGGACTCCCCGGCTGCCTGCTTCTCCCAGGCGGCTATCCGCGCGATCAGACGCTGGCGGAACGCCTCCCAGTCGAGGCGGCCGGCTTCGACGAGGGTCATCGTCAGGCCGAACAGCCGGCTTTCCCAGGGCGCGCTGAAGGCCAACTCTCCGTTCTCGCGTGGCGGCGCTGCGGCGCCGTCCCCATCCAGCCGGACCGGCAGGCTCACAGACGCTCGACGCCGATCATCGAGTCGCGTGTCACCAGGGCGGCCAGCTCGTCGGGCTCGAGATCGTTACTCGCCGGCGGCCGCTGCGGCAGGACCATGTAGCGCACCTCCGCGCTTGAGTCCCAGACCCGCAGCTCGACCTCGGGAGCTAGCTCAAGCCCTAGTTCGGCCAGCAGCCGGCGGGGTTCGCGCACCGCCCGCGAACGGTACGCCGGCGACTTGTACCAGGCCGGCGGCAGCCCGAGCACCGCCCACGGGTAGCAGGAACACAACGTGCAGACGACCAGGTTGTGGACGGACTCCGTGTTCTCCTTGACCACGAGGCGGGCGACGTGACCGTCCATCTTGTCGCCGAAACCCAGCTCGCGGACCGCCGGCATACCGTCATCGAGCAAGCGCTCCTTGAAGGCCGGGTCGGTCCAGGCGCGCGCCACGGCCTGGGCGCCGCGCAGCGGCCCGATGTCCTGCTCGTAGCGCTCGACCACGGCGTCGACCGCGGCGGATTCGACCAGGCCCTTCTCCACCAGCAGAGCCTCTAGCGCCTCGGTGCGGAGTTTGGGACTCGCGGTTTCGGTCGTCACGGCATCGCCTCCAGGTACGGCTCGAACAGGTCGATGTAGACCGTGGCGCCGGCTTCCGCCTCCTCGCCCCAGAGTTCGGGGCCGGAGAAGCCGACGGTGTAGAGGTGCTGCGGCGACTCGCCGCGCCCGTCGGCATTCGTGTCGGGATAGACACACGCCGGATGCACGTCGGCGACCACGCCGCGACGGTTCCGCGCGTAGCTCGGCAAGCGCGTATGGCCCTCGGGGTGCCGGTTCCAGGTGCGAACGGCATCGCCGACCGCGTAGATCGGCTCGTGGTCGACCTCCCTCACCACCGAACCCTCGTGCTCGGGAGGCGCCGGCTGCCGGCCATCGGCCAGACCCTCGCGAGCCAGGGTTTCCAGCGCGTAGAGCCAGCGCCCGTAGTAGCCGTCGGAGAGGTAGCGGTCCGCCGGCATCCGCTCGATCGCATGGCGGAACGCGTCGATGTTCGCGAGTCCGGCGCTCGTCGCGTAACCCGCCAGCGCGCAGACCCGGCCCTGCCAGGCCTCGGGGAACAGAGCCTCGTCCGGGCGGCGATCCACGGCGCCGAAGCCGTGCATCCCGCCCATGTCGTGGATTCCATTCATGGCTTGCGGCTGCCGAAGAAGTCCCGGCAACGGCCGGCAGTCTACAAGAGGCTGCGTCGCAGAACGCAACGAAGAAAGTTCTGCTGACGCAGCGTCCTTGTGAGGTGGGGGCTGGGACCAAACTCCGAGCCTGCGAGGCGTTTGGAGGCGCTAGTCTCAGGACATGAACACGGTCGATCTACGCTCCGGCGAAGGGGCGACGCTGCCGCACGCCAACGACTATCCATTCCTGGCCCAGGGCAAGGCGCCGCTGGAGGTGGCGGCGACGGAGGGCTGCTACCTGATCACTTCCTGTGGCCGCCGCATTCTCGACGCGGCCGGCGGCGCGATCGTCTCGAACATCGGGCACGGACGGCGGGAGGTCGCGGAGGCCTACGCACGCGCCGCCGCGCAGACGGACTACGTCGTGCCTCCCTTCGCGACGCCGGCGCGAGCCGAGCTGGTCCACCGCCTGCGGACCGACTGGCTGCCCGGCGACATCAAGCGGGTCCTGTTCGCCAGCGGCGGTTCCGAGGCGATGGACCTGGCGATCCGCTTTGCCCGTCAGCATCACCTCTCGGCGGGACGCCCCGAGCGCTGGCGGGTACTGGGACGTGAACTCTCGTACCACGGCGCGACGATGGCCTCGCTGGCGGTGGGCGGACACAGGGCGCGCCGGGCCGGTTTCGAACCCTGGCTGATCGACGAGCAGACCAACCAGCCACGGCCGCCCGCGCACTACTGCCTGCGCTGTCCCATGGGCAAGACGTTCCCCTCGTGCGAGATCGCCTGCGCCGACGAGGTCGAGCGGGTGTTCGAACAGATCGGCCCGCAAGAGATCGCGGCCTTCGTCATCGAACCGATCGTGGGATCGAATGCGGGCGCGCTCGTCCCCCCGGGCGAGTACCTCGACCGGGTGGCCCGGATCTGCAAGCGGCACGGCATTCTCCTCATCGCCGACGAGGTGATGACCGGCTTCGGCCGCACCGGCCGGAAGTTCGGCGTCGACCACTGGGACCTGGTTCCGGACATCCTGATCGGCGGCAAGGGGCTGACCGGCGGCTACGCGCCCCTGGTCGCCATCGCCGCACGGGAAGAGGTCACAGCGCCGATCGCGGACGCGGGCGACTCCGTCATGTTCTTCACCTACGGCGCCCACTCGCCGGCCTGCGCCGCGGCGAACGAGGTGCTCCGCATCCTGGAGGAGGAGGAGCTGGTCGAGCGCGCCGCGACCGTCGGCGCGGTCCTCGGCGAGCGGCTGCACGAAGCCCTCGGCGAGCATCCGCACGTCGCGGAGATCCGCGGTCGCGGCCTGCTCTACGGCATCGAACTGGTCCGGGACCGCGAGACCCTCGAGCCGTTCCCGGCCGAAGTCGCGATGGTCAACGCCGTGATGGCGGCCGGGCTGTCGATGGACGTCTTCTTCTATCCCGGCGGCAACGATCCGGCGCGCGACGTCATCTGTCTCGGCCCGCCCTTCATCCTGGGCGACGAGGAGATCGAGAAGATCGTCACGGTGCTGCCAAAGGCGATCGATTCGGCGGTCGCCCGCAAGGGGCCCGCCTTGCCGTCGCTGCTGTCGCCGCCGGTGCATGAGTAGACCATGAGTATCGAGCGCCGCTTCGATGTGCCCCTGATAGCCGAAATGGCCCTGCGGGAGAAGCAAATCCAGCAGGTCTATCGTCCGATCATCGCAGTCCACAAGTGGTTCGCTCGCCGGCCTGGCACCCTCTTCCGAGGCCTCCTGCTCTCCGAGTTCGTTGACGGACCTCTGCGCGAGTCCTTCTATCGTTCTCACGATCTTCCGGGACTCCGTGTCGCCGACCCGTTCATGGGCGGCGGCATTCCCCTAGTCGAAGCCAACCGCATCGGCTGCGACATCGAAGGGCTGGACATCAACCCGATGTCGGCGTGGATTGTCCGCGAGGAGATCACTTCCATTGACCTCACTGCCTACGAACAGGCTGCCAACGCGCTGAGGAGCGCCCTCGACGCACGCGTCGGTCACTACTACCGCACCGAATGTCCTCTACGGAGACTCAGAGGTCCCGGTCAAGAGCTTCGTCTGGGTGAAGACTCTGAAGTGCCAAGACTGCGCCCACTCGATCGATCTGTTTCCCGGCTTCGTCCTCGCAAGGGACAGCCGCCATCCGACGAACGTTCTCATCTGTCCCGAGTGCGGCGACCTCAACGACGCCGCCGACTTGGCAAGGCCCGGCGACTGTACGTCCTGCTCCGCAGAACTCCGGGTCGCGGGGCCGGCCGGCCGTGGCCGCTGCGATTGCCCGAAGTGCGGCCATTCGAACACCTATCCGGACACACCCTCCCTTCCGCCGGCTCACCGGCTGTTCGCGATCGAGTACCACAATCCAAGGTGCCGCTCCCGCCACAAGGGAAGGTTCTTCAAGAAGCCTGACGCCGAGGACCTGGAGCGTGTTCAGGCTGCGTCCGGGGACTGGCGCCGACTGACGCCCCGCTATGTACCGGACGCCGAAATCCCGGCCGGCGACGAGAGCGACCGGCTACGACGCTGGGGCTACGGCCGCTACCGCGACATGTCCAATCCGCGGCAACTACTCGGATTGGAGTTGAGTTGCAGGCTGATTGCCGATATGGCGGATTCTCGCATCCGGCAAGCGCTCGCAACAAACTTGTCCGATCTGGTGCGCTACCAGAACATGCTCTGTCGCTACGATTCCAAGAGCCTGAAGGCGTTGGATGTCTTTTCGGTTCACGGATTCCCCGTGGGCTTGGTGCAGTGCGAGCCGAACCTTCTCGGGATTCCGAGATCGAAGGGCGGAAACGTCGGCTCCGGCGGCTGGTCGAACATCACCAGCAAGTACCTAGAGGCAAAGCGATTCTGCGAGGCGCCTTTCGAGGTGAGACAGGAGGGTTCGCGCCGACATCGCGTTCTCATCGATGGCGAGCGAATCGGTGCAGAAGCCAACGGCCGCCACCGCGCCGTGCGACTGCTCTGCGCGGATGCAACCTCCAACGACTTCGACCCCGGCACTCTGGATGCGGTGCTGACGGACCCACCCTACTTCGGAAATGTGCAGTACGCCGAACTCATGGATTTCTGCTACGCCTGGCTGCGGGGTCTCGCGTCCCCTGATGATGAGGGCTTCACTCGCACCTCCACGCGCTCGAACCGAGAGTTGACCGGCAATACGACCGAAGCCAGGGGGCTGTCCCACTTCACGGAGGGATTGGCCGCCGCTTGGGGTAGAGCAGCCTACGCCTTGAAACCGGGCGCCCCCTTGGCGTTCACGTTCCATCACAATCGAGTCGAGGTCTACTGTGCCGTAGGCGTCGCGGTTCTCGACGCTGGCTTCCTTTGCACCACGGCGCTTCCGTGCCCAGCGGAAATGAGCGGCTCGATACACATTCACGGCACGGCGTCATCCATCGTCGACACTGTGTTTGTTTGCAGGTCTCCCGACGCCGAGCTTTCGCATGAGTTCCCCGAGTCGCAGGAAGAGCCATCGGCCCTTGTCGCCAAGGACCGGTCCCAGCTTCGGGCGGCTGGCTGGAAGGCTACCTACGGCGACATCCGATGCATGCTCCTCGGCCACCTGACCCGCCTCGCGGTCAACGAGCTGCACGCCCGGTGGGACAAGTCGCTGCCGACGGAGCAACGCCTGGAGCTGCTCAACGAGGCACTCACGCGGTTCGGTAGCCCGGACGACCTGGCTCGACGCCTCGCAGAAGCGCCCTTACCGAAGCAGCCGGCGAGCCAGCCTCCCGGCAAGGCTGCCTCTGAGGAAAAACAAGTTGCCATTCCCTTTTGAAGTCGCCTTCGACGAGGTCGAGACGAACCTCGACCGCTTCGTTGACGTCGTCTTCGGATCCCTAGCAGCCCGTGGTGCAAGTCGGTTCGGCGCGGTTGCGATAGAATGCAGGCATGGCTATGGGCAAGAAGGATCGTAGTGGCAGTCAGGAGCCGCTTTGGGTGTCGGGAGCGGATCTTCCTCGCAGCGCTGGTCACCCGTTCGATGAGCGGTTGAACGGCATTCTGGAAGCCGGCGGTTTCGACGAGTTGGTGGAGTCGGAGTGCGCGCAGTTCTATGCGGAGCGGATGGGCCGTCCGAGTCTTTGTCCGGGCCGGTACTTTCGTCTGCTGCTGGTGGGTTACTTCGAGGGTCTGGACTCGGAGCGCGGGATCGCGTGGCGTGCTCAGGACTCTCTGAGCATTCGTCGGTTCCTGGGGTTGGGCGTGACCGAGTCGGCGCCGGATCATTCGACCATTTCGCGTACGCGTCGGCTGGTCGACGTGGAGACTCACAGCAGAGTGTTCTCGTGGGTGCTTTCTCGTCTGGCGGAGTCGGGTCTGGTGTCGGGCAAGACGGTGGGCATGGACGCGACGACTCTGGAGGCGAACGCGGCGTTGCGGAGCATCGTGCGTCTTGACAGTGGGGAGGACTACGACGAGTTCGTGCGGGGTTTGGCGGAGGCGTCGGGCGTGGAGACGCCGACGCGGACCGAGTTGGTCGGTTTCGACCGCAAGCGCAAGAAGAAGCTGTCGAACGCGGAGTGGGAGAATCCGCACGACCCGGAGGCGGAGATCACGAAGATGAAGGACGGCCGCACGCACTTCGCGTACAAGGCGGAGCAGGCGGTGGACCTTTTGTCCGGGACGATCCTGGGAGTGACGGTTCAGGGCGGATCGAAGGGGGACACGGAGTCGTTCGGCGAGACGCTGGAGGAGACCTTCGAGCAGGTGGAATCGGCGACCGGGGACGATGCCGCGATCCAGGAGATCGTTGCCGACAAGGGCTACCACAGCAACGCCGTTCTCGCCTCCATCGACGAGTTGGGCCTTCGCAGCTACATCGCGGAGCCGGACCGTGGTCGTCGTCGTTGGAAGGGCAAGAAGGACCTGCAGGCCATCGTGTACGCGAACCGTCGGCGGATCCGGGGGAATCGGGGCAAGCGGATGCAGCGCCAGCGAGGGGAACGGCTTGAACGGCCTTTCGCTCACCAGTACGAGACCGGCGGCATGCGGCGGCTGCACCTGCGCGGTCGCTCGAACGTCCTCAAGCGCGTCTACATTCATGCCTGCGGCTGCAACCTCGGGCTCCTGATGCGCGAGCTTGTGGGAGTAGGCACGCCGCGGAGCCTCCAGGGCCGCGCTTCGGCAGCCCGCAACGCCCTCGCCGGTCCAACATCGAGGGGTCTGGCCGCGACTCGTCGCGCCATACCGGCGGATCTTCGTGAGCTGGCCCGCAAACCCGATCCACTTGCTATCCAACATCTACCGCCGCGCCTGGTCCCCTGCAGAACCACACATCTGACTGGTCCGCCTCCTCGGGCCACGAAGCCACTTCTGCCACGGGCTGCTAGGGGGACTATCAAGCGCGGTTGACAACGGCCTCGCCAAGAAGGACAAAGACATGAAGCAGCTCGAAGAATGGGCGGCCTGTCTGGCTGTCGGACTGGCCATCGCCACGGTGGCCGCGTACATGTTCGTGGGAGTCACGGCGCAGGCGCAGAGTTTCACCCCAGACGAACTGGTGGCCGCATCGGCTCGCGTCAACGCCATCGAGTACGCTGTGGCAACGGCGAACGGGACATGGTGCGAGAACACTACACGTCGGTGGCTAAGTGGGTTCATGTTCGACCGCCCATCATCCACACCTACCGAGCCTGTCATCTACGATGTGTGGCCTGGTTCTGAAGCTGAGAAATCAGGACTCAGGCCCGGTGACCGCATCACTCACGTCAACGGCCAACACCTGGGTTACGGGAGGATGGCTCAGGAGACCTACGCAAGGCTCTCTAGAGGAATCAACAACCTGCTCGTCACGCTGGTTACAGAGGGATATGCACCTCGTACAGTCGGCGTAGGAAAATCGCTCACCTGCGGTCCCGGCGTGGCATTCGTGGATAGTCCTGAGTGGCTTGCGGCTACTAACGGTCGAATGATCTTCCTGTCTGCTGGAACGGTTTCGTCGCTTACAGATGACGAGCTAGCCACGGTGATTGGTCACGAGCTTGCTCACATCACTCTTCGCCATCACGAGAAGAAGCAGAATCGAGCATTACTTGGTGCGATTCTCGGCGCGGCTGTTGGGGCTTATGTCCAAACCGAAACCGGGCTGTATACAGGAGACGACTACGCGCAACTTGGCGCAGCCCTGGGCGCAATCTCGTACTCCAAGAGAATGGAGAGACGTGCTGATTGCCGAGGGGTCTACTACGCAGCTAGGGCAGGATACGACGTGAATGCAGCACCATTCCTCTGGGAGCGACTAGCCAACACACAGAGGGATCATCAGAGCAGAAGTTCATCGCACCCCTCGCATGTTGAGAGAGCATTTCGCACTCGACTGGCCGCTGACGATGTAACGGTCCAACTGGCAAGCGGGTCGGCGTATCGAGATATCCCGATCCCCGAGTGCAAGGAGCCGAAGCTCAAGAAGGCCGAACGAGAAGCACTGTTGGCGGATCACAAGCAGCGGTCGGCGACGAAAACTGCCAAGCACACTCAGCAGTACCAGACCCTCATCCCTTCCGCTGATGCCCCGGTTTACACACTGCCAGTCCATGGATTCGGGCGCACGGAGACTGCGACAACTGTAACGGATACGCCAAGATGGGAGACGATGAACGTCAAGACGGTCGGTGACGTTGCCGAAGACATGGCGGCGTTCACTACAGTGGACGTGCCGACACCAGCGACCAGCCCGCAGCCTACGAACACGGGATCAGGTGCCGAAACGGAGTTGCTGGCACAACTGATCGCCGAGTTCGTCAAGCAGACTGGAAGAGCACCCAACGCAGTCGAACTTGGCTCCTTGCAGGAACTCGCAGGGGTAGAGGAGAAGTAGGATTCCGGGGCGGCGAGAGGCTTATCAATCAACCTTGCTTGATAAGCCCCCTAGCTTGGGCCTAGAGGCAGAACGCTCGCTGGGAGTACTTTGATGCCTTGGATGAACCTCGACGAGCTAGATCGCATTGGAGCGGAAGGACCGAAACATCTCGGTCCCACCGTTAGCGGCCGAATAGCTCCTTCAACTCTGGCTCGCTGTCCTCAAACGCCTTCCGTCCGAGTTGGAAGATTCTGTTCAGGACGAACACTCTCGATTCCAGCATATCGGTTCGGTACGCATCAGACGCTTTCTCGATATCAACCCGAACCGTCTGCACGTCCTTGAAGAGCAGCTTACGCACCGTTTCCACGGCACTGGTGCTGGTCTTGAGCAACGTCGTGACCGTACTTGCGATGTCGAACATCGCAAGTACCTGTTTTCCTGGCCCCCTTCTCTCTGGATAGACGCCGGTTCCTACGCTCAGCACGCGCACGTCTGAGCGGGGAATCCCAAGAGGGCCTAGAACGTCTGCCAGTGCAAACAAGGTCGGGTTGTTGGCAGCGAAGCCTCCGTCCACCACGTGCCGCTTGCCGTGAGTTTCCAGTGAGAGGACCTTCTTCTTGAAAAAGGGATAGGCAGCGCACGATGCGACAACGGCATCAGCGATCGTGCTTCCAAAGCCGGGCGCAAAGCTACCGTGACCGCCGTGCGCCCTCACCACGCTGTTCTCGAAGACCATAGGGCGGTTGTACTCCAAGTGCGTCGCGACGATGCCAATGTCGATCAAGAATGCGTCGAAGCGGCGCTCGCCGAACACGGCCTTAGCTTGTCGCTCAAGGGCGCGGCTTCGACCCTGCGGCAAGCGGGAACCCATGATCTTGGGCACCATCTCCATGCACTGCTGTCCCACAAACTTCAAGGCAGCGCCAGTTGCAGTTGCGCGTTTCCGGGGCACGGCGGGTCGCGTTGGGGTTGTAGCAGGTCATTGAGCGTTCGTCGTTCGAAGAGATTGAGTTGGAGCAGGCGCAGGATTTCGCTGAGCCTCCACTTGAGGCGGTTTGAGAACTTCAGGTAGGCGAGGATCAGGTGGACGCACATGGCGATCCATATCTGCGTCAGCACTGCGTTGCGGGAAGTGCCGAGAAAGCTCTTGATCCGGAGATTCTGCTTGATCCACTTGAAGAAGAGCTCGACCTGCCAACGGGCCTTGTAGATGTCCGCGATGGTCCTCGGCGCGAGTTGGAAGTTGTTGGTGAGAAACACGTAGTGCTTGCCGGTCTCAGCGTCCCGGTAGCCGACCCGCCGGAGCAGGATCGGGCACTTCTTCCGGCCCTCTCTGCTCGTGAGCGCGATGGTCTGGTCCGAGGTCACGCCGCGGCCGGGGGCGTACGAACGACGTTCCCGAACCGCGTAACGGACTCCCCGCTTGAGCCGCGTCACGAGAGAAACCCCTTGTGCGTCAAGGGATTTCAACCAGCCGAAGTCCTGGTACAGACGGTCCGCGACGACAATGCTCCCCCGCGCCAGCCGCAGCGTCTTCGCGACCTTGATGTCCGACGCCTTCCCATCCGTCACACTCACGAACGACGGCAGGTGGCCGGCATGGTCGAGGCCGACGTGGACCTTGATCGCCCCCTTGCTCTTGCTGTACTTCGCCCACGGGAACAACGCGAGGCACAGGTCGATGTGGGTCGCGTCCAGGGATACGAGTGGGTTCTTGAACCGGAATCCGTGGCCGGGCGCCACGCTGCGGCAGCGGTCCAGAAGACGCTTGAACTGCAACTCGAAGAGCTCGTGAGGCTGCTCCTGGTTGACGCGCGCAAGCGAGGATCGAGCGACCCGTCCGACTCCGAGATGATAGAGCTTCCGTTTCTGGGCCTCCAGATTCGCCACCACATCCCGCAGGCTGCACCGCCCCGAGAGTTGCGCCATCGCCATGGCCACGAACTGGCTCCACCGGCTCATGGAGCGGAGTTTCCTCCCTTCGTGGTGCCTCCGGGCGTCCTGCTCGAACTCATGTCTCGACACCATCCTGAGCAGCTGTCCGAGCACGGTGCTATGATGCGCCATGGGTCTGAATCCTCCTTGTAATCATTGGTTCTCTTGACCAGACGAATGATACAGCAAGGCACGGATTCAGACCCGTTTCTCAACCCAGTTTATGGGACAGCAGTGCGAGAGCAGGGATGGAGTCTTCCATTGCCCATTGATTTATCTTTGGGTCTGCACCCCAACGAGCTAGGTGGTCAGTCGTACAAACATCTTCTTCGAAACCTTCATCAGCTAGCCGATGCGGTTCAGCAGAAGATTGCTGAGCTTCAAGAGAAGTCGTCTTAGTTGTCTCGTCCATTATCATAGAATCCTCCCACACAGCTTAGGCCGTGTTGGTTTGTTATTAGTTACTAACGAATCAGCGCGTCCAGTCCACTTGAACTTGACAGAAAACTTTTGGTGCATTACAATTGCCCGATCTGCTTAGGGAAAAGGGCAGAAAACAAAAGCGAAGGGTACGAAGCCACAAACTTCGTCCCTCGCTCCGGCCTTGGCCGCAGAGAAGGCACACAGCAATCTCTGTTGTTTACAACCTAAACAGCCCTCACGGGCAAGGAGATATTCCAATGAATATTCAGGAATCCGTGGACGTAGTGCGTCCAGAACCAGCCCACGAACGACCGCCTTGCGAGTCGCCCATCAACTTCATCTTCATCGGTTGTGTTGTCAAATAACTGCACGCCGATGTTAGGTCCAATCCGGTAGTCGAGGAATTCGAGTTCACTGAGCGGCGCGAAGGCGAAGACTCCGCACTGCCGAACCGCGAATCAACAATCCAGTCGGCAGTGCGGAAGGCCGTCGAACTAGACGAGCCTGTAGTCTTCTAGCCTTGATTCGCTAGAACAATGCGTTAGTTCGACCTGACGTGAAGGCCGGGAGGGCCTTGCGGGATGGGGTATTCTCGTGGTTGGAATAGATCACGAACGCCCTCCACGAAAGGCCACTCCCAGTGCGATCTAGAAGAGCAGATCTGAAGCGCCGTGTCAACGGCAACGCGCATTACAGAACCGGGCGCCAGGAAGTTACCTCTCATGCCGGGCTCGAGCTGGTCCGGGAGTACATGAAACGAAGCGGTTTCGTCGCCATTCTCCGCCGCGCCGTGGGTTCGGGATTCCCCGCCACCGACTTCGGCGCCGTGCCGATGATCCTGGTCCTGCTCGGCCTGATCCTGGTCGGAGGAAGGCGCATCCTGCACCTGCGCCACGAGCAGGGCGACCCCGTCCTGGCCCGCTTCGCCGGCCTCTCCAGGCTGCCGGCGCCGCGGACGGCGAGCGCCTGGATGCAACGCATCCGCAGCGAGGACGTGGAACGGCTCTCGAAGCTCAACGAGGAGCTGGTCGGGAACGTCTTGCGGCGGACCGGCGGTCGCCGGCTCACCCTCGACGTCGATGGTTCGGTGGTCAGCACCGGACTGAAGGTCAAGGGAGCCTTCCGGGGCTACAACCCCCACCGCCGGAAGGCCCCCAGCTACTACCCGGTTACCGCCTGCGAGGCCCAGGAGGGGCAGATCGTGCGGCTCCGGAACCGCCCCGGCAACATCCACGACGGCAAGGCCGCCGTCGGCTTCATCGACGACCTGATCCGGCAGGTCCGCGACGCCGTGGGCAAGCGCCGCATCCTGGAACTCCGCATGGACGGGGCCTTCTTCCGCGAAGACCTGCTCGATGTCCTCGACCCCGCAGGCGTCGAGTACGCGATCAAGGCCCCGTTCTATCCGTGGCTGGACTTCAAGCAGATCGCCGCCAGGGCGCACTGGAAGCGCGTCGACGACCGCACCTGGTGCTACGAGACCCGGCAGACGCTCTGGGGCCGGGTCCGCAGAATCGTGCTCTACCGGCGCCATGTCGCGCACGAGACCAGGAAGAACTTCCAGCTCGACCTCTTCGATCCCGACGACGGCCACTACGAGTACTCGGCCATCCTCACCAACAAGCGCATTCAGGGCCGTACCCTGTGGCACTTCTACAACGGCCGGGGCAGCCACGAGAAGGTCTACGGCGAACTCAAGGGAGGCTTCGCCTTCGACTGCGTGCCCAGCCTCGAAGAGCACGCCAACGCCGCCTGGCAGATGCTCAGCGTGCTCGCCTTCAACCTCTCCCGAGCCTTCCAGGCCCAAACCCTCGCCCCGGCCAGGAACACCAACCGCAAGCGCCGCACGCGCCGCCGATTCCAGAGCATCCACACCCTCCGCTACAAGCTCCTCGGACGAGCCGCCGTCCTGCTGAGACCGAGAGGAAAGACGACGCTCCATCTCGGCGCCTCGCCAGCCGTCGCCAACCATTTCCTTGCCATCCAGAACGCCATCTGTGCGTGAAGTTTCTAGCGAATCAAGGCTAGGGCTGTGGTATAGTGGTTGGTGGTTAAACCATGACGCGGTAGCGGGGAAGGCACGGCCATTGTCTCCGCTACCTCTGCCCCAAGGTCCGTAGGCCACGGCCCGAAAGGTTCTGGTGAGGGCGGTAATGGCCGAGACGCTTAGCCGTCCAATATCCGACCGTCCCGCCTCGTCGAACCACTCAAGCCACAGCCCGATCTTTGCGTCGGCGCTGCACTAGCGTGGCTAGTCAAGTATGTAATCCCCCTCCTAAAGCCGCCTGGACTCGCATCGTGAAACTCTCGACCGGTTCCCCGTCGGCACCGACTACCTCCACCAGGACGTGCCCGACGCTCCCAGAAGCAGACGCGTCTGGGGCCACCGAGTCTGCCAAGTCGAGTACTAGCAGCAGCGGCACCGCCACATCGTCTAACGCCTGCGCCTGTTCCTTGAATCCCCGAGCTGAGACGGCCACCCGCAAGCCTTCGCTTGGTAGACCGGCTATCTCGAATCGGCCACTATCGTCCGTGACCACGCAGCGCTGCCAGCGCCGGAACTCTTCCGGAACTCTTTCTTCCAACCACGAGGCGCAGACTGAGGTGGTCCCGGTTCGTTGGACAGCATGGCGGCCTGGCTAAGGTGTACTTCCATGGTTGATCAAGCAGCCCGCCGCCGTCGGGGCTGTGGAAAACGTGGATTCTGCGGATCGTCCGGGACCGTCGGCTCGTGCCTGACAGCCGGGTCCGGACGGCCTTCGCGGTGCGCCTCGATCGGCGTACTGCCGGCGAGCGCCGAGTGCGGGCGCTCGGCGTTGTAGAAGGTGATCCACTCGCCGATGATCCTGCGGGCCTCGAGGCCGTCGCGGAGTTCGTGCAGGTAGACCGCCTCGTACTTGAGTGAACGCCAGAGACGCTCGATGAAGATGTTGTCCAGATACCGGCCGCGCCCGTCCATCGAGATCTTCACGTCTGCGTCTTCGAGTCGCTCGATGAAGTCCGAGCTGGTGAACTGGCTGCCCTGGTCCGTGTTGAAGATCTCGGGCTTGCCGTACCGGGCCAGGGCTTCTTCGAGGGCCTCGACGCAGAACGAAGCGTCCAGCGTGTTCGACAGGCGCCACGACAGCACCCGCCGGCTCGCCCAGTCCATGACCGCCGCCAGGTACAGGAAGCCGCCTCGCACCGGGATGTAGGTGATGTCGGCGCACCAGACCTGGTTCGGACGCTCGATCGCAAGGCCCTTGAGCAGATACGGGTACGTCCGGTGATCCGGATGCGGCTTGCTCGTCCGCGGCGCCTGGTAGATCGCCTGAATGCCCATCAGACGCATTAGACGCCGCACCCGGTGACGACCGACACGAACGCCTTCGCGGCGAAGGTGCCGGACCATCTGACGAGAGCCGTAGAACGGGTACTTCAGGAACAGCTCGTCGAGCCGCCGCATCAGGCCCAGCGTCTCCTCGCTCTCTCCCTTCAGCCGGTAGTACAACGAAGAACGGCTGACCTCGAGCAGACGGCACTGCCGGCTCAGGCTCAACTCCAAGTCCTCGCGTTCGATCATCTTCAGGCGCTCGGGCCGGCTTAGTGCCCGAGCCCCCTGGACAAGAAATCCCGCTCGATCGTCAACTCCCCGATCTTCGCGTGAAGGTCCCGAATCTCCTCCTCGTGCGCGCGCGGGCGACCATCCGACTTGCCCGTGAACGTCTCCGTCATCCCCTCGATCGCCTGCCGCTTCCAACTGCCCACCTGATTCGGGTGGATCTTGTGACGGCCAGCGATCTCCGACAGCGGCCGGTCCTCCCGAAGAGCCTCGAGCGCCACCTTCGACTTGAACGACGCCGTGAACTTCCGGCGCTTCCTCATCCTGTACTCCTCCTCTCGGATAGGAGTACACCTTAGCCACCTGTCCAGTTTTCCGGGACCACCTCAGACTTCAGCCTCCGACACAACGGACCGAGTGTCACTGGCAACCACCTCCCCCGTTACGTCACTCCCCGGCAAAAGCCGTATCGTGGTCGGCGGAACCGAACTCGGATAGTTCGCCACAAGAGGTAGATGCCGCGGATGATTGACGACTAGTAAGAGTCCGGCGAGGTGAGGTATCGGGGACTGGACGACGCCGCCCACGGCCGTTTCCGCATCTACCAGAACTGCCGCCATCGGCGAAGGGTCGCCCGGGGTCTGACGCAGAATCGTCACCTCGGCGCCCACGGCGCCGCGGCCTTCAGCGCCGAGGACTACCATTTGCCTGGTGCCTGACCGGCGGTCCTCGTCCGGCTGCTGCGAGTCGGCCCCGTCCGTGACGAGAAGCAAGGCCGTCCCCGCCGCCAGCGCGACGAACTGCCGCGGCAGCGGCCGGCGAACTGGACCACACTCCGGGGAACTCACCCGCCCTCTCCGGCGTAGCGGAGCAAACTCAATAGCTCCTCGTTCAGCAGCCGCTCCTCCTCGTACGGGTAGACAGGCCGCAGCAGCAGCAGTTGTCCGTCCCGCCCGTAGACCTCAAACCGAGGGCGCAGGACCTTTCGCTCACGCTGCTGCAGCACGTTGAGCGGCAGGTCAATGACATGCCCGGGAAAGGGTAAACCGTCCATCCCGACCTCACGCGGAAGCCCGCTCGGGATAAGAGTTAGGACCGCCACGTCCTCCCGTTCTTTATCAAGGCGCGAGAGAGTGCGCGTAGCGATCAGATCCTGCGGCGAGCAGCTCTCCGGTGTCGGTAGGAAGGCAACGCGAAGAGAGGCGTCGCGACGGTGGCCCGACGTAAGGACACTGTGTGCCACAAGATCAACGCCTCGCGAAGGATCCGGCCCGAGGCCGCAAGCGGCGGCCAGAAGACAGCCGATTCCGGCGGCTAATCGCACGACAGCGGCTCTCCGGACCGAACAGCGGCGGATTCCAGTAGAAGGAGCCGAAGCGGCTTGCGGAACAAATCCGCGAAGTGGCTGCTTGACTCCTCCAATACCCAGTACTTCGGTCCGGGAAGAAGACTCACAAAGGTTGCGCGAGTCGGTAAACGAGTCCGGCCGACAACGGTATCCGCGACTGGATCGATACGATGCAAGTCCCATACTGGCTCGTCGTTCACCATGCTCTTCATCAACACGAACAGGCTCTCACCTATGCCATAAACGCCCGCAGGGTAACTCGCAGCCTCGAGTACAGTGTGGTACTCTTGCAGGTTCTCCCAGCCGCCCGGCGGAAACACCGGCAAGGGGTCCTCAACATCAGGAAAGGCTACCAGCTGCCGACTGCGCCCACTGAGTTGCTGAACATGGACGGTGCGGCCGAACCGAAGCGCGAATGCCGCGGCGGCTTCGCCAGAAGTCACAGCGAGAGTCCGAACCGAAGGCATAGTCCAGTACCTCGCCTCACCCGGGACCGCCGCCCACCCGGCAACCTCATGCAGGCTTGCGACGTGTCCCGGCTCTGCGCTAGTGGCCAGTTCGACAATCACTGCGCTGTCGGTCTTTCTCCCCTGGAGGAAGACCCGGTCGTCAAGAACGACTATCTGGAATACACTCGTAACACCCGAAGGCCGCGCTACCTCGGAAGTACCGACCGCTTCCCCCTTCGTTGCGACCTGCCACGGTACCGAAACGGCCCGAAGATCACTGTCGAGATAGTGAAGGCGACGAACCTCTCGGGTTGACTCGGCGAGAAGCAGGCCATTGCGCCAAGGCTTGAGATCCTCGGCAACGTCCGGAGAGGTGACGACCCCCAGGACAGATCGCTCAAAGCCCTCGTCCGTACCGTAAACCAGCAGGCGAGGGCGCTTGAAATCGACTAGAACGAAGCGCTCGTCGCTCAACCAAGCGCCACGAAGTCCCCCGAGGCGAGGTAACTCGGCAGTAGGGAGCAGCGTACAGTCGGCGGCCTGTCCAGACGCGCTACAGAAGAGCAGCGTTCCGAACAAGACCGCCGAACTGTGTCGGCACCACCTTCGGTGCCGCCAAGGGATTCGGATCAGGAGCTTAGTAGGGGCAGGTGATGGTGCAAGCCATGCAGCCGCTCCCGGTGTCCCTGCAGTGCAGCCCTGCGTCGTTGAAGACGCGGCCATTGTCACACTCCCAATCGCAGCCACTTCCGCTGGCCACAATCGGCGCGCCAGCACTCAGAGGCACGAGTAAGAGTGTGAACGTCATCGTCCAGAAGACGTACGAACGGAGTCGGGGGCGACGGCGATCAGGCATAAAGCACTCCTCTTGTAAGAACTACAATCCGCCCGTCTGCGGAGCGCTTCCGCCGAGAACTCGACCGTCGGACTTTGGTGATTTGCGAACACTAGCCCACCGACAGCGAGCCTGTCAATGAAACCCCCGCCCCCGTTGCGTACTCCGCAGCGAGTCAACTCCCGGGGCTGCGCAGTCGCTCATCGAACGCGAGGCGGCGTCGCGGGGCCAGCGGAGGTGACTTGCACAAAGCGACGGGGCGTGCTCTTCTCCGCACGGTCGTCGGCCGCGTACCAGCAGGCACGACGGCTCTTCGCGTAGGGCAATCTCCGTGTAGTCACCGGCTCCACCCGGAGCCGTCGTGGTCAAGGTCGCCATCTCGGCGGCGCCTGGCGACCCGCCGTAGCAGGTTCACCGTCCGCTGGGCGCCTGGACGATTGCGTTCATGTCGGCTTCGAGCAGACTTGTATGCGGTCGCCAACCTCTCTTACTCGCCCACGAGCTTCTGATAGTCGGTCAGCGTCGACGCGACGCGACGGGCCACCCCCCGGATGCGGACTGTCAGGTCAGGGTTGTATGCAGTACTCGGCCCACCCCTCCATGACTGCGCGTCTACGTTCAAGGAGGTCGGATTGAGCGTACGCAGCCCCTCCTGGTTGCGGATCGTGCGAGCGAGACACGCCTCGGCCACCTCTCGCAGCACCCCGGTCTCCCCCCACCAATCCCGGAACGAACTGCGGAACCCGTGCACGGTCGCGTCGATTCTCAGTCGCCGCAGCAGCACGGGCCACTCTCCCGGACTCAGCGGGCGGCGGAGGGTACGCACCGACCGGAAGATCAGGCCCCCGCCTCAGGGCTCCCGCACCTCCCCGGGCACCGCGAGCGCCCGTCGCGACAATGAAACGCGATGCTCCCGACCGGTCTTCGTGCGGGAGGCGAGTACCTTCCAACCGGCGGCCTCTCAGTCGATCTCGTCCAAGCCGCACCTCGGACTCTCCCGCTCGGGCGGCGGTCAACACGAGGAACTCCAGCGAGAGCCGCACCGAAGGGGGCTGCCGGCGATTGCCGCACTTCGCCAACGCCATCGCTACCTCACCATGCCGGCGGGCTTTGAAGTGCTGCGGTTGCCTTCCGTACCGCGCGGCAGCGAGGTCGTGATCGGATCGCCGGCCGGGTTGTCGGCCCGGTGGCCCTCCGCGATGGCCCGTCGCATGACGGCCGCAATCCGCTGCCGGACCCGCCGTGCCGCCATAGCCTCTCACTCCAGATCGGCTGAAGCACTGCCATGATGTCGGCGCTGGTTGTCTCGTCGACTCTCATTTGGCCCAGGCGCGGAACCGCGGTTCCCAGTGTGCGGCGCCAGTTGGCCTCGCTCCCGCCGGCGGGCCGCCACGAGGGGCGATGCAGCGCGATCACGGTCTCGGCAGCCTCTCCGAAAGTCGGGCGGCGGCGATTCTGCACTCGCGGATCGAGACCGGACCTGGAGGCCTTCCGACACTCGAATTCCCGCTCGCGGGCTTCCCGCAGGGTCGTGTACCTCAGCGAACTCCGAGCAGGAAGAAGTCAGCGCAACCCCCTCACATCTCCTCTCAAGCGCGAACCTGGGTGGGCGCGATCCGCGCAACCGCTGAACCAGTCCGTGCGCCCGTCCCCAATGACGGACCCTCAATAGCACCCAGCGACGGACCCCTAGTACGAGGAGATGCTGATTTCCTTCTCGGTGATGAACTCGAGCAGCGCCGGGGTGCCGGACTCGGTCGCTTCGATGCCGCGGCGGATCGCCGGCACGATCTCCGACGGGTCGGTCACCCGCTCGCCGTAGCCGCCGAAGGCCTTGGCCATGTCCGCGTAGTGGCCGGAGATGTCGGTGCTGCGGTACTTCTCGGTCGCCACCTGCATGATCGGCAGTTCGATCGCCATCGAGAAGTTGTTCATCAGGATGGACAGGATCGGCAGGCGTTCCCGCACCGCGGTCTCGAAGTCCATGCCCGTGAAGCCGATCGCGGCGTCGCCCCAGACGTTGATGCAGAGCTTGTCCGGCTGGGCGAGCTTCGCGCCCATTGCCAGGCCGAGGCCGTAGCCGAGCTGGGTCGTCTTGCCCCAGCCGATGTAGGAAAGCGGCGTCGTGCTGCGCCAGAACGGCGAGAGTTGATCCCGCGGCGATCCGGCATCGTGGGTGATGATCACGTTGTCGCGGTCGACGGTGTGCATCAGATCCCAGAGCACGCGGTACGGCGACAGGGGCGCCGAGTTGGAGGTCAGCTTCGGCATCCACTCGTCGAGCCAGCCGGCCCGAATCGAGTGGATCTCAGCCGGCACGGTTTCAGCCCGCGCCGCCGCCTGCAGCAGCGACTGCCCTTCCAGCTCCTCGATCAGGGCGGCCAGGGTCAGCTTCGCGTCGCCCGCGACCGCGCAATCCGCCGCGATCTCCTTGTTCAGGTCGACCGGGTCCAGCGTCGCGTGCAGGATCTTCGCCTGCGCGTACTTCCTCATGTACAGCCCGAAGGCGGTGGTGGTGAAGCTGCAGCCGATGCCGAAGATCACGTCGGCCGCGCTCAGGAACTCGTGGACCGTCTCCGGCACGGCCCTTCCGCCGGACCCGAGCGACAGGGGATGATCCTCGTTGAAGGAACTCTTGCCGCCGAGACTGGTGGTCACCGGCGCGTTCAGGACTTCCGCCACGCGCCGCAGCTCGTCCCAGGCCTCGGCGTAGTGAACGCCCTGGCCGGCATAGATCACCGGCCGCTCCGCCGACGCCAGCATCTCCGCGGCCTGCCGAATCAGCTCCGGATCGGGGCCGACACGTACCGGCTGGCTCGGGCGGTGTTGCAAGTCCTCGGGCACGTCCTCGCCGAAGACGTCCTGAGGCACCTCGATCAGCACCGGGCCGGGACGGCCGGAGCGCAGTTGGGCGAACGCGCGCCGCATCACCTCCGGCAGCGCCTTGCCCATGGTCAGCGGCTCGCACCACTTCGTCACATGCTGGAAGTTCATCACCGCGTTGAAGTTCGGCGTCACGTGGGCGGCGCGCCGGCTGTAGCCCATGGGCATCACCAGGATCGGCGCCGACTCGCCGAAGGCCTGGGCCACGCCGCCGAAGGCGTTCTCGGTGCCGGGGCCGCTCTGCATCACGAAGACGCCGAGCTGCCGGCCGGAACTGAGCCGGCTGACGGCATCGGCCATGTGCAGGCCGATCCGCTCCTGGCGGACGATCACCGTACGGATGTCGGCCACCGCCGCCGCCTCGACGATCGGGTTGACGGGATAGGCGAGGATGAACTCCACACCCTCCCGCTTGAGGTACTCGGCGACTCCTTGGGCTACCTTCACGCTGTGACTCCTGAGGTTGTTCGGGCGGCAACGATAACCGGACCGGCGCCGGCCACCCCTACAGGCCGTAGTGGCTGCGATACCAGTCGACGAAGCGGGGGATCCCGACATCGATCGCGGTCGTCGGCTCGTAGCCGAGGTACTTCCTGGCCTGGGTGAGGTCGGCCGAGGTGCGGACGACATCGCCCGGCTGCATGGGCAGGAACTCCTTCTCGCCCTCGCGGCCGCAGCTCGACTCGATCTGCCGGATAAACTCCATCAGCTCCTCGGTGCGGCCGGCCGCGAGATTGCAGACCAGAAGTTCGTGGTTGCAGTCGATCGCCGACACGACGCCGGCGACGATGTCGTCGATGTAGGTGAAGTCCCGGTGCATCCGGCCGTGCCCGAAGACCTCCATGCGCTCCCCGCGCAGCACGGCGCCGGTGAACAGGAACAGGGCCATGTCGGGTCTGCCCCAGGGGCCGTAGACGGTGAAGAAGCGCAGGCCGGTCGCCCGCAGGCCGTAGAGGTGGTTGTAGACCGAGGCCATCAGCTCGTTCATCTTCTTCGTCGCGCCGTAGAGGGAGCACTGAGCGGAAGTGCCGTCGTCCTCGCTGAGCCGCTCCCGCGTGCTGTCGCCGTACACCGAGCTGCTCGAGGCGTAGATCAGGCCGCCGACCTCCCGGTCGCGGCACAGCTCCAGCACGTGCGTGAACGCCTGCACGTTGTCGCGAACGAACGCGTTCGGATGGGCGATCGAGTGGCGTACTCCGGCCTGGGCCGCGAGGTGGCAGACCCGGGTCTCGCCGCCGGCAGCGCCATCGCCGAGCTCGTCGAAGGCGGCCTGAAGGGCGGGCCTATCCCCGATGTCGGCGCGGACCAGACGAAAGTTGGGGCGCTCCTCGAGGATCGCGTTGCGGGCCTCCTTGAGCTCGGGGTCGTAGTACCGATTGAAGCTGTCGTACCCGATCACCTCGTCGCCGCGGCCGAGCAAAGCCCTGGCAACGTGAAAGCCGATGAACCCGGCGCTGCCGGTGAGCAGGATCCTCATGGCTGTGGCGCCTCGAGCAGGCTCGCGCCGTGCCCCCGCGCGCTGCCGCCGCCGGATGCGGGCGAGACGCCCGCGTTCCCAGGACTCTGCCAACGCTCCGCGAGCTGGGACACGGGGTCGATCAGAAGGTCCTCGACCGGAAGTTCGGCCAGTAGCCGGTCGTCGAACTCCGGCGCCATCTTCAGCACCTGGTCGCGCAGGCCCGAGTAGCGCTCGCGGTAACAGGAGAGCAACCGGCGAAGCTCGGACGCCGGGGCGCGCTCGCGGAAGCGCACGTGGATCAGGCTGAGAGCCGTTACCTCGCCGCTCTCGAATTCGGGCACGCCGATGAACACCCGGCCATCCGTCCGGCCCCGTGCCGCCATCAACCGGCCCTCGACCGCGACCGTGTACTTGGTGCCCTGGAGCAACGGCTGCCGCACCGTCCGCGACTGCAGATCGCGGCACAGGCCGCCGGCGCGCAACACGCGGATGGTGGCGGCGTCGCCCGGCGCGGGACCGTCGCCTCCACACCAGAGCTGGTAGCGGACGTAGCCGAGCACCTGGTCGACGAAGGGATCGAGCGCGCTCATCGTCCGCCGGTCCTCGGACGAGATCGACTCTTCCGGCGCGCCGGCCTCGAGCAGGGCGGTCGCCAGGGACATCCGCCCCAGGGTCTGGTCGTGGCGGGAGATGCCCACGGTCACCGTCTTCGCCTGGTGCTTGATCGTGTCGATGTGCCGGGTCAGATCGTCGATGGCCGGAGTCAGGGAGCTCCGCAGAGCCTCGAGCAGCGCCGCCGTGTCGGTCTCCCCGCCGTCTGCGGACTCGCCGGCGCTCAGGCGGTCGAGTGCGACGGCCAGCCGCACCGCCCTGCCGGTATGCAGGTTGCCGTCGTAGCTTCCGTCGGCCAGGCCCTCACGAACGGCGTCGATCTCGGCGGCCGCCAGCTCACGCAACCGGGCGACCGGCCGGGAGGGCGTCGCGGCGCCCGAGACCGAGCCGAGCGCGGCGCGGATTGCGCGCAGCGGCTTGGCGAGATCGTCGATGGCAAGCGCCGCGTGGTAGCCGAACAGGTGACCGACGACCGTCGCCAGCACGAAGGACAACTCGGGCGCGGCCTCGGGCACTTCGATCACCACCGGCGCCGCCTGGAACCCGGCGCCCTCCGAGGCGATGACGATCGGCGTGGCGCGGTGCGCCCGGTAGACGTCGATCTCCTTCCTGGTATCGGCCGCGGTCGAACCGTGGACTCCCGTCGCGCACACCAGGATCAGGGGTTCGGACGACAGGTCGATGTGCTTCTTGTCCTCCGTCGCGTCGCAGGCGATCGCCTTGTAGCAGAGTTCCGCAAGCTTGATCCGGATCTCCTCCGCCGCGATGCGGTCGAGGCCGTTGCCGACCACCGACCAGTCCCGCAGCCTCGGCGCGTACCGCCGCGCCGCCGCGGCGATTCCCTCCCGCAACGCGAGGGTGCGTTCCATCGCCTCCGGCAATGCCCGCAGCTCCCGCAGCAACCGGTCGGCGGCGGGCCGCTCGTCGGCCCCGCCCGCGACCAGGTCGGCGACCGACACGGCCAGCAGCATCCCGGCCGCGATCTGGGAGTAGAAGGCCTTGGTCGAGGCGACGCTCATCTCCACGTCCCGGCCGTCCGAAGTGTAGAGCACGCCGTCCGCCCGGTCCGCCAGATCGGAGTCGCGGCGGTTGACGATGGCGATGGCGCGGGCCCCGCGGCGCTGCGTCAGGTTGAGGGTGCGCAGCGTGTCCGTCGTCGTGCCCGACTGACTGACCGCCACGACCAGGGTGTCCGTCATGTCGGGCTGCAGGTGGAAGCCCGAAAGTTCCGTCGCCGGCATCGCCTCGACTCGAAGCCCGGTGAGACCGCGCTCGCGCAGCCGGCCAAGGGTCGCGGCGGCGATGCCCTGACCGGCGACGGCGGCCGTGCCCTGGCCGGTGATCACGATTCTGGTGATCGCGCCGCTTCCCAGGTCGCGCGCCACGGCGTCCGGGATCGTCTGCCGGCCCAACGTCACCCTGAGGCGTCCGGCAGCATCCTCGAACAACTTCCCGCGTAGCGTCTTCAGCACCGATCGCGGTGCTTCGCTGATCTCCTTGAGCAGGAAATGAGGAAACTCGCCCCGGTCGATGTCGCGGGTCGTGATCTCCGCCCGCTCCAACTCCTCCCTGTCCAGCGGCAGCGGCGAGCCGTCCAATCCACAACGCTCGATACCCCCCAGGTCGCCGGCGCGCCGCGCGTCGAGCACCGCGATCTGGCCCGTGGCGACGCCTGGCCGGTCGGGGCCGACCGTCGCCTCACCGTCCAGACGCAGATACGTGGAGGTCTCCTCCACCAGGCCGTACGGCTCGCTGGCCACCACGAAGGCGTGGTCCGCGAGTCCCACATAGAGCCCCTGGCCACTGCCCTGGATCGCCAGGTAGAGCCGGTTCGGATCGTCGCCGCAGAGCGTGCCGACGGCGAGCGAACCCTCGAACCCCGAAACCGTGCCGCGGAACGCCTCGAGCGGTTCGTCGCCGTGGGCCAGCCGGCGCGACATGAGCACCGGCATGACCTTCGTGTCGGTCGTGATGCGCGGGTCGATGTCCAGCTTCTCCAGCACCCGCAGGTCGGCGTGGTTGTCGATGTCGCCGTTGATCGCCGCCACGACCTGCGGCGCGTGCTCCGAGCCTGCTTCGCCGGCACTCGCCTCCGCCTCGTTCAAGGGATGTGCGTTCGCCTCGTTGACCCGGCCGACGCTGGCCCAACGCGTGTGCCCGAGGATGGCCGCTTCGACGTCCGGACTCTCAAGCGCCGCCGCCAGGACCGGGTCGCCTGCCACCGCCGCGCGCAGGAAGCGCACGTTGTCGCCCAGCTCACCGATCTCTTCGGCGCACTTGTAGATCAGGCTCAGGCGACCGCCGCGTCGGGCGATCGCGCGATGGCCGAACAGAGAATCCCCCCTCCGCCGGTCGAGCTCCGCCCGGATCGCCGGATCGCCCGCGTCGAGGCCGTGTCCCGAGAGCAGCAGGAACAGGCCGGCGGAGTCGCGACCGCGGATCTCCAGCCGGTCGAGGGACGAGAAGGCCTGGTGGACCCCGATCAGCACGTCGAGCCCCGCGTCGCTGACGCCGGCCGGCGCCAGAGCCCGGACCTCGGCCGCGGTCCGCAACCGGTCGCAGCGGATCGCCCACTCGGCGTCCGCCAGGGCGCCCGCCGCCCGGTTGAGCACCTCCAGGCCCGCGTCGCCGAACGCCGCGGCGCCGGCGTCCAGGTTCGACTCCAGTCTCTTGAGTGCCTTGAAGCTTGGCTCGAGCGCGTCGGCAACCGCAGCGCACAGCGCCGGGTCCCGCACCAGGGAGCGCACCGCGGGACGGGCGCGCAGCCGCCGATTCCAGCTCGCGATCCCCGAGGCGGCATCGGTCAGAGCCGACGCGAGCACCTCCGCATCGGCGCCATCCAGACCACCGACCGCCGCCTCTACGCAGCGGCCGGTCGCGGCGAGCCCCTCCAGCAGTTCCCGCGAACAGGTCGCCGGCCCGGGGTGGGGGCGCATCAGGATGCCGACGATCCCGCACATGGGTGCCCGAAGCTTAGCCCGGATCGTGGCCGCGCGCTTCCCGGGTGCACCCGTTCTCCCACCGGTCCCGCCCACGGCATTGCGAAGCGGAAATGTCCGCAGAATCGCCGATGCCTGGTCCAGCAGCCCAGTCCAGGAATGGACATCGATCAGCGCGGGCTGAGCCGCTTGCTCCCGGTCCTACCAAGAAAGCAGCCCGTGTTTGCAGGTGTGCTACCGTCACTGATCGCTGATGCCCGCTTGGGAGTTCCTGAAGGACGGCGCCGGTATCCTCCCGGCGAGCAACATGGCCGACCCTTTGCGCAGTTCCCATCTGCGCGCAGTGGAAGTGTTGGTTCGCGAAGCTGTCCAGAATAGTCTCGACGAACGCCGAAACGACCTCCACGATCCGGTCCGAGTGCGCTTTGAGCGACGTGTCCTCAAAGGCCCAGACAAGCGGCGCTTCGTCGGCGGTCTCGGCTTGAGCCAGATCGCTGAGCGGCAGAAGTACTTCCGGAGTTCCCACGCTTGGTTCGCTGCTGGGAGACGGGAGCTTGAGGCTCTCGACGACCCCGACACAGAGATGCCCATTCTGGCGATCTCCGACTTCAACGCCCGCGGGCTCGGAGGCCGCTGGAACCGGCGCCGCTCACGCGACGACCGGTTCTTCAACCTCGTGCTCTCAATCGGTGGAAGCCTGAAGTGGGACACCGACGAGGACAACGGGCGCCCTCGGTCACTCGGCTCCTATGGCTTCGGGAAGATGGCCTTCGCCATGTGCTCCCGAATACGGACCGTCCTGTACTACTCAACGTTTCTTCCCGATGCGGGTACGGACGGCGATTCCTGCCGGGCCATGGCCAGCGCCTTCCTTCCTCCCCACACAATTGACGATGTCGACTTCGCCGGGCAGTCGTTCTTCGGTAACAGTAGCGACGAAGAAGGTGTACCAGCCAAGCCGGTAGCCGGCCGTCACGCTCATGCGTGGATCCGTGAACTTGGCGTTCCGGAGAGGAAGGACGAGGAGACAGGTACAACAGTCGTGATCCCTGCCACCTCCACGACGATGCACGATGTCGTCGACGCCTGCGCGACCTGGTGGTGGCCAAGAATGGGCGGTCCTGAACTTCATCGACGAGTGCAGTTTGAGTTTATCGATGAAGGGTGCCAACTACCGGACTGCCGGCCTCGATCACTGCCAGGGCTGAGCGCGTTCATAGACTGCTATCGACAGGCGGCTTCGTCCGATGTAGGCGACGGATACGAGATCGCGAACATTCAAGTTCGCCCCCAAGGAACAGTGCGCGATGCCGGCCGACTCGTGCTGAAGGCAATTGGCCGCCCGGAGCCAACCGAAGCCGAGGAGGACGAAACCACGAATCGCGTCGCTCTGATCCGCGATGGCCTTGTGATCGCGTACGCGGAGGGACTCGCGCACGAAGACAAGACGCCCATAGCGGGCATCTTCATACCTTCAACGGATCCGGAGTGCGAGCGGGCGTTCGTCCTCTCGGAGCCACCATCCCACGACGCTTGGGAAGAGAACGCGGAGCGCATGCGCGACAGGTACCCCTGGGGAGCTGACTTCATCCGTCTGACAAAGGGCCAGATGAAGACGAAGACCAGGGACTTCCAAGCCCGACATGCTCCGCCCAGCGAGACTGAGCACACGACCGCTGGGGCGTTTCTCCGCAGAGCCCTCGGCGACCTCTTCATTCGACGGGCATCCCCGCCAGTACCGCCTCGACCTCGATATCGAGCGTTCACTATAGAAACCCGAGAATCGGGTCGCCGACTCGGACCACCAGCCGAGGACTTCGTCACCTACGCGGTAGGTCTCTCGGACCACGCCCCCGTAGCCAAACAGGATGCGCTGGTCACAGTGTCACTCCGAGCGCTAGCCGATGCTGATGGAACTCGAGGTGACGTGGTCCCATGCGAGCTCACTGCAAATGGCCAATCGCAACGAGGAGCGGAGCGCGCGTCATTGACGACTACGCTCCGCAAGGGCCAGAGCAGCATCTTCACGGCGCGCGGGCGCGTTCATCGCGCATGGAAGACGAAATGGGAGCTTGAGGTGACCAGGAGCCAACCATGAGCCAGGTTCCAGCACTGAACTGGCGAGCCTCGGAAAGCTGTGTAACCGAACCGGCCCCGACTTCCGAACGTTGCCTAGAAGGCGTGATGTTCCGGCTCAGAGAAAGCGAAGAACCCTCCTGTAGCGGTGTGGCTCACATCCAGCAGAACCAGGATTGGGAGAGCTGTAGACCAGAGCTCTTCCTGGGAGTCGACGTTCGTGCTCTGGTCTCCGACTCCGGTGTGACACGCGAGTCCCTCGTCATCGCTGTCATCCTTCGCGACCGGATACTTGGCCGCTTCAAACAGGTTGCCGAGTGGGCTTTGGACCGCATTCCCGCGGATGCCTGGCAGCTGCCGCTTGACCACTTCTCCTGGTCCACCCAGCTTGACGTTGCAGTGCTCGCCGCTTTGAGCGGCCCTTCGACAACCAACAGCCGAACGGAAGAGGCTACAAGAGGAACGATCCTCGCTAGGAAGATCTTCAAGATTCGCCCACCGAGTGAAGCGTTCGAGTTTCCGATAAAGCAGGTGAGTCCCGCAGACATGGAGAAGGAAGGAGTCAGCTCCGAAACTGCCCTCTATGTGCACTGGAAGGGAGCGGACCTGAACAGGCCTCCCACCGATCTCATTGAGATCTGGCTCAACAAACAGTTTGAAGACAAGTTCCGAGCCCTTAGCGTCAAGCGACCTGTTCCCGCCGCGAAGTACATCGGCCTTGGCTTCACCGCGCAAGTCTATGCGGACATCCTCGCGCCCATTCTCTCGTCGAACGAGGAAGCTACGGAGGAGAACGGCCTTCTCTGGGCCGCGAAGAACCTAGTTGAATCCACGCTGGCAAGGGATTTGGAGGAGCTCCGCACTACCTATCAGGAGGAGCCGGCGGGGCGCTCCAAGCTGCTGCCCTGGTGTTGGAAGTTGGCGAGGGCTGACCGGGCATTCTCCCAGTTGACGTTTCAATAGAGAGCCCGATAGAGCGGAGATTGACTTCATGACGTATCCAGCGCTTTCACTGGAAGAAGCTCAGAAGATTGACGAGGCAAGGCGAGGCGGAGGCGTACTACCTGACGTCGCCGGCAAGGAGGCGTGGAAGCCCGGCCCCGATTTCAAGACTGCAACAGCGAGCGACTGCCTGGAGCAGTGTTGCGACATGCTGTACACGGTCCAGGAGGAGAGATCCTCAATGGCCGAGTTTGACAGTCAGTGCGCACCGATTCTTCACCGCGTGCTGCAGCTCCCGCCGCGGATAGCTGGCGACGGTGATTTCTGGCGCTGGCTTACGTTCACTCAGGGTGGTTTCGGGGCCCAACTCGTAGACTGGCGGTATCACCCACGTGCCAGTGGTTCAAACGGTTTGTCTAGACCCGTCTACTACGGGCTCCGCCGAATGAAGAAGGGAATGTTGGCCAAACTCTGGATGTGCGCCGACGCGATGTACGTGCCCGGTGCCCATGACCCATACGACGGCATTGACTACGCCGACGCTGACTTGTGGGACTCCCACATCATTGATATCGACTACGGGAGCGTCGGGGCCATGGCTCGAGCCTTCGTGAAGTTTGTGCGCGACGGTGAATTGCCGCGCGGGGAGGCGAAAGATCCCACAGCCCCCGCAGGGTTCAGAGACTTGGCGAAAGAGGTGCGGCGGCGTCATGCCACGGTGGCCCTTGAACTCCTCAGTGAAAGGGCGGCGTACGATTGGCTTGAAGCGGTGTGGAGGGATCGAGAGGCGTGGTGCGAAAAACTGTAAGCCAGCCTGCGAAGTCCCCAGTGCCAGGCTCCTCCGGGAGGGCTTCCCCCGTCGTCGCGGACTACGAGACCAAAGAGGGCTACATCCTCCGCCGCGCTCAGGCCGGACGGTTCTCGTCGATATCAAGGATGCCTCTGCCTGGGGCTGCAGGGGCAGCCCCCAGTCAAGGAAACACCGACGATCCTGCAGCCGTCTGGAACGCCCTCCTGCTTGAAGGCAGACGGCCACTGGTCTGCCGCGCACCTGAAAGGCCGACCATCTCCGTCGTCGATCTATTCTGTGGATGTGGCGGCCTATCGCTCGGCGTCAAGCGTGCAGCGGAGGCGGTCGGCGTACAACCTCTTTTTCGTCTCGCCGTGGACGTGGCTACCGCGGCTCTCCGCGTCTACACCAGCAACCTCAGGCCGTTGCGGACTGCCCGCCAGTGCGTCGAGACTCTAGTGGACTACAGTATCCGCTTCGGAGACGGCTGCGCCATACCGGACATTGAGACGACATACCTTGCCGGCGTTCTGGACTCGCTTGCCGGGTCAGTTGACCTTCTCATCGCAGGTCCACCCTGCGAAGGCAACTCCAACCTGAACAACTGGACGCGCCGCTCAGATCCGCGCAACGATCTATACCTCCACGCGACGATAGCGGGTATCGCGCTTGGCGCGAAGGCCATCATCATTGAGAACGTCCCGATGGTGACACGCTCGCACCAGGATGTCATCGGACGCTCTCTTCGGCTGCTCCAGGAGGCGGGCTACAACGGTCAGAACTGCCAGCTCTCACTACTAGCCTCGGACTTCGGTACACCACAAGCGCGGCGACGACACTTCTTGATCGCCGGCCTGTCGGGACGCGGGCGGCAGTCGCCTCCCGTGCCGTGGCACCTGAAGGTCCGTCCGCCCACGAATAAGGAAGCGTTACGCCCGCTACTCAATGTTGATCGGGCAACGACATTCGACCAACCCTCCAAGCTGTCGAAGGAGAACAAACGGCGAATTCAGGTACTCGCTGACACCGGGGCCTACGATCTGCCGAATAGCGAGAGACCAGACTGCCACCGCCTCAAGGAACACAGCTATCCTTCAATCTATGGGCGTATGCGGCCTAATGAGCCCGCCCCGACAATCACCACAGGCTTCCTGTCACCGGGCAGGGGACGCTTCACCCACCCATTGGAGCCGCGCTCTCTAACGCCGCACGAAGGCGCCCGCCTACAGGGCTTCGGGGAGGATTTCAACTGGCTTCCGGGCGATCCGACCATCACCCGGAGCCACTACGCAAGCATGATCGGTTCTGCCGTACCACCGCCCTTGGGCTTCGTCGTGGGCCTGTGCGCACTCTCACTCCTCTGAGGCAACGGCAGAATGGTCCACCCCGCCCTGTCGTTGTCGATCGACGATCTGGACCTTCCGGTTCGCGCTAGCAACTGTCTCACCGCGGCTGGGATAGAAGATGTCCGGGATCTTGTTCGGAGAACCCGGACGGATCTCCTTAACATCCGCAATCTGGGAGCCACGTCCCTCACCGATATTGAGAGAGCGCTTGCCAACCACCGCCTCCGATTGGGAATTGGTGACGAGGAGTTGGCTTTGGTTCTGGCTTTCAACGAACCCGTGGCCGTACAGGAGCTAGAGTCCTTCCTTAGCGCGGTCAACGCTACCAGCTGCGACCAACTAGCATCTCTCGTGTGCTGTGACGCTGAGGAACTCCTGTCGGAGCACCGTCTAGATGCCGAGTCTCTTGCAGCGCTCCAAGGCGGTCTTCAAAGGTGGGGCATCACCCTCGGCTTGCCAGTCGCCGAGGAGGGCCTTGAGAGGAGAGTAGAGAACACAGAGGGCGCGCGAATAGCCCCCCGCTTCAAGGCGACCACTTTCCGAGAGGAGTTGCGTCTCGCGGTCTCGTACCCCCTGAACAGGCAGCCCTCATCGTGGCACGATTGCTTCATCGCCTACTACGGCCTTGATGGACAGGACGCCACCCTTGACGCAATTGGCCTGAACGGCGAGGAATACGGTTTCGGTCGCCCCGTAACCCGTGAGCGGGTCCGGCAAGTGCTGGTGAAAGCGCGGAAGGCGATTCAGGCTGACGCTCCACTAGTTCGCTTCCACTGCTGGGACCCTGTGGTGAAACAATTGAGGGCTGAGTCGCCGATCGAGCCCGAGGCACTCTTCTCCTTACTAGGCTATGAGCGGCCGCCACATGTTGGCCGGGCCTACAGAAGGCTCAAGGAGATCGCAGAGATCTTCGGTCTCGGACCTCCCTTTGAATTGCGAGCCGTCGCCAGCGACGAGGAATTTATCTTCTACGCGAGCCAGTCGATCTCGAATTCGTGGGTCGAACGCTTGCGAAGCGCGCCACCCACACCGTTCGCCATCGTGGCGGAAGTCGCCAAAGACGTCGGTTGTGAGGAAGAGTGCTTGCGAAGAGTGCTTTCTGTCAGTAGGAGGTGGGAATTCCTTGACACGACGAGCCAGCACTTCTGGCGGCGACCCGACCTGCCGCCCCGAGATTTCTCCAAGACCCGAAACTCGATCCTCACCAGTCTGTGCAAGGTGTTCTCCGTTGGCGGCTACGCTTCGTCACGTGACCTGGCGATGTCCATAGGGAGAGACCGAATCGTGCGAAAAGGCGGGCCGCCTGTTCAGCTGCCGAGGGCCGTTGTGGAGGGCATCGCAGAGAAGTCGGGCCTGTTTGACGTGGCGGCGGGCGAGATTCGGCGGAAGGCTGACGTCGAACCGTGGAACTGCCTGTCGAAGCGGGATATGGTGCTACTGAGAGTCGCCGCTATGCATGGCCGAGTGGTGTCCAGCAAGGATCTCTACTCGTCGCTCGTACGGGAGGGACTGTCACAGGGCAACGCAGGCCAGGTGGTTCAGTTCAGTCCATTCCTGGTCCACACGCAGTCGGGAGTTGGCGAGACAGAGGGCATCTACAAGTTTGTGCTGGATTCGGAGTCGACGCCAGGCGACGAACGCCTTCAGCCCGTGGCGCCGGCTTCCAGCCAGAGCGGGCACGCGGAAGAGAGAGTGGAGTTCTCCGAGGGGTACCTTCGGCTTGAGATCTCAGCTCGGACACTGCAGTTTGGCACTTTTTTTGGCCCTGAGGCGGCTGTTCTCGTTGACGGCGTGTGGAATGCAACGTTCGATGGCGTGGAATTGGGCGAGGTTGCGGTATCAGGTCAGCAGATCACCGGACTGAACGTCGTCACCCGGGCTCTTTGCTTGGAGAAGGGTGATCGGCTGGAGTTGTTTCCGGTGGAGGATACTCGGGTGCTCGGCTGCAGGCGGTTGAAACGAGCCTGACGGCGGCAAGCACGAGCAAGAAGACAAGGGATGCGACCGGAATGAACGACACATCGACCTATCTCGCCGCCGTCGTCCAGATGGGCGCCACGTCCGACGAGCAGGCGAACTGGGAGACGGCCCGCCACTGGATCGAGACCGCGGCGGACCGCGGCGCGAAGTTCGTGACCACGCCGGAGAACACGAACTACCTCGGACCGCACAAGGAAAAGGTGAAGCTCGCGGAGCCGACCTCGGGCGCAACCTGCGGCCGCTTCGCGGCGCTGGCCCGGGACCGGGGCATCTACCTCCTCCTCGGCTCCTACAACGAACTCTCGCCCGAGGAGGACGGCAGCCGCTGCTACAACACCAGCGTCCTGTTCGATCCCCAGGGCGAGATCGCGGCCACCTACCGCAAGATCCACCTCTTCGACGTGGATGTCTCCGACGCCGTGCGGTTCCTGGAGTCGAAGACCGCCGTACCCGGTGCGGACACGGTCACCGTCGACACGCCACTCGGCCGCCTCGGCCTCACGATCTGCTACGACCTCCGGTTCCCCGAGCTCTACCTGCGGTTGGCCCGTGACGGCGCGGAGATCCTGACCGTGCCCTCCGCCTTCACCCTGATGACGGGGAAGGACCACTGGCACCCGCTGCTGCGCGCCCGCGCGATCGAGACCCAGTGCTACGTGCTGGCCGCGGCGCAGACCGGCAAACACGACGACCGCGGGCTTCGTCACAGCTACGGGCACTCGGTGATCATCGACCCCTGGGGTCACGTCCTGGCCGACGCGGGTGACGCGCCGGGGATCGCGGTCGCCGAGATCGACCGGCGGCGTGTTGCCGAGGTGCGGCGCTCGATGCCCGTCGCCTCCCACCGCCGCCTGCCGATCGGCTAGCTGCTAGAGGCGGCTGCGCATGGATATCTGGATTCTCGTAGCGATCATCGCGTTCACGTTCCTGGCCTTCAGCTTCGAGTGGCTGCCGATCGACGCGGTCGCTCTCTCCAGCCTGGGGCTGCTGCTGCTGTTCGGTCTGGTGACGCCCCAGGAAGCGATCCGGGGCTTCAGCAACGACGCCGTGATCACGGTGATGATGATGTTCATCCTCAGCTATGGACTGGCGCATACCGGCCTGATCGACCGCTTCGGCCAGAAACTCTCGCAGATGTCCGGCAACACGCACTGGCTTGGCGCGATCGCCCTGATCCTGGTCTGCGGCGTGCTTTCGGCCTTCGTCAACAACACCGCCGCGATGGCGATCCTGATGCCGGTCGGCATTCAGATCGCGAAGCACTACGACGTATCGTCGTCGCGGATCCTGTTGCCGCTCTCCTACCTCTCCATCATCGGCGGCACCTGCACCCTGATCGGCACGTCGACGAACCTGCTGGTCAGCTCGAGGTCGGAGGAGAGCGGCTACGGCGCTTTCAGCATGTTCGAGTTTCTAGGTCTCGGACTCATCCTGCTGGCCGTTGGTTTCACGTACATCGTCCTGGTGCCGATGCGCTTTCTGAAGCCCCGCGCCGCCACCTCCGACCTGACCGCCAAGTACCAACTGTCCTCCTTCCTGACCGAGGTCCAGGTGCCGGACGGCAGCCAGCTCATCGGCCGCAGCGTGCTCGACGCCCATATCAACGAACGTTTCCGCCTGACGGTGCTGGAGATCCTGCGCGGCGGGGAACGGATCGCGGTCGACCTGCGCGCCCGGCCAATTCAGGCGGACGACCTCCTGATCGTGGAAGGCCGCATGGAGGACATCGTCAACTTCAGGGACCACTACGGTCTGCGTCTTTTGACCGACGTCAAGGTGGACGATCGCGAACTCTCGGACCAGAACAACATCATGGCCGAGATCCAGCTCTCACCCGTCTCCCGGCTTACCGGCTCGACGATCCGGGATCTGGACTTCCGCCGCCGCTTCGGCTGCTTCGTGCTGGCGCTCAACCGCTACGGCGAATCGATCCGCGAGAAGCTGGCCCACATCGTCCTCCACAACTGGGACACCCTGCTCGTCTTCGGCCCTCGTTCCCGGATCGAAGCCCTCTACGAGACGGAGGACTTCGTGCCTCTGCAGGAGGTCAAGCTGCGGCTCGTGATCCCCCGCAGGTGGTGGCTCAGCGTGGCGATCATCCCGCTCGTCGTCCTCCTCGCAGCCACCGGCGCGACATCGATCCTGAAGGCCTCGATTCTGGGCGCCGTGGCGCTCATCGTCTTTGGCGGAATCTCCGTGCAGCAGGCCTACGAAGCGATCAACTGGACCGTCATCTTCCTGCTCGTCGGCATCCTGCCGATGGGAATCGCGATGGAGAAGACGGGTCTGGCGGCGATGATCGGCGAGTCGATTGCGAACGCCGGCGCCGACTACGGGCCCGTGGCGGTGATCGCGCTGATCTACCTGGCGACCGCCCTGCTCTCGGAGATCGTCTCGAACAACTCGACCGCGGTGCTCATGGTGCCGATCGCCGGCACCGCCGCGACCTCCATGGGGCTCGACCCCAAGCCGTTCATGATCACCGTCGCGTTCGCCGCCTCCGCCAGCTTCCTGACCCCGATGGGATACCAGACGAACGCGATGGTCTTCGGTCCCGGCGGCTACCGCTTCATGGACTACGTGAAGTTCGGCGCCCCGCTCAAGATCATGTTCTTCGTGATCTCCGTGCTGCTGATCCCAAGGTTCTGGCCGCTGACGTAGCGGCACCGGGCTCTTCTCGCCGCGCGAAGTACTTCGCTCTACTCTTCCACGTGCTTGCTCAGGCAGGCAAGAAACCGGCGCAGGTCAGCAGGACCGGTCGTCGCGGCCTCATGGACGCGCGCCATGTCGAGCGACTCGTAGCCGTGAGCGACGAGATTGCGGAATCCGGCTGCGCGTACGAGCCGGTCCGCGAGGGCTGTCTCGACGATCCCGTCGTTCTCGAGGCGTCGAAACGCATCCGCATAGCTGCGTGGAGTACCAAGGCCTCGTGCCAAGCAAGCTCCCATCGCGAGGTCGATCACGATCTGCGTCGCTTGCCAAAGGTGAAGCAGCACGGCGTCCGACGCATCGGTCGCGGGCTGAAACTGGGCCGGCAAGGACGGCAGCCGGTCCGCCACGCGGTCGAGGTGGCGCTCAACCGCCATGACGCGCTCGGCAAGTACGGCGCGATCGAAGACGGGCAGAGTTACAGCGCCTCCAGCGTCTCTTCGTAGCCCTGCTCGATCACGGAGACGTTCTCGCACCAGAAGCCAGCCGCGTGCAGCCGGTAGCGATCGAACAGACCGGACTCCGATTCGTACACGAGAACGCCGTCGCAGGAGGATCTGAAGCGCAGGAGACCCGTTGCCCTGTCAAGATCCACGAGATCGACTTTGTCGTCTCCGAGAATCTCGACAAGAGCCGCCAGAAGGCCCGGCACGTCTGTTGCCTCCTCCGCAAGGTATCCGAAGTCCCAATCGGCATTCCGACTCGCATCGCCTCGCGCCCGTGATCCGTACAGGATGAGCAACTCCAGCCCGGGGGTCGCCCCGGCCGCTGCGGTCACGGCCTGCAGTACGTCGAGGGTGGGGGCCTCACTCATGCCGGCATCGTACACCCGCCCGACGAGATGCCGGTTCACTCTCAGGTCTGACACCTCGGGCAGTAGTACGTGCTGCGGTTCGACAGGTTCACGCGGCGGATCACGGCGCCGCAGCCCGCCCCGCAAGGCTCGCCCTCGCGGCCGTAGACGTCGAGCGAGACCTGGAAGTAGCCGGAGTTGCCCGCGCCGTCGGCAAAGTCGTTGAGGGTCGTCCCGCCCTGCTCGATCGCCTCGCCGAGCACGGCGCGAACCGCCGCGGCGAGGCGGTCGAACCGCCGGCGGGCAATCCGCGCCACGGAGCGGCGGGGGTGGATGCCCGCGCGGTACAGCGCCTCCGAAGCGTAGATGTTGCCGACGCCCACGACCAGGGAGGCGTCCATCAGGAAGCTCTTGACCGGGGCGCGGCGGCCACGGGCCAGCGCCGCAAGGCAAGCCCCGTCGAACTCCGGCGCCAGGGGTTCGACGCCGAGGTGGCGAAAGTGCCGGTCGCCGTCGAGGTCTTCAGTTGCCGCAACGAAGGCGAGGCCGAAACGCCGCGGATCGCAGAACCGCAGCCGGCGGCCCGACGCCAGATCGAAGCCGAGGTGTTCGTGGGCCACGAGCGGCGCCTCCCGGTCGACCAGGGTCAAGCGGCCGCTCATCCCCAGATGCACCACCAGGGTCTGTCCACCGGAGGCGTCGATCCACAGGTACTTCGCCCGCCGGCGCAGGCGGCGGACCGTCCGCCCTTCGAGGCGGCGGAGCGCCGGCGCGCAGAGCGGTTCGCGCAGGGTCGGGAAGTGGACGCGCACCGCTTCGAAGCGGTCGCCCACGAGCGGCCGCTCCAGGCTCCGGCGCAGAACCTCGACTTCGGGCAGCTCCGGCATCGTCAGGACGCGCGGCGACGGCTCGCGCCCGCTACCGCCGCGACCAGCGCTTCCAGCGCGGTATCGCCGTCGGCGCTGCCGCCCTTGAGCCGCACTTCCGTCTGGAGCACCTGCCAGGGCAGACCGGCGATTGCCCGGGAGGCGCGGGGGTCACGCCGCGCTGAAGCCGCCTGGTAGATGCGGAAGAGGCGAAACGGGTGGATCCGCGCCAGCGGGTTGGCGGCGCCGCCCGGCAGTTCGGCGGTCAGCTTCGGCAGGACCCGCGTCTTGAAGCGGTTGAAGTTGCGCTCTGCCGGAAGGTCGAGGGACACCGCGATGCCATGTGCCGCCGCCAACTGCTGACAGAAGTTGGCCAGCAGGGCGAAAAAGGAGAGTCGGGCGGCGTTCCGGTCGGGGGAACTGTCCAGCCGGCGCCTGAAGAGTGCGAGCGCCTGGGCGGAACGCTGTTCGGCGATCGCGTCGAGCAGTTGGAAGACATCCTGGTCGCCGCGATCGGCCACCATCTCCTCCACCGCGCTCCGGTCGATCCGGCCCGCCCGATCGCGGACCGCGTCGGCGATCTTGCGGTACTCGGCGGCGAAGCGGGCGGAGGAATCGGCGTCGACCTCGGACTCGCCCCAGCCCTCGCTCTTGCGCAGGGTACGGCGCGCCAGTTCCTGCACCGCGCCGCGATCGATGCCGACGCCGGTCTCATCCGCCAGCTCGGCAACGACGGAGTCGAGTCCCCCCACTCCGCCGCGGCGGTCGAACTCGAGCGCACCGACCTCGAAGGTCGCCTTCCTCTCGGACAGCCGCTGAACGAGAGGGTGGGCCCGGTCGGCGCGCCGTTCGGCGAACACGAGGGCATGGCCCTCCGGCAGAACGCCATCGACAATGCGGCCAAGCTCGGCAAGATCGCTGTCCGACCATCCCATGAGATCCTCGGCTCTCGCGGCCTCGAGCAACCCGGCCAGATCCCCGGCGAGTTCGGCCTTCTGTTTCTTCGTTCGCCGGCGCCTGCTGCGCCTGCGGTGCTTGATGCCTCCGTCCAGGGCCGAAGCGGGCAGCGACGAGACCACCTCATCGGGAGCACCTGCGTCGGCGGGAATGCTGAACAGCCGCAGCGCCTGCAGGAGGCGGCCGGCCGCTTCCTTCCCCGCGGACGAGAGCGCGGCCCCCGCCGAGACCGGCAGCGCCGCCTCCGCCTCGTCGATCAGGTCGGCGGCGGCGGTCTTGTCGGCAAAGATCGCGCTGTCGCTGACCAGGGTGACCTTGGCCGGATCGAAGAGGGAGAAGGTCAACAGATCGGCCAGGATCGGACGCAGCTCGGCCGGCCGTTTGTGGACGGCCACCTCACAGCCGCTGCCTGCAGCCAGGGCGCCCGCAATCCGGGTCGCCGCCTTCATCGCCACGACCTGCTCGCCGATCACCAGGTAGAGCGGCTGGCGGTCACCGCCTTCGATTCGCTCGACCGCCGCGTCGATTGCAGGCGTCTTCACTCTTCTCTCGGAAGCCGACCCTTCTCCTCGAGTTCCTGGCAGTTGATGCAATAGGAGGCCCAGGGCACCGCTTCGAGGCGGGCAGGGCCGAGTTCAGAGTGGCAGTGGACGCAGACGCCGAAACTGCCGTCGTCGAGACGGGTCGTCGCCTCGTCGATCCGCTCGAGCAGATTGCCGTCGCTGTCCGACAGTGAGAAGTTCAACTCCCGGCTGTAGGCGTGGTTCGCCCGGTCGACGAGATCCTCCGACCCTTCGCCCGACGACGCCTTCAGGCCGGCATTGAGGTCACGGGTGTAGCGATCGAACAGCTCCCGCCGCTTCTCCTCCAGCCGCTCCCGCACCAACTCCATGTCGATGTCGGCGCTCTTTCCGCGAGAGTTGTTCCCCCAGCCGTCGCCCGTCCGCTGCGGCCTGAGGAGCAGCGTCGGCGCTTTCCGCGGAGGCGCCTTCTTCTGGGCCGCCTTCTTCCTGGCCAACTGCTGCTTGGCCGCAAGTCGCTTTGCTGCTTCCCGTTCGGAGGCCTCCCTCTCGGCGGTTTCCGCTGCGGCGGCTGCCTCCACCTCAGGCTTCTTCGCCTCGGCTTCCTCCGCCGCCTGGGCCTTGGCTACCCGCTTCTCGGCGGCGGCGGCAGCCCGCTCAGCCGCCCTGGCCGCGGCCTTCGCCTCGGCCGCAGCCTTGGCAGCCTTCTCGAACGCCGCCGACCGGGACGCCGCCGTGCGCGCGGCCTTCCGCGCCGCTACCCCCTTTAGAGCGGCATCCTTGGCCGCCGCCTGGGCTACCGTCTTGCGTTCCGCCGCCAGCTTCGCCGCCTTCTCGGCGGCGGCGCCTGTCGTCGCGGCAAGCCTCGCCGACTGCGCGGCTGCCTTCTTCCTGACGGTCGCCTCCTTCCGTCCCTTGGCCGCGAGCTCGGAGGTACTGCCGGCCTTGCGTTCCGCTCGCACCGCCGTAGACCTGCAGGCAACGGCGTCACGAGTTGCTCGCTTCGCCGCCTCCTTCTCTTCCCCCGCAACGGTCATGGCGGTTTCGGCGGCTTCACGCTCCGCAGCTTCGGTGCTCCGGGCTTCCTCGAGCGCCGCTCTGCACTCCGCAGCCTCCAGAGCGGCCTTCTTCGCGGCCGCGGCCATGGCAGCGGCCTCACGATCCGCTTCCTTCGCCGTCGCTTCCGCGGTACGCAGGCGCCCGGCCGCCGCCTTCGCCAAACGCGACAACTCGGTGGCCTTCTTCACCGCCTCGTCCTGCGCCGCCTTGCGCGCCTCGGCCTCCCGCGCGGCCCTCAGAGCCAGCACGGCCGTGGTCTGCCCGTCCTTCGCAGCCAACTGCGCGGCCGAGTCACGCGCGGCGGCAATCCCGACTGCCTTCTCCACGGCCGTGTTGCCCGCTGCAGCCGCTCTCTCGGCCTTGCTCGCGGCAACGCGGCGTTCGGTCGCCGCCTTGCCGGCAGCCGCGGCAGCCGCCTTCTTGGTTTCGGCGACCTTCTTCGCTCTGGCGGCGGCGGCCGAAGACGACTTCGCCTCCCGAGCGGCCTGTTGAGCCACGGCCTTCTTCTCGACCGCGGACTTCGCCGCGCGCTCGGCTGCAGCCACCTTGCGCGCCGCCTCGGCCGCAGCCTTCTTCGCCGCGGCCTGTTCGGCTTCAACCGGGCGAACCTTGGCGGCTGCCTGATCCTCCCTGTCGTTTGTTCCGCTGCTCCGGGCGCTCTCGTCCGCGCTTGCCACTTCTTTTTCCCTCACGCGGCTCAGTGAAACGGCTGCCGATGATAGTTGATTCCCTCAAGGATGGTAAAAGAGCGGTAGATCTGCTCGAAAACGGTCAGCCGGGCGAGTTCGTGAGGGAGGGTCAGAGACCCCAGGGAAAGCCGGGAACGCGACGATTCCAGCAACTTGCGATCGAGTCCCAGATCGGACCCGACGATCCACGCGACCGGCCGGCGCCACTCGGTGCGCAGCCGCCCGACCTCCGCCGCGAGGGCGCGTGAACTCAGGTTCCTTCCCTTCCGGTCGAGGCACACCGTCCAGACCTCCGGGGGCAGGACGGCGCGGATGGCGTTCCCCTCGAGCCGAAGGCGAGTCCGGTCGTCCCCGCGCGCCGGACGCACCACCTGCTCCCGCACTGGAACGAACCTCTGGATCCGCCGGCGGTAGTCGCCGCAGAGGGACTCCCAAGGCTCACGCCGACGACCAACCCACACCACGACGATCTCGAACGCCACGAGCAGATTATGCACGCCGCTTGCACTGTTATTGTCCGCGTCATGGCACGGTCCGCCGACCAGGAACTGAAGCGTCTTCGCAGGCGGCGCGTGACCCGCGGCCTGATTCTGGGCGGGGTAGCGCTCGGGGCGCCCGCCATCATCAACACGGTGGTCGCGCGCCGGGCCGCGCGGTTGCCCCGACCCGGGTGGGGCGCCACCCGGCACATCGAGATCGACGGTCAGCGGCTCGGCTTCGTCCACCTGCCTCGGGCCGGCCAGGGCGCCGCGCCGCCGATGGTCCTGCTTCACACCTTCGGACCCGGCCACACCGGACTGCTCTGGCGGGAAGCGGCAGAGCGCCTCGCAGGCCACCACGACTGCTTCGTCCCCGACTGGCTCGGCTGGGGCGACTCGGAGCGCAAGGCTCAGCGCTACACGGCCGACCTCTACATCGAACTGCTCGACCGTTTCCTGGAAAAGGCCATCGGCGAACCCGCGATTCTCGTCGCCCCGCACCGGGCCGCGGCGTACGCCGTCCAGGTGGCCCTGGATGCGCCCCAACGGGTCGCCGCCCTGGCGCTCATCGCACCTCAGGGCCTGGGCGCCGACGTCATCCAGGACCGCGGCGACCCTGTCCTTCATACGCTCCTGCGAGCCCCCCTGCTCGGCACCTCGGCACTCAACCTGGTGACCGGCAAGCGGGCTCTGGAGACTCACCTGCGTCGCGAGACCATGTTCGGGGCCGAGGGACTCGGCGAAGCGGTGGTCGAGGCGATGTACCGCGCCAGCCACCTGCCCGGCGCCAGCCACGCCCTGATCGATAGCCTCTGCGGCCGGCTCGGCCACCAACTCCAAGCCGGTTTCGGCAACGAGCTCCAGCAGCCGCTGTGGCTGGCGTGGGGCCGTCAGGCCACCCATCCGCCGCTCGAGACGGCCGATCTCTGGCTCCAGGAGCTGCCGAAGGCCGACCTGGAGGTCTTCGACGGCTGCCGCAATCTGCCCCACGTCGAACGGCCGGCCCAGTTCGCGGCGGCGCTTACGGCGTTCATCGAGCGCCAGCGTTTCGCCGCCTGATCGGGGCATCCTCCCCGACTCTGCTGCAACGTCCGCACGCCGTGTCCAGGGATCCCGCCTTCCCGTCCGTCCCGGGCGGCTATCCCTTTCCAGAGCTGGAGCGCGAGACGCTCGAGTTCTGGCGGCGCGAAAAGGTCTTCGAGGCCTCTCTGGCTGCCGGCGGCGACGACGACGACCGCGAGTTCTCGTTCTACGAGGGTCCGCCGACCGCCAACAACGTGCCGCACGTCGGCCATGTCGTTACCCGCGTAGTCAAGGACCTCTACCCCCGGTTCCGCACGATGACCGGGCAGCGCGTGCCCCGCAAGGGCGGTTGGGACACGCACGGCCTGCCGGTGGAGATCGAGGTCGAGAAGCGGCTCGGCTTCTCCGGCAAGCAACAGATCGAGGACTACGGAATCGAGAAGTTCAACCGCGCCTGCCTCGAGAGCGTCAGCGCCTACGAGCGCCAGTGGCGGAGGATGACCGAGCGGGTTGGCTACTGGCTCGACATGGACGGCGCCTACCTGACCTACGAGAACACCTACATCGAATCGGTGTGGTGGGCGCTGGCCGAACTCTGGCGGCAGGACCTGCTCTACGAGGGCCGGAAGATCCAGCCCTACTGCGCCCGCTGCGGCACCACTCTGTCGAGCCACGAAGTGGCGCAGAACTACCGGGACACGGAGGATCCGTCGATCTGGGTGCGCTTCCCGCTCCGGCCCGGCCAGACGTTTGGGGCAATCGGCGACGAGGCACACGGGGACGCGGCGTTCAGCACCGACCGGCCAATCGCCATCGTGGCCTGGACGACGACGCCCTGGACGCTGCTTTCTCACGCCGGCATCGCGGTGCATCCCGAACTGACCTACCGCGCTGTGACCGACCCCATCGACCCTGAGCGGCTGCTGCTGATCGCCGAGGACCTCGAGCGACCGGTGCCGGTGCTCGTTCCCGGCGACGGCAAGCCGACTCGCATCGACCTGCGCGAAGCCGCGACGGTGGCCCGCTTCTCCGGCCGGGCCCTGGAGGGCCTGCTCTACGACCGGCCGTTCCCAGTCGAACCGAGCCGCCCGTACCAGCCCGCCGAGGTGTCGGACGCCGCCGGTTTCCGCATCCTGCTCGCCGACTACGTCACCCGGGCAGAGGGCACCGGCGCGGTCCACACGGCGCCCCTGTTCGGCGAGGACGACGAGCGCAGCGGCCACGAGTACGGTCTGCCGGAGTTGCAGGCGGTCGACGCGGAGGGTCGGGTCGCGCTCGACGCCGACGCAAGTTCCGAAGATCCCTCCATCCGGTCCCTGGTCGACGAGATCAACGGCGACTGGTTCAAGGACGCCGACCCGAAGATCGTCCGCTCGCTGCGGCAGCGCGGTCGCCTGCTCCACGGCGAACGGCACAGCCACAGCTACCCCTTCTGCTGGCGCTGCGATCAGCCGCTGCTCTACTACGCGACGACGAGCTGGTTCGTGCGCACCACCGCGGCCCGCGACCGGTTGATCGAGAAGAACCGGCAGGTCCACTGGCACCCGGAGCACGTGGGGGAGGGACGCTTCGGGGACTGGCTCGAGAACGTCGTCGACTGGGCCCTGTCCCGCAGCCGCTACTGGGGCACGCCGCTGCCGGTCTGGAAGTGCGGCGACTGCGGCGAGACCGAGGTCGTCGGCTCCTTCGAGGAGTTGTTCCGGCGCGCCGGAAGGCCCCTGCCGGACAACCCGTACGACCGCGCCAGCTTCGATCCCCACCGGCCCTTCATCGACGACGACTTCCACTGGTCGTGCGGCGCCGCCGGCTGTTCCGGCGTCATGAAACGGGTCGAGTACGTGATCGACGCCTGGTTCGATTCCGGCGCCATGCCCTTCGCGCAGTACCACTATCCGTTCGAGAACCGCGAGACCTTCCGCTCCCGCTTCCCGGCGGACTTCATCTCCGAGGCGGTCGATCAAACCCGGGGCTGGTTCTACACCCTGCACGTCCTCGGCTGCCTGCTGTTCGACAGCCCGGCCTACCGCAACTGCATCGTCCTCGGCCACGTCAACGACGAGAACGGCCGCAAGATGTCCAAGCGCCTCGGCAACGTGGTCGAACCGATGGAGGTGCTGGCCGAGACCGGCGCCGACGCCCTGCGCTGGTACTTCTGCGTCAACAACCCGGAGCAGCCTTCCCGTTTCTCGGCCCGCCTGGTGCGGGAGGCGGCCCAGACCTTCCTGCTGCCGTTGTGGAACGCGCTGTCGTTCTTCACTATCTACGCCAACCTCGACGGCTGGAGGCCGGGCCGGGCCGAGATCCCCTTCGCCGAACGGGCTCAGCTCGACCGCTGGATCCTGCTCCGTCTCTACCGGCTCGTTCGAGCCACGACCGACCATCTGCGCGGCTACAGCACGGCGCCCGCCGCCCGCGGCATCGAGACGTTTCTCGACGAGTTGACGAACTGGTACATCCGGCGCAGCCGCGACCGGTTCTGGGCGCCCAACCCGGCGCCGGGCGCCGGCGGGCCGGCCACGGAGAAGGAGAGCGCCCACCAGACTCTGTACGAAGTCCTGACCACGCTGCGCCTCCTGATCGCCCCCTTCGTGCCCTTCGTGGCCGAGGAGTTGCACCGCCGGCTGCTTTCGAGCCAGGGCCAGGGCGCGGTCAGTTGCCATCTCGAGTCGTGGCCCGAGGCGCCCGCCGACCGTACCGACGAGCGGCTCGAGGCGGCGATGGCGACCGTGCTCCAGATCGCGCGCAACGGCCGCTCCGCGCGCAACGCGAACAGCATCAAGATCCGCCAGCCGCTCCGCTCCGTCACCCTGGTCAGCGCCGATCCGGAACTCGAATCCCTGGTCGAGCCCTACGTCGATCTCGTTGCGGACGAACTGAACGTGCGCGAGGTGCGCTGGGCCGCCGACAGCTCCGACTACGTCTCCTTCGACGTGGTGCCGCACTACCCGAAGTGCGGCCCCCGGTTCGGTCGCGCGATGCCGGCCGTGCGTGCCGCCCTCGCCGCCCGAAGCGGCGCCGACCTGAAGCGGGAACTCGACGGCCACGGGCGCATCGCGATCGACCTCGACGGCGACACCGCGTACCTTGAACCGCACGAGGTCGAGGTGCGGCTCGAAGAACGGCCCGGGATCGCCGTGCACGGCGACAGCGAGCTGCTGGTGGCCCTCGACGTCGACCTGGACGACGATCTGATCGCCGAGGGCCTCGCACGCGAGGTCGTCCACCGGGTCCAGAACCGGCGCCGCGCCGCCGACCTCGACTACGCCGACCGCATCGTCGTCCGCTACCGGACGAACGAGGAGATCGAACGGGCCATCGACGCGCACCGGGAGTGGATCTGCGGCGAGACCCTGGCCGTCACGTTCCAGGCCGTGAACGGCGACGGACCGGACGGCCTGGAAGAGGCCCCCATCGAGGGTCAGGCCTTCGCCCTCGCGATCGAAGTACAGACTCACTAAGCACAGGGCAAGAGAACCCCATGGCAGGAATCTTCAAGGCCTACGACGTCCGCGGCCTCTATCCGGGACAGTTGAACGAGCAGTTGGCGCGCCGGATCGGCATGGCGTTCGGTCACCTCGTCGAACTCGAAGGCGACCAGGGAGCGGCCAGGCCCCGCACGGTCGTCGTCAGCCGCGACATGCGCTCGCACAGCGTGCCGCTGTCCGAGGCGCTCTGCGACGGGCTGACCCGGGCCGGCCTCGACGTCCTCGACATCGGCCTCGCCACCACGCCGATGAACTACTTCGCCACCGGCCGGCTCGGCACAGCCGGCGGCATCCAGGTCACGGCCAGCCACAACGCGGCCGAGTACAACGGCCTGAAGTTCAGCCTCGCCGGCGCCGTGCCGGTGTCGGGAGACCACGGCATCCCGATCATCGAGGAGCACGCCCTCGGCCCGGAACCGGCGCCGTCCGCGTCGCCCGGACGGGTCGAAGCGACGAGCATCGAAGCCCCGTACGCCGAGCACGTGCTCTCCTTCCTCGACCGGTCGTTCGAGGCCGGAGGCGGACCGAAGCTGCGACTCGCGGCCGACGCCGCGAACGGGATGGGCACGATCTACCGGCCCCTGCTCGAAGCCTGCGGCGTCGAACTGCTGCCGCTCTACTTCGAGCTCGACGGGACCTTCCCGAACCACGAGGCGAACCCGCTGCTGCCGGAGAACCTGCGCGACCTGAGCCGCCTCGTCACAGGCAGCCAAGCGGACCTCGGCGTCAGCTTCGACGGCGACGGCGACCGCGCCGCCTTCGTGGACGAGCTGGGCGAGCCGATCGGGTCCGACCTGATCACCGGCCTGATCGCCGGCCAGATGCTCGAACGGGCGCCCGGCGGCACCGTGATCCACGACATCCGCTCGTCCCGCGCGGTGCCCGAGTACATCCGCGAGCACGGCGGCACACCGCTGCCGGAACGCGTCGGCCACTCCTTTGTCAAGGCGACGATGCGCCGGACCGGCGCCCTGTTCGGCGGCGAACTCGCCGGCCACTACTACTTCCGGCAGAACTACTGCGCCGACAGCTCGATCCTGGCCGTGGTCGCGGTCCTCAACCTGATGCGCCGCTCCGGCAAGTCCTTCTCCGAGATCACCGCGCCCCTTCGCCGCTACGCGAAGAGCAGCGAGATCAACTTCGAGGTCGAGGACAAGGACGCCGCCATGGCAGCCCTCGTCGAGCGCTACGCCGAGGCCCAAGGCGGCACGCTCGACCGCCTCGACGGCATCCGCATCGACTTCGACGACTGGTGGTTCAACGTCCGCCCCTCGAACACCGAACCGCTGCTACGCCTCGTCCTCGAAGCCTCGACGCCCGAACAACTCGCCGCCCGCCAGGCCGAGCTGACGGCGCAGTTGGGCGAGCCGATCTAGCTACCATGAACATGCCCATGTTGCCCAGAATCAAGCCAAGGAACATGACGATGTAGCCCAGCTTGCTGCCGATTCCGGCCATCGGCACGAGAGTCGACCGCAGCCAAAGCGGGGCGTAGTTCTTCGCGTGCTGGATGGCGTGTCCCGCCTCGTGGCAGGCGATGCCGATCGCGGCCACGGAGTTCGAGCCGTAGACCGGCTCGGACAGGGCCAGCTTCTTGGTCACCGGGTTGTAGTGGTCGGACAGCCGACCCCGCGTCGCGACGACCTGCACGTCGCTGATGCCGGCGTAGGCGAGCAGGCGTTTTGCCGCTTGGGCGCCCGTCATGCCGGTGACCGAGCGCACCTTGGAGTACTTCTTGAACGCGGACTTGACGCGGAAACTGGCCCACAGCGACAGCAGCAGGCCGGGGGCCAGAAACACAAAGTACATGGGATCGAAGATCATCGAACGAACTCCTTGGTGTGCGCCCGCTTTGAGTTACGGCGCGTCACCGGCGGTGTTTCAAGGGGCGCGCGACACGACGAGGCGCCGCTTCCGGCTGTGCGGGGGGGGCAATCCGCGCCGCAGCGGAGTATATTCCGCGCTTCCCACCGCTCGGACCGCCGGAAGATGCCTCGAACCACGCCTCTCGAACTCCAGGGCCCCGCCGGGGCGTTGGAAGCCACACTGGTCGAGCCAGAAGCACCGCCGACCTTCGTCGCCACCGTCGCCCATCCCCATCCGCTCTACGGCGGCGACATGGACAACCACGTCGTGGACGCCGCGGCCAGGGCCGCGGTCGAGCTGGGCGGCGCAGCGCTCCGCTTCAACTTCCGCGGCGCCGGCCGCAGCGAGGGACGACACGACGCGGGTCGCGGCGAGACCGACGACCTCGCCGCCTGCGAGCAGGAACTCCGTCGCCGCTTCCCGCGGTTGCCGCGTCTCGGTGTCGGCTACTCCTTCGGCGCCGTCGTCACGATGGCGCGGCTTCCCCAAGCAGATGCCGCCCTCGACCCACCCGCCGGCATGCTGCTCATCGCGCCGCCCTTGACCCACTACGACTTCAAGGACGCCGCCACCGCCTCCGTACCCATTGCCGTGGTCTACGGCCAGCTCGACGGGTTCACTCCGCCGGCAATGATCCGCCACCTGCCCAAGCGCTGGCCCACCCTGAACGGCTCTCTCGAGGTTTCAGGCGTCGGCCACGACCTTTCGTCACCGCTTCTGGGATCCACAATTCGCACGGCGCTCCAGACCCTGATTCCCAGCTAGAGCCACTGATCCATTCACGTGGGGTCGACGCCGTCCCGACTACCCGCTAGCTCGCGCGAGCCTGGTCGCCGGATTCGGCTTCCGGCTCCTCCAGATCGGCCTCGCTGGACGATCCGTAGCAGCGCCGGCAAAGGGGCTCATAGGCCTCGAAGTCGCCGACCAGGACCTGCTGTTCGCCGGCCGCGATGCGCAGCGAGTACTGCGCAGCGGCGCCGCACCGCATGCACACGGCGTGCATCTTGTCGACGTACTCCGCGATCGCCATGAGCTCCGGGATCGGCCCGAAGGGACGGCGCCGGAAGTCCAGGTCCAGCCCGGCCACGATCACCCGCACGCCGAGGTCGGCGAGTTCCGTCACCAGTTCGACCAGCCCCCCGTCGAAGAACTGGGCCTCGTCGATGCCCACGACCTCCACCCCGAGGCTCAGCTTCTCGCGCATCTCGTTGCTCGACGTCACCGTCACCGCGGACAGGCTCCGGTTGTCCCGGGTGCGCAGCACGTCTCCCTCGCCGCCGCGGGTATCGGTAGCGATCCGGAACACCTGCACGCGCTGGCGTGCGATCAGGGCGCGGCGGAGCCGGCGCACGAGTTCCTCGCTCTTGCCCGAGAACATGCCGCCGGTGATCACCTCGATGCAACCACCTTCGCCCCGGCCCTGTTCCCGGATCATGGCGGGTCCTCCGGCGGTCTCCGAGGAGCGTGGCGGCTACCCGTTTCGAGCCGCTTCCAACTGCCGAAAGCCCGCGTCAGCACCGTTCGATGATACCCTTGGGCACCCGAGCCGCGGCCCTCGACACCGCTCCGCCGGCCACTGCCCAGGCGGCTCCGTCACGGGTCCACGGAGACCCTCAAACCATGCCCGAAATCGACTTTCCGAGTCCAACCTCGCCGCCACCCGCGCCGCAGCAGGCGTCGGAGACGCTGCACCTGACCGCCAAGGCGGTGCGCATGATCAAGCTCACCCGGGACGACGAGGGCCTGTCGGCCGACCACGGCCTGCGGGTCGCGGTTCGCGGCGGCGGCTGCAGCGGCTTCGAGTACGCGCTGGACTTTGAGAAGAACCAGCGCGACGCGGACGAGGTGTTCGAGTACGAGGGCCTGCAGGTGTACGTCGACCCGATCAGCGCCCGCTACCTCAAGGGCACGACGATCGACTACCAGTTGGGCGTCGCGGGAACCGGATTCAAGTTCTCGAACCCCAAGGCCGTCGGCACCTGCGGCTGCGGTTCGTCGTTCGCCGTCTAGGCGGCGGCGCTGCGCCGGAGGTAACACCCGCCGGTCCGGACCACCAGGCCCCCGGCGCTACCCGAGCGGTTCCTCTTCCCGCCAAGCGGACTTTCCGTCCCGATAGTGCTCGCGCTTCCAGATCGGTACTTCAGCCTTGATGCGCTCCAGCGCAAGGCGGTTCGTCTCGTAGGCCTGACGGCGGTGAGCCGAAGCGGTGGCAATCACCACGCTGGCATCGCCGACCTCCAGCGTGCCCAGTCCGTGAACCATCTCGACGCGGGTTCCCGGCTCGGCCGCCTCGAGCTCACGCACGATCCGCTCCAGGCGGCGCTCCGCCATCGCCGGATAGGCCGAGTAGGTGATGCGCTCGACCGAACGGCCGCCGAACGAATTGCGGACGTTGCCCACGAAGACGACGACCGCGCCCTTTCCGGCGTCCTCGACACCGGCGCGCACCGCCGCCACCGTTTCCGCGTCGACGGCGCCGTCCCGCAGCCGGCCAGCCGTAGGGCCGCACGATCCGCCCGAGACCGGCGGCAGGAGGGCGACCTCGGCCCCGTCGTGAAGCGGCGCCGCCCGGTCCGCGGCCACCTCCCCGTCGACGGCCACCGCCAGCCGCGGCCAGAGAAGCGCCAGATCCGGGTACGCCGCCGTCAAACGCTCGATCAGGTCGACGATCGTGCTGCCGTCCGGGAGTTCGTGTTCCGTCTCGGCGCTGCCGACGGCGTCCAAAGCGGTGGCGAAGCTCAGCACCCGTACGATCAAGACGGGAAAGGCTAGCAGTCGCCGCCGCTGCGGATAGTCTCCCCGCCTACTCTCGGAACTCCGGCAACCCGATGCGGCTCCTGCTCTTCGACATCGACGGCACCCTGGTTCGTTGCGGCCCCCAGATCGGGCCCATCTTCATGGGGGCCCTCAAGCGCACCTTCGGCCAGACAGGCAACGTCCGCGCCTACGACTTCGGCGGCAGGACGGACACCGAAGCGGTCATCGACCTGATGACCGGCGCCGGCATCCCGCGTGACGAAGTCGAGAACCGCCTCGACGAGGTCCGTTCGCACTACACCGACCTGCTGGAGCGGCTCGACCCGGAGCAGATGAAGCTGCTGCCCGGCGTGGTCGAGTTGCTGGAGGAGTTGGCCGGCGCCGAGGACACGTGCGTGGGCCTGCTCACCGGGAACTGGGAGATCGGCGCCCGGGCCAAGCTCGCGCCCTTCGACCTGAACCGCTTCTTCGACTTCGGCGCCTTCGGCGAGGACGGCGTCCGCCGCAAAGAGCTGGTGCCGGTGGCGGTCCGCCGGGCCGCGGAACGAACCGGGGTGGCAGTGGGGCCCGCCGACACGGTGATCATCGGCGACACGGTGCGCGATGTCGCCTGCGGTGAGGCGCACGGCGTTCCGGTGCTGGGTGTCGCGACAGGCTTCACGCCGGACCATCGGCTGCACGAGGCCGGCGCCGACTGGGTCGCGCCCGACCTCCGCCACGCGACCGCCCGGCGCGCGCTGCTGGACGGCCGCCAGGCCGGCGCCGAGCTGCCATGAGCCTCGAACGCGACTACGAGCTGCTCACCACGGCGGCTGCACTCTGCGAGCCGCCGCGGGCCTCCCGACTCGAACTCATGGGCCCCGACCGGGAACGGTTCTTCGGCGGCATGGTCACGTCGGCCGTCGAAGGCCTGGAACCCGGCCGCGGCGCCTTCGGCTTCATCACCGACGTCCGCGGGCGGGTGCTCGCCAGCGCCACCGTGCTGGCCCTGAAAGACCGTCTGTGGCTCGAGATTCCCAGGGGCCGCGGCAGAACGATCATCGACCACTTGGAGAAGTACATCGTCACCGACCAGGTCGAGATCCTGCCGCTCGGCGACATGGCGTCCGTCCGGATCGCCGGCCCGAAGAGCGCCGGGATCCTGGCGGGGCTCGGCGCCACCGCCGCCAACGAGCTCTCCGAACCCTGGAGTCACGCGCAAGTCGAGGTGCTCGACTACCAGGCCCGCCTGGTCCGGGAAGGTCACAGCGCCGTTCCCACCTTCTCCCTGTGGCAGTCCTCCGCGATCGCGCCGCTGCTGGCCGAAGACCTCACCGAGGCGGGCATCCCCGAGGTCGGCGCCGAAGCGACCGAAGCCCTCCGCATCGAGCACGGCCACCCCCTCTGGGGCGTCGACTACGACGACTCGAACCTGCCCCAGGAAACCGGCATCGACGGCGCCGTCGACTACGAGAAGGGCTGCTACCTCGGCCAGGAGATCGTCGCCCGCATCCACTACCGGGGGCAGCCGGCGCGGAGGATGTGCCGGCTCGTCTTCGAGCCGGGGCACTCCCCGGAGACTGGAGCCGAAATCCACTTCGGCAGCCGCCAGGTCGGTGTTGTCACGAGCGTTAGCCCGTCACCGCAAACCGGCACCGGCATCGGCCTTGGTCTCATCGCCCGGCGAGCGGTGGAGGCGTTGCCCGAGGCGACGGTCAAAATCGAAGAACGAGAAGCTCGTTTCGAAGCGGTCGCCCTTAGGACCTAGCGAGTCAAGACACCACTGGCTGGGCGATACAGTAGCCCGTCATGCGAGTAGTCAACGTCAGCGCCGCGAAGACCCACGTCTCACGCCTACTCGCCCAAGTCGAGCGCGGCGAAGAGATCGTGATTGCCCGCCGCGGGAAGCCCGTCGCCAGGCTCGTGGTATGCCGGCCTGGAGGCCAACGTCGGTTCGGCGCTCTTCGTGACCGCATCTCGCTTGACGACCGCTTCTTCGAACCTCTCCCCCGGGAGGAACTGGCCGCCTGGGAGAACTGAGCCAGCCCAAGTGCCACCTCCAGATCCCGAAAGCGGGTCTTCTGCTGGCCGGCATTGCCTGCCAGCCCCTCAATACCGCGGCAACGACGGATCCACTTCCTCCGCCCAGGCATCGATCCCGCCGGCCAGGTTGTAGGCCTGCTGGAAGCCGTGGTCACGCAGGATGTGCGTCGCCCGGGTCGACCGCGGACCGTGGTGACAGTGGACGACCCAGAGGCGGGAGGGATCGAGTTCGCCGACGCGGCCTTCGAGTTCGGCGACGGGGATCAGTTTCGAGCCCTGGATACGGCAGATCGCGTACTCCTGCGGGCCGCGGACGTCGAGGATATGTACGTCGCGGCCTTCGTCGATCCAGGACTGGACCTGGGTTGGGGTCACGTCGAGCAAGTCGTTGAGCGCCGGCGCCTCGGGGACGGCGGGGATGCCGCAGAACTCCTCGTAGTCGATGAGCTCGGTCTGGGTGGGGTGCTCGGAGCAGATCGGGCAGTCCGGGTTCTTGCGCAGCTTGAGTTCGCGGAAGCTCATGCGCAGCGCGTCGAAGAGCACGAGACGGCCGATCAGGGGATCGCCCTGGCCGATGATCAGCTTGATCACCTCGTTCGCCTGCAGGCTGCCGATGATGCCGGGCAGCACGCCGAGCACGCCGCCTTCGGCGCATGAGGGGACGAGTCCCGGCGGCGGCGGTTCGGCGAACAGGCAGCGGTAGCAGGGGCCCTTGGCGCCCCAGAAGACGGACACCTGGCCCTCGAAGCGGAAGATGGAGCCGTACACGTTCGGCTTGCCGAGCAGGACGCAGGCGTCGTTGACGAGGTAGCGGGTCGGGAAGTTGTCCGTGCCGTCGACCACCAGGTCGTAGTCGGCGAGAATCTCGAGCGCGTTGCTCGAGTCGAGCATGACCGGGTGCGGCACGAGTTCGATGTGCGGGTTCACCTCGTGCAGACGTTCGACCGCGGCGTCGATCTTGGGGCGACCGACATCGGCGCTGCTGTAGAGCAACTGGCGGTGCAGGTTCGACTCGTCGACGATGTCGAAGTCCACCAGGCCGAGGCGGCCGACGCCGGCGGCGGCCAGGTACATCCCGAGCGGCGAGCCGAGGCCGCCGGTGCCGATCATCAGCACCTTGGCGGCCTTGAGCTTCAACTGCCCCTCGGAGCCGACCTCGGGCATGATGAGGTGCCGGCTGTAGCGGAGGATCTCCTCCGGGCTCAGTTCGGCCGCGGTCGCCCGGGCCGGCGGCTCGGCCACCGTGCCGCCGGCGATCGACGGGATGATCGCCAGCGTGGCGTCGCCGACAATTGGCGTCTCCTCGCGCCCCAGGTAGCGCACGTCCTCGTCGTTCAGGAACAGGTTGACGAAGCTCCGCAGCTTGCCGTCGTCCGCGAACAGGTGGGGTCGCAGCCCTTCGTGGAGGGTCACGAGTTCCTCCATCGCCTCGCCGACGGTCGCGCCGGCCACGGCAACCTCGGCCTGTTCACCGGCAAAGCCCCTCAAGGGCGTGGGGATCTGTATGAGTACGGTCATCGTCGGTCTCCGGCTTACGAGGTCGTGTTCGTGCGGCCGGCTGCGGCCGCCTCGGGGCAGTGGATTGGTTCTTCGTCGAATCGGGAGCGGTCGTCACTCAGCCGCCAACTCCGCTGATCCGCGGCACGGCCCTTCTGCACCGAGACGATCAGGTAACTGTAGCCGGGCCAGGCGTGGTCGCGGTCGAAGTCGCTGGGACGCGATGGATGGTCGGGATGGGAGTGGTAGTAGCCGACGACATCCAGGCCGTCCGCCCGCGCCTCCCGCTCGGTGAGCAGGATGACCTCGGGCGGGATCAGGTACCGGTTGTGCCGGTTCTCGTCCTCACGCTCGTTCTCGGCGCCGACCAGCCGCTCGACGCTGACCACGGCATCGCCGTTGTCGCCGGCCGCCGGCTCAGTGCGGCCGACCAGGATGCCGCAGCACTCTTCCGGGTAGGCGGCCTCGCCGTGGGCGCGGATGCGCGTCAGGTCGCTGGCGGAAAGCTCGATCATCAGTCTTCGTCCCAGAACGGCTCGGACAGGTACTTGTCCGCGCCGTCGCACAGGATGGTGACGACGACGGCGCGTTCCCCGGCCTGGGCCGCGCGCTCGGCGATCCGCCGCGCCGCCACCACGTTCGCCGCCGCCGAGATTCCGACCAAGAGACCGCTCCGGCGCGCCAGCGCCTTGACCTCGGTGTACGCGTCCTCCGTGCTCACGGCGGTCTCCTCATGGGCGATCCCCGGATCGTAGATCGCCGGCACCAGGGCGCTGGGCATGTGCTTCATCCCCTCCAGGCCATGGAACGGTCCGTCCGGCTGCATCGAGATGAGCCGGACTTGCGGCGCCCGCTCGGCCAGATACCGCGCGGTGCCGCAGAAGGTGCCGCTGGTGCCGAGACCCGAGACGAAGTGGGTCAGGCGGCCTTCGGTCTGCAACCAGATCTCCGGCCCCGTGGTTTCGAAGTGAGCCCGCCAGTTGGCGGGGTTGCTGTACTGGTCGACGTAGCAGAAGTCGGTCGGCGATGCCTCGATCATCCGATGCGCCTCGCGGATCGCGCCGTCCGAGCCCTCCATCGGATCGGTGAGGACGAGCTCGGCCCCGAACGCGGCGAGAATGCGGCGCCGCTCGATCGACGCGTTCTCCGGCAGGCACAGGGTGACACCGACGTCCATCGCCGCCCCGATCATGGCGAGGGCGACGCCGGTGTTGCCGGAGGTCGCGTCCAGGATGCGACGACCTTCCTCGAGCCGGCCGGCATCGCGCGCCGCCAGCATCATGTGCCGCGCGGGGCGATCCTTGACCGAGCCGCCCGGGTTCGCCATCTCCGCCTTGGCTAGCAGCTCGGAGCCAAGCGCCTGCGCCGCCGGTCCCAGCGCGTGGCTGAGGTCGAGCAACGGCGTGTTGCCTATCCGGGACAGCAGACGCCGCGCGGCAGCGCCCAGTTCCGGCGGAATCGGCGGGCCGGCCAGCGGGGCGGCGGAGGCCGCGGCGAGGGGAGGTTCAGCGATCATCCTGTGGGTACCTGTCGCGGCTCCAGCGAGGCGGCGAAACGACGACCGGGAATTGTTGACCAGAATACTCACCTTTGACAACCGGCGGTCGGCACACGGCACCGCGAGCCGATAGTCTCCCCCGCCATGAATGATCGGATGAGACGCGGCGACGACCGCGTGCCCCCCGGCCAGTACGTGACTAAGAAGTGGCCCGTGCTCTCCTGCGGCGACACGCCGGAGGTGGACCCGGCCCGGTTCGCGCTGCGCCTGTTCGGTCGTGTCGAAACCGAGCGCGCGTTCGACTGGCAGGCGCTCCAGGCGCTGCCGCGGCGGGAAGTCGTCGCCGACTTCCACTGCGTGACCCGCTTCTCGACCCTGGACAACCCGTGGTCCGGGTTCTCGACCCGCGATGTCTTGGCCGCTGTGCGGCCCACCGGCGGGGCCACCCACGCCATGGTCCACTGCTACGGCGGCTACACTACCAACTTGCCGCTCGAGGACCTGCTCTCCGAACACGCCCTGTTCGCCGACCGCCACGGGGGCGAACCGCTGGCGCCCGATCACGGCGGTCCGCTCCGCCTGGTGGTGCCCCATCTCTACGCCTGGAAGAGCGCGAAGTGGGTTTCCGGGGTGGAGTTCCTGCACGCCGACGAGCGGGGCTTCTGGGAGCAGAACGGGTACCACACCTACGGCGATCCGTGGGCGGAGCAGCGCTTCTCGTCGCAGGAAACGCGGCAGGCGTGGCAGGTGCGGCGGGCTGTTGGGGGCAGCTAAATCGACCCTCCTTGGAAACGGACGACCCAAAGGCGGTGCCGCTCTGCCTTACGTGGCGCCGCACCGGCGCCGGCACCGTTCAGGCCAGACCTCGCTAGACAGCCTCCGCCGGCCTTTCCCTTCACCGCCGAGCCAACGGGGGACGCGCAATGACCTTCGCTTCTGACTTAGTGGCCATCGTCAAGGAGGAACTAAAGGTGGCCGGAGTCGACTTCGACGACGGCGGGGATCCCTCCTACTTTGCGACCTTCACTTCGAACTCCTCCAAAGGAGACCTCCTGCCACACCCCGAAGGGTCCATTTCTCCAAGGAGCTACACACGTCTCTCGGGCTCCTGCAGAGCGAGTCGCTGGAGGCGTGGCGAAGTGTTTTCTACGTCCGCGGCCTGTTAGTCCAGGGGAAAGATGTCACCTCCTTCCTAAGCAAGAGGCTATCTAAGCCGTTCTCCGAGCTGTCTCAAACTGACGGCCTGCTCTTGGACTTCGGCATGCACCACTTTCACCTTTCTCGGACCCTCAGGCCAGGCCACCGTTTTCGCGAGCGCACCAAGCACCTGCTATTTGCGATGATCCGCGACCGTGACCGTCGCTCCGCTTGGCGGCGGCATGACCATGGCAGGAACGAGCGCTACCTGCCGCTATCGCGGGGACGAACTACTTCACGAGATCGGCAAGCATCAAGACTGCTTCGACTCTGACCCACCAGAGCTTCGAGCCAAGCTCCCGACCCTCCCACCGTCTCCTGGAACCGCACTCCGCCTTCGCCCACTGCCATCCCTTCAAGTGTCTCCAAAGGACCTTGCCGTATTTATGGATCCCCGGTGCTTCAGCAAGCGACTTGTCGAACTCGGCTTCGTAGTCGTTGAGGACCACACCGGACGTCCCGTAGCCCTTTCTCTCAGCGAGTGAACCGAGCCTATCGTGCCGCAAGCTAAGGAGCCGCCTGCTCCCAGAGCGACGGCGGTCCCGACAAATCTGGTGTCTCTCCTCGACAGACTCGAGCAAACGCCTCTCGCGCCTCGGACGAACGCAGCCGATCCATGAAGCGAAGGGCGGAACCGGCTGCATAGTCCTTGTCAATCTCCATTGCGATCCACCTGCGGCCCAGTTCCTCCGCCGCTCTTCCGGTCGTGTTTGATCCAGCAAATATGTCCACAACCAGATCGCCCGGATCGGTAAGGAAGGACACAAAGAATTTGGGAAGCCCCGGCGGAAAACGGGCGGGATGTCTTTTGACTCCTAAGATCTTGGCCAGACGAAGGTATGTAGAGTTGCTTTCCGTGTTCGCAATCTGGAGGAGATTGGGAGGTATTGCCCCTTTGTTCTCTGTTTCGAATCTTCTTCCGATGTCGTGACCGGACGGCCTCTTCTTGGGGCTGTAGAATCCCTCTGGGTTCCGCAGGAGCTTCTTCATACGCTCCGAATAGGGAACCACTACTCGCCTAACATCTGCCTTCGGCCATTCCGTCTTCGAAAGCCACCAAACCGTATCCACCGAGTCCTTGGCTCGTATCTTCCGCTTGTTCACCCACTCGATTGGCGAAGGTAGCTTCGCTGGATTGTGCCAGAAGAACTCTTCGGCGAGATGAAAGCCCGTCTCGTCGCAGAGCCGTAACAAAACACGATACTGATAGAGAGAGCGAACAGGCACCCCCCGCTTGTAGGCCCCACCAAGATCTAGGACGAAGCTCCCTGTGTCACGAAGGACACGAAGGACCTCTTCGCCGAACTCGCACAGCCAGTCGACGTACTCGGACTGCTCCTTGTTGCCGTATGCCTTCTGCCTGAGCAACGCAAAGGGCGGAGAGGTGACGACCAGGTCGACGGACTCGTCCGGCATCTCTCGAATGAGCTTCAGCGAGTCGCCGAGGTAGCAAGCCCCATAGCGGGTCTGGTACACAGGGGTGTGACACAGGTTCAGTTCGGAGAAAGGGCCAAGCCCTGACAGGTCGCTCATCGCGCCGACCAGTCTCTTGACACCCAGCTCTCCAGGAAGGTCCACAACACCGAAAGCGCAAAATGAACGTCGGGGCGTTTTTTCTGAAGCGTCGCGATGAGGGGCTTCACGTCCTCGCTCGGCAGATGGGCCAAGGTCCACGTCGGCCAAGTCGACCGGCTGCTCTCCGCCATCTCGACGATCCTCTCAACCTGACTCCTGGGAAGCCGACCGATTCTGCGAATTGCCTCGGCTGACCCCGCAGCAATGCCGGTCGAGCTATGGCCAAGGCCGGCAACCAGAGCCTGGAACCCTGAGTCGGCGAGATTCTCGAGCGCCGCCAACGCCTCGCTGCGTACGTCCACACTGATATCCGAGAACGCCCGGACTGGCACTCGGCGGCGTCCCCGGTGGGGTGGCAGCCGATGGCCCAAGCGCATGCGCTGCGCAGGTACAGAGGCTGCGCCCGATCCTCCAGGACGAGACTCAACAGCCTGAAGGCGCTCGGTGTCTGCACCTCTGCAAGCGCGACAACGGCCTCCAGCCGCATCTGATCGTCTGGGTGGTCGAGCAGAATCTCGCGAAACCAAGCATCGGCATTCTCGCCCGCTACAGCACAAAGGAACAACCGCGCTTCCATCCGAACATAGGTGTCTTCCACGGCGTCCTGAGCCAGTTCCCTAATCGCGTCCACCAGTGCCCCGCTCCTCGCGAGCCTTGCCAGCTTGCACCCCGCAAAGCGACTCGTACGCTCGCGGGACCGAAGCATCTCCGCGATGAGTCGCCGATCGCATCCCCCTTGACACTGCAGCTCCTCCACGTCCAGCGGAGGAGCCTGGGCGGCTATGACTTGGTGTCTCTCGAACCTCTGTCCTTCGTGAAGAACCGGACTCAGATTCGAGCCGAGGCGATAGTGCCTCTGACGCTCGGGGGCGCCAACGGTCGTGTAGTGAATCTTGTTCCCGTCCAGCCGTGTGACGTGACCATCCTCCAGAGCAAAACGCGCCGACCATTTGATCTGGATCTCCGAACCTTCGGTGACCCCCTTTCGCCCGATTTGCTCAAACGGAACACCTCGAAATGACGCTACTTTGAAAAAGTTGAGATAGCCGTCGCTCTTCCACGAGGTGCGGATCCGCTCGCGCCAGAGCGAACGCTCCGCGTCGAGCCCCCCCGCGCTCCAGTAGTCTTCTTGCGACGAAAGAACGGGAAATGCAACCCAGTCGCTGTCGAGCATGCCGTAGTCCCAAGCACGTTCCGCGTCTCGCGTAGAGTGCGACATTCGCAAGTCGGGCCTTGTTTTCGCTCGGGACTCCACTCGAACGCCGCACGATGTGCAACACAGGTCCGGTATCCGGACCCGCTTTCTCTTCACGTCGCTCCAGATCTTCGTCGAGAGCGAACCTCGCTCCAGTTCCACGATCTCGTGCCCCAGCGCATTCAAGTGGTCTTGAACGACCTGCGCGCCCACAGCACCAAGGGCGATCATCCTGAAGAAGCTGGCGTTCGCCTTGAAGGCGTTTGGTCGCGGCATATCGGACTACATCGCCTGATCTTGTCCCTGCCGCTCGGCCCGCACCGTACGGCGACCTGGATACTACTCGCGCAAGCTCAGTCCCCCTCCAGCAGCGCCGCGAGGGAGTCGCGGATGCGTTCCCGGTCGGCGGCGCTCTTGACGATCACGAGGACGGTGTCGTCGCCGGCGAGGGTGCCGGCGACTTCGGGCCAGTCGGTCTGGTCGAGGGCGACGGCGAGGGCGTTGGCGTGGCCGCTGCGGGTCTTGAGCAGGATCAGCGCCTCGCCCTCGTCGAACCCGGTCACGAACTGGCGCAGGGCCCGCTCGATGTCGCGCCGGGGCGGGCTCGCGGCCTGCTCCGCCGGCGCGTAGCGGGAGCCGCCGCCCGCGAGCGGCACCTTGACCAGGCCGAGACGGCGCACGTCGCGCGACACGGTGGCCTGGGACACTCGGATACCGCGCCGGTCGAGCGCACGCACGAGTTCCTGGTGGCTCGACACCGGCCGCTCGCCGATGATGTCGAGGATCGCGCCGCGCCGAATCGCCGGGCTCACGAGCCGCCCCCCAGGATCGCCTCCGCCAGCAGTTCGCCGTCCAGGTGAGCGCGGTAGACCGGCGGCGGTTCCAGCTCGTCCAGCCAGCGGCGCTCCTCCTGCAGGCGCGCCGCGGCGAGTTCGATCTGCTCGGCGACCCGCTCCGGGGCCGGTCCGCCGTAGCTCCTGTGGGCGGCGAGCGAGGCTTCCGGGCGGAGCGCCGCGACGAGCCCGTCGATGTCCTCGATCTCGGGAACGAGTTCCCGAAGCTCCGAGGCCGGGAGTTGCCACAGCTCCACGCCCCGCTCTTCGGCGGCCCGAACCACGGCCCCGGTGCGCTCGTGGGCGCTGCGGAACGGCACGCCGGCGACGGCGAGATGGTCGGCCAGATCGGTGGCGGTGATGTAGGCGCCTTCGAGCGCGGCCGCCATCGCCTCACGATCGAAATCCAGGCTCTCGCCAAGCACGCGGGCCACCTCGAGTGAGGCGCCCACCGTGTCGAAGGCGTCGAACAGCGCCTCCTTGTCCTCCTGCAGGTCGCTGTTGTAGGTGAGCGGCAGGCCCTTGACCGTCACCAGCAACGAGACGAGGTCGCCGATCGCGCGGCCCGACTTGCCGCGCAGAATCTCCGCCGGCTCCGGGTTCTTCTTCTGCGGCATGATGCTCGAACCCTTGGCGGCCCGGTCCTGCAGCCGGGCGAAGCCGAACTCGCGGGACGTCCAGAGCACGACCTCCTCGGCCCAGCGCGAGAGGTGCACCATGGTCAGCGCGCAGGCGAAGAGCGCCTCGGCGGCGTAGTCGCGGTCCGCCACCGCCCACATGGTGTTCGGGTACGGCGCCTCCATGCCGAGCAGCTCGGCGCTGCGTCGGGGGTCGATCCGGTGCGACGACCCTGCCATCGCGCCCGCGCCCAGGGGGCAGAGTCCCGCCGTCCGGTGCGCCCGCCGCAGCCGCCCGGCGTCGGCCAGAACAGACCACGCGTGGGCCAGCAGATGCTGCGCCAGGCTGGTCGGCTGGGCGCGCTGCAGGTGGGTGTAGCCCGGCAGCGCGGTGCCTGTGTGCTGCCGGGCGTGGTCGATGAGGGCGCCGGCGAAGCCCGCGGCCGCCGCGACCGCGCGTTCGACCTCGGACCGTTGCCACAGCCGCAGCGCCACGGCCGTCTGGTCGTTCCGGCTGCGCGCGGTGTGCAGGCGCCGGCCGGCGTCGCCGACCTCTTCGGTGAGCTGCCGTTCGATCCAGGTGTGAACGTCCTCGTCCGCACCGCCGACCTCGAGCTCCCCCGCCTCGACCCGCCGCAGCAGGGAACTGAGACCTTCGAGGATCGCGCGGGACGACTCGCCGTCGATCACGCCGGTCTCGAAGAGCATCCGGGCGTGGGCCAGGCACCCCACCAGGTCCGCTGCCGCGAGCCGGTGGTCGAACGGCAGCGACCGCGTATACGCATCAATGACCGGATCGACCTCCGATTCGAAGGCGCCGCCCCACAAGCGGGGCGCAGCGGTCGGACCCGCCCTTCCTCCCGGGTCTCGCGCGCTCAAGCCGCGGCTCCCTCCAGCGCGTGGCCGAGGATGCCGACCGCGCGCTCGATCTCCGGGTCGTGGACGACGAGCGGCGGCAGCATGCGGATGCTGTGCGGCCGCGGCGCGTTGACGATCAGGCCGTTCTCCAGGCAGCGGTTCGCCACGTCGGGCGCCGCCGGCGTGCATTCGATCGCTGTCATCAGCCCCTGGCCCCGTACCTCGGTGACCAGGCCGCCGGCGCCGAGTTGTCCGAGCAGCGCGCGCAGGTACTCGCCCGCCCGGGTCACGCGCTCGAGGAAGCCCGGATCGAGCACCGTCTCGAGCACCGCCGTCACCGCCGAGCACGCCAGGGGGTTGCCGCCGAAGGTGGTTCCGTGGGTGCCGGGCACGAGCGCCGCCGCGACCTCTTCCCGCGCCAGGACCGCGCCCACCGGGACGCCGCCGCCCAACCCCTTGGCCAGGGTGATCACATCCGGTTCGAGCCCGTAGTGCTGGAAGCCGAAGGCGCTGCCGAGACGCCCGATCCCGGTCTGCACCTCGTCGAGAACGAACAGGGCGCCGCGCTCGCGGCAGAGAGACTGCAGACCCTCGAGGTAGCCCGCCGGCGGTTCGATCACGCCGGCCTCGCCCTGAATGGCCTCGATGAGCACCGCGCAGGTCGTGTCGTCGATCTCGGCCGCGGCCGCCTCCAGGTCACCGAACGGCACGCCGGCGAAGCCCCCGGGCAGGGGCTTGAACCCGACCTGGTAGGCGGGCGTGCCGGTCGCCGCAAGCGCCCCGAGCGTGCGGCCGTGAAAGCCGCCCTCGGCGGTCACGATGCGGTGCCGCTCGCCCGAACCGTCGCGGTCGTAGGCGTAGCGCCGCACCAGCTTGATCGCCGCCTCGACCGCCTCCGCGCCGCTGTTGCAGAAGAAGGCCCGGTCCAGGACGCCGCCCGTGGCATCGACCAGCATCCGGCCCGCCCGTTCCTGCTCCGGAATCCGGTAGAGGTTCGATACGTGGAGGTAACGCCGTGCCTGGCGGCTGATCGCGTCGGTCAGCGCGGGGTGGTTGTGACCCAGCGAAGAGACCGCGATGCCGCCCAGGAAGTCGAGATACTCGCGACCCTGCCGATCCCAGAGGAACACGCCGTCGCCGTGGCTGAACGCCACCGGCATCCGTTTGTAGTTCGCGAACAGGCTGTCCTCGGTCATGCTTCAGTCACTCCACGGGTTCCGCAGGTTGTTTGATCATCGTGCCGACTCCGCCCTCGGTGAACAGCTCCACCAGGAGCCCGTGCGGCTCCCTCGCGGCGAGGATGTGGGCGCTTGTGACCCCGGCCTCGAGCGCGCTCAGGCAGGCCCGCACCTTGGGCACCATGCCTGCCGACACGGCGCCGGAGTCGATCAGCTCCTGCGCCTGCGCGGGCGTCAACCGCGAGCGGAACTCGCCGTTGTCGCTGATGCCGCGCACGTCGGTCAGGAGCAGGAGCTTCTCCGCCGCCACTTCGGCGGCGAGCGCCGCGGCGGCGGTGTCGGCGTTGATGTTGTACGTCTCGCCGCCCGGCCCGACGCCGAGCGACCCGATCACCGGCACGTAGCCCGAGTTCGTGAGTTGATCGAGCAGCGAGGTGTCGACCTTCTCGATCTCGCCGACGAAGCCCAGCTCGTCGGACCGCGGGTGGGGCCGCACGCGCAGCAGGTCGCCGTCCTTGCCGGTCAGCCCGACGGCGCGGCCGCCGGCGCGCTGGATCATCCCCACCAGGCGCTTGTTCACCGAACCGCCGAGCACCATCTCGACCACCCGCATCGTGTCCTGGTCGGTGACGCGCAGGCCGTCGACGAAGCGCGGCTCAATCCCCATGATCTGGAGCGTCTTCGAGATCTCGGCGCCGCCGCCGTGGACCAGCACCGGCCGCAGGCCGGCGCTCCGGAGCAGCACGATGTCCTCGATCAGCGAGCCGTACTCCTTGCCGGCCATGGCGCGGCCGCCGTACTTGATCACCACCCGCTTGCCACGCCACGCCGACGCGTAGCGCAGCGCGGCCGCCATCTCCAGGCCCAGATCGCGTTCCGTTCTCATCGCTCGCGCCCCGTTCCTCAACTGATGTAGCTCGCGTTGATCTGGATGTAGCCCTCGGACAGATCGCAGGTCCAGACCGTCCACCGGCCGGAACCGAGTCCGAGATCGACGTGAAGCACGGAGTGGTCCGCCAGCATCGCCCGGCCCAGGGGCTCAAGGTCGTCCGTGACGCCGAGCCCGCCGTGCACGACCTCGACCGTATCGTCCGCTACGGACACCGCGATCGCGATCCGCTGCTCGACGATGTCGACGCCCGAACGGCCGATCGCCCCCATGAACCGGCCCCAGTTCGGCTGGCCCGTGCGATACGCCGTCTTGACCAGGGGGGAGTTGGCGATCGTCGTTGCCACCTGCCGCGCCGCGGCGTCGGTGCGCGCGCCGCCTACGCGAACCTCGATCACCCGGTTCGCTCCCTCGCCGTCGGCGATCAGGGCGACCGCGAGGCGGCCCAGCAGACGTTCGAGTGCGTCGGTGAAGCGTTCCAGGTCGTCCGCCGATGCCGCTTCGACACCGGCGGCGCCGTTGGCAAGAACCAGGATGCTGTCGTTCGTGCTCGTGTCGCCGTCGACGGTGACGCTGTTGAAGGTCGGCTCAACCGCTCTGCGCAGCGCGAGGTCGAGCGCAGCCGGCGCCACCTTCGCGTCCGTGGTGACGAAGGCCAGGGTGGTCGCCATGTCCGGCGCCATCATGCCGGCGCCCTTGGCGATGCCGCCGATCGTCACTTCGCCGCCCGCGAGTTCCACCTTCAGGGCGTCGATCTTGGGCCGCGTGTCGGTGGTCAGGATGGCCTCCGCCGCCTGTCGGCCGCCGTCCCGGCCGAGTTCGGCCGCAGCGAGATCGATGCCGGCGAGCACCGTGGGCATCGGCAGGGGGACGCCGATCACGCCGGTCGAAGCCACGAGGACGTGTTCCGAGTCGATCTCGAGCGCCGCCCCGGCGCACGCGGCCATGGCCCGGGTATCGGCCAGACCCGATTCACCCGTACAGGCGTTGGCGTTGCCGCTGTTCGCAACGATCGCCCGGGCCCGGCCGCCGGCCGCCACCTCGCGGCAGTAGAGCACCGGCGCGGCCTGCACCTGGTTGCGCGTGAACACGCCCGCCACCGTTGCCGGCGCCGCGGCCGTCGAAGCGATGATCGCAAGATCCAGCTTCTCCTTCTTCAGGCCGCAGTGGACACCGGCGGCAACGAAGCCCCGCGGGGCGGTGACGCCAGCGCTCACGGGAACACCGGAACGGCCAAGAGACCGGTTGTTTCGGGCAAGCCGAACATCACATTCATGTTCTGCACCGCCTGCCCGGCGGCCCCCTTGACCAGGTTGTCGATGGCCGAGAACACGACCGCGAGGCCCCGTTCCCGGTCGACCCGGACCGCGATGTCGCAGTAGTTGGAACCCAGGGTCGCCTTCGTCTGCGGCAGGACCTGTTGCGTCAGCACCCGCACGAAGGGCTCGTCGGCGTAGCGGTCGAGGAACGCCGCCTCGAGTTCCTCCCGGCTCGGCGCCTCCGACATTGGCACGTAGCAAGCGGCGAGGATGCCCCGCGTCATCGGGGCGAGATGCGGCGAGAAGAAAACCTGGGCGCCGGCGCCGGCGCCGGCGCCAGCCGCCAACTCCTGCTCCATCTCCGGCTGGTGGCGATGAACTCCCGAGCCATAGGGCTTGAAGTTCTCGTTCAACTCCGCGTACTGGTAGCCGTCCCGTGGGTTCCTGCCGGCGCCCGAGACGCCGGACTTCGCATCGACCACGATCGCGCCGGTCACCCGGTCGCCGAAGTGTTCGAGCACCGGCTTGAGCGCCATCGACGACGCGGTCGGGTAGCAGCCCGGATTGGCGACCAGCCGCGCGCCCGCCACCGCGTCACGACGCCACTCGGTGAGCCCGTAGACGGCTTCCGCCAGCAGGTCCGTCGCCGTGTGCTCCGCGCCGTACCAGCGCCGGTAGGCGGCCGGATCCCGCAGCCGGAAGTCGGCGCCGAGGTCGACCACCCGGGCACCTGCATCGAGCAGCCGGGGCGCAGCCGCCAGCGCCTCGCCGTGCGGCAGAGCAAGGAACACGACATCGGCGTCCGAGCCGAGGCGATCCCAGTCGGTCTCGACCAGGTCGCCCTCCGCCACACCGCCCAGGTGCGGGAAGACGGCCTCGACCGGCTGGCCGGCATGGCGGCCAGCCGCAAGCGCACCGAGTTCCACGTCCGGGTGGTCGTGCAACCACCTGACCAGTTCCGCCCCGCTGTAGCCGGACGCCCCGGCGATCGCAGCCCGAATCACAAGGCGGCGAATAATACACCACAATGACGCACGATTATTCGCGCGGCGATGTCCTCACCAGGAGTTCGCGCCCTAGAACGACCAGGTGAGGAACGAGAACGGAACGGCGAGAACCGAGACGACGAGCAGCACGAGCGCGACCAGCACTTCCCCGGGACTCTCCGGCTTGTCCGGGCTGTACATGCTCGCCAGCAGGTAGCCGCCCGCCAGACCGCCGAGGTGAGCCCAGTTGTCGATCCCCGGAAGCAACAGTCCGAACAGGACCAGCGGAATGGCCATGCCCAGCACCTGCCTCAGGAACATGCGGCCGCCGGTCCTCCGCGAGTAGCAGAGCAGCGCACCCAGCCAACCGAACACCGCCGCCGACGCGCCCAGGGTCACACCGCGATGCGTCAGCGGCATCCACGGAGCGAAGACCGGCAGGGCGCTGGTGACCAGGAAACCCAACGCCGACGAGACCAGGTAGATGATCGCCGCCCGCCCGGTGCCGTAGAGCCGCGCCATGGCCGGGCCGAGCTGATGCACCCAGTACATGTTGAAGCCGATGTGCAGCAGACCGCCGTGCAGCCAGCCGGCGCTCAAGATCGTCCACCAGCGGCCGAACTCGAAGACGATGGGCGCGCCGCTCGCCCCGAACCGGATACCGACCTCGAAGTCGGGCGAGAGAAAGCCGAAGCCCAACCGGGTGCCGACCCCGCCCGGCGCCATCGCCAGCTCGAGCACGAAGATCACCACGCAAATGCCGATCACCACGGTCGAGAAGGCGGCCTCGCTGCCGATTCGCTGCAGCACGCGGGAGAAACCGAACAGGCTGGGCCGGGCGCGGCCGCAGTTCCAGCAGCGCTCATCCCGAACGCCGACCAACCGGCCGCAGCCGGGGCACACGACGGAGCCTGTCTGCTGGCGCTCAAACATCAGAGAGGTTGTCGTCCAACATCAGAAGGGAATGTCGTCGTCCTGATCGCCGGCCGACGTCTCGAAGCCGGAAGCCTCCTGGGGATCGGCCGCCGCGTCGCCGGAATCCGCCGCCTCCTCCTCGATCGCTTCGACAATCTGCTGAACCTCAACCTCGGCCCGCCGGATCTTCTTCCGGCAGATCTCGAGCAATAGAGCGGCGCGCCCCAACTCCCTGCCCAGTTGGTCGATGTCGATCTCATCGCCCTCGATGCGCCGGAGGACGCTCTCAAGCTCCTCCATCGCCTGGCTGAAACTCAGTTCGCCCCCGCCGGCGGCACCGTCTGCGCTCATTTCCGCTCCTCCGTGCTCAGCACCCTGCTGCGGATGGTGCCGCCCGAGACCTGGGTCCGCAGTTCGGCATCTGCCGCTACGTCGTCGACCCTTCGCACCAGACTGCCGTCCACTCGCCGGGTCAAGCTGAAACCGCGCGCGAGCGTCCGCTCCGGCGAGAGTTGATCACACAGGCGCCCGTGAGCCTCCATCTGCTCCGCCGCCCGGCGCACGGGCAGGAACGCTCCCCGCAGCAGCCGCGTCCGGCGTTCCCGCTCCTGCTTCCTGGCGTCGGTCAGGAGTCTCCGACTCGGGCCGGGTAGCCGCGTCGCCGCCGAGCGCAGGCGCTCTCCGACACGGACCACTGCGGTCTCCGCGCGTCGTCCCAGTGTCCGTCCCGTGTCGCGGACCGACCGTTCCGCCGCGGACAGCGTCCGCTCGGCCGACCGGGTCAGATCGCGCTCCAGCGCACGGCATTGAGCGGCGGCCTCGCGGACGCGGCCGACAAGAGTCTCGGCAGCCTCCGTGGGCGTCTTGCAGGTCGTGTGCGCGACCAGGTCCGAAATCGACACGTCGATCTGGTGGCCGACACCGCAGATCACGGGCACCGGCGATTCGGCGACCGCGCGCGCCACAGAGCGACTGTCGAACGTCGCCAGGTCGGCCCGCGAGCCGCCGCCGCGGATCAGGGCGATCGCATCGAGCCGGCGCCCGCCGCGCACGAACGCGCTCAGCAACTCGAAGGCGCGGCCGATTTCCGCCTCGGCCGTAGCGCCCTGGACGGCCGAGTGGACTAGGAACACCCGAAAGCCGAACCCGGAGTTCTGGAGCGTGTCGAGGAAATCGTGGTAGGCGGCGCTCCCCTCCGAGGTCACCAGGCCGATGTCGAGCGGCACCGCCGCCAGCGGCAGCCGCTTGTTCAGTTCGAGCAAACCGGCCGCCTCGAGCGCGCGGAGAGTCTCGCGGCGCCGCTTCTCCAGCGCGCCGAGCGAGAACAGGGGGTCGACGTCGGCGACGACGAACTGGAACCTGCCCCCGCCGGGCCAGAAGTCGGGCCGGCCGGCACAGCGCAGGACGACGCCCTCCTCCAGTTCAACGCCCGCCTCCCGCAGCGCCGCCTCGACCCGGGGCCGGTCGTCTGTCCAGACCACGCAGTCCAGCTTGGCCTGGACCCGGTCTCCCCGCCCCTTCTCGATCAGCTCGAAGTAGAGCTGACCCCGGGCGGCCGTTCGGAGTCTCTGGACCTCGCCGGCGATCCACACCGACGGATAGGCGTCGCCGAGGAGACCCTTCATCTCCCACGCGAACTGGGAGACGGTGTAGGTGCCGGCCGGGAGTTCGGAACCGAGCAAACGAATCAGCTCAGTGGAAGCCCTTGAGTTCGACCACCGACTCCATGGGAATCGCTTCGGCCCAGTCGAGAGCGTTCTTGTCGCCGATCGTCAGCTTGTCCAGGAACTGTCGCGCCTCGTCGCGGTGTGTGAACAGCCGCCAGATGAAGGTGTGGCCGGCCGGCGCGGTGAAGTACGTGTAGTTCCGCATCCCCTCGCTCAGGTCGAAGCCGAGGTCCGATTCGCCGTTGACGCCGACGCAGGCCATCGCGATCGCGCGGTACGCGAGTGCGAGCGCCTTGAGCGGCTCCTCGAAGTCGGACAACTCCTCGCGCGACAGCGGCGAGTGGTACAGGGCGACCCGCGAACCGTCCTCCTCGGCGAGCAGGTTGTACGGCACATCCGCCCGGTCGAGGGCGTCCCGCGTCTCGCTGGTCATCACGAAGACATCGTCCGTCTCCCCGACCTTGTACGCGATCGCGAAGGTCTCCGAGTCCAGACCGGCGAACGACTCGGCGAGGATGCCCTCATCCTCGATCGTGAAGTAGTAGAGGCGCGAGATCATTCGACGGGTAGCCATGCGTAGTCAACTCCTGGGTCGGCCGGAATCGGCCGAGCGGCCGGAATCCTACCGGATTCGCCGCCCCGCCGGAGGGTTCCTGATGCCGTTTTGGGCGCAGGGGAGCCGTCAGGGCTTCGAGTTCTCCTCAAGAAAGCGGTCGAACTCTTCGCGCTCCTCCGGCGTCACATCTTCCAGGGCGATCAGATACTCGCCTCCGGCCTCCGGCAGCGGCGCGAGGATCAGGGTGACGGCGCGCTCGATCGCGTCGCAGTCGAGGCTGACCAGCACCAGCGCCATCTGCCGGCAGACGGTGAAGAGCTGCGTACCCAACTCGCTCTCGATCCTCACCTGGGCCGTTTCCGGCATCCGCTCCGTGGTGATCCAGTAACCCTCCTCGGCCCGCCGCACGGTGACCAGGCCCTCCAGGTAGAGGGTCTGGCGCGGAACGGTCAGTTCCTGGCTCAGCCGGCTCTCCAGGCTGCCGATCGTGACATCCGCGTCGATGCGGCCCGAACCGGCGATCTCCAGTTCGAGCGCGGCTTCGAACACGCCGTCGTGAGCCGGACTCAGGGTCGCCGCGTGGTGAGTCACGGTCAGGGAGTGCTCGGGCGAGCGCAGCATGACCTCGGCGGGGCCGATGCGCACCGGAACCAGGTCGTCGATCAGGTGCTCGTAGACCCGGTTGAGACGCTCGAAGGACACCACGAGGGTTCCGGGCTCTTCCTGAGCCGCAGCCGGCCCGGACAGGAGCAGCAGCGCCAGCACCGCCAGCCGGGGCCTCATGGGTAGTAGCCGCTGATCGTCCGCGCCTTGAACCGGCCCTTGACCCGCACCTCGACCTGGCGGTACTCGTCGCCGCTGCCGGCCCGGTTCGAGTTGTACGCCAGCAGGTACTGCGAGCGCAGCTCGCGCTCGATCTCGTCATACACCGGCGCCAGATCCTCGGCTTTGGAGATGAAGAACGACCTGCCGCCGGTTACCTTGGCCAGGCCGTTCAGCTTGTTGCGCAGGATCATCTGGGTGCGGCCGACTCCGAGGCCGATCGTGTAGATCGCGACCGCCGAGCGGCGCGCGTAATCCTCGACGTCGGGAAACGACACCGTGCTCGCTGTGTCTTCGCCGTCGGAGAGCAGGACCAGAGCGCGCCGGCCTCTGACCCCCCGGAAGTAGTACAGGCTGGTGATCAGCGCATCATGCAACGCGGTGTTGCCGGCGGCGCGCAGATTCTCGATCGAGGCAGCGACCGCGCCGGCGTCCGACGTCCGGCCGATCAGCAGCGCCGGACGAGAGGCGAAGGCGACCGCGAAGGAACGGTCGCGCGGCGTGATCAGGTTGGAAAGGAACTGCGACGCGGTCCGGCGCGCCTCGCCGAGGGACGTTTCCATCGATCCCGAGGTGTCGATCACGATTCCCAGGGTGAGCGGCAGGTCTTCAACCAGTTCGAACTTCGCGAGTTCCTGCCGGCTCTTGTCCTCGAGCACCGTGAAGTCGCTCTCGACCAGGGTCGTCACCGGCCGGTTCGCACTGTCGACCACCGTCGTGTACAGCTCGACCAGGTCGACGTCGACCTGGTCGGTGAACTCGGGAGCGTTCAGGAAGCGCACGTCCTCCGCGCGGCTGCCGTCGTCCAGGGTGGCGCCGACGGTGAGGTAGACGAGCTCCTGATCGCCGGCTGCGGGCACATCGATCTCGGCACGCCACGGGGGCCTGCGCAGCACGGTCTGAACCTCTTCGCCGACCCGGAACTCGACCTCCTGAACCACCCGCTCCTCGGGCACGATGACCGTGGCGACGGCATCCACCTTGCCCGTCACCCGAACACCCCGCCGCGGTTCGTTGATCAGCACCCGCAACTCGCCGCGCTGCTGGTTCAGCACCAGTTCGTCCGAACCCACGACCTCGCCGTTCTCGTCGAGCCCCTCGACCCGAACCACCTGCTCGGCCGGGTACTTCGCCAGCCGCACCTCGGCGGTGAACGGGGGCCGGCGGCGCGTGACCTGGAGCACGCCGTCGACGAAGAACCGCATCGCTGTGATCTCGCTCCCGGTCACCAGGGTCTCGGCCCGCCATAACCCGAGCACGACCTCGCTTTCGGGCGGCACCAGGACCAGGCGGCTGTCCGCAGCGAGCGCTGTCTCCGGCAGGTCCGCCACCAACTGCTCCGCCGCCAGGATGAGGCGGCGGCGGTCTTCCGGACTCGCCGGCTCCGTCTGCGGCGCCAGCGGCACCTCGACCGGCACCGCCGCGTACGCCGCGGCGCCGCTGATCTCGTCGCGCACCAGGAACCTCACCAGGACGACCGAACCCGGACGCAGCAGGTGCTCCATCGGCAGCGCCAGGGACCGGTCCTCCGGCGGCGTACCGGAAAGGAAGCGGACCCTGAAGACATCGAAGATCCGGTCCGGCTGCTCGATGACGCCTTCCACGTTGATCCGGACCTGCTCTCTGCCGGTGTCGTCCACGAAGGGCGCGAAGGAGGCGCCTGGCGGCAGGGAAAGGAGAATCCGGGTCACTATGCGCTGGCCGCTCCGCGCCGGAAAGGTGACGATCGGATCCTCGAGCTCCAGCGCGGGCGGCGCCGGCACCCGGTCGGCCGCGGCCGCCACGGCCCAGGCTTCGAGATCCTGTGGGGGCCTCAACCAACCCTGCACACTCGCATTGGTAGGCCGCCGCGGCCGGAAGCCGAACAGGCCCCAGACGCCTGTGGCCCGGTCGACCCGCCGCGCCTCCTCGCACACCTGCAGGTCGAAACGGCGAGCTCTTATGAGACCGCGAAGCTCTTCGTACTGCTCAAGCCAGTACTCCATCTCGGGCATGTACAGAACCCGCTTCGAGTACTCGGGCAACCACAGTCGGAACGCCTCGTTCGGCTTCGGCTGGAAGATGACGAGGTTGTCGTGCTCACCCTCCTCCGGCCCGTAACGCCAGATCTCAAGCGGCCGGAAGGTCTGATCGCAGTCGACCGGCTCGATGTGGTCCGGCGCCCCGTGCAGGAACAGCAACTGCGCGCGGACATCGAAGTACGGCGCGCCAGACTGACGGATCCGCCGGCGACGCTGCTCGATGCCTTCGGCTAACTGGGCGCGGCTCAGGAAGGTCTCGATGTACTCGCGCCGGGACGCCGGGTTGAGGTCCTGGACCCGGTGCAGCTCGGCCGGCGCCAGCAGGTACTGGGGTCCGTCGAGAAAAAACTCCCGCTCCTGGTCGCTCCACTCGGAGAGCCGCCAACCCGCTTCCTGGGCAGCCGCCATTGCCGGCGCGAGGCAGGCGGCAACCAGAAGCAGCCGGCAGATCCGCGATCCGATTCCTCCCGGCCTCACCACGACATCCGGTACAGCATCCAGTACACGACGACCCCGGTCACGGACACGTAGAGCCAGATCGGCAGCGTGATTCGGGCGATCTTCTTGTGCCGGTGGTACCTGCCCCGAAGGCCCCGGAAGACCGTGATCAGCGCCAGCGGCGGCACCGCCACGGCCAGCACGGTGTGCGTCAGGAGGATGCCGAGATAGACGGTCCGCACGGTCCCCTCGCCCTCGAAGTGAACCGAACCGACCTTGTAGTGGTAGTAGAGATAGGAGACCAGGAACGCCGCCGAGCAACCCAGCGCCGCCAGCATGACCTGCTTGTGCCGCTCGCGGTGACCGCGCCGGATCAGGACGTAGCCGGTAACGAGCAGCAGCGCCGCGGCGGCGTTCAGGATGGCGTTGAGGGTGGGCAGGTGCATCGGGCATGAGCTTAGCCGGGTTGAATGCAGGGGCTATGCCACCGTTGACCCTCTCACCGCTCCGCGGCTCGCCGGAATGCGGGCGAGACGCCCGCGTGCCATCCGTGCGCCCGATGACGGGCACACGGAGTGGTTCGCGTGTGGCGCGGGTCGCGCCACACGGGTTCCCAGGATCACTGCTCCGCTGCGCGCCGCTCGCGCCAGTAGCGGACCTGCCACCTGGCGACGTTGCGGTTGTGCTCGGCCAGGGTCTCGGCGAAGACGTGGGTGCCGTCGTTGCGGCTGACGAAGTAGAGGTAGGGGACGTCGGCGGGCAAGGCCGCGGCGCGCAGGCTGTGTTCGCCCGGGGAGCAGATCGGGCCGGGTGGGAGTCCGGGATACCTGTAGGTGTTGTAGGGCGAATCGAGTTCCAGATCCGGGCGGCGCAGGTTGCCGTCCCAGGCGCCGGCCATCTTCAGGGCGTAGATGATCGTTGGATCGGCGTAGAGGCCGATGCCGCGGGCGAGGCGGTTGTGGAAGACGGCAGCGATCAGGGACCGCTCAGAGGTAGCGCCGGCCTCCTTCTCTACGATGCTCGCCAGCGTGACCAGGGAGCGGATGTCGAGGCCGCTCTGCGACGCCGGACTGAGATGCTCCTCTACCCGCCGGCGGAAGTTGCGGACCATCGTTTCGACGATCTCGCCTTCGCCTGTGCCGGCAGCGAAGGCGTAGGTGTCGGGAAAGAGGTAGCCCTCCAGCGACTCCGCGGCCGGGTCGAGGTCCACGATCAGCGCCGGCGAGGACATGGCGGCCAGAAACGCGTCGAGGTCGCCGAAACCCTCGGACGCCAACCGTTCGGCCGTCTCGCGCAGGGTCAGGCCCTCGACTACCGTGACCGGATAGGTCACGACCTCGCCGCGGATCACCCGGTCGAGGGCGTCGACCGTGCTCATCGGTTGCTCGAAGCGGTATTCGCCCGCCTGCAGCGCCTCGCCCGGCCGCCGGTAGTCGAGGTACAGGCGTGCCAGCAGCGGATCGCCGATCACGCCGGCCGCCGACAACCGGTCGAGGATCGAGGCCAGGGGGGCGCCGCGCTCGATCCCAACGTCCACGGTGTCCGAACCCCGCGGCCGTTCAAGCTCCCGTTCCGCCCATGCGGCCAGGCCGGCGGCGACCGCGGCCAGCGCGATCAACGCCGCGACCACTACCGCAACCGACCACAACAGCAGACGCCGGCGTCGCCGCCGGGGGCCTGACGTCATCCGGCCTCCCGGTCCAGCGCCTCCTGCAGGAGGATCTGGGCGGCCGTGGCATCGACCCGTTCCGGATGCTTGCGCGGGTCGACTCCGGCCGCTCGCAGCCGGCGCTCCGCCTCGACCGAAGTCAGCGACTCGTTCACCGTCTGTACCGGCAGTTCGCAGGCCTGGCCCAGCTTGCGGGCGAAGGCGCGCGCCCGCTCCGCCGCCGGGCCGACGGAACCGTCCAGGCGCCGGGGTTCGCCGACGACCAGCATGTCCGTGCCCGACTCGACGGCCAACGCCTTGAGTTCCGCGATCAACTGCCGGTCGCTGGTTCGCCGCAGCGTCGAGTGCGGCACCGCGACCCCCACCTGGGAATCCCCCTCCGCCACACCGACACGCTTCTCGCCGATGTCGATGCCAAGGAAGCGCACAGCAACGTCACTCTGAAGCGGGCCGCCAAGGCCTGTCAACCGGGTCGGGCGCGGTACGATGGGCAATGCCCCGATGCCCGTGGGCCGGTGCCGCCGCGAGACTTGCCGCCTGTCATCCCGATCCCGAAGCTAGGCCAACGTCGGAATGCGTACCGCTGACATCTCGCGTCTGACCCTCGCGCTGGCGTTTAGTCTGGCGCTGGCCACCGGCGCCGCGGCGCAGGAGCCGGTTCAAGAGCCCGCGCCGGCCGCGGAGGAGGAGCAACAAGACGAGGTCCAGCCGGCCGACGAGGAGTCGTCCGAGCCGACAACCGACGAGTCGGGCGACGCCGAACCGGCCGCCGCCGAAGAGCCACCCGTCGACCCCGGCCCACCCAAACCCGCCGACTCTTCGGAGTTCACCTTCAGCATCGAGGACGAGGCCGGGGGCGGCCAACTCGCCGGCTGGGCCGGTTCCATGCAGGGCCCGATCGGAGAACCGGGAGAACACGCGCTGTCGGGCGGGTTCTCGGTTCGCTTTCGCGACTACCAGGCCTGGGGCGACGATCTGTTCTACGACCAGGAAACCGAACAGATCCGGGCCGAGGGGTCGATCGTTCTCATCCGCGGCAACGAAGTCCTGCGGGGGTCACGCCTCGAACTCGATCTGGCGACCGAAACGGCCTCGATCTTCGATGTCGAGGGCAACCTCGGCACCGACTACTTCTTCACCGGCGCCGCGGTGCACAAGCTCAGCGACGAGCGCTTCACGATCCTCGACGCTCAGTTCACCGCCTGCGAGGTCGAGGAAGGCGAGACGCCGGACTGGAGCTTCCGCGCCAAGAAGGTCGACGTGAATGCGAGTGGCTACGCCAAGACCCGCGGCGTGTCGTTCCGCGCCAAGAACGTGCCGCTCGTCTACCTGCCCTACATGCTGTGGCCGGTGAAGAGCTCCCGCGTCAGCGGCTTCCTGATTCCGAAGCCCGGCTTCTCCACCCGCCGCGGTCCCTCTCTCGGCATCGCCTACTTCTGGGCGATCAACAGGAGCTACGACGCCACCCTCAACGTCGACCTCTACGCGGGCGCCCCGACCGGCGCCGAGAGTGCCTTCTCCGAGAGGCCCTTCTGGGGCGCGGGAACCGAGTTTCGCTACCGGCCCAGCGAGGGGACCGAGGGCATCTTCGACGGCTACCTGATCGACGACACGGAGCGGGGCGAGAAGCGCTGGCGGATGCGCTGGAACCACCAGTCGCAGCAACTGCCTGGCGGATTCCGCGGCGTGGTCCGCTTCGAGGACGTGTCCGACTTCGACTTCTTCCGCGACTTCGAACGCCGGGTCGATCGCAACAGTCGGCGCCAGCTCTACTCGACCGCCTTCATGACCCGGAACTGGGGCAGCCAGTCCATCAACGTCCAGCTCGACCAACGCAAGACGTTCATCTCGGCTGAGCGCACGGTCCAACTGCGCCAACTGCCCGAGATCGAGTACAAGCTGCGTTCCACGCGGCTGGGAGACTCGCCTGTCTACGTGCAGTTGAAGAGCTCGCTGCACTATCTCGACACCAACCGCTCAGCCCGGCGCGTCGGCCGCTACGCGCGCGCCAATCTGCAGCCGGAGATCAGCGTTCCCATACGGATGGCGACCTGGCTGTCCCTGTCGCTCACCGCCGGCGGTCACCTGACCTGGTACGGCGACAGCCTGATGACCGCCCAGGAACGAAGGGCCGCGATGAGCGACACGGACTTCCGGGGCGAGGATCTGATGCGGCTGGTTCCCACCGCTCGCGCCGAGATCGTCGGCCCCGGGTTCTCGCGCATCTTCGAACTTGGGGAGGGTGGGCGCTTCTCGCGGATGAAGCACTTGATCGAGCCCCGCGTCGTCTATGCCTACTTCGAAGACTTCGACGACCGTTTCCGCATCCCACTGTTCGACGAGGTCGACAACCTGCGCGGACGCAACGTCGCCCGCTTCAGCCTGTTCAACCGTCTGCTCGCCAAGCCGGCCGATCCCGAAGAGGGCGGCGCCTTCGAGTTCCTCTCGGTCGAGTTCTTCCGGGACCTGTCGCTCGACAGTGAGAAACCGCTGCTGCGCTCGCTGGACCGCTCCCTCACCAGCCAGAACGGTCCCGTCGGCGCCCTGCTGCGGTTCAATCCGTCCCGGCGCACAGGCATCCGCTTCGACGCGCTCTACGACACCCTGTTCTCCCAGTTCTCTTCGACCGGGATCTCGGCAACTGTGGGTGTCGGCGACACGAGTTCGCTCGGTCTTCGCTGGGCGGTGCGCCGCAATCCCGAACTGGACAGGACGCGCCGCCACCACGTACAGGTCTCGGCCGGCTTGGAGCTGATCCCGAGCAAGCTGCGCCTGAACAGCATGGTGAGCTACGACATCGAGCAGAGAGTCCTGCAGATGCAGCGCCACGTAATCGACTACCAGGCCTGCTGCTTCGGTCTCCGCCTGGAGGTCGCCAACTTCCGCACCACCCGGCGCCAGGACACCCAGTACCGGCTGCTGGTCACGCTCAAGAGCGTCGGCTCCTTCTTCGACATCACTGGCGGCCAGAGCGAAACGCTGTGATCGAAGGCACCGGTGGCGACGCTCCCAGGGCGGTCGTGCTGGGGGCAGCGGGCCAGCTTGGACGCGAGGTGGCCGACGAACTCCGGCGGCATGGCGCGGAAGTGCTCGCCGCCGACCGTGGCCGCGCGGACCTCTGCGATACCGACGGGACCGCCGCGCTCGCCGCACGGTTCGGCGCCCGCGCCGTCTACAACTGCGCGGCCTACACCGATGTCGACGGCTGCGAGAGCAACCTGGATCTGGCCATGGAGGTCAACGGCAGAGCGCCTCAGCGGCTGGCGGCGGCCCTGCCGTCCGACTGCCGCCTGATCCACGTTTCCACCGACTATGTGTTCGACGGCCGCGGCCGGCGGCCCTACTGCGAAGGTGACGCCACCGCGCCGCAGACCGCCTACGGCCGTTCGAAGCTCCCCGGCGAGCGGGGAGTTCTCGACGCCGGCGGTCTCGTCGTCCGCACGAGCTGGGTGTTCGGCCCCGAGGGTCGGAACTTCGTTTCGTCGGTCGCTTCGCGCATCGGCCAGGGCAAGCCCCTGCGGGTGGTGTCCGATCAGGTCGGTTGCCCCACCTACGCCCCCTACCTGGCACGGGCGCTGGTCGATCTCGCCTCTGCCGGCGCCTCCGGTATCGTCCACTACTGCAATACGCCGGCGACGTCCTGGCACGGTTTCGCCTTCGCCATCGCCGATGCCCTGGGACTGAACGCGCCAATCACGCCGATCGAGTCCTCCGAGCTGACCCGGCCGGCCGCGCGGCCCGCCTACTCCGTGCTTGATACGGCACATTTCGAGGCCCTGACGAACCGTGAAGTCGAGGGCTGGCGGCCCGGTCTCGACGAGTACTTCGAACGCCTGCGGCAAGGCAAGGCCGAGTCATGACCCGCGTTCTCGTCACCGGCGCGGAGGGCTTCGTCGGCGGGCGCCTCGTGCCCCGGTTGCTCGAACGCGGCGCCACCGTCATCGCCTGCCATGGTCCAGACGCCGCCCTGGCCGACTCCCCGGCCGCTACCCCGCCGCACCACAGGTGCGATTGGGTCGAACTCGACATCTGCGACCGCGGCGCGGTGGAACGGGTTTTTGGGGAGCACGCGCCGGACGCGGTGGTGCACCTCGCCGGGCTTTCCGACGTCGGCGCCTCCTGGCAGCGGATCGACGACTACTACCGGGTCAACGTGGAGGGCTCCGAGTTCGTGGCCGCCGCGGCGCGGGCACTCTCCGACTCGTGCCGCCTGGTGGTCGCCTCGAGCGCCGAGGTCTACGGGCGGGTCCCCGAGAGCGAACTCCCTGTCGGAGAGGAGCGGCCCCTCCGCCCCCGGTCCCCCTATGCAGTGACCAAGGCTGCGGTCGAGCGGCTGACTCTCGGCCAGGGCGCCATCGCGGTGCGCTCCTTCAACCTGATCGGCCCCGGCCAAAGCGTGCAGTTCGCATTGCCCTCCTTCGCCGCGCAACTTGCGGAGATCGAGGCCGGTCGGAAGGAACCCGTGCTTGGTGTCGGCAACCTGATTTCACGCCGCGATTTCATCCACATCGACGACGGGGCGGACGCTTACGCCATGCTCGTCGAGCGCGGCGAACCGGGCTGCGCGTACAACATCGCTCGCGGCGAAGCGATCGAACTGGCCGCGGCGCTCCGGCGACTGATCGAGATCAGTGGCGTCGACACCGAAATCCGCGAGGATCCCGACCGCCAGAGGCCCGCGGACGTTCCGGTCCTCTGCGGTGACGGGAGCCGTCTCCGTGCCCTGGGCTGGAATCCGCGGCGCGGTTTCGATCAGGCTCTCGAGGGGATCTGGGAAGACGCCAGGAAAGCCCTGGTGCTAGCTGGCAGTGTTGCTCCGCTCCAGGGCGAGTAACCGGGCCTTGCGTTCCGCACCGCCGATGTAGGTACCCGGGCCGCTCCGGCGCGGCACGACACGGTGGCACGGCACGAGGATCGGCAACGGGTTGGCCATCAGCTTCGACCGGATCAGCCGATACGCCCCGGTCCGGCCGGATGAAGTCGCCACGTTGCGGTAGGTGCGGGTCAAACCGTAGGGAATCCGCACCGTCTCCTGGAAGATCCGGCGCGAGAGGGAGTCCAAGCCGATCCGGTCAAGGTCGTAGGGCAGATCAAGGTTTCGCCGCGCGCCGGCAAAGTACTCGGACAGCCGGCCCAGCGCCTCGTCGATGAAGTCGGTCGTCTCCATCACGCCGAGCGCGGGGAACAGGGCCCTCTCTGAGCGCGCCGGATCGATGACCAGACGCATCACCAGCCGACCCATGAACTCGAGCCCCAGGGCGCCGAGCGGTGAAGGGATCAGGACTCGGAGTGGCTCAACCGTGCGCGCCGCAGGCCAGACCGGCGCACCGACCGGCGCCTGCACAAGGCTCACCATTTCTCGGACCACAACGAATCATGGTAACATGGCGAGTTCTTTGTGTCCAAGCGGATGCCGCACAGGGCCTGACAGGCCGCCGTTTCGCGTCACTCCTGCCGAAGTTCGATGCGCAGCGAAACGTCTTCGCTCTTGGTAGCCTCGAACGCGCGCACCGCGGACGCGTAGCCGGGGCGTGTCACCTCCAGGCGGTGGGCGCCCGGGTCGATGATCAGAGGCGAATGGAGATTCGCGAGTTGGGTGCCGCTGCCCAGCAGCCGCCCGTCCAGGTACACGACCGCATCGGCGGGCTGCACCTCGACCATCAGGCGCGCCGGCTCGCTCCGCTGATCCTGCTCGATCGGCTGGCCGCGCTTCTCAACCCTCCAGGGCTCGCCGGGAGGCGCGGTCCGTTCGGCGACAGGTTCGGGCGCCGCCGGCTGCGGCTGAACAGCGAGACCCGGCGCCAGATCCTCGTCGATCTTGATCACCAGGCCGGGATGAACGCTGATGCTCCGTTCCAGGGTCTCATGGCCCTCCATGAAGATCGCCAGCCGGTAGCTGCCCTCGCGCAACCAGAGATAGCCAGGGAAGCCGTCGAACGAACCGACGCGCCCGATCAGTTCGCCATCGAGGTAGACCGACGCCTTCTTGGGTTTCGTGTTGATATCCAGCGCGCCCGCGTTCGGCGCCGCGTAACCGGCCGGACCCGGTCCCCAGGCGTAGGGACCGTACTGGCCGAAGGCGTAGGGCGAGAAGGAGTAGGGCCAGAATGCACCGAAGCCGCCGTACCGGCCGAACGAACCGTAGTAGGGGCGATAGACCGCCCGCGACCGGCTTCGGCGTCCGGCGCGCGTGCCTTCCCGGCGTTCGCCCCGGTCGCGGGCGGAGGCAGCGACCGGCGCCGAGACCGCCACCGCAGGGGCGACCCCGGCCACGGCCCCATGCGCGCCTGGGGTCGCGTCCGCGCTGGCGACAAGCCCCAGTCCAAGCAGCGCGGCAACCACCGGCGACGACCACCGGCGAATCAACGTGCAGGGCCAGCGTCCTCTCATGATGCCCCTCCCCGGTCCAGACCAACGCCATCGGACCAGCCGTTCCTCAGTCCTTCCAGATAGTGATGTCGCATCGTCTTCTCCCAAAGCCGTGGCAGTCTGACCGGCATTCCCTGCAACGCCCGCGCCAGCCGCTCCTGGGCCCACAGCAGAACTCGCTCCCCGGCGCCTCCCGCCAAAGGGGGCTTGCCGTTCTGCATCCCCAGAAAGGGCCCGAGCTGTTCGTGGCGCCGGAAGAACACGACCGCCGAGTATCCCGATCGGTACTGCCGCTTCGCGAACCGCGTCAGATCGGTCGGGTGGTCGTGCGCGACGCGGGCCTCGGGCCGGTAGAGCAGCCGCAGGCCATGTGCCGCAAGCCGGTAGCCCGCCTCGACATCCTCCCAGGCCGCGAAAGGGAACGCCGGGTCGAACGGCTCGGCGGCCATCGCCTCCCGGTCGACCGACAGGTTCGAGGTGTAGAAGAAGTTGAACGGCACGTTGTCCTCGTCCTCGATCAGGGCGAATCCGAACTGAAGTCCCTGCTCGTTGATGTAGTCGAGGAAGGGTGTACGGCGCATGCGCGGGTGCCAGTCCGTACGACCGATGACTCCGACGCAGCCGCCCGAGGCCCGAACAGAGCAGGCGAGATCTTCATTCTGGACACGGTCGTGCGCGGCCAACCATCCCGGTGCGGGGACAGTGTCGTCACCAAGAAAGGCCACCCACCGCCCTCGCGCCGCCGTCACCCCTCGATTCCGCGCTACAGCCGGCCCCTGGTTCTGCTGGTGGATGACCCGCAGCCCGGGCGCGGCGCCGTGGCGGTCGGCGACCCGTTCATCCAGCCAGGCGGCCGTGCCGTCGGTGCTGCCGTCGTTCACCACGAGGACTTCGAATCGCGGTCCCTCCTGACCGTCCAACGCCTCGATCATCTCCTCGAGCGCCGCAAGGCGGTTGAACGTGGGGATGACGACGGTCCAGGCCGGCGGCCCGATCACCGCTCCACCTCCATGACCTCCTCCAGGGTGCGACGGACCAACATCAGCCCTTCCGGCCACATCGACTCGAAGCCGACGCTCTCGAACAGTTCTTCGTCGCCCGGATAGGTCGGCACCAGGTAGAGCGGAAAACGCTCGAAGATTTCACCGTCCGGCCGCCGGCGTCTGGCCTGGATCCGGCGCCTGCGTTCAGCCGCACCGTCGAGTCCGCGGACGATCGAAGACAGCGCCCGCACCTGAGCCACAGTCTGCTCGTCGACAATGGCAGGCACGCCGTCGGGCAGCCCAGTGTGCGGCCGCGCGAACCGTCTGAGTCTCGTGCGAAGCGCGACGACGGACCGTAGCCGCTCCCAGGCGTCGCGCGGCCCGGCGCCGACGAGCGGCCACTGCCTCGCGCCAGAAGCGGCGCCGGCCCCGCCAACGCTCGCGGCGGGAGCACCGCCGCGCCCCTCCGCCGGGGCGCCGTACGGGTCGACGGCCAACTCCTGACCGTGCGGGTTGCGGTTGGCGAGCAGGTACTGGACGCGGGCGATCAGCGTCATCTGCACGACTGGCATCAGTTGCGGCCACAGCTCCGCATCGTAGTTCTTGAACGCGGTCAGATAGGCGTTGCGCTCGAACAGCAGTCCACGGTTCGCGTTCCCTAGCAGCTTGCTGGTGGCCATCGAGCGATGGTGGACGACTGCCCGCGGCGCGGACAGCACACGCTCTCCAGCCGACCACAACCGCCAACCGAGATCGACATCCTCCAGGTAGGCAAAGTACGTCTCGTCGAAGCCGCCCGCCGCGAGGTAGGCGTCACGACGGACGATCATGTTTCCACCGCATGGGAACAGCAACTCACTGCCCTCTTCCGGCATCTCGACCCTTGCCAGGGGTCGGTGGTAGTCGAGCTGGAACGCGTGGCCGTCGAAAGTCATCACGCCCCGGCCGAAGTCCAGCCGGTTGCCCTTCCAGTCGACAATGCAGCCGGAAACCGCCGCGACGTCGGCCGGCGCTTCGCCCAACCCCGCAACCAGTTGGGCCAGCCAGTCCGGCCGCGGCCGGGTGTCGTTGTTGACCAGCGCCAGGGCGCTGGCGCCGCTCTGCTCTGCCAGTCGATTGTTCGCGGCACTGAAGCCGATGTTGGTCGGGTTCGCCAGCACCTCCACGCGCGGGTGCTCGGATCGAACCCAGGCCACCGTGCCGTCGGTCGAGCCGTTGTCGAACAGCCGGACCGTCACCGCGGCGCCGGGAACCTGCTGGGCCTCGAGCGCCGGCAGCAGGGTCTCCAGGTGGTGGCGACCGTTCCAGCTCACCACCAGCACGTCGACGGTGTCGATCCGCTTCCGACCGGCGGTGGGTCCGCTCATCATCTGCCGGCCGCCTGCGCACCCACCAGACGCGTCCGAAGCCAGCGCCGCAGCCGGAACCCCAGTTCGTCGGCGGGGGCCCCGGTCGACGGCACGAAAGCGAACTCTTCCTTGGTGGGATCGACCCGCGGAGACTCCAGGAAGGCCGCAAGCGGAGCCAGACTGCGCTCCCAGGAGAACGTCGCCAGGGCCCTCTCCCGTCCGCGACGAGCCCGCGCCTCGACTTCCGGTCCACCGGCGACCAACTCGGCAAGACCGGCCCTCAGCGCGTCGACATCGCCGCACGGGGCGACAAGGCCGGCGTCCCATTCCTGCAGCAGGCGGGACACGGTGCCGCCCTCGGTGGTCAGCACCGGACAGCCGACCGCGAGGGCATCCACGAACCGGGTGCGCAGCGACAGGTCGGTCTCCAGTCCGGGTCGATGGCAGGCGGCAAGCGCGTCGACGTCCCGCAGCAGGTCGTAGCGTCGCTCGAAAGGAACCCATTCGAGGAAACCGATGCGCTCCGGATCCTGACGCCGACTTAGCGCCTCCACTTTCGCCAGCAACCGCTGAGGCGCCTGCGCGCCCGGGGGCTGCCGAACGAACAGAAGGCGCGCCTTCGCCTCGGACAGCGAGGCGAAAGCCTCCAGCAGAGGCTCCGGGTCGTACCAGTCGTACAGGCCACCGAACAACAGCCGCCGTTCGCCCGGGACCCGGGGCGGCAACAGCGGCCGGTAGTCGGGCAGCGGATCCGGCACTCCAAAGGGCGCCTCGACGATGAGGCCGGAGAGACTCGGATCATCGCGGTAGCGGTGTGGGTTCACCCGCCCCAGGGCGGTCAGGAAGCCCAGGTAGTAAGTGCGCTGTTCCGACGAGGAACAGAGGAACAGATCGCCGCGAGCCAGTTGATGGACCCAGGTCTGGTGGTCGTTCCGGTAGGGATCGAGTCCCAAGGTGTCGAAGTGGGTCAGGTTCTCGACCAGGAAGGGATCGTAGAGATCGATCGCGGTCGGCAACTCCGGTAGCTCATGGAGCACGCCGTTGGCCAACTGTCCCTGGGCCACGGCGACGTCGCAGTCCTCGAGCAACTCGGGCAGCGGTGCGGAATCGAACCGGCGCACTTCAGCCGGCCCGCTCCCGACCTCGGGCGACAGCCCGGAGCGCCAGGGAGACACGAGGACGACCTGGAATCCGAACTCGGGAAGACGGCGGGCCATCTCCAGGTAGCGGATTCCAATGCCGGCCGCGCGTTCTCCCAGCGCCTCGCTGCACACCAGGGCGACACGCGTCAACGGCTACCTCCAGTCGCCCTCATTCGTTCCCGAACGAGCCGGCAGTCAGTCACCCGCGCCACGCAGAGACTGCAGACGTTCGTGCAGTCGCCAGACCCGCGTCGCCTTCATGGCTTCGATCTCGGTCTGCAGATCCCGCTCACGACCGTGAAGTCTGTGGATCTCGACTTCGCACTCCCCGTGCGACGATTTCAGTTCCCGCTCCAGGGTTTGCAACCGCTCGATCTCGGCGCCGCGTTCCCGGTGCGACGAATCCAACTCCCGTTCCCAGGCCCGCATGCTCTCGATCTTCGCGTGCAGACCGTGAATCTTCGCGTGCATCCGCTCCAGCTCCGCCTCGCGGTCGCGAATCTCCGCCCGCGCCGCATCGCCGGCCAGCACCGCCTGACGCCGCATCCGGGTCACCGCCCGCGCCAGCGAGGCGGAGTCGAGTTCAGCCGCGTGCTTGCTCAGAACCCGCGCCTTCAGGGTTTCAAAATCGCCACGGTCGGAGGCCGCCCCACCGAGCGCATGACCCCCCGGGGCGCCGGCCGCGGTACCGCCAAGGAAGTGACGGTACTCGCAGGTCGTCCGCGCGATATGGACGAAGTCCGTTGAACGCGACAACCGGATCAACAGGTCCCAGTCCTCGAAGACCGGCAACCGTTCGTCGAACGGTCCCGCCAGCTCGATCGCCTCCCGCGTCGTCAGCACGGTGTGGAACGGGATGTAGTTGTCGAGCAACAGGATTCCCCGGTCGAAGTCCCGGCTGTAGGGGAGCCGGCGTCCACATTCCACCCAGCCGCCCTTTCCCGGCTGGTAGCTGACGACGGCCGCGTCGGTATAGGCCACCTCGACATCGCCGGAAAGCTGCGCCGTGAGTGTTTCGAGGTGCTCGGGCGCCAGCAGGTCGTCGTCGTCGAGAAAGCCGATGCAGTCGCCTGAAGCCGCCTCCACCCCGGCCTGGGCAGCGGCGGCCCGGCCGCGGTTGCGATCCAGGTCGACGCGGCGCACCTCGAACGGAAAGTCCTCCGCCACCTCAGGGCGCCGCCCGCCGTCGTTCACCAGAACCAACTCGACGTTGCGGTAGGTGCTCTGCGCCAAGCTGTCCAGTGCCTCCGCCAGCCGCCGCGGCCGGTTGTACGTCCGGACCACGATCGACGCCCGGCGGGGCGAAGCAACCTCGACCAGCGAAGGCGCGCCGCCCAGGTACGCGATCAGTTGCGCCGGGCTCCGGGTGGTGAAGTCGCTGGCCTTCAACTGGCAGTAGGCCTCGGCGTAGCGGCATGGATCCGGCAGGCCGAGCGACCGGTAGCGCCGCAGGCCTCGACAGGAACCCATGTAGTCGTGGCGTTCCAACTGGCTCCGATAGTGGGACATCGCGCCGGCGATTCCCTCCATCTCGGCCGTCACGTCCACGAGCAGGTCGGGATAGAAGGGGTGGTTCACCTCGTAGCAGAGAACCCGCAGCGCCAGATCGCCGGGCGACGAGTCGTCGTCCTGGCTGGAAAGCGGTTCTCCCTCTTGGGTTCGTCCTCGCCGGCGGTTGATCAGCGCCTCGTGCAGGGCGCGAAACGCAGTCTGATGATCGGGCGTCACTTCGAGAGGCGAGGGCGCCAGCAGCAGGTCCGGCTTGTGTTGCTGAAGCAACGCCTCGATGTGGCCGGTCAATTGGTCCAGGGAGGAGGTCAGGGCGCCGTCTCTCAAACCGTGGCGCGAGCCCAGATGCTCCACGCTGTCGATGCCGAGTACGTTGGCGGCCGCATCCGCTTCCGCCCTTCGCCGCTTGGAGTACTGGTCTCTCGTCACCCCCTCCGGCGGTGCTTCCACGCCGCCCGAACCGTCGCTCACGAAGGCACAAACGACGCTTGCGCCGCCCGCGGCAAGCTGCAGGATCAGGCCGCCGCAGCCCAGCACCTCGTCGTCGTAGTGGGGCGCCAGTACGAGGACGCGGCGAGCCACCAGCGACTCCGGCGCGGTCGGCGGCAGCGGCCGCTTGCGACCCGTCATGGCGCCAACCCGGTGCTGGGTTCCAGCGGGAGTCGGGCCGGACGGACGGGGCTATGGCGGTTCTCGTTCACGGCGCTCCCTGAATCGGCGAACATGCTACCGGAGCCCAAGCCCCCCCTTCGGTACACTCCGCGCACTCCGATGCTGCAGCGCACGAGATCCCTGGTCGCCGACGCGCTGCGAAGCGCCCTTTCCCGCGCCTTCCGGCTCGATCACGACCCGACCGTCGAAGTGCCGCCCCAGCGGCGGCTGGGCGACCTCGCGAGTCCCTGCGCTCTTCACCTCGCGCGCGAACTCCGCCAGGCGCCGCGGGCGATTGCGGAACGTCTGGTCGAGGCCATGGACCTGCCACCGGGGTTCGACCGGGTCACCGTCGAAGGCCCGGGCTACGTCAACTTCCACCTCCACCGCACCGGATTCGCGGCCGCGATGCTCGACGCGGTTCCGGTGGCGCCCTCTACCTGTACCGATCGGCCCGCCAAGGTCATCGTCGAGCACACAAACATCAATCCGAACAAGGCGGCGCACATAGGCCACCTGCGCAACGCCGTCCTCGGCGATGTCCTGGCGCGCGCGCTCCGCGGTCTCGGACGCACGACCGAAGTCCAGAACTACATCGACGACACCGGCGTCCAGGTCGCCGACGTGGTGGTCGGCTTCCTCGATCTCCGGGGCTGCTCGGTGGCCGACATCGAAGCCCTGCCGGAGCCGTTCGACTACACCTGCTGGGACGTCTACAGCGAGGTCGGCCGCTGGTACGAGCCGGACCCCGAACGGCTCGAGCTCCGGCGCCGCACTCTCCACGCCCTGGAAGCGGGCCACGGCCGAAGGGCGGAGGCCGGCCGCCTAGTCGCGCGACGAGTCGTCAGCCGCCACCTGGCGACGATGCGCCGCCTCGACATCGACTACGACCTCTTGACCCGTGAAAGCGAGATCCTGCGCCTGGACTTCTTCGTCGCCGCCTTCGAGCAACTCAAGGAGAGCGGCGCGGTGCGGTTCGAGGAGACCGGAAAGAACGCCGGCTGCTGGGTCATGCCGCTCTCCGAGAGCGAGGAGTTCCAGGGTCTCGAGGATCCGGACAAGGTGATCGTGCGGTCCGACGGCACGGTGACCTACGTGGGCAAGGACATCGCGTACCAGCTTTGGAAGTTCGGCGTGCTCGGCCGCGATTTCGAGTACGACCGGTTCGACGACGGACCCCTCTGGGAGACCGCACCGGCCGGCACACAGAGCGGCCCGGGACGGGAACAGGCGCCGCCGTTCGGCGCCGGCGCCCGGGTGATCAACGTGATCGACGCCCGCCAGGCCTACCTGCAGCGGATCGTTCGCGCCGGTCTGGAAGCGCTCGGTCACACGCGTCAGGCCGGCGAGAGCGTCCACTTCGCCTACGAGATGGTCGCCCTGTCCGCCCGGACGGCGGAACAACTCGGTTTCAGCGGCGACGCGAGGCTGGAGATGTCCGGCCGCAAGGGCATCGGCGTCAAGGCGGACGACCTGCTCGACCAGCTCGAGGCGAAGAGCCGGGCTGAGATCGCAGCCCGCCGCAGCGAATCCGACACCGTTGACGCGAACGACCAGGACGCCGAGCTACTGGCACGCCAGATCGCCACCGCGGCGCTGCGCTTCTTCATGGTGCGGGCAACCACGACCCGGGTGATCGCCTTCGACATCGACGAAGCCACGGCCTTCGAGGGCGAGACGGGGCCGTACCTGCAGTACTCCATCGTGCGCGCCCGGAACATCCGCCGTCGCCTGCTGGAAGAGGGTCTGCCGCAGGAAGTGGGCGGGCGCCGGGCCGCGGAACTCCCCGCCGAGGCGTGGCCCGACGATCTCTGGGACCTGGTTCTGCTCGCCTCGCAATGCCAGGACACCGTCGAGCGCGCCGCGGCCACGCTGGAACTGTCCCTGATCGCCAGGCACGGGCTGGACCTGGCACAGAAGTTCCACGCCATCTACCACCGCCATCCCATCCTGCACGAGCAGAACGCCGATCTCCGCGACGCGCGTCTCGCCGCAATGCAGATCTTCGTGCGTTCCCTCGAGGCCCTGGCCGCGATTCTCGGCGTACCCCTGCCCGAGCGGATGTAGCTGTAGCCCCCAACTCAGTCCATCTGCTTGCGCAGCACCGTCGGGATGTCGTAGTCGTCGACATTCTCGCGGGTTACGGTGGTCCGAAGCCACCGTGGCTTCAGTCCATCTGCTTGCGCAGCACCGTCGGGATGTCGTAGTCGTCGACATTCCTCCAATTCGGTCCGAAGCCACCCGGATCGATCTTGTGGCGCTCGGCGAGCAGCCGATCGCGGAAGCCCGCGTCGTCGGCGCCCTTGTCCTCGGGCGAGTCCCCCTTGAGAGCCGCGTCCGCCGCCTGCCCGGCGGCAGCGAGACCCTCGGGCGAATCCGCAGCCTCATCGGTCCCGGCGCCCTCGGGTTTCGACCCCGAGCCGCCCGGTCGAGGCTGGCGATCCTCGGCGAAGCCGGTCGCGATCACGGTGACCTTCATCTCCTCGTCCATCGTCTCGTCGACCACCAGACCGGAGATGATGTTCGCGTTCGGATCCACCGCCTCGGTGACCATGCGGGCCGCTTCGGCTACCTCGTGGAGCGTCAGCGAACTGCCGCCCGTGATGTTGATCAGGCAGCCCCCGGCACCCTCGATCGAGGCGTCCTCGAGCAGTGGCGAGGACACAGCGCGCTGCGCCGCCTCGAGCGCACGGTTGTCGCCCGACGCCAGGCCCGTGCCCATCACGGCGATCCCCTGACCGCACATGATGGCCCGCACGTCCGCGAAGTCGGCGTTTACCTCGCCGGGCATCGTGATCAGGTCGCTGATGCCCTGAACCGACTGGCGCAGAACGTCGTCGGCGGTGAGGAAGGCCTCAGAAAGCGACGTACCCCGATCGACGAAGCTCAGCAGCCGCTCGTTCGGGATCGCGATGACCGTGTCGACCGCCTTGTGCAGCTCTTCCAGACCGCGCTCCGCGATCAGCATCCGCCGCCGGCCCTCGAAGGCGAACGGCTTCGTGACTACCGCCACGGTCAGAGCTCCGACCTCGGCCGCCAGGGAACCGATGATGGGCACCGCGCCCGTGCCGGTTCCGCCGCCGAGCCCGGCCGCCAGGAAGACCATGTCGGCGCCGCTCAGCACATCGAGGATCTTGTCCGTGTCCTCCAGCGCCGAGTTGCGTCCGATATCCGGGTCGGCCCCCGCGCCCAGGCCGCGCGTGATCTTGCGGCCGAGCTGCAACTTCGTCTCCGCCTCGCAGCGCCGGAGCGCCTGCAGGTCGGTGTTGGCCGCAATGAACTCGATGCCGCTCAGACTGCTGGCAATCATCCGGTTGACGGCATTGCCGCCGCCGCCGCCGACACCGACGACCTTGATCTTGGCCGGACCGAAACTCTCCTCGGAGGAAGCCGCGTCGTCGATCGTCGGCTCCATCGCGGCCGGCTGCTGCTCTTCCATCAGAATCATGGCACTCTCCCTTTTCGAACCCTCCGGTTCAGTAACTCAAGATCAGAGAAGATCGCTGAACATCTGTCGCAGGCTGCCCATCACCCCGCGCACTCCGCGAACGGAGCCCTGGCGCACGAGCGGTAGTCGGGCCTGCTCCGCGGCGACGGCGTAAAGCACAAGGCCCGCGGCCGTAGCCCATGTCGGATCGGTAAGACCCTCGATCTCGCTGGTGAGACCGAGCGGCACGCCGTAGCGTGCGTCGCACGAGAAGAACTGCTGGGCCAGTTCGGGAAGACCGGCCAGCTTCGAACCGCCGCCGGTGAGAACGACTCCGCCCCGGAGCTGATCGGCGCAGCCCGCTTTCTCCATCTCGACCTGGACGAAATGGAACATCTCCTCGGCGCGTGCCTGCAGGATCTCGGCGAGCCTGGACCGCGCGATCGTCCGGCTGGCGCCTCCCCCTACGCTCGGCACGGTCACTCCCTCGTCGCCGTCAAACAAACCGGGGAGGCAGCAGCCGTCGCGGAGCTTCAGCGTTTCGGCGCCGGCGAACGAGGTTCGCAACACCGAGGCCAGGTCGGCCGTGAAGTGGCTGGCGCCGAACGGAAGGACGCCGCTGTGCTGGACTTCCGATTGGTGGAAGAACGCGAATCCGCAGGTGCCGGATCCGATCTCCAGCATCAGAACGCCGAGTTCGCGCTCATCGGGAAGCAGGACCGCTTCCGCCGTGGCCAGCGGCTCGAACACGACCTCCGTCGCCTCCACACCCGCCTGGTTCAGGCACCGGATCAGCGTCCTCGTTCTCGGCGCGTGGCCCATGACCAGGTGGACCTTGGCCTCGAGACGGCTCCCCAGCATGCCCTGGGGGTCCGCTATGCCACCGTGATCGTCGACCGCGAACTCCTGCGGGATCGCGTGCAGGATCTCGCGGTCGGGAGGAAGCGGCACGTCCCGGGCGGCATTCAGAACCAGGTCGATGTCGGCGCGCGAAATGCCCCGGTCACCGCTGTCGATGTAGGCCGTGCCGTGGCTGTTCGCGGAGCGCAGATCGCTGCCGCCGACACCGACAACGGCACGGGAAATCTCAGTTCCCGCCATGGTCTCGGCTTCCTCGGTAGCCCGCCGCAGCGAGCTCACCGTCGCGTCGACGTTCACGATGTGGCCCTTCAACGTACCGCGGTTGGGCGCCCTGCCAACGCCGACGACCTTGAGGCCGGGCTCTCCGTCGATCTCGGTGCGCTCGACGATCAGCACGCCGACCTTCGCCGAGCCGACATCGATGGCTACCAAACGTGTGTCCGTTTTCGGCATCGTTTCGTCCTCCCCTCTACGAGGGATCTCCGGCATTGATCTCGTCGGCGGGGTCGCGGCCTGTACCCGGCGCCTCCCTCGACAGGACAATTCGCTCTCTGAACCGCAAGTCGACGACCTCGGGATCGCTGTGTTTCCTGATCGCCGCCTGCAGCAACTCGAACACCGAAGCCTTGGCCGTCAGGTCGCTGCCGCGGACGAGCACGGTCGCCGGGCGGCCGCTGCACGCGAGCAGGTAGTCGTCGTCAACGATCCCGAAGCTGATGACCTCCACCGCCCGGACCTGCCGTCCCCACTCGAACGCCCTGACTTCGGTCGCCACGTCGAGCGCCCGTTTCAGCGTCCGCGCGAGCACTTCTCCAGAAACGTCTCTCGATGGGAGTCCGGTAACGCCGGGGTTCCGCGCCGGACTCTCCCCGACACGCTCCCCGAGCAGCGCGCTCTGAATCGAAACCCGAACCAGGGTGCTCTCGGCGACCGCGACCGCACTCCCCTCGCAGAGATCGGCAGCGCGCTCGCATCCCACGATCGCCCGGCCGTCCCGGTCGATGATCCAGGATCGGTCTCCCGACTCGAACACGGCGGCCGGCTCGTGTTCCACGATCCGCACATCGAGTTCATTCGGGAGCCGCTTGGCCAACTTCGCTTCACGCACCCATTCGTGCTCGAGTCGCACCGCGGCGCGTTCCAGAGAGAGCATCGGGAGGTTGCGTCCCACCAGGCCGGCAAGCCGGTCCCGCACCCACTCCTCGGACACGCGCGCCCCCGTCTCGATCCCGATCTCAGGCTTCAGGTCGAACACCGGCGCCGTCGCCAGCCACACGCCGACCGCCACGACGGGCGCCACGCCCAGGAGGACCTTTCCCGCCCCCATCGCCAACCAGACGACGGGCCGCGGACGGCGGCGGCGCACGGTCCGGCGTCCCGCAAGCGGCAGCCCACTCCTGCCGCGATTCATCTTCCGTCCTCCTCATCCGCCACGAGGAGTCGAGCCAACCGGTAGATGTCTCCGGCGCCGAGGGTGAGGATCATGTCTCCTTCCCGAACCACCGAACGGAGGCGCTCAGGCGCTGTACGCCAGGGACCGCAGCCTGTGACGCTGGGGTGGCCGCAGCCGGCGGCCGCCGCGACCACCAGGCCCCCATCCACGCCGGGAAGCGGCTTCTCACGGGACGCGTAGATGTCGGTAACCAGAGCGTTGTCGGCCAGCAGCAGGGCGCGGCCGAAGTCGTCCGCCAGGTACCGCGTCCGGCTGAACAGGTGGGGCTGGAACACGGCGTGAAGCCGGCGCGGCCGACCCTCTTCCCCCGCGAGATCCAACACCTCGCGAGCGGCCCGCAGGGTCGCCTCGACCTCGGTCGGGTGGTGCGCGTAGTCATCGACCACGGTCGCACCCCGCCAACTGCCCACCCGCTCGAAGCGCCGGTGAACGCCGGAGAAACCAGACAGGAGACGTGCGGCCGTCCCGAAGTCGACTCCTGTGGCGCGGGCCGCCGCCACCGCCGCCAACGCGTTCAGGACGTTGTGTCGACCGGGCATCGGCAGCTCGACCGCGCCAAGCCGACCCGCGGCCGAATCCACGACCTCGAACCGCACGCCGGAGGCGGTGGGCTCGGGATCGCGCGCCTGCAGGTCCGCCCCCGAGTCGAAGCCGTAGGTGACGATCCGCCGGTCCGCGAGGCGGGGCAGCAGGTCCCGCACATTCGCGTCGTCGACGCAGGCGATGATCTGACCGAAGAAGGGAACCCGGGTGGCAAAGCGCACGAAGGCATCCTTGATGTCAGCCAGGTCGCGGTAGGTGTCGAGGTGATCGACATCGATGTTCGTGATCACGGCGATCACCGGCGCCAGATCGAGGAAACTGCGGTCGAACTCGTCCGCCTCCGCAACCAGGTAGTCGCTCTTGCCGTGGCGCGCTCCCGTGCCGGACACGCGGAGCCGGCCGCCGACGACGACGGTGGGATCGAGGCCCGCGCCGGTCAGTACGCTGCCCACGAGCGACGTCGTCGTCGTCTTGCCGTGCGTACCCGCCACGGCGATGCCGTACTTGAGCCGCATCAGCTCAGCCAGCATCTGGGCTCTGCGCACGATCGGGACGCCGCGCCGGCGCGCGGCAACGACCTCTTCATTGCCGGCGGAGACGGCCGAGGAGACGACGACCAGGTCGGTCTGCCCCACGTTCTCGGCCGAGTGGCCGAGGAAGACTGAGGCGCCGAGTTCGGCAAGCCGCCGGGTCGTTTCGCTCGCCTCCAGATCGGAGCCGCTGATCGCGAGGTCGTAGTTGAGCAGGACTTCCGCGATGCCGCTCATTCCGGCGCCGCCGATGCCGACGAAGTGGATCCGTTCGAGGCCCGCGGTGCGCAGGAACAGAGGCATCAGCGCGTGCTCCCGGCGCTGGAGGCGCCGGCGATCGCGCAGACCCGCTCCGCTACGGCGCGCGCCGCATCGCCCCGGCTGTGGGCGCGGGCCGCCCGAGCCATGGACGACAGCCGGGCGCGATCCGCGATCAGCCCCGCGCATCGCTCCGCGGCCGCCTCGCCCTGCAGATCGTCCTGCTCGACCAGGATCGCCGCTCCCGCATCGACCATCGCCTGCGCGTTGCCGCGCTGGTGCCCCGCGGCCAGCGGCAACGGAACGTAGACCGCCGGCCGGCCGGCCGCGGCCACTTCCGCCACCGTCACCGCCCCCGCCCGCGAAACGATCAGGTCGTGGGCCGCCATCGCGCCGGCGGTGTCCTCGATGAACCCCTCGACCGTCGCCTTGAGCGCCGGCGCCTCGAGACCTCGATAGCGGTCGCGGGTGTCGTCGACCCGGGAAGGTCCCGACTGGTGCGTGACCTCGATGGCTGTCTTTCGGGCGGCCCGGGCGAACAGACCCGGCAGTTGCCGGTTGAGAGCATCCGAGCCCTGGCTGCCGCCGAGCACCAGCACCCGCGTGCAGTCGCTCTGGAGGCGCGGTTCGCCGACCCGGCGGAAGGCCCGGCGCACCGGAACCCCGACCAGCCGCGCCTCGCACGCCAACTGCTTCGCAGCGGACTCGAAAGCAGTCCCCGCCTCCGTGGCGAACCGCGACAGCAGCCGGTTCGCCGCACCGCTCTGCGCGTTCGGTTCGAGCAGGTAGAGGCCGGAACCGTTCAGCCGGGCCCCCAGGGCAGCCGGAGCGCAGGCGTAGCCGCCGGTGGCCAACACCACGGCGGCACGAAGGCGGCGCAGCAGCACGGCGGCCCGCAGCGTAGAAACCGCCAGAACACTCAGGGCCACCGCTCGTTCCGGGACACTGCGGTCCACAAAGGGCCGCGCCGGCAACGCTCTGAACTCGAACCCGGCCGCGGCAACCAACCGTTCCTCGAGGCTCCGCCTGCGCCCGATCCACGCCGTGCGCCAACCGAGGCGCCGGAGTTCCTCGGCTACTGCCAGGCCAGGGAACACGTGCCCGCCGGTTCCACCACCCGAGAAGACCACCGAAGGGCGGTGAGTGCGAGCGCTCATCCATGCTCCGAAACGCTCAGCAGCAGGCCGCACGCGACCAGGGTCATGAACAGGGAGGATCCGCCGTGCGACAGAAACGGCAGCGGCGTACCGGTGACCGGCACCAGTCCGACGGTGACGCTGATGTTGACGAGCGCCTGGATGAGCACCGCCGACGTCAGTCCCCAAGCGAGAAACCGGCCGAACGCGTCCGGGGCGCGGTGCCCGGCGACGTAGCCCCGCCAGGCGAGAACGACGAATGCGGCCAGCACGGCGGCGGCGCCGATCAATCCCAGCTCCTCGCTGACGATCGAGAAGATGAAGTCGGAACTCGCCAGCGGCAGGAAGTAGAGCTTCTGGGCGCTCTCGCCCAGGCCCTGACCGGTCACGCCGCCGGAGCCGATCGCGATCAGCGACTGCAGCACCTGGAAGCCGTTGCCCGAGGGGTCGGTCTCCGGCGCGAGGAAGCCCATCACTCGCTCCACGCGGTAGGGCTCCGACCAGATGAAGAGCCCCAGCACCGCCGGGAACACCAGCAGCCCGGGCACGATCCAGCGCCAGGACAGGCCGGCGAGAAACAGCATGACCGCCGAGATCCCGAGGATCAGCGCGGCGCTGCCGAAGTCCGGGGCCTGCAGCACGAGCAGGGTCACCAGGCCGACGCCGACTCCGCACGGCACGAGCACCCGGGGCTGGCTGACCCCCTCAGGGCAGCGGTGGATCTGGTACGCGAGAAAGAGGATGACCGCGACCTTGGCCAGCTCCGACGGCTGGAAGGTCACCGGTCCAAGCGACAGCCACCGGCTGCTGCCGTTGATCGGCGGCGACGCCAGCACGATGCCGAGCAGCCCGAGCGAGACCCCGAGGCCGGCGTACACCAGCCACGGTCTGGCCCAGCGCCGGTAGTCTACGTTCATCACCACCAGCATCGCGCCCAGACCGACGATCGCCGCCGCGAGCTGGGTGACGAACTGCCGCTTGAAGGCGCCGTCGGGGTCAGGCGGGTTGGCCGAATAGACCATGACCAGCCCTCCCACCACCAGCAGGACGACGACCGTGAAGAGCACCTTGTCGATGGCGAGCTTCTTAGCCATCGCCGCCCCCTCCGCGAGCCGCCGCGAGAGCTCTGACCTGACGCTCGAAGCAGCGGCCGCGGTCGGCGAAGTCCTCGAACTGGTCGAAGCTGGCACAGGCCGGCGAGAGCAGCACGCTCTCGCCACGGCTCGACGCGGCGGACGCCGCCTCGACCGCCCGGTCGAGCGAACCGCAGCGGCGATGCGCGGTGCCGTCGAGCAGCACGGATTCGATCGCGCCGGCGGCCTCGCCGATCAGGTAGACCGCCGCGGCCTTGGCCGCTGCCACCGCCGCCAATTCGGCGAAATCGGCGGCCTCCCCCTTCGCCCGGCCACCCAGAATCAGGTGAACCGAGCCGTCGCCGAAACCGGCCAGCGCCTGCGTGGACGCGGCGGGGTTGGTTGCCTTCGAATCGTTGTAGTAGCGGACGCCGTCCATGGTCTCGACCAGGCGCATCCGGTGGGGCAAGCCGCCAAAGCCGCGAAGACCTGAGGCGAAACCGTGTGGATCGGCGCCGACAGCCGACGCGAGCAGCGCCGCCGCCATCGCGTTTTCCACGTTGTGCAACCCATCCAGCGCCAGATCGTCGAGCCGGAACAGCTCGCGCCGGACGTTCGGCCCGACCTCGATCACCCGGTCGCGGTCGAGGTAGCAGCCGTCCTCAACCTGACGGAGACGTGAGAAGAAGCGCCGCCTGACCTGGGCCGATGCCCCCCCGCGGTCGCTCCCGAGCCGGCGCGCCTGGGAGTCGTCGCCGTTCACCACGGCGATGTCTCCGGGCGCCTGGTTGCCGAAGATGCGCGCCTTCGCGGCCGCGTACTCTCCCACGTTGCGGTAGCGGTCGAGATGGTCGGGGCTGATGTTCAGAAGCGCCGCCGCCCGAGGCCGGAAGCGGTCGACCGCCTCGAGTTGGAAGCTCGAGAGCTCGACGACGAAGACCCGCCCGGGCGGTCCGTCGACGCGAGCGCTCAGCGGCGTGCCGATGTTGCCGCAGACTTCAACCGGGTAACCCGCCGCTTCGAGCAGGGCGCCGGTGAGCGCGGTCGTCGTGCTCTTGCCGTTGCTGCCGGTGATCGCCACCACGGTCGGTGCGCACGACGCCTCCAGCAGGCGGTAAGCGAGTTCCACTTCGGCCACAACCGGCGTGTTCGCCGACCGGGCGCTCCGCAGCAGGGGCCGGTTCGGCGGCACGCCCGGACTCAGCACGACGGCGTCGAGACCTCTCGGCAGCGCCGCCTGTTCGTCCAGCAACATCTCGACCCGTCCCGTTCGCAGGAGTTCCTGTGCCGCCGACCCCAGACCGGAGGCCGGACGGCCGTCGACGGCCGCCACGCGGATACCGCGGTCAACAAGCGCCCGCGCTGCCGCCACGCCGGACAAGCCCAGCCCATAGACCAGCGCCCTCCGCCATGCGGAGACCGGCGACGCCGGGTTCGGGGACGTGCTGCTACTCGACTCGACCAACGCCACTACCTCAACTTCAGGGTCGAAAGCCCGAGAAAGGCGAACAGCACGGCGAGAATCCAGAACCGCACGATGACCTGGTTCTCGCTCCACCCGCCGAGTTCGAAGTGATGGTGGAGCGGCGCCATGCGCAGGACCCGGCGCCCGGTCGTCTTGTAGGACGCCACCTGGACGATCACCGACAGCGCCTCGATCACGAACAGTCCGCCGACCAGCACCAGCAGCAGTTCCTGCTTGGAGAGCACCGCGACCGCGCCGATCGTGCCGCCGATTGCGAGCGAGCCGACGTCGCCCATGAACACCTGGGCCGGATGGGCGTTGAACCATAGGAAGCCGAGGCTGGCCCCGACCAGGGCGGAGCAGATGATCGCGACCTCGCCTGCCCCCGGGACGTAGGACACCTGCAGGTAGCGGGCGACGATCGAGTTGCCCGCGATGTAGGCGAAGACCGCGTAGGTGGCTGCCGCCACCAGGGTGGCGCCGATCGCCAGGCCGTCGAGCCCATCGGTGAGGTTCACCGCATTGGAGGAACCGGCGATCAGGATGGCGACGAAGGGAATGTAGAACGGACCGAGTTCGATCAGCAGGGTCTTGAAGAAGGGGAAGCTCAGGTTCGCGTCGAGATCGGTCAGGCCGACCAGGCCGGCGCCGAGCGCCGCGCCCACCGCGAGCTGCAGGCCCAGCTTCGCCTTCAGCCCTAAGCCCTTGCTGTGGCGCCGCCGGACCTTGAGCAGGTCGTCGACGAAGCCGACCGCGCCCAGCGCGATCGTCGTGCCGATCGCAAGCCAGACGTAGACGTTCGAAAGGTCGGACCACAGCAGGGTCGGCACGATCACCGCGACGAGGATGAGCAATCCCCCCATCGTCGGGGTGCCGGCCTTGCTCTTGTGCCGCTCCGGGCCTTCCTCGCGGATCGCCTGTCCGATCGAGAGGCGCCGCGCGGCGCGGATGAAACTGGGGCCCAGCATCAGGCTCAGCACGACACCCGTCAACGCGGCGCAGGCGCAGCGGAAGGTGATGTACTGGACGACGTTGAAGGGCGCCATCCTCTCGCCGAGCGGCAACAGCAGGTCGAGCAGCATCAGTTCGCCCTCTCCTGCCTCAGCGCCCCGGCGACATGCTCGAGCGCCGAGCCGCGCGAACCCTTGACCAGCACGACATCGCCGTCCCTGATCAGGGCCGGCGCGCCGGCGCTCGCGGCGAGCGAGTCCTCGAACCAGACGGTCTCCGCGCCGCCCTCGGCCGCAGCCGCCAGCAGATCGGTCGTCAACCAGCCAACGCCCACGACCAGGTCGAATCCCAGATCGGCGGCGGCGCTGCCCAGTTCCCGGTGGTAGCGGCGCTCGGCGCTGCCGAGCTCGAGCATCTCCCCCAGGATCGCCACGTGGCGCCGGCCGTCGAGCAGGCGCGCGGCCTGAAGCGCAAACTGCGCGGCTTCCGGGTTCGAGTTGTACGAGTCGTCCACCAGGGTCGCGCCCGAGGACAGCGAAACCACTTCGCCGCGTCCGGCCGCGGATATCGGCCGTCGCGCGGCCGCGGCCACGCGCTCGATCGGAACGCCGAGGCGAAGGGCACAGGCCGCGGCGGCCAGGAAGTTCTCGACGTTGACCCGGCCGTGCAGGGGCAGCTCGACGAGTGCTTCGGCGCCGCCCCTTTCGAGCACGAAACGCGTTCCCGGTTCTCCCGCCAGCGGCTCGAGGTCGCGTGCTGTGACCTCGGCAACGGGGGTCTTGCCGGCCGCGGGCGCCACCTCGAACCAGACGACGCGCCCGGCCGCGCCGGCGCGGCCGCTTTCCGGACGTTCGGCACGTTCGGCACGTTCGGCCAGGTATCGCTCAACGAGGCCGACGACGTGGGGGTTGCCGGCGTTCGCGACGACGATGCCGTCGTCGGCAAGCCCTTCGAGCAGCTCCGCCTTGGCCCGGGCAATCGCCTCCACGCCCGCGGCGACGCCACTCTCCTGCTCGAAGCCGGCGAGGTGCGCCGGTCGCACGTTCGTGAACACCGCCACGTCCGGCCGGCCGAGCCGGCTGACCGCGGCCAACTCGCCCGGCGCCGACATCCCCATCTCGGCCACCAGCCACTCGCAGTCCTCGTCCACGGCAAGCAGCGTGAGCGGGAAGCCGAGAAGGTTGTTCAGATTGCCCGGACTCTTGTGAACCCGCCAGCGTTCGCCGAGCAGCAGGGCCAGCAGATCCTTGGTCGTCGTCTTGCCGGCCGAGCCGGTGACCGACGCGACCCGGGTCTTGAGCCTCCGGCGATGGTCCCGGGTCAGATCGTGGAGCGCCGCGGTCACGTCGTCGACCCGGATCTGGGGGCCCCCCGCCTGGTCGACCGGCGCCGCCACCACGGCGGCCGCGGCGCCCGCGGCCAGGGCGTCGGCCACGAAGCGATGGCCGTCGGTCCGCTCGCCGGGCAGCGCGAAGAACAGTTCGCCGCCCTCGACCCGGCGCGAGTCGATCGCCCCGCCCCGGTAACAGGCGCCGGGTTCAACCTCTCCGATCAGGCAACCGTTCATGATCCTGGCCGCATCAGCAAGGGGTCGTCTCACCCTCGAGCTCCCCGTTCAGTGCGTTCAGGGCCGACTCCAACTCATCGCGGTCACGAAAGGGCACCTTGAGGCCGCCGATCGTTTGCGTCGCCTCGTGGCCCTTGCCGGCAACCAGGACCGTCCACCCCGGCGCCGCCGCCGCCACCGAAACGGCCCGCCGAATCGCCTCGCGCCGGCCCGCGACGACTTCCCAGGCACAACCCCGAGCGGCCTCGAGACCAGCGACGATCGCGGCATGGATGAGCCCCGGCTCCTCGCTCCGCGGGTTGTCGTCGGTGACGATCGCGAGATCCGCGAGTTCTCCCGCCGCGCGCCCCATCAGTTCCCGCTTGCCGCGATCGCGGTCACCGCCGCAGCCGAACACGACGGCAATGCGCCGGTCGCTCAGTTCGCGCACCGCCGCCAGGGCCGCGCGCAGCCCCCCGTCCGTGTGGGCGTAGTCGACGAGAACGGGAAACTCCTGACCGCGCTCCACCGGCTCAAGCCGGCCGGAGAGCGGCGGCTGGTCGGCTACCGCCTCGCATATGCCTTCGGCGGAGACGCCGAGGGCCTGAGCCGCGGCCACTGCCGCGGCCAGGTTCTCGAGGTTGAACCGGCCGAGAAGGGGGCTGTTCAAGGCGATCAGGCCCGTGGGCGTCTCGACCTCGGCGCGAATCCCGGCCAGATCGAGGTCGGCGCGGACCACTCGCACCTCGGCATCCCGGCGTCCGGAGGCGCTGAACCGCACGACCCTGCCGCTGTCCTGGAGCTCCGACGCCAGACGGCGGCCGTACTCGTCGTCGACGTTGAGCACCGCCCTGCCGCCCGGCCGGAGCAAGGAGAACAGGCGGCGCTTGGCCGCAAAGTAGGCCTCGAACGATGGGTGGTAGTCGAGATGGTCTCTGGTCAGGTTCGTGAACACCGCGGCGTCGAACCTCATGCCGTTCATGCGACCCTGGTCGAGGGCGTGGGACGAGACCTCGATCGCCGCCGACCGCGCGCCCAGGTCCACGGCCCGGCGCAACATCCGGAACAGGTCACTGCTCTCCGGCGTCGTGCGATCCTCCGCCGCCCGGCTCAGGGGCTCGAAGGCCGCCGGCGCGGAACCCGGCCGATGGACCGTGCGGCCCAGGGTTCCGACCACCGCCGCGGAACGACCCGACCGGGTCAGACAGGCGCCGATCAACTGGGACGTCGTGCTCTTGCCGTTGGTGCCGGTGACGCCGACGGTCAGAAGCTCCCGTTCCGGGTGGCCGTAGAGCCTCGCGGCCACCCGCCCCATGCGGGCGCGGGGATCGTCGACCTCCAGCCACGGTACGGTCGGCGGGGCCGGCGGCGGGCCGAAGGCCAGTACCGCGGCGGCGCCCCGCGCCACCGCGTCCGGAGCGAAGACACGACCGTCGTGGAGGTCGCCTCGCCAGGCGACGAACAGATCGCCGCTCACAACGCGGCGGGAGTCGTGCTGAACGCCCATGACTTCCGTGTCGGCGGCGGCAAGGCCAGCGGTGACCGCAGCGGCAGGTCGGCGATCGCGTCGCCGAGTCTCATCAGCTCGATCCCGGCGCCGTCCACAGCTCGCCTTCCGTCCCCGTGTCCTCCTGCTTCACCTCCTCTTCGGCGACCGCGTCGACGACCTTGACGTCCGCCGGCTCGGCCGGCCGCAGCCACACCGGCTGGCTCCAACCCATCGGCTGCCGCGAAGGCGTCGCACCGAGGTAGAACAACGCCTCGCTGACGATGCGTTGGAAGGCCGGCGCAGCGACTTCACCGCCACCGGTGGCGACGGTCGGCTCGTCGATCATCACCAGACAGACCAATCGGGGCGCCCGGGCGGGAGCAATACCGACGAAACCAGCGACGCGACCGGTCTCCGAGTAGCCCCCCGCGTCCGACTTCTCGGCCGTCCCCGTCTTGCCGGCTACCCGGTAGCCGGCGATGGCGGCCTTGCGGCCCGTGCCGCTCACGACCACTTCCTCGAGCAGGCGGATGACCTCGTACGCGGTCGACTTCGAGATCACGCGCCGGCTGCGATCCTCAGGACGCAGGTCGACGATCTCACCTTCGCGCTCCAGGGAGCGCACGATGTACGGCTGGTTCCACACCCCGCCGTTGGCAACCGCCGCGTAGGCGTTCGCAAGCTGGAGGGGCGTCACCGCCAAGCCGTAGCCGAACGAGGCATACGCTGTCGTTTCGCGATCCCAGACCCGGAGCGGCACGATGCCCGGATGCTCGCCACCGATGTCGATGCCGGTGGCCTTGCCGAACCCGAAGGCCGACACGAGGTCCTGCATCGTCTGCTCACCGGCCAGGAGCCCTGCCTTGATCGCGCAGACGTTGCTCGACTTGGCGATCGCCGTGCGGAAGGTGAGTTCGGGAAAGGGCTTGTGGTCGTTGATCCGCGCCTTGCCGACGCGAATCCGGCCATTGCCGCAATCCATGATCTGGTCGGCGTGAACAACCTGCCGCTCGAACGCGCCCGCCACCGTGATCGTCTTGAACGTCGAGCCGGGCTCATACGAATCCTGGATCGCCCTGTTCCGGCGCTCCTCGGAACCGAAGTCGCCGAATTGGTTCGGGTCGAAGACCGGATAGGAGGCCATCGCCAGCACCGCCGAATCTTCCGGCGCCAGGATCACCACGTTGCCGGCCTTGGCCTTCGACCACTCGATCGTCTCCCGCAGGGCCCGCTCCGCCAGGTGCTGGATCGTCGCATCGATGGTCAGGTGGAGGTCCGCCCCCGGCTTCGGTTCGCCCAGCGAACCGGCGACGACGACCAACCGCTGCTGGCCATCCCGGAGTACGTGCCTCTTGACCGACTCACCCGCGACCTCGCCGTCGTACTTGAGTTCGATACCGGCGAGGCTGGTGTCCGTACCGACGAAGCCAAGCACATGAGCCATCAACGAGCCCATCGGGTACTCGCGCTTGCTCTCGGCCAGGAAGTAGAGGCCCGGAAACGCGGACAGGTCGATGCCGGCGGCCAGGGCGCGGTCGAGCTTCCGCGCCAGCGGCACGTGCCCGGGCTTCTGCAGCAGGGCCTCTATCCGTTCCTCGGTGCGGCCCACCAACGGAGCAATGTAGGCGGCCAGCGTCGGCGGATCGTCCACCTTGGCGGTTTCGGCATAGAGCGTCCGGGTCTCGACCGACACCGCCATGGTTCTGCCGCGCGAGTCGTAAATCGTCCCGCGCTTGGGGTTCAGGACGACCTCGCTGCGCTGCTGCCGCGCCGCGCTCTCCCGGTACGAGTCGGCGTCGAGAATCTGCAGATCGAAGAGCCGCCAACCGATGGCGCCCATCCAGACGCCGGCGACCGTGACCAGGATCACCAGCCTTCCGAGGTGGCGGCGCCGGGCGCCCCTGGCGCGGGGTCCGAGGGCGTTCACTGCGCGGCCTCCGTCGCGATGCCGGCCTGTACGAGGGACGCGCTCTCCGAACTCAGGAAGATCATCTGGTCCAGCGTCGGGGGCGCCATACCGAGTTGTTCCAGCGCCAGCGCCCTCAGCCGCTCAGGCCGCGTCAGCCGCGTGGCCTCCAGTTCGAGCAGGCGTTCTTCCTGCAGCAGGTCCTCCAGGCGCCGTTCGAACTGCTCGATCCGATAGCCGGCCTCCAGACCCTGTTCGTGTACCCAGGTGTACGCGAACACCGCGGCGCCGAAGGGCAGAACGATCGCCACCAGCCGCCACAGGCCGCGGAGCCGGCCCGGATCCCGCTGGCGCACGAGGAAGGGATTCGCGATCTCCTTGCTGACGCTGTAACCGGTCTTCACAGTTCACGAAATCCCGTCTCAGCCGCTACAGCCTCCGGGCCGCGCGCAACCGCGCGGACCGCGACCGGGGGTTGTACTCCACCTCGCTCGGCTGCGGCCGGATCGGCTTCTTGGTCATCAGTTCGATCAGCCGTGTTTCGGTGCGCGGGCGCCCAGTGATCGGATCGACCTCGCCCACGGCGTTGGCGCGGAGCCGGTGCTTGACGATCCGGTCTTCCAGGCTGTGGTACGAGATGACGACCAACCGGCCGTCCCGCTCAAGCAGATTCACCGCTCGTTCGAGGGCCGGCCCCAACCCGGACAACTCCTCGTTGACGGCGATCCGAAGCGCCTGGAACGTCCTGGTCGCGGCATCGATCGACCGGCTTCCCGGCATCGCGCGGCCCCGCCTCACCCTGGACGTCCCAACCGTCTCGTGAACCAGTTCACGCAAGTCGTCGGTGGTCTCGATCGGCCCGCGGCGACGACGCTCAACGATCGCCCGCGCGATCTTGCGGGCTTGACGCTCCTCGCCGTAATCGCGGAGCACGGTCTCCAACACGCTCTGGGATTCCAGGTTCACGATGTCCCTCGCAGTCGTCGTTGCCGATCGAGTCGATTGATCCATGCGCATGTCGAGCGGGCCGGTGCGCCTGAAGCTGAAGCCCCGCTCCGGCTGGTCCAGTTGCAGCGACGAAACGCCGAGATCGGCGAGGATTCCCGCCGGTTTCCCGCTCCCCACCTCAGCCAGAACTTCGTCGATCGAATGGAAGTTGCCGTGCACCAGGACGGCCCGCGAACCGAACTCGCGCAGCCTGCGCCGGGCGTGGTCCAGGGCTTCTTCGTCGCGGTCGATGCCGAGCACCCGCGCGCCGGGAAAGCGCCCAAGGAGTTCCGCGGCATGACCGCCCAGGCCGACCGTGCAGTCGACGAACCAACCGCCGCGTTCCGGAGCAAGGAACCGCAGGGCCTCGCAGACCAGGACGGGCTGGTGCCGGGGCTTCTGACCGTCGCCGCCCACATCAGTCGACATCCCTGTTGCCGGACGCATCCAGCGCCTCGAGATCGTCGGTCAGTTCGTCCAACTCGCCATCCGTGAACGGTTCCGAGTCCAGGTCGTTCTCCATCCGCTCGAGGTTCCAGACCTCAAGGCGGTCCGGGCGACCGAAAATGACGACCTCGCCCTCGATGCCCGCGCGTCCTCGCAACTTCGCCGGGACCATCAGCCGCCCCTGCGAATCGAGACGGCTCTGGAGACCGAAGTAGCTGACCCGGGACTCCCACTTGCGACGCAGCCTGTGGGTGGCCGGCAGGCGGGCCATGCGCTGCTCCTCCAGCTCCCAGAGCCGCAGTGGGTAGATCCACGCGCAATCGCCGTGCAGCGAAGTGGTGAAGATGTCGGGACCGAAACGCTCCTGCAGCGGGCGCAGGAACACGCTCGGGACCTTCAGGCGGCCCTTTGCGTCGATCTTTGCTTCTGCATGCCCTCGAAACATCGCTCACGACCTGAAGAGTCAGTCAGGTGGGCGTGGTACCCACAAGAAGTGGGCGTAGTGCCTACAAACTGACGCTCAGACGCGCGACGTTACCACTTTTGGGCCATTCTTGTCTACTTCAGACCACTTTGCTCCACTTTAGGACTGAGGAAAACCTCGGAACCACGAAAAGACCTCCCGAAGACCTGCTACGAACGGCTGGACCCCTTTCCGGGGGCCCCGACCGGCCGATCGTCAGCGTTGGCCCTCGGTCTCCTCGGCCGTATCGCCGGACGGCTCGTCGACATCCGGCACCTGGACGTCGCGACCGAACGGAGCGAGCAGCCCCAGCGCGTCGCCGTCGAGCGAAGGGGACTCGACAGGCCGATATCCCTCGGCCCCCTCCGGCAGCCGTTCGACAACGTAGGCGGCGTCCGCGAGTTCGCTCAGGTAGAGGTCGTACTCCTCGGAGAACAGTCGATTCCGCTCTTCCTGCTGGATCGCGTCGCGGACCTCCTCGAACGGCTGAACCGTCGCCGGCATTCGCTCCAGCATCTTCAGAACATGCAGGCCGCCGCGGGCCGCAATCGCTTCGGCAACGCCGTCGACTTCAAGCTCCCAGGCGACCGCATCGAGAGCGGGCGCCAAGTCGCCGGCCGTGACCCATCCGACATCGACCGCCGTCACGCCTTCGCCGAGCCCTTCCGCCACCTCCGCGGCCGCACCGCCGGCCATCAACCGGGTACGGGCCAGCGCCGCCAGCGGCGCCATGCGGTCGGCCGGGACCACACCCTCCAGAACCACGACCTCCTCGAAGCGAGCCCGCTCTGGAATGCGGAAACGGTCCTCGTTGTCGCGGTAGAACCGTCGCATGTCTTCATCTTCGACCACCACCCGGGGCGCCACCTCCCGACCCCGGACGACGTTGGACCGTAGCTGGATGCGCGTGCGCTCCCGGAAGTCCTCCTCCCGCATGCCCTGCTGCGCCAAAGCCTGGCGGAATTGCTCCTCGCTTTCGAGCCCGAATCGCTCCCTGACGGCGCGGAGTTGCTCATCGACTTCGCTCTCGTCGACCGTCACCGCCAGTTGATCGGCCCGCGACATGAGCAGCAGTTCCTCGAACAGCCTCTTCATCACGAAGCGGCCGGCGTCTCCGATCCGCTCCTGCCGCTCCGGCTCGGTCAGTCCGAGAGCGCCCCGAATACCGCCGATCTGTTCGTTGACTGCCCTCTGGTAGTCGTAGAGGGTCGCGATGCGGTCGTTGACCCGCAGCACGACACGGTTGTCCGAGCCGGGCGAGGACTGCCCGGCCACGGGGAGGGCTGCCATGGCCAGCAAGGCCGCCACCGAGCCAGCGAGTGAGCCGGCGATACGGCGGCCGTCAAACCAGGAACTGCCGGGCGCGGGGCCCAGGCTGCGTTGAGTCATTTCTTGTTACCTCATTCTGCGGCGGCCTGATCCACGAACGCGCCGTGGTACTCGAAGGGCAACCGCTCCACCGCGACGCGCAGATTGTACTGCTGCCGGGCTTGGGCGGCGGCGGCTCGGACAAGCTCTTCGCTTTGCGCCTCCTCCAGCAGGGTCCTTACTCTTGGCGCCGCCTCCGCGACCGTCAAGGTTTCTTCCGGCAAGAGGCGCTCGACCTGGAAGATGCGAAAGCCGTAGTCGGCCTCGAGCAGGTCGCTCCATTCTCCTTCGCCAAGCTCGAAGACGATGTCGGCGAGCGCCGGGGGAAGATCCTCGCGCGACAGTTCGCCCTGGAGACCTCCGGATGACGCGCTGGGGCCAAGGGAACGCAGACGCGCCACCTCCCCGAAGTCCACGCCAGCTTCGAGCTCTGCCAGCGCCAGCCCGGCGGCGGTTCGATCCTGGGCCAGAATCTGACGCAGGCGAACCCGTGGCGGCCGCGCGAAATCACTCCGGTGTTCGGCGTAGTAGCGCTCGATTTCCGACCACGACACGACCGGCGTTGACGCCTCGAGCAACCGCATCGCGGCCTGGTGGACCGTAGCCTTCCCGTCCACGAGCCCCCGATCCCGGGCCAACTGCAAGAGCAATTGGTCGTCGACGAAGCGCTCGAAGAGCCGGGAGAGCACCGCGCTGGCGAAGCGCGAAGCGTCCCCGCCGAGCGACTCTTCAACGTAGCCGTGAAAGTCCTCGTAACGAAAGTCCTGGTTGCCGATTCGCGCCACCACGCCCTCCGGCAGCCTGCCGCCGCCACAGCCCAGGGATACCCCGACCAGGAGACAGGCGCAGGCTCGTCGCATCGCACGCGAGTCCAACCGGCCGCTCAATGGACCGTCTCCGAACCGGCGAGCCGCGACAGCGGTTCACCCGCCAGCAACTGCAGGAGCTGGAGCGCGATCTCGAGCGACTCACGGCCCGGTATCTCGGACAGCGTCAGCACCCCGTCCGGAGTGAAACCGGCGCCCTCCCGCTCGGAAACGAAGCGGATCAAGCGTTCCAGATCGACCTTCGCGTCGCGGCGAAGCTTGACCGTCAGCCGATCGCTCCGGTGCGCGATCGACTGGACACCCAGGGATTCCGCAATCCGTTTCAGTTCCGCGCCGCGAATCAGGGTGTGCACCGCCTCCGGCGGCGGTCCGAAACGGTCGCGCAGCTCGGCAAGCAGCGTCTCTGGATCCTCGTCGGCGTCCGCAAGGCGCCGGTAGATCTCGAGTCGCAAAGAGATCTCGCCGATGTAGTCCTCCGGAATCGACATGGTCGCGGGCAGGCTGATCGACGCCGACGGCCTGTCCGCCGGCGCCTCGCCCCGGAGTTCGGCGATCGTCTTCTCCAGCATCTTCATGTAGGTCTCGATCCCGACTTCCGCGATGTGGCCGCTCTGTTCCGCCCCGAGCAGGTTGCCGGCGCCCCGAATCTCCAGGTCACGCGCCGCAATCCGGAAACCCGCCCCGAGCTCGGTGAACTCCCGGACGGCGACGAGTCGCTTGCGCGCCTCCTCCGAAAGCACCGTGTCCGGGGGCGCCAGAAGGTAGCAGTAGCCCAGTTGATCGCTGCGGCCGACCCGGCCCCGCAACTGGTAGAGCTGGGCCAGACCGAAGCGATCCGCGCGGTGAACGAGCATCGTGTTCACGTTGGGAATATCGATCCCGTTCTCGATGATCGTCGTCGCCAGCAACAGGTCGTACTCGCCGGAAGTAAACCCACGCATCCGAAGGCTCAGCTCCCCTTCCTCCATCTGACCGTGACCGACGGTGATCCGGAGCCCCGGCACGAGCTCCCGCAGATAGCGGAGCATCCCTTCGATGTTCTCGACCCGGTTGTAGACGTAGAACACCTGGCCGCCGCGCTCGACCTCGAACTCGATCGCCTCGCGGACGAGGTCGCCCGAGAACGGCAGCACCCGGGTCTCGACCGCCATCCGGTCCCGGGGCGGCGACTCGATCAGGGACAGGTCGCGCACCCCGGCCAGCGACAACTGCAGCGTGCGCGGCACCGGCGTCGCCGACATCGCCAGCACGTGGACGTTGCGCTTCAACTCACGCAGGCGTTCCTTCTGGGCGACTCCGAAACGCTGCTCCTCGTCGATGATCACCAGGCCCAGGCAGGGCATGTCGATGTCACGGCTCAGGAGTCGGTGGGTACCGATGAGAATGTGAATCTCGCCCGCCGCCAGACGCTCACGGATCGCCTTGACCTGGGCCGCCGAACGGAAGCGGGAGACCATCTCGATCTCGAAGTCGAAGCCCTGGAAGCGCCGCCGGAACGTGCGCAGGTGCTGATCGGCGAGAATCGTCGTCGGCGCCAGGACCGCGACCTGCAGGCCGTTGTCCACCGCCTTGAACGCCGCCCGCATCGCCACCTCGGTCTTGCCGAAGCCGACGTCGCCGCACAGAAGCCGGTCCATCGGCTGTTCGCGGCCCAGGTCCTCCTTGATCGTGCGCACCGCCTCCAGTTGATCCGGCGTCTCCTCGTAGGTGAAGGCGCTCTCGAACTGGAGCTGGCGATCGCTGTCCTCGTTCATCGGCACCGCCCGCGCCAGCCGCCGCTCCGCGTAGAGTCTCAACAGATCGGTGGCGATCGCCTTCAGGCTGCGACTGATCCGGCCCTTCTTCTTCGCCCAACTGCTGCCGCCCAGTTGGTCGAGGCGGGGCGCGAGCCCATCGATGCCGCTGTAGCGCTCGATCTCGTTCAGGCGAGTCAGAGGCAGCAGCAGCGTGCGGCCCGATGAATAGAGGAGCTCCATGACCTCGACCGCCCGCGACGGCCTGCGGGGTCCGTAGCCCTCCACCTCGGGCCCGTCGCCGGGCGGACCTTCAAGCGTCCTGAGCCCCAGGAATTGTCCGATGCCGTGTTCCTCGTGGACCACGAACTCGCCGACCCGCAGGTCCCCGAGGCCGGACACGAAGGGCCCCATCCGGCGGCGGCGGGGCGCCGCAGCCCGGCGCCGGAAGAGTTGCCCCTCGCCGAAGAGCACGAGCCCGGCTGCCGGAAGCCGGAAACCCCGTCCCAGTTCGCCGTCGACCAGCCGCACGCCGCCTCCATCCCAGTCGATCTTGCGGCTGCCGAGTGTCTGGCGCAGCGACTCGTGCCGCCCGGCGCGCGCCACCAGCCACAGGTCGTCGCCGCGCGCCGCGGCGGTCTCCACCTCGCGCGGAAAGCGGGGAAGCTGATCGATCAGGACGTCCGTTTCGACCGCGCCGAAGTCGACCCGGGTTCGCCGTCCCTCGCGCTCATCCAGCACGCCCCCGATCCGGAGAGCCGCGTCCTCGACGAGATCGAGCACCTGAGCACTGGGCACCGTCAACCGCTCCGGTTCGGCGGCGATGTCGCCGTCGTCGGACCGTCTCGCGTACTCGTCCCACAGCATCTCCGTGTGCTGCTCGATCTCCCGTCGCACCCGGTCCAGTTCGACCACGACGACGGTGGCGTTCTCCATCACCTCGCCGAGACTCGTGCTCGGCTGCAGCAGCGGGAGGTACTTCTCCCAGCCCGGAAAGGGCTCCCCCTCCACCATCTCCTGCAACTGGGTGCGGGCCGATTCAGCCAGATCGTCGCCCCGTTCTTCCAGTAGCGCCAGGGCCAGCTCGGCGGCCTGCTCCGGCGCGGCCGCGAACGGCGTCAAGGGCCGGATGCGCAACGACTCGATTGCCTCCTCGGAGCGCTGCGTCGACAGATCGAAACGATGGATGCTCTCGATCGTGTCGCCGAACAGGTCGAGTCGCGCCGGCCGCGGTTCGCCGGGCGCGAAGAGGTCGAAGACTCCGCCCCGCTGCGCCACCGCGCCCACCGCCGCCACCAGATCGCTGCGCCGGTAGCCGCGGGCGACCAGGTGGGTCAGGAGTTCCTCGGGAACAATGTCCTCTCCCACCCGAACGCCTATGACCGACTGCAGGAACGCCTGCGGTTCGGCGAGACGATGAAACAGCGTCCGGGGCGTGCAGACCACGGTGACCCGCGAAGCGCCAAGCAGAACGTCGTAGGCGACGCTTTCCTGGGCGCGCACCTGCAACGAGGCCTCGGCCTGCTGGTAGGGCGTCAGCGCCGGAGACGGAAAGGGAACGACCCGCGCCCCGTCCCGGCGCCCGAGCAGCCGAGCCCCTTCGGTCCAGGCCAGCACCTCGCTCTCGCTCGGCACGACCACGAGCTGGGCCGCGGCACGATCCTCGGCCAGCAGCTCGAACACCACCGAGGCCGCGCGCACCGGCAGACCGACGACCGCCGCACGCTCAGCCGCAGCGAGTTCGCGGTAGTCGCGGCCGCGGCGAATGCGGCGGCGGAGTTCACGCCACACGGACACCGGTTCAGGGCCGGATCAGTCGTCCGCCCGCGGCAGGACCACGACCGTGTCATCTGGTCTCACCAGGCCCAGCTCCTCGCGCGCCAGACGCTCCAGCACTGCCGGATCGTCCTGCATCAGCACGACCGTGCGCCTCAGGCTGTCGACCCGCTGCGTCGCCTCCTCCAGCTCGATCTCGAGTTCCGCCTCCCGGTCCGCGAGCTCGGCAAGGCCCGAGTAGTTCTCGGCGCCTGCCTTGGCGAGAAACAGGAGAACCAGGATCAGGCCAACACCGATAAGCGTCGGAAGCGAGCGCTGCGTCCATTCGCGCCAACGATCGATGCGCTCCCGCAGCCGCCCGCGCCGGTCTGGAGGCGTCGCTGACACGGACGAAGCCTATACGAGGGGCGGACTCGAGGCCGCGAAGACGGGCGCCGGAGAAGCAAGATCCGGCCCGGCTCCAGGTTGACACTGCACCCCTCCTGTGCCACGATCCCCCGTCCTGACGCGGGGTGGAGCAGTCTGGTAGCTCATTGGGCTCATAACCCAAAGGTCGCAGGTTCAAATCCTGCCCCCGCTACCAAGTCTTCTAAGGGCGCGGCCGCTGGCCGCGCCCTTCTCCCGTCTAGCGGGGGCTTCCACCGCAAGACCGTCTAGAGCACCTAACCCATCGGCCTGCCATAGCCCAAGGCTCCCAGGTTCAAATCCTGCCCCCGCTACCAAGTCTTCAAAGGGCGCGGCCACAGGCCGCGCCCTTCTCTCATACCCAGACTCGTTGACACGAACTTCGTGTTTCCCTAGTCTCGTGCCGTGAAGAACATCACGATCGCGCTGCCTGAAGACGACGCCCGGTGGGTCCGGGTCCGCGCTGCGGAGAACGAGCGCAGTGTTTCCCGCTGGTTGGCAGACCTGGTTCAACGGATGAGGCGCCAGGAGGATCGTTACGACGTCGCCATGGAACGAGCCCTCGCGATTCAGCCCGAGAGGCTGAAGCAGAAGGGCCAGCCTTACCCCTCGCGAGACTCGCTCCATGACCGGCCCGGTCTTCGTTGACACGAACGTACTCGTCTACCGGCACGACTCGTCCGACCCGGCGAAGCAGTCGCGTGCCGAAGACTGGTACTCGTATCTATGGCGCAGCCACTCCGGCCGCCTGAGTGTGCAGGTCTTGCAGGAGCTGTACGCGACCCTTACCCGCAAGCTGAAGCCGGGCATGGGCGGCGCCAAAGCTCGCCAGATCGTCCGGGCTCTGGCCGCGTGGCAGCCGGTCCCGGTCAACCTCGCCATCATGGAACGAGCGTGGATTCTCGAGCAGGCCAACTCGCTGTCCTGGTGGGACGCGTTGATCGTGGCGGCCGCTCAATCGTGTGGATGTCCGGTCCTCCTCACCGAGGATCTCCAGCACGGCCAGACTTTCGGCGAAGTTCGGGTGATCGATCCGTTCGCCTCTGCCGAACGAACCCCGGAGGAGGTCCTCCAGGCTCTTGAAGCGGGCCGCCGCAACAAGAGATGACCGCGATGCTCAGGCAACTGCCGCCCTGCTGTTCAGCACGGCGATCCTCCTCACCCTCGCGCTGGTTCCAGTGGCCCTGACGAGGCAGCCGGATCCGACCCGGCCCGCGGCCATCGGCCTCGACATTCCCGGACTGTGGCGACTTTCTCCGGCGAGCTTCGCCGGTTGTCTCTGCGTGGGTCTGGTCAATGGATAAACGGCAGCACTGAATGCGACCCGACGTCCGGGTAGAGCGCAGCGATCACCGCAGCCGGAACGACGCCACGGCAGCAACGAGCAGCACTGCGCCGATGGCCAGGAACGGCACGCCCGGCGACAGCTCCTGGAACAGATAGCCCGCGAGGAGCGGCGCGGCGATCTTGCTGGCGTTGCCGTAGGCCTGTTGGACGCCCAGCACCTGCCCCACGACGCCGCTTCCGGGGGCGCGCTTCGAGACCTGCGAGGTCGTGCAAGGGAAGAGCAGCGAGGTGCCCAGCGGGACGAGGAAGATCGCCGCCCCGAGCGTCCATAGTCCGGTGGCGAACGGGATCGCAATCAGCCCGGCGCCGAAGCTCAAGGCGCCGGTGCGCAAGACGTTGACGTCGCCCCAGCGACGGACCGCCCGCCCCAGAACGAGAACGCGGAAGACGATGGACAGGCCGCCCAGATAGAAGAAGAACAACCCGATGTTCGACTCGTCCACTCCGAAACGACGCCCCAGGTAGAGGCCGATGATCGCGGTCATCCCCGCCATGCCGATTTGCCCGGCGGCGTAGATCCAGATCAGGAGATTGAGCGGGCGAAGCGGCTGTGCGGCTACCCGGCCGACGGCCCCCAGGATCGAGTACCGCGCCTCCTCCCCCTCGCCGCTCGGCGTCCCTCGCGGCCGCGACTCCGGCAGCCAGAAGTGCGCGAACACCGCGGCCGCCACGCTGAGCGCCGCGGCCACCGCTCCGGGCCCGGCCGGATGGACCTGGCCCGCGAAACTGCCCACGGCCGGGCCGATCATCGCCGCTGAGCTGGTGACGGCGGTCACCCACCCGACACCCTCGGCGCGCCGCTCGCCGGTCACCGAGTCGGCGATGTAGGCGAACACCACCGGCACCGTGCCGCCGCCCACACCCTGCACCAGGCGGCTCAGCAGCAGCAACTCGATCGACTGCGCCACGCCGAAAAGGGCGAAGCCCACAGCCGACACCAGAAGGCCGAGCAGCAGTGCCGGCCTGCGCCCCGAGCGGTCGGCGAGCCGGCCCCAGAGCGGTGCGGTCGCCATCGCCGCCAGGGCGAAGGCGGACACCAGAGCGCCGACTTCGAAGGGACTCGCGCCGTATCGCTCCGCGTAGAACGGGAGAAGTGCCACGACCAGGAACTCGCCCAGCGTGCACACGAACGCGACCGCCATCAGCGCCCCCAGGCGATGGTCGATCAGTCGCGGCACAGCAGGAGGCGGCCCGCGCTCAGAGCCGCCCGCCGGCGCGGTCGTTCCAGGCGATGAATGCGGCCGCGCTCAAGAGCATGAGCAGCACGCCGTAGGCGGCGGCAATACCGGTCTCCTGGATCCGCAGGCTGGACTGGATCTCGATCGAGATCGGGCGGGTGTCGTAGGTGTAGAGCACGATCGAGGTCACGAAGTCGCCCAGCATGGTGATGAAGGCAAGGCCGGCGCCCGCGATCACCGCCGGCCGCAGCAGGGGGAGCACGATCAGCAGCACCGTTCTCAACGCGCCGGCGCCGAGACTCGCCGCGGCCTCCTCCAGGCGCGGGTCGAGCTGCCGCAGGGCCGCGAACACCGAGCGGCCGGTCAGCGGCAGGGAGCGCACCAGGTAGGCCAGCGGCAGGATCCAGATCGTGCCCACCAGCACGAAGCGACCGACCCAGGGAGCGTTGACGCTCATCGCCGCGGCCAGGGCGAGGGCGAAGACCGTCCCCGGAATCGCCCAGGGCAGGGTCATCATCGTCTCCAGTGCGCGCCCGGGCAGACCGCCGCGCCGAAGCGACAGTCGCGCCGTCACGACGCCCACGACCACCGCCGCCAGCGTCGCCGCGGCGGCCATCCAGAGCGAGTTCAGGGCCGGCCGCAGCCGTTCCGCCGACGACAGCAGATCGCCGTAGTTGACGAGGCCCAGGACCGGCGGGAACGCCTCCACGGTCCAGGTGTTCGGCGGCACAAGCGACATCAGGATCAACGTCGCGTGCGGCAGGAGCAAGACCCCGGCGAGGATCCAGCCGCCGGCTGCGGCGGCAACGCGGCCCCCCCGGCTGTGCAGGCGCCGCCGCGCCGGCGGCGTGCCACGCGCGCCCGACGCCAGGTCCAGGCCCGGATCGATCCGGCGCAGCAGGAGCAGGGCGCCGAACGCCATCAGCGCCAGCATGGTCGTCTCGACGTAGGCCATGCGCAGCTCCCCGTTCAGCTTGGAGGCGACGATCTGCGTGGTCATCACGCGGAAGCCGCCGCCGAAGATGTAGGGGGCCGAGAACGAGCCGAGCGAGGTCATGAACGTAAGCAGCGTGGCGCCCGCCAGGGCCGGCCGCAGCCGCGGCAGGGTGACCCGGAACAGGATCTGCGACCGCTTCGCGCCCAGGCTCTGGGCGGCCTCGATGGCGGCGCCGTCCTGCCCGGAGAGTCCCGCCCGGGTGAACAGGTAGAAGTACACGTACATCGAGTACGCGTGGACCAGGAGGATGGCCGCCGGCCCGGTCAGCCGCCACGACACGTCGAGACCCAGGGTCTGCAGCCCCCGCGCGGCGAGACCGCTCTCGCCGTAGAGGAAGAGAAACGCGATGACGCCCACCAGCGGCGGCAGCGCCACCGGCAGCGCGACCAGGGCGCCGAGAAGACGCCGGCCCGGAATCTCGTTGCGCTCGAACAGGAAGCCGAGCGGCACCCCGACCGCGGCCGCGGCGAGCGTGGACAGCACGGAGATCCACAGCGTCCGCCACATCGCGTTCCACTCGTCCGCCCGGCTGAAGAAGGAGCGGAACGCCTCCGTCGTCGGACCGTCCCCCTCCAGACCGCCGATGCCGAACGCCTCGGCCGCCACCACGAGCAGCGGATAGCCGACCAGCCAGACCAGGAACGCCAGCAGCAGCCACGGCATCAGCGACCGGAGCTGCAACGAGCCGCGGCCGCGACTGGCCGAGTTCAAGGTTCGGCCCCGGTTGCCCCGGCTGCCCCGGCCGCGAAAACGCACGGCGGCTCCTCCGGAAGCGGTCGCACCACGCAGGCGCCGGTCAGACCGGCCGCGGTACCGGGCATCGCCACCTCGACGGTGACCTGACCAGCTCCGGACCCGCCCGAGGGAGTGGTCAACCGAACCGTGTAGAAGCTGTTGCTGCCGGTGTAGCGCTCCACCTCGATCTCGCCCGCCAGCCCGGCGCCCGCGCCCGGCGCCAGCTCCAGGGATTCCGGGCGAACGCAGACATCGACCCGGTCGCCGGCCGCGATCCCGTCGCCGCCCCGGCAACGCCAGACCTGCGGCGCCCCCTGCGATTCGATCCGAACGTCGAGCGCGCCGCCGTCGCCCTCGGCTTCGACCACCCCCGGCAGCACGGAGCAGCGGCCGACGAACGTCGCCACAAAGCGCGAAGCCGGATCCTGGTACAGCTCGGCGGGCGCCGCGACCTGCTCCAGGCGGCCGCCGTTGAGAACCCCGATCCGTTCGCCGAGCTCGAACGCCTCCTCCTGTTCGTGGGTGACCAGCACCGTCGTGATGCCGGTCTGCTTGACCGCACGGCGCAGATCGGCGCGGGTCTCCTCACGCAGCGCCGGATCGAGGTTCGACAGCGGCTCGTCCAGCAGCAGCACCCGCGGCCGCGGCGCCAGCGCCCGGGCCAGAGCGACCCGCTGCTGCTGGCCGCCCGAGAGTTCCGCGATCCGACGCGACTCGAAACCGCCGAGGCGCACGAGCTCGAGCATCTCGGCCACGCGCCCCTGCACCTCGCCCTGCCCGCCGCCGCGGACCTTGAGACCGAAGGCCACGTTCTCCGCCACGCTCAGATGCGGGAAGAGCGCGTAGCTCTGGAACAACATGCCGACGCCGCGGCGGGCGGGCGGCAGGTGCTCGACCGCCTCGTCCGCGATCAGCAGGCGGCCGCGGTCGAGCTGCTCGAAGCCCGCCAGCAGCCGCAGCATGGTCGTCTTGCCGCTGCCGCTCGGCCCCAGCAGGGCGAAGATCTCACCCGGTTCAACGGTGAGCGAGACGCCGGCGAGGACGACCGTGTCGTCGAACGACTTGAAGACGTCGTCGAACCGGACGGAGACTCCGGCCGCGGTCATCCTCCGCCCTGGCCGCGAACGGCCCGGTCCCACTGCGCCATCCACTCGCTGCCGTTCTCCTCGATCATCTGCCAGTCGACCTCGGCCCGGCGCAGCCGCGACTGCACGTCCGCCACCCACGGCGCGAGTTCTTCGGCATCCAGGTCGCCCCGGGCCGGCAGGCGGAACGCCTCGCGCACCGCCAGACCCAGGGCTTCGGGCGAGCCCAACCAGTCGACGAAGGCCGCCGCCGCGTCCGGGTGGCGGGCGCCCGCGACGATGCCCACCGAGTCCTGGATCACGGCCGTGCCGCTCTCCGGGAACCGGTACGCCACGGGCGCGCCCCGGTCGATCAGGGACAGCGTGTCCGTCATCTCCCAGAGCGTGAGCAGGCCCTCCTGCCGGGTCAGCTTCTCGTGCAGCACCGCCGGACTGTGCACGTACTCCCGGGTCTGTCCGTCGAGCCGTCGCAACCAGTCGAAGCCGGCTTCCGTGCTGCCGGTCTCGACCACCGAGTCGGCCAGAATCTTGCCGAAGATCGTCCGCATCGTGCCGCTGGCGAGCGGGTCGCGGATCACGATCTCGTCGTGCCAGCGCTCGTCCAGTAGATCGTCCCAGTCGGCCGGCGCCTCCTCGGCGCTGATCGCGTCGCGGTTGTAGACGATGATCGTCGGCGTCTGGTAGAGCGTGAAGTAGAGACCTTCCGGGTGCCGGTCGGCGGCTTCCAGGACACCGGCCCACGAGGGCTCGGACGGCGCCAGCAGGCCCTCCGCCGCGCCCCGGGCCAGGATCGTCGCCGGGCCGCCGAACCACACGTCCGCCTGCGGGTTCGCACGCTCCGAGCGGATGCGGTCGTAGACCTCCTGCGAACCCATGTCGAGCCAACGGACATCCACGTCGGGCCGAGCCTCTTCGTACGCCTGCTCGACGACGGTCAGAAGATCCCGGCCGTGCGGCGAGTAGACGACCACGGACGTCCGGCCGTCACCGCCGCAGCCCGCCGCGGCCGCGGCCGCCGCGAGCGCTAGCAGGATCGATCGACGGCCCAGAGCCAAGGCGTTCCCCATCGGCCGCCAAGTGTACGCCGGCTAGCGGATGACCAGACTGGGATGGAACCGGCGCAGGTTGCGGAAGTAACTGCGGTGGGCGGCGGCGAGCCAGTCGAGGTCGACGGTGTCGGGGTCGCTTGTATCGGCTGCCGTGAGTTGGCCTTCGAGAAGACGCCGGGGGAAGATCCTCATTTCGCCGATGACCAGCACCCGTTCGCCCTTCTCGACAGCTTCCTCGACCTTGAGGCCCTCCGCCTCGAGCTCGCGTCGGAGCAGGCGCTCCAGGCGCCGAACCTGTTCGCTGAAGGTACTGCTAGCGCCGGATGCGGGCGAGACGCCCGCGTTCCCAGGTCCAGAGTGGCCCATCGTTCCGCCTCGCGGACTCCTAGGCACTGTCCAGCCCTGCCACCAGGTCACGTTCGGATGGAACCCGCTTCAACTCGTCGTGCCTTGGTCGATGTGTCGTTAGCGTGAGCAACGACACCGCGACCATGGCGACCAGGCCGACAACCGGCGCCAGCAGGGTGTCGAGGCCGCGATAGGCGTCCGCAACCGCGAAGTGAAGGCGCATCCGGTGCAGGGGCCTGGCGAACCAGGTTCCGGCGATGAACAGGACGACGGCGATGCCGATGGCCGACACTGCGGCAGTGTAGTCGCCGCCGGATGCGGGCGAGACGCCCGGGTGCCCAGGACGGCTGTATAGTGCCGGGCTCCTGATGATCGCTCGCGGTGTCACCCGGATGCCGGCACTCGTCGCGCTCGTTGCGATGCTCGCCGCGTGCGGGCGCCCGGCCGGCGAAGAGAGCGCCGTCAGGTCGTCCGCCCTAAGCGAGACGGTCGATGCGGAAGTCGTCGCCAGCCTTCGCGACGAGGGATTCCAGCGGTCCCAGGTCATGGAGTTCGCCCGGGTTCTGACCGACGTCTACGGTCCCCGGTACGCGGAGGGGACGGTCACTGGGCCGGTCGCCGCGATCGACCTCGGCGGCATCGAGACCCGGGACGATCTGGAGGCGCTGCGCGGGAGGCCTGGATGGCGCCCTTCCAGGATGTGGGGATGTCCTGGATCGTGCCCGGCAACACCTGTTGCACGGACCACATGGCCTTTCTCGAAACGGGACTGCAGGGCTTCCAGTTCATCCAGGACGACCTCGAGTTCTTCAACGCGACGTCCACACGAACATGGACGTCTACGACCGGCTGGTCGTGGACGACCTGGTGCGGGCCGGCAAGATCCTGTCCATCGGCTGCTCGACCCACCCGGCCTGGATGGTCGCCGAGGCCGTGATGACGAGCGAACTGAAGGGCTACGCCCGCTTCGTCAGCGAGCAACCGCCCTACAACCTGCTCGACCGCCGGATCGAGAACGAGCTGATTCCGATGTGCCAGCGCCTCGGCCTGGGCGTGATTACCTGGGCGCCGATGGCGATGGGCGTGCTCGCCGGCCGCTACCTGAGCGACTCGGACTACCCGGAGAACTCCCGGGCGGACTTTCACAACACGGCGGACTGGATGAAAATGACGGTTCTTCCACCAGCCGGGAGTTAGATCCGATGCGCGTCTCCAACGCGATTGACCTTGATGCCGTTGCCTCTGCCGTAGGCTGAATCCGCGTGCGCGTCTCCAACGTAATCCACGCCGTGGACACCCACGTCTGCGGCGAGCCGGGCCGGGTGATCGTCGGCGGCGTCCTCGACGTCCCCGGGTCGACGATGTTCGAGAAGATGCGCTACCTCGAGACGGAAGCCGACGAACTCCGGCTGCGCATGCTGCGCGAGCCCCGCGGCTATCCGGCGGCGAACTGCAACCTGATCCTCCCGGCCACCCATCCCGATGCGGTCGCCGGCTACGTGATCATGGAGCAGGTCGAGTACCCCGGCATGTCGGGCACGAACACGATCGCCGTGGTTACCGTGCTGATCGAGACCGGGATGGTGGCGTCGACGGAGCCGCTCACCGAACTCACGCTGGAGTCGCCCGCCGGCCTGATCCAAGTGCGCGCCGAGGTCGAGCGGGGCAAGGTGAAGCGGGTCGAGTTCAAGAACGTGCCGGCCTTCGCCGTCCATCTCGACGCCGAACTCGAAGTGCCCGAACTCGGCAAGGTCACGGTCGATGTCGCCTACGGCGGCATGTTCTACGTCATCGCCGACGCGGATCAGGTCGGCCTCACCCTGGCGCCCGAAGAAGCCGCCGACGCCGCCCGGGTCGGCGAGATGATCAAGGCCGCCTGCCAGGAGCAGCTTCCCGCGCCCGTCCACCCGCTGAACCCCGAGATCCGCGGCGTCACGATCGGCCAGCTCTCCGCGCCGCCGCTTGTGCCCGGCTCGCACCGGCGCAACACGGTCATCGTGTCGACCGGCAAGCTCGACTGGGACAAGCCGCTGACCTGGACCGGGGCGCTTGACCGCTCACCTTGCGGTACCGGCACCTGCGCGAAGATGGCGGCGATGTGGGCCAAGGGCGAGCTGCCGCTCGGCCAGGACTTCGTCCACGAGGGGATTCTCGGCACGACGTTCACGGGCCGCATGATTCGGGAGACGCGGGTCGGCGACTACGCCGCCGCGGTGCCGACCCTGGCGGGGACGGCATGGATTACCGGCTTCGCCCAGTACGTCCTCGACCCGGAGGACCCGTTCCCCAACGGGTTTGTCGTCGGCGACATCTGGGGCGGGCACTAGTGCATGACTGTAGGAGTTAGTTGTCAGGAGGAGAGTTGATGAGCGAAGACAGAGTGATGGTGGTCGCAGGCGACGCCGATGTCTTTCGGCGAGCTCTACTCGGCCCTGGAACAGGGAGTCGTCGACGGCGCCGAGACGGACCACGTCGCCCTCTACCAGGAGCGCTTCTACGAGGTCACGAAGTACGTTGTCACCCGATATGGGCGCGGCCGTGGTGGGCCAGGGCGCCGTGGCGCTCCTGCGTTCCGACCTCGCGGCCGCCGAACGGCTGTTCAACGAGGCCCTGACCATCCAGCCCGACGTGCGGCTGGCGCACTACAACCTCGCCCTGCTCGCCGAGCAGCGCGGCGACGCGCGAGCCGCGGTCGACTACTACTGCAAGGAACTCGACTACCACCCGCAGAGCTACCGGGTCCAGTTCAACCTCGGCAGGCTGCTTGAAGGGCTCGGCGACCGCTACGGAGCAAGCGAGGCGCTGTCGAAGTCGATCGAGACTTCCTCCTCGCCGCTTGCGGCGGGAACACCGACCCCACCCCCGCCCCGCACCCACCCATCTTCATCGACGCCGCCCCCGCCGCCGGCCTCGACTTCGTCTACTTCAACGGCATGTCCGGCGAGCACTACTTCAACGAGATGATGGGCGGCGGAGCGGCCCTGTTCGACTTCGACAACGACGGCTGGACGGACCTCTACGTCACCAATTTCGGCGCCGACAGCCTGTTCCGCAACCGCGGCGACGGCACCTTCGCCTACAACGCCCTGCTCGCCGGCGTCGCCGTCAACCGGGAGGGCCAACCCGAGGCCGGTATGGGCGTGGACGCAGGCGACTTCGATGGCGACGGCAATCCCGACCTCGTGCTCGGACACCTGGAGCAGGCCCGACGGCACGGCGGAGCGGTGGACGGATGTGCGGCCAAGCGAGTATCAGACGCTGGTCCAGGGCGAGGGGGAGGTGATCGGACCACGGTCTTGACGAGAAGACACAATCGTGTCACCGTCGTGTACTCGATTGTGAATCTTGAGGGTTACACCCATGGACTTCGTCAGCATCCGTGACTTACGCACTCGCTCCGCAGCAGTCTGGGAATCACTGGGGGAAGCGAAGGACCTCGTGGTCACTTCTAACGGCAAGCCGGTCGCCGTTCTTTCTGCCGCGACTGCGTCGACCCTTGACGCAACGCTGACGGCGCTTCGGCAAGCCCGAGCACAATTGGCTGTGCTCAATATGCAGCGCCGAGCACGTGAGGGGGGCCTTGATCAGTGGAGCCTCGACGAAGTGAACGCTGAGATCAACGAAGCGCGGCGCCAACGCCGCGCATGAGAATCGTCGTCGACACCAACGTCCTCGTTTCCGGCTTGCTTTCGCCCTTCGGGCCACCGGGCACCATCGTCGGGCTGATCGCGGCTGGCGGACTCAGCCTCTGCTACGACGCGCGAATCCTCGCCGAGTACGCCGAGGTACTGCGCCGACCCAGATTCTCTCTCGCTGAAGAGGACATCAGCGCGCTCCTTCTACAAGTCAAAGCCAATGGCGAACTGACCTCTCCAATGCCCTTGCCGGCCAGGCTTCCCGATCCCCACGACGAGCCCTTCCTGGAAGTGGCGGCAGCCGCCCTGGCCGACTATCTGGTCACCGGAAACGTCAGACACTTCCCAGCCGGCGCCAGGCAGAACGTTCGCGTCGTATCCCCACGAGAGTTCGTCGATACCGGCCTCAGATCCGCCTAGGCACGCAGCATCTGGTCAGTACGGCGGAAACGCATCCGCCACCCGCGCACAGCACGCCTCGCCGCGCTCGTACCGCTCCAGGTTCCGGGCCAGACGCCTCTCCTCGCCGCCGCGCTCCAGCCGCCGCGCTTCCTGGACCAGGGTGCCCTGGATGTCGATTGCTTCCTCGAAGCGGCCGAGGCCCATCAGCACGGTCGCCTCGCGCAGCCAGGCGAGGCCCTGGACGGGTTCGATTTCGCGGACGCGGGTGTAGTGCGGTAGGGCTTCCTTGAGCTGGCCGGTGCGCACCAGGGCTTCGGCGAGGCCGAAGTGGATGCGGGAGGCCCGCTCGTCGCCCGGCTCGTGCCGCAGCGCTTCCTGCAACTCGACGACGGCCTGGTCGAAGTTCCCGGTCTGCGCCAGCACGGCCCCCAGTCCAAGCCGGGCATCTGCGTTCCCGGCATCCTGCTCCACCACCTGCCGGTAGGTCGCCTCGGCCTCTTCAAGGCGACCGATGCGCGCCTGGACGTTGCCGAGACTCAGCAGTGCCTGCACCAGCCCCTGGTCGAGTTCAACCGCGCGGCCCAGATGTTCCAGGGCGCGGTCGTTCTGCCCGAGCTCTCCCAGCAGGACGCCGAGGTCCGAGTGCGCGCGGGCATTCTCCGGCTCCAGCGCGACGGCGGCGCCGAAGTGCTCCAGGGCCGCCTGCGGATTGCCGCGGCGAACCAGGACGGTACCCAGGCTCTGATGGGCGCGCGGATCGCGCCAGCCGGGGTCCCAGGAGCGGATCGTTCTGCCGCGCACACTCCTAAAACGGCTCGTGTATCGTGTTCAACCGCCGATTGAATGTTCGTTTCTCGCTCCATCGCGATCCTGCTTCTGGTGTGCGGCTGCACGGCGCCGCGAGCCGAATCAGCCGGAGCGGACGCGAGGATTCCGGTCCTGATCATCGACGGCGTGAACAACCACGATTGGGAACGCACCAGCGCCGCCGTCAAGGTGACGCTCGAGCGGACAGGGCGGTTCGCCGTAGACGTCAGCACCTCGCCCGACCGGCGCGGGACGCGAGAGGAGTGGGAAGCCTGGCGGCCCGTCTTCTCCAACTACGCGGTCGCCCCCGAACGCCTCGAGTGGCCGATGTGATCGGCCGCCGCGCACCGCGTTCGAGCCGGTCCGGCCGGCTCGTCTTCCCGGTCCTGGCCGCGGCGCTGAGCGCGGCGCTTCAGGCCCAGCCGGCGGTTCCGGCCGCGCCGACACCGGTCGTGCCGGGCTACGAGCATCTGAGACTCACCGGCGCGGCCAGCGAGGCGGCCCTCGGCGAAGTGCTGCTCGGCGAACTGAACTGCCTGTCCTGCCATGAACCGACGCCCGACGTGTCGAAACGGATACCCACACGTACGGCCCCCGACCTCGCGGAGCTCAACGAGCGGGTCACCGTCGAGTGGCTCACCGCCTACCTGGCCGACCCGGACGAACACAAGCCGGGCTCGACGATGCCTGAGGTCCTGCACTCTCTCGACCGCGAGGATGGGAACCGCGTCGCGCGTTCCATCGCGCGCTACCTGTTCTACGAGGAAGAGCCGCCCGAGCCGGACGGGGCCCCGCACCCGGCCGACGATGCGAACCGCAGTGTGGCGGACGAGTTCCCGGTGTTCCGCTTCCGGGCCGCGGTGGAGCGGGGGCGCAGGCTGTTCCACTCCGTCGGTTGCGTCGCCTGCCACGCGCCGGAGGCTGCCGGCGCCGAACCGGCCATTCCCTCCGTCCTTCTGCCGGATCTCGCCGGCAAGACCTCTGTCTCGGCGCTCTCGAAGTTCCTCCTGGACCCACGGTCGACAAGGCCAGGCGGGCGCATGCCGTCCCTGTACCTGACCCCGGCGGAAGCGGAGGATCTCGCGATCTATCTGCTGCGGGAACAGGAACCGCAGGTGGTCGAGCGGCGGCCAGGCTTCGAGTTCGAGTACTTCCTCGATCCCATGCAGGACGAGGACGTAAGAGGCTTCTTCGACCGGCCGCCTGCCGACCTCGACGCGATGGAACCTGCCGCCGAGGGTCGGATCCGCGGCCTGTCGCTACGCCTCCCGGTCGAGATGAACTACGGCAACCACGCGTACCGGTTTGCCGGCGTGATGCGGGCGCCGGCGACAGGCCCTTACACGTTCACCCTGGCCTCGGACCGCCGCTCGGGTTCCTCGCTCGCCGTTGACGGCGAGGTGGTCGCCACCAAGACCGCCGGCAGCGCCCGGGAGGCGGACATCCGACTCCAGCTAGAGGCCGGAGATCACCCGGTGGAAGTGACCTACTTCATTCGCGGCGACACGGGAGAGCCCTTTCTCCGCGTCGACCTCGAGGGCGCTTCCCTCCCCCGGGGCGCTGTTCTCGACGACTACACCAGCTACGAGAACGTGCGGCTGCGGCCGGACGGGGGAACCCTGGTTTCGCGAGACGCGGAGGACGCGGGCTGGGGCGCGCGACTCTTCGTTCGCCACGGCTGCGCCTCGTGCCACGGCTACTCGGGAATCCAGCCCGACCGGCGGGACGTCGCCGCTCCGCCGCCTCTCGCCGAGCTGGATCCGGCCGCCGTGGTCAACGGACCCGGCATGCACACGGGCGACTCCTCGCCGCGCTATCCGCTCGCCGACCACCAGAGGCGCGCCATCCGGGCCGCACTCGAGGTGCTCCCCCATCTTGCGAAGTCGCGGCCACCCGCCGACCAGATCGTCCACACGATGGCGAGCTACAACTGCTACGCCTGCCACCAGCGACGCGCCGGCGACGCGGAAGTCGGCGGCCCGGATCCGGTGCGCGCGACGTACTTCGCCGTGGTCGGCGGCCAGGACCTCGGCGACGAGGGGCGCCTACCGCCGGACCTGCACGCCATCGGCGGGAAGCTGAAGCCCAAAGCGCTGCACTCGGTTCTGACGACGGACGAACTGCACGTCCGCCGCGACTTCATGGAAGTCAGGATGCCGAACTTCGCCGGCGAGGCAATCGATCAGCTCGCCGACTCCCTGGCCACCGCCGACGCAGCGGCCGGCGACCTCGACGAGCCGGCCTTTTCGACCGAAGCCGTCGACGACGGGATTGAACTGCTGGGCGAGAAGTCCATGAGCTGCATCACGTGCCACAACGTTCACGTCCATCCCGCCCAGGGCGTCTCGACCATCGACCTGGCCACCGTCTATGACCGGTTGCGACCCGGGTGGGTCGCACGCCTCCTGCGGGATCCGGCCGCGATCCGCCCGGGAACCCGCATGCCCTCGTTCTGGCCCGAAGGCGTCGTCAACTTCCAGCATCTCGGCGGCGGTTCGATGGACGGCCAGATCGATGCGATCTGGAACGCCCTCTCGCTCGGCACTTCCATGCCCGCGCCCGAGGGCACGAACATCGGCGCCGAGCTGGTTCTCGTCCCGGACGAGCGCCCGATCGTGTTCCGCACCTTCATGATCGATGTCGGACCGCGGTCGATCGCCATCGGCTACCCGGAGAACGTCCACGTCGCCTTCGACGCGAACAACGTCCGCCTGGCGAAGATCTGGCGCGGCGGTTTCTTCGATGCCAAGGGCACGTGGCAGGGCCGCGCGGGCCGGTTCCTCGGTCCCTACGGCACGGACGTGCTGGATCTTCCGCCCGGCCCGGCCTTCGCGGACCTGAGCGACATCGACAGTCCGTGGCCCATCGCCGGGCGGAACGACCGCAACGTGGGCGGCCGCTTCCTCGGCTACCGGCTCGACGACGAGGGCAGACCGGTGCTGCGCTACCGCCTGCACGACCTCCTGATCGAGGAGGCGCCGACGCCACTGCACAGCGGCGGCGGCACGAACCTGATCCGCCGCTTCCGGCTCTCCGCCGGCTCGGACCCCCGTCCGCTCTATCTGTTGCTGGCCGAGGGTGAGGAGATCGCCTCGAAGTCGGAGCGCTCCTGGAGCGTCGATGGCCGGCTCGACGTATCGATCGCCTCCGATGCCTTCGAAGCGGACCTCGCGCCGTTCGTCCGGGAGTCCCAGGGCGTCCGCCAACTGCTGCAGCGCATCGACCTCGCACCAGGCGAAACGCTCCAGCTCGATGTGACCCTGTCCTGGTGATCCTATGGCCCTCGTGAGCGCAAACACCTTGCAACCCGGCCGCGCCGCCGCCACGGCGCTGCTCGCCCTGCTGATCTCCCTGCCCCTGGCCCTTCTGGCCCAGGAACCCCTGGACGATGGCCTGCGCGAAGAGACGGAGAAGCAGATCCTCGCCCGCCAGCAGGACGCCATCGGCGCGCAGGCCGCCGCGGAGGATCTGTCCTACCGGCTGCTCACGATGCCCCTCGAGGAGGGCATGTCGATGGAGGTCGGCGGGCTGTTGCAGCTCTCGGACGGCCGCATCATGGCGGGAACCCGGCGGGGCGAGATCTTCATCGTCGAGAACGCGTTCAGCGATCCGCCGCAACCGACGTTCAAGCAGTACGCCTTCGGCCTCGGGCAGCCGCTCGGCCTGCTCGAACTCGACGGCTGGATCTACACGGCACAGCGAGGCGAGCTGACGCGGATCAAGGACACCGACGGCGACGACCGGGCCGATGTCTTCGAGACCGTCACGGATGCCTGGGAAACCAGCGGCGACTACCACGAGTACGTTTTCGGACCGCGCCTGACGCCGGACGGCAAGATCTGGGTGACGCTGAACATCCCCTTCGGCGCCCAGCCCTACGGGTTCGCGGACTGGCGGGGCTGGGCGGTCCGAATCGATCCCGCGAGCGGCGACGCCGAGTTCGTCGCCGCCGGCCTGCGCTCTCCCGCCGGCGTCGAGGTCAGCCCCTGGGGCGAGGTCTTCTACACGGACAACCAGGGCGAGTGGAACAACGCCTCGAAGCTCTCGCTGATCGATGTGGGCGACTTTCATGGTCATCCCCACGGCATGGCTTCCACCCACCTACCCGAGTCCAAGGTCGAGCCGCCGCCGGACGGCCAGCCGCAGGGCGGGACCTTCATGAAGGACCTGCACCAGGCGATTCCGAACTTCCGCATGCCGTCGGTGTGGTTCCCCTACGTGAAGATGGGGCAGTCCCCCAGCGGTCTCAAGTGGGACACGACCGGCGGCAAGTTCGGGCCCTTCGCCGGCCAGCTCTTCATCGGCGACCAGCATCACGCGATGGTCATGCGGGTGTTCCTGGAGAAGATCGGCGGCCACTGGCAGGGCGCCGCGTTCAACTTCCGGCGCGGCCTCGACAGCGGGGTGATTCGCCTCGCGTTCGCTGACGACGGATCGCTCTTCGCCGGCATGTCGGACCGCGGCTGGGGCGGCGTCGGCCCCGAGCCGCACGGTCTCCAGCGGATCGTCTGGACCGGCGCCGTGCCGTTCGAGATCCACGAGATGCGCGCGCAGCCCGACGGCTTCGAACTCACGTTCACCCGGCCGGTGGATCGGGACAGCGCAGGGGACACCGCGTCCTACCGCATGCAGAGCTACACCTACCGCCTCAGCGCGAGCTACGGCGGGCCCGAGGACGACAAGTTGCGGGTCGCCATCCGATCCGCCCGGGTCGCCGCCGACGGCATGAGCGTCCGCCTGACCGTCGAGCCGCTGCGCGCCGGCTACGTCCACGAGTTGCATCTCGACGGAGTCCGGAGCAAGGGCGGCGAGCCGCTTCTCCACCCGGAGGCGTACTACACCCTGGTCAACATTCCATAGATCGGCAGCAGTGCTCCCGCGGCCGGGTGGTCAATTCGGCCGTGTACACGACCTCACCGTCAAGCCGAGCTGGGTCCCGGCGCTGACGGTACAAATTCAGCCTTGGCAGCAAGCAGGCTGGCGAGTTCAATCCGCTTCTCTCGTTCTGTCGGCCAACCCACAATGTCGGCGTGAAGCGGATGTCGACTCGTTTCGGGAACGACATCCAGTTGAGACACTGATCGCACATCAGCCGCCAAGAAGACCCCGTGTCCCTTGAACGAAGTCTTCCGAGATGTTTCGGAAGCTAGCTGGCGCACCCCTGTCTCATCCAGCCCGTCAATTCGGTAGACCGACGTTCGGAGATCACTGGGGGGCATAAAGGCAGCGTGCTTCACCGTCCTCTTGGCGACGGAGAAGTGACTCTTCGTGTAAAGGAACCGGGCAACGGACTCCCGATCACGGATCGTCAGCCGCGGCCTCCTTCGCGAGCCCCAGCAGATCCGAGGGAAGTTGGGCGTCGAAAGGGCGTCGGCCCGACTCTCGCCGACCCGGCACGTGAACGGCAAAGTAGAGGTCGCCATCCGGCCCGAAACTCACAATCAGAGAGTGCGTACTGTCACTCGACCACTCCATGGCCACGCCACCGTCGGGCTCAGGCACTATCTCGGGAATCGGTAGATGGGGCGCAAGGGTGAAGAGAGCATCGACTACGGCGTCCTTCGCGCGGCGCGAGAGCGGCCTGGCATCGTCACCGTCCCAGCCGGGAACGGACGCCTCTTCGAAGATCTCCCACAGGTTCCTCCTGGCATCCTGTCTCGACAACTGCCATGCGGAGACTGCTGATTCCGAAGTCTCTTCCTCCCTATCGATTCGAAACGCCTCCGGCCCAACAGCCGTCGAGCGCCGCCTCCCGAGTTGTCCCACCCAATCCTGAGCTTCTACGGCAACTAGACTCATGCGTACCTCTCGATTCCGTTGGCAGTCAAACTGCTGAAGAAGATCTCGTTCTTCCGGCTACGAAGTTCGTCAATACGCGCCCACACCTCGCAGTCCTCGAAGGCCCCATCTGGCGCCACGGCAAAGGCGTCGATATCGAGGATCACAGTGAACCCCGCTTTCTCTTCTCTAGCTAGGCGGGTCACTATCGTCCTCTCGAAGGCGTCGTGACTCGAGACTTGAAGTCGCTCCAAAGACTGCCGAATTCGACCCTTACCGAAGCCCAGCGGCTGTCTCAGGGGCTCTACGAAGATGGTCTCGAAACCGACCCCGGGGGCAACCTGGATCTCGTTGATGTAACGGACGCCAACCCTCGTAACCCGAACTTCCGACAACAACGACCTGTACTTCGTCCACAGAGTCTCAGCCTCCGCCCGGAGTTGCGCCCATTTCGTATAGGGGCGCAGCTTGTTGAAAGTGAAGCCATCAAGGCGAAACTGGACGATCTTGTCTCCTTGAGAGTTCCTGAAGTGGTATCCACGCAACGCCGCGGTCGCGGCAACTGCTGGATCCGTACCTTCTTTCAACTCGGCAGAAACACTCGCCGCGTAGTTCTTCCCCTTCTCGGGGAACTCGCTCTCGATCCCCCGATGAGCGGCATCGAATCTGGCCAACAGCTCGGCGTCCTGACCTTCCGGCAACTCGCAGCGGAGGTCTATCAGCGCCTCCCGAATCGGCGCGTTGGCCAGTGTGCGAATGCGATTTGGCCGGGAGGAGTTAGTCATTGCCGCGAACCCTGGTCCGGGGCACCGGACGTCCATCGCCTCTGGAGTGTGACCGGCAGGTCAGTGCCCCTCCGGGGGCCGGGCACGGTATCACCCTCTCTCCGCCCGAGGAGTACCATCGGCGGTGGAGGTCGGCGATGCCCAACGTGGGACGCCCGGGCACGGTCTCCTGGCCGAGCACACGCTGACTATTGCCTCATGGACAACTCCTGTCAATCGCGGAGCTTGCCAGTGAGTAGCCCTCTCGGACGCCAAGAAGACCCGCCACTTCGCTGAGAAGGAGCCCGCATGTCTCCTGCAGCTCTTCGAGGACTTCCGCGTCTTCCAGGAGCCCGAGATCGTGGGCGGCGTGCCCGACTACACCGCCGAGGCGATGGAGCGGCAACGCCAAGGCCTCGAGAACTACAAGGCGCGGCTCGCCGCGATCGAGATCGACGACTGGCCGGTCTCGGAGCCCGAACCACTCCCGTCCGACCCGAGCATCGACCACAAGGCCCGCGAGCGCGAGATCCTGCCCGGCGAGTCCCACGAGTACGTCGGCCACATGTTCGACGACCAGCGGCGACAGCGCGACGAGCGGCCGATCCGCGGCGCAAACCGTCGCTTCAACATGGACTGGATGCGGATGGAAGGCTGGGCCGTCGCCCTGGAGGAGCTCCTGATGCAGGCCGGCGTCCTCGATGAGCGGCCGCGGCGCGGCCGCGAGGTCGAGTACCTGATGAACATCTCCCACATGAGCCTGGCGCTGCCGGACCTCGCGATGCACGCGAACCTGATCACCTTCGACGAGTCGAGAAAGCTGTGTGCCGCGCTGATGGCCAAGGGCTGGTCCCAGGAGGACGAGCGCATGGTCTTGTACGAGATGGAGTCCAACCTGCGCTTCCCCGGCTTCCACACCGGCGTCGTGGTCGGCAAGGCCCACTTCATGAAACTTTTCCGCGAACGCGCGATGCAACTCGGCGACGACTTCGTGCTCAGAGACTTCATCGACGAGTTCCTCGCCGGCGGCATCATCCCGATCTCGCTCATCCGCTGGGAGATGACCGGCTACGACGACGAGATCCGGTTTCTCCTGGGCGAGAACGAGGCGCCGAATCGCCTGTTCGATCCGGCGCTGCAGCTCGCGGACCGCATGTAGGAAGGCGGCTCGTCTTGCCAACAATCCTGTTGCCAACGAGCTCGTTGGCAGCAGCCCCGGAACACAGAGGAGCCTTCCTGACATGAACTACCGCACCCTCGGCCGTACCGGCCTGAAGGTCTCGCCGCTCGGTCTCGGCACGAGCAACTTCGGCGATGTGACGCCAGAAGACGAAGCGCGGCGGATCATCGAGCGGACGCTCGACGCCGGCGTCAACCTGATCGATCTCGGTCACATCTACGGCGACGGCCGGGCGGAGCGAATCGTCGGCAGTGTGCTCAAGGAGACGGGCCGGCGTCACGAGGTCGTGATCTCGACGAAGGTCTATCCCGGCCAGTTCGACGAACAGACCGGTCTCGCCCGGTCGGAGCACGTGGCGGGGCACAACCCGAACGAGCAGGGGCTCTCCCGGGCCGGGATTCTCAACGCGTGCGACGCGGCGCTTCGGCGCCTGCAGACGGACCACATCGACCTGTACCAGACTCACCGGCCGGACTTCGGCATCCCCATCGACGAGACGCTGCGCGCCTTCGACGACCTGGTCCGGGCCGGTAAGGTCCTGTCCATCGGCTGCTCGACGTACCCCGCCTGGAGCGTGATGGAAGCGCTGATGGTGAGCGAGATGAAGGGCTACGTCCGCTTCTCATCCGAGCAGGCGCCCTACAACCTGCTCGACCGGCGGATCGAGAACGAGTTGATCCCGCTGTGCGAGAAGCACGGTCTCGGCATCCTCGCCTGGGCGCCGCTGGGGATGGGCGTGCTGGCGGGCCGCTACTCCGATGCGGAGAAGTACCCCGAAGGCTCCCGTGCCGACCTGCTCGGCAAGTACTACGCGCGGCGGGTCACCGACCGGGCAATCCAGGTCGGGGTCGAGTTCGGCAAGCTAGCAGCCGAGGCCGGGATCACGCCGGCCCAGTTGGCGATCCTGTGGTGCAAGGACCAGCCCGGCATCACCGCGCCGTTGATCGGCCCCCGGACCTGCGAGCACTTCGACGAACTCGTGGCGGTCCAGGAGATGACGCTCGACCCCGATATCGCCACCGCCTGCGACGCCCTGGTGCCGCCCGGCAGCGCGGTGTCCGACTTCCACAACACGTCCGGGTGGATGAAGACGCGACTCACCTGGTAGGAGCTCCTGGGAACCCGGGTGGCGCGATCCGCGCCCGCATCCGGTGCAAAGCGCCGGCACTGGCTCTCTTCTCTGGCCATCCCACCGGGGCGATGCCGACCAGTTATGGCAGTATTGCCGCGTTATGGTCAAGGTTACGTACTCACTCGATGAAGCGACAGTCCATCGCATCCGCAGGACCGCGGAGCGCCTTGGCAAGCCCCAAAGTCAGATCGTCCGCGAAGCGGTCGCCGACTTTTCCGCCCGGGCCGATCGGCTGAGTGAGGTCGAACGCCTGCGCATGCTCAAGGTCATCGACCGCATCCGCGAAGCCCCACCTGCCCGGTCACGAGAGGAAACGAACGCCGAGCTACGTGAGATCCGGGCTTCGCGGCGAACCGGGTGGCGAAGGCCGCCGCGCCCATGATCGTCCATGTCGACACGTCGGCCCTTGTCGGCGCCCTGACGGGACCGCACGATTCGATCCACCGTCTCTTCGAACTCGTTGACGAAGGGCACCGGCTGGCGCTCTCGACCGTCGTCCTCTACGAGTGGCTGCGGGGGCCGCGGAGGATGGTGGAACTGCAGGCCCAGGAGGAGCTGTTTCCCTCCGCCGCGGCGGTTCCGTTCGATGCGGAGACCGCCGCCCGGGCAGCTGTGATCTACGACGCGGTGGCGAATCCCCGCGGCCGCGAGGCCGATATCGCCATCGCCGCCTGCGCGATCGTCCACGACGCGGCGATCTGGACCCTGAACGAGGACGACTTCAAGGACGTGCCCGGAATCGAGCTGGTGTAGTCGTTGCGCCGAATGTGGGCAAGATGCCCTCGGACCCTCAGGCCCGCCGTTCCGGCAGCCACTCCCGCAGCCGCCGCACCTGGTCCGGCTGCCATGAAGCCAGGTTCCGCGACTCCTCCGGGTCGGCCAGAAGGTCCCACAGCCGCCACTCTTCGTCGCCGTAGTCACGGACCAGCTTGTAGCGGCCGTCCCACGCCATCCTGAAGTCCCGCAGGCCGGAAAGCACGACCTCGCGGTGGCTGTCGGTCGAGCCTTCGAGCAACGGCCGGAGCGAGCGGCTATCCATCTCCGCCGGGACGTCTATGCCGCCGTAGTCGAGGAAGGTCGCCGCGAGGTCCATGATCGAGACCGGCGTGCCAGTCTGGAAGCCTTGCCGGACTCCGGGTCCCGCCAGGAGCAGCGGCACGCCGACAGATGCCCGGTACGGCACCGCCTTGCCCCAGCGCCCGTGCTCGCCGAGCATCTCGCCGTGATCGGAGGAGTAGACGATGATGGTGTTGTCGAGCTGCCCCTTCTCCTCCAGCATGTCGACGTACAGGCCAAGCCACATGTCGACGTTCTCGATCATCGCGGCGTAGTTCTGGCGCGAGCCCAGGTGCTGCTCGGCTGTGAAGGATCCGGTGTAGTCGTGCGGCAGGCCCAGGCCGTCGAGGACACGCTCGGGACCGCGCACCTTGCGCTCCATCTCCCGGGTGATGTCCATCGGCGGGTGTGGACCGACGAAGTTCACCACCAGGTGCCAGGGTTTGTCCGCCGGCGCCTGCTCCAGAAGGTCGAGGCCGTTGCGGGCAATCCAGTTGTCGCAGTAGGCCTCCGGGCCCAGGGGCGACGGGCTTGTGTCTCCCCACCAACCCTCCGGCCTGGTGGCGTTGCGCCGGGCCATGTCCTCCGCGCAGATCCGCCCCTGGGGCGGTTCCAGAGAATCCAGGTAGGCGTAGTACGGGTCGCTTGGACCGACCGGTTCCCGCAGGTAGGACATGCCCGCGCCCTTGCCGGCGTTGTTGATCATCGCCGAGAAACCCCAGGCGTCCCCGCGGTTCGTTCCGTCGAGCCCCCAGTCGCTGCTCCCCTTGGACAGATCGAGCTTGCCGCAGGCCATCGTGTGGTAGCCGGCATCGCGGAGCAGACCGTGGTAGGTCGCCCGATCGACCGGATAGTCGTACTGGTTGTCCGGCACGCCGCAGCGGTCGTATTCCATGCCACTGGCCAGGCAGGATCGCGAGGGAGCGCAGGTCGGCGCCGCGCACACCGCGGAGGTGAAGTTCACTCCGGTCCGCGCGAGACGCTCCATGTTCGGCGTCGACAGCGGTACTGCGTAGTTGTCGAGACCGATCCAGTCGTACCGGTGCTGATCGGGAAAGAAGAACAGGAAGTTGGGCCGGCGTCCCGCGGCGTCGGCCGGTATCTGGGAGTTCGGATCGGCACAGGCGGCGAACCCCGCCAGACTGCTGCCGGCGACCAGGGTCGACGACTGGCGCAGGAACTCGCGCCGGGTGCTCTTGTCGCTCATGCAGCTTACCTCCAGAGCCGGCGTCGGATCTCAACGAGACACAACTACCGTCTGCTAACGTTGTAGGAACTTCCAACAAGAATAGACAGGCCCTAGCTGCCACGCAAGGAGTCGGCATGAACCGTCGCAACCACCTTCTCTCCCGCCGCGATGTTCTGACCGCCGGCGCCGCGGCAACCGCGGCCGCTCTCACCGGTTGCGGCGACGCGCAAACGCCCGGCCCCCGGGCCATCAAGCGTCCCAACATCCTGCTGCTCATCTCCGACCAACACCGCTTCGACTGGGTGGGGCGGAACCCCGACATCCCGGTGCCCACCCCGCACTTCGACGCGCTGGCGGCCCGCGGGGTCGACTTCACGCGGGCGATCGTCCCGTCGCCGGTGTGCGGACCCTCGCGGTCGTGCCTGGCCTCCGGCATGGAGTACGAGAACTGCAGCGTCGCACGGAACCGCGACATGTACGACGCCGCGCTGCGGCCGACCTTCTTCAAGCACCTACACGACAGCGGCTACCACACGATGGGCTGCGGCAAGATCGACCTCCACAAGGGTCCCGACGGGCGGCGCCCGGACGGGAAGCTGTACATGGAGGAGTGGGGCTTCTCCGACATGCTGATCACCGGCAGCAAGGGCGGCGGAGACACCGAACCCTACGGGTTCTGGCTCGACTCGCTCGACCCGCCGCTGAAGGACATCCACAACGCGGACATCAGCGAGCGGCGCCTTCCCCGGCACGTCAACTGGTGGGGGATGACGGACCCGACCCCGATCGGCGACCATGCCTACAAGGACAACTACACGGCGCGCACCGGCATGGAGCTGCTCGACGGCGTCCCCGACGGAAGCCCCTGGTTCCTGCATGTGAACTTCAACGGGCCGCATCCGCCCATGGACATCACCGAGCGCATGGAACGGGAGTACCGAGGGCCGGACCGGGTGATCGAGGACTTCCCCCAGCCGCACAACTACCACGGCATCGCGCGCGGTGGACAGTTGCTGGCGCCGTCGTCCCCGTTCACGCCGGAACACCACGTCCGTATCCGCCAGAACTACGCCGCGATGATCGAGAACATCGACCGCTGGATCGGGCTCTACCAGGAGCGGCTGACCGAGCGTGGCGAACTGGAGGACACGATCGTCATCTACACCAGCGACCACGGCGAGATGCTCGGCGACCACGACTACTGGGGCAAGGGCCTGCCCCATGAGGCCTCATGGAAGGTCCCCATGGTCATGGCCGGGCCGGGTATCGCCGGCGGCGTCCGCAGCGACGCGCTCGTCTCGCTGATGGACCTGGCCGCGACCAGCCTGGACTATGGCGAGGCCGGGGTTCCCGAGGAGATGCAGAGCCGGTCACTGCGCCCGCTGCTCGACTCCGGCCAGGGCGAGCACCGGGAGTACGTCCGCTCCGCGCTCAAGTCGGGGAATGCCGCGAGTGGCCGGTTCCGGGTGGTCCAGGACCACCGCTACAAGCTGGTCGAGGGCTTCCAGGAGGAGAAGGAGCTGTACGACCTGGAGGCGGACCCGCTCGAGGACGAGAACATCGCCGGCGCCAAGTCGGACGTGGTGGCGCGGCTGGAGAAGCTGCTGGTGTGATCAGCGGACCAGGATGAGTTCCGTCTGCGGCGGCGACAGAAACTCGATGCCGTCCTCCGTCGCCAACGCTTCCTCGTGGTCCCACCACAGGAGGTACTGGTCCTGCCCCTCGGGAGCCGGCGAAGGCATGTAGAAGAAGTACTCGATGACGAAGTGGTGGTACGGCGCGAGCGGGATCTCCTTCGACCAATCCGGGCCCAGGGAGCCGATCCGGGGGCCGAAGTAGGTCTCGACCGACTCGGGGCGGGCGCCCTTCATCTGCCCGTGGGAGTCGATCGAGATGTGGGTCTTCGCGGCGTCGAAGCCGGTCGCATAGGCCGGGAAGTCGTTCTTCGGGGTCACCATGTGGAGCTGGTTGTCGCGGACGACGATCCCGGCCTCCTCGAACTTGCGGGTGTAGTCCCGAATGATCTCGTGCGGCGTCAGGCCGGCCCGAATCGTCTCTGCCAGGATCGCGTCGACGCGCAGGTACTCGGCCCAGAGCTTCTGGATCTCCGGCGGCGGTCCCGTCTCGCCCTCGCGTAGCACGTAGGCGTACACGCCCAGGCTCGGGTTCGTGACGATGTCGCCGCCTTGGACCACGGCGTTCTCTCAGCCGTCGCTCCGCCCCCCCTGGGACTGGCCGGTCTGCATGCGGCGCATGATGGTCAGTTCGGTGTCGTCGGTCCTGGTTGAGCCCGGCTCGATGGCGGCCACCGCCCGGTCAAACCGCCCCAGTTCGTCGCGCCGCATCCGCTTCAGCAGCTCCACCTCGCTCGGCACGTGGCGATTGATGTAGTCCATCGTCAGCCACTCGGATGAGATCAGCCCGCTCGCGTACTCCGCGCCGAGTTCCTCGGACAGGAGCACGTAGTCGGTGTGCGACAGGCCGTCGATCTCGCCCCGGTAGGTCACCCAGGGGCCGAGGTCGTGCTTGAAGTTGAGCGCGATGACCTCCGGATCCCGCGCGGCGATGAACTCCTTGAACCCCACAAAGCGGTAGTCGTACTCGGTCGTCGGGCCGCCGACCGGCTCCTGGCCGCGTTCCCTCATGATCTGAGGGAGGCGACGTCGAACTTGTCGCCGCGGATCTGGTGGTTCTCGGCTTCGTACCGGGCGCGGAGGCCGCCGTCCTCCTGGTCCTGAGCCGTCAAGGGGGCGGGAAGCAGCGTGGCGAGCAGCGCGAGGACGCATCCACCGGGTACGCCCGCGACGCGCTTTCCCACGTAGCGCCCACCAGACCGGCGCTCCGCGCCGGGTGCGGGCGAGACGCCCGCGTTCCCAGGGCGGAAGCCGTCAGGCTTCTGCGGCCCAGGTCCGGAACGATCCATCGTTCGCCGGCGCAGCTTCCTACGCACCGGGGAACTCATAGGGCTCGATCACCAGCGGAGCGCCCTCGTAGTTGCCGTCGGGAATCACGGTCGCCAGGTTGTACTCGGGGCGGCTCAGAACCTCGAACAGGACCGGCTCCCCCACCTGCACCTTCCCGCGCGTGTTCAGCGGCCACTCGTGGCCGATCTCGTCGAGCCGCCCTGGGAAGTCCTGAGCGCCGATGAAGGACGTGTACACCCAGTAGATGTACTCCGCGGCCATGCAGCCGTAGTCGCAGGTCTCATCGTCGTAGGTGTACCAGGCGCCTTCCGGGTACTCGTCCGGCGGCCCGTCGAAACGGCCGCCGCGCGCCTTGTCCATCGCGTCGGTCAGTTCCGAGCCCGGTTCCAGGCCGAAGGTCTCCGGGTACGCCACGGCGAGACCGTTGTCCGTCACCATGTGGAAGATCTCCTCGAGTGCCGCGTCAAAGACACCGCGCTCCCGGGCGTCGATCTGGGTCTCCTCGTCGTACAGACCCTGACCCCGGGGGGCGTTGGCCCAGTCCATTTCATGCGCCTCGTCCTGCGTGCCGGTCATCACGATCGTGCCCCCTGTGTCCAGGATGGCCTGGTGGATCTTCGGATTGTCGACCTCGCCGTCCTCGTCGTTGTCGAGGTACTGCGCCAGGACGCCGGCCGCGTGCAGGAGCTTGTCGTCGCCGGTTGTGTTCGTGGCCAGGATCGGAACGCCGTGGACCATCACCTTCTTGACCCAGGCGAGTTCGCTTGTCGCCGGCTCGGTCGCATCGGCGGTGCCAGCGCCTTCGTCCGGCGCCGCGCCGCAGGCAACAACGATCACGCAGACCAACAGCACCGAGGCGAGACGTTGGCAGTTTCGAGGCTTCATGGTTCGTCCTCCTTGCGGCGTCATAGCTGCTCTTGTTGCGTCATCCGCGCCCGGTCAGGCCGTGGCGGCCGGCTCGCGGCGGCCTCAAGGGGCCAGGTACTCGCGCCGTACCGCGTCTTCGATCAGTTCCTCGGCGTAACGCCACAGCTCGGGCGCGCCATCTTCGATACAGCAGTTGATCTCCCGTACCTGGTCCGCCCGCACGCCGTGCTTCCGCCAGACACCGCCGCCGTTCACGTAGTTGAGCAGCATCGGCTGCAGGCGGTCCATCGCCTTGGCGAACTTCGCTTCCGGACTCTGCCGCGCCTCGAACTCGTCCCAGAGGGCGCGCAACTCGGCCCCCGTCTCGTCCGGCAACAGCCCGAAGATGCGGTCGGCAGCACGCTCCTCGCGCTCCTCCTGGTCCTCTACACCCGCCTTGTCGTAGACGAACGTATCGCCGGCATCGATCTCCACCAGATCGTGCACGACCAGCATCTTGAGCACCTTGAGCTGATCGAGCCCCGGAGCCGCCGCGTGTTCCGCCAGCACCAGGGCCATCAAGGCCAACTGCCACGAGTGCTCCGCGGAGTTCTCCCGGCGGTCGTTTCCAACGATGGAGGTGCGCCGCAGCACCTGCTTGAGGCGGTCGGCTTCGACCAGAAACCGAATCTGCTGCGCAAGGCGTTCGCTGGCTTCCTGCATGCCGCAACGGTACCCGACTCCTCCTGCGGACCGCATCACGTTGCGGCCGTGCTTGATCTGGTCGCGGGTCCAGCCGTCCGAAGCCAGGATGTGGATCCGCTTGCCGTTCGGCCCTTCGAAGTACGTGTACTTGACGAAGTGCTCCCGGAACACCTCGGGCACGTCGTCCGGGCGGTAGGTTCACCGCGCCGCTCCTCAGTCCTGCAGGTAGAGCTCCCAGAAGCTGGCCTGCCCCTCGTCTCTCGAGCGATTCACGATCTTGCCGTCCTTGATCACCATGGACAGGCTGCGCATGTGCGAGATGTGCTCGAGCGGGTTCTTCTCGAGCACGATCAGATCGGCCAGCTTGCCGACCTCGACCGTGCCCAGATCGTCCAGCATTCCCATCATCTCGGCGCTGTTTCGGGTCGCGGCCTGGATGGCGCCCATGGCCGGAATTCCGTGGAAGGCGAGCTGCTCGATCTCGAGAATCCCGGCCTTGAGCGCGTCCATCGCGTTGCGGCCGGCGCGAATCGAGGCCCGAAGCAGCGGTTCGTTGGGCAGCAGGCCCTTCGGGTCCGGCAGCAGGTCGCCGAGATGGGAGTGGTTGTTCCACAGACCCGGCAGCACGTAGGCGCCGGCAAGGTCGATGACCCGGGTTCCCGGTGCCCTGGCTATGGCTAGCAGCTAGTTCGGAGACCCGTACTCGACCTCGACGGCCCGGTCGAGGCCGTCGACTTCAACCGCCTGCCGCGTGCCGTCGGGCCATACCACTTCGATCCGCACCAGCTCGTCGACCGACGCCACGTCGCCCAGGCCGATCGTCACCACCGGTTCGACCTGGCTCTGGTAGCTGCGGGTCGGCATGACGCGGCGGCGTTGCACCACGGGCCCAGCCGCGGTCTTCTGCTCGATCTCGACCCAGGAACCGATCGCATCCCGGTTGACCTGCACGCCGTCGCCGCGCAAGCGGAAGCGGAGCCAGCGGTGGCCGGTCTCCTGGTCGTTGCGGAGCAGCAGCGGCCGGTCGCCGGTCTGGAGCAGCAGGACGTCGAGGTCGCCGTCGGCGTCGATATCGGCGTAGGTCGATCCGCGGCCGACGAGTTCGCGGGTCAGACCATCGCCGGGCGGAGGCTCGACCGGCACGAAGGTCGACGCCGCTCCTGAGCCGGCGTTCCAGAACAACTGCGGCGCCTGCCTGTAACGCTGGCTGGGTTCCACCACCTCGATGTCGTCCTCGAGGTGCCCGTTGACCTGGAGCAAGTCCAACCGGCCGTCCAGGTCGTAGTCGAAGAAGAACAGCCCGAAGCTGAGCACGCGGCGGCTCGGCGCGCCGATGCCGGCGGTGATCGCCTCGTCGCTGAACAGCGTCGGATCGCCCTGGGAGACGTAGAGCGAGGTCATCTCGTTGGCGAAGTTCGCGATCGCGAAGCCGAGTTCGCCGTCGTTGCGGAAATCGGCGGCATCTGCGCCCATCGCGCCGGTCGCCGCGCCGTCGCGGCTGTAGGCGAGGCCGTAGTTCCCCCCCTGCTCGGTGAAGACGCCGCTGCCGTCGTTCACGAGCAGGAAGTTACGCACCGTGTCGTTCGCGACCAGCACGTCGACGTCGCCGTCGCCCTCGACATCCACCGGCGCCAGGCCCAGCGTCTTCGCCACCGGCGCATCCGAGGCCGGGTTCAGGATGTGCAATCCGGCTTCCTCGGAGACGTCGACAAAGACACCGGAACCATCGTTCCGGTACAGGTCCAGGGTGGTGCCGCCGTAGTTCACGGGCGGTCCGTAGGCGCGCCCAACTCCGGTCAACTGGTAGCCGACCTCGATGTCGATCTCGCGTGACCAGCGCACGTAGTTGCCGACCAGGAGGTCGAGGTCGCCGTCTCCGTCCGCGTCGAAGAAGGCGCTGCTGCTGCTCCACTCGGAGGCGGCGCCGGCGACGCCGGCCCTCGCGGTCACGTCCTCGAAGCGGGCGCCTTCCATGTTCCGGAACAGGCGGTTCGGCCCCACCGCGGAGATGAACAGATCGACCCAGCCGTCGTTGTCCACGTCGCCGACCGCGACGCCGGTGCCGAAAAAGCTCGTCGCCAGGCCGAGTGCGGCGGTCCGCTCGGCAAACCGACCGGCGCCGTCGTTCTCGTACAGCGCCATCGTCGGTCCGTTGCCCGCCGCGGCGCTCCACTCGGTCGAGTTGACCAGCAGGAGGTCCTGGTCGCCGTCCCGGTCGAAGTCGAAGAAGGCCGCGCCCGAACCCATCGTCTCCGGCAGCAGGGCATCGCCCTCGGCGCCGTTGACATGGACGAAGTCGATGCCGGCCTCGGCGGTGATGTCCGTGAAGGGGATGACCGGAACCTCCGGCGCAGCCGCCACCGCGCGCGGCGCCGCGACCGGGATCTCCCGCGCCTCCTCGGGCGCCGCCCGGAAGACGTAACGGAGTGCGAACACGAGAAGCGCGGCAACGGCCAGCGCCGCCAGTACCTTGAGGGAACGAGCGAATACGCGGCCGATGACCGCGTCGTCCTCGGCTACGAGTTCTTCGTCCGGCCGGTCGGGAGTCAACCGCCAGCTCCGGCGACCCCCGGCCGGTCGCCCTCGAAGCGCTCGGGCCGGTGCAGGTCATAGATCACGATCGCCTCCGCGGCATGATCGGCGGCAGGGTCGGCGCGGCGTGCGATGGCGATCGCCTGGTCCCGGGCGTTGTCGTCCGGCTTGTACTTCGCATGAAGTTCCTGGTGCCGCTCCGCGCCCTCGCGATCGCCGAGCTGGCCATGGATCAGACCCAGGTTGTAGTGGGCGGTCACGTTCTCCGGGTCGATGACCAGAGCGCTCTCGAACGACTCCCGCGCCTCGTTGAGCCGCGCCGCGCGCGCCTCGGCCCGGGCAGGGCCCCGCTCCCGCTTGGCGCGCTCGAACAGAGCCAGGCCGAGCTGGTTCTGCAGCCGCACGTCGCGGCTGAAGTCGAAGCCCCGGCGCCGCATCTCCTCGCTGTCGGCGTCGAGGATCGAGCGGAAGTTGGCGATCGCCTCGTCGACGGCGCCGTTCTGGAAGTTGACCAGCCCGGTGAACCACGCGACCGACCACGCCGCAGCCGCCGGGTCGAAGGTGGAGGCCCGCTCGAGCGCCGCGATCGCGTCGTCGGTGACCGTGCCCTGCGCCAGGTAGACGCGGGCGAGGTTGAGCGGTCCGTCGGGACGGCCCAACTCCTCGACCCGGGTGAAGGCCTCGATCGCCTGCCGCAGCTCGCCGCGGCCGGTGCCGCCCTTGCGCAGCAGGCCGATGCCGTAGTCGTTCCAGCGTTGCCACAGGGGCTTGGCGGGTTGGCGGACCTCCGGACCGGATGCGGGCGAGACGCCCGCGTTCCCAGGGGCGGATGCGGGCGAGACGCCCGGGTGCCCAGGGGCGGCGCCCGCCACCGGGAAGGTCACCGTGTCCCGAGCCAGGTCGAGGATCGGCAGTTCGTTCACCGTGTCCTCGCCGTAGATGTAGCGCAGGTACTTCGTGTCGAACTTGCGGTAGCGGAGCGTCGCCTCGACCGTCAGGCTGGTGGCGGCCGCCCCCGGCGGTACTTCCAGCCGGTAGTGGGACACGTCGCCCGCCCCCGGCGGTATCTGATGATCGTAGAGCGGCACGAAAATGTCCTCCGCGTTGCGCCGATCGATCCGCGCGCCGTCGCGGTCGAGCATGTAGACGTTGATGAAGTGCGACCAGGGGTCGACCCGGTTGCCCTCGCCCAAACCGCCGCTCCGACCCACCAGCCGGCCGCTGTCGTCACGCACCGCGATGTCGAGCCAGAGCTGGTTGGAGTCAACGGTGCCCTGGGTCAGGTGATGCCCCAGGCCGAGGGTGCGTACAACGACCTCCAGCAGGTAGTCCTCGCCCGCCTCGAGCGCCGGTATCTCGGGGCGCAACGGCGCGATCAACTCGTCCTCGATCGCGCCGCCGGGCTTGACGCCGAAGATGTCCACGTCGACGACACCCTCGTTGAACTCGCGGTGCGCCTCGATCACCCAGTCCGGAAAGTCGAGCAGGTGGGGGATGCCGGTGTTCGCGGACGGGAACAGGTGATCGTGGACCTGGGTGAGGTTGGGCTGGTCGCTCTCCGGGTAGCGGCGGGAACCGAAGTCGTCCGACGGCAGCAGGTCCATGTGGCAGCCGTTGCAGTTCGGTTCCGCTTGCGGCGGGTAGTAGAAGCTCGCCACGCCATGGCCCGAGACGCCGGAGAGGAGGTGCGAGTCGTAGTGGTTCTGTCCGCGCAGGAACTTGTAGTGGTTCAACTCCTTGGGCAGGTGGACCTTGTGGCAGGCGCCGCAGAACTCGGCGGTCGTGTGCAGAGGCTTGAGGAAGGTCCGTTTGTGCAGTTCCGGTTTCGCCTTGACCAGTTGATGGTTGACGAACTGGAGGAAACCGGACTCCGCGAAGGCGAACGGGTAGTGCTGGGGCTCCTCGATCGTGTAGTCGGCGTTGCCGCGGGGACTGTTGACGTGGGTGATCGCGTGGCAGGACGTACAGGTGATGCCGGCGTGCGCGGCCGGCTGCTCGACGTCGAACTCCGGGTCGTCGAAGGCGCCTGAGAAGAACACCACCGGATCGTGGCAGCCGGCGCAGAAGCGGGACGCCTGGACGTCGCCCGAGCGCTCGTACGCCTTCTCGCGCGTCTGCTGGACGGAGAAGCTGTAGGCGGGGTTGTTGAAGGAGCTGAACCGATGGGCGCTGTAGGTCCAGCGAGCGTGGATGTCGGCGTGGCAGTCGACGCAGTAGGCGTCGTTCATCAACGCCCGCTCGGGAATGAAGCCGCCGCTCGCGGTGCGCGCCAGGGCCGGGAAGAAGTACTGCTCGCCCGACTCCGGACCTTCCACGTTCCACGCCCGCGGATCCTGGAACTGCAGCACCAGCGCCACCCCGACCAGGACCACGGCGGCGACCGCCACGCGCGCGCCGATCCGCCAGTTGATTCGCTTGCCGGCGAGCCGGTGGAGCACGAACAGCCAGGCAGCCACCAGCGGCGCCAGGACGTGCAGCCAGTAGGCCACGCCGCGGACCGCCGGATCGTTCACCGTGATCACGCCCTCGATCCGGGTCAGCACGATGCCGCTCAGAAGGAGCACGAGCGCCGTCCCGAACAGCGCGTACCCCACTTTCACCGCGCGCCGGTTCGGACGATTCCGCGCGTTGCGCATATGCGCCAGACCGAACCAGATCACCGCCGCCACGAAGAGCCCGCCCACCGCCAGGTGGAGCAGGAACATCGAGATATAGAACCAGTTCTGGTAGGTCGCGCCGGTTGCCGCCTCGGCAACGCGGACGCCGGAGAGATAGAACGAGTTCACCGCCAGCAGAGCGAACAGTCCGAAGACCACCCACAGGAGCGGCTTCAGCCTGGGGCCGATCGCCGGTCGGTAGCGCCGGCGAGCGGGCTGCTTCCCGCCGCCCGGGCTCGTTGTCACTTGCTCGCTCCGGTTGCTGCCGCGAGCCGTTGCGAAACCCGGGACGCTGCCTTGATCTCTTCGCCGACCAGCCTGTCGAGCGCCCGCAGCAGGCGGAACGTGACGGCGTAACCGGCGCGGCGAACCCGTGCCGACGTCGGCTGGCCGGTGACCCGTACCGCGAAGGCGTATCGGGGCGGCTGCCTCTCGTCAGAGGGGAAGAAACCGACGTAGTTCACATGGAACGGCTTGTCCGGATCGCGCGCCGTGCCCGTCTTCATCGCCACCCGGAGCCGCTTCGGCGCCACCCGGTTCGCCGAGCCGCCCGGAGACACGACCGCACGCATCGACTCGTGCAGCACCGGCAGCCAGGACGGGTCGAGAACCTCGACGCCCAGGCGCGGTCCGTCGCCCACCGGTGTGCGCGGCGAGATGCCCAGGAGTCCGTCCGCCTGCAGAACGAAGCTCGGCTCGCGCCGACGCCCGTCCGAGAGGGTGGCGGCGAAAAGGGCCGCCCCCAGCGGTGTGATCGAGGCTTCCTCCAGGCCGATCGAGAGATCGCCGAGCTGCTTGCCGGGGTGACGGAACTCGTGCACCACACCGATGGCGTTCCTCGGCACCGGCTCGCCCTCTCTGCCGCCGATCACGAAGCCGTAGCGTTCGTACTCTTCGACCAGCGCCCGGTCGCCGACGTCGATCGCGAGCTTGACGAAGGCGACGTTGCAGCTACTGGCCATCGCTTCGGAGAGCCCCTTGAGCCGGCCGTTGATCGCGCTGCAGTAGAGCCGCTGGCCGTCCATCAGCACCGAGCCGCGGCAGGTCATGTCGGCGATCTCCTGGTCGGGATCGAGGCCGGACCGCATCGCCGCCGTCGTGGTGATCAGCTTGGCGATCGAGGCCGGCTCGCGCGGATCGAGGACGCTGTCGCCGTCCGACCGCCACCGGCGGCTTCGACTGCGGTTGCTCACCGCCGCCAGGACCGCGCCCGACGGGATCTCCACGATCGCGATCGCCCCCTCTTCCCGGCCCAACGCCTTGTTCGCCGCCTCGCTCCAGGCCCGGTCGATGGTCAGCCGCAGGGCTCTCGCACCGGCCACAGAGCCGCTCATCGCCCCCGGTCCGGCGGCGGCAAGACCCGGAGGCTGAAGGGCCGGAGGCAGCAGATGGGTCGCCAACTCGACAGGCACCAGGCCGGCCGGCAGATCCTCTACCAGCGTCAACGAACGGTCGTCGCCGATCGACCCCAGCGGCCGGCCCCGCCTGTCGAAGAGCAGTTGCTGCACCCCCGAAGCATCGACCGCCTGCGCCCTCTGCAGGCGCCGCTCGAATGCCGACACCGGCGGTTCATCGACAACCGACTCCGCTTCCTCGTCTTGCTCGTCGGCGCTCGCCGCCGCGGACTCGTCTCCGGCGCGGCTCAGCCCGAGCTCCACCTCGGCCGCGGCCAGCAGTGCCGGCGGCAGATGCTCGGCGTGGTCTTCGTACAACGCCGCCACTTCGCGCCAGCGGCCCTCCCCGGCCGCGTGGCGGGCGGCCAGGCTGAGCAAGCCTGGAGACCGCTCGGCGAGTCGCTCGAATCCTTCGCCGGCAGTCGCCGCTTCCGCCAGACCGAGTTCGAGCCGCGCCTGTCCGACCTGCTGCTGGACGCGCCACGCCGAGTAGGCAGCCACCACAAGGACGGCCAGCAGCGCCGCCTGGACCCGGCGGCGCGGCGGCCACAGCGTGCGCCAGGTCTCCCAGCGGAAGATGGGCGACCGCATCACGCCGGCCAGCGCCGCCGTGATGCCGCGGCGCACCGCCGTCCTCATGGCGCCTTCGGCGGGGCGGCGCTCAGCGTCGTTAGGTGTACTGCTCAATGCTCCAGCAGCTCCCAATCGCTCGCCGCGGAGATGGCCGCACGGCGCCCATCAGCAGCCGCGCTCAGAATACCAACTGCACCCACTGGCCATCGATCTCGGTGATCGTGGAACGCACACCGGGCAGGATCGGCGCCGTCAGCAACGTGGCCCGCCACGCATCCAACTCGGCTTCGAGACGGGCGACGACCTCCGGCTGCTCCGGCGCCAGGTTGTTCAACTCGCCGATGTCGTCCTTGAGGTCGTAGAGCAGGGTGACCTGTCCGTGGGGCGAATCCGTGGGCCAGCCGTCCTCGGGCGGCTCGAGGCGGCCGTCACCTCGCAGATTGTCGGGCCGGAACTCGGTACGGTTCAGCTTGATCAGCTTGTACTGGGCGTCGCGGATCGCGACGCTGGCGCCGGCCCGCCAGTAGAGGTACTCGTGCGGCGCGCCGTCCGCCTCGCCGGCCATGTACGGCAGCAGGTTCACGCTGTCGCCCGCCTTTGCTTCCTGGCCCGCCGCAGCCGTGAAGGTCGCCGTGAAGTCGAGGGTGATCACTGGGTGATTGAACGTCCGCCCTCCCTCGATACCTTCCGGCCAACTGATGATGAACGGAATCCGCACGCCGCCCTCGTGGTGGTAACGCTTGAAGCCGAAGAGCGGCGCGTTCGAGCAGGCATCGTGAATGTAGCCGGCGCAGCCGTTGTCGCTGGCGAACACGATCATCGTGTTCTCGTACACACCCTGCGCCTTCAGCGTCTCGACCACCTGCCGCACGCTCTCGTCGAGCGACGCGACCATGGCCGCGTAGACGCGGGTGCGCTGATCTTCGATGTGGCGATAGCCGTCCAAGTACTCGGCCGTGGCCTGAAGCGGCGTATGCGGCGTCGTGTGGCTGAGGTACAGGAAGAAGGGTTCCTCTCCGCCCGCGCTGCGCTCGATGAAGCTCACCGCCTCGTCGGTGAACACGTCCGTCAGGTAGCGATCGACCTTCTCCTCCTCGAAGCCGCGCAACACCTTGTTGCGGCGCACCGTCGGCCCGTCTTCACCGCGGATCGAGCCGTACTCCACGCCCGGCAGGCTGGAGTCGATGAAGATGCTGCCGCCTTCGAGCACGCCGAAGTACTCGTCGAAGCCGCGGCTCATCGGATGGTGGGGCTCCTGGTGGCCCAGGTGCCACTTGCCGATCATCCCGGTGCGGTACCCCAGCGCCTTCATCCGGTCGGCCAGGGTCGTCTCCTCGAGGCTCATGCCGGCCCCGACATCGCGGCCGGCCGGATTGAACTCCCAGCCGTGGCGCTGCTGGTAGCGCCCGGTCATCAGCCCGGCCCGCGACGGGCTGCACACCGGATGGCTGACATAGCCCGCGGTGAAGCGAACGCCGCTCGCCGCCAGCGCGTCGATGTTCGGAGTCGAGACCACCTCGCTGCCGTAGATGCCGATGTCGGCATAGCCGAGGTCGTCGGCGAGGATGAGGACGATGTTCGGCGGCGGGTCCGCTCCGGCATCCGCGACGGGAGCATCGGCGTCGGGCGCGGTGCAGGCAAGGAACACCAGGGCGCCCATCGCCAGCGCCCGTGCCGCCACGGAGGAATGGTCTCTCATCACTTGCATTGCAACCCTCCCATCAGCCCTGCCATCACGACCCGGAACACAACATCGTACTGGACGCCGCCGCGGTTTCGCCGCCAGCCGGCCGTGGGCTACGCTCCGCGCTGCCATGACGTCCGAAACCGAGCGCCAACCGGCGCCCCCCGACCTGCCCGCCTCGGTGCAGCGACTCGAACTCGACGGGCGGGAGGTCTTCCTGGTCGGCACCGCGCACGTCTCGCCGCAGAGCGTGCGCGACACGAAGGATGCGATCGAGGCGCTCGAGCCCGACACCGTCTGCGTCGAACTCTGCGAGGCCCGCTACCGCAACCTGGAGGACCAGGAGTCGTGGCGCAAGCTGGACATCTTCCAGGTTCTGCGCGAGGGCAAGGCGGCGCTGCTGCTCAGTTCGTTCCTGATGCACTCCTTCCAACGGCGCATCGCCCAGCGCTTCGGTATCGAGCCCGGCGCCGAGATGAGAGAGGCGATCGTCCGGGCCCGGGAACGCGGCGCCCGCCTCGAGTTGATCGACCGCGACATCCAGATCTCGCTGAAGCGCACCTGGGCCTCGCTCGGCTTCTGGCAGCGAACGAAGGTGATGACCCAGTTGGCCGGTAGCGCCTTCGTCGGCGACGACCTGAAGGAAGAGGACATCGAGCAGCTCCGGGACAGCGGCAACCTGAGCGACCTGGTGTCCGCCCTCGCCGAGGCGTTGCCCAGCGTCAAGGGCACCCTGATCGACGAGCGGGACGCGTACATGGCCGAGAAGCTGCGCCAGTCGGCCGGGCCGCGCACGGTGGCCGTGGTCGGCGCCGGGCACCTGCCCGGCATCGCGAGCCTCGCCGGCTCGCCCTGCGATCTCGAGGAACTCGAGCGACTGCCCGAATCGCCGCTCTGGCCGCGCATCGTCAAATGGGCTCTGCCGATCGCCATCATCGCCCTCCTGGCCTACGGCTTCCTCACCGGCGATCGCGAGCGCTCGGTCGAGTCGATCTATCTCTGGATTCTGATCAACGGCAGCCTGTCCGCCCTGGGCGCCGCGATCGCCCTGGGGCATCCGCTGACCATCGCCGCGGCCTTCGCCGCCGCGCCCCTGACCAGCCTGAACCCGCTGATCGCCGCCGGCTGGGTCGCGGGACTGGTCCAGGCGCTGCTCCGCCGGCCCCTGGTGGCGGACATGGAGAATCTCGCCGACAGCCTCAGTTCCGCGCGCGGCTTCTGGTCCAACCGTCTTACCCGCGTGCTCCTGGTCGTCGTGTTGAGCAACCTCGGCAGCGTCCTCGGCACCGCGGTCGCCCTGCCCTGGATCGCCGCGCGAATTGCTCTAGCGGCTGCCTGAGCAGCGACTGGACGCGTCGCTGCTCGAATGCGCCGTTGAAGATGTCGGAGATCTGTTCGTCGAGCACGGGCTTGAACGCCCCGTCGAACTGTGAGTCTCTATGCCTAGGCTGGTTCTTGCCCACTGATCGCAGTTTCGCACCTCCGTCGCTACAATCCGAGACTTCTCCCATGGCCCGGCCAGCGAACCAGAAAGCACCGCCCCAGCAGGTCCAGCTCATGGGCCACCGGATCCAGCGGCTGCGACGCAAGAACAAGCTGACGCAGCCGGCGCTGGCGGCGCGGGTCGGCATTCCGGCGTCGGATCTCGCGCGGATCGAGCGGGACGAACTCCGGGTCAGCCTCGATGTGCTGATCCGCATCGTTGCCGAGTTCGACGTCGGGCTGGACGAACTGCTCGAGGAGCCAGCGGGCGGACGGCCTGGCGGGCGGCGTCGGCGCTAACCGACCGCCCCGATCAACCGGCGCAGCCCGTCCTCCACGTCGCCGTCGAGGTGGACGGCGAGCACCCGGCGCTTCCGCTCGACGAGCACTTCGTAGTCGCCCCAGGCCTGGGCGAGTTGGACCTGGCCGAAGGTCAGGCCTTCGCCGGGTACCGGAATGTCGGCGACCGGCGGGTCCGCGGTGATCTGGAGGAACAGGCCGCGGTTGGGCCCCCCCTTGTGCGCCTGTCCGGTCGAGTGCAGGAAGCTCGGCCCGAAGCCCAGCACCGACGCGCCACCCGTGAGGCGGGCAATGCGCCGCCGCAGGGTCTGGAGCAACTCGCGGTTGCGGCGGTTGCGGTCGAGGTAGGCCGAGATGACGGCGTACGCGAGATGACGGCGTAGCCGCCGTCCGGAAACGTCGCGACGTGAGTGCCCAGGAGTTGGGCCAGACCGAGTGTGCTGACCTCGTTCAGCCGGACCACGCCGCTGGGCGCCGGCGCGTCGCCGGCCTTCATCCGCTCGACGTAGCGCCGGGTGACGATCTTCGACGACTCGACGTCCGGCTGGTCGAAGGGGTTGAGGCCGAGCAGCGCGCCGGCCACTGCTGTGCCGAACTGCCAGCGGAAGAACTCGCCGCCGAGGTCGGCTGGAAGCTCGGCGTCGATCACCGCTCGCGGTCCGAGTGCCGCGGATTCCGCCTGCGGCGGATGCGGGCGAGACGCCCGCGTTCCATCCGTGCGACCGATGACGGTCGCACGGAGTGGTTCACGGGTGGCGCTGATCGCGCCACCCGGGTTCCCAGGTCCGAAGCAGCTAGCGGCGGCCTCGCTTCCGAGCACGATGTCGAGCCGGTCGGAGCGCGGCTCCGGCGGCAGGCCGGCCGCGTCCACCGGCAGCAGCAGCACCTCACCCTTGCCGAGCGACTCCGCGACGAGTTGCTCGACCCAGGCGACCATCGCGGACGCCTCCTCCGGCGCATGGAGGTAGAGCTTGTCGCGGCCGCAGTCGCGCGCGGCGGCGAGCAGCAGGCCCAAGTCGACGCCCGGGTTCGCGCCCGTCTCCCCCGCATCCCGCCGGCACGCCGCCGCCATCGCCCGTGCGCTCGCGAGCAGCGGCTCGAGATCGATCCCAGCGACTGCCGCCGGAGCCATCCCGAACGCGGAAAGCACGGAAAAGCGACCGCCGATGTCCGGGTGGCCGAAGACGACCTTGACGCCCGCGGCCCGGGCTCGTGCCTCCAGCGCCGAGCCGGGGTCCGTGATCGCCAGCGCAGCCGACGGCGCGCCTGAGCCCAAACGGTCGAGCAGGAGCTCGAACGCGAGCCGCGTCTCGATCGTGCCGCCCGACTTCGACGCAGCGATCACTCGTAGCGCTGCCGGGTCGACCCCGGCGAGCGCCGACGTGATCTCCCGCGGGTCCGTCGTGTCGAGGACGATGAACTCCGCGTCCACCTCCCGCGGCAACGCCCGCCACAGCAGATCCGCGCCGAGCGCCGAGCCGCCCATGCCGAGCAGGAGGCAGCGTTGGAACGGAGGGCCGGCGAGTTGATCGGCCAGGTCCGCTGTCGCCGCTTCGACGCGGTCGCCGTCAGCCGTTAGCAGCGCAGTCCGGGTCAGCCGCTCGAGGTCGAGCCAGCCAAGCCACTCCTCCTCGCCGGAACCAGTCCAGAGCGAGCCGTCCCGAGACCACAGGCGGGCCGTTCCGTTCAGTTCGCGCCACTGGCGGCGCCGGCGTTCCACGGCGCCTGCGAACTCGGAGTCGGTGTGGACGGGGATCACGGTGGCGGATCGTAACCCCGTCCGCGACGTGCTTGACGGCGTCAGGGCTTGAAGGGGTCGACGTAGTTCTCGGGACCCGACGAGCGGATATCGCTGAGCCAATCCCCTTCGTAGGGCCATGCCTCGGGGTCTGCTTCGCTCGGGCCCTGCCAGAAGCGCGCGAATCGACCTTCATGGCCGCCTTCGAGCGACCAAGCTTGGCGGCGGAAGGCCCAACTGTCGGGGACCAGGCGGTGCGCCTCGCGGAAGTGGCGGACCGCCGCTTCGTGGTGACTCTCCCTCTCCAGGTACGAGGCGAGCTCGAAATGCGCGTGCCCAAGCGCAGCCTCGGCGTTGCGAGGTCGTGATCGTTCAATCACTTCTTCCGGGGAGAGCGCGAATCGACTCGTCGCACCCTTGTCGACCCAGTCACGCAGCGCCCCGTGGTAGGCCTCGGTGTCGCGGGGGATCTTCATCGCCTCGGCCATCATCTGTCCGAAACGGTCGGGCATCCGGGAAGGCGAGCCGAAGCTGGGCATCTTGTCGCGGGGCGGCGCGGGCGCGGTTTCCGGCGGCCTGACGATGGTGCCCGATTCGTCGATCCACACCGAGCTGGGGATGTTGATCACGCCGAAGAGCCGGGCCAGCAGGTGGTGATGGTCGACAAGCGAGGGATGCTTGGGCTCGGCGGCCTCGATGAACCCGCGACAGCCTTCGGCCCCCAACGTGTCGAGACCGACCGTGACCAGTTCAAACCCTTGCGGATGAAGCTCGTCGCGCAGCGCCTGCCACCCGGGCAGGTCGGCCGAGCACCCTCAGTAGGGCGCCCAGGCGTAGACGACGACTTTCCGCCCGCGCAGGCTAGAGAGTCGAAAGGGCTTCCCGTTCAGATCGGGCAGCTCAAAGTCGGCATCTTCGGCCGATACCAGCGCGCGCGAGCCGATCGACTCGGGCCCCACGGCCCATAGGCCGTGCTCCTCGTCGTGAACGACCGGAAGACCGATGGCCTCGGCAACAGCAACTCCGTCGACCTGGTTCCGAGACGCCATTGCACCGTCGGCGAGCGGCACGCAGAGCGGCCCCTTGCAGGCGCCCTCGGCAGTGAGATGCCAGCCCGTGCCAGCCTCGAAGATCGCCCGGGGCACTCTCTCTTCCGTAAGGATCATGCGTCGAGTGTAGCCCCGCGGGCGAGGCGCCCGCGTGGAGCGGCGCACCTGATGGGAAGAAACTCCGGCTCAGACCCTGTTAGTTTCAGTCAATGCCCTACGGAGCCTCACCCGGACCGACCAAGCGACCGCGGCCGCGCTTTGCCGCCGCGTCCGGACTCGTCGTCCTCGCTGTTCTCGCTTTCGTCTTCGGCTCGAGGTGGCAGGGCAGCGTCCTGCAGGCCGACAGCCGGAGCGAACCTCGGGCGGTAGCGCAGAGTGCCGGCCTGCTGCCGGAGGAACGGACCACGGTCAACCTGTTCCGTCAGGCCTCGCCTTCGGTGGTCTACATCACAACCGCGACACGGGAACGGCGCGTCGACTACTTCGGACGCCGCTTCGACCGCGTTCAGGACGGCACCGGAAGCGGCTTCCTGTGGGACAGCCAAGGCCATGTGGTCACCAACTACCACGTGATCCAGAACGCCGACGTCGCGCAGGTCACCCTGTACGACCAGACCACATGGCCGGCGACCTTCGTCGGCAGCGATCCGGAGATGGATCTGGCGGTGCTGCGGATCGACGCGCCCGCCGAGACGCTGCGACCGATTCCCCTTGGCACATCGAGCGACCTCCTGGTGGGCCAATCGGTCCTTGCCATCGGCAATCCCTTCGGTCTCGACTACACCCTGACGACCGGTGTGATCAGCGCCCTGGACCGCGAAGTGCAATCGATCATGGGGCGCGAGATCCAGGGGGTCATTCAGACGGATGCAGCGATCAACCCCGGCAACTCCGGCGGTCCCCTCCTCGACTCGAGTGGACGTTTGATCGGCGTGAACACCCAGATTGTCTCTGCCGGCGGCGCCTGGGCCGGCATCGGCTTCGCGATTCCGGTGGACACCGTGAACTGGGTGGTGCCGAAGCTGATCGCTCACGGGCGAGTCAACCGCCCGCAGCTCGGTGTCACGCTCGTAACCGGCGCTCAGGTGCGGCCGCAACTGGATGGGGTGCTGGTCCTGGAAGTGGTGCGCAATTCGGGCGCCGACAGCGCCGGCCTGCGCGGCAGCCGCCGCACCCGCCGAGGCGTCGTACTGGGCGACGTGATCACCGCGATCGACGGCGAACCGGTCCAGTCGGCCAGCGACGTGCGGGCGCTGCTCGAGCGCCGGCAGCCGGGCGACTCGGTGACTGTGAGCCTGCTCCGCGGCGATGAGGAGGCCGAGGCGGAAGTCCGGCTCTCCTCGTCGCGCTGAGGTCGAATCCTGCCGTGAGAGCCGAACCACTCGGCTAACATCCGGCCGCGTAGATGAGCCAGCGCGGTCTCTTGCTTCAGGCGGCACTTCAAGTCGCCCTCATGACGGCGGCCCCCGGGCTCCCGGTCGCCGAGGCACAGCCGGCAAGCACGCCCGTGCGCGGCGACTTCGTTCCGGTCACGGACGCCATGCTCCAGGACCCGAGCGACGACGACTGGTTGATGTGGCGCCGGACGCTGGACGGGTGGGGCTACAGCCCGCTCGACCAGATCACGCGTGAGAACGTCAAGGACCTGCGGCTGGTCTGGTCCCGCGGCATGAGCGATGGCCGCCAGCAGGGGACGCCGCTCGTCTACGACGGCGTGATGTACATGCCGAACCCGATGGACGTCATCCAGGCCATCGACGCCGTGACCGGAGTTCTCCTCTGGGAGTACCGGCGCGATCTACCGGACAACATCCTCCGGCAGGTCGGGTCTCTCGCGGCCAACAACCGCAACATCGCGATCTACGACGGTCTGATCATCGACACCAGCGTCGACGAGTTCGCCTTTGCCCTCGATGCGGCAACGGGCGAGCTGGTCTGGGAGACGATGATCCTCGACTACAAGACGCAGCCGGCGATGCAGAGCTCGGGCCCGATCATCGCCGACGGCAAGGTGATCTCGGGCCGTAGCTGCCTGCCCCGCGGCGGTCCCGACGCCTGCGTCATCGTCGCCCACGACGCCAAGACCGGAGCCGAACTCTGGCGGCGCCGCACGATTCCGGCACCGGGGGAGCCGGGCGACGAGACCTGGGGTGACATCCCGTTCGAGGATCGCACGCACGTCGGCGCCTGGATGGTGCCGAGCTACGACCCGGCGCTGGAACTCATCTACATCGGCACCTCGGTGACTTCCCCGGCGCCGAAGTTCCTGCTCGGGGGCAGGGATCTCAGGCACCTGTACCACAACTCCACTCTCGCGCTGGATGCCCAGAGCGGCGAGATCGCCTGGCACTACCAGCACCTCAACGACCACTGGGACCTCGACCACCCCTTCGAACGCCTTCTGGTCGATACCGCCGTCGCCCCCGACGCCGACGCGGTCGACTGGATCAATCCACGCCTCCAGCCGGGAGAGGTTCGCAAGGTGATTACAGGCGTTCCCGGCAAGACGGGCATCGTGTACACCCTCGACCGCGAGACCGGCGAGTTCCTGTGGGCGAGGCCGACGATCAGACAGAACGTCATCATGGAGATCGACGGTGACACCGGCGCGGTCACCGAGAACACGGAGGTGGTGTTCCGCAAGCTGGGCCAGGAGGTGCACGTCTGCCCCACGTACATCGGCGGCAAGGACTGGCAGGCGGGCGCCTACAGCCCGCTCACGAACGCGATGTACGTGCCCATGCGCAACTCGTGTGCCCTCATGACGGCGACGCGCGCGGGCCGGCTCGCGATCTACGCCCTGGACGCCGAGCACGAGATCGCGCCGGGCACCGACCTGAGCGGAAGCATCCACGCCGTGTCCGCCGAGACGGGTAGATCGCTGTGGACGTACGAGCAGCGGGCGGGGCTGATGTCGCTGTTTGTGACCGGCGGCGGCCTGGTCTTCGTCGGCGACGGGAACGGTCGGTTCCGAGCCCTGGACCAGGAGACCGGCGAGAGCCTCTGGGAGATCAACCTCGGCTCACCGGTCACCGGCTTCCCCATTACCTTCGGCGTCGACGGACGTCAGTACGTCGTCGCCAGCACGGGGAGTACGTCCGCGGCCCTCTCGGCCGGGCTCACGCCGGAACTCCGCCCCAGCTCGGGCAACAACCTGTTCGTGTTCGCGCTGCCCTAGCGGAACCCGGCGCCGGTCTTCCGAGTGGCTGGGAGGCAGGGACTCGAACCCCGATTCTACGGTCCAGAGCCGCATGTCCTACCGTTAGACGACCTCCCAGCAGTAGCGGCGGCCAGCCCGGCAGTCTAGGAGCTTGCGCCGCAGAACGCAACGGAGTCCGGCGCGTTCGCCGGCGGTGAGTAGACTGCGCGAATGTCGAACTCTGCAGGCTCAGCGGTGCGCAACGTCATCATCGGGGCGGCACTCATCGCGCTGATCGCCGCACTCGTCGCGGCCGTCCAACTGCCGGGGGCGGACGCCGCGCCGTCGCTCGACGGCATGGTCGAACCGGCCTACACGGCGGAGGGCGACGTGATCCGCCCGGAGGGCTATCGCACCTGGGTGTTCGTGGGGGCATCGCTGGGTCTGAGCTACAACGAGAGCGCCGGCGAGCGCGAAGGCCCGGGCGCCTTCACCAACGTCTACATCCAGCCGCAGGCGTACCGCTACTTCATGGAGACGGGCGAGTTCCCCGAGAAGACCATGCTCCCCATGGACGTGTTCCGGCCCGGATCCCGCGAGTCGATCAACCAGGCGGGCTACTTCGAGAAGGACTTCGCCGGGATGGAAGTGGCGGTGAAGGACAGCGAACGGTACGCCGACGGTTGGGCCTACCTCAGCTTCCGCGACCGGGCCGGGGGCCTGAAGCCGTCGGCAGCGGCGTTCCCGAAGGAAAGCTGCTACGACTGCCATGCGGAGCACGCTGCGACGGACAATGTGTTTACGCAGTTCTATCCGGTGTTGCAGCGGGGGGAGTAGGCGACTTCCTCCATCCGCTGGATGGCAGCGGACAGCACTGGCAGATCCACCTCAACGGCCAGGTTCGATTCGTAGAACCTGGCCTGTTGCCGCCCGTGTACTCCCGAATGCGGGCGATGCGGCTGCGGATGTGCTCCAGCAGCACCCGATCTGCCTGTATGCGCATCCTCAGAGGATCTGCGCTTCTTCAAGCACTTGCTCCCGGAGTGCCGGGTGCAGGCTTCGCTCCGTTACCACCTCAACCCGCCGGCCCAGAAGATCCTGTGCGTCCATGAGGAGCGCCCCGAGCGCCAGACCGGTGCGCCCCGGCGGCAAAGTGACCAGCAGGTCGATGTCACTCGCCTCATCCGCGTCTCCCCGGGCCATCGAGCCGAAGACGCGGACATCGCGGAGGCCGTGTCGCTCTGCGAGGGCGCGGATCTCGGCTCGGTGGGACTCGATCAGGGCGTGCATTTCGAGAATGCTAGCTGGCGGAGAGGGAGGGATTCGAACCCTCGGTCCGAGTTACCCCGGACAACTGCTTAGCAGGCAGCCCTGTTCGACCACTCCAGCACCTCTCCCGAGCCGGGGAGTGTAGCAAGGGAGCGGTCCGCCGTGGGGGGCCTGAGGTCCGGACTTGGGCGACTGCTCAAGTGCCTACCAGGCCGGCGCTTCGGACCGGATGCGGGCGAGACGCCCGCGTGCCATCCGCGCGCCCGATGACGGGCGCACGGAGTGGTTCGCGGGTGGCGCGGATCGCGCCACCCGGGTTCCCAGGGCGCTACCGGCCGGAGGCTCGCGCCGCGACGTCGACCCGGGCCTGGGCCGCGTCGAGGCGGTCCTTCAACGGACCCTGGTCTTCGAAGCTGGCGCGGTCGAACTCGGCGGCGAGTTCGTCGCGGTCGCTCGTCGCGGCCGTGGCGTCGATGTCCTCGGCCGCCTCCGCGGTCTCTGTCAGCACCGTCACCGTGTCGTCGCTGACTTCGCAGAAGCCCGGTGCTGTGGCGACGAAGCGGCGTGGACCGCCGGCTGCCGGCTGGTAGCTGAGCTCGCCCGGGCGCAGGGTGCTGATCAGCGCCGTGTGCCCGGGCAGGATGCCGAGGTCGCCAAGGCGACCCGGCAGGCCGACGTCGCTGCACTCGACTTCGAGCAGCTTCTCGGCATGGGTCACCAGGATGAGGTTCAAGCCGGCCACGTTCGTTCGCTCCCGCTATGCCGCCAGCATCTTCTGGCCCTTGTCGACCGCCTCGTCGATCGTGCCGACCATCATGAACGCCTGCTCGGGCAGCTCGTCTAGCTCGCCGGAGAGGATCGTCTTGAAGCCCTCGACGGTGTCTTCGATCTTCACGTAGCGGCCTTCGAGGCCGGTGAACTGGGTGGCGACGAAGAACGGCTGCGACAGGTAGCGCTCGATCTTGCGCGCCCGGGCAACGACCAGCTTGTCCTCCTCGGACAGCTCCTCGACGCCGAGGATGGCGATGATGTCCTGCAGGTCCTTGTAGCGCTGGAGCACCATCTGCACCTGGCGGGCAACGGCGTAGTGCTCCTCGCCGACGACGCCGGGCTCGAGGATCTTCGAGCTCGAGTCGAGCGGATCGATCGCCGGGTAGATGCCCTTCTCGACGATCGCACGCGACAGGGTGGTCGTCGCGTCGAGGTGGGCGAAGGCGGTGGCCGGCGCCGGGTCGGTCAGGTCGTCGGCGGGCACGTAGATCGCCTGCACCGAGGTGATCGAGCCCTTCTTGGTCGACGTGATCCGTTCCTGCAGGGCGCCCATCTCGGTCGCCAGGTTCGGCTGGTAGCCGACCGCGCTGGGCATCCGCCCGAGCAGGGCCGAGACCTCGCTGCCGGCCTGGGTGAAGCGGAAGATGTTGTCGACGAACAGCAGCACGTCGCGGCCCTCGACGTCGCGGAAGTACTCCGCGACCGTCAGCGCCGCCAGACCGACGCGCAGCCGGGCGCCGGGAGGCTCGGTCATCTGACCGTAGATCAGCGCCGCCTTGCTGTCCTTGAGCGCGTTCCGGTCGACCTTCGCCAGATCGAACTGGCCGCTCTCCTCGAAGTGCTCGAGGAAGGCCTCGCCGTAGTTCACCACGCCGGCCTCGACCATCTCGCGGAGGAGGTCGTTGCCCTCGCGGGTGCGCTCGCCGACGCCGGCGAACACCGAGAAGCCGCCGCCCTGGACCGCGACGTTGTTGATCAGCTCCTGGATCAACACCGTCTTGCCGACCCCGGCGCCGCCGAACAGGCCCGTCTTGCCGCCGCGGGTGTAGGGCTGCAGCAGGTCGACGACCTTGATCCCCGTCTCGAACATCTCGGTCGAGGTCGCCTGGTCCTCGAAGGACGGCGCCTCGCGGTGGATCACCCAGCGCTCTTCGGCGTTCACCTCACCAAGGGTGTCGACCGGGTCGCCGAGGACGTTCAGCACCCGCCCGAGGGTCGCCTCGCCCACCGGCACCGAGATCGGCTCGCCCAGATCCAACGCGGCCATGCCGCGCACGACACCGTCGGTGGGCACCATGGAGATCGCGCGCACCAGGTTCGAGCCCAGGTGCTGGGCCACTTCGGCGACCAGGTCGATCTTGCCGTCGTCGCTCCTGACGCTGACCGCGTTCAGGATCTCGGGCAACTGTTCGGCCGGGTACTCGATGTCGAGGACCGGGCCGATGACCTGGACCACCTTGCCGGTCGCGCCGGACTTGCTTGCTTCGTTCACGGTGTGCCTCTCTGTTGTCTCTATCCCTCGAGCGCGTTCGCGCCGGAGACGACCTCGATCAACTCGGTGGTGATCTCCGCCTGACGCGATCGGTTGTATTTCAGGGTCAGCTTGTCGATCAGTTCGCCGGCGTTCTTCGTCGCGCTGTCCATCGCCGTCATCCGGGCCGCGTGCTCGGCGGCCTGGGACTCGAGCAGCACGCGGTAGATCTGGAAGGTGACGAAACGCGGCAGCAGATCGTTCAGGATCTCGGCCTCGGACGGCTCGTACAGGTAGTCCCGGTGGTCGACGTCCGCACTGCCGCCCTCTTCGCCGACCACGTCCTCGCGCGCAATCGGCAGCAGGCGCTCCCAGTTCACCCTCTGCCTCAGCACGGAGACGAACTCGTTGTAGACCGCGTAGACCACGTCGTACTCGCCGTCGGAGAAGGCCTTCGAGACCTCCGCCGCGAGTTTCTGGGCGGTGCCGTAGTTCAGGTCGCGGAAGAGACCGCGGCGGGCGCCGCGCATCGAGGCGCCCCGATGCGTGAAGAAGTCGGCGCCCCGGTTGCCCAGGGCCAGCACTTCGCCGCCACCGTTCAGCTCTGCTAGCTCCTGCTCGGCCCGTCGGGTGACGTGGGCGTTGAAGGCGCCGCACAGACCCTTGTCGCCGGTGACCACCAGGACCAGGGTCTTGCCGGCGCCGTCCTCGCCGCCGGCCTCGCCGCCTGCCGCGCCGCCCGCCGGCGTCAGCAACGGGTGCTCGACCTCGCCGGCCGACACCGCAGCCAGATGCTCCGTCACCTTGCGCAACTCAAGTGCGTAGGGGCGCGTGGCGAGGATCTGGTCCTGCGCACGGCGCAGCTTGGCCGCGGCGACCATCTTCATCGCCTTCGTGATCTGTTGCGTGTTCTTCACCGACCGGATGCGGCGGCGAAGATCGATCAGGCTAGCCATGACTCGGGCTTACCTCGGAAACGTCCCGCGAGTCCCTAGTTCTCTGGGACCGCGGCGTCGGGGTTCTCGGCCACGTAGAGCTGGAAGGCTCGTCCCATCGCCCCCATGACCTGGGCGTCCAACTCGTCGCTGAGCTTGCCCTCCTGCCGGATCCGATCCCGGAGTTCGGGCTCTTCGTCGCGGAAGTAACTGTGCAGGAACGCCTCGAACGGCCGCACGGCCTCGACCTTCAGGTCGTCGAGGGCGCCCCGCGTACCGGCCAGGATCGAGATCACCTGGTCCTCGATCGACAGCGGCGAGTACTGCCCCTGCTTCAGCAGTTCGACCAGGCGTTCACCGCGCGCCAACTGCTGCAGGGTGATCCGGTCGAGATCGGACCCGAACTGCGCGAAGGCCGCGAGCGACCGGTACTGCGCCAGGTCCAGACGCAGGGTGCCGGAGTTCTTGCGCATCGCGTTGATCTGCGCGTTGCCGCCGACCCGGCTGACCGAGATGCCGACGTTTACCGCCGGCCGCACGCCGGAGAAGAAGAGGTCGCCCTCGAGGAAGATCTGACCGTCCGTGATCGAGATCACGTTGGTCGGGATGTAGGCCGAGATGTCGCCGGCCTGGGTCTCGATGATCGGCAGCGCGGTGAGCGAGCCCCCGCCGTTGGCCCGGGACAACTTCGCCGCCCGCTCGAGCAGCCGCGAGTGCAGGTAGAAGACGTCGCCGGGGTATGCCTCGCGCCCTGGCGGCCGCCGCAGCAGCAGGGAAACCTCGCGGTAGGAGGCCGCCTGCTTCGACAGGTCGTCGTAGATCACCAGCGCGTGCTGACCGTTGTACAGGAAGTACTCGCCCATCGCGCAGCCGGCATAGGGCGCGATGAACTGGAGCGGCGCCGGCTCGGAGGCGGAGGAGGAGACGACGATCGTGTGCTCCATCGCGCCGCGGTCCTCGAGCGTCTTGACCACCTGCGCGACGGTCGACCGCTTCTGGCCGATCGCGACGTAGACGCAGATCACGTCGCCGCCCTTCTGGTTGATGATCGCGTCGACCGCGACCGCCGTCTTGCCGATCTGGCGGTCGCCGATGATCAGCTCGCGCTGACCGCGGCCGATCGGGATCATCGAGTCGATCGCCTTGATCCCGGTCTGCATCGGCTCCGACACCGGCTCACGATCGATGACGCCGGGCGCAATCCGCTCGATCGGATAGCTATCCGCACTCTCGATCGGGCCCTTGCCGTCGATCGGATTGCCGAGCGGGTCGACCACGCGACCGACCAGCGCCGGTCCCACCGGCACCTCCATGACGCGGCCGGTGCGGCGAACCTCGTCGCCTTCTTCCACCAGCCGTGACTCGCCCATCAGCACCGCGCCGACCTGGTCTTCCTCCAGGTTCAGCGCCAGGCCGTAGACGTCGTTCGGGAACGCCAGCAGCTCGCCGGCCATGGCCTGCTCCAGGCCGTAGACCCGCGCGATGCCGTCACCGACACTCAGGACGGTGCCGACTTCGGCGACATCGACCTCGGCCTCGTAGCCGGCCAACTGGCGCTCGAGGACCGCTGCGATCTCATCGGCTCTTACCTGCATAGCTTCTCTACTCCCTTTAGGGTCCGCTCCCGATTGCGGAGCGCTCGAAGTCCTACTGGGCGGCGTCCGCCGCCGTGGTCGGCGATTCCGCCGTCAGCCTTGATTCCAGAACGGCCAACTGGCCGCGCACGCTCGCGTCGTAGCGATGACTGCCGAACTGGGCCACGAAGCCGCCGATCAAACTCGGGTCGACCCGGCTCTCCAACCGCACCTGGGCGCCGGAGAGCCGCTCGAGGGCGCCCTGGAGCCGCGCCTGCTGATCGGCATCGAGCTCCTCGGCCGCGGTCACCGTGGCGCTGACCACGCCGCGGGCCCGGTCGATCAACTCATCGATCGCTTCGAGGATCGCCGCCAGGTGAACCAGGCGGTAGTTGTCGAGCAACAGCCTCAGCAGCCGCCGCGTCAACTCGCGCCCTTCGAGCATGCCGGCGATCTCGTCGACGACCGCCCGCTTCGTCGCCGGCGGCACGCCGGGATTCGAGGCCATGCGGCCCAAGCGCGGCACTGTCCGCATGGCGTCCGCGAAGGCGGCAAGATCGTCACGGGTCGCCTGCGCCCGCTCGAGCGAACCGGCGGCACCCATCAGAGCCTGCGCGTAGGGCCTCGCGTAGCGGTAGATCATCGGGCGACCGCTCCGGAAGACGACTCGTCGGCGTGGCTCTCCAGGCTGAGCAGTCCGCGGTCGAGGATCCGCCGGCGCGCGGCCGAATCGACTTCCCGCTCCAGGCGCGCGGTAGCCAGCGAGGTCGCGAGTCGCGCCGCGTGCTCCGCGAGCTCGACCCGGGCGCGTGCCGCGCGGCTCCGGATCTCGGCGCGGGTCTGTTCCGTCATCCGTTCGCGCTCCCGCTCGGCCAGGGCAACGATCTCCCGCGCCTCGCGCTCGCCCTGCCGCTCCGAGCGCTCGACGGCCTGCGCGACCTCCGCCTCCAAGCCGGCCAGTTGACCGGCGAGGCCGTCGCGCAACTCCTCGGCGTCGGCGCGCTGCCGGCGGGCCGTCATCAGGCTGTCGCGGATCTGGACCCGGCGCGCCTCGAGCGCCGCTGCGGCCTTCGGCCAAATCAGGTAGCCGAGACCGCCGAACAACACGATCATGTTGAACCAGGAGAAGACCCAGCGCGGCAGACCGAGGAAGGTCGTCGGTTCACCGTGGCCGCCGACTTCGGCGCCGAAGGCCGCCGCGGCGCCGGCGAACAGCGTCCAGAGCAACACCGCGGACAGTGATTTCGCAGCCACCGGCTTCATGACGGCGCCCCCATCAACTTCGCGGTCATCTCCTCGGCAAGCCGCTCGGCCCGGACTTCGAGGGTGCGGCGCTGTTCGGCCGTCTCGGCTGCCAGCGAGGCGAGCGCCTGCTGAAGCTCCCCGTCCGCTTCCTGCCGAGCCTCCGCGACCATCCGTTCGCGCGCCTGCTGCGCCTCGCGCCGCATCTCGTCGCGGCGGACAGCGGCCTCGACCCGGGCTTCCTTCAGCTTCTCGCGCTGCGCCTCTATCCTCGCCTCGACTTCGGCCTGGGCCCGGTCGAACGTCTCCTGAGCGGTCACGATCTCGCTGTCCCGTTCCCGGAGCATCTTCATGACCGGGCCGATAAGGAAGATCCGCACCACCACATAGGTGGCCCAGAAAATCGCCATGATGACCAGGAGGCTGGCGTCGAAATCCACAGCTAGTCGTCCCGCGGTCGTCCGGGTCTGTCTCGATCGGGCTTGGTGTTCCGGCGTTGATCCGGCTCGTCGTTCCGGGTCTTCCAGGTTCCTGCGGAGCCGATTCCTTCGGGCGGCTCGACACGACGAGCGCAGACCTCTACCAAGGGCTGCCAACCTCTCTCGCCCAAAGCCCGAAAGCGGCGGTAACGTAACACGGCAACCAGGGACGGTCAACGCCGGTCAGGGCACCGACGCATCGAGGCAGTTCGGGGCCCGGGAGGCGGGCAATTGGACCAGTCTCGCCGTACAGGTGTTTTACACCAGGGTCCAAACTGTCCGCGGACGTTTTCCACCATGGTGGAAGATCTCGGTGACCTGCCGAACGTGCCGTGATCGGCAGTGCGACACTCGACGCCTACCGGTTCGGCGGCGACTCGCTTCACCGATCCTCGCGATCGGCGTCCAGGCCAGCCAGAAGTTCGTCCAAGATCATGATCGGCGCCGGCTTGGGAGGCGGTCCGGATCCCGTGCAGGCCGGAGGCCGCACAACCACTACCGTCACATTGTCCTGCCCGTAGACCGCCAGGTCGCTGATCCGCTGAAGGATCGCCCCGGCGATCCGATCTGCCCGCTCGCCGCCGAGGTCGGCCAAGAGGGACGCAAGTTCGGCCTCCGGCAGGGTTTCGATGCCGTCGCTGGCCAGGACGACAATGTCCCCGACCACCAGGTCGAGTTCGCCCTCGGCCACCTCGTCCAGGGTCAGGCCCATGACCACACTGGTGATCGCGGCTCTCTCGGGGTGAAGAGCAGCGTGCATCGCGCTGATCTCCCCGCGCGCGGCCCGGGCGTCGAGTTCGCGGCCGTACGTGTGGAGCGGGTTGATCCGTTCCAGCTCGCCGGCGCGCCAGCGGAAGATGAGCGAATCGCCGACGCTGAGCCATTGGAACCGGTCCCGGAAGAACAGGGCCGCCACCAAGGTTGACCCCATGCCCCTCAGGGTGGAATCCGCCTCGACCGCAACTCGCACCCCGTGGTTCGCGTGAGCCAGTGCATCGCGCAGCCGCGCCGCGGGAGGCTTCGCGATCAGCGGATAGCTGTCGAAGAAGGCACGGATCGTGATCCGGCTCGCCTGGTCGCCCGCGGGCATGCCGCCCATGCCGTCCGCGACCGCCGCGAGCAGCAGCGCCTCGTCACCCGGGTCCTCCGGCACGACGTAGACGCCGCAGTCGTCCTCCTGGCGCTTGCGGGCGCCGATCATGCTGGCCGCGGCGAAGTCGCGGTCCTCGATCATCCGTCTCCGGCCTCTCGGGGCCCGGCGGGTCTCATCCAGTCAAGGTACTTCCGGCCGCCACGTCGGTCAAGGCGCGCGGACGAGCGCCCAGCCAATTGCTAGCCTGACCGCATGGTTCGCCTTGAATGCGTGCCGAACATCAGTGAGGGTCGCCGCCAGGACGTCCTCGACGCCTGCGCGGAGGCCGCGGCGGCGCCCGGCGTGCGGGTGCTCGACGTGTCCTCCGACCCGGATCACAACCGAACCGTGCTCACGCTCCTTGGGGAAAGCCACGAACTGGTTCGGGCGGTCGAGGCCCTCGCAGGCGCGGCGATCCAACACATCGAGGTCAACCGCCACCGCGGCGTCCACCCCTTTCTCGGCGCCCTGGACGTGGTTCCCTTCGTGCCGCTCGAGCCGGCGCAGATGCCCGCCGCGATCGACGCCGCGCTTCGCGCAGCGGAAACGCTCGCCGATCTCGATCTGCCGGTATTCCTCTACGGCGAGGCCGCCTTCGAACCGGCGCGAGCCGCCCTTGCCGACCATCGCCGCGGGGGCCTCGCGCGCCTTGCCGAGCGGATGGCGACCGGGGAGTGGTTCCCCGACCGCGGGCCGCATCGGCTGCACCCCACCGGCGGCGCGGTCAACGTCGGCGCCCGGCCACCCCTGGTGGCCTTCAACCTGTTGCTCGACACGGATCAGCTCGCCGCGGCGAAGCGGATCGCCGCTTCGCTGCGCGAATCGGGCGGCGGTCCGCCGGGCGTGCGCGCCCTCGGCTTCTTTCTCGAGAGCCGCGGCCAGGCCCAGGTCAGCGTCAACCTGACCGACTGCGAACGGACCTCGCTCCTCGACATCGTCCAGCGGGCCGACGAGCTCGCGCAAGCCGTCGGCGTCCAGGTCGTCGAGACGGAACTCGTCGGCCTCGCGCCGCGGAGAACCGTGCCGCCGGCCGGCGCCGATGCGCTGCGACTACCCGGCCTCTCCGCCCGGCAGATCCTCGAGACCCATCTTTAGCAGCCGCGGCATGCCGTCGAAGGACCCCGAAGACATCGTGACCAGGACGTCGCCGGGCCGGGCTTCCGCCAGCGCCAGCTCGGCCAACTCGTCGTTCGATCCGCACGCCGTTGCGGCAGCACCGAGGCGCTCGATGTCCGCCGTCAACCGCTCCGGGTCGAAGCCCTCTTCGCCCAGGCGCTCGCGGTGGAAAACGGGGGCCAGGAAGACGCGGTCGGCCGTCGCCAACGCCGCCGCGAGGTCGGCCGCGAACTGACGGCGACCGGCGCTCAGGCTCCGCGGCTCGAACAGGGCGACCAGGCGACGGCCGGGGAACCGCTGCCGGAGCGCCGAGAGGGAGGCCGCCACTTCCGAGGCATGGTGGGCGAAGTCGTCGACAACGACCACGCCCGCGGTCTCTCCAACCACCTCGAGCCGGCGCCGTACGCCCCGGAACGTAGCCAGCGCCGCCAGCACGACCTCGGGATCGAGACCGTCGGCACGCGCCGCGATCCAGACCGCCGTCGCGTTCGCCGCGTTGTGTTCGCCCCAGACCCCGAGTTCGATCCGCTGCCGGGCGCCGGCCTCTTCCAGTTCGAAGGAGATGCCGTTCTCGCCGCTCTCGACCGGACCGGCGAGCCGGACCTCGCCCGCCCCGGTGCCGTAGGTCACGACGCGGCACGGGCTCGCCCGAGCCAGCCGCTCGACGGCCGGGTAGTCGGCGCACGCGATCAGCATTCCCCTCGACGGCAGCCGCTCGACCAGGCCCAGGAAGGCCCGTTCCAGGCCGTCGAAGTCCGGATAGAGGTCGACGTGGTCGTGCTCCAGGCTGGTCAGGATCACGGTCTCCGGCCGGTAGTGCCAGAACTTCGGCCCGCGATCGAAGTAGGAGGCGTTGTACTCGTCTCCCTCGATCGCGAAGCGCGGGCCCCCGCCGAGCGCGAATCCCGAGGACAAGCCGATCGGCGCGCCGCCGATCAGGAAACCAGGGTCGGCGCCGGCGCGCGAGTAGACCCAGGCCGCCATCGCGGTCGTCGTCGTCTTGCCGTGGCTGCCGGCGATGACCAGCGGCCGGCGGCCCCGGAGCACGAAGCGCTCGAGCGCTTCGGGCATGGACAGCCGCGGCAGGCCGAGTTCCTCGGTCGCTAGCGCCTCCGGGTTGGTGCGCGGGACCGCGTTGCCGACGATGACCAGGTCCGGCCGCGGCGCCAGGTGGGCCGCGTCGTAGCCGACCAGGGGCTCGATGCCCGCGTCGGCCAGCAGCTCGCTGGTCGGCGGATAGAGAGGTCCGTCGGATCCCCGCACCTGGTGGCCCAGCTCCCGCAGCAGGCAGGCGAGAGGCGCCATGCCCGTGCCGCCGATCGCGATCAGGTGGATGTCCAAGGCGGCTACGTGCGCGGTGGTCGGCCCCAGAGACTGGCCTCGTCGCGGGTCGCTGCCGGTCCTCGCCGGCGGCGCTCCAGGGCCTCGTCCACTTCAGCCAGCCGCCCCGAGAGGGTCCGCTGCTGCAGTTCCGTCAGCTCGACGATACCGGCAAGAGCGAGATCGAGCAGACCATCGAACTCCGGGCGCGTGAACACCCGGCCTTCCGCGGTGCCCTGCACCTCGATCAGGCTGCCTTCGCCGGTCGCCACCACGTTCAGGTCGACCTGGGCGTCCCGGTCCTCGACGTACTCGAGGTCGAGGAGCAACTCGTCCTCGCAGATGCCGACCGACACCGCCGCCACCGAGTGGACCAGCGGCCAGGTCTTCAGATCGCCCTCGAGCAGCATCTTCGCCAGCGCGGCAACGGTGGCGACGTAGCCGCCCGTGACCGACGCGGTCCGGGTGCCGCCGTCGGCCTGGATCACGTCGCAGTCGATCGCGATCGTGACCTCCGGGAGCTTGCGCATGTTGACCGCCGATCGAAGCGAGCGGCCGATCAGGCGCTGGATCTCCGACGTGCGGCCCGACGGCCGGCCGCGCGACACTTCCCGCATCGAACGGGTCAGCGTCGCCCGCGGCAGCATCGCGTACTCGGCGGTGAGCCAGCCGCGGCCCTTGCCGACCAGGAAGGGCGGCACCCGCCGCTCGACGCTGGCGGAACAGAGCACCCGGGTGTCGCCGAATGCCACCAGCGCCGAGCCCTCAGCAAATTTCATGGCGTCCAGTTCGATCGACACCGGCCTCAGGGCCGAGGTCGATCGCCCGCCGCTGCGTGCGAAGCCGCCTGATCGTCCAGCTTTAGTCACAGTCGTTCCACCTCCTCAGGAATGCCTCTCGGCCTGATTCACGTCGATCCACTCGAGGGCGACGGGTTCGCCGAGAATCCGCTCCGCGAGTCTGGCGAACCGGGAACCCGCGTCGGTGGCGAAGAGTCTCACACTTGGGGCGTGCGGCGCACTTCCACCCTGCCATCCGGCCCGCAGGAGCCTCTGCTCCACCGCCAAGCTGGTCGACTCGGCCGAGTCCACCAGGGTCACGCCCGGCCCGCAGACCCGCGCCAGCACACCGCGCAGCAGCGGGTAGTGGGTACAGCCGAGCAGCAGGGTGTCGATCTCCGCCCGCAGCAGCGGTTCGAGGTAGCGGGCGACGATCCGCTCGGTGATCTCGTCGTCCTCCCAGCCTTCCTCGACCAGCGGCACGAGCAGCGGGCAGGCCTGCTGGCTGACCCGCAACTTCGGGTTCAGACCCCGGATCGCGTACTCGTAGGCCCCCGACCGGACCGTCGACTCGGTGGCGATCACGCCAACGTGCCGGCCAGCCGACGCCACGGCAGCCGACGCGCCCGGCTCCAGAACGCCCCAGTGCGGGGTCCGCACCACGAGGTCGTCGAGCGCCATCGCCGACGCCGTGTTGCAGGCGACGACCAGGGCGTCGACCCCGCGTTGCTCCAGGAAGTCGACGTTGGCTTGGGAGTAGCGCAGCACCGTTCGCCGCGACTTCGTGCCGTAGGGCAGTCGCGCGGTATCGCCGAGGTAGAGGATCGAGGCGGCGGGCAGGCGCCGTCGCAGCGCCGCGACCACGGTGAGGCCGCCGACGCCCGAGTCGAAGACGCCGATCAGGGGCACAGGGTGAGACACCATTCAAACGCCGCCCGCCGGCGCCGCGTTCCGTTCCAGGTCGGCCACCAGGGGACGGGTCGTGTCGACGTGGCCGGCAAAGGTCGAGCGCTGTTCGCCGTTCCACATCAGCACCACCCGATCGACCCCCAGGTTGTTCGCGGTCAGACTGTTCACGAGGCTGTAGACGGCCAGGAGTTCCTCCGTCAGCCCCATCGCCGGCCGCTCCAGGACCACGGGCGACCGGCTTCCTGTAGCGGCCACTTCACCGGTTCCGGAATCGACTTCCACGGTCGTCAGGTCGACATAGGCCACGCCGTCGAGCAGTTCCACCGCCAGGAGCCGGACCCCGGCCGGCAGAGCCGGGAGCAGCTCTTCGATCGGCCCCGGACCCGCGATCAGTGCTTCGACAATGACGGCAGCCGTTTCCTCCGTGCTGTCTTCGGCGCGGATCGGCCATTCGTCGCAGCGAAGCAGCCCGTCGACACTCGGGAAGCACAGGATGGCCAGGAAGGCCTCGCCCGGGGCGACGAGTTCCACTTCGGCGTCGCCGTCCCCGTTCTGGCCCGAGCCGCCGCAACCGGCAAGCAACGCCAGGACGACCACCGAACACAGGCTCGACCGCCGGCGGATCATGATCCCGCCCCGTTGGCGGCGGCCTCAGCGGTGCCCGCGGCGACGCCACGGTAGAGCCGGATCGCCCGCCCGATCGCCTCGATCAACTCCAGGCGGTAAGACTCGTCGAGCAGCGGCGTCCCTTCCTCGTCGCGGCCCAGAGAACCGAGTTCGATCAGGACCGCAGGCATCGTAGCGCCGGTCAGCACACGCAGCGGGGCGCGACCGACACGGCGGTTCGGCTGCCCGAGCGCGTCGCTGACATGGCTCTGGATCAGGCGGGCCAGCAACCCACTCCGCTCGAGCTGGCCGTCCTGCACCCGCTCCCACAGTTCGAGCGCCGGGACGGCGACGCGGATCTCCTCCTCGTCTCCCGCCTCGACGGCCAGTTCGTCGAACGCGTCCTCCTCGAACTCCGACGGGTCGGGATCGTCCCCCTCGGCCGGATCGAACAGAGCCGGCGGCGGATCGAGGACGTAGGTCTGAAACCCGTCCCCCGAAGCCCACGCGGAATCCGAACTCACATGCAGCGACAGGAACAGATCGGCCCGGCGCTGGTTGGCCACCGCGGTCCGCGTCTCGAGCGCCACGTCCGTGTCGTCGGTCCGGGTCAGCACGACCCGAGCGCCCAGGCTGTTCGCCAGGTGCGACCTCAACTCCCGCGCGATCGCGAGCACCAGGTCCTTCTCGGTCACGCCGGAGGGCGAAGTCACACCGGTTTCTACGCCCCCGTGGCCCGGGTCGAGAACGATGCGGAACTCTCCCGTTTCCTCCGCGCGCCGGGACAGAGCGCGAGGCGCGCGTCCCATCCGGTCGCGCGTGATGTCCAGAACGAGTTGAACCCGGGGTGGACGTCCGAGGATGTACGGCTCCGACGCCTCCGCCCGGGGCGCCAGACCGATGTCGATCGAGCGTTCACGCACTTCCAGCCAGCGCACCAGAGGGTCGTCGAGCCGAACGCGCGGCCGCGGATCCATCACGCCGCTCAGAAGTCGGAGCCGCACGCCCCCGCGGTACTCATCGACGCGGTAGCGCGGCCGGCCCGAGAAGGTCACGACCAGCGTCGTGGCGCCAAGATCGCGAACGCGGTCCACCTCGACCGCGAGCCGGCGTTCGCCGGTCTTCGAAACCTCCAGAATTCCGCGTCTGCGATCGAAGTCGAACCGGAATCCCTGCTCTGCCGGATAGGCCCGAGCCAGCGCGTCGACCGGCACGTACAGGTGCCGCGGCGGCAGCTCGATGGGCGGCAGTTCGGGCGCCGGCTCGTCGGCGTCCGCGTCTTCGCTATCCGAGCCGCCGTCCCCCTCGTCGTCCGAATCGTCCTTCGGGCGCAGGTGCTCGGGGATTTCCGGCTCGGGCTCGAGCCACGGCTTGATCGACAGGGTCTGCATCTCGCCGTCGACCAGGACCACCCGTCCCAGCGGCCCGAGCACCACCTCGCGACCGGCGACCCGCAGCGTGTGCGCTTCGCCCAGAGGACCGATCTCCAGCTCGCCTCCCAGCACCTCCACCACCGGCGCGAGGGCGACGAGCGGGCCGAACGAGGACTCCGCCCACGGCAGGGGCGCCCGCTGGCGGCCTACCGCGATGCTCCCCTCGTCCTGCGAGAGAATCTGCGTCTCGGGCTCGTCGTCGGCCTGCGCCCAGGCCGCAGCGAGCGGCGCGAGCGCCACCGCGGCTGCTAGCAGCCCGCGCTGGAGCACCGTCGAGCAATTGCAAGACACTACGGTAACCTAACAGCTTGCGGGAGGGCCTGATTCCGGGCCTTCCGGACGTGCTGGCAACCCGGCCCGCTGTGTTATCTTCTGCCGCCCTGCGCACGCGTGGCCCGTTCGTCTAGGGGTCTAGGACGCTGGCCTCTCACGCCAGTAACACGGGTTCGAATCCCGTACGGGCTACCAGCGCGCCCCGCGGGGCGCGCTGAGAGCCCGGACGGGATGTCGGCGGCTCATTGGCGCAAAGCGCCAATGAGGCGAACGAATCCCCCCAAGTGACTACGAACCCGCCCCGCGGGGCGCGCTGAGAGCCCGGACGGGATGTCGGCGGCTCATTGGCGCAAAGCGCCAACGTGGCGAACGAATCCCTCCAACAACTACCAACACCCCTCAAGCGCGCTGAGAGCCCGGACAACCGCCCCAGTCAGTACGCCACGGACTGGGTGCGCCGGCGCCCTCGCCGGCTGCCGCCGAAGGCGGCCAAGAAACGCGCCGGCCAACGGCCGGCTCCACCGGCTACCAAACTCGACCCCAAGGCGCGCAGCTCGTCGGCCTTCTCATTCTGGGTAGCCGCGCGGCGCGACCTGCCGTGGGGCGCGTTCTCTGATCGTGCGATCGACTTCGTGCTGGAGATGTTCCCGGATCGATCGGACTTGGACGGGCGGCTCTGATAAGAGCCGCAAGGGCATAAGGCCGCTCGGCCGTCAGGAGGTAGAGAGAGTCCGGGCTCTTGCTGCAACGCCACGGCGTGCTCTAGACCACTACTCGAACGGATCACGAGTTGCGAGGCCCTTGAAGCGACCGAAGTCCCGGTCTCTGGTCAGCAGCTCGGTGACGCCGTGCTCGAGGCAGAGTGCGGCGATATGCGCATCGTGCACCAAGTTGCCAAAGACCCGGGCATCGGTCGCCGCCTCCCGTAGTCGTCGAAAGTGTCCGCGACCCTCGCCAATCAGAACCAGCGAAGGGGATCGTAGGAGAGAGCCCAAGTCCTCCAGCGCTACCCCGAGATCCGTAGGGGGGTCGAAAACGCGCGGATGGGTCACGACGCGGAGAAACTCGTAGACGCACGGCCATGGGAGAAACCAGATCTGGCTCCCCTCCGCGAGGTTTCGCAGGAGACCAGCGGCCACATCGTGCTCCGGTAGCTCCTCGCGCCGAGCGTAGACCAGGATATTCGTATCGAGAGCGATCAATCGCGCCCTTCCATGAGGTCGAAGAGACTCTGGCGGTCCTCCAAGCGAACGCCGGCCTGAAGCCGCCCCTTCTCCGTTCGCCACTTCAGCTCAAAGCCGGTTTCTCTCGTGGCCGGAGCCTGGATCATGGCGCGTAGCGCCTCTTCGATGAACACCCGCAAGGGCTTTCCATCGTTCGCCGCTCGTTTCTTCGCCTCGCGAAGCAGCTCCTCGTTCAGATCGACCGTCGTTCTCATGCCTCAACGGTAGCATGAATGTGTCTCATGCTTGGCACCAATACATCGCGCCGCCGGCCCGATGGCCGGCAGCCCGTCGAGATCTTCGACGGCCCGAGCCTCTGGGGTCACGACTGGGTCGACCTGCCCGACGACGCCAGGACGATGGCGCGTAACCGCCGGATCGACCTCGCCTCGCGCGGCGTTCAGTCTCCGCCCTTCATCGATTGCCCGTGGCTGTTCGAGCAGGTGGCGAAGACGTGGGCGCGGATGGCCCCCCGGTCGTGCTGGTCCCGTCCGGACGGAGAGACTGCGGCGCCTACAGGTACCTCGCCGACATAGTGGAATCAAAGGGGTCGGTCGAGCGTTTCGTCAGCGTAACGCAGAGCGAAAGGAGTCCTTCGGTGATCTGGAAGTGGCAGGCCTTGCTACTCGTGGCCTCGGCGGCAGTTCCGGGAGCGACCGCCCAAGAGGACGGCGGATCCCAGCCGCCCCCAGTGGATCGCTTCGAGGAAGAGATCCTGGTCCTGGGGAAGTCCCTTGGGCCGCCCCTTTGGAAGGTCACCAGGGACGACCATGTCTTGTGGATCCTTGGTACTCCGGAACTGGTGCCGGACAATCTTCTCTGGCACTCGGACTCCGTCGAACACGCGCTCGCCCACTCCAGCGAGTACCTGACGTCCAGAGGCATGCGCGTCACGGCGTCGAACCCGGTGAAAGTGATGCGGGTACTCAAGAAGTACAGGCGCACACGACGAATCCCGGACCGCGGAACCCTGGAGGACCTGCTGCCAGAGGACCTGTACCAGCTCTTCCTGGAAACCAGACTCAGATACGCGCGGAAGCGAGACGATCTCGAGAGATTGCGGCCTAGCGTCGCGGCCAAGGAACTCTTCGATTCCGCGGCGCAATCCGCGGGCCTGGAGTCGGGCTTTGCGATTGATCGGGCAATCGAGAAGAGAGCCAGGAAGCACAGCGTCAAGGAGGTGCCAACGGTACTCTCCCAGCGCTACAAGGATTCGACTCTCCTCGATTCGATGGAGGAAATGTCGGCCGTTGCGGAGCAGACCTGTCTGCAGGCACGTCTTCAAGGTCTCGATGTCCAGCTCGAGGCGCACACGCGTCTTGCAGCCGCCTGGGCCGAAGGCGATTTGGCCTCGCTTAGAGCCCATCCAGGCGATTCGGCCACAGAGGCCTGCGATCCCAGGCGACTCGCCCCCCACCCGGAGGAGCTGATCCAGACGGAGTCGCGGAGCTGGGCGCTCTGGCTCGAGAACGCCGATCGCGCATTGAGCAACAACGACTCCACTTTCGCCATCCTGCCTCTCAAGGACTTGCTCCGGCCCGACGGACCCCTGTCGCAGCTCCGAGAGAGAGGCTGTGAAGTCCTGGAGCCAGACGAAACCCCTCCAGAGGGGCAGGAAGGCTAAGGCCTCAGATCGATGGGCTCTTGCGTCACGATCTTCCGGCAGATCGTGAGGCAAGGCTGAAAGCTGTCCCGCCGCGTCAAGCGCTCGACGAGGCCGGCCACCCCGGGCCACCGCGACGCGTCGAGCGGTCCGGCGACGAGTTCGAGCTGAGCGAGCTGACACGCGAGCGAGATATCCGCGATCGTGAGCGCGTCTCCAACCAGGAACGGCCCGTCATCGATTTCGCTCTCGAGATAGTCGAGGCGCCGTGGAAGCCGTTCCGCATACGTCTTCCTGGCCGCGTCTACATCGGGCTCCTTGCCCATGAAGCGGTTGAACTGGATCGGGCGGAAGATCCCGAGGCCCAGCGCAACCGCCAACTCGGTGTCGCAATACTCCTCCAGCCAGACCGCACGGCCGCGTTCGTAGGGATCCGCCGGATAGAACGCGGGCTCCGGGAACTTCTGCTCGACGAAGGCGCAGATCGCAGACGAATCGGGGATCGTGCCGAGCGGGCCTTCCTCGCCGATATCCGTATCGCGCAATACCGGAATGCGACGCGCCGGACTGATCTCCTTGAACCAGTCGGGCATCGGCATGATGTTCACGCTCTTGAGCTCGAACGGCGCCCCCTTCTCACGCAGCAGGGCATCCGCCTTTCGAACGAAGGGAGAGAGGGGGGCTCCGTAGAGGATCAGGCTCATCTTGACTTGGACTCCTGGTAGCCGCCCTGCGCGGTCTGTCCCGGTGTGGCTCCGCGCAGGGCCCGGCACACCGGCGAGGCGTAGAGGCTGTGGCCCGGATCGGAGGTGCAGGCGCCGACGGTGTCGAAGCCTTCAGCGTGGTCGGTCAGCGCGACGAAGTCCAGCGGCGTCTGCAGTTGGGTGACGATGCCGCTGGGCAGTTCGACCGCTTCGCCGCGCGCGAAGCGGTACGCCTCACGCGGACCGACGCGGTTGCCGCCGGCCCAGGCGTCGGTCGACCAGCTCGTGTGCACGTGCAGGTCGCCGAAGAACGCCTCACGGTTCGGGTAGACCGGGACGTCGTCGCCGGCTTTGGCACCGGGCTGCGAGCGAGCCTCGCCAGCCACAAGCGACAGGATGCCGAGCATGCAGGAGACAACGGTAAGGGGGAACTTCATGGTTGGCCCCGTGCTGCCCGACATCGAGTCGGAGGTCGCAGGTCTGATCTGACGGCGTTAACGACCCGGCATCACCAGCGGTTCGATCGGTACTTCCAGCGTGACCGTTTCTTCCTTCGGCACGTAGCAGACCGTCTCGCTGCAGGCCTGGTAGACGACGTCGACCGGAATCTCGATTGCCGTCGGCTTGTCCTGAATCGGCCAATCAAGAATCTCGGAGCCGAGGGCGATCGGGATGGCGATGTCGGTCACGCCCTCGTAGACGTTGAGCGTCACCCCGAGCTGCGGGAACTCGCGCGCGGAGGTCGGCGGGTAGACCGGCTCGCCGGTCCTCACGCCCTTCGTCGCCGCGACCGTCGCCGCGGATGCCATGAAGCCATCGGGTAGGGGGTCGGCGTAGATGTGGTAGCCGTCGGCGACCTCGAAACGCACGTAGAGGGTGCTCGTGTACTCGAACTTGAGCGCCTCATCGGCGAGGAAGACGGAGACCTCGACGTGCTCGTCTCCCAGCTCCGCGGTTGGAGCCTCGTGGCCGGTGAGGATGCGGCCGATCGCGCTGTCGCGAATCGTCCCGGCCGAGGTGCGCGTCCCGTAGTGGCGATGGAAGAACTTCTCGGTCACCCGGCCGTCACGGGCGACGACGTAGACGCCCGGGAAGGGAATGCCGTAGAAACCCCGCTCGGTGGCCCGGTTGAACACATCCGCGTCGGGGTCGATCGTCGTGTTCAGAATGCCGAAGCGCTTGATGACCGCCGAGTCGACGTCGGAGAGCAGGTCATAGGCCCTGCCCCTCGGCAAAGGCCTTCAGGTGCTTCTGTGAGTCGTAGCTGACGCCGCAAACCTTGATGCCCTCGGCGTCGAAGAGCGAGATGTTCTCTTGCAGCTCGACCAGCTGCGTGCGGCAGTACGGTCACCAGACGGCGGAGCGATAGAAGACGACGATCGCCTTCGAGTCGCCCCTATGGGCATGGAAGTCGACCAGCTCGCCGTTCTGGTTCGGCAGTTCGAACTCGGGCAGGCGCTCGCCGACGGCGAGACCGGTCGGGAACTCATGTTCGGCCGGGTAGCGGCGACCCGGGTGGCTCGCCGGCACCGGAACCGTGATGCCGAGATCGTCCTTCAGCGCGTCGGCCGGCAGGTTCTCGTGAGCGGCTTTCACCTTTTTCTCTCCCTCCTCGGCAAACGCCGGGACGGCCAGAAGCATCGGGCAAAGGACGAGCAAGGCGAGTCGAAGTTGCCCTCTGATCTTGGGAAGTTGGCCTCTGTTCATGGGTCGAACGCTCCCTCTCACTGTGATTTCGCGTACGGGGATTCGCGGTCAGCGACCGTAACAGCCACGCTCCTGAGCATCAACCGGCACTTGCGCCCAAGGCTCAGGCGCCGCCGGTCTGGACCACGGCGTAGTTGATCTGCCCTTCGAGGCCGGCAGCCCGATGGTGGTGAATCGCCTGGTACTCCTCTGACTGAGACATCTGGATCAGCGCCATGGGGTTGGGGTACTCGACGAGCGCGATACGGTCCCAATCGCCCCCGCCTATGAGGCACACCGTGGCCTCGCCGGAGAAGATCAGCCGGGCGCCGGTCTTCTGGAGAATCGGCCCTATCTTCCGGCCGTACTCGCCGTAGTCCTCACGGCCTCCGTCGGGCTTGAACTTCAGCAGGTTCACCATCACGATCGGCTCGGCAGGCAGGGCCTGGAAGGCCTGGACCTGCTCCGGGGTCGGCCCCATGGCGTTGATCTCGTGGGCCCGGGCCTCCCCGGTGCTTCCGAGAATCGAAGTCGCGACCGCGGCGCCGGTGGCCAAGCCGGTCGTCTTGAGTACCTCGCGGCGCGAGGCGTTGGAATCGGTCATCTGCGTTTCCTCCTCCTTAGGGTGTTTCTGCCTAGTGTCGCGAACTCTAGCGACGTAGCGCTGCTCTTACTCCTACCGGGAAACGCCCACGGCGAGGGCGGCGGCGAGAAGGCCGAGTTGGTTGCGCATGACCGAGAGTCTAGAGACTCAGCCGCTCCTCCACCGCGCGCCAGGCGGCATCGATGGCGCCGTGAACGTAAGCCAGGGACTCCGAGTCCGAGTTCGCGATGCTGACGCGGCCGAATGACCTCCGCCCCAGTTCGTGGGGCGCTTCCCCCGCCGGCCAGTCGGGGTCGTAGAGGTCCATGTAGCCGTAGGCGTAGCCGTGGGGCCAGCGGTTGACGGTGATCGCTTCGACCTGCCGGTCGGCGTCGAAGCCGAAGTCGCCGAACATCGATGTGAGCTGGCCTTCGATCTCCGTCTCGTACGTCGAGAAGGGCGTATCGAACAACTTGCGGCGGCCGATGCGATAGAGGTCCCCCCCGGTCTGGCCACCGTTGTTCTCCGGCGCCGGTGCGTTCCCCATGAAGACGACGAGCGGCCCATCCGGATCGTCCGTGGCGCCATAGTCACCGAGCGTCACCGGGGGCGCCAGCGACACCAGATCGAAGTAGCTCCCGGGACACAGAAACACCGAAGCGCCGGACCCACGCACGGGCCGACCGGTGCGAAGAAGCACGTTCACCCAGGTGAACGGCACCTTCGAGCCGTACCCGAGATGCTCTCTCTGCGCCTCCGGCAACTCGGGGCACAGGTGCGGGATCATGCTGTTGTAGCACGCAAGGATGCAGTGTCGGGAACGGACGCGGCTGGCACGCCCCGCAGCCACATAGGACACCTCGACGTCGTCGCTTCCGGAGTGTTCGACCCTCACCGCCGTGCTGTTCAGGCGAATCCGTACCGACGAGTCTTCGCGGTCGAGGGCGGAGTAATCGAAGCGCGCGGTGACGAGGTCCTGCATCGAGTTACCCGGCGCGACGGCCGGGATCAGCCTTCGCACGAACAACCTCGCGACGGACGCGTTGCCATCGGGGAACATCGGAAACCTCAGGTCCGAGTACAGGTCCGGCTGCCAGGGGCCGGCGGGTTGGCCGGTCAGCGGATCCGGTCCGGGGGCTCCGGTCAGGACCGCCTCCCTCACGGAGACACTCTCGATGCCAACGCCAAAGAGCGCCCTGCGCGTCGGCCCGAACACCCTTCCCGCGGCCCGCGAGAGGCCGACCCGTTCCGACAGGAAGGTCGCGTAGCTCGTGCTCCGCACGTACTCCAGCCTCTCCGCGGACGAGAGGCCCTCCAGGAAGTCCCTCTGACCGCGGGCAAGCTCCCTGAGCTTCCGCGTCTCCCCTTCGGACAGGCCCAGATCGTCGATGAGACCCGCCGAGTCTTCGGCGCCGCCCCAGGCCTTGGACCAGTGGCCCACGACGATCCGATCGCGGCCGTACTCCTTCGCGCTGAGGTGGATGCCAGACGGCGCGCCGGAACCCGCCGGGAGATGGTGGGCCGCATACCGCTGGACGCTACACGACAGGCAACAGAGCGGGACGCGCACGAGGACTGGCGTTAGAGATAGCCTCGCCCCTCCAACTGAAGGAGAACTCCCATGAGCCATCGAGTCGTCCGTCTCTCCGGATCCCTCGGCGCCGAGGTCCACGATCTGCCGCTGGCCGACGCCGGCCCCGAGGAGGCCGCAACGATCCGCGGCCTGCTGCTCGAGCACCAGGTCCTCTTCTTTCCCGACCAGCATCTGACGGTGAAGCAGCACGTCAAGTTCGGGCAACACTTCGGGGAACTCGAGGGACACCCCCACCTCAACAATCCCTTCCTCGACCACCCCGAAGTCTTCGAGTTGGTGGCGACTCGCGGCGGGGTCGCCGACGAGTGGCACAGCGACATCAGCTTCCAGGAGAGCCCTTCGGTGATGGCGATCCTGAACATGGTCAAGTGCCCCGATGTCGGCGGCGACACGATGTGGGCCAACATGTACAAGGCCTACGAGGAGTTGTCGCCTCCGCTGCAGGAACTCTGCGAGGGACTCACCGCGCTCCACGACGCGACGCCGCACGGCAAGCCGGAGAAGATGACCATCCACCCGGTTGTCCGCGTTCACCCGGAGACGGGCCGCAAGTCCCTGTTCGTCAACGAGCACTTCACCCGCCGCCTCGTCGAACTCAGCCACGAGGAGAGCGACCACCTGCTCGCCTACCTGACCCGCTGGGCGTCGAACACGCGCTTCACCGTCCGTTACCGCTGGAACCAGGGCACCCTCGCCATGTGGGACAACCGCTGCACCCAGCACTTCGTGCTCAACGACTTCAACGAGGAGCGCATCATCCAGCGCGTCACCGTCATGGGCGACCAGGTCGAGGGAGCGAGCGAGCCGCGTTGGGCGCCCTACGTTCGCGCTCGCCACGCCGGCGCCACCAGCCGCTACGACCGCCAGCTCAACAAGTACCTGAAGCGGACCGTCCAGTCGCTCGAGTCGAACGCGAAGAAGGAAGTCGCGCTCGAGATGTAGCGTGGCCAAGCCCTTCAGCTCCGCCGTGGTCGTCCTTCTCATGCTTGGCCTTGGCCAGGGCCTCGCGGGGGCCACCGATTGCAACGTCCCAGTAGCGGCCGAACTTGCGTCCCACTAGGCCGCGGGAGACAGCAGCCAGGCCGCCGGCACCGCCAGGACTCCGGGCGCGAGGTAGCGGACGTCACGGTCGAGCGACACCACGAGGGCGCCAAGCAACGGCTTGTCGAGAAACGCGGCCAGAGCGCGCAGCGTCCGGGCGTCCGCCGCAGAGGCCTTGCGGGACGCCTTGATTTCGATACCTACGAACCCGTTCTCGAGTTCGATCAGCAGATCCACTTCGCGACGGTCGTAGGTCCGAAGGTGGAAGAAGTCGGCCCTGGCCCCAGCGTTCCGCACCTGTTTGACGATCTCCGCCACGAGCGCGGACTCGAACTCCTCGCCGGTCCCGTCGCCGGTACGATTGAGGATGGTGCGCAGAATCCCTGGGTCCACGAAGTGCACCTTCGGCATCTTCGCCAGACGCTTCTCAGGGTTGCGGAAGAAGGGTGGGAGCTGAATCACCTGGTAGCTCAGTTCCAGGTAGCGCAGGAATCGGCGGGCCGTGCCCGGCGCGATCCCCGCCGACCGCGCCAAGTCGCTGAAGTTGACGGTTCGGCCGGCCCGGGTCGCGAAGACCTTCTGGGCCACGACGAACGGCTCCAGGTCCCGCAGCGACGCCAGGTCGGCCACGTCCCGCTCCAGGTAGGTGCGCTGGAAGTCCCGCAGCCAATCCCTGCGCTCGTCGTCGGTCAGGTCCGCATGGTGAACGACCGGCATGCCACCGAACTGGAGGTAGTGCTCCAGAATCCCCGAGTAGCGCGCGTACGTCCGATCGGCGGCCGGCTGGCCGAGCAGCACCTCATCACTCCCGCACGCCTGCTCGAGCCATACGATCAGGCGGGAAGGCGCGAGCGGGTCGTCCCACGAGGAGGTCGCCATCTCTGGCAGGGTCAAGGGCCAGAGTTCTTCGATCGCGGCCCGGCCGGCAAGGCTCTCCTTGACCCTGGAGAGCAGCAGGATCTGGCTGCTTCCGAGCAGGAAGTAGCGGACATCCGGCGACCGATCGTAGGCCGCCTTGACGGTTTCGACGAGAGACGGCGTCTTCTGGACCTCGTCGAGGATGGCGCGCGGATACCGCTCGATCCACTCCGCCGCGGTCATGCGAGAGAAGCCCGGACGCACGGCGGGATCCTCCAGCGAGATGTAGGACACGTCTGGAAAGCACCGCTGAATCAAGGTCGTCTTGCCCGTCTGCCGCGAGCCGGTCAGGACGAGGAGCCGCGCGAGCCTGCTGGCAGCTCGCTTCCTCAGACGGGACTCCATGGCGCGATTGTTCATGGCGCACCGATATTAGCGTAAAACCGTCACTTCACAGAGAATCCAACGCATCTCCACGGGCGGTGCCTACGAGGAGCGGCCCAACGACGGATCCTCGACTGGGAGGAACGGGCATTCCAAAGTGATGTCTTGACACCATTCTCTACTAGCATCATGATGCCTTCATGCGAACAACCGTAACGCTCGACGCCGACACGGAGACCCTGCTGCGCGAAGCGATGCGGCAACGGGGACAGAACTTCAAGCAGGCCCTGAACGACGCCGTCCGGCGGGGCCTCGCCGGAGTTGCCGGGGATCCGGAGCGGCCGCCGTTCGTCCAACGGAGCTTTCCAATGGGCGTCAGGGCCGGGTACGACCTCGGGAAGCTGTCGGCCCTTGAGGCCGAGATGGATACAGAGGCGTTTCGTGGGGTGACCCGTCGCCTGATCGACGAAGGCTCCAGGACGAAGTGATCGTCCCCGACGCGAACCTCCTCTTGTACTCGGTTGATTCGGCTAGCCCGTTTCACGCGCCTGCAGCGAAGTGGTGGAATGCCTGCCTGAGCGGATCCGTTCCGGTCGGGCTTTGTCAGCCAGTCCTCTTCGCGTTCTTGCGGGTCAGCACGAACCGGCGCGCCTTCCGGGAGCCGCTCTCGCTCGCAACCGCGGCCGACCTGGTGGACGAATGGACCGCCCACCCCGTCACGCGCCTCCTGCTACCGGGTGAAGACCACGTGCGGCATGTCGTGGAGTTGCTCGCCGCCGCGGGATCCGCGGGCGGCGACCTCGTCACGGACGCGCAGATCGCCGCGCTCGCTCGGGCCCACCGAGGCGAAGTGCATACCGCGGATCACGACTTCCGGCGCTTCCCGGGAGTGAACTGCCACTACCCACTCGCGCCCTGACCAAGGGACGGGAGAATGACACCGCAAGTCTCCTGTACACTGGCTCGATCCAGATTTCTACTGCGGGGACGCAGCGATGACGAGTCGACGCCTGGTTGGTTTTGCTCTCTGCCTGGTCTTTGCCGCGGCGGCCTACGGCGCCGCCGACGCCACGAGTCCGACATTCTACGAACACGTCCTGCCCATCCTGCAGGAGAACTGCCAGGAATGTCACCGGCCGTCGGGCGGCAAGATCTACCGTGGCGGCGTGCCGATGTCGCTCACCACCTACGAAGAGGCCCGCCCGTGGGCGGGCGCGATCGTCCGCATGACGGCCTCGAAGGAGATGCCGCCCTGGGACGCCTCCGGATCGCCGCCCCATCTCTGGCCGGAGGGGTACGGCTCGCTGCTCGAGGTCGGCGCCACGCTGACCTTCGACCTCCACTACCACAAGGAGCCGGGGCCCGGCACCGGCGGCTGGGATCAGTCGTCGATCGCCCTCAAGTTCGCGACGAAGCCGGTCGAGCACCCCATCCACTTCTTCCCGATCAGCAACTTCGAGTTCGAGATTCCCGCCCGCCACGACTACTGGCACGACATCGCCGATCGCACCGTGGTGTTCGGAAGCGAGTCGACCGACGAGATGCTGATGGGCTTCATCTCCTGCGTGTACAACGACGAGGAGCCGCCGAGGCCGAGGGTCCCCGGGGGAACGGCAGAGACCACCGGCGGCGAGTAACCACCAGAGCCGCCAGTCCGCCCCACCCTGAGGAGGTAGCCGCGATGAGAGCTGGGTTCGCCCTCTGTCTGTGCCTTGTAGCTGTTCTCGCAGCCTGCACCGCGGGCGAGGACGCGCAGCAGCCGACCGATCCGCTCGCTCAGGTCGTCTTCCTGAACAGCGACAACTTCGACGCCGAGGTCTACCAGGCCGACGTCCCCGTCCTGGTGGACTTCACCGCGACCTGGTGCGTCCCGTGCAAGGTCGTCGACCCGATCGTCGAGAGCCTGGCGCCGGAGATGGCAGGACGGGCGAAGATCGGCAAGCTGGACATCGACGAGTCGCCGGACATCTACCGGGGGCTGGGGGTCAACGGCGTACCGCACATCCTCTTCTTCAAGGACGGCGAGGAGCAGGACCGGATCGTGGGCGTCCAGAGCCGGGAAACCTACGTCGAGTACCTCGAAGCGATGATCGCGGGGAAGTCGGCGTTCGACGCCTCGCTGGCGTTCCTCGACGACGATTCGTTCCGCCGGCACTTCGTGGTCTCAAGGCCCGTCGAGCACCTGGAGAAGGCGCTCCCGGACCGGCCGGATCTGCTCTTCGAACCGTTCGAGAACGGCCAGACGCCGCTGTCGCTGATCCTGCTCTCACCCAGTGTGAAGCAGAACGCCCAGATCGACCTCGCGCTGACGCAGGCGCCGCCCATCTCCACGGCCGACCTCGTCGGCCTGGGCCGCTGCGAGGAACTGCAGGCCGCCCTGGCCGACGATCCCGAGGCGGCCAGCCGGCCGGACCCCGACGGTGCGGCGCCGTTGTGGGTGGCGCTGATGCGCTCGCACCGGCTCGAAGCCGGCGGCTGCATTCGCACCCTGCTCGATGCCGGCGCCGACCCCTCGAGAGAACAGGAGGGTCGGTTCCACCTCGCCCGCCCCGTGGTCCTGCGGGAGGATGTCGAGCTACTGCGCGAGTTCCTCGACCGCGGCATGGATCCGGAATCGACGGACAACGAGGGCTACAACGCGCTCCACTGGGCCAGCGTGTACGGCATGGTCGACGGCGCCCGCCTGCTCCTGGAGCGCGGGATCGACACCGGCGCGAAGACGCACCAGGGCCAGACCGCGCTCGACATCGTCCGCGACCGGCGGCAGAGACGGATGAAGTCCCTCGAAGAGGTCGAATCCGAGGAGCATCGGACCGTGCTGGCCGAGTCGCTCCAGGAGATCGAGGCGATGATCGCGCTGCTGGAGGGTTAGTCGTTCCATGAGCATTGCCGCCTCCGTCGACACCCGCGTCCCAACGTCCCAACCGCCCCTGGACGACCCCAGCCTGCTGAGGGACCAGGCCTTCATCGACGGCCAGTGGGTCGACGCCGACTCGGGCGAGACCTTCGCCGTCGAGAACCCCGCCACCGGCGACACCGTCGCCGATGTCGCCTGTTGCGGCGCGGCCGAAACCCGCCGCGCCATCGAGGCGGCGGCCCGGGCCTTCGAGCACTGGCGGCACACCACCGTCAAGGAGCGCGCCGCGCTGCTCAGGCGCTGGTTCGACCTGATGATGGAAAACCAGGAAGACCTGGCGCGGATTCTGACGGCGGAACAGGGCAAGCCCCTGGCCGAGGCCCGCGGAGAGATCGCCTACGGCGCCAACTACGTCGAGTGGTTCTCGGAAGAGGCCAAGCGGGTGTACGGCGACACCATCCCCCAACCTTCCAACGACAAGCGCATCGTCTGCATCAAGCAGCCGGTCGGCGTGGTCGCCTGCATCACCCCCTGGAACTTCCCCAACGCCATGCTCGCGCGGAAGATCGGGCCGGCCCTCGCCGCCGGTTGCACGGTGGTGTGCAAGCCGGCCAACGAGACGCCCCTGTCGGCCCATGCACTTGCCGAGCTGGCGACGCGCGCGGGCATTCCCGCCGGCGCCGTCAACATCCTCTGCGGCACTGACCTCGAACCCCAGCGTCCGCAAGCTCAGCTTCACCGGCTCCACCGCCGTCGGCAAGCTGCTTCAGGCCCAGTGCGCCGGCACGATGAAGCGCACCTCGAACGGCTCCAAAAATGACGTAAGTGACTCCCTCGCGCTCGAAGGCCGCCAACACCTCCCGAGTCTTCTGATAGTCTACCTCTCCATTTTAGCCTGGACCCAGGCAGCCTCCGGCTGCCAGAGGTGCTGCCACCCGCTTCGAGTTGCGTCAGGGGCGCGGTATCCCTCGTTGGCGATGAACAACACACGAAGGCGGGCGCATGCTGATTGGCGGTGACGGAACTCCACCGCGCCCTCTATGAACGTGGCCAAGACCCTGCTCCTCTCCTGTTGCGCGGCGCCGCTGCTCGTCGCCGCTGTCGCGACTGCCGCCGACACCGACTGGCCTAACTTCGGCAACGACGCCGGCAATTCGAAGTACTCGCCGCTGGCTCAGATAGACGCCGACAACTTCGATCGTGTGCGGGTGGTCTGGACCTGGGAGTCGGTCGACACGCAGATTCCGAACCTGCCTGACTCGATCAGGCCGCGGTCCTTCAAGGCCATTCCGGTGGTCATCGACGGCCGTATGTACGTGAGCACCCCCCTCGGCCAGGTGGCGGCGATCGACGCCGCCTCGGGCAAGCCGCTGTGGAGCTACGACCCCCAGAGCTGGGAGGCGGGGCGGCCGGCGAATATGGGGTTCCATCACCGCGGAGTGGCGATCTGGCGTAAGGGAAAGAAGCAACGAGTGATGATGGCGACCCACGACCGGCGCCTACTTTCGCTCGACGCGTCGACCGGCAGGCCCGATCCCGCCTTCGGGAATAGTGGCGCACTGGCGATGACCAAAGATCTGGGCCGCAAGGTCCTCGAGTCGCGAACCACACACAGCTCGCCGCCGGCGATCTGTCGCGACACCGTGATCGTGGGCTCGATCGTGGCCGATATAGCCACACATCAAGAGGCGCCGCCGGGCTTCGTGCGCGCCTATGATGCCGAGAGCGGCGCCCTGGCGTGGGTCTTTCACACCATCCCCCAGCAGGGAGAGGAGGGCACAGAGACCTGGGAGAACGAGTCGTGGCGCTACAGCGGCAATACCAATGTGTGGTCGATGATCACCGTCGACGAAGAGCTCGGCCTCGCCTATCTTCCGATCGGCACACCGACGAGTGACCTCTACGGTGGTCACCGCCTTGGCGACAACCTCTACGCCGAGAGCCTGGTGGCGGTCGACTGCGAGACCGGCGAAAAGCGCTGGCACTTCCAGATCGTGCACCACGGCCTCTGGGACTACGACCTGCCACCGCCGCCGAACAGGATCGATCTGATGGTGGATGGCAAGCTCCGGAAGGTGGTGGCGCAAGCCAGCAAGCAGGCCTTCCTCTTCGTCCTCGATGCGGTGACGGGAGAGCCGCTGTGGCCGATCGAAGAGCGTCCCGTCCCTCCGAGCCAGGTGCCTGGAGAGCGCGCCTCGCCGACCCAGCCTTTCCCCACCAAGCCCGCCGCCTACGATCGCCAGGGCATCAGCGTAGACGACCTGATCGACTTCACCCCCCAGCTTCGGGAAGAAGCCCTCGAGATCGCGAGGGCGTACGAGCTGGCGCCTCTCTACACGCCGCCTCGGGTCGCGGGCGAGGGTAAGCCGGTGATCCAGCAGCCCGGTCCGGGTGGAGGCACCAACTGGACCGGCACCGCGGTGGACCCCGAAAGCGGCATGATCTACGTGCCTTCCTACGCCACCCCGAGATCCGTTTCGCTCACCCCGCCCGACCCCAATCGATCGGATCTGCGTTACGTACCCGGCGGCTGGTACGAGCACGTCGAGGGTCCTCGAGGTCTGCCGCTGGTCAAGCCGCCATACGGACGCGTCACCGCGATCGATCTCGCTACCGGCGAGCACGTCTGGGTCGCGGCCCACGGTGAGGGGCCGCGCAACCACCCGACGATCAAGCACTTGGGCCTGGATCGGCTGGGCTCCCCGAACCGGACAGCAGCGCCGCTGGTGACCAAGACTCTGTTGTTCGTCACCCATCGTGCCGAGAACACCACCGGCGCCGATCCCCCCACCACGGATCGACCGGCCGAGATCAGCGTTTACAACAAGAAGACCGGGGCCTACCTGGGCGGCATCGAGCTCCCCGACTCGCCCAACTCGAACCTCATCACCTACGAAGTTGGGGGTCGTCAGTATCTCGCGGTGAGCATCGGTGGCGGAAGAGAGGCTGCCGAGACCGACAGCACTCCTGCCGGTGTGGTCGCACTCGCGCTCGCCTCCGGAAGTGAATAGCAATACAAAGCTACAATTGGGTCGAGGATTGAAGGTCAGCAACAGCGATCTGGTGATTCCGGCCGGACGACCGGGAAAGCTGCTGCCGTTGGTCGACTATCCACCGCACCGCTCCGCTTTGGGTCAGACCGCGGTCCTCTACGATCTAGAGACCGACATCGGCGAGAGCCGGAGAGGGGGCAGAGTGATGATGGCACTTCGATTCCGAGACTGTGTGCTCGCCGTGGGACTGATCGCCGCGTTCGGCTGTCAATCTTCTGAGCCACCACCGGAGACCTCGATTCCCCCACCGGCGCCACCACCGCCGCCGAACATCGTCGTCATCGTCGGCGACGACTTGGGCTACGGCGACATCGGGGTGTACGGCTCGCAGATCCCCACGCCTCACATCGACCAGTTGGCACGCGACGGCGTGCGCCTGACCGACGGTCATGTGTCCGCAGCCGTCTGCAGTCCGATGCGTGCGGGTTTCCACACCGGGCGGCATCAGAATCGCTTCGGCTGGGAGTACAACCCCTCCGACCACGACCTCGGACTTCCGTTGGATCAGAAAACGGTCGCCAACCACTTTCAGGACGCCGGCTATGTCACCGGCCTGATCGGTAAGTGGCACCTAGGCGTGGCCGAGCCGTACCATCCACTCCACCGCGGCTTCGACGAGTTCTACGGAATGCTGGGAGGCGCCTCCAGCTACATCGACTCCCGACTTCCAGGCACCCACGAGTGGCCCGCCGAGGGAGCCCCCACCACCCGCACCCGCGAGTCGCGTGTCATCCGCGACGGCTTCGAGGTGATCGAGGTCGAGGAGTATCTGACTGACGTCTTTGCCGAGAAGGCGGTCGACTTCATCGATCGCCACGCCGACGAGCGCTTCCTCCTGATGCTGACTCCCAACACTCCGCACACCCCGCTGCAGGCGACCGACGAGTACATGGAGCGGGTGCAGCACGTCGAAGGCGATGGAGCGCGCGTCTACGCTGCGATGGTCGTCTCGCTCGACGACTACGTCGGCGACGTCGTCGCGGCTCTACGCAAGCACGACCTCGAGCGCGACACGCTGGTCGTCTTTCTCTCCGACAATGGGTGCATCAACTACATGACCGAGCCGATCTGCACCAACGCGCCGCTGGCGGGGAACAAGCGCTACCACCTGGAAGGCGGTCATCGTGTTCCCTTCATCCTCAAGTGGCCGGCGGGCCTTCCTCAGGGCGAGGTCTACCACGAGCTTGCCAGCGCTCTCGATCTCTACGCCACTTTCACTGCCGCGAGCGGTCTCGAAGCGGATAGCCCGGACAGCGTCAATCTGCTTCCGCATCTACGCGGCGAGACCAGCGAGCCGCCGCACGAGTTCCTCTATTGGCGGGCGGCACCGAACATCGCCATCCGCTGGGGCAAGTGGAAGATGTGGAGAGTGAACAACACCGATATTGAGATCCCTGACGGGCGACCGGGCCAGGTCCTGCCGTGGGCGGAATACCCACCCGACGACTCGCCTATGGGCCAGACCACCGTTCTGTACGATCTGGAGGCTGACATCGGCGAGACCAACAACATCGCAGATCAGCACCCCGAGATCGTCGAGCGCCTGGAGAGCGAGCTGGCTGCCTGGGAGGCTGAGCTCTCCGTACCACTCTGGGTCAACCATCGCGGAACCCTGCACTCGCTTCACGGTCAGACCGTGCAGCTCTTCTTCTGAGGCTCCGTGGCCTACATTCCGGAGTTCCCCAGCGCGTCCGCCTCGAGCACGCGAGCGCCGCGCAGGATGTTCCCCATGGCGTAGTTCCCCTCGTGGCAAGCGTACTCGAAGACTCGGTCGGTCGTCGAACGCAACACATACTCGCCGGTCCAAGGCGCTGTCCACGATGAGGGATCGTCCACCGTGAAGCGGTAGAGCACGTCGCCGTCCTCGAGCTTGGTAAAGCGCTCGACAACGTGCATCTCCGTGGAGCCACCACGGAGAAACGCCTCGGGATGGAAGTTCGTAGTGTCGACGACCAACGTGTCGCCCTCCCACCACCCGATCGAATCGCCGGTCCACTTCTTGATCTCTGACGGCAGATGCGCCACGGCGCGCCCCTCGGACTTCATCCGCACCACCCGCGCGTCGTGGACCATCTCGATCAGGATCATGACGTGGTCCTCGGTCTGGACGATGGTCTTGTAGTTGTTGTACCCGCTGGGGAGCGTCGGCGTGGCGCCGGTGAACCCCACGATGCAACGCTCCTGGGCCAGCAGCGACTCCGGACCGTCGAAGGGTCCGGGCTCGTCGCTGTCGAGCCAGAATGCTGTGCCGTCGTTGTCGCCGCGCACTATATTGGCTTCGTACGCGGCCGCACGCTTGGCCGCGCTCTCGGTCATCGGTGGAAAACGACCGTTCGGTGGATCGATCAGAATCGAAGTACGAAACTTGCCGTCCACCGCGAAGGCCTCGGTGCCCCGGTCGAGCCAGAAGAAGTTGTAGCCGCCGACGTTGCCAGCACCGCCGCCCGATCCGTCGCCACCCTCGGGTGGCGGCTCGCGATCCGGATCGCTGGCCTGGGATGCCTCCTCGATTCGCGCAGCCATGTTGCCCTCGATCCGCGCGGCCTCCTCCTTGCTGAGATAGAGGTTGTCGCCGTAGCGTTCCGGGCGCTGGAGCGGGGTCACGGTCGCGGCGTTGTAGTTACCCGTGAGATCGGGACGGCCACTGGCCGTGCGCGGCACCCCGTCGCCGGCGGCGGCGATTCCGGGATTGAGGCCGAGCATGAGCGCGACGGTCGACAGGGATCGGATGATTCTCTTCATACGTCCTTCCTCTCTTGCATCCTGATCAATCCAACAGCGGTTCATCTTCGGCCCACAGAGTGCCGGTCAGCCGGTGCCCGTCGCTCGCCTGGAACTCCACCCTCTTCGGCTCGGCTACCAGAGCCTGGGCCAGTACCAACCCGAGAGTGAGAGCGAGGCCGCTCGCTCGACGAAAGGAGAGGTCGCGAGCTCTTCGAGACATCACCCCACAAGCCTAACACCGGGCCCGACGTCACTCAGCCCGAGCTCGGCATCTCTCCTTCGTACGATTGCTCGAGCGCCCCTTGGAGCACCGCCTTTCGCCCTGCTCCAGGCTGGGGCGTACGTGGTGAACGCCACTCTGGAGGGCCTAGGCACGGCCGAGCGGGCAGTCGCCCTCGAAATGGGGCAGCGCCACGACGTCGCGCTCACTCTGCAGGCAGCCACCTCCGAGACCATCACCGTCATCGCCGAGGCGGCACTGATCTCCAAGTACGACACCGGCGCCACCTCTACGATCCAGGAGGAGGCACTCGAGAACGTCACCTTCGCGGTTCGTCGAGGCTCGACGAGGCTGAGGCCGAGATCCTCACCTTCGCCGTTTTCCCCAAAAAACCATCTGGAAGCAGATCTGGTCGAACAACCGCCTCGAGCGGCTCAACAAATCGAAGCTCTTCGAGATTTGGGATTCTCGAGTATAGTCGTATAGTTACAAGAGATTCTGTGTTTGGCTGGAGCTTCGCCCCCAAGGCGACCGGCTCGGTGCGTTGGATCCGAACGGCTACCGACTCGCATCGCATGGGTGCCATCCCGAGGAATCGCCTCTAGCCTTTGAAAGGTCCGCCAACGTCTTCGAGAAGTCAGACCGAGCTCTTCGCCAGCTCGGTACAGGAGAATCGCCATGAAAGAGAATTTGACCCGCTCGGGTATCAATCTGTCACCCGTCTACGGGCCCTCCGATTCCAATGGGGACTACAGCAAGCGCTTCGGCAATCCGGGGGAGTACCCGTTTACCCGCGGAACCCGTACCTATTCTGGGCAGGGCTGGATTCAGCGCGAGTTGTCAGGTGAGGGCGATCCCAAACGCTCGAACGAGCAGTTCAAATACCTCATGACTCTCGGCCAGACCGGTCTCGATGTGATCGGTGACAGTCCCACGATGTCGCTGATGGATCCCGATCACCCACTCGCGCGATATACCGTTGGCACGCAGGGCGTCTCGCTCTGTCGTCATGATGATTACCGCGAATTGCTCGACGATATCCCGCTCGACCAGATGTCGATTTCGAGTTCCTGTCCGTCGATGTTCACGGTGGCAAGCCTTTATCTGCTCGCGAAGGAACGTGGTGTCTCGCCAGGCGTGCTCCGCGGTTCCGTGATCGAGTGGCCGTTCTATTCCGAACATTGCTCCTATGCATACAAGATGCCCTTCGATCTCCACCTGCGGATGTCCTGCGACGTCATCGAGTTCTGCAGCAAAGAGATGCCGAAATTCCACGGCTATCTCGAAGACACTTATTTCTTCAGTGAAGCGGGCCTGAACGCAGTCGAGGAGGCGGCCCTCGGCTTTGTCGAAATTCGCCACATCGTGCGCACGCTTCTCGCACGCGATCTCGACGTCGACAGCTTCGCCCCGCGCATCGCCATCCTCACGAATTGCTCGATGGACTTCTACGAGGAGATCGCGAAAATTCGCGCCATGCGTCGCATCTTCGCGCGCATGATGAAAGAAGAATTCGGCGCCAAGGACCCGCGCTCGCAGGCGGTCAATATCGCAGTGCACACCTCGGGACTTTCGCTGACGACCGAGCAGCCAGCCAATAACATCGTGCGTGGCGCGGTGCAGACGGTCGCACTCGGATTGGCCGGGGTCAGCGCGCTCGAGATCTCGACCTTTGATGAGGGCTACCGGACCCCCAGCAAGGAGGCGCATCTAGTGGGGCTGCGCACGCAGCAGGTGATTGACCTCGAGACGAATATCAATAGCGTGCAGGATCCCTTCGGTGGATCGTGGTTCATGGAGTCGCTCACCGATGAGGTCGAGGCCAAGATTCTGGATATGGTCAACGACATCGAGTCGCGCGGCGATCCGGCCGAGCTAGTCAGCAGTGGTTACTTCAAACAGTTCTTCCACGGCACGATGGGCCGCTACCACCACCAGGTGCACGACGGGGAAGTGTTGAAGGTCGGAATGAATGTGCACCAGATGCCCGCGGAGCAGGACACGCTGCTGCGCGATATCAGCGAAGAGAAGATCGAACCTCTGTTCGATCGAGTTAAGGAAATATCGGCTTACCGCGACAAACGCGATCAGAAACCGTTGCTGGACTCGCTTCAGCGATTGCACGACGTCGTGCAGACCGACGAGAACATGCTTGAAGCGGTGCTCGAGTGCACGCTGGCCGGGGCAACCATGGGTGAGATTGCCGGCATTCTCCGTCAGGCCTGGGGCACACCCTATGACCCCTACGGTCATCTCGAGTCGCCCATCGGAAGTACGCAATGAATCCGATTCGTGTGCTGGTTGGCGTGCTGGGTATGGACCAGCACGAACTGGGCGCAGTTGGCATCGCTAAGATGCTTCGCGACCAGGGTATGGAGGTGATCTATACCGGTTGCTTCAATACCCCGGAGACCATCGTGCAGACTGCCATTGAAGAAGACGCGGATGTCATCGGCATCAGCTCTCATTCCTGGGAGTATCTGTACTACACACCCGAACTACTGGAGCTGCTGAAACAGAACGACCTCGACGTGCCCGTGGTTCTCGGTGGTTCGGTCATTACCGAGGAGGACGCCGGGAAGATGCTCGACAAGGGTGTCGCAGCAGTATTCGGATCTGGTAGCGTAGTGACCGACATGATCGATACCGTCAGGAATCTGGCGGCCAGTGCCGCGACGTCCTGAGGCCACAGTCGACGAATTGGTTGCCGGCACGATTCGCGGCGACCTTCGTTCGGCGTCGCGGCTCATCCGGATTATTGACGACGGCAGCGCGCTCGCGTGGGACGCGCTGAAGCGACTGTTCCCGCATTCCGGGTCAGCGCTCGTCCTTGGTATCACCGGTCCTCCCGGTGCAGGCAAGAGCACCCTTGCTGATTGCCTAATCCGAAATGCGCGGCAGTCCGGGAAGACCGTGGGCGTGCTCGCTGTCGATCCCAGCAGCCCCATTTCTGGCGGCGCGATTCTAGGCGATCGCATTCGCATGAATCGCTTTGCGCTGGATCAGGAAGTGTTTATCCGTTCGCTCGCCAGCCGGGGTCATTTTGGCGGGATCACACCCGCGACTCGCGGCGCCATACGCGTCATGGATGCGATGGGGAAAGACGTAGTTCTGGTCGAGACAGTCGGTGTCGGGCAAGACGAAGTCGACATCGCCCGCCTTGCGCACACGACGCTCGTAGTCACAGTTCCGGGGCTCGGCGACGAGATCCAGGCAATGAAGGCCGGTATCCTCGAAGTCGGCGACCTCTTTATCGTGAATAAGGCGGACCGTCCAGACGCTGACAAAACGGTCGCCTATCTCGAGAACGTCTTCCGTCGGGTCCCGGCAGGTCATTGGTGCCCCCCGGTGATCGAGGCCCAGGCATTGCACAACAAAGGCATCGAGGACATCTGGCAGGCGATCGTTCAACATCAGGACCACCGCGAGGAGGCTGGCCCGGCACAGCGCGCGCGCGAGCACGCCAATTGCGAGGTTGAATTGAGGGCCTTTCTTCAACAAGGGCTTCAGCGCAAACTGGCAAGACAACTCGACAACGAGCCCGAGATCCAGAAGTCGGTGCAGAGCATCCTCGATGGACAGGCTGACATCTATGCGGCCACGGACGACATCCTCGGCAAACTCGGGCTGTTCCGCGACGACACCAGCGAGCAGCGGAGTGCGAGGTAGCGTCAACTCCAGCTATTTCTGGGTGTGCAAAGGCCGGCCCACCGCCCCCCCCTTTTACCTTGATGCCGCCAACGCCGCCTCTTCTGCCCGCGCCCCGGCGAGGATCCCCTCCAGGCCGTAGTTGCCCTCGTGACAGGCGTACTCGAAGATATCGTCGGGCGACTTCTTGAGCGGGATCATCGCGGTCCACGGCTCCGTCCAAGTCTGCGGATCGTCGAGCGTGACCACGTACTCCAGGGTCTCGGGCCCCACCCGAGTCAGCCGTTCCACGAGCTGTAAGTTGCCGGTCGCTCCCAGATAGCCACCGGCGTCCGAGAAGTTGCGGGTCTCGATGACCAGAGTCTCGCCTTCCCAGTGACCCCTCGAGTCGCCGTGCCAAAGCCGGACGTCCTCCGGCAGGTGGGGCCTGCCGTCGATCGGGACGACGCGCGCGTCGTGAATCATCTCCATGAGTAAGACGATATGGTCCTCGCCCTGAAAAATCTGGGTGTAGCTGTTGTAGGCGGCGCGGAGGCGAGGTACGCCGAAGGAGATGCAGCGCTCGGTGAGGCTGCGATCCTCCGGACCCGCTGCCGGTCGCTCCCTGGCCGCACGGAACGCGGCGGCACGCTTCTCGCCTTCGTCCGTCAGGGCGGGCAGGCGGCCGTTCGGAGGGTCGACGATCAGCGACGTACGCTTGTCCCAGTCGCGCTCGGCGACCCAGAACTGGTTGTAGTTGCCGGTGGCGGCGTCTGTCGACGTGAACGACTCTGCCTCGTTCAGAGCGGCGTTGAAGACGCTGTCGCCAAACGCGGCATCGTCACTATCGAGAGCGAAGAGCGACTCCGCCCTCTGCTGGATCGCGGCCAGCTCGGCGTCGGTGAGGGTCTCCCGACCGGCTAAGGCCTCGGGCCGCTCGAGCGGAGTAGCGTTGTTGTTGGCCCAGACCCCCTGGAGATCAGGCTGACCGAAGACGTTGCGCGGCGCCTTCCAGCCGCTGTCGGCGGCCGCCCCGGCTGCGGCGACGGCCGGCACGACCCCAACGATTCCTGCGAGAGCCAGGGCGAACGGCAGCCGGGTCAGCGGCGTGCCTGCGCTGCGGCAAGTCATCGCGATCTCCTTTCGCGGCCAGCTCCGGCCATGACGGTCTTTCTTCGCATCTCGCCAACCAGATCGAACTGACAACGACACGAGAGTAGCCTACTTCACCACGAACTTCTGGATCCGGTTCCCCGTGTTGACCTCACCCGTGTCTGTTTCGCTCGCCTAAGATCGAGGGTGATTCGGTCTGCGTTCTTGATCTGCCCGTAGAGGCGGAGTGCTTTGTCAGGGCCATCGATCGCATGGCCATTGACGCCGGTGAGAACATCGCGTGCGCTTGGCGCGCCGACGGCCTGGGATGTCGCGACGACATCTACCTGGAGCATCCGACTTCCTAGTCGGCGATAACGCGCGCCAGAAAGCCGCGGATTACCTCGTAGGCCGCCCGCGTCTGCTCGGCGCTGAAACGGCCGTGGCCGCCTCCGGGGATGGTGTGCAGCTTGTTCGCGACTCCGGCTTCCTTGAGCTTTTCGTGCAGCCGGACGGCGTGGTCGTAAGGCACGTTCGGGTCGGCGTCGCCGTGAATGGTGAGGATCGGCGGCAGGTCGTCGCGCACCATGTTGAGCGGCGAGAGCAGTTTGCCGAGCTCGCTTCTGTTCGGCAGGCTTCCCATCCACGCCACTGCGTAGGTCTTGGCGTTCTCCCCCTCGACCAGGTCCGGGACGTCGGTGATGCCGTACCAATTGACGATCGCCGCGACAGGCATCTCCTCCACCACCGCGTCGGCGGAGGTGGGGGAGCGCTGCGGACACCGATTGTCGAAGCCGTCGCCGGCAGTCAGCATGCCGGTGGTCAGCGATAGATGGCCTCCTGCCGAGTGACCGGTAACGACGAGCCGATCGACGTCGAGGTCGTATTGTTCGGCGTTATTGCGGATCCATCGCAGCGCGCAGCGGCAGTCCTCTACCGCACCGGGGGCGAGAGCGACGCGGCCAAGCCGGTACTCGACGTTGACCACGGCCCACCCCATGCTGAGATAGGGCATGAGACGCATGAGGTCGCTCTCCTTCGTGCCGCTGACCCAGCCACCGCCGTGGATGTATACCAACGTCGGGGTGAGCGACGGGTCTTCTCCCTGAAGCGGCAGGATCAGATCGAGCTTCGACTCGTAGCCGTCGGCAACCAGGTAGGTCTGGTTCGGGATCACTCGGAAGTAACTCTCGGCCTCCGCCGCCCAGTTGGCGGGAACGCTCGGCTGCGCCGTTGTACCTCCGGCCGCAAAAGCCAAGACAAGTAGCGGCAAAGAAACGCTTCGCATGGGTCCTCCCTTCGCTGCTGCGGCAGCGGTTCTCGATCGTGCTTTCTACGAGAATGCGTAGCCTATACCTCTCAGGGTCAGCCTACGGCCGACGTAAGGCCGTAGCCAGCCAACATCGTGCGCGGAGTTCCAGCCCGACTTCGCCAAGCTGGCCGAGGCCTAGGACGTGCCTCACCGCCAGGTCGTCTTCACGATCCCCAAACGGCTCCGCATCTTCTTCCGCTACGACAGCAAGCTGCTCGGAGAGCTGGCGAGTTGCGCCTGGGGAGCCCTTCGGCCGAAGGGCTTTGTCGCCGCGTTAGAATGGCGTCGAAACGACACTACGGAGGAGTGGGCCATGAGCCAAGGAGGGCGTTTCAACGCCATTGCGCTCGAACGTGTGGTATTCGGTCGCCCGGCCGCCGAGGTCGTACCCGGCGAGCTCGAGCGGCTGGGCCGCTCGCGGGCCTGCCTGCTGGTGAGCGACAGCTTGCGGACGGGCACCTCCGAGGTCTCGGATTTGGAGGAAGCGCTGGGAGGCGCGGCGGCGGGGACCTACTCCGGGATGCCGCCGCACACCCCCCGCGAGGCGGTGATCGAATGTGCGGCGCTTGCCCGCGAAAGCAGAGCCGACATCATCGTCACTTTAGGGGGAGGGTCGCTTACTGATGCCGGCAAGGTGGTTCAGCTTTGCCTGGAACATGACGTCACCGAGCCCGAGGGGCTCGAGCCATTCATCACCCGTACCGCGGCGGACGGCCGCGTGGAGAGCCCCGCGATCCGGGCGCCGCGGGTGCGGCAGCTCACCTTGCCGACCACGCTCTCCGGGGGGGAGTTCGGATTCGGTGCAGGCTGCACCGACAGCGCGCGGCGGATAAAGCAAACGTACCGGCACGCGTTGTTCGTGCCGCAGGTCGTGGTGCTCGACCCGGCGCTGACCTTGCACACGCCTGAGTGGTTGTGGCTCTCGACAGGTATTCGCGCGGTCGACCATGCGGTGGAGACGCTGTGCTCGCCGCGCGCGACCGCGCACTCCGACGGCCCCGCCCTGCATGCGCTGCGTCTGCTCGGCGCGGGCTTGCGGCGTTGCAAGGCGGACCCCGCAGACCTCGATGCCCGGCTGGATTGTCAGCTCGGGGTATGGGCTTCGATGGAGCACAACCAGGATGGCATCCCGATGGGCGCGAGCCACGGGATCGGTCATGTCCTCGGCGGCACCTGCGGGGTGCCTCACGGGCACACGTCGTGCGTCATGCTGCCCGCGGTCCTCGACTGGAACGCCGAGGCCAATTCCCAGGCGCAAGCGCGGGTCAGCGAAGCACTGGGGCGCCCGGGCGAGCCCGCGTCGCAGGTGGTGGACGAGCTCGTGCGAGAGCTCGGTCTGCCCCGGATCTTGACCGAGGTTGGGGTCTCCAGGGAGCAGTTCGACGTGGTGGCGAGGAACGCGATGCACGATCGATGCATTCACACCAATCCTCGGGCGATCCACGGTCCCGAGGACGTTCTCGAAATTCTCGAGCTTGCCGCTTGAGGTTAACGATGCGCATCTTGATCGCTCAGATCAGTCACGAGACCAACTACGCCGATTCTTACAGCGCGCAAAGTTGTTATGAAACTGGACGATACAAAGTCGCCGGCGCCAACACTTTCCGATCTTCTCCTGTCATCGGACTTGGACCGAAGTCTATTTCGATGATTATGTAACGAACTAGCTCAAGCCCCAGATCAATTTCATCAGGAGGTCGGCTCGGGCGGTATAGGTGCAACGTCATCGCGGTACATGTTTCCGTTTTGACTCCTTGCGCATCCGAGACCATTTCGACATGGAACATATCTTCGAAATGATGTTCAAGGTAATACTCAAGAGGGATGAATCCACAGGGTACCTCTACAAAGGCAAGACTGTACCCGGTATCCATCCCGATAAGGTGACACATCCCCATTGAGTCCGCATTTCCTTGAAATAGTTGCCGCAAGACACCAAGGTAAAGTGGCAGTTTATCAGGACTGTACTGACGTGCCCCCTGCTGTTCAAACCAGAAAACCGGTTGGGTGATTCGTTCTGAGATGAGTGCATTGCTCAACACATCTTCGGCCATACCATGTGGTAGAAACGTAAGTCCGTTCATCAGGCAGGCCATGACCTGCGCGAGTACCGCGCGGTCCGTTGCGTTCTCTTGCAGATCCAAAGCCTCACACAAGGCACTTCGAACCCGCTCGTCGACGGCTACTCCGCGTGATAAATCACGAAACACCTGATGCATATGGTCTTGAGCATCCAGGGCCAAGTAGTGAATGACACCAGGACCCTGCACCATATGTTGTCTTTTTATGCCAAGTGCTCCGATGCCTACACCACACCCTGTTTCGATGATGACGGTACCAGGCGGCGCCGTCAAAACCCGCTCGAAGCCAGGACCAAGGTTCCGGCGGTAGAGGCTCGCCGGGCGGATGACCATGCACTGAGTGCGGTATTGGCGATAATCTCCCGCGAGACCAACATTGTCGTTCCCATAGGTGTTGGTGCTTTGAGGGTTTTCGTCGAGGACTCTGAATAGCACGCCTGCTTCTGATTCTTGTGGTGGATACCAGGTTGTTTGAACGAGATCAGCATAATTCTCCAAGACCATGCCCTTCTCCTAGATTGAATGAGGTGCAGAAACAACTGTATAGTGGACCGTTTCGCACCAGTGGGGGGTGGTGGTGAGGGCGTCGTTCACGGCGCGACCATCGCGTCCGCGACCGGAGTCACCATGGCGAGTGTAGAGTTCATCGCTGGAGGTTGACATGAAGTGTCGCGCACTACTCACAGCGTACGTAGGCGCCGCCGTCGCCATGGGGACGGGGTATCCCGGCCAGGCGCAGGTCCGGGACTTCACCCCGGTCACCGATGCGATGCTGCAGAACCCCGACCCGGCCGACTGGTTGAACTGGCGGCGCACCCTGAATGGATGGGGGTATAGCCCGCTTGAACAGATCGACCGGAGCAATGTCGACGAGCTCCGGCTCGCCTGGTCCTGGGGCCTCGAACGCGGAGTGTCGCAGACGACGCCGATCGTGCACGACGGCGTCATGTATGTCGCGAGCCCGGGCAATGTGGTCCAGGCGCTGGACGCGCGCACGGGCGACTTCATGTGGGAGTACCGCCGTGAGATGGACGTGCGACGCCGAAGTGCGGCGCAGACGCGCAGCATGGCTGTCTACCAGGATCTGGTGATTCTGAACACTGTCGATGCGCACATCGTCGGGCTGGATGCCCGAACGGGCGAGGCGCGCTGGGATACGCCGGTCGGGGGCGATCAGGAAGGCTACACCTTTTCGAACGGACCGATCGTCGTCGACGGGACGATCGTCGCCGGGATGACAGGCTGCGGGCGTTACCGTGACGACACCTGCTACATCGTCGGCGTCGACGGCCGCACCGGCCGGTTGCTCTGGCGAACCTCGACCATCGCCCGGCCCGGCGAGAGCGGCGGCGACACCTGGGGCGACTTGCCGCTCATGTTTCGCGCGGGGAGCGACGCCTGGATGACTGGGAGCTATGATCCGGTCACCGGGCTCGTCTACTGGGGTACGTCGCAGCCCAAGCCGCACAACCGCGACGCACGCGGCACCGACGGTGACGCCCTCTACAGCAACTCGACGCTCGCGCTCGACCCTGCGACCGGTGAGATGAGGTGGTACTACCAGCACATCCCGGGCGATGCGCACGACATGGACGAGTCGTTCGAGCGCATCCTGATCGACTACGACGGCAAGCGTTCGCTGTTCACTATGGGCAAGCTCGGGATTCTCTGGGAACTCGACCGCGTCACGGGCGAGTTCGGGCGCGCGATCGACCTCGGCTATCAGAACATCCTGGATGTGGACTCGCAGACCGGTGAGGTGACATACCGGGACGGGATGCTAACTGACGTCGGCGAAGAGCTCTCCTTCTGCCCCAGTACTGCTGGCTTCAAGAGCCTGCGGGCGATGGCGTACCACCCCGGGACCGAGGCGCTCTACGTGCCGCTCAATCTCAGCTGTCAGACCGTCACATTCGGTCCGGTCGAGCGACGCGCCGGGGGCGGCGGCGGCGGCAGCAGGCCCGGACGGACGAATCACTTTCATCCGCAGGCGCCGAACCAACTGGGCGAGTTTCGAGCGCTGGACTTGCGGACCGGCGAGACCCTCTGGCGCCACCGCCTCCGGGTGCCCTACAACACGGCGGCGCTGACGACCGGCGGGGACCTCGTGTTCGTCGGCGACTGGGGCCGGCACGTCTTCGCCTACGACGTGCGGAACGGCGAGCCGCTCTGGCAGAGCCGGCTCCCGACGATGGCGAACGGGTTCCCGATCACCTATGCCGTCGACGGCAAGCAGTTCGTCGCGTTCGTGGCCGGTCCGTCGATCAGCCGCTCGAGCTGGGCGACACTTCTCCCGGCCGACCTCATACCCGAAGAGCACAACCCGCGGGGCGGTAGCGGCGTCTTCGTGTTCGCGTTGCCCTAAGGTCTGATGGGAGATACCGCCATGCTGAGACTCCCGAGTACCTGGTTGATGATGGCTGTGATCCTGACGCCCGTGACTGGATGGGCCCAGCCAGGCGGCTCATTGTTCGAGCAGCACTGCGCGCCCTGTCATGGAAACCCGGAGCCCGGCTCCCGAGCCCCGGATCGGGAGGCGCTGCGACAGTTCACCCCCGAGCATGTGCTCGAGTCGCTGACGACCGGCGCGATGTCGGTGGAGGTGCCCGGGCTGACCGACGACGAGAGGCGGGAGGTGGCTCAGTGGGCCGCGGGCCGTGCGCTTGGGACGGCTGGTGGGGATGCCTCATCGATGCCCAATCAGTGTCCGGGCACACCGTTCGGCGACCCGTTCGCGGGCGCGGAGTGGAACGGCTGGAGCCCGGATGTCGGCAACTCGCGCTTCCAACCGGCCGCGGCCGCCGGGTTGACCCCGGACCAGGTGCCGCGCCTGACGCTGAAGTGGGCGTTCGGATACCCGGGCGGGGTCAGAGCCGCCGCTGGTTCGCCCACGGTCGTGGGGGGAAGGCTCTACGCGGGATCCGACACGGGCTATGTCTACTCGTTGGATGCGGCGAGCGGCTGTGTCTACTGGTCGTTCGAGTCGCAATGGGTCGTCCGCTCCTCCGTCACCATTGGACCCGTCACGGGCGCGGGGACGGCGCGCTACGCCGCGTACTTCGGGGACGCAAGGGCGAACGTGTATGCCGTCAATGCCGAAACCGGTGAGCTGCTGTGGACGCAACGTGCCGACACCCATCCGATCGCGCGCATCACCGCCGCCCCCACACTTCACGCCGGCCGGCTCTACGTGCCCGTTTCCTCACTGGAAGAACTCGCAGGCCGCCACCTCTGGTATGAGTGCTGTACGTTCCGGGGCAGCGTGGTGGCGTATGACGCGAACACGGGCGAGCAGATCTGGAAGAGCTATGCGATAGCCGAAGAGCCCAAGCCCACGACGAAGAACGCGCAGGGCACCCAACAGTGGGCCCCGGCGGGGGGGGCGGTCTGGGGCTCGCCGGTCATCGATGCTGCTCGAGGGGCCTTGTACGTCGGTAGTGGAAACGGATACACCGCCCCCGCGGCCAATGACACCGACGCCGTCATCGCCTTCGATCTCGAGACCGGGAAGCGGCTGTGGTGGAACCAGTTGACGGCCATGGACGCCTACCTCAGCAGGTGTCCCGGCCGGATAGCTGTGCAAGGCCGCCAAAGGGATCCCAAGCGAGCGGATCCCCAGCGCATCGCGCACCTCAACTGTCCCGACCCCGAGAAGCTTGCCGAAAACGTCGATGTCGATGTGGTGGCGGTCATGCTTCACACGCTGCCGGACGGGCGGACGATTCTCGTCGTTGGGCAGCAAAATGGCCGGGTCTATGCGCTCGACCCTGACCGCGAGGGGGCGGTGCAGTGGGAACTCTACGCGGGCGCGGACACGGAGAATCGCGCAAACATCACGTTCGGTGGTGCCACCGAGGGGCGACTAGCCTACTTCCCCCTCCTGTACCAACCGTCGGAGCACCGCGGGATCACTACGCCGTCGCGGTCGGAGGGCGCCCTGGCCGCGATCCGCGTGGAGACGGGCGAGCTGGTGTGGTACACGCCGACGCCGGCGGCCAACTGTCCCGACCCCTCCCCGCAACGGTGCGGCTCTGGGCATGACGCGGCGGCGACGGTGATCCCGGGCGTGGTCTTCGCCGGCGCGATGGACGGCATGCTTCGCGCGTACTCGACCACCGACGGCCGCATCATCTGGGAATACGACACGGCCCAGAAGTTCGAGACCGTCAATGATGTGCCGGCCAAGGGTGGCATGCTGAACGGCCCGGGGCCAACCGTCGTCGATGGCATGCTGTTCATGGGGTCGGGCTACGAGTCAGGGACGGGCAACGTGCTGCTGGCGTTCGGACTCGAATAGGGTGATGCGAGCGAGGCGCCATGCGTTGTGCAACTGATAGTGCACGCCGGAGGCGTAGCGGTGATGGCGTTCAACTCGTAGGCTAAGGGACGTACCAGATGGGCGACGACCAGGCACGCTCCTGGATGGTGGGAGGCAGGCCGGGCTTCGGCGGCGTTCCCGCCCGGATCGCATCCCACGTCGACCAGCGGCAGGTCGGATTCTGAAGCACGCGAACGTAGTAGAAGGCGCGTTCGCCAGGATCGAAGTCGGGGTCCTGCCATAACACCTCGAGCTCTGAAGCACCTCGGCCTTCCGTCGTCGCGCAGGTGCTCAGATCGACCTTGGCCCCGTTGTCGGGGCAGCGATGGGTGTCGTCCGGGGTCGAGCCATCGGAGCAGGCCGCGTCGTAGACCCGCTCCTGCTTCGCACCGTCTGCTGTCCATCCCTTGATCACTTGCAGTCGAGCAAGGGGAGCCGCGGCGGGATCCCTGGTCGCCCACAGCAGAAAGCGCGGAGCTCGTTGCTCGCCATCCGCCATCAGGTCTCCGCCCATGGCGACGCCGTCGGCGTAGGCCCTGGTGAGCCTGTCTGATCCAGCCAGCATCGTCTCGTCGAGGTCGTAGCCGGCGAAGAAGCGTACCCGCATGCGAGGGCCGGTGGTGGCAAAGGTCTCCTTCCGCTGCAAGGCGCGAAAGATGTGCTCCCTGGTGTTCGATTCGGCCCACACTCCGGCCAGGCCCGAGGCACCCCAGTACTGACTGGACCCGTCGCCGTACTCGCCGGTTTCGGCCCGAGGAACCGACCCTCGCTGTTCCGGTGTTATGTCCAGCAGGCCGGCCTTGCTCCAGTAGTCCTCTTCCCGAAACGATCCGGCTGCATTGTGGGTATCCGAGGAGCCGATGAGGCCGAAGCGAAAGGGATTGAAGCCCTGCTCCTCTTCCATGGCCAGGCCGTTCAGGTAGGCATCGCGTACGTAGCTGCCCTGGGGCTTGCTCGGAGAGTCATTGCCGATGGTCCCTTCTATGATCCCGAAGTCAGCCCACTCGTCGTTCGGAGACAAGAGCGGATGCGTGTCAGAGGTGCCCTTGACCTGGGTTACCTCGACCAGCGGCTCGTTTCGCATCCGCTGCTCGGCGTCGGCCTGGTCGAGCGCATTGCCTTCTCTATCGGTCAACCGGAACATCCATCCGTCTGAACCGTTGGAGTTGTGGGGGATCGCCAGAGACTCGATGCCCTGCTCGCGCTGCTGGTCCATCCAGTCCCACAGCTTCTCCGGGTTGTTCCTGGCGTCCACGCGACTGAAAGGAATGCTCGGCACATTCGAGCCACGGAAGATCACGTTTCGATGCAGGTTCTCCCCTGTGGGACCGCTGCCAGTGAACTCGTAGGCGATGAGGGTGGTGAAAGTGCCTGGATCGTTGTGGCGCTCAGCGGCCGCGATGATCTCCCGCCATGCGCTCTTTACGATGCCGAGATCGAGCAGGTCGTCCGGGTCGACATATCCTCTCTGACGCGGCAGCACTTCTCGGAAAACGGCGCTGCGATCGTCGGGCGTTTCGGCGCTCCGGAGTGCGATCGACAGCGGATGTCGGCCAACCTCGGAATCGGGGTTGTCCATCTGCTCGAACATGCCCAGGTAGGTGGCATGGTCGGCCACCGCGAGGAAGTCGAGCGGGGCCTCGAGGCGCATCTCGATTCCGGCTGGGTGGGTCAGCGCTTCTCCCTTGGCGAACCTGTAGGCGTCGTCCGGATCGTTGCGGGTGCCGTAGATGTAGGCGTCGAAGGAGTACTTGGTGTGGACGTGAAGGTCGCCGAAGTAGGCGTTTCGAGTCGATGATCTTTGCTCCACCGTAGCGGCCTCTTCGCCGACTCGAGCCGGGACCTCGGCAGGTTCATCCGCACAACCGAGAGGCAGGACAAGAAAAGCTGTCAGCCAGACACCGCTACGCGCACACATCGTCTTCTCGTTTCTCTTCGGTTCCATGACCGGAGTGGATGCGATCTGTTCTCGGAGCCCCCATCCTAACGCGGTCTGCACGCTACAGCAGGCGCCGAACGATCACCGCGCGGGCCTGGCGACTGGGCTCCCCGAACCGGACAGCAGCGCCGCTGGTGACCAAGACTCTGTTGTTCGTCACCCACCGTGCCGAGAACACCACCGGCGCCGACCCCACCACCACGGATCGACCGGTGGTCGCGTTCGCGCTCGACTCCAGTTCCTGAGGGAATCCAAACGTGGTATGGTCTTCTGCCATCCAAGTACACAGGTCGTTCTGACGCGCACTCCGCATCGAGCCGAATCTGGACCTTGAGCGAGACTGATGCTAGAAGCCTCTGGAGGAAAGACGATGCAAGCTGCCACTGTCAAGTCAGGTCTCTGTCTCTTCGCCATCGCCTTTCTGGTTCAGGCGCCGCTCCTGGCCGATGGTCCGCAGACATCGACCATTGACGGCACCGTAACGGATGCCCAGGGTGACGGCCTGCCCGGCGTCACGGTGACCCTTGCCGGCCCTCAGAACACCAGAACGGAGATCACCAACGCCGAGGGCGACTATCGCTTCGCCCTGCTGCAGCCCGGCAACTATAAGCTGACCGCCAACCTCGAGGGTCTCGGCTCCGGCGAGCGCGATGTAAAGCTAGATCCCGGCCAGCGCCAGGGCGTCGACCTCACCCTCCAGGCCGCCACCGCCGAGACCATCACCGTCACCTCCGAGGCGGCGCTGATCTCGAAGTACGACACCGGTGCCGCTTCTGCCATCCCGGAAGAGGCGCTCGAGAACGTCACCTACTCCTCGCGCAACTACAATTCGAGCGTCAGGCAGATGCCGACTCTGGTGACGCGCAGACAGGAGAATGATTTCCAACCCTCGGTCAACGGTGGCATCCGCACCGAGCTGGGTGTTTTCATCGACGGCGTCGACGTGGGCATGCCTCTTCGCGGCGGCGAGCTGCGCTTCCAGCTCCCGTCGACCGCGATCACCGAGACCAAGATGGAAACGGCCGGTTTCGGCGCCGAGTACGGCCGCGCGACGAACGGAGTGATGAACTCGACGATCAAGACCGGCACCAACAAGTTCCACGGCGACTTCCTCTATATCGGCCAGAACCCGAGTTGGCGTGACGAGGACTGGCTCGGAATCGAGCGCCCCGATGAGATGATCAACAGCTTCGAGACCTCGCTCGGTGGCCCGATCTGGCGCGACAAGGCCTGGTTCTTCGCCTCCTACAACGAGATGAGTGACAACCGGCTCGACCAGACTCGTACCGCCGTGGTGACCCCCACCTCGCGCGAAGCGGAGCCGCTCATCGCCAAGGTGAACGCCCAGCCCGGCAACCGCCACCAGCTTTCGCTAACCGCCATCGACTCCCCGTCCGTGGCGATCGCCGGGTCCGGCATTGTGCTAGCCGGCGACCAGTACTCCCTCATGAGCTTTCCGCTCAATAACCGGATTCAGACCCTGACCTGGAGCTTCGCCATGACCAGCTCGGCGTTCCTCGAGGTCAAGGGCGCCAACCGCGAAGAGTTTATTGGACGCGTTGCTTTCCCGCCAGCTCCGATCGTTCCCGGCGCCTCGGTCGACTCTCCCAACGGCAACGACTTCCGCTACATCGATCTCAACAACGCTTTGCGCTACAACGGTCCCCTAATAGGCCTGGGGTCTGGGTTCAACGACCTTCCGCGCGATCAGGCGAATGGCTCGGTGACTCTCTTCGAGGGCAATCACGAGATCAAGGTCGGCGTCGACATCCAGGACATCACCTTCAACAACCTGACCGACATCGGTACCGAGTATCGTGGCCGCGGTTTCTGCCGCGAGTGCCCTTCTGGCTACGACACGCCGGCCAACAAGCGGGTCTACGACCCCGCCGCCCCGATCTCGATGGATACTCTGATGAGTGCTGCCTATGCCCAGGACCGGATCGAGGTCGGTGACCACCTGACCTTCCACCTCGGCGTGCGCTACGACGAGCAGTGGATCGAGAACGACATTGGGGAGCGGGTCAACGACTACGGCGAGTGGGCGCCGCGTGCATCGGTGGTCTACGACATCAACGCCGACGGCAAGATGCTGGTGCGGGGAAGCGCCGGCCGCTACTTCCGCAACATCGGCCTCACTGTCATCTTCCAGGAGTTCACCCGTGGCAACAACGGCGCGAACGTCTACAACCAGTTCCTGTGGAATCCCGCGACGGAGCTCTACGATCGCTTTCAGCGCCGCATCGAGCCCTCCCCGAGTAATGACGTCGCCGGCATCGAGCCCTACTACAAGGACGAGGTGTCGGTGGGCTTCGACTGGCAGTTCGCCAAGAACTGGGTCTTCACTTCGCACGCCGTCGTGCACGAGTCGGATGACATCTTCTCGGCCAGCCTGCAGTACGACGAGGACGGCGAGGTCTTCCGCGACCTGCGCAACTGGTCCAACAACTACCGCGAGTACGAGGGCCTCTCGTTCCAGGTCAACCGTGCGTTTCGCAACAACTGGTCGCTGCAGTCTAACTTGTCGATCGGTAACGCCGACGGCACCATCGAGTCCTCCAGCGACGCCGACAACCACAACGAAGGCTTCGGCGGCATCGAGGTATCGACGGGCGATCTCAACACCACCAGTAGCCCCTTCTGGGACGGGCCCATGACCCACGACCGGGAGTTCATGGTCAACATCGTCGGCCTCAAGCGCTGGGTGTTCGGCAAGCATGACCTCATGACCAGTGCCTTCTTGAAGTATTCCGCCGGCGAGGCCTGGGCATTGCACCCCTCCACTAGGGTGAGGCACCCGGTGTCCGGCCAGACCATCAGAACCTCGACCTTCCGCGAGCCGAGAGGCTCTCAGCAAATGGAGGACTTCTGGAACCTCAACCTGAACGCCACCTACCAGTTCCCGATTTCGGGCTCGGTGCAGGGCAGTATCGGCGGTGAGGTTGCCAACGCCACCAACGAGCAGGCTGTGGTCCGGATCAACGAGAGGAACGGCAGACCGCATTCCTCGGTCGCGTCTCACCAGTACCCGCGGGAGTATCGCCTCAAGGTCGGTTTCCGCTTCTAGGCTACGTTGAGGCTGACTCAGCTCAGCTGAGATTTCAAGACACCGACGGCGGCCGCCGGCTCAGAGCCGGCGGCTTAGCCGCGCGAGCCCTTAGCTATCTCGAGGCCTGGATGGAGGAAGGTCAGGCGCCCGATATGATCATCGGCGACCACGCCACAGGCTTGAGCTCGGTTGCAGGGAATGCCTCCGTACCCGACAGCTCCGACTTCTGAAGGCAACAAAGGAGATCCGATGATGCGCACCTTCAAGAGATTCCCGTTTGGCCTAGCGCTGGCGCTGGGCGCGATGTGGGTCGGGGCGGGCGGCCTGAGCGCGGCTACGCTCCCGGCCGTTGATGACTGCGAGGCGCTGCCGGCGATCGACTTCACGAGCGTTCCCGATGCGCCGACGCAGGTGACGGCGACCCGAGCGGTGGAGGCCGCCGGCGACGTGCCCGCCCATTGCCGGGCGGACGGGTATGTCGCGCCCAATGTCCGGATCGTGATCCGCCTGCCGAACAACGCCGCGTGGAACGGCAGGTTCCTGCAAGCGAGCCCCGGTGGCTATGGCGGCTCGACGGAAACGATGGCCGCCTGGTGCGATGAGGCCTTGCGGAGAGGCTATGCCTGTCTCACGCACGATACGGGGCACTACGGCAGAACAAGAAGGGCATCGTGGGCCTACAACAATCTCCAGGCGGAACTCGACTACGGCATCCGCGGTCACCATGTCGCCGCCCTGGCGGGCAAGGCCATCACCGGGCACTACTACGGCCGGGCGCCGGCGTTCTCCTATCATGTGGGCTGTTCCGCCGGCGGAAAGCAGGGGATGGTCCAGGCGAATCGCTTTCCCTGGAACTTCGACGGCATTCTCGCCCAGGAGCCCGCGAGTATAACAGCCGTGGGTGTGGTGATCACGTGGAACGCCCTGGCAATGCATGACGCGGACGGCCAGCGGCTGTTCACACCCGCCGATCTGGACGTGCTGCACGCGGGGGCCATTTCCGCCTGCGATGCGGACGATGGCCTCGAGGACGGGATCATCGGCGGCGATCCCCGGACCTGCCAATTCGATCCCGCCGACCTGACCTGCGCGTCGGGGCAGACAGCGGGCTGTCTGTCGCCCGTCCAGGTGGAGGCGGCCAGGAAGGTGTACAGCGGGCCGGTGACATCGACCGGGATGAAGCTCAGCAAGTACTTCCCGTTCTACCCTGCCATGCGCGGCGCGGAGAAGGGCAACTACTTCTCCATGGATCTCGAGTCAAGGACCTCGTGGGGGCGGTTCCTGGGGTTCAACCCGGATCCGGGACCGAGCTGGTCGGCAACCGACTTCGATTTCGACCACGACTACAAGCGCATGGGCATGACGGATGCGCTTGTGAATGGTTACAGCAATCCCGATCTGCGCAATCTCAAGGCTGCAGGTGGCAAGCTACTGATCATCCAGGGTTGGGAAGACTCCGGTCTGCCCTCGCCGCGAGTCACCGTCGACTACTACGAGATGGCGGAGCGCATCATGGGCGGGCGAGCCAGCACCCAGGAGGCGGTTCGGCTGTTCATGATTCCGGGCCGGACGCATTGCTATGGTGGCGTTGGCGCGGCCAGCGGCGACTATCTCAGCTATCTCGAAGCCTGGGTCGAAGAGGGTCAGGCGCCCGACATGATCATCGGCTACCATCCCGAAGAAACGCCATCCGGCGCACGGAGTGCGGCAGCTTATGTCGGAGCGAATACGTCGGTCCCCGATAGCTACACGTTCACGCGGCCCCATTTCCCCTACCCGCTGCAGGCGCGATACAAGGGCAGCGGCGATCCCAACGACTATCGGAGCTTCGAGCCTGTCGAACCGGAGCGTCCCTGAGGTCAACAAAGGAGATATGATCCTCCGCCGCCGACGCCGGACTTCACGACCATTCAGGATGCGCCGACGCAGGTGACGGGGGGCGCACCGCTCTCCAGTTCGGCAACTTCCTCCTCGGTGAAGAGGCTCGCCTCGAGCCTGCTCCCACAACCGAGGGTCGTTCCGCAAGCATACCGAACGGGCATGGACCGGGCCGGACGCCGGCCCCCCCTATAATCGGAGGATGAGAGCAAGTGTGGTCGTCGCTTTGACGCTGGCGGTCGTGCTGCTGCCTAGCCTGACGGTGGCTCAGCCCCGGATCGAGCAACGGCCCGGTCGGGTATCCGGCGGCGGACCGGACCACAGCTGGCCGACCGCCGACCCTCAGGACCGGGGCATCGACGCCGACCGTTTGGAGGGCGCCGCCCGGCTCGCTGCCGGCAACGAGTCCGACAGCCTCCTCGTCATTCACGACGGAGCGATCGTGCTCGAACGCTACTGGAACGGCAAAGGACCGGGCGACGTGCAGCAGACCTACTCGGGTACGAAGTCGCTCTTTGCGCTCGTCGTGGGACGTGCCATCGAGCGTGGCTACCTTCGCGATCTCGACCAGCCGGTGCGCGAGCTCGTTCCCGAGATGCCCGAAGAACAGTCAGCCGTCACCTTCCGCAGTGTGCTGGCCATGGAATCGGGGGTGGAGAACGCGCCGGAGATCGAGGGCCTGGGACGCAGCGGCAGGACGCAGCTCGAGATCGCCTTGGAGCGCAGGATCATCGCGGCTCCCTTCGAGCGCTATCACTACAACAACGTCGTCTACCGTCTGCTCTTCACCGCCTTGGAGCGAGCCTCTGGAAAGAGCCTGGAGGAACTGACCGCGGAGGAGGCTCTGGCGCCGCTCTCCATCGACGGCGCCTATTGGGTGCGGCTCTACGCCGTCGATGGCGACACCGAGACCTTCATCGGCTACCAATCGATCCGCCTCACGCCTCGGGACTTCGCGAAATCCGCCCAGGTGATCCTCGACGGTGGTGTGTGGAACGGAGAGCGCTATCTGCCTCAGAGCTACACGGCGGCCCTCGTCGAGTCACCGGCTCCCCGAGTCAACCCGTCTTTCGGGCTCTTTCACCACTTGAACGCGGGCGACTTCTTCCGCGCCTACTCGGTGCCCGAGCGGATCGATCGAAAGCTCGTTCCGGGCGCGCCCGACGACACCTTCCTGATGTTCGGCTCGGGCGGCCAGCTGGTGGCCGGCGTTCCGAGTCTGCGGCTCGTGATCGTACGGACCGGTGGGGGTCGGGGCTCGATCAACGCGGAAGACAACTTCTTCGCCGAGCTGATCCGGCGGATCGCCGAATCCGTGCGCTAGCTATAGCTAGATGTACGGCTCGACGCCTGGCATCAGGTCGTCCATGTAGACGCGGGGGACCATCGCGCGCCGGCCGAACATGTGGAGCGCCCGGTGTTCCGAGCCGGCAAGTCGTACCGCGGCGGCGCCGATCAAGCGCGCCAGAGCCGTCTCGCGCCAGAACCAGTCCTGCAGCTCCACCGAACTCGCCCGGCCCGGCCGGCCCTGGGCCGCCTCCATGTACCAGGTGCGCAGGTCGTCGCAGCCGAGGCGCACCCATTCGGGTAGCGGCAGGTTCGTGGCGACGGAAGGGTCCTTCGCGCCGCCAGCCAGCTCGCCCAGGCCGCGCAGGATCTGCTCGTGGCTCAGGCCGCTCGCCGCCGGCGCGGTCCGACCCTGCCGCACCGCATACATCTCCTGCCAGGGAGCCAGGCGGCGCAGCTCCGCGAGCACCTCCCCCACAAACCCCGCTTCGTCGTCGGCAATGCCACCGAACGAGACGGGACAGGACCAGCCGGAGCCGTCGTCGTCGCCCGCGGGAGCGTCGTCGGGGAAGTCCTCGAGGATGACTGAACCATCCCGGCGCTCCAGCAATCCGAGAGCCGTCCGCAGGACGCGGCGCTGGAAGTCCGGCTCGTTGGGCGCACCGAACGGCCGTCCCAGCCCGAACGGCACCCACAGGAACCTGGGCAGCTCCATCTGCTCCGTGTTGATCCGCACCAGGCTGATGCCCGTCGTCGCGATGCCTTCATCTTCCAGGAAGTGACTTGCCGCGCCCACGGCGCGGGTGCAGTTCGGTCACACGGGACAGAGGCAGACCGCGTCCACCTCGTCCTCCCTCAGCCTCGCCGCGAGCTCGCGCATCGTCGGTTCGATCGCCTCGGGCGGCCAGCCGGCGCCCATCAGCGAGTAGTGGAAGTCGGCGACCGATCCGATCTCCTCTTCGCTCTCCAGCTCGCGCAGGCGATCCAGGGGGAAGACGACGTTCACGTCCTCGCGGAAGCCGGTCCGATCGAAATGGACGGACGAGTGGGTCATCGTCAGGTCGCTCGTCGAGATCGAGCCCGGAATCACGCGGTAGCTCAGGTCGACCGTCGAGAAGGCCCGGTCGCCCACCCGGTGCAGGCCGGCCGAGGTCACGAGCGCCACCCGCCGCTCGGCCAGCGGCGGACCCTCGACCCACGGCCGCGTGGCGAACGGCACGCACTCCTTCGCCACCAGGTGGGCGGCTTCGACCTCGGGCATGTCGGACAAACGAACCATCGCTCTGTACAATCGATTCAAACACACGAACATCCCGGCGAGGCCGGTCCAACGACAAGCAGGGAGTGACGTCCATGAGCATTGCTGCCTCCGTAGCCACTCACGTCCCAACCTCCGATCTACACCTGACCGACCCCGGCCTGCTCAGGGACCAGGCGTTCATCGACGGCCAGTGGGTGGACGCGGATTCGGGCGAGACCTTCGTGGTCACGAACCCCGCCACCGGCGGAGCCCTGGCGAACGTGGCCTGCTGCGGCGGTGCCGAAACCCGGCGCGCCATCGAAGCAGCCGCGCGCGCCTTCGAGACCTGGCGGCACACCACAGCCAAGGAGCGCGCCGCGCTTCTGCGCCGCTGGTTCGACCTGATGATGGAAAGCCAGGAAGACCTGGCCCAGATGATGACGGCGGAACAGGGCAAGCCCCTCTTCGAGGCCCGCGGGGAGATCGCCTACGGCGCCAGCTACGTCGAGTGGTTCGCCGAAGAGGCCAAGCGCGTGTACGGCGACACGATTCCCGCGCCTTCCAACGACAAGCGCGTCGTCTGCATCAAGCAGCCCGTCGGGGTGGTGGCCTGCATTACGCCCTGGAACTTCCCCAACGCCATGCTGGCGCGGAAGATCGCACCGGCGCTCGCGGCCGCCTGCACGGTGGTGTGCAAGCCGGCCAACGAGACGCCCCTGTCGGCCCATGCACTGGCCGAGCTGGCGACGCGAGCGGGCATCCCACCCGGAGTGATCAACATCCTCTGCGGCCAGACCGTGGAGATCGGCAAGGAACTGACCTCCAACCCCACGGTCCGCAAGCTCACCTTCACGGGCTCCACCGCGGTGGGCAAGCTGCTCATGACTCAATGCGCGGGCACGATGAAGCGGATGTCGATGGAACTGGGCGGCAACGCGCCCTTCATCGTGTTCGACGACGCCGACCTGGACTCGGCGGTGGCCGGCGCCATGATCTGCAAGTTCCGCAACGCGGGCCAGACCTGCGTCTGCGCCAACCGCATCCTGGTCCAGGAGGGGGTCTACGACGAGTTCACCGAGAAGCTCGCGGCGGCTGTGGCCGGGATCAAGATGGGCGACGGCACCGAGGACGGCGTCACCGTGGGCCCGCTGATCAGCACGGAGGCGGTGGCGAACGTGACCAGTCGCGTCACCGACGCGGTGGACCGGGGCGCCACCGTCGAGATGGGGGGCGGTCGTTCGGACATCGGCGAGTGCTTCGTCGAACCCACGATCCTCACCGGCGTCACGGACGACATGCGGGTCTTCCGTGAGGAGATCTTCGGACCCGTAGCACCGCTGATGAAGTTCAGCACCGAGGAGGAAGCGATCGCCATGGCCAACGACACCGAGTTCGGCCTGGCCAGCTACTTCTACGCCCGCGACGTGGGCCGCATCTGGCGAGTCAGCGAGGCGCTCGAGTACGGGATCGTGGGCATCAACGAAGGCATCATCTCCAACGAGATGGCCCCCTTCGGCGGCGTCAAGGAGTCCGGCCAGGGCCGCGAGGGTTCCAAGTACGGCCTCGACGACTACCTTGAGATCAAGTACATGTGCCTTGGGGGGATCGACGGGTAGGGGTCCTCGCTTCGCCGGTCGCCTCCATCCCGGAATTGCCGACTAAACCGGTCTGGGCGGCAGCTCGAACCGCAGGAAGCCACCTCGGCAGGTCTTCGCTCAACTCCGGTAGTCCAGACGTGCAAACCTAGAGCACGCCGCCCTTGATCTCTACGAAGGATGCAAGATTACACCCCTTGTTTACTTCCGTGCCATACGATTCCCTCATGCCTGCCATGACTACGAGCTGGGCTGGTGACGTGCCGCATGCCCTGATCTCATCGGAATACTTGATTCCGAACAAGTGAATCATCGCGACTTTCTGTCCTTCTCCAGCGTCCTCGTACAACCGGCGAAGGGCCCCAGCTAGCTCACTAGCATTCACTGACGGTCACCTCGACAATCTGCTGAGTACGTTGAGCCTCCTTGGCCGAGGATGGCCATCGTGGCAGCGGCATGCCCCGGGGACGTGAGCCTGAATCCTGCTTTGGCGCGACCAACGACAAGGCGGTCAGAGCGAAGCTCGCTCAGCCGTGCGCTGACGACAGAGCCTTTCTTGCCGGTCGAGTCGCGAAGTTCTGCCGGAGTCACTGGATCGGGGTGTCTACTGTGAAGCAGGATCAGGATCTCGGACCGCAACGACACCTTGGCGTGCACCAACCGAACGCCATCGATTTCCTCGACCAGCGCGCCCACGGGCGCATTCACGAGCCTGATTAGCGCCCCAGCCTCCTCCATCGTAGCGCCCGAGGCGCAACGTATCAGCTCCGCCATGATCCAAGCCGCCCCACGATACGTGAACTCCAGGTCGATGCTATTCGGGTCCACCTGGCCCTTGTGGGCAATGTTCCGCTTGTTCCGCATCGTGTAGATCGCTCGCGCCACCCGGCCTCCACACAGACGCAGACCGTCTGGCAGGCCTGTGTCTCCTTCGACCTGCGTGTTCAGGTAGTGGTCGACATTCGGTACCGTGTCGTACTTTCCGGTCGAAATCCTCTGCAGGCACTGAACGAATGACTCCACGAACTTGCCTGCCGATACCTTCTCCAAGGTGGCAGTAGCGACGTCCTGGCGCAGCTTCACGAAGTCTGCCGCGAGTTCTCGCGCCAACTTCGTCCCGACGAGCGACTCGATCGCCAGAGTGAGCCTAGCTTGGTCCATCGATCATCTCTTCTACCGCTTCGATCCCAGCCTTCGTGACCTTGTACGTCTTCCGTGCCTGTTTCGTCGTACCGCTCTTCTTCAGCTGAATCACAAAGGCCGGATTCCGGCCCTTCAATCCGTTGATCGCCTGAGTGATGTTAGGGATTCCGTAGCCAAGGTCTTTGAGCTCCTTGTTGACCGACAGGCTGTCGAAGCTCTCGGCCCCTTCGCAAACTTGGAGCCAGTAGCCAGCGACCAACGCCTTGATCGGGTGTTTGTCGGGCTTCCCTGCAGCATCAAACAACTCCGCCAGCGTCTCGAACCTCCGGCCAGCAAGGTCCGGCAGCTGTTCGTTCACTCGATCCTCCTCGACTGGCGCAGCGCTCACTCGGCCAGAAGGCCCACGCGAAATCTGAAGGCGAGCGACAACATAACTGACCACACGTTCACGAGAGTCGGGTGCGAGTGGGTTCAGAGCTCCGAAGACCGTGTGGATCGCCGCCAACTCCGGATCGAGCGCAGTTTCTTCTATGCTCATCTACATCTCCTTGGTGTTTAGTGCTTCCGCCTCCGACGTTTAGTTTCTACCTAAACGACCGGCCTAAAAGTCTATCACAAGACTAGTGGTGCCTCCGCTGCTACTTGCATGCGCCACTCGGATCAGCGCGAAGCGGAGAGTGTTCCCACAGCCCTCTATCCGCACCAAGCTCAGGGAGTGGCGGCTCGCCAGATTCCTCACCCTTGCCGCCCAAGCTCAGGCCGCCGTTGACGGCGGCGAAGACCATCTCCGGTTTCGCGAGCAGGGCCTAGTCGCGCCTGCAGCCGCCGAGAAACCGGCCGGAAGGGGCAGGGAACCACCCCCACCCTTCGTCGGACACAGGCGGTGCCGACGCTAGCTGTCAGGCTGCCTCGCGCGAACCCGCGACGAGCCCGGCCAGCTCGCGAACGTCCTCCACCGCCTCCAAGTGAAGCGACAACTCCCGCAGCCGATCACTCGCCTCCGTACCGAGCAGCGGCACCGTCAGGCCCGTCATCTTCGCCGCCAGCTTCCCGCCCTGCGCATCAAGGTCCGTCGCCGGGATGCCCGTGTCGTGGAACTCGACGAGCCTGTGACCGTTCGCCCGCAGCTCAACCCGGGCCTGGGTGTGGCCGAGGGCGCGGTCGGTCCGCACCTCGACCTTGTCGACCATGCGCGCGAACTCGGGCTTGTCCAGCGTCTCGTCGACGAAGGTGGCGGTGTCCGTGGTGTCGATACCGAGCATCGCCAACGACGTCGTCGCGACCAGGCTGAACTTGGCTTCCAGGCCGGTCTTGGGTTCGGGGATGCCGCAGACGTCAAGCAGCCCCGAATGCACGGTGACGATCGCCTTCTCGACCTCTTCCGGCCGAATGCCCTTGGCCGCCAACTGCGGTCTCAGCCGCCCCACCGACTCGATCGCCGCGTGGGTCAGGTAGCAGGCGGCGTGGTACTTGAACAGCGTGTCCTCGATCAGGAAGCGGCCGTCCTGCTCCTGGAGCCGCTGCCAGTTGACTTCTTTGCTGCCCGAGGCCGCAGCATCGGCGTAGCCCTGCCTGCCGTCGACCGCCTCGGGGTTCGACGTGAAGCCCCGCATCGCCAGCCGCGCCGAAAGCAGGCCGCGCTCGGCGGCGTGGCCGGCGTGGAACGGCTTGGTCATGGTGCCGAAGTTCGCCTTCAGACCGCTGGACTGCGACGCGGCCAGGCCGAGGGCGTGGGCGAACTGCTCGTTGCTCGCGCCCAGCAGGTGGCAGGCGGCGGCCGCGGCGCCGTGGATCCCGATCGTCGAGGTCAAGTGCCAGCCCTTCTTGTAGGGCGCCGGCCCGACCAACGCGCCGACCCGCGACTCCACCTCGACGCCGACGATGAAGGCGACGAGCAGCCGCTCGCCGGTCGTCCCCCGGTCCTGGGCCTGAGCCAGGGCGGCCGGGAACACCGGCACAGTTGGATGGCCGCCCATCATGGAGTGCGTGTCGTCGAACTCGAGCGCGTGGCCAGCGGCGCCGTTGACGAGTGAGGCGACGCAGGGCGCGCAGCGGAGGTCCGCGCCCACGATGGAGCACGGGCCGGCCTGGTGGCCGAGTTCAGCGCGCAGGATCCCGGACAGCGGCTCCCGGCTGCCGGCGAGCGCGCAACCGAACCAGTCGAGCACGCACTGGCCGGCCACGGTGCGAGCTTCCGCCGGGATGTCGTCGACACCCAGGCGGCCGAAGCGATCCCAGAGGTGGTTGGCGAGTCTCATGGTGTTCCCTCCTCGAATGCCAACTCCAGACGCGGGCACGATGCCCGCCCTCCCAGGCTCGAGAACCGCATGGCTAGCCTCGCTTCCTCACTGATCGGGGCTCGACTCGCCCTGTTCTCCCTCTGTAGGCACTTGGCCGATATCGCCGCCCTGCGTGGGTTGACCCGAAACCACAACTTGCTGGAGGACTTTGATGAAAGCGACGCCACGGTCATTCTCGATGAGCTTTATTGCGGGCGTCGCGGAGAACGTCAACATACATGCATGATGTACGGACAACACCGCTTCTTGCAATTGTTGATCGTCTTCTAGAGCGGTAACATTGAGGCCCATCTCCCGACAACGCTCGATTGAAAGATGCCGCGCGTGCGACTTGGTGAGCGCATGGTCTCCCAACTCCTGTAGAATTCTCGGCACTTTCCGCTCCGCTTCGCCGGGTTCGGCGTCACGGAACATGCCTGAGACGAGCCACTCCTTGGTCATCTCGTTGGACCACGCGATCGCTTTCTCACACTCTCCGATGAGTGTTGGGTTGTACTTGGCAATGATCGGCTGCCATAGAGGAACATTAGCTGGATCCTCCGCTATCTCTTTCCTTGCCCTATCGAACTCCTCCACGATGCCATGAGCCGCCAGCCCGGCGAACTGCGGATCAATCGGACCAAGGCTCGAGTGCTTCCCCATCAGCACTTCCCTGCACGCGCAAGCTATCATCGTACCTCCAGACATGGCGAGTTGTGGCACGATCGCTCGTACGTCAGCTCCGAAAGACGCCCTCAAGTAGTCGACGAGCGACTCCGTAGCCGCTGTCTCCCCGCCCGGAGTGTGAAGCACAAGATCAAGACCGCGCTTCCGGTCCATTTCGTGAATCACGGTCATGAAGCCGTTCTTGTCTTCGTCGCTAATGGCACTACCGGGCATTCCGGTCTTCTGAAGCCAGCCAGAATAGTAGACAATGACGTTGCGTCCCGTTACTTCCCCGAGCTTTCTGAGATAGCGCCTGCGCACGACATCGTGAACACTTCCAGCCGCCCCGATTTCCGTCAGGATCTGACTCCAGTTTGGCACTCTCTAGGACTCCCTGCCCGGGCATGTCGTGGAACTGTCCGCCGTATCGCCGCGAATCATCAGTTGGGGCTCCTCGGTGGGCTCCTCTGTGCTCCAGCCCTCTTCTAGGCGTTTCATCCGGTTCCTCACTTCGGGGTCGTCTAGGCCCAGATCCCGGAAGACGCCGCGTATGGCGGCCACGTTGACTTCGCGAGACTCGTCCAGTTGGCCTTCGCGCGGCGGCGTTGTGTGAGGACGGCGGGGTCTCGAGTCGGGTTTCATGAGTGGTGCGTCTCCTCAGTCTCGGTAGAGAGCATGGTCGAGGCAGGGCTGTCAGCGCGGGCCGTATCGTGTGGACGTTCTCTCTCTTGGAACCAGGTGAAGAGCAAGAGGCTCACTTGAAGCCACATCCTATGACGTTGGAGTGAGTGGCTGGAGTGAGAAGACCAAGGAGCCACGGTCCCGGTTCTTATGGAGTAGGGAGGGAATCGGGCTTCCGGCAGCCAAGAACTCTATGAGGGGCTTCGCGTCCCGCGCGTATGAACCTCTCAGATCGGAGCGCGTCTAGCTGGCCTCTCACGCATGCTCGATACAGTCCGCTAACTCCTCCTCGACGGCTTCCCCAGCAACGCGTCCGACACGATCTTCAGCATGATCTCCGACGTCCCTTCGAAGATCTTCGTCAGCCGCGCATCCCGCCAGTAGCGCTCCACCGGATAGTCCGTCGTGTAGCCGGCGCCGGCCAGCACCTGCAGCGCGTCGGAGCACACCCGCTCCGACATCTCGGCGGCGTAGTACTTGACCATCGCCGCCTCCTTGGCGCACGACACCCCGGTGTCGATCTTGGCGCAGACCGAGTAGTTCAACTGGCGAGCCGCCTCAACCTCGGTCGCCATGTTGGCGATCTTGAAGCGGATCGCCTGGAAGTCGGCGATCGGACGCCGGAACTGGATGCGCTCCTTCGAGTACGCGATCGCCTGCTCCAGCGCACCTTGGGCGAGACCGATCGAACGGGCCGCGGTGTGAGCCCGGGCGCTCTCGAGCCCGCGCGCCATGCCGTAGAACGCCTGGCCCTTGGACTCCTTCTGACGCTTCGTGATCGGCACCCGAACGTTGTCGAAGTGCAGCTCCCACGTCTTCCACCCGTGGTAGCCGATCTTCGGGATCGGCGAGCCGGTAACGCCCGCCGGTAGCTCCCCGGGCGGCTTCTCGATGCCGATTCCTGTCAGCGCGGCATGGCGCTTCGCCGCATCGCTCTCCGTCCGCGCGATGACCTGGATGAAGTTCGCGCCGTCGGCGAAGGTGCACCAGTACTTGTTGCCGGTGATCACCCAGTGGTCGTCCTCGACCCGGGCCCGGCAGGTGATCGACGAGATGTCCGACCCGACCTCCGGCTCCGACATCGCGAGCGCGCCGAGATACTTGCCCTGCGCCATCAGCTCGATGCGCTTCCGGCGCTCCTCGCCCTCGAACGGGATCGAGCGGTGGAAGCCGTTGCCGCGAGCAATGATGCTCGCCACGCTCATCCAGCCCCGCGCCAGTTCCTCGGCAACCAGGCAGTACTCGAACGCGCCGAGCCCGGCGCCCCCGTACTCCTCCGGGATCGTGATGCCGAAGAAGCCCAGCTCGCCCATCTGGTCGATCAGCGACTGCGGGATCGTCCCCTTCTTCGGGTCGAGCTCGTTGGCAACGGGGAGGACCTCCTTGTCCGTGAAGTCCCGCGCGATCCGCCTCAGCATCTCGCGCTCCGGCGTCATGTAGCCGACGGTGGCGGGTGCAATGTCGTTCATGGCGTGCTCAACTGACCACCAGCACTTCGGCGCCTCCTGCTAGCGTCGCGAACCGCAAAGCCCACGGAGCGGAGCCAATGGAAGACCTGAGTGTACGTCGGTTGGACAGTGAGGAGCCGGTCGGCGCGATGATCCGCCGGATCGTCGGCGACGATGGCTTCGATCTCGACCTGCCGGCACGCGAAGTGGACGACCCGATCGATTTCACGTCGCCCGACTACGGCGAGGACGATCGTGCGTGAAACCCTCGAGCAGTCCCACGTAGCGCCAGAGAAGCGGCTTGAAGCGCTGGCTCTTCTCAAGATCCTCGAGTTGGGTGAACGCGAGATCGAAGCCGGTCAGGTCCAGCCGGCGGCCGATGTGATCGCACGGCTCCGAAAGCGACACCAGACCGACTGAGGACAGCGCCGGCACGCTTGCAGGGAACCAGCCGTTCGAGCGGACGCCGGCCTAGCCGCCGGCGACCTTGGTCCGGAGACCGGCCGCCGAGCGCAACAGCGGGAGTGACCGGCGTACGCCGATCCGCTACATTCCGACCGGCCCTCGCCATGAACCACAGCCAGATCGTCAGCTTCCTCTGGGGCGTCGCGGACCTGATCCGCGACACCTTCAAGCGCGGCAAGTACCAGGACGTGATCCTGCCGCTGACCGTGCTGCGCCGGCTCGACTGCGTGCTGGCCCCCACCAAGCCGAAGGTGCTGGAGATCCAGGGCAGGTACAAGGGCCAGCTCGGCGATCTCGACGGACTGCTGCAGGGTGTATCCGGCTTCGCGTTCTACAACACGTCGCGCTACGACTTCGCGAGGCTGCTCGCCGACGCGCCGCACATAGCGCAGAACCTGCGCAACTACATCGCCGGCTTCAGCCCCAACATGCGCGAGGTGCTGGAGAAGTTCGATTTCGACAACACGATCTCCAAGCTCGACGAAGCGGGTCTGCTCTTCCAGGTCATGCAGAGATTCGGCGACCCCAAGGTGGATCTTCACCCGAACGCGATCGACAACTTCACGATGGGAACCATCTTCGAGGAGCTCATCCGGAAGTTCAACGAGGCGCTGAACGAGAACCCCGGCGAGCACTTCACCCCCCGCGATGTGGTCCATCTCATGGTCGACCTGCTGATGGCCGGCGACGAGGAAGAGCTGCGCAAGCCTGCCGCGGGGCGGAGCATCTATGACCCCTGCTGTGGTTCGGGCGGCATGCTCACTATCGCCAAGGAACACATCACCCTTGGCGAGATGCGAGAGGGCAAGTGCCAGGCCGACCCCGTGAACCCCAACGCCGACATCCACTTGTTCGGCCAGGAAGTGAACCCGGAGACCTTCGCCATCTGCAAGTCCGACCTCTTCATGAAGTCGGAAAGCCGCCACGACGCGGAGCGGATCCTGTTCGGGAGCACGCTCTCGAACGACCGCCACGCCCGCACCGGCTTCGACTACATGATCTCCAATCCACCCTACGGCAAGGACTGGAAGCGCGACCAAGACGCGGTACGGACCGAACACGACCGCGGCGCCGCCGGCCGCTTCGCGCCGGGGCTACCGCGGATCAGCGACGGCCAGCTCCTGTTCCTGCTCCACATGCTCGCCCACGCCAAGGAGCCGGCCGAGGGCGGCTCGCGGATCGCGATCATCATGAACGGCTCGCCCCTCTTCACCGGCGACGCCGGCAGCGGCGAGAGCGAGATCCGCCGCTTCATCCTCGAGAACGACCTGCTCGAGGCGCTCATCGCGCTCCCAGAGCAGCTCTTCTACAACACCGGCATCGCCACCTACGTCTGGGTGCTCACCAACCGGAAGCGGCCCGAGCGGCGCGGCAAGGTCCAGCTCATCGACGCCACCTCGTTCTGGGTCCTGCTGCGCAAGAGCCTGGGCGCCAAGCGTCGCGAGATCCCGTTCGACCGGAAGGAAGACATCCTGCGGCTGCTCAGAGAGTACGAGGACGGCGCGACCCGCACGGTTGTCCAGGACCGCGAGGAACGCGAAGTCGTCGTGAGTCACATCTACCCGACCACGCACTTCGGGTTCCGCAAGATCACGGTCGAACGGCCATTGCGGCTCGACTTCCAGGTCAGCCCCGAGCGCATCGCCCGGCTGGACGACCAGCGCGCCTTCGTCAACTTGGCCGTATCGCGCAAGCGAGACCCCGAAGCCAAGGCCAGGGACGAAGAAGCGGGGAGAGTGAAGCAGGCCGCGATCCGCGCCTTGCTGAGGACTTTGCCCCAGCGGCTGTTCCTGGATCGGGCCGTCTTCGAGACCGAACTCGACCGGGCAGTGCAAGCGGCAGATCTGAAGTTCACCGCGCCCATCAAGAAGGCCATCCTCTCCGCCCTGTCCGAGCGCAACGAAGAGGCGGAGATCTGCCGAGACCGGAAAGGCCGCCCCGAGCCCGACCCGGAACTCCGCGACACCGAGAACGTGCCTCTCTCGGAGAGCGTCGAGTCCTTCTTCGAGCGAGAAGTGACGCCCCACGTCCCCGACGCCTGGATCGACACGAACCGCCGGGATCCGCAAGACGGAGAGGTCGGGCTCGTCGGCTACGAGATCAACTTCAACCGTTACTTCTACGAGTACCGACCGCCCCGCCCGCTCGAGGAGATCGAGGCCGACATCCAGCAGGTGGAGAAGAAGATCGTGGCCATGCTGCAGGAGATGGCAAGCTAGAGCATCGAAATGTCGGCAATCCCGCACATCTGCCGACTCGTTGACACAATCGAGCGCGCTGGCTTAGGCTCTCGGCATGACCACAGAGAATAGTAGGCAATCGTCCTCGTCTGCCGACGTTTCCGACCACCGTTCCCGGCTAAGCGGCCGCGCCCGAGAGAGCCTTGGTGGCAAGGGGTTCTTCCGTCAGCGCGATGCCGCCCAACTGGGCGTCCACTCCCGTCAACTGAGGCGTCTCGTGGATTCCGGGTCGGTCGAGAAAGTTGCGCGCGGCCTTTACCGACTCGCCGACAGCGAACCCACCGAGTACCACACCCTCGCGGCCGTCTGCTCGCGGATTCCGAGCGGCATCGTTTGCCTGCTGTCCGCCCTGAACGTCCACGGGCTTGGCACCCAGCTTCCCTGGGAGGTCTGGATCGCCATCCCCCACAAGGCGCGCACCCCCCGCCTTCCCGAACTGCCGCTCAGGGTGGTCCGCTTCTCCGGCGCGTCGCTGCGTTATGGGGTCGGCGAGGTGACCTTCGAGGGCGTTCCCGCACGCATCACGAGTCCGGCCCGCACCGTCGTGGACTGCTTCCGCTTCCGCCGGCTGGTGGGGAAGGACGTAGCGCTGGAGGCGCTCCGCGACGCACTGCGTGAACGCAAGGCAAGCGCCGACGCGATCTGGCGTGCGGCGGAGGTCTGCCGCGCGAAGTCACTCGTGGGCCCGGTCCTGGAGGCTCTCTCAGCATGACGCCAGCGAAGGAGATCCGGAACGTCCCGGCGTCAGTTCACCAACGACTTCTGAATCTGGCGCGCCACCAGGGGATCGAGTTCAACCTTGTGCTCCAGCGCTATGCGGCCGAGCGCTTCCTGTACCGCCTCGCCACCTCCCATGAGGTGGACCGATTCACTCTGAAGGGTGCGGCTCTCTTCCGGGTGTGGACCGAACAGGAACTGCGACCCACCCGGGACATCGACTTTCTCGCATCTGGACCCGAAGACCATGCGGCCTTACGGACCTCCTTTGAAGCGATCTGCACAGTGCCGTGCCCCCAGGACGGCGTCGTCTTTGACCCGGCGACGATCCGGATGCACGACATCCGTGGCGAGCAGCCCTACGGCGGTGTGCGCCTTCGGATGGAGGGCAGGCTCGGCCAGGCGCGACTCCACCTCCAAGCGGACATCGGCTTTGGTGACGTCATCACGCCCGAGCGTCAGGAGCGGGATTATCCAACGCTTCTCGACCTTCCGGCCCCGCGTCTATGGACCTACCCGCGGGAAACCCTTCTGGCCGAGAAACTCGACGCGATGGTGCGCCTCGGTACGACTAACACCCGCGTGAAGGATCTCTGGGACATCGCCTGTCTCGCTCGCCTTTTCGCGTTCGACGGCGAGACGGTGCGAGCCGCGGTTGAGGAGACGCTCCGGCACCGTCGCACATCGCTCGGAGGCGAGAGGCCGGTGGCCCTGCTGTCTGAGTACTACGAGGACACGGAACGAGACCAGCGGTGGCAGGTGCTGCGGAGGCGGATCGAACCGGGCGCCGACGGTCCGGCCCGACTCGTCGACGCCGGTGAAGAACTGCGGACCTTCCTCGGTCCAGTCTGCGACAGCTTCATCAAGGACAAAGCGTTCACGCAGGTTTGGCCGGCCGGCGGGCCGTGGCGGCCCGTGACTCAGACCCTGACGAGGGCCCAAGAACCGTGACCGAGGCGATCGAGACAGCACCGCAACCGCGACGTCATGAACGGTATCCGGAGTACAACGCTTCCGGGTTGGAGTGGCTGGGCGAGATTCCGGCGCACTGGTACGCGCGGCGCCTGAAGTACCTCGCGACGTTGAACGATGAGGCGCTACCGGAATCGACGGATCCCAGCTTTGAGATGTCCTACGTGGACATAGGCAGCGTTGACCCGCTCGCCGGCATCACCGAGCAAGAGGACCTCGTCTTCGAGAGGGCACCCTCGCGAGCCAGACGCATTGTCCGCCACGGTGACGTTCTCGTTTCGACGGTGCGAACCTATCTGCGAGCAATAGTCGCAGTTGAGGATCCCTCGCCGAACCTGATCGTCTCCACCGGATTCGCCGTACTCCGCCCACACCGACTCAAGAGTTCCTTCGCTTCCTACGCGCTGCGGGCACCGCACTTCGTAGAGCGAGTAGTCGCGAATTCCGTCGGAGTCAGCTATCCGGCCATCAAGGCGAGCTCTCTCGTCTGCTTCGCGATTCCGTTTCCTGATGTCGACGAGCAACGCATCATCGCTGAGTTCCTTAGCCGCGAGACGGAGAAGATCGATGCGCTAGTGGCGAAGAAGGGGCGCCTGATCGAGCTGCTTGAGGAGAAGCGCGCCGCGCTCATCACCCGCGCTGTCACTCTGGGGCTCGACCCCGACCTTCCCACGAAGGACTCCGGCGTCGAGTGGCTCGGCGAGATACCCGAGCATTGGGACGCGCGGCGCCTGAAGTACCTAGCGACCATAAACGACGAGACGCTGCCGGAATCGACGGACCCGAATTTTGAAATGAGCTACGTCGATTTAAGAAGCGTTGATGCGGTTCGGGGGATCACCGAGAAAGAGATCCTCGACTTTGAGAGGGCACCCTCCCGAGCCCGGAGAGTTGTCCGGCACGGTGACGTCATCGTTTCGACGGTGCGAACGTATCTCCGGGCAATCACCGCAATTCGGCAGCCCGCGTCAAACCTGATCGTCTCCACGGGTTTCGCGGTCATCCGCCCGCGCGATCTCGCCAGTCCGTTCGCCGCCTATGCTCTCCGAGCCACTCACTTCGTGGAACGGGTCGTCGCCAACTCGGTCGGCGTCAGCTACCCAGCCATCAATGCCAGCATTCTCGGCTGCTTTCCGGTTCCTTTCCCTGGCTTCGACCAGCAGCCCACCATCGCCGACCACCTCGACCGCGAAACGGCCAGAATCGACGCGCTCATCGCCAAGGTCCGCCAAGCCATCTCTCTCCTCCACGAATACCGCACCGCCCTGATCTCCGCCGCGGTCACCGGCAAGATCGACGTCCGGCAAGGAGCGTCGCCATGAGCTTCGAGCCTCACTTCAGCGTCACCCACAAGATCACGGCCGATCTGACGCGGATCGAACGGGCACGCGGGTTCCTGGAAGCAGCAACGCTCTCAGAGGACTGGATCCGCAAGATGGGTGCAAAAGCGCTCGTCCTCGACAGCTACAGGTGCAATCGTCCTGAGGCCGCCGGCGGCGTACGAACCAACTCGCAGCCGGGCCGATGAGGTCGGTGCCGGAGCTGTGACGAGCTGTGACACCGAGCTGTGACACCGAGCTGTGACATGCCCGCATCATTGCGGCCACTGCGCCTCAAGGCCAACGCAACCGGTCAACGAGTTGAGCCGACGTGACTCCTGAGATCTCCGAGCGCGCGTTCGAGGACGCGATTGAGCGAAGCCTCCTCAAGGGTGGACCCGACGCCCACTCCGACGACGTGGACGAGCTACGCGAACCGGCCGCGTCGTACGGCGACGACCCGCTGCCCGGCGGCTTCCACAAGCGCCGCAAACGAGACTACGACCGCGGCCTCTGCCTCGTCCCCGCCGACGTCCTCGACTTCCTCCTGGCCACCCAGCCCAGGGAGTGGGCGAAGCTCTCGCAGCACTACGGCGCCGACGTCAAGCCGCGCTTTCTCGGCCGGCTCTCGCGCGAGATCGCCCGCCGGGGGGCGCTCGATGTGCTCCGCAACGGCGTCAAGGACTCGGGCTGCGCGTTCCGGCTCGCTTACTTCCAGCCAGCGAGCGGGCTCAACGATGAACTCAAGCGGCTCCACGCCGCCAACCTCTTCGCCGTTGTGCGCCAACTCCACTTCAGCGAACAGTCAAGAGAGAGTGTCGACCTCGGACTGTTCCTGAACGGCATTCCCATCTTCACGGCCGAGCTCAAGAACCCGCTCAAAGGGCAGAACGTCGAAGATGCCATCCAGCAGTACAGAAACGACCGGGACCCACGCGAGCCGCTCTTCGCCTACGGGCGCTGCCTCGCCCACTTCGCCGTGGACCCGGAACGCGTGTTCGTGACCACGCAGCTCGCCAAGTTCAAGACCCGGTTCCTGCCCTTCAACCAGGGCCGCTTCGGCGGCGCGGGCAATCCGCCGGTCCCGCCGACCCGTCAGGGCTTCCCCTCCGACTACCTGTGGGAGCGGATCTGGGCCCGCGACAGCATCCTCGACCTCATCCGTCAGTTCATCCAAGAGGTCGAGGAGGAAGACGACCGCGGGCGCAAGACGGGCAAGCGGTTCCTGATCTTCCCCCGTTACCAGCAGCTCGACTGCGTACGCCGGCTCGTCAGCCATGCGCGAAATCACGGTCCCGGCGAGCGCTATCTGATCCAGCACTCGGCCGGCAGCGGCAAGAGCTACACCATTGCCTGGCTGGCCCACCAGCTCTCGGTGCTCCATGACCTCGACGACCGGCGCGTCTTCGACTCGGTGGTCGTGGTAACCGACCGGCGCGTGCTCGACCGTCAGCTCCAGCAGACCGTTCGGCAGTTCGAGCAAACCCTCGGCGTGGTCGAGAACATCGACCAGACCTCGCGCCAGCTCCGGGAGGCCCTGGAAGCTGGCCGGACAATCATCGTGACGACGTTGCAGAAGTTCCCGGTCATCGCCGAGGAGATCGGTCAGCTACCCGGCAAGCGCTTCGCCGTGATCGCCGACGAGGCGCACTCCTCCCAGTCCGGAGAGGGCACGAAGAGCCTCAAGGCGGTCCTCGACGTGGAGGGTCTGGAGGAGGCCGAGCAGGAAGAGGCGGGAGCGGAAACCCCCGAAGAAGAACTCGAAGAGCGGGTCCACGAGGAGATCCGCCAACGCGGGCCGCTTCCGAACCTCTCGACGTTCGCCTTCACGGCCACCCCGAAGCCCAAGACCCTCGAGCTCTTCGGCGAAAAGCAGCCGGACGGCAAGTTCAAGCCCTTCCACCTCTACAGCATGCGCCAGGCGATCGAGGAGGGGTTCATTCTCAACGTTCTCGGCAGCTACACGACCTACAAAGCCTACTGGCGCCTGAAGAAGAAGATCGAGGACGACCCCCGGTACGACAGGCGGAAGGCCGAGCATCTCCTCAAGTCCTTCGTCGAACTGCACCCGCACGCGATCCGCGAGAAGATCGCCATCTGCGTGGAGCACTTCGCCGAGCTGGTCGCGGGCGAGATCGGCGGACAGGCCAAGGCGATGATCGTCACGCGTTCGCGCCTGCACGCGGTGCGCACCAGGCTCGCTCTGGACCGCTACCTGGCTGAAAAGGGCCACGAGTGGAAGGCCCTCGTCGCCTTCTCCGGAACGGTCAAGGACGGCGGCGAGTCGTACACGGAGTCCGGCATGAACTCGGCCGGGCAGGATCGGGTGATCGGCGAGCGGCAGACGGCCGCCGAGTTCGAGAAGTCCGAGTACCGCTTCCTGGTCGTCGCCAACAAGTTCCAGACCGGCTTCGACCAGCCGCTGCTGCACACGATGTACGTGGACAAGAAGCTCGGCGGCGTCAACGCGGTCCAGACGCTGTCCCGCCTGAACCGCACCCACCCCGGCAAGCGGGGCGCCATGGTGCTCGACTTCGCCAACGAAGCCGATGACATCAGGAAGGCCTTCGAGCCCTATTACGAAACCACGCTCCTCTCGGAGGAGACCGATCCCAACCTCCTCTACGAGGTCCAGGGCCGGCTGCTCGACTTCGGCGTCTTCGCGGCCGCCGACATCGAGACCTTCGCGCGAGCGTACTTCGCTCCGAAGGCGACCCAGGACCTGCTCTACGCCGCACTCGAACCCGCCCGCCAGCGCTTCGCCGAGCTGGTCGACGAGGAGGGGCGGGACTTCATCAGCCAACTCACCGACTACGTCCGCCTCTACGCCTTCCTCTCCCAGGTGTTGACTTTCGCCGACACCGATCTCGAGAAGCTCTACGTCTTCGCCCGGCACCTCCGCCGCCTGCTCTCGGTCGGCCGGGAGGCGCTGCCTCTCGAAGTGCAGCAGAACATCGACATGGAGTCCTTCCGCATCCAACGAACGAGCCGCGGCCGGCTCGCGCTCGAACGTCAGATCCGGCCGCTCGAACCCGGCGGCAGCAAGCCCCGCAGCGCCTCTGGAGGGGAAGAGCTGGAAGCACTCTCCCGGATCATCGAGGCCCTGAACGAGCGCTTCGGCCTGAACCTCACCGACGAGCACCGCGTCACGCTCGAACAGATCCGATCCGCCCTCGACCAGGACCCGGGCCTCAACGCCAGCGCCCGGGTGAACACCCGCGAGAACGTGCGCCTGACCTTCGACCCCAAGGTCGAAGACAAGATCCAGGCGATCGTCGAGACCAACTTCGACCTCTACAAGCGCATCACCGACGACCCCGACTTCGGCCAGGCGATCAAGAACCTCCTGTTCGAGGACTACATCAGGCGACACCGCCGAGCAGAGGAGCTGCTCAAGCTCCAGGAGTCCAAGACGCTTGAGTTCAAGTCCAGCCTGCGCTGGAGCCTGAAAGAGGACCGCAAAGACGACCGGCACGTCACCCACGCGGCCCTCAAGACCATCGCCGCGTTCCTCAACACCGACGGCGGCGACCTCCTCATCGGCGTCGACGACGCCCGCAAGGTGCTCGGAATCGACCACGACCGCCTGGAGAACGACGACAAGTTCATGCGGCACCTGGCTCAGGTGGTGCGCAACGGCCTGGGCGACCGCGCCGGCACCTGCATCGATCCCGAGACACAGATCGTGGAGGGCAAGACCGTGTGTCTCGTGAGCTGCCAGCGGAGCCCAGAGCCGGTGTACCTACGGTGGAAGGGTCTGGAAAAGGCGACCGAGGGCGATCTGTACGTTCGGAGCGGGCCAGGCACGGTGCGGCTTGGCCGGAAGGATGCCGAGAAGTATGTAGCTACTCGGTTTGGGTCGAAGTGAGAGACGGCCGACTTGGCTGCGCCGGCAGGCCAGCTACGATCTCGTGCAGGCGCGCAAGCCTGAAAACCGCATCAACGTCGAGCCCTACCAACCGCTGCCGACAGCATGACTACCGAACCGTGGGGATCGCACCCATGTCACCGGTCGGGGCGCTTTCAGAACAACTGCGCGAGTGCTTCGCGAGGGCTCACAGCCGGGATCGGCGAGCGCGCGAAGTCGTTGACGTTCCTCGTCACGATGTGCTGCGCTCCACACGCCCGTGCAGCGGCAACCTGCATGGCGTCTTCGAAGTCCGCCATCGGAAGCGCGACCGCGTAGCGGAGAGCCGGCGTATCCACGGGCGCCACCGCCACGAACCGGATCAACTCGGCGATGAACTCGCGAGCGTCGGCATCCCCACGCTCAGAAGTCACGATGTAGTAGAAGTTCGAAAGAGTGTGCCACGCGACGAACGCCCGACGCGGAGAATGCTCGACTCGTTCGAGGAGCTCGGAAGACGGTCCCGAATGCGGACGCCGATCAAGAGCGACGTCAATCAGGACATCGGTGTCCAGCAGGATCACAAGTACTTGCGGGCGAGGGCCTTGTACCGTCCGTCGGCCCGCCGCGCCGGCTTGAAGCGACCCCGCCAGCGCGAAGCAAAGGAGGGAGTGTTCTCGCCCGCCATCTCTCTGAGCGACGCCTCGATCAGCGATGACAGCGAGACGCCTTGAGCCTGCGCGTACTGCTTGGCTCGAGGAACCAACTCACTGTCTACGGTGATCGTCAACTTGCTCTTCATGGCTTGGCCGCCCGGCATCCCGATACGTATGTTACGCATCGTATACGTGTACACCCTGAACGGCAACCGGACAGCCGCTCACACGGCGCGGGCAGCCGACATTCCCGCCCCCTCCCCGGCGATCTCCCCCAGCACCGGCTCGATGTAGCCGTAGAACCGCTCCGGGTCTTCCGACATCGGGAAGTGGCCCAGGCCCTTCATCGTCTGGTACGAGCAGCCCTTGATCTGGCCGGCGACCTCCTGGGACATCTCCGGCGTCGTCGCGGCGTCGTACTCGCCGGTCAGGAGGAAGACGCGGGTCTTCGATGTATCGATCTCCGAGGCGCGCTCGCCCAGGTCGTGGTCGGTGCCCCAGTAGAAGAGGTCGCCCCGGAACACCCGCGGCGCGCCCTGGCTGTAGCACCAGCCGACCTCGCGGCGGAAGGCCTCCGGAGACTGGGGCCCGGTGAGGCCGACCATCAGGTCGCCCTTGTAGCCGTTGTTGATCTCGGGATGGTCGAGCAGGTCGATGTTGCCGGGGTCCGACTTGATCGCCGCCTCGAGCCCGATCACGGCCTGGAACAGGCCGGGACGGTGCAGGGCGAGGTCGAGCGCCAGGTGGCCGCCGATCGAACTGCCCATGTAGACCGGGTCTTCGAGCTGGAGCTCGCCCACGAAGGCGGCGACGAAATCGAGCAGGAAGCTCTTCGTCAGCTTGTACTCCTGCTTCCACCACTCGACGCCCGCGGGCGGCACGGACTTCGCGTGGTAGGGCAGGTCGTAGGCCAGGATGTGGAAGTCCCGGCCCACCCGCTCGTCCTCAAGCAGGTGGCGCCACTGGCGGGCGTCGGAACCGGCCGTGTGCTGGAGGACCAGCGGGATGCCGTCCGGGTTCCCCGCCGACTCGAAGTAGACCTCGTACGGAACGCCCTGGACTTCGAGGTCCAGGTAGCGGCCGACACGTTTCGCGAAGTTGGGCATCCGTGGGTCTCCTGAAGACGTCGCGGTCGGCTCAGTCGGACACGTCCCGCAGCACCTGAACCAAGCGCCGCAGCGCGGGGTAGTAGGCGGCGTAGTCGAGCTGATCGCGGTTGATCTCGATACCGTGATGCACGCTGGCGAAGAACGGGTCCTGGTAGAAGGGCCGCGGCTCCTTGCGCAGGAGCTCGCGCCACTCCTCCTCCGGACCGGCGAGGAAGACGTCGGACGGACTGTCGGCCTCGCACGGCTCGAGCGCGGCGATGGCGCCGTCCTCGAAGCGGAGCGCATGGTGCCGGTCGCCCACGCTCAGCCGGACGTTCGCCGTCCAGTGCCGCGTGGTGTACCGGACTCGGGATCCTGCTCGAGGGTCGACTTCAGGCTGTTCCAGGGGATCATCCGTGGATCGTACTGCGTGGTAGAACTCCGAACCGCAAACAAGCCAGATGGGGCCCCAACGCATGGCCGATCCAGACTTCTCCACCTTCCCGCTCAAGAAGAAGGGCAACCGCTACCAGGACTTCGAGGAAGGCCGTGTCTTCGAGCACCACTGGGGCCGCACGCTGAGCGAAGCGGACAACGCGCTCTTCGCCACTGCCACGATGCGGTTCACGCCGCTCTACTTCAACGCCGAGTACGCGCGCGCCCATGGGCACGACACAGTCGTCATCGACCCGCTGCTCGTGCTCTGCACCGTGGTCGGCATGTCGGTCGAGGACCTCTCCGAGGGCGGCGGGCCGTTTCTCGGCGTGAACCAGGTCAAGTTCCACCGGCCGGTCTACCCCGGTGACACGATCACAGGCAAGAGCCGGGTGGTGGGCCGACGCGAGTCCGGGTCCAGGCCCGCCTTCGGCATCGTGACCTGGCAGACTGAGGGCTTCAATCAGAACGGAGAGATGGTGGTCAGCTATCAGCGCACCAACCTGGTCGCGAAGCGGCGGGAGGCAGCGCAGCGGGAGGCCGCGTCATGAGCGGGGCCCCGACCGCCCTCACCTCCTCCTCGACCTACTTCGAGGACTTCGAAGCCGGCCAGAAGATGCGCCACGCTCGCAGCACCACGATCGAGGAGGTCGAAAGCCAGCTCCTCACCAAGCTCGTGATGAACACCGCCGACGGTCACTTCGACGAGCACAAGATGAAGGCATCGCCCTTCGGGCAGCGGCTCGTTTTCGGGCTCGTGACCGGCTCGACCGTGATCGGTCTCGCGACGCAGGACACGGCCGAGAACGCCCTAGCCGAACTCGCCCTCGACAAGCTGCGCTTCCGCGCGCCCGTCTTCCTCGGCGACTCGCTGACCGCCTACACCGAGGTGCTCGACACCCGCGACGCCGACCGCGACGACGCCGGCGTCGTCCGCTTCAAGCACTGGGGCACGAAGCAGGACGGCACCATCGTCTTCGAAGGCGAGCGCGAGGTGCTGATCAAGCGCCGCTCCCACTGGGCGTCGCAATGAGCCAGGGCCCCCTCAGCGACCTCGTCATCATCGACTGCACGATGGCGCTCGCCGGACCGTTCGGTTCGGCCATCCTCGCCGACCTCGGCGCCGACGTGATCAAGGTGGAGCCGCCGACCGGCGACATGTCCCGGCCGTCCCCGCCCATCCCTGAAGACTTCATCCACCCCGCCGAAGGCAAGGCCGGCGTCGACGGCGGCTGCGACTTCGGCGGCTACTTCGGCAGCATCAACCGCAACAAGCGCAGCATCTCGCTCGACCTGAAGGACGAGGCCGACCGCGAGACCTTCCTCCGCCTGTGCGAACACGCCGACGCGGTGCTCGAGAACATGCGGGCCGGCGTGATGGACCGGCTCGGGCTGAGCTACGAGGTGATCCGCGAGCGCAACCCGAAGATCGTCTACGCCGCGCTCCGCGGCTTCGGCGACCCGCGCACCGGCGAGAGCCCCTACGCCCACTGGCCTGCCTTCGACATCGTCGCCCAGGCGATGGGCGGCTTCGCCCACGTCAACGGTCCCCCGGGTTCCACGGGCTACCCGGGAGGCGCCTCCGTCGGCGATCTGTTCCCCGGAGCACTCATGGCGCTCGGCGTTGTTTCCGGCATCCATCACGCGCGGCGGACCGGCAAGGGCCAGTTCATGGACGTCGCGATGGTCGACGGCGTGAACCTGCTGTGCGAGTCCGTGTTTGCGAACTACGGCTCCCGGCTGCAGCACCAGCTTCCGCCGCGCGGCAAGCACCACCACAGCCTGTGCCCGTTCGGCATCTACGACGCGAAGGACGGCGGCGTCGCGATCGCCGCGCCGCTGCCGGCGCAGTGGGAGATTCTCTGCGAGGCGATGGGCCGCCCCGACCTGGTGACGGACGAGCGGACCAAGGACTTCGCGGCGCGCCGCAAGAACCGGGAGTACGTCGAAGGCGTCGTCTCGGACTGGACCGGCTCGCAAACCCGCGACGAGGTCGTCGAAGCGCTCGGCGGCAAGGTGCCCTGCGGCCCGGTGCAGACCGCGGCCGACATCTTCGAAAGCCCCCACACCGCAATCCGCGAGATGGTGGTCGAGGTCGAACTGCCGGGCGACAACGCGCCGGTCAAGATCGTCGGCAGCCCGATCAAGTACACCGAAACGAAGACCGGCGTGCGCCACCGCGCGCCCCTGCTCGACGAGCACCGAGAAGAGATCCTCGCCGAATTCGGGATCAACGCCGGGCTGGACCGAGACGGCAAGGAGTAACAAGCATGCGACTGAGACGTTCCGAGCTGGCGGTGCCGGCCAGCAACCCCAGGATGGTCGAGAAGTCGGCCGGGAGCGACGCCGACCTCGTCTTCCTCGACCTGGAAGACGCCGTCGCTCCCGACAAGAAGGAAGGTGCCCGCCAGATCGCCATCGACGGCCTGAACGACCTCGACTGGGGCAACAAGGTGCGCTCGGTGCGCGTCAACGACCACACCACCCGCTGGGCCGTCGACGACATGATCAGCATGGTCGAAGGCGCGGGCGAGAACATCGACATCATCATCCTGCCCAAGGTCAAGCAGCCGCGCGACATCTGGTTCTTCGAGACGATGCTCGACGGCCTGGAACAGAAGCTCGGCCTGACCCGCAAGATCGGCCTCGAGGCACTGATCGAAGAGGCCGAAGGACTCGCCAACGTCGAAGCGATCGCCACCTCCTCGCCGCGCCTCGAGGCTCTCATCCTCGGCTTCGGCGATCTCTCCGGCAGCATGGGCATGCGCTTCGGCCACGAGCTGGACAAGGACTACCGCTACCCGGGCGACATGTGGTCCGCGCACCGCGTGCGCATGATCGCGGCCTGCCGGGCCGCCGGCATCGACGCCATCGACGGCCCCTTCGGCGACTTCCGGAACGACAGCGCCTACATGAAGCAGGCCACCTGGGCGGCCTCGCTCGGCGCCGTCGGCAAGTGGTGCATCCACCCCAACCAGATCCCGCTCGCCAACGACGTGTTCGCACCGTCGCCGAGAGAGATCGAGCAGGCGCAGAAGATGGTCGACCTCTACAACGAATCGGTCGAGAAGGGGGCCGGGGCCGGCGGCAAGGGAGGGCAGTTGGTGGATGCGGCTACGTTGCGGATCTATCAGCCGGTGTTGGATCGGGCGCGGGCTACTGGGAGGTTGTAGATGTAGGTGATCTTCGGCCCGGGCATCACGGCGTCGTCAGACGCACCCGTTCCCCGTCCAGTTCGAGCGTGGTCTTGGAGTAGGTCAGCTTCTGAACGATCTTGCCGTCCCTGAAGTGCAGCACATCGAGGCCGCGCCTGGCTTCGTGTTTGTCTTCCTGGCCCTTCTCGAACGAGGGCGAGTCGAGCTGCCAGCGGAAGAGCATCTTCTGTTCGACTTCGTCGATGAAGGTCTCTTCGTTCGTGAACTTGAAGTCTCCATGATTGGCGAAGAATGGCGCCCATGCCTTACGCAGATTCTCCTTGCCCCTGACCGAGCCTCCGGTCCAGTTCTCAAAGTAGATCTCGTCGTGAAACAGGTCCATCACGCCGTCGAGATCGTGCTCGTTCCAGGCGGCGCCCCATCTGGCGAACGCGCTGGACATTTCGTCTCGTGTCAGCATGGTCTTTCCTCCTTGGTGACGGCACAGGCAGTTCGCCGCGCGGGGAGGTCTAGTCGACCGGCCCGGCGGCCCGGCACGGTGTTGGCTAATCTGCGGCCTCGTAGGGACTCAGAGTGACCGACCGCTCGGGCCCCACATAGCACAGTTTCATCGTTCTCAGCAGGTCGTTTCCGATCAAGGCCACAGCGTCGTACTTCGCCAGGTAGAGACCAAGAGCGGTTCGGCGATAGGTACCGAGATTCAGAATCTCTATCTGGACGCCGAAGAGCGGCGTGTCGGTCTTCTCGTTCTCGTGGTCGTAGCGGTCCATCTCTGTCCCGCCCATCGGGTCCAGGTCAAGCTCCTCAGCGACCGCTCTGTCGATCGCACTGTGTGACGCGCCGGTATCGATAATCCCGACGCCCCTCTTCCGCTTGTTCGGGTCGGCCGGATGAACCAACTCGACCATCACGACAGGTACGCCGCGATGGAAGTCAGCCTCTAACAAGAACCGGGGCCACCAGGGTGTCTTCTCGCGTCCCGCTCTTCCGCACCAAAGCCCCACCCTTGATGCCCTTCGCGTAGACGGCACGTATGGCCTCGTCGCAGCTCGGGTAGGCACCGATGACCCTCTGGCCGCGAATCACCAAGTGCTGGTCCGGGTACTGGCTCCTGAGCTGGTCGAAGTTCTCGTCGTAGTAGTCCCTTTCCTCCTTGAGCACAGTCCTCACGACGTAGCCCCCCGAAGCACACTTCGGCTCCATTGCCAACAGCGCTTGCTCTCGCGCCGCATGCTACCAGCGCACTCCGGCAGCCCGGAGGCGGACCGCTACTCGCGCAACTTCCGCGATCCGAACCAGACGCCCACGGCCCCGATCAGCGGGTTGAGCCAGTTGAACCATGCCGGCTGGCGGGCGCCCGCGGTCGCCTCCATCATCGACACGTCGTCGGGGCGCGGTCCTGCCGCCATCTCCGGCGCCATCAGGGCATTCACCACTCCGAGCACGATCACCAGGCCGATCAGAATCGTGGCGCCCTTGGCATCGTGCGCCACCCAGGCACAGACTTGCCCGCCGATGTACGCGCCCACGAGCCCAAGTACGACCTGGACGAGTACCCAGCCGCCGGGTACCTCCCAAGAACCCGGCTCGAAGGCGCGCGAGGGCCCAACCGTCAGCCACAGAAGCGAGAAGAGTGCGAAGAGCACGGCGGCCATGGCAACGTAGCCGACGATGGCGGCGAGGATGTTCCTGAGCATCATGTTTCTCCTTGAGGCGGCAGGTCAGCGATGGCGCTTGAGGTAGGCCCGCAGCCGCGCCGCCTCGTCGGCCGCCGCGGGATCGCCTTCCACCTGGTACAGGCGGGTACGAACCACGAACAGGTCCATGTCCTCCTCGCTGGGCGGCGTGCCCCTCTCGATGATCTCCCGCACCTTACGAGGAAAGTAGCTGCCCCAATCCGGCCGGCGGCCGTCCACGTCGGTGAAGCCGTACTCCTTCGCCAGTCCCCAGCTTGAGAACAGGCCGCCGCTTTTGGCCCCGACTTCCGGGTCGGCGGCCAGCGCCGCCACCGCCCGCCCTACGTAGCACGGCGTCTCGGACTCGGCAAAGTACGGATCCTCCTCGATGGCGTCGCGCCAGTTCGCCTCGGTGACCCCGCACTGGTCGAGCACCGCCTCGGACCGCATCAGCCCCGGCGTGAGCGCCACCGCCGTCACCCCGTGCGCATGCAGGTCGGCCGCCATCGCGTAGGCCAGCCGAATGACCGCGTTCTTGGCCAGGTCGTAGAAGAGATTGCCGCGATACCCGAGGGTGTCGCCGTCGGTGACCTCGACGACGAGCCCCGCGTTGCGCTCGACCATCAGGGGAACGCCATGCCGGCTCGTGACAATGTGACTGTGGACGGCGCGCTCCAGCAGTTCGAACCCTTGAGCGGTGGAGAGCTCCCAGAAGGGCGCTCCCCACTCGGTCAGCGCGTCGCCTCCCCAGATGTCGTTGACGAGCACGTCGAGCCGGCCCTGCTCGGCGCGGACGCGCGCAAACAGCCGCTCGACCTCCGCCTCGACGGTGTGGTCAGCGCGGACGGCGATGCCGCGGCCTCCCGCCGCGGTCACCATCTCCGCCGTCTCTTCGATCGTCTCAGGCCGCCCGGCGGTGGCGGGGCGTCCCCCCACGCTGCGACCGGTGCAATAGACAGTGGCACCGGCCGCCCCCAGCATCCGGGCGATACCCCGCCCGGCGCCGCGGGTCGCGCCGGCGACGACGGACACCTGGTTCAGGAGAGGCTGGTCAGGCATGAGGCTGCCGGGCTCACGCCGCCGTCAGCAAGTCGGTCGACGGGGGCTGTTGCGATCGTCACGGTTGACCCTTCTCGCCTGGTTCGGTCAGCGACCGCGCAGCAAATGTCCACATGTCTACGGCAAGTCTTGCGTGTCGAGACTATCTTCCGGAGAGTTCGCCCGCGGCGATTTTGGGGAAGCTAAGGTTGGCGCGCTCCGGAGACCCGTGCCCGGCGGTGAACAACCCCGAAGGAGTGTGACGATGAAGCGTGTTCTGGTGCTGCTAGTCCTGGCGTTTGTTGGGGGGGCAGCCTGGGGACAGAGGTTCCGGTGTGAGGCGATTCCCGTGGGCGATCCCCCGGGACACGGCATCCCGGAGTACCAGGTAGAAGAGGGGGCCGCCACGTCTCCAGTCACCGTCGACCTGATGCTCCTCTACAGCCCCAAGGCCATCGAGTACGGTCTTCATGGACTGTTGAACCGCACCATCGACGGCGTGAACGAGATCTACGCCGAATCGAGCACCGGCATCACGTTCCGAGTTGCGGGTGTCTACGAAATGAACGACGACAGCCATGCGGCTCGAATCGCCGCCAGGGTCGAGTCGAGCACCACTGAGAGTTTCCATGACAACAGCCTCGGCGGTGAGTTACTCGCCGCAGTGGCGGCCGACCGAGGCGTGGACACAACACGGCGCGAGATCGGCGCGGACATCGTGCTGACATGGACCGCGACGAACGACTCGCTGCAAGTCGGCGGGGTCGCCTACATCCCACGGAGCCGAAGCCACTTCGTTCGGAACACAGGCTTTGCGTCGGTGTATCGAAACGAAGTTGACTCCATCGTGGTTGCACATGAGCTGGGTCATAACCTGGGCTTGAATCACCACCCTCACGCCCCCGACCGGTCGCCCGGGGACGGCTATCTCAGCTACGGTCAGGGCTACCTCGGCTCAAACTCGTCGCTCAACTACCGCTACATGACGGTCATGGGCACCTTCGATGGCGTCGATGAGTTCCGCTATGACATTGACCGGTTATCCCAAAACGGGTTCTACAACTGGCGAGGATTCAGTATTCGGATAGGAGATCGAAACCACCGTGCCGCGGACGCGACAACGGTGACGGCTCCGTGGGTGGCCGGGTATGAGGCTGGAGCAGCCACTGGCTCGCCGCCGGCGGCTCCGACCAACCTCACTAGCGAGGCGCTAGACCCCACGACCGCGCGACTGACCTGGGTTGACCGGTCAGACAATGAAACGGGATTCGAGGTCCACTACCGACGCGACGGATCCAGTCAGTGGGGCCAACTAGACGAGCCCCTACCCGCGAACTGGACCTGGACGGAAGTCGTGTGGGATGAGCCTCCGCCCGTCAAGACATGGCACTTCCGACTACGTGCTTTCAACGACTCCGGTGGGGCCTACAGCAACACAACTACCGTCACACTGCCCGGCTCTGATTCGAACCCAGATCCAGATCCAGATCCAGGCCCGGAGGACTGCCCGTCCGACCAGGCCTGCATCGACGGAGGTAGGTTCGACGTATTCGTCTGGTTCTGGAACAAGGGCCTATGGAATAGGGCGGAGCGACTGACGACAGCCGACCTGGGCCAGTACGGGGCCGTGTTCTACTTCTTCGGCCCGGAGAACCCGGAACTGCTCATCAAGGTCATCAACGGCTGCCGCATTAATCGCCACTGGTGGGTCTATGGCTCCGCAGCCACCGACCTGAACTACCAAGTGAAGGTCAGAGAAAGGGGTGGTAGGACAGTCTCCTACCATCGGGACGCCTCGCTCCCCCTCATCACTGACCCAAGCGCCATTCCGTGCAACCTGTGACACGCATCTCGCCGACCGCCGACCGCCTGCATCCGGTTTCAGTACCGAGGTTGGCAGTCGTCTCGCGGAAGTGTGCGGGTCCTTGAACCGGCCGCTACGCCGAGGCCTCTATCCACGCCCCGTCCGAGGAGAGCGCCCCGGCTGGCGGCTGTTCGAGTCTCCGTGCCCCCTCCACGATGAGCCGGAGCGGTTCTCGCCCACGTCAGACGAGACAAGCAGCATGCGACGACGTTGTGGCTCTGCAGTGGCTGAGCCCGGGTGGCCATGATCTCAGAGTGTCGCCGACGCCGCACCCACTGATCCCCCAGCCCGAAGCCCGAGACCTCATTCAACCCAAGAGTTGAATGAGGGCGAGAACACCGCTACGCTCAACCACATGGTTGAACAAGACCTGAACCGCGTCTTCCACGCGCTCTCCAATCCCACTCGCCGCGCCATCCTCGGTCGTCTCGCCTCGGGCAGAACGACCGTCGGCGATCTTTCCCGGCCTCTCCCCCTGTCGTTCGCCGGAGTGTCGAAACATCTCGGCGTACTCGAACGCGCCGGCCTCGTGACACGCGAAGCGCGGGGCCGAGAACGAGTGTGCCGGCTCAACCCGGCCGCGCTCCGGGACGCTCAGGACTGGCTTGAGTTCCACACGCGCTTCTGGACGGAGCGCCTCGATGCGCTTGGTGCACTGGTCGAGACCGGCACCGACGAGGAGGGCGAACGGCGATGACGGACCTGACGCTGCGACGCGTGATCGACGCACCGGTCCAACGGGTCTACGCGGCATGGACCGACCCGGAGCTGCTGAGGCAGTGGCTGGCACCGGGCAGTGCCGTGGCCTCGCGCGCGATCGCCGACGTCGCGGTCGGCGGGACTTTCCTCATCGAGATGCGCGGGAGCAACGGACAGCGCTGGCTCGCCCGCGGCGTGACCAGCGACTTGATGGAAGAACGTCATCGCGTCGCGTAGGGCGGTCAGATCGAGTGACGTTCGGCTCTCCCGTCGACTCCACCGCCTGTCCCACAACGCCGACGTTCATTGATCTGGCTAGGACTCCGAGCTTCGCTCACTCAGCTTCTTGAGAAGGCTGTCGAGTTCTTTCTGCGTCTTGGCCTGATCACCCGGCACCCGGTCGTGGGTGCGTTCCTCAAGGGCACTTCGAAAGGCCGCTTGGGCGGCTATCAAGCCGGGGGTTCCACCCTGACGCGCGGCAAGTCGCGAGAGGACGACGCCGAGGTGGTGTTGGCTTTGGGCCCAAGCGAGTGGCACGCGATCGCGCGCGCGTTCTCCGAGGGCGGCATGGAAGGCTAGGACGGCCTCTTCCAGGCGCGCGGTGCCGTCCTCGCGCTCCCCGAGCCGGGTGAGGGCAAAGCCAAGGTTGTGTTGGGCAGTAGACCACGCGAGCGGCGAACGCTCACGGGTGTACTCCTCTAAGGCTGCGCGACAGGCAGTGACTGCTTCCCGCAAGCGCGAAACACCGCTCTCCCGCCCCCCAAGCTTCGCGAGAGCCTTGCCGAGGTTGCTCTGAGTCATGGCCCAAGCCAGTGGAACACGATCGCGGGTACGTTCCTCCAAAGCGGCACGGTAGGCCAAGATCGCCTCGTCTAGACGCGCCGTGCCGCTCTCAAGCCCCCCCAAGGCCTGAAGAGTATTGCCAAGGTTGTTCTGAGTTGCAGCCCACTGAAGCGGCACGCGGTCTCGTGTACATTCGGCAAGAGCCGCACGCTGTGCATCGAGCGCTTCTTCCAAACGCGATGTGCTGCTCTCACGCTCTCCTACGGCCCGGAGCGCACTACCGAGGTTGTTCTGAGTCGCAGCCCACTGAAGCGGCACGCGGTCGCGAGCGAGTCCGTCGAGGGCAGCCCGATAAGCGACGACTGCCTCTTTCAAGCGTGAGATACCGCTTTCACGCGCCCCGACTGTCACAAGTGCATTGCCGAGGTTGTTCTGCGTCTCGGCCCACTGGAGCGGCGTCTGCACTCTGCTGTACACCCCGAGGGCAGCCCGACACGCGGCGACTGCCTCCATCAGGCGCGACGTGTCACTGTCGCGATCCCCTAGCATCTGCAGAACGACGCCGAGGTTGTTCTGCACCTCAGCCCACTGAAGGGGGGTCTGGTCCCCATGGAGGGCGCAGCGGTACGCGACGACAGCCTCTTCCAGTCGCGACGTGCCGCCGTCCCGCTCGCCCAAGGTCACCAAAGCATCGCCAAGGGACTTGTCCAAGCGGGCGCGACGCTTCCCCGGCACGCCCTCACGCAAGGCGACGAGTTTGTCGACAGCTTCCGTGAGCCTGTTCTCTATCACCTGCCCGCGCACCTCGGTCGTTGCGAGTGGGGCGACGGCCACAAGCGCTACAGCGACGAGTTCCGCACGCAGATGGTCCTGAAAGTCGGATCCCAGAGCCCCACGGGCCAGCTCGTAGGGCTGCGCTGGCCTGCTAACAGCACCTCCTTCTTCCGAAGCCCGTACAAACCACAAGCTCAGCGATTCCCCAGACTTCCTGACCGCCCCGACCACGGCCAAGTCAGCCATCCAATCTGCAAGCACAACGGAGGCCTTCTCCCGCACAACCTGCTGCCATTCGTCGAGGCCCCCAGACGCCGCCACGCTACGCGCGGAGCGAACGAACGTGATGCCCTTGACTTCCGTGAAGTCCAACGCAGCGTTTCTCGTGTCCTCGCCCGTGCGATCACCATCCAGCCAACACAGTACGACCCGAAAACGGTCTTCCAGCGGCTGCTCTGTTGTGCCGCGACACACGTTCTTGATAGCGAGCCCTACCCGTGCGGGTGGCCAGAGGATCGCGCCGAGGAAGCCCTGCCACCAGGCTGCCAAACCTGCCAGCAGACCGGCACCGACCCAAGACCACCACTCTCGAAGCGCATCCTCCACTACGGTTCCTCCCGCCCAAAGCTAGCTGCTCCTACATACATGCGAAGCTAACAGGAGCAGCACAGCGCTTGCAGCTAGAGTTCGACTGTCCCCTCCAGTTTGAACCTTCGTAGGGACCCCTCGCCTGCGTAGCTCCGAGGGGGTTTCCACTCCAGTTCGAGCCTGCGTTGGCCTCCTACCGAAGCACCCAGTCTGAATCTCGCGATTCGGGACGCTCGGCCGGAACCGACCAACTCTTCGACGATCATCAGTTCGGCTAGTGGGCGCACGATCTCATCCGGCACCGCAGCTTCCCGCAGAGGCTCAAGGGGATCGGCCATCTCAGGCAAATAGCCGATCCTGTGTGTTGCCCGCCGGTCCGACTCGCCAAGAAGGGCAGCGCGAAGCATCACGTCGGTTACCTCGTCAGGCTCCAATCCGTCGAATCCGACTTCGGCTAGAACGTCTCGCTGAGCCTCGATGATCTCTAGCTGTAGGCTAACCAGCTTGGAGCGGACCGTTGTGGTCGTACTGCGGACGTTGGCCACCCGCACATCACGGGAACGGCCGGCCCACGTGAACCGGCATTCCTCTCGTCGCCCGAAGTCGCCAGGCATCAGGTCCTCAAGGGCGTGAGCCACATCGTCGCTTTGGACGCGCGCCGTGACGGCGATCTCCTGGTCCTCGTGCGTGACCTCCTTCGCACGAAACACGATCGCGCCGAGCTTGGTCCACGGGGCGAGATCTTCTGCCGCGATGGTCCGGAGCCGCTCCGCAACCTGTTGGCGCAGTTCAGTTGGGGATCGAAAGGCTGGCACTACGTAGTAGGTGCGCGCCTCCCCTAAGAAGGACTGTTGCGGTCCCTCCCGCCCCTCCGTGCGGAGTGCCCAAACAGCCATCCTCAAACCCCGTCTTTCGGCGTGCCGGAACTCGGTGTGTGTCGCGGAGAAGTGGGTCGGCAGCAGGGTTCCGTAGCGCCGACCGAGAATGCCAAGATAGATCTCGCAGGTCTCGAGCTCACCCAAGTAGGCATCTACCGGGTTGGCGTCCCGGCCACCGAACTCCTCGAACATCACTGGGCGAGCACCCACTGCGCGAACGCCCTTAGCGGCAGCCGCCCGCTCCTCGGGGAGTTCCTCCATGACACTCGAGATAAAGACGCGCTTGTCGCGGGCCCACTCGCGAATTGCCTCTTCGCTAGGTAACTCCGCCGCTGCCGCTCGGTCAATCAAGAGCGACTCGCGGTCGTCATCTCCGTACCGGTACATGTGTTGCTGTCGGGAGTCGAGGTATTGATGATGAAGACGGGCTTGGGCGCGCTGTCGCCGTTGCAGCACGGGTTTCGAGTGCGTATCCTAGGTCAAGAAGAGGCCCGAGATCCACGGAATCGACCGGGCCCGTGGGATACGCGAAGTCCGGTAGCACTGACGTCGAAACGTGACGGAACGTGGAGTCCCGAGCGATCGGAGACGGAGAGCCTAGGGCCTACGGCAGAGAGATCGCGAAGCTGCTCAGTGGCGAGCTACCAAGGCATCGTCCGCCCACTTTGCGTCCTCCCCACCTACGCCGAATCCTCCCGCCGCCCCGCACCGATCATCACGCCTCGATCAATCTGCGCCGCCACATTCTCCGGTAACCCACGGTCCAGAAAGAACAGCCCCCGCTCCTTCGTCAGCGCCAGCACCATGTCGCCAGCGGCGACGACTTCGGGTGACAGCGGCGGGTCGGCGCGGCCTTCTAGGTAGCCATACGACAGGCCGAGGTCGCGGAGGCCGGGTTCGGCGAAGGCCAGACCGGGGACGGAGAGGGTTTCGGCGGCTCGGTCCATGTGGCCTGCTTGTGGATCGGGTAGCGAGTAGCCTGGACGAAGCGGTTGACCCCTTCAGGGGCACACAGCCGGGCTAGCTCGGCTGAGCAACCGGACGCCGACGCTTCGCGCCGGATGCCGGCGGGGGCGCCGGCGCACCCAGTTTCTGCGGCGCAGACTCCTACGGCTCGGCCGCGAATCGTCCGACGATCGCTCGCCCCGGCGCAACCCCCTCGACGGTCTCGCCGTCACGCACAACGAACACGCCGTTCACCATGGTGTGGACGATGCCCTCCGAGAACGAGAGCCCGCCTTCGAATGTGGCCGTGTCGATCACCGTTTCGGGATCGAAGACCACGATGTCCGCGTCGGCGCCGACCTGGACTCGTCCCTTTCGCCTCATCTGCTCGGACATCGTCGCCACTCGGTCCGCCGGGAGCAGGGTCATCTTCAACAGGGCCGTCATCAGGTCGAGCGTGCCCCGCTCGCGGACGTAGCGGCCCAGAACCCGCGAGTAGGTGCCGGCCGTTCGTGGGTGCGCCTTCGGGGCGTACGGCATGCCGTCGGACGCGACGATCACCCAGTCGTTCCCGAGGGCCGTTTCGATCCACTCTTCCTGCATGAAGTGCAGAATCACCGTTCCCCGCTCACGGCGATACTGCTCGAAGGTCTCCTTCGTCAGCCGCTCTCCCGTCGCCTCCCACTGCAGGTCGCCGTAGTCGATTCCCAGGCGGTCCTGCCACCCCTCGTCGAAGATCGACGAGTGGAGGCTGGTCGAGCCGGCGGTGTAGGGGTACGCCTCGGTCGTGACGTCGAGACCCAGGCGGCGCGCACCGCCGATCATGTCGAGCACGGTGTCGATCTCGCCGAGCGCCATGCTGTTGACGTGCACGATGTGCAGAGGCGCCGCGGTCGCGACCGCGTTGGCCAGGACTTCCTGCATCGCTTCGATGGTCATGGATCGCACGTGCGTGTGGATGGTGGCTCGCTCCTCACCGGCGAACCGGAACACCTCGAAGATCTCTTTGCGACTCGCGCCGGGGTAGTACTGAGTCGCCAGCCCGATGCCCAGAGCGCCTTCGTCGAGGCCCTTCTGCAGCAGCTCCAGCATGGCCGGGAACTGCTCGGGCGGTAGTTCGGAGTAGTACGTCCTGTCCGCGGCGTCGCGTTCCGCACTGAGTGGTTCGTCGGCGGAGCTGGCCGCCGTGAAGGCCGCCTCGAGTTCCGCCCGCTCCTCCTGCGGGACGATCTCCAGGCCCCTCACTGCGCCGTGATTGACCGTGGCGCCATAGTTCACGAGCGACCTTCCCCGCCTGGAATCCAGGAACGCCCCCACGTCGGCTACGCCCCACTCCAGCTCGAGCGCGGTGGTTACGCCGTCCCTTGCCTGGTACTCGTGCGACGCCGGGCCCTGGCCGTGCGCGTGGAGGTCGACGAACCCGGGCGCCAGCACCAGTCCGGTGGCGTCGATCAGGACGCCACCGTCGGCGAGCGACTCCGCGAGCGGCTCCTCCGTCAGGGCGGCGATGACGTCGCCGCGGATGCCCACGTTCCTTATCTCATCGAGCCTCCTCTCGGGATCGATGACGCGAGCGCCCTCAAAGACAACGTCGAACTCCTGAGTTCCGACCTCGTTCGCCTCGTCCGGCGCGCCGCTGCAGCTTGCGAGGAGGAGGGCCGCGACGAGCGTGGCCGTTCTCGCTGCCAATGGGTGAGCTAAGGGCATGAAGTGACTCCTCGAAACCACTGAACCACCGATAGGGGCGATGGTATAGACCGGCGCAAGGTGCCGGAGCGGCGGCGCAAGGGCCGGTCATCTACTTCTCTCAGGGGACCTTCGATGAATCACTCCCACTCAACACAGCGCACGCAAGCGCTGGCCATCCTGGCCATCGCCCTCACGTTCGCCGTCGCACCCCTTTCGGCGCAAACCGTCGACGAACGGCTCCACGGCTTCGACGAGTGGGTCGAATCGGTGATGGTCGAATGGAAGGTGCCCGGCCTTGGCGTCGCGATCGTCGAGGACGGCGAGACGGTCTTCGCCAAGGGCTACGGCTGGCGCAACGTCGAGGAGGAACTGCCCGTGACTCCCGACACCCTCTTCGCCATCGGCTCCAACACGAAGTCCTTCACGGCCACCCTGCTGGCCATGTACGTGGACGAAGGCGAGCTCGCCTGGGACGCGCCGGTGCGCACCGTGCTTCCCGAGTTCCGTCTCCACGACCCGGTGGCGACCGAAGAGATGACGGCCGTCGACCTGCTGAGCCATCGTTCGGGCCTGCCCAGGCACGACCTGTTCTGGTATGCGACAGGCAAGAGCCGTCCCGAACTCATCGCCGGGTTGCAACACCTGGAGCCCTCCGCCTCCTTCAGGAGCAGATTCCAGTACCAGAACCTGATGTTCCTCACCGCCGGCGTGGTCTCGGAACGGATCGGCGGCAAGTCGTGGGAGGAGCTCGTCGAGGAGCGCATCCTCCGTCCCCTCGGCATGCAGCGGGCCAACTTCTCCGTCGACCGGATGCAGCAGGACGACGACTTCTCCTACGGCTACGGCGCGGACGAGGAGATCGAACGGGTGCCGTTCCGCAACATCGACGCCATCGGGCCCGCCGGTTCGATCAACACCTCGGCCCGGGAGCTCGCCCGCTACGTGCAGTTCCATCTGGCTTACGGGAAGGTCGGCGACAAGCAGCTTCTGAAGGAGGATTCGGCGAAGCTCATGCAGCTCCCTCAGATGGTGATGACCGGCCCGCTCCAGGCCCGGCTGAAGGACGGCCCGGAAATCGCCGATCCCAGCTACGGGCTCGGCCTCATGGTGGGCGGCTATCGCGGCCACAAACACATCAGCCACGGCGGAGGCATCGACGGCTTCATCTCCGCGATGGAGTGGCTGCCGGACGACAGGATCGGAGTCGTGGCGCTTTCCAACACGTCGCATACCGGGACGGTGCCCGCTCTCGTCGTGCGCAACGCGTTCGACCGGATGCTCGGCCTCGAGCCCATCGACTGGGCCGCCCGGGCCCGCAAGCGCGAAGCCGAAGCGAAGGCAGAGGTCGAGAAGGCCAAGAAGGCCAACCTGGAGGCAGCGGTGGCGGACACCAGGCCTTCGCACCCCCTCGCCGACTACGCCGGCGACTATGAGCACCCCGGATACGGGAAGGCGTCCGTGCGGACACACGAGGACGCCCTGATCGTCGAGGTGGTCGGAATCGAGATTCCGCTCGAGCACTACCACTACGACGTGTGGACCGTCCCCTACGATCTTCCGGAGAGTTCGGCCGCGGCAGGATTCGGGGGGCTCAAGGTCCGCTTCGACTACGACGACGCCGGTGCGATCAACGTCGTTTCGCTGCCGCTGGAGCCGGCAATCTCGCCTATTCCCTTCCAGCGGACCAGCGACTGACGCCCAAGGCGCACCATGCCGGGCCGGTCTCCAACCCGCTTCCACACCCTCGTCCTGCCGGCCATCATCGCGCAGTCGATGATCATGGGAGGCGGCTACGCCACCGGCAGGGAGGTCGTCGAGTACGCCGGCCGCTTCGGCAACTGGGGATGGCTGTCCGTGGCGATCATCGCGCTCGGCTTCGCGATCGTCATGGCGCTGTCCTTCGAGTTGGCGCGGCTTGCAGGGGCCTACGAGTACAAGGAGTGGAGCCGGAACCTGATCGGCCCCTTCTGGTGGCTTGCCGACCTCCTCATCCTGAGCATGATGCTGCTCGTCATCGCCGTCATGTCCGCGGCCATCGGCGAGGTGCTCCAGCAGACGCTCGGGTTCCCGAAGCCACTCAGCCTCGCGATGGCGCTGGTCTGCGTGGGGTTCCTGTCGTGGCGCGGTTCGGGTTTCATCGAGAAGGCAAAGACCTGGGGCAGCACCGCGCTCTACATCGCCTACTGCGGCTTCGCGGTCATGGTGCTGACCGCGCCGGTCGAGCAGGCTGCGGCGTCCGCGCCGGCGCCGGCCGGGGCTGAAGCCGGCCCGCTGGAAGTGACGATCAGCGCCATTCAGTACGTGGCCTACAACGTCGCCGTGGTGCCGGCCGTCCTGTTCGTCCTCCATCGCCAGACCCGGCGCTCCGAGACCTTCTCCTCAGGGGTTCTTGCCGGCGCAGCGATGACGATTCCGTTTGCGCTGACCCTGGCGTGCCTCCTGCGGTTTCCGCAGTCGTCCGTGATGGACGCGGAAGTGCCCTGGCTGCCACTGATCACGGCCGCGGCCGATGGCCGCGCCGGCGGGCCGGCTCTCTGGATCGTCATCTTCGGACTCGTCGCCAGCTGGACGCTGATCGAGACCGCAGTCGGCTGCATTCATGCCCTCCTCAACCGCGTCGAAGGCAACCTCGGCGACCTGCCGCGTCGGTGGAGGCCGGCTTCGGGTGGCTTGACGCCGAGGCAGAAGGCGGTGACGGCGGTGGGTGTGCTCGGGGTGGCGGCGGGGCTGTCGACGTTTGGGATCATCGACCTGGTGGCGAGGGGGTATGGGACTCTGGCTTGGGGGTTCATTGCGGTTGTGGTGGTGCCGCTGTTTGTGGTGGTGCCGTACAGGATGTTGAGGACCAGCTAGGTCATCCGCCTTGACTTAGTCATAGACTTAGTCTACGGTCACTAGCCATGAAGCAGGTGACCGTACACGCAGCAAAGACACACCTCTCCCGGCTCCTGCGGGAGGTAGCCGCCGGTCAGGACATCGTGATCACCCGCTCGGGCCGACCCGTCGCCAAGCTCGTCACCGTGGAGGAAGAGCGGCCGATCTTCGGCGTCGACAAGGGACGGTTCGTGGTGCCGGACGATTTCGACGCTCCCCTCGATGAGGACCTGTTGCGCGCGTTCGAAGGCCGGAGCTGAGGCACCGGGAGTTCGCCCCTGAACTACCTCCTGGACACCCACTGCTGGCTCTGGATGCAGACAGAACCGGAGCGCTTCGATGCGCACCTCCTGGCCGCCCTGGAGTCGTCCGCGACGTCGAAGTTCCTGTCTGCCGCCAGCGCATGGGAAATCGCCATCAAGTACGCAGTTGGAAGGTTGCCGCTGCCCGAACCGCCGGCCGACTACGTGCCTGAGCGCATGCGCCTGAACCAGGTGAGACCTCTCCCCATCACCCCTGCCCATGCCTTGGCCGTCGCCGCGCTCCCACTGCACCATCGGGACCCGTTCGACCGCATCCTTGTCGCTCAGGCTCGAATCGAGGGCCTGACTCTGGTCACCGCGGACGAAACCCTCGAACTGTACGACGCACCCCTACTGCGCGTGGGAACCTGACGAACGGAAGGGCCGCGGGCGCCGTAGATGCTGAGCCAGGAGCTCAGACTCAACCGCAAGTCTGCTGAGCCGTGCAGATCTCGCTACCAGGGCATCGTCCGCCCAGTATGCGCCCTCCCAACCTCAGCCGAATCCTCCCGTCGCCCCGCACCGATCATCACGCCGCGGTCGAGCTGCGCGGCCACGTTCTCGGGCAATACGTTGTCCAGGAAGAACATCCCCTGCTCCTTCGTCAGTTCCAGCACCATGTCGCCCGCGGCGACGACTTCGGGCGGGAGCGGCGGGTCGGCGCGGCCTTCTAGGTAGCCGTATGACAGGCCGAGGTCGCGGGGGCCGTGTTCGGCGAAGGCGAGGCCGGGGACGGAGAGGGTTTCGGCGGCTCGGTCGAGGGCCTGCTGGTCTTCGAGCTTGACGCCGAGCATGATCTCTCCTTCGGGGTTGAGGGGCCAGACGTCGGCTTTCTGGAGGTACTCCTGGGTGGTCAGGCCCCAGACCCAGGAGGCGAAGGTGTGGCTGCCCCAGCCGCGGAGGCCTTCGCCGAGAACGTCGATGGCCTGCTTGTGGATGGGGTACCTGGCGGCCTGGACATAGCGTTTGACTCCCTCGGGGTCGCGGGCGCGGGCGAGGTGGACGCCGTGGACGCCTTGGGCGAGGGCCTGCTGGACCATCCAGCCGCCGGCCGTGACCGTTGGTTCATCTAGGCCGAGCAGGGGCAGGGAGACGATGACGGTGGGCGTACGGTGGCCGCTCGGGGTGGGGCCGGCGTCGACGAGGCCGCGCATGAACTCCCGGAGCGCCCCGAAGTCGAGCGCCACGTGTTCGACGTTGTAGATGATGTAGTCGCCCCAGGTGCTGGCCATGCGCATGCCTTCTTCGTAGCCGCCGGTGGAGGCGTCGTAGTAGATGGGTTGGCCGCGCTCGAGGAGTTCGATGGACTTGTTGACGCGCTGGGGCTGGTAGTCGGACACGGCGCGAGCCGCGTCGGCGCCCTTGCCGAAGCCGGGGGACGAGGTGGTCTGGCGGTAGGTCGGGAGTAGGCGGAGTTCGGTCGCGGAACGGAGGTCGCCCCAGAGGGTGAGGTGACGGCCGGAGGCGGAGTGGACGACGCCCCAGTCGTCGCCGCTGACGACGACGCGGGCGGCCAGGTCGCCGGGGGGAAGGAGGGCCGCCACGTCGATCTGGGTTTGATGGTCGGATGGGGAGTAGGAGGTGGCGAGGACCTGGAGTTCCCTGCCGTCTTCGAGGAACTCGGGCAATCCGGCGGTGTTGCCTTCGGCAATGTCGGCGGCGGGGCCGTCGCGCAGCAGGGAGTCGGTGACGATGGCAATGCCGTCGTTCTCGAGCGATCCGGCGACGATGTTGTTGCTGAAGCGGGTGGGCTCGAGCCCCTCCTTGGTCTCGATGAGCAGCGTATCCTCAAGGATCGTGTTGTCGTTAGCTTCCAGCTCGCTCCGCTGCAGGTAGAAGCCGGAGTTGAGCGCGGCGACGTTGCCGGCGACCCGGCCGCGGCTCTCCATCGTGATGCGCAGGGCGCCGGCGTTGCGGGACGGGTTCGTGTTGCCGAAGAAGCGGTTGTCGGTCACTTCGACGAAGAACTCTTCGGCGCTCGGGATCGGGTCGAACGGCCGGTCGTAGCGGTGTTCCTGGCCGCCCACGAACAGGCCGCCGCCGTCGTCTCCGCCGTGGTTGGCGACGATGACGTTGTTGCGGACCTCGGCCGAGGACCAGTAGGCGACGAAGATGCCGCCGCCGTCGTTGTTGTGGAGGGCCTGGTTGCCGAGGACGACGTTGCCGCTGATCTCGGGCGACGACCAGTTGAAGATGGAGATGCCGCCGCCATCGCTGCTGCGCATGGGGTCGGCGGTGCCAGCGACGTTGCCGATGAGCACGTTGTCGGCGATCAGACCGTCGCACTCGCCGTCGAAGGCGATGCCGGCGCCGCGGCCGGTTTCGGTGGTGTTGGCGAGGATGAGGTTGCTGCGGATCTCGGGGGCGCCGCCGTTGCGGCAGTAGATGGCGCCGCCGTCGTGGGCGGTTTCGTGCAGGTACTTGGGGGCCCAGTCTGCGGGGGTGAGGGTGGCGTTCTCGGTGAAGACGTTGTTGGTGAGGATGGGTGAAGTGCCGTCGATGAGGATGGCGCCGCCGGGGCCGCGGATTAGGCCGTTGCGGATGTGGAGGCCGTCCAGGCGGAGGTTGTTGGTGGTGTTGGCGTTGTTGGCGGCGACGAGGACTCGGCCTTCGCCCTGGGCGTCGAGGATGGTTGGGTGGGCTTGGATGTCGCGGTCTCGGGACCAGTCGGTGGGGTCGAAGCCGCCGTAGAGGTCGACGTTGGGTTTGAGGGTGAGGTTGTGGACGTTGTAGGTGCCGGCGGCGATGAGGATTGCGGTGCGGGTGGTGGTGGTGGTGTCGGTGGTGGCGGCGCCGGCTGCGTCGAGGGCGTGGGTGATGGAGGCGTAGGGGGCGGAAGAGGTGCCGGTGCCTGTGGTGTCGGAGCCGGTTGTGGTCGAGACGTGGAGGACTTGGGTGTAGGCGTCGAGGTCGATGGGGGTGGTTTGAGGGCCGGTGGTGGCGGGGGCGGTGGTGGTGCTGAGGAGGTAGAGGGTGAGAGTGAGTAGGCCGTGGCGGAGGTGTCGGCGGCGCTGTGCGCCGGATGTGGGTGGGGTACCCGGGTTGTCGGGGGGCAGATGCGGGCCAGAAGGCCCGCGCACCCAGAGCACCGCCGCCGCCTTGGCGAAGCGCTCTACGCCCTTGGTGGGACATCTCGTGGGCGCCGGATGCCGACGCGCCGCAGAGCGGCGCGTTCGGGAGTGACGCACGAGGCCGCAGGCCAAGTTCCTTTGTGGCGGGCGGCGCAGCCTGCGGGCTGCTGCGGCGCCGGCCTCCGGCCGGCTTGGCCGGCTCGCCGCGGAGCGGCGAGTTCGGGAGTGACGTGCGAGGCCGAAGGCCGAGCTCCTTTGTGGCGGGCGTGCCTTTTTCCAACGCATCTCCTACCCTCCTTCCACGAATTGCATGGCGTAGAGCTTGGCGCCGCGCATGCGGAGCACTACCTGGACTGTCTTGCCCACGAGTGGGGATAGATCGGCGCCACTCTCCAGCCAGTCGACTTCCTTGGCGATGAAGTCGCCGTTGATGTAGACGCAGTCGGCTACGGTGTAGCCCTCGATGGGCCGGCCCTGCTCGTCCAGGAAGCCGACTTGCATGTAGCCGACGGCGTCGGTGTCGACGTTGAGTTGCAGGCGGTTGCCGGTAAAGACGAGCGGCTTGCTGACGGCCGTGGTCTCGTGGCCGTAGGGGCTGTCGAGGGATATGAACCCGTCCAGGCGCTGCACGAGTCGGTAGACGCCGCGGCCGTCCGGGTCCTCGGTGTGGGGCGAGTGGTAGTGGGTTTCGCCGAAGTAGTACTGCCAGAGCTCTTCGCCGCGGCGGATCATGCCGTGGGCGATGTAGGCGGTGACCACGTCGCGGCCCTGGTGACGGCCGATTCCTACGTAGGCCGGCTCCGGGTGGCGCTTCCAGTCGAGCCCGTTCCGGCTGACGGCGACCTGGGATTCGAGCGGGCCCGAGCCCAGGCCGCGCTCTTCCAGGCCCAGGACATGGCGCGTCTCCGGCCCGTCGCTGTAGTAGTGGAAGTAGCCCACCGGGAAGGCGACGTAGGTGTCCGGGGCATAGGGGTACTTCATCGCCTTGGTGAGGTAGAAGTCCGTGCCCACCGGGTCCTCGGGGGTCGGATCGAAGAGGTGCGGATACTCCATGCCGAAGCCGCCCGGCGTCAGCGGACCGTTGTCCGCCCACCAGGGCAGGGGATCGCGGAGCGGATACTCGGCGCGGAGATCGAGGTACTCCTGCTGCGACAGGGGCTCGAACGGCTGGGTCACGCGCAGGTCCTTGTGCTGCGTGACCACCGAGCTGCGCTGCGTAACGCCGGCGGGCGTGTGGAAGATGCCGGAGCGGTGGTAGGCCACGTAGACCTGCCGCTGGTCGTCGTAGTAGGTGCTGCTCTGGGTGCCGGACCGGAACGGGACGATGATGTTGCGCCGCCGCGTCCAGTTGTAGCCGTCGGCGGAGGTGTAGAGGTAGATCCCGCGCCGCTGGTAGTCGGTGAAGTACTTCCACCGCTCGTCGGTAGGCGCCTGCGGGTCCCAGAACGGATTGCCGAGGCCGCCCACCATGTCGGGGATGACGATGTTGCGGTGGCCGTTGATCTCGCCGCGCCCCTGGTCGGGCCGGTCGAAGTGGACGCCGTCGGTCGAGGTGTAGACGGCGAGGTGATCCTCCTCCACCGAGTTGTAGATGCGGATGACGCCGTCGTCGCCCTCGACGGCCGTGAGGTGCTTGCGGAACGCGCCCTTGATGTTGTCGAGCACGCGCTCGGCGCGCCGCGGCGGGTTGACGACGAACTTCGCGTCGCCGACGTCGGCGAGGATGGCGCCGTCGATGAAGACGTGTTTGCGGGTGCCGAGCTGCAGCGGTTCCGTGGCGTCGTCGCCGAATAGGAGCGGCGGGCCCTGGGTGAGTTCGACGGGCTCGGGCTGGGGCGCGAAGGTCCCCGGCGGCTCGAAGTCGGCTGTGTAGACGAGGCCGCGGCTGACCCGGAACTCGTCGAGCAGGCCGGTGATGCGGCGGCCGAAGAGGCCGTCGCTTGCGAGGGTGAAGTAGGCCTCTTCGCCCGGCGGCAGGGCTTCGAGGGCGGTCGGGGCTGGCGGAGGTTGGGGCTGGAGGGTGCCGTCGAGGTAGTGGCGTAGTTGGTCGGACTCGGAGTCGTAGGTGAAGGCGTAGTGGCGCCAGTCGGCGGTGGCGAGCGGAGTGGCTGTGGGGATGTGGACGGCGGTGGCTGTGGCCGCGTCGGCGGGCTGGTTGACGAGCACGAACTGGGAGCGGTCGGCCGACCACTTGAGTTGGGTGACGATGTCGTTCTCGCCGCGGGGGCCGGAGCCGAGTTCGAATACGACGGCCTCGGCTTGCGCGGGAGAATCGCCCTGGGCCGGAGCGCTGGCCGGCGCGTCGCCTGGCGCGTTGCCCGGGGAGTGCCAGAACTCGACGGTCCAGTCGAAGTCGCCGAGGTTGAGTGCGTTGGTGGTGGGGTTCTTGTGGCCGACCTGCTTTCTCAGGTGGTTCTCGCCGGAGGTCATGAGCGCCGCGTAGTTGGCGGTGAACCAGTTGAGCGGCTCCATGGTTCTGCCTTCCGGCGGCGGCAGGCGGGCGAGACCGAACTCGGCGTGCTTCTCTTCGGCCGGGGGCACGTTGAGCGGAGGGTCGAGCGGGGCGAGCAGCAGGGCGTTGCCGTAGTGGCCGGGGACGACCTGGGCGCCGAGGCCGAGGGAGAGGACCATGTCGTTGTCGGACATGTCGTCGAGGGTGTGGCTGGGGTAGAGGCCGGCGGGCTCGTCGAAGAGCCAGAGGGCGGTGGTTTGAGTGGTTTGGGTGGTGGGGGTGGTGGGGGTGGTGGGGGTGGTGGGGGTGGTGGTGTCGAGGGAGGGGGTGCAGGCGGCTAGGGCAAGGGCGATGAGGGCCGCAGTAGAGAAACCCGCCATGCCGACGGTTGTGCTCTGGGTGCACGGACCTAGAGATACAGCGGTGCCGAGGGCGCCGTTCTTTACTGGAATCGGCTCGGTGTCGCTGCGGGCGTTCGCGGGCAGGATGCCCGCGTTCCCAGGACTCATGGCGCCTCCTTGTTCTCGACGGCGAGGTCGGAGTGCGGAATCACCAGGGTCTCGATGAGTTCGTCGTCGATCGAGTAGATCTGGTACGTCACCTGCGGGTCCTCGCGTGCGGTGTGGAATGTCAGCAGTCCGAAGGAGTCCTTCAGGTTGTAACTGAAGAGGGCGCCCGGCTCCTTCGGGTGGGTGTGGATGTTGGTCAACTGTCCGCTCAGGAGATCGTGGAAGGCGTAGCCGCTCTCCCGCTCGATGGCCCAGGCTTCGGACCGGTGACGGTCCGACGAGAGCAGGACGACGCCCTGGATGTCGTTCGCTTCGATGAAGCGGAAGATCTCCTCGCGCTCCTCGGGGAAGCCTGACCAGGTGTCCCGGCTGTTGGCCTTGGCTGCGTCGGCCCAGGCCACGGGGCTGGCGATCACCTTGAACGTCGCCTGGGAGTCGAGGAGCGATTCGAGCAGCCAGGCCTTCTGCACCGGTCCCAGCATGGTGCGTTCTTCGGCGAAGGGGTTGGTCCGGTAGGTGCGGCCGTCGAGCATAAGTACGTCGATGTCCCCTAAGGGGAACCGGAACCAGACGCCCGGGTGGGACTCGGATCCGTAGGCCGGGTTGTTCCAGTTGCGGCGGAACAGGTCGACCATCGGTTGCTTCCACGCCGGGCGGTCGACATAGGGGCCCATCCAGATGTCGTCGATCGCCGCGTCGTGGTCGTCCCAGATGGCGTAGACGGGCGTCGAGTTCACGAGGCGCCGGAACTCGGGGCGCGACTGGCGCTGGTAGTAGGTGTAGTCGTGAAAGGGGCCCGGCACCTCAGGCAGGTCGATGTAGACGTTGTCTCCGAGCAGGAGCAACGCCTGCGGCGTGTGGCCCGCGATGGTGTCCCACATGCGCTCGTTCTCGGGCGTGTAGCCCGCGCAGCCGCCGAAGGCGATGACGAAGGTTCCTGCGGCGTCCGGGCGGGGGGAGGTGCGCAGGGTGTAGCTCTGGCTCGGCGGCTGGAGTGGCTGCTGCGGCGTGTTCGCCTCGACAAGCACCTTGTAGGTGTAGCTCGTGTCCGGTGAGAGGCCTTCGAGCGTTGCTGTGCCGGTGAAGTCGCGGTCGGCGCTGGTGCTGCCGGTGGCGGTGTGGTGCTCCGCGTGGGTTGTCGCGAGCACTTCGAACCGGGTCTCTTCGGTGGTGCGGATCCAGATGCGCGCGCTGGTGTCGGTGACGGCGCCCAGAATGGGGCCATGCACGATCGCGTTCTTCGGGCGCGCAGCGTGGGCTGTGAAGGTGTCGGTCGCGGCAAGAGGCTCGAGCAGTTCGCGTGGGCCGGCGAGAAAGCGGCCGGGGGGCATGCCGGCGTCGAGTGCGGCGCGCATGGCTTCTTCGGCTTCGTCGATGCGGTCAAGTTGCGTCAATGCTGTTGCGCGGATGAACTGCGATTCCGCGTCGGTCGGGTGAACGGCGATCCGGGCGTCGGCAAGCTCCAGCGCTCTCCCGGGGTTGCCGTCGAGGATCTCGAGAAGCTGCCGCTGGCCGCGGCGCTTGTAGTAGAGGTCCGCCGCACGCTCGTCGAACATGCGCCGGCTCCACTCGTTCTCGCTGCCGTAGAAGGGGTGGGACGAGTCGCCTTCGTAGGCGTCCGGCGGGCCGAACTCGCCGAAGTTCTCGCCGCCGGGGTTGCCGACTTCGCGGGCGGCGAGTTCGGCGGTGCGGTCGTCGGTTGGGGCGGTGCAGGCGAGGGCGGCTGCCGTGACGATCGGTAGCAGTGCGGTGCTGGCGGAGCGGAGCAAGGTGCCGGCCGGAGGCCGGCTCGATACTTGGCCGCCTGCGGCGGCAGCGGGCAGGATGCCCGCGTTCCCAGGGGCCTCACCTGTCAACGAAGGCGCCATCTTCGGTGGTCAGGGTGCTCCAGTCCTTCTCCTGGAAGGGGAACTTCGCGGCGACTTCTTCGTCGAGGTCGATGCCGAGGCCGGGGCGGCTGGGGAGGTCGGCGAAGCCGCGTTCGTAGGAGAAGTGGCCGCCGTAGAAGAGGTCCTGCCAGAAGGGGTCCTGGCCGCTGCCGATCTCGAGGATGGTGCAGTTGGGCGTGCAGGCGCAGACGTGCATTGAGGCGAGCGTGCTGACCTCGCTCTGCGGGTTGTGGGGCGACACGTCGACGCGGAAGGCCTCGGCCAGGATCGCGATCTTGCGGAGTTCCGAGATGCCGCCCACGTGGACGACGTCCGGCATGATCACGTCCACGAGCCGTTCCGAGCACAGCGGCGCGAAGTGGTAGCGCGAGGTGAGGCGCTCGCCGGTTGCCAGCGGCACGCGGGTCTGGGCGCGGATCTGCCGCACCTCTTCGAGCACTTCGTTCTCGAGCTGGGTGACTTCCTCGACCCAGAAGGGCCGGTACTCCTCCACGCGGTTGCAGAACTCGACCGCGGAGAGCGGGGTCGGCTTGCCGTGCGCTTCGACAATGATGTCGAAGTCGGGCCCCACGACGTCGCGCACCCTGGCGAGGAGCTCCACGCCGCGGCGGATCGAAACACGGTGGTTGATCGGCTTGCCGCCGGGGTAGAAGCCGCCCTTGACGCAGGTCCAGCCGTCTTCCTTCTTCTGCCGCCAGAGGTCGAGCGCTTCTTCGTCGTTCGCGGCTCTGCGCTTCTGACGGTGGCTGATGCGCTCCAGGTACCCCTCGTGGCAGTAGAGCCTGACGCGGTCGCGCGCCTTGCCGCCGAGGAGCTGCCAGATCGGCTGCCCCAGGGCCTGGCCGAGGATGTCCCACATGGCGATCTCGACCGCGGAGAGCGCCGACATGAGCACCGGGCCGCCGCGGTACCGGGGACCGATGAACATGCCGCGCCAGTGGCGTTCGATCTCCGTCGGGTCCTTGCCGACGAGGTAGCGCTTGTGGGCGCGGATCGCGGCGTCCACGACTTCGCCTTTGTTGGACAGGGTGCCTTCGCCGAGCCCGGTGATCCCCTGGTTGGTGTAGAGCTTGACGAAGACGAAGTTCTCGTCGTTGCCGGCGTCGACGAGGAAGGTCTTGAGGTCGGTGATCTTGAGGTTGAGGGGCTTGGCGTCCTCGAAGGTGCGTTCGAGGGGGCCGGGCTGGGTTTGGTGGGCGGGGAGAGCGCGGGCGGTGGCGGCGGAGGCCAGACCGAGGGCGGTGGCGAGGAGGGTTCTTCGATCGAGTTCGGTCACGCTGGGCGCCTTCTAGTGTTCCGTCCTGGACGCGGGCCTACGGACCGGTGCTGCGCACCGGATGCGGGCGAGACGCCCGCGTGCCATCCGTGCGCCCGATGACGGGCGCACGGAGTGGGTCGCGGGTGGCGCGAACCGCGCCACCCGGGTTCCCAGGGCGGAGCGCACCACTCGGGTTCCCAGGTCATCTCGCGTCGCCCCCGTGTTCGTCGACGAATCGCCAGTCGTGGCGTTCCTTCTCGTAGCCGGGGTTCATCGTCATCTCGCCGGCGCCGAGTTCCTGGCGCCACGCGGCCAACTGCGCGAGCAGACTCCCGGCGAGTTCGGGCTGTTCCGCGGCCAGGTCCGTTGTCTCGCCCGGGTCCTTCTTCAGGTTGAAGAGGCTCACCGCGGGGCCGATGCCGGCGATCGAGCCTTCGAACCACTCGATCAGCTTGAAGTCGCCCTGGCGGATCGCGCCGGCCGGCATGTAGCCGAGGTGGTGGTAGTGCGGGTAGTGGAAGAAGAGCGTGTCGCGGTCGAGCGACCCGGCGCCCTCGAGGACCGGGAGGAGGCTCAGGCCGTCGATGTCGGCGGGAAACTCCGAGACGCCGAGGATGTCCGCGATCGTGGGGAAGAAGTCGTCTGACGTGATCAGCGCATCGCTGGAGCTGCCGGGCGCCACCATGCCCGGCCACTTGACGGCCAGGGGCACCCGGATCCCGCCTTCCCAGACCATCGCCTTGCCGCCGCGGAAGGGATCCTGCGCCTGGAGCTGCTCGAAGCCGCCGTTGTCGGAGTAGAAGATGACGATCGTCCGCTCCCCGAGGCCGTGCTCCTCGATCCGCTCGAGAATCTGCCCGAAGCCGGTGTCCATCGTCTCGATCATCGCGCCCATGACCGGGTTGTTCACCGGGTCGTCGGCGCCGGGCTTGGCCTCGTACTTGGCGATCAGCTCCGGGTCCTCCAGCAGCGGACGATGGACCACGTGGTGCGAGACGTAGAGAAGGAACGGCCGGTCCCGGTTCGCATCGAGGAACGCCAGGGAACGCTCGGTGATCTCGTGGGCATGGTGCGCGTCGGCCAGGGGATCGTCTTCGTACTCCGGCTTGACGGTGGTCAGGATGTCGTCGAAGCCCTGGGAAGCCGGGTCCATCGGCCGGCCCGGCACGTACTCCTTGTCCACGTTGAGGTGCCACTTTCCGAAGTGGCCGGTCGCGTAGCCCTCCGACTTCATGAGTTCGGCAATCGTGACCTCCTCGAGCGGCAGCCCGGGCACCTCCGCCGGCCGCAGGAGTCTCGCGTAGGGGTAGGGACTGCCGGGGATGTAGTCCGTGATCTGGAGCCGCGCCGGGTTCTTGCCGGTCATCAGGCTCGCCCGGGTCGGCGAACAGACGGGGTTCGCCGAGTAGGCGTTCGAGAACATCATGCCGGCGGCCGCGATCGCGTCGATGTTCGGCGTCTCGTAGAAGGTGGTGCCGTGGTACCCGACCTGGTTCCAGGCCAGGTCGTCGGCGAGGAAGAGGACGATGTTCCAGGGGGCTTCGGCGTCGGTGGCGCCGGAGCCGTCCGAGGGCTCCGGGGCTGCGCCGCACGCGGCGAGGGCGAGTGCGGCGAGGGCCGGTGCTATGCGCCGGATGCCGGCCAGAAGGCCGGCGCACCCAGAGATACGCCCCGGCAGGGATCGACTGCCATGCTGTAACCGGGACTTCTCGCTGCGCCTGATGCGGGCGAGACGCCCGCGTTCCCAGGGGCCGGAGCTGCGCGCTGAATGCATCCAGTGATTCATCATCGCCTCACCACCTCCTCAATCCTCGCTTCGCTTCCGGCCTTTCCAGCCAGCATAGGTCAGGTTCCGGTCCACTTCCCGCGCCGGGAAGAAGTAGCTCGCCGCCCAGGCGACGCCGAACAACACCAGGTGGCTGTAAACGCCGAGCATGTAGTTGTGCTGCGTGTAGTTGAGCGGACCCAGGTCGAGCCAGATGCGCGGCTCGCCGCCGAAGCTGAACTCGGTCGAGCTGAGCAGCGCCGCCGCGGTGAAGAGCACACAGACCGCGATGCCGATGTGCAGCCCCTGCTTGTTCACGCGCGGCACGAAGATGCCCAGCAGGAACATCCCGGCGATGCCGCCCGAGAAGATCGCGTAGAGGGCGAACACGGTCGCCAGCACGCCGGCGGCGCCGACGGCGGCATAGATGAGCGCGACCACGATGGAGCCGACTCCCGACAGCACGACGATGATCTTGCCCACGCGGACCCGCTGGGCTTCGGTGCTCCGCGGCCTGAGTTTCTTGTAGTAGTCGTCGACGCCGACCGCCGCGAGGCAGTTGAGGTCCGAGTCCAGCGAAGAGATCGCGGCGGCGAGCAACGCCGCGATGATGAGGCCGACGACGCCCGCGGGCATCTCGTTCAGGATGAAGTGCGGGAACACCGCGTCGGCGCGAAGACCCTCGGGCAGCGACGCGTCCTGGTAGAAGACGAAGAGCGCGGTGCCGATGAACATGAACATCACCCACACCGGCACCACCATGAGCACGCCGGTGATCGACGCCCTGATCGCTTCCCTGTCCGACCTGGCGGTCAGATAGCGCTGCACCATCGTCTGATCGGTGCCGTACTTCTGGACGGCGTAGAAGATGCCGTTGATCGCCATGACCCAGAAGGTCAGCTCGACCAGGTTCCAGTCGAAGGAGCCCAGACTCACTTTGTCTTCGGCGGCCGCCACGGAGAAGACCCTGCCGAGGCCGCCGTCCAGCTTGACCGCAATGACGAGCAGGGTGACCAACCCGCCCAGGATCAGCAGCACGCCCTGGATCACGTCCAGCCAGATCACCGCCTCCATTCCCCCCACCAGGGTCACGACGGTCACCACCAGGCCGAGAATCACGATCGTCGTCACGACGCCGATGCCCGTCATGCTCGAGACCGCCAGCGCGAGCAGGAAGAACACCGAACCCATGCCGGTGAACTGCGCCAGCACGAAGGCCAGCGAGGCGTAGAGCCGGGCGAGGTAGCCGAACCGCCGCTCGAAGTACTCGTAGGCGCTGAGCCCGATCACCTTCCGGTACATCGGCACGATGAAGCCGATCCCGACCAGCACCACGATCGGCACCATGAACCCCTGCACCAGGCGCACCCAGTTGCCGGCAAAGCCGTCGCCCGGGTAGGCCAGGAAGGTGATGCTGCTGATCAGCGTGGCGAAGATCGACAGGCCGATCGCCCACACCGGCACGTTGCCGCCGGCGGCGAAGTACTTCGATGTCGTCGACTGGGCCTTCGCGAACCGGAGGCCGACCCCGAGCGACAGGACGAGGCTCGCCCCGATGATCAGGTAGTCGACGACGTGCAGGGAGGGTGTGTCCATGCCCTAGCGCCGAAGCAGACCGGATGCGGGCAGGATGCCCGCGTTCCACCCGCGCGCCCATTGACGGGCGCGCGGAGTGGGTCGCATGTGGCGCGAATCGCGCCACCTGGGTTCCCAGGCGGCGGTCGCTAGAACGACCACCGCATGCCAGCGTTGAACGTCCGGCCGGTGATGTCCTGCTGGGAGGACCGGCTCGCGATGCCCCGGTAGAGGTAGACGATCTCTTCCGTCAGGTTGTTGGCCTGCAGAAACAGCTCGAGACCGTTGTCGAAGAGATAGGTGAACGAGTAGTCGAGGTACATCGCCGAGTCGTTCCACTCGTCCGAACCGGCCTCGTCGCCGACCTCGCTCAGCCACCTGCCGCTCATGTTGAGGGCGAGCCGGGTCAGGATCCTGTTCTTCTCGTAGATGAGTGCGAGGTTTCCCACGCGCTCCCTCTGTTCCGGCAGCACGTCGACGTCGTCCCGGTCGGTCTGCTCGCCCAGGTCGATGCTCAGCACGTTGGTGTACGTGTAGTTCGCGTAGATGCCGAAACCCGAATCCCACTGCTGCTGCCAGGCAACCTCGATGCCCATCAGGTCCGCGTTGCCGCCGTTGACCGGTTCCTCCACGTCGAAGCCGTCGAACTGCCCGCCGCGCTGCGTGGTCGCGGTGACGAAGTTGAAATCGTCGATGGTCTTGAAGAACACGCCGCCGGAGATGATCCCGACGTTGTCCAGGAAGCGCTCGACCAGGAAGTCGAGGTTGTCCGAGAGCGCCGGATCGAGGTACGGATTGCCGCGCACGATCTCTTCGTCGTCCGTGTGGGTGTAGGAGAACGGCATCGAATCCCAGAAGTTGGGCCGAGCCATGCTGCGCGTGTATGCGGCTCTCAGGTTCGTATCCTCAGAGAGGCGGTAGCGGAACTGCAGGTTGGGGTAGACGAAGTCGTAGGACCGCGTCACGCTTTCCTGCGTGTTGCTGAGCACGTCGTCGTCGTTGACCACGAGGTTCGCCCCCGTGTAGTCGAGGTCGTTGAACTCGGCCCGCACGCCCATCAGCATCGTAAGCCGTCCGTACTCCTGGGTGGTCATCGCGTAGACGCTGGTGATGTCCTCCTCGGCGTTGTACGGCTCACCCAGGTTCACGTCGTTGCGCACCTGCTCCAGGAAGCCGCCCGGGCCCTGGTTGGAGTAGAAGAACGAGCGGAAGCCCTGGCGGTTGTACTCCCTGCCGAGGTTGTAGCCGCCCTCGGTGACGTTGGCGCCGCCGGTCTCGAACTGGCTCAGGAACAGGTCGTCATCGCCCTTCCACTTCCACTTCGAGCGCAGGTCGGCGCGCTCCTTGTGCAGCGCGCGGAGTTTCACGCCCAGCTTGAACTCGCCGGTATCGCTGCCCCACTGCATCGGCCTGGTGAGGTCCAGCTTGGCCGTGTCGATCGTGCTGGTCGTGCTCTCGAACTTCTCGTCCACGGCGTCGAACTCGAAGACACCGCTGTCGTGGATGTCCTGCCGCGTCGAATCCCAACCCGGCGCCTTGCCCCCGATGTCGACCACGTTCAGGTCGAACCCGCGGGCCTGGAACTCGGGCTTGAGCTGCCCTTCCGGCTTCTTGGTGAAGGCCGAGCTCGTCGACAGAGTGAAGTCGAGCACGGACAGGCCCAACCGGTGCTCCCCGGTGACGCTGTAGGCCGTGATCTCCTGCTCCTCGAGCCGATCGTGCAGGGACTTCACCACGCGCAGGCCCTCGACCTCCGTGGGGCTGATGTAGTCGCCCTTGTCCCAACGGATCCGCGTGATCTGGCGGTCCTGGTCGTCCTCGCGGTAGTTCTGCATCACGCTGAAGTCGAGCTTGTGGTCGTCGTTGATCCGGACCTCGAGGCGGGCGTTCGCGCCGAAGCGGTCGCGCTCGTTGGCCGAGAACTGCGCCTCCGTGTTGGTCAGGGCGTACGGGATCTCGACATCGTCGACGGTGTCTTCGCTTCCCCACTTGTGCTCGTTGTTGTGGCGCTCGGCCGCGGTGCGCGCGAAGTTGATGCCGACCGAGAACCCGAGGTTCTGGTTCGTGCCCAGCACGGTCGAGTAGTTGAATGCCGAGCGCGAGTGAGTGCCGTCGGCGATCGAGTTGTCGCCCACGCCCAGGGTGAAGTTCGTCACGCCGTCCGGCTGGTCGAACGCGCTTCTCGTCTTCAGGTTGATCGCGCCGCCGATGGAGTCGGCGTCCATGTCCGGGGTCAGGACCTTGGTCACCTCGATGCCGGAAAGCTGCGCGGCCGAGATGACGTCGAGTTCGACCATCCGGTTTTGCGAGTTGGAGTAAGCGACCTGCTGGCCGTTGATCGTCACGTTCGTCATCGCCGACGGCGTGCCGCGCATGGAGACGAAACGGCCTTCCCCGTTGTCGCGCTGGATGCTGACGCCGCTGACGCGCTGCAGCACTTCCGCCGTGTTGAGGTCCGGAAAGCTCTGGATCTGCTCCTCGGAGAGGACGTTCTTGATGTTGACGGCCTCCTTCTGGTCGTTCAGCGCCTTGCTCTGCCCGAACCGAACGGCCTGAACGACGATCTCCTCGGCGAACTCGTATCGGGCGTCGAGGGCGATCGGGAGGGTCACCGTTCCCGAAGCGGTTACCGAGACGCTGGTCTCGAAGTCCTCGAATCCGACATAGGTCACGACGACCGAGTAGTCGCCTGCGGGCACGCCGTCGAGCCGGTAGCGGCCGTCGCTGCCCGACCGCGTACGGTAGGCCGTGTCCTGGAGCACCACCTCGGCGCCCGGGAGCAGCGCGCCGGACTCCGTCTCTGTGATCGTGCCTTGCACGGATGGCCCCGCCTGGGCCCAGGCCGCGCCGGCGCAGACGAGCACAGCCAACGCTGCGACGCACGCGCATGTGAAGAGGTTTGCGAACTTCCTTCTCATGGTGCAATCTCCCTCCGAGATAAGTGAAACACTCTCACCCGCGCTCCTGGAAGCTGAGGGTGTTGATCGGTCGAGAGGAGCGCTACCTGGCGATAGCCGCTACAAACGCTGTTGGAAAATGTAGCACACGGCAACCCCCAGTCGGTGCCGGCCGCGCCTCCCGTTCACGGCGCGACAGCCCTCGCCACCCGGAAGCCGATGAAGTAGCTGCGGAAGCGGGAGTAGATCTTCAGGCGCATCGCGGAGCGCAGGTGCCCGGAGCCGCCGTTGTAAGCGCCGCCCCGCGTGACGCGGCCCACGCAGTCGCCGGCAAGCCAAGCGCTGCCGTCGTTCGGCGCGCCCTCGTAGTTTTCGTTCCAGCAGTCCGCCGTCCATTCCCAGACGTTGCCGTGCGCGTCGTGGAGACCGAACCCGTTGGCCGCGAACGAAGCGGTCGGCGCCGTGTAACGGTGGCCGTCGTCCGGCCAGCCGTGGTCCTGCTCGCCGTTCCCGTGGTCGGCGCTCGGTTCGTCGCCCCAGCTATAGAGGGTCGTGGTCCCGGCCCGCGCCGCGTACTCCCACTCCGCCTCGCTCGGCAGGCGGTACTGCTCGCCCGTCACCTCGGACAGCCAGGCCACGTAGGCCTGCGCGTTGTGCCAATTCGCGTTGAGCACGGGACGGATGCCGCGGCCCCGACCCTCGTCGCCCGCCTCGTAGCCCTCGCAGCCGCCGTCCGCGACGCAGGCGTCCCACTCCGCGAAGGTCACCTCGCGGACGCCGACCGCGAAGGGCTGGGCAATGGTCACCCGGTGCGCGGGGCCCTCGTCGTCGTACCGCCCTTCCTCGTCCGGAGGGGAGCCCATGACGTAGGCGCCCGGAGGCAGCACCACCATTTCGGGACATGCCTCGCAGTCCGTGAAGGTCGTACCGGGCTCGAGGCGGGCGTGCTGCGCCGCGGCGCCCGGTTGCTGGCAATACCCGACGCGCGGCGCCGCGGCGTTGGCGACGATCCACGCCGCGACGACTAGCATCAGGCCGGGCCGTGGGCGCGAACCAGGGAACCGCATACTCCTCCCGAGTCAGCGAGGTGGAAACTCGATCTTCTCAAACTAGCAATTCTCGACCCGCGTGCTCGATGAGCGCAGGCAGGACAACGCGCGGGCGCGCTCTGGGTGCGCCGACTAGCTAGCGGCCCCACCGGTAGTTGAACCGCGCGTAGTAGTAGCCGCCGCTCAGGCCCCACGGGGTGACCGGGCTGTACCGCGAACCGAGGACGTCGACGAGGCCGGCGGGCGCCGGGGAAAGGACATCGAACATGTTCTGGGCGCCGATGGCCAGGGTCGTGTCCGCGGCGATGGGGATGCTGGCCTCGAAGTCGACGATGTAGGTCGAGTCCTGGACCGGCGGCGCGGGGTCCACCCACAACCGCGTGTAGTAGTAGTCGATCCACTTGCCGTAGTGGCTGAGGCGGCCGAGGAGACTGACCGGCCCGACCTGCTGGTTCACCGCGAAGTTCCAGCGGAGACGGGGCACGCCGCGCTCGATGGCGAGCACATCCGCGGCGCTCAGCAGGTCGGACTCCTCCGTGACCTCGGTGTCGGTGTAGTTCAGGGTGAAGCTGAACTCGGTGTCGCCGCCGAGGGCGAGCGGAATCCAGGTCGAGACGACGTCGATGCCTTCGGTCCGGGTCGAGAAGTCATTGATGAAGAAACGGAAGAAGGACAGGTTCCGTGCCGAGGTGATGCCCTGCGAGAGCAGCAGCTCGCGCTCCTCCTCTGTGAGCGTCAGGACCTGCGACAGCGACAGCCGGTCGGAGATGTCGACCTTGAAGTAGTCGGCGGTCAAGGTGAAGGGGCCGGTGTCGATCACCAGACCGGCCGTCGCGTGGACCGACTCCTCGGGTTCGAGCGGCTTGCCTCCCCGCGGCCCCGCCGCCACGAAGGTCGACGGCACGGTGGCGCTGTCGACGAGTTCCAGGGTCGTGGGGTCGATGGTGGTCTGCACGTTGAGCGCGTTCTGCTGCCCGGGCGTCGGCGCTCGGAAGCCCGTGCTGACGCCGCCGCGCAATGAGACGGTGTCGCTCAGAGCGCGGCGGAACGAGAGCTTGCCGTTCGTCGTGTTGCCGAACACGTCGTAGTCCTCGACCCTGAGGGCGCCGCCCAGGGACCACCGGTCGTCTTCTCCGTGCAACTCAAGGTCGCCGTAGACGGCGACATTCTGGCGGCTCCACGTCCCGGCCGTGTAGTCGGGGAAACCGGGGAAGCCGTTCGAGGCGGGAATGAAGCCCTGCGCCGCATAGGGGCCGACCTCCCAGGACGGCCGACCCCCGGCGCCGACGGTGAAGCTCTCGTCGCGCCACTCGACGCCGGCGGCGACGTTGACCCTGTGGGAGACGCTATAGGAGATGTCGAAGTTCAGGTTCACGTCTTCCTGGTCGTAGAGACCGGGGTCGAAGTCGCGCGGCGTGTCCGGGCCGAGCGACGCATTGACGGTGTTCCGGAAGAAGAAGTCCGATTCGTGCGAGCCGAAGCTGGCGCTCAGATCCCAGGCGAAGCCGTTGTTCAGCTCCTTCCGCAGCCCCGCGACCACCGAGCTGTCGGTCACGATGCCGCCGAACTGAGGGGTGAAGCCGCCCGGAGCGATCTCCTGGAAGGAGAAGCAGTTCGGGTCGGCGAACACCTGGGCGAGGGCATCCGGGTCGGGCACGCTGTTCGTGATCCTGACCTCGGGACAGTTGGCCGAACCCATGCCCTGGGCGCGGAGGACGTCGCCGATCAGCAGCGTCTGGCCGCCGTCGAGGCTGTAGATGCTCTGCCGGGAGTTCGGATTCCGGAAGAAGAAGCCCTCGGTCATCTTCTTCTCGGCGAAGTTGGCGAAGCCGTAGAACTCGAGGCCATTGTCGGAACGGCTGCCGATGTTGGCGAACAGCTTCACGTCGTCCTCGATCTTCGGGTTGCCCCAGACCTGCGCCGGCAGGGCGACGTTGGTGTTGCCGGCGGCGATCAGCGCGGCCGCGTCCCGGCGCTGGACGCTGCGGTCGGTCGGGTCGGCGCCGCCGTACTCGAAGCTCAGGTTGGCGAAGCCGTTGCCGCCCATGGGCAGGCCGAAGTTGCCGGCCACGGTGTACCCGGCGCCATCACCCGCGATATAGCTGCCGCTGTGGAGCTCGATGCTGCCACCGGCGGCGTCATCCTTGAGCTGGAAGTTGATGACGCCCGCGATCGCGTCCGAGCCGTACTGCGCCGACCCGCCGTCACGCAGCACCTCGACTCCGCGCAGGGCGATCGCCGGAATGGTCGAGATGTCGGGCCCCTGCGCCCCGTCGGTCACGCCGCCGAACCAGGCGACGACCGACGACCGGTGCCGCCGCTTGCCGTTGACCAGGATCAGCGTGTGGTCGTGGGCCAGGTTGCGCAGGCTCGACGGCCGCACCAGCGTCGCCGCGTCGCTGATCGGATGGGTCGCGACGTTGAAGGAGGGGATCAGGTTCCGCAACTGGTAGTCAAGCGTTGTGGCGCCCTGGCGCATGATGTCCTCGACGGGAATCGCGTCGATGGGGACCTGGGATTCGGTCACCGAACGAGGGTGCGCGCGGCTGCCGAGGACGACGATGCGCTCCTCGAAATGAGCGTGCTCCTCGGCCTCCTCAGCGTCCGCGGACTCGTGGTCGTGGCCCTCTTCCTGGGCCGCCGCGGCGGTCGGCACGAGCAGGATGATGACGATGGCCGCCGCCGCGGCCAGGGGCAAGTGTCTCGTCGTCCAGGTCATGGATGCCCTCCTTTGGCATTCATGATGGCCGCGTTGCCGTGCACGCCTGCGAAACCAGGCGCTTGCCAGTCGACCAGGCAGTTACGGCTATCTCGTCAATTCTCGTCAGCAATCATAGCCGGTACTGGGTGCACCAGACGGGGACGCCCACCCAGTCGCTGTTACGGCAGCGCGCTTCCCAGATCGAGCGCCGCGTTCATCAGCGCCCGGGTGTAGGGCTCGCGCGGCGCCTCGTAGAGCTGGTCGGCCGGCCCGTGCTCGACGATCCGGCCGTACTTGGAGCGCGACTGGTTGCAGATCGACGCCCACTGGATCTTGACGTGAAAGCCCGGTCGAAACTTGAAACAATGTAACATGTTGGCGGTCCATTGACCGGCGTACCATCTCCAGGGCGGAGCCCCCACCTATGACGACCCCCGAAGCCAAGAGCCCCAAGGCTGGCGGGCCGACGAATCGACGCGAAGCGAACGTAGCGGCGCGACGGCAGCGCATCTTGGAGTCTGCCCGCGCCCTTCTCCAGGAGGCCGGGCCCGAGGGTCTCTCGATGCGCAAGCTGGCCCGCGAGGCCGGTTTGAGCGTCACCACGCTCTACAACCTGCTGGGCTCCCGCGAAGAGATCCTGCAGGCGCTGATCCAGGACTCGGTGCAGCGTCTCGAAGCGCCGGCCGCCGACACCGGCGCCGCCCGCGACCCCTTGCTCCGGGCATCGAGAGCCATGGAGGGCATTCTCCGATACATCATCGACAACGGCGACCTGCTGCGGCCTCTCATCGTGGCCGACTTCAGGACCGGCTCTTGGGCGAGACTTGGCCAGCAGGACGAGGGAGAGCACTTCAGGTCTTCCAAGGACGCGATTCGCACCGCGATCACCGAGGCCCTCGCCGACGGGCAACTGCGCAACGTCGTAGGCCAACGGTTCCTCGAGGTACAGCTCCATGTGGGCTGGGAGTTGGCTCTCGACCAGTGGGCATACGGCGTTCTCGACGACGAGGTCTTTCGCCTCAAGAGTCTGTGTGGCTTCTACGTGGCCCTACTCGCCTTCGCCGAGCCGCATGTCCGCCCCGGCATCGAGAAGGAGCTTCGTCGTCTCGAGCGCGAGCTCTCCTCGCGGACACCGCTCCGCAAGCCCGCCGAGTAGGCAGCTTGGCAACCTGCCCCCGGGAACCCGGGGAAACCAGTGGGCTCCGCCTGAATGATGAGATCCGTTGGCGCCGTATCGTCGTTCTGCGCGGTGCAGGGCGCGGCCGGCGGCGAGTGGCGCTCCTACGCCGGCGACATGTGGGGCACGAAGTACGCGCCGCTCGATCAGATCACCGCCGACAACTTCGGCGACCTCGAGGTGGCCTGGCGCTGGCGCACCGCCGACTCCCATCTCCCGTTCGAGGATGAGCACGGGATCTCGCTCATCCCCGCCGAGACGCTCTTCGACCGGCTCGAGGCGGCCGAGCCAGGCCGCTGGGGGAGTGGCCGGGACGCTCGGCAGGGTCTACAACCCGCGACGCTACGAGGCCGGCAGCCCGCGGCTCGACAGCGGGATTAGAGTGCGCGGGCCTACTCCAAACCACAGCCGAGCCGCAGCTTCGAGCACGCTGATGCGCTTCCGATCGGGCAACACCATCGCGGCCTCGTGCCGTTCCTGGAGGGTGATCGCCCGCGAAAAAGGCGCGGCCGACATCTCGTCGTTGGTGCGCGGGCCGAATCCGACCGGGCGATCGGCGTCGAAGCCGCGCTGCCTACGCCGCTCTGGCGTCGAGTCGTACCAGAAGTCGACCTCGATGCGTGTTCCCTTCGGCAGCAGCTTCGGCTCCTCTAGGGGCTGTACCAGATCGGCGACGACCAGGCCCGCTCTTGGATGGTAGACGGCATGTCCTGGCGTGGCTCGACGCCCTCTCGCAGCGCATCCCAGGTCGACCAACGGCAGGTCGGGTTCTCGAGCACCCGCACGTGGTAGAAGGCCCGATGCGCCGGGTCGAAGTCGGGGTCGGTCCACACGCCTTTGAGCTCGTTGGCCCCGACGTCCGCACTGATGGCGCAGGTGGTGAGATCGACGCTCGCCCCGTTGTCCGGGCAGCGATGGGTGGCGGGGTCGACGGCCGCGCCGTCCGAACAGGCGAGGTCGTAAACCATCTCCTCGCTGTTCCCGTTCTCCGACCAACCCTTGATGATCTGTAGCCGGTCGAGCGGAGCGGCGAGCGGATCGCGCAGCGCCCAGGCCGCGAAGGTTGGTGCAGCCCCGTTCGAGGTGGAGAGCTCGCCACCCATCGGCACGCCTTCTGCGTAGGCTTTGGTGAGAAAATCGGGATCCTCGAGATCGGCGCTGGTGGTCCCCGCCCGAGAGAAGAAGCGCACACGAATGCGCGGACCCGACGTGGCGAAGGTCTCCTTGCGCCGAAAGGCCTGGAAGATCGACTCGCGCGTGTTCTCCTCCGCCCATACGCCGGCGAGGCCCGACGCACCCCAGGTGTGGTAGTAGGTGTCGCGGTAGGTCCGGCCGGAGCCGTCGCTGATGCGCGTGGAGGAGCCGGACTGCTGCGAGGGATCGCCGTAGGTGGCGATCACTCCCGTGCCCGGCACCGAACCGCGCAACTGCGGTGTGGCGTCCAGAATGCCCGTTTTCGACCAGTAGTTGTCCTCCTCGAAGGAGCCGGCCGCGACATGGGTGTCGCTCGACCCGATCAGGCCGAGTTTGTACGGGTTCATGACGCCGCCGTCCGCGATCTCGAGGCCCCGTCGATAGGCGTTACGCACGTAGCTACCTTGCCGCTGACTGAGGATCACAGTACCGATCTTGTACGGCATGATCTCGAATTCGGCCCACTCGTCATTGCGCGACAGCGCCGGATGGGTGTCGGAGGTACCCTTGACCTGTGTGATCTCGACCACCGGCTCGTTGCGCGAGCGCAGCTCCGAGTAGGCATCGTCGATCGCACCACCGTTGAAGTACTCGAGCTCGAACATGCGACCCCCTGAGGCGTTCGAGTTGTGCGGAATGGCCAGCGAGTCGATGCCCTGGGCGCGCCACTCGTCCATTGAGGCCCAGAGATCTTCAGGGTTGGATGAGTCGAAGCGGGTGAAGGGAACTGTGGGAGCCTCGGCGCCGCGGAAGATCACATTGCGGTGCAGGTTGTTTCCCGCTCCGCCGGAAGAGGTGTATTCATAGCCGATCAAGGCGGTGAAGGTCCCAGGATCGTTGTGCCGGTTGGCGGCCGCCTGGATCTCCTCCCAAGCGCCGCGCACGATATCCATGCTCAGGTGCTCTTCGGTTCCCGGTTCTCCATTCCAGTAGGGGCCTACGGCGATGAAGTTGGCGCGTCTTTCATCGGCCGAGCGTGCAGTGCGCACGCCCTCGGCAATGGGGTGACCGTAGGCTGGTGAAGAGGGATCGGTCATTGCCGGGAGCATGCCGAGATACCCGCCGTGATCGGCCACCGCCTGAAAGTCGAGTGGCCGGTCGAGTTTCATCTCGAAGCCTGCCGGATGCAGGATCGCGCCGCCCTTGGCGAACTCGTACGCTGCGTTGGGATCTGCCGTGGTGCCGAAGATAAAGCCGTCGAGTGAGTAGCGTGTGTGTACATGGAGATCGCCGAAGTAGGCGTTCCGCGTCGGATTGGGTGCCGGGGCTGCAGCGTCGGGCACGGAGTCCGCCGCCGGTGCCTCGGCTGCCGGCTCCTCGCCGGGGCCGCAGCCGACGAGTAGAAGGGCGCCCATCAGTAGACCCAACATGCATCTCATGTTTGTCTCCTTCAGACTTGAGGAACCATCCCTGAATTCATCAGTAACCCAGTTTCTTGTCGACCACGTTACGCAACGGACGGCCGTTGAGAAAACGCTCGATGTTCTCACGGAAGAGAATGACTCGCCGCTCAATCGAGTGATCGGACAGCGTCGCAATGTGTGGCGTGATGGCCACGTTGGGCATCGACCAGAGAGGATGACCGTCAGGTAGGGGCTCGGGGTCGACAACATCGAGACCCGCCGCACGCACCTTGCCGGAGCGCAACGCGGCCACGAGAGCGTCGGTGTCGATTATCGGGCCGCGTGACACGTTGACGACATAGACCCCGTCCTTCATGAGCGCGAACTGCTCCTCGCCGAGCATGCCGCGGGAAGCCGGGGTGTGCGGAACGCTGCTGAAGACGACGTCGGCCTGCGGCAAGAGCTCGTCGAGCTGGTCCGGCGTGCCGACGTAGGCAACATCCCGGGTCATTGGAATGTCCTTCGGATCGACCGCGATGACGCGCATCTCGAAGGCCGCCGCGCGCTGCGCGATCTGGGTGCCAATGCCCCCCAGGCCGATGATGAGAGCCGTCTTGCCGCGCAGCTCGATGATGGGAAGACGGTTCTCGCGGTTCCATGTCACCTGCTCGTTGAAGAAGCGGACGTCGCGAGTGAGATTCAAGAGCAGGGCAAAGGCGTGATCGGCGATCTCAGGTCCCTGCAGGATCTTTGCGTTGGTCAACACGATGTCCGAAGCTACGAGCTCGTCGGAGCTCACTAGACGCTCGACCCCGGCGCTCGCGGTTTGCAGCCAGCGCAGGCGCGACCCGGCACGGAGCACCTCGTCGAGACCTGTTGGTGCCATGGCGATGACGGCATCACACTGCCCCACTCTCTCCACCAACTGCGCGTGATCACCGAAACGGATCATGCTCGCGCCGTCCTGCTGCGCGACCGCATCGGCCACCTGATCGGCGAATCGCTCGGAAACGCAGAGTCCGACATCTTGCGCGCGGGTGGGCGTTTGCACCGAGAACGCGAGTGCAACAAGACAGACGCCTACGGTACTCACGGTCGGAAACACTTTCATCATTGCTCTCCTCCTCATAGACCCCCTGCTCCTTGGGGGGCAGACACTTTGCGACGGCGCACACGGTCTCGAGCTTCTCCGTCGCGCTTGGGCAGAGCGAAGACGAAGAGGGTGTTGCCCGAGCTCGGGCGCAGCTCGGGGGTGAGCCCAGAGCCAAGCGCCGCCATTTTGGGGCCGGTCGAGGCGACGACATACTGCCGTCCGTCGACCCCATAGCTGATCGGAAAACCGGTGACCGCCGAGCCGAGATTGATCTCCCACAAGACGTCGCCGGTTTCCTGGTCCAGAGCCTTGAAACGCCCGTTCGCATCGCCCACGAAGACCAGTCCGCCGCCGCTCGCAAATAGCGATTGGGTTCCGGCCCGCTGCTCGTGAGTCCAAGTGATCTTTCCGGTCTTCACCGAAACGGCGTAGACGGTACCGAGCTGGTCGGTGCCGGGGGCGATCCGGTCATCCGCGTCGAGCGCGTAGAGGGCGAGACGTCCCTCCAGGCTGGCCGTCATTTGCGCGCAGGTGTTGCGCAGGGGGAAGAACATGTTGCCGGTCAGCGGGCTGTAGGCGCCGGCCTGCCAATCCCTGCCGCCGAAATAGGACGGACAGACGAGGATCGTCTGGCCGAGTTCGGTGAACACCGTCTCGACGTTCTCGGTCACCTCTCCGGTGGCGCCGTCGATGTCGCTGATCACGTTCTGCGCCACGGTGGGGGTGGCCCAGAGAAACTCCCCGGTTTCGCGGTCGAGGGTGTAGACCACGCCGGTCTTGCCTGGAATCCCGGTCATCACCTTGCGCACCTCGCCCGGCTCGAGACGGGGATTGATCCACCGCACCTCGCTCGGGTCGGGCGCGACCGCGGTGTCGACCAGGATGCGCTCGAAGGGGTGGTCGAGATCCCAGTGGTCGATGAGATGCTGGTAGTACCAGGCGATCTCGCCGGTAGTCGCCTCGAGCGCCAGGGTGGAGTTGTGGTAGAGGTGCCTGTTCTTCGCGCCGCCGAGGAGGAACTTCGGCGCCGGCGAGGTCACCGACGTTCCGATGTAGATGAGCTCGAGGGCGGGATCGTAGCTCGGCACCATCCAGGTGCCGACGTGCTTGCGATCCGCGAAGGGCACCTCACCCCAGCTCTCGTCTCCCGGCTCGCCGGGCGCGGGAATGGTGCGCCGACGCCACAGCTCTCTGCCGCTGTGCGGATCGTGGGCGGTGACGACACACGCCTCCGGCCCGGCGAGGGGCCGGCAACTGCGCCCGGAGATCACCTTGCCGTCAGCGATGATGGGACCGGAGCCCTGGATCGCCGGATGCGTCCGATAGTCGAGGATCTCCGTGTCCCAGACCAGCTCGCCCGTAGTCGCGTCGAGGGCGAAGATATGCTCGTCGTAGCTGGTATCGATGATCAACCTGCCGTAGATGGCCAAATTGCGGTTGTTGGCGCCGAGGCTGCCGACGTAGCTGGCAACGTCGTCGGGAAGGTCGCGGCGATGCTCCCAGATGAGGTCGCCGCTCACCGCATCGATCGCTTGAATGACATCCTTCGGGTTGGGCAGGTACAGCACTCCGTCGTAGACCAGTGGAGTCCCCTGCTGGCGACCCTCACTCATGCCACGTGACCAGACGAGTCGCAGCTCGTCCACATTCTCGCGGTGGATTTGGTCGAGCGGGCTGTAGCCCCAGCCGTCGAGCGTGCGGCGCCACATGAGCCAGTCGTCATCGCTGGGGTTCTGCAGCATCTCGTCGGTGACAGCGATGAACTCGTCCGCCGCTTGGACCTGGGCAGTGACAGACGAGGGCGCCACCAAAAGGATCGAAACTGCGGCCAACTTGCTGGCCTGTCCAGCGCCGCGCTGACTACAACCGGATGTCCAGGACATCATTGAGGTACTCGACGTTGTGGTCCACGTAGTCGGCCACGCTTCCTTCCCCGGGGCGTGGTTTGCCGTAGTCGAGGCTAACCCAGCCACTGAACTTCTTTTCTCGAAGGATCTTCGTGAAAGCGACGAAATCCACACCGCCCGTACCCATCCTCTTGTAGAGGTTGGCCCGGCGGTGCTCCTGGCGAGAAGGTGAGGGGCCGTGGTACCCGCGGTATTTCGCCGGTATGTCCTTGAAGTGTATGGCCGCTACACGATCGTAGTGCTTGCTGAGGAACTTCACCGGATCCATACCGCTAAGTGTCAGATGCGCAGTATCCGCGGTCAGGTAGACATATCGCGGGTCGGTCAGCTCCAAGACGCGATCGACCTCCTCCTGCCGTTCGAAGGGTGACCAGAGGTGGGGGTGAGGGGCTAGCCTTATTCCAACTTCGGCGGTGCGCTTGCCCAGCTCGTTCAGGGCCTTGGCCATGGTCCGCAGTTGCTCGTCGCCGATCGTCCCTCCCTCACGTTGGGGGCCCAGGTTGATTTTGAAATGCGAACAACCGAAGTGGGCAATGAAGTCACGGGCGAACTTGGCGTGCTCGGCGATCGTCTCCTTCACCTTGGAAGGATCGGTGAAGTTGTCGGCCATCGGTGCGCCACCATTGGAGCATGTCGCCATGCGAATGCCGGCCGCATCCAGCAGTTCCGCGAGGGCCTGCGGCCGGTCAACGTATTTGAGGATGCTGCCCCGGAAGGGCTCGATTCCCTCGAAGCCCAGGCGACCGCACTCGCGTATGGCTTCCTCAACGCTGTCGGGCCACATGTTTCCAACGTGGGCGACGCGGAACATTCTCCCTGAGTGAGGGCGAGCAAACACCCTTCCCTGTGCGGAGTGGAGAACCGTCGCCGCCAAGCCCGTGGCCAGGAACTCTCTTCGGTTCATCATGTTAGTGCCTCGCTTTGTTGCTCCCCGTGTGGCCCTACCGGCATCCTTGGTCTCCTGTTGGCACCATATCGCCTCTCCACGATGGGGGTCAATCGCTGGCGGGGCTCTCGCCCACCCAGAACGGGCTCGACCACGCCATCGCGCCGTCAACCTGGCGCACCCGCACGTAGTAGTAGTCGCCGGGCTGCGGATTGTCGAGATCCAGGTATCGAAAGTCTTGATCGACGTCGCCCTGGTCGCTGACCACTTGGACGGCGAGGGCGTCGGTTTGATCCAGCACTCGATACTCCCGTCGGTCGACCTGACCGCCGAGGCTTCCGAGCCGAAAGGCCTCGACCCGGGCGGGAAGCCGCTGCACCTCGCGCACGTCGCTTCCCGTTCCGCGCAACTCTTGCGTCGACTCCATGTCCACGATCACGCGCGTGTCGGCGTCGGCGGCGCGCAGCCGAAGTAGAATCGCCGCACTGCGTCCTCGAGTGAGCATTCTGAACCGGATCTCATTCCCCGTCCGCTCCGTGGAGTAGGAACCCGGATGGCGGAACCAAGGGTCTCGGTGACCGACGACCTCTGCGCCCTCGACGCGAATGACGCCTAGCCACGGCCGACTGCCCCGCGGGCCCCGGCGATCGCCCACGACCTCGGTCGACGCCTCGAAGCTCACTTGTACGACCGCGTCGCTTGTCATATCAGCTTTGAGGTACCGCTGCGAATACACGATGCGGCCGTTCTTGACCACATCGATGGCGTCGATCGGAGCCGTGCCGTGCACTCGGCATTCCAACTCTCTCCGGTTCGTGGCGGGCTGCTCCTGTCCCATGGGGACTCCATTGAGCCACGCGTCAAGGACAATGCGTTCGCCGGTGGTCGCATACGTCGCCCGACTGCGCAGCGCGTTGAAGATTGCTTCACCCGTGTTCTCCGCCGCCAGGACCGCGGCGAGTCCGCCCAGTTGCGTACCCGAAGACTGTCCGGGCCCGCCCATAAAGCCGTAACCCGGGTGTCCGGTATGGTTGTCCGACGCGCCGACAAACCCAATCCGGAACCCGTTCTGCAAGTACCGATTTCCGAACCAGTCGAACGTGCCGTGGCTGGACTGGATCTCGACCAGCCTCTCCATCTCCCTGTCGCTGCGGGTCCAGTCGCCCGGCTGATGGGCGTGCGGAATGATCAGCACGTCGTCACTCCGGTTCGCTGCTCGCAGTTCTGCGTACAGCTCGTCGAGCAGAGGCTTTCTTTGCGTGCCGACGCGTCGTCGTCCAGGCACGTCGCGGAAGAAGACGTTGTGGTGTCCGCCGTCGGCCAGCGAAGTCGTCCACTCGAACCCGAGAATCGGCGTGAATCGCCCTGGCGCGCGGTATTCCTCGGCAAGCTGCTGTAGCGTCCGCCATTCGCCGTCGTCGAGCCAGCGGTCGTGCTCGGACAATGAGAGAAAGTCGAGTCGGGCTGCGTCACGCCCGAAGCGGAAGTATCCTTCGGCGGAACCCTGTCCCTCCGCCATCCCGGTGTGACCGTGCGTCTCTCCCCAGTAGATGCGCCGAGCGGGATTCCTTTCGACGAGGATGGGATTGCTGGCCCCTTGCAAGGTCCCGTCGGCGGTGCGCACTGCGAACCGATGGACGCCGGCGGAGCGGATGGCGACGTTCTCGATTTGCACCAGCGCTTCCGACTCGGCCGCAAGCGTCCGGAAGGGCTCGCCGTCCAGCAGCACCTCCAATTCGCCTGGACCGACGGACGCAACGTTGTGAAAGCGGTCCTCGGCGCGCACCGTCAGGGTGAACTCCTCGCCCGGTTCGACCACCGACGGCGCAATCGCGTTCAGGAAGCTCACTCTCTCCTCTCCGACGACCTCGAACGACGGCCAATCGGGCCAAAGGAGCACGCCGTCTCCGTCCAAGTCCAGCAAGAACGGAAGGGGGACCTCGTCGTTGGACCACTCCTGCAGCTTCATGCCCGGACCGCCGCCGGATCGATCCCCGTACGTCACGGTCACAGTGTCTCCCTCTTGCAGCGTGGCGCCGCTCAGACGGAATCCGATCGCGGTTCCGGTAAGTCCAGACGGGTAGCTCGTCCATGGCTCGACGGCAGAGAGCCGGGCGTTCGGATTCGAAGAGCGGACGGTGACGAAGTCGGCGTCAGTGGCGCGCGTCGACAAGGCGCCGTTTCGCCGCCCCTTGGCAAGAATCAGCCCGCCGCCTTCGGCGATCGGCCGGTCCCCGACTGTGTAGGTCTGCGTTACCGTGGAGTACCCTCCCGCTGGAAAGGGTCCCTCGGAAGAGATCGTCAGGCTGCCCAAGGCTCCAGGGGCTTCGTCCGGGACCTGGAGTTGCCGGACCATATAGCCGATGAGATCGGAAATGGGGTCGACCGGGATTGGTTGACCGGCAAGCCCACGCAAGGCCCGGTTCAGGTAGGACGCGTTCTGAGGGAAGTCATCGGCGATGCGGCCGCGCTCTCGCGCGTATGCGTTCCCCCATTCCCAAAGAGTCCGGAACCTGGAGATTAGCTCGTCGACGTCGTCTGTCGGAACAGAGGCCTCTTCCACCAGCGCGTCGACTCGGGCGCGTAGCTCCTGCGACAGGTAGTCGCCCGAGCTGCGCCGGTCTTGAGCCGCTACGACCCCAGCAAGAAGAGCCAGAACGGTGATGGACGGGACGCGAACGAATCTCATGAGCACGCTGAGTGCCCGATAGTGTACTAGGCTTGAAGCCAGCCGACTCTGCCCTCTGGAGGATCTCCGATGAGCCACCAAGCCGGAACCCGGATCGCCTCGCTCCTCTTGGTCGTGATGGCCGCGGTTGGAGTCGCTTCCGCGAGCGAAATCCCTCGAACCGGTAGCGGCAAGCCCGATCTTTCGGGGAACTACGACATCGCTACCCTGACGCCGCTGCAGAGGAGTCCCGAGCTCGGAAACCGCCTCTTCCTCACCCCCGCCGAGGCCGAAGAGATCAGACGGAGCGCGGCCGAGAGAACAGCTCAGCGCTCTAGCCCCAGCGATCCGAATCGCCAACCCCCGCCTTTCACCGGACGATTAGGCGGTTACAACGAGTTCTTTCATGATCGCGGCACCGAGGCGGTTGCGGTCGACGGCAAGTACCGCACATCGCTCCTTACCGATCCGCCCGATGGCCGCCTTCCACCCCTCACCGAGAGGGGGCGCGAGCGTCGCAAGGGCCTCTACGTACGTCGGGATCTGGCGGACAAGAATGCGAGCCCCGCCTGGTGGCGCGATCTCCAAGCCGGCCCCTACGATGGGCCTGAATCGCTGTCGATCGCCGATCGCTGCATCTTTACGCTCGAGGCAACGATCCCGGTGCTGCCGAAGAACTACAACAACATCAAGACCATCGTGCAGACCGAGAGTCACGTGATGATCCTCATCGAGTGGATGCACGAAGCGCGCGTAATTCGACTCAGCCCCTCGCGGGCCGAGGCCAGGCATCTGCCGCCGGAGGTTCGCTCACGCAGTGGCGATTCGGTCGGCTGGTGGGAGGGTGACACGCTGGTCGTCGATACGACCAACTTCCTGGTGGAGAGGTGGGGGACGGTCACCCTCTTCGGCGAGCCCTCCCCCCCGCACGATCAGCACGTCGTCGAGCGCTTCTCTCTCACGGACGAGAACACTCTTCTCTACCAATTCACGGTGGAGAGCGGTGACTGGGAGACGCCCTACAGCGGCGAGTACACCTGGCCCGCCACGAACGACAAGCTGTACGAGTTCGCCTGCCACGAAGGCAACTACTCGATGGGCAACACTCTCCGCGGCGCCCGCTTCCAGGAGAGGGAGGTCGCGGCGCAGACGGGGGGATCAGTCCCGTAGAGGTATGAGCTCCCCAACAGAGCTTGAACATCAAACAGCATTGGAGCTACACTGCTAGTTGCGCGGGGCCTCTGACAGCACCCGCGGACGGACCGAAGAGGAGACAGACAAAGGAGGGACGAGCCGTGACCACCAACATTCCTAGAACCTGGATCTGGATTCTCGCCGTGAGCCTGTGTGTTCAGTTGCCGCTATGGGCCGACGGCCCGCAGACGGGGACCATCGACGGCCGCGTTCTCGACGCCCAGGGGCAGGGCCTACCGGGGGCCACGGTGACCCTCGAGGGTCCTCAGAGAACGACGACCACCATGTCCGATGCCGAGGGGCGGTATCGCTTCGCGCTGCTGCAGGCGGGAGAGTTCACCGTCAGCGCGGTGCTGGAGGGGCTGGGATCGGCCGAGCTTGCGACTACGCTCGATCCGGGTGAGCGCCGGGGTATCGACTTGACCCTGCAAGGGGGAACCGCGGAAGAGATCACGGTCGTTGGCGAAGCGACGCTGATAAGCAAGTACGAGACCGGCTCCGTCAGCTCACTGAAGCCGGAAGTGGTCGAGAACGCCGCCTTCCAGAGTCGCGACTATGGTTCCACCGTCCGCGCGCTGCCGGGAGTGGTGAACATCGGTGAGTACAACCTTTTTCCCGCGATCAACGGTGGCATTGAGAACGAGACGCAGACCTTGATCGAGGGCGTGGACACCTCGAACACGCGCAACGGGGGGCAGGTGCGCGTGATCATGCCGGCGTCGTCGCTGTCGGAGACCAGGCTCGAAACGATGGGCTTCGGCGCCGAGTACGGCCGGGTGAGCGGCGGCATCATCAGCTCGACCGTCAAGACCGGCACCAACGAGTTTCACGGCGATTTTCTCTACGTCGGCCAGAATCCGAAGTGGAGAGCGGAGGACCAGTTCGGGTTGGAGCGGCCGGACGACCGGATCGACAGCTACGAGGCGTCGCTGGGCGGGCCCATTTTCCGAGAAAAGGCGTGGTTTTTCGCCTCTCACGCCGAGTTGACCGACAACCGGCTGGACCAATTGGCGAGCGGCGACGTGATCGACGCCAGTCAGAGCTCGCAGCCGCGGATCCTCAAGGTCAACTACCAGCCTAGCGATCGGCACCAGCTGGCGACGACGTGGATCGATTCGCGCGGCGACTGGATCGCCGCCCCTTTTCGCACCGGCGACCTCAGAGCCCTCACGGCCCGTCCGCTCTACGCCCAGGTTCTGACCGGGAGCTGGAGCTTCGCCGCTACCAACTCGACCTTCATCGATGTCAAGGTATCCCAGCGCAAGGATCTCTTTCCTCGCACTCTCAAATTCCCCAAGGATCCGGACACACTGTGCCCCGAGTGCTCCGACAATCCGGCCGACAACAATTTCCGCTACCGCGATCGGGCGCAAAGTAACGTTCGCTTCAACGGCGTGACGAGCGGGAACGGGATCGGCTTCAACGACTTCCCTCGCGACACGGCTCATGCCTCTGCGACTGTTTTCACAGGCAGCAACGAGGTCAAGTTCGGCATCGACATCCAGGACATCGCCTTCACCAACTTCGGCAACGTGGGCAAGGAGTATCGCGGCAGAAACTTCTGTTTTGAATGCCCCGGAGGCTTCCAGACACCGCAGCAGATGCGGGTCTTCCCGCCGGCCCTGCCGTCCACAAGCGAAGGGCTCGAGAGCTCGGCCTATGTGCAGGACCGGCTCGACGTCGGTGATCGCTTGAGCCTCCACATGGGCGTGCGCTACGACGCCCAGACGATCGACAACGACGTCGGAACGCGGGTCCACGATTCCGACAACCTGGCGCCGCGTCTGTCCGTGGTCTACGACGTCAATGCCGACGGCAAGCTGCTGGTGCGCGGCAGTGTCGGACGCTACTACCAGAACATCGGCCTGGACTTCGCCTGGCGTGAGTTCGGGCAGATACCCGCCGGGCAGCTGAGCTACGACGAGTTCCTCTGGAATCCCGTCAGCGAGCGCTACGACATCTTCCGCCGGACCAGGACGCCGGCCTTCGAAACCCAGACCCTGATTCCGGTCGATCATCCGTACAAGGATCAGGTTGCGTTAGGAGTGGACTGGCAGATCTCGCGCAACTGGGTCTTCAAGTCGAACGTGGTGATGCACGAGACCAAAGACATCTTCTTTGGCAACGACCAGTACTCCGCCGACGGCTTGGAGGTCGTTCGCTTAGTGCAAAACTGGCCCGATGCCTTCCGCGAGTACGAAGCCGTCAGCGTCGAGCTCAATCGTAGATTCCGCGGCGGTTGGGCGTTCCGCTCCAACTGGACCATCGGCGAGGCCACAGGAAACGCAGCAAACGCAAGCTCCGACAATAACCTCTTCGAGGGCCTCGGCGGCATCGAGGTGGGCACCGGCGCGACCGATGCCACCACCAGGTTCCGGACCGGCCGGATGCGTCACGATATCGATCGGCTGAACGTCGTCGGCATGAAACGCCTGGATTTCGGCAGGCACGCCCTGACACTGGGTGGCTTCTTCGCAACGACCACCGGCAGGTACTTCGGCCCGTCTGCTCCCACCACCGTGGCGCATCCTGTGACCGGTGTCGAGATCGACACCGTGACCTTCACCGCGCCGGTGGACAGCCGGCAGCTGGAGGACATCTTTACTCTCGACCTGTCGGCCATGTGGTCTTTCCCGATTCGTGGCGAATGGGAAGGGGAGCTCGGCTTGGAGGTCGCCAACGTCACCAACGAGCAGGAGGTGCTCCAGGTCGACACCAGAACCCTCGAGCCCCTGAACTCGCTCGCGGCCTGGCAGCTGCCGCGCGAGTTTCGACTCAAGGTGGGGTTCCGCTTCTGAGCGCGGCGAGGCACAATGGGCTTAGTTGAGATTCCAAGACACCGGCGGCTCAGCCGCCGGTGTCTTTCTTTTGGACAAGCGCTCTCTCGACGAGAATTGCTCAGGCGTGTGGGGCTCGGCGCCCTGGCCGCGGGCTGCGCAGGCGGTGAAGAGCCGCGTCCTAAAGGCCCGAACGTCCTCATGATCTCGATCGACGATCTGAACGACTGGATCGGCGTCCTCGACGGTCACCCGCAGTCGCTGACACCGAACATTGACGCGCTCGCTGGGCGCGGCGTCACCTTCCGGCGAGCCTACTGCCAGGCGCCCGTCTGCAACCCCTCTCGGGCGAGTCTGATGACCGGCAGGCGCCCGACGACATCGGGGTGCTATCGCAACGCGGACGTCTGGCGCGACGCCATGCCGCGGGCCGTGACTCTGCCGCAGCACTTCATGCAGCACGGCTACGAAGCGATCGGCGGGGGCAAGACGTTTCACCAATCGCAGAACGAGGCCGCGTCGTGGCACTACTACAACAGCTTCCGCGGCTTTCTGTGGGCCCCCGGCTACCCCGTGAACGGGCTCGACCGCCTCAACCTCGACTGGGGCGCCCTCGACGTCGACGACGAAGAGACGACCGATACCCAGCTCGCCCATTGGGCGGCTGAGTACCTGTCGAAGGAACACTCCAGACCATTCTTCCTGGCCTGCGGCTTCTATCGCCCGCACCTGCCGTTCTACGCCCCCAGGAAGTACTTCGACAAGTTCCCCGAGGCCGAGATCGAGCTGCCGCCCTATCTCGCGAACGACCTCGACGACGTTCCTGAGTCCGCGCCCTCGGAGCTCGGTTTGGGCCACCACGAACTGGTGACGGCGACCGGGCAGTGGAAGCGCGCCGTGGCGGCCTATCTGGCGTGCATCAACTTCGCCGACGCGAACGTGGGGCGCGTGCTGAAGGCGCTCGACGAAGGGCCGCACGCCGAGAACACGGTCATCGTCCTATGGACCGACCACGGCTGGCAGCTCGGCGAGAAGAACCAATGGAGCAAGTTCACGCTATGGGAGCGCTCCTGCCGGGTGCCGATCATCTTCGCCGGCCCCGGGATCGAGGCCAAGGGAGAGTTCTGCGACCGGACCGCCGAGCTGCTTGACATCTACCCCACCCTGGCGGATCTCGCAGGCCTCCCCGAGCGCGAGGAGCTGGACGGCGAGAGCCTGCGGCCCCTGCTCGAGAATCCCGAAGCGGAGTGGGATCACCCCGCGATCACCTCCGACGCGCCGGACAGAAGCTCGATCCGCACCGAGCGCTGGCGCTACACCACCTATCCCGACGGTGAAGAGCTCTACGACCACGACAGCGACCCGAACGAGTGGCGCAATCTGGCGAACCTCCCCGAGCATGCCGACACGAAGCAGCGGCTTCGGGCCATGCTGCCGCAGAACCCTTCCCGCAAGAAGGTGCTGCAGGTCGTCGACCTGCCCGAAGAGCAGCGTCGCTTCACCGAGCTCCTGCCGGGTCGCCTCGACAGGCTGCCGGGTCGCTCCCAAAGGGCAGGCGCGGCGAACGAGGTCGGACTCGAGCCCGCGCCGCCATAACGCGGCCTACCTGGTCGCAGCGAGCCCTAGCTGCCGGGATAGATCCAGATCGGCGACGACCAGGCGCGCTCCTGGATCGTCGCCGGCAGGGATACGCGCGGCGAAACGCCGGCTTTCACGGCGTCCCACGTCGACCAGCGGCACGTCGGGTTCTCCAGGACGCGAACGTAGTAGAACGCGTGATGCTCGGGGTCGAAGCCGGGATCGCTCCAGGTCGCTCCCAGCTCGGCGTCACCCACGTCCTGGCTGATGGCGCAGTTGGACAGGTCGACGGAGGCACCGTTGTCCGGACATCGGTGGGTCCCGGGATCCGGCTGCAGCCCATCCGAGCAGGCGACGTCGAAGACCTGCTCGTGCTGATCGCCGCCCTCGACCCAGCCCTTGACGATCTGGAGACGCTGGAGCGGGGCGCCGGACGGGTCGCGCAGCGCGCGGACCGCGAATACAGGACTGCCGCCTCGATCGGCGTCGATCTCGCCTCCCATGGAGACGCCGCGCTCGTAGCCCAGCACCGCCATGTCGTCACGGCGGTGAAGGTCATCGGGCAGGCCGTAGCCGGCGAACATCCGCACCCGGATGCGAGTGCCCGAGGTGGCGAAGGTCTCCTTGCGACGCAGAGCCTCGTAGAGGGCCTCCCGGGTGTTCTCCTCGGCCCAGACACCGGTGAGGCCCGAGTTGCTGTAGTAGCGGCGGAAGACCTCGCGATACGTCGGCACGCCGTCGACGACGTCGGCCGGGACCGAGCCCCTGCTGACCGGGTCGAAGTCGTGCACGCCGACCTTGCCCGTGTGCTTCTCCTCGTCGAACTGAAAACCCGAGTTGTGGGTGTCGCTGGCGCCGACGAACCCCAACCGATACGGGTTGAAGCCCTCCTGGCTCTGAAACGCGATGCCGTCCAGCAGCGCCTGGCGGACGTAGCTTCCCCTGGGTCGGCTCTTGGCCCACAGGCCGACGCGAAAGGGGAAGATCTCGAAGTCGGCCCACTCGTCGTTGGGCGACAGAAAGGGATGGGTCTCGGAGGTGCCCTTGACTTGCGTGATCTCGACGACCGGCTCGTTGCGCATCCGTTTGGTCGCGTAGTCGGCGTCGAGGGGTCGGCCGTCGAACGTCTCGGTCTGGAACATCCAGCCGTCCGAGCCGTTGGAGTTGTGCGGGATCGCCAGTGCCTCGATGCCTTGGTCACGCAGGCGATCCATCCAGCTCCAAAGGTCTTCGGGATTCACCGAATCGAGTCGGCTGAAGGGTTCCTGGGGCGCGACGCTGCCCCTGAAGATCACGTTCCGGTGCAGGTTGCCGCCGTCCCGCGCGGGGGTGTACTCGTAGCCGATGAAGGTCGTCAGGGCGCCCGGCCGGTAGTGGCGCTCCGCGGCGGCGACGATCTCCTGCCACGCCGTCCGGAACACTTCGGGATCTGCGTGCCGGGCAACGAACTCCGCGGCGCCCGGCAGGTAGCCTCCTCGCGCCTTGACCGTCGTCGCGTCGACGAAGCGCTTGACGTCGGGGTCGTCCGCGAGCGGGTGGCTGGGGTCGGCGAGGGCGCGCATGACCCCCAGGTACGCCGCGTGGTCCGTCACGGCGTAGAAGTCGAGGGCCCGGTCGAGCTGGATCTCGTGGCCCGAGGGATGCCTGATCGCCTCTCCAGCAGCGAAACGGTACGCGTCGCCGGGTGTCGTCCGCGTGGCGAACGAGAAGGCATCGAACGAGTAGGCGGTGTGCACGTGCAGGTCGCCGAAGAACGCCGAGCGCTCCTGCCCTCCGGCAGGTGAGAGCGGTGCGGCCGCCTGGAGAATCCCCAGGATCGCCGGGAGAATGAGTCGAGAAGGTCGCATGGTGGGCTCCTATTCAGTCTCCGGCGTCGTCCGCCAGCTCGATGTACAGCGCGGGAGCGCCAGGTCAGGGCACGTCAACTCGAAACGAGGTCGTCCAGGCCAACGTCGAGGGCGTCAGCCAGGCGCCGGAGCGTATGGACGGAACCGGTTCGGCGCGCTGCTTCGATCTCAACGATCTGGACCCGGCTGGTGTCGGCGGCACGGGCCAAGGCGGCCTGCGAGAGGCCTCGGTACTCTCGCCAGACCCGGAGCGGGGATTCGCCGTCGATCAAGCGGTTCACCACCGTCTCGGGAACGAGTTCCTCGGTGCCAGCGTCGATCCTCGCCTGAACGGCGAGCGCGGCCCGGATGTCGACCGAGTCTTCCTCAACGGCGCGCAAGCGCTGGTACTCGGCCTTCGGGATCGTCACGGTCTCGGTCATGGGTCACTCCCTGTAGGCACTGCCACGGCTGGCGACGTGCAGAATCTCGAGACGATCAGCATCGCGCATGATGACTCGCCAGTCGCCCATGCGGAGTCGGAGCAATCCGCCGGAGCCCCGAAGGCGGGAGACGTTGTTCGCCTGCAAAGCAGGGTCTTCGGCGAAAGCCCGGATCTTGCGGCGCAATCGGATGGCGTGGTTACGAGGCATGCGAGTGAGGACCCTCACCGCGCTACGGCTGTAGACGATGTCCTTCACCCCGGGAATGTAGCGTTGCGCGACAGGTGTCGTCAAGCGCGACACTGGGGCGTGCGGCGCGCCCAGCTCGGACCCTGGGCGATCTCGCAGAACGCGGCCGGCCTCCACGCCTCGACGATGCCGTGGGTTCGCTCCCGCGACACTTCGTTCATCGGCTCCAATGCGGCGCACCGACGCGTCGAGCACGAGTCGGGGTACCTAGCGGCGGCCTTCGCGAATCGCAGCGACGATCTCCTCGGACGTCATCCGGACGCGTCGCCACTGTCGACGGCGCTTCCGGAAACTCTCCACGGCCAACTTCCGAGCCTCGCGATCCTGACTCGGCGCCTGAACCAGATGCGCGATGGCTTGGCCGTGACGTATGATCGCCACCGTCTGGCCGTACTCTACGGCCCGCAAGAGCTCTGCCAAGCGCGCCTTGGCCTCGGTTGTGGAAACGTCCCGCACGGCACCGGTCATTCTGACCGGGCAGGCTACTACGAGCGCCCCGGTCGCAGCAGCACTCGCCTCGAGGGCTACTCGCGACGTCGTTTCCGCCCCTTGCAGCTCCTTCCGGGGGCTTCCGCAGGGCGCTCATGACGACTGGATCCACGCCGCGATGTGCTTCCGCTACGGCGCGGTAAAGTGGACCGATGAAAGCGTCGCTCCACGATCCGCTACGCCGCGCCCAAGCGCTCGCGACCATAGCGAACGGGCGAGCACGCAACTGACGACTGCACGCTTGTGCAGCAGCTTCGGGAACCTGGGCTCGTTCTCGGCACGGGTGTCGGCGCGCCAGCACGTCGAAGACTAGGCTGAACCATATTCGCGCCCTACTGGAGGGTGCGCACCCTGCTGGAGGGCCCCACGCAAATGGACCTTGATACCGCCGCTGAACGCCTGAAGATCGCGCACCAGATCGTCAACCAGCTGTGGCAAAACGCGCCACGCCATCAGCCTGCTGGTCCTCCTGACTATGACTACGCCCGGTCATGGCCCTGGATTCCCACTGGCTACCAACTCGTCGAGCAGGCGTTCAAGCTACTGCTGTCGATTCACTGGCGCGTTCCACCCGCCGAGGTGCGCAGCCGCTTCAAGCCTGGTTCGGAACACGACCTCGACGCACTGTTCGCCGAGCTTCCGGCTGACGACAAGGCGGTTGTTGAGAGTGCCTACCTGTCCTTTGTCGGCCTCCACGACTACATCCCCGCCAAGACAGCCAGCGACTTTCTAGACTCGGTGGGCCAAGGGTACGCCAACTGGCGGTACGTTCTCCTGGAGGGATGGACGGACAGCCGCGGCGAACCTGATCCTCGCAAAGCCCCGCCGACCAACCACATCGGAGCGCTGATCGAGATTGCCGCTGTCGCGATCGCGCAAGCCAAGTTCCGCGTGAACGGCAAACCAAGACGGTTTCCGTCGGTAGTGGAACGAATCGACTACGAACTCGACGATGTCGTCGGCCATTGGTGCAACCGTCTGCACGATGGCGGTTCCCAGCGTGAGGATTGGGACAGGCGCCACAAGCGTCTGCGCCAGCTCTTGGATGAACACCGCCATGCCATCGCGGCCCACCTGGACAATACGGACAACCCCAGGTCGGGACCTCAGCCTGCTTCAAACTCGTACGCACAGGGGCACCTGCCGAGGCTGCCCGAGGAGATCCTCCCGATAGTCGCGGAGCTAAGGCGCTCCAGAGACCGCAAGAACCACTATGTCTACTTCTGCCGGCCTCAAGGGCCCTGCGCCCCCCTCACGGGTCGAGCACCTTGTCACCACGGCTGATCTGCTCAGCCCGGGCCGCCGCGCCGGCGGCTTGCGCTGCGCCTTCGTGGCAATAGGACACTCCCCGGCGGCGACAGTACTTGTCCGGGATGAAGCCGTCCGCGTCCCATGCATCGCGTAGCGAAACGGACGTGCCGGGGCCGATCACGGGGCACCACGTGTATGGCTCCACGGCCTTCATGCGCCAGGGACGTGCACAATGAAACAGCCCGGAGCCGGAGCCGGGGAAGCGAGGAATCAGCGCCGTCGGTCCGCTCCATATGACCCAGGACTGGTCCGTATCATGACGGCCAGCGACCGGTCCGACGACCGTGAGGGTCAGCAGGTCGGACGTGGCGGCCAAGTCAAGCCACCAATGCCCATTGTGGTCTCGCCCATCCAGCACCTTGACGAGCGCCTCAGGGTTCTCGGGGTCGAAAGCCCAGAACAGCGCCCCTTTCGACGACGGCCACGCGGCGACCTTGCCGCTCCAGCCCGGCGTCACGGGATTGGGAGCGTCCTGTCGGGCGCTGAACGCCATGGAGAACTCTACGTTGTGCAGAAAGGCGACCTCATCCGGCCTGACCCCCCGGTGCGTAAACACCAGCGTCCACGGCCAGTTCGACTTGTGGCTCCTCACCCATGTTCGCCCGGCGGGGAAGCCTCCCGAATGACTGTCAACGGTTCCGGTGCGGCCGGTGCCGACCCTGAGCTCCCACGGGTGATTCCGGGAAACGGAAAACGTCTCCTCGCGGCCGTCGTGCGCGATAAGGGTGAAGGTTGCCGGTACCGACGTTTCTTGCTCCAGGCTCACCAGCCAAAGACCCGGGTTCCCTACCCCGAAAGGGACCGGAAGCTCATGGGTTCCCGTCCCATAGCCGTCAACGGACATACGCCTTGTGTGGTCGTACTGCGCGTCCGCCGCAGACACGACGAACAGGGCGACCGCGAACGCGGCGAACCAGCGCCGGCCGCTCACTCTTGCGGCCTCGCGCTGCCATTGCCTGCGTCGTCTCTCTGAGCGAATGGCGCTGTCGACGATGCGACACACGTTCTCACGCCTCCATTCCCAGAGCGGGCGGCGGTGCGCGGCAACCAAGCGCTCAAGGCGGTCGCGGTAGCCAGCGGGCAGCTTCACAGTTGCAGCATCTTAGCCGGGCGCGGGTGCAAACCTACGTTGTCGGGCGCCGCGAACGCACGTTCCAGGATCGGCGCGTGGACTATGAGCGCGAGCAGGTCCCGGCCGCGCGGTCCCCGGCCGTCGGCGTGCTAGCGTTTCCCGGCGCCGGCAATCGAGACGACCGAAGAAGGAACCGAGGAGCGATGGCGCAACGCTGGCGGGACTGGTGGAAGCAGGCGCGGCACGACCTCGCGCACGCCACCGCGGCTCGTGACGAAGGACGCCACGATTGGGCCTGCTTCGCCGCACACCAGTCGGCCGAGAAGGCGGTAAAGGCGCTGCACCTCGCGCACAACCAGGAAGCGTGGGGGCACTCGATCGTCCGTCTGTTGGCCGACCTGCCGACCCCGCCGCCCGCCGAGTTGGTGGAAGCGGGTATCGTGCTGGACGGCTTCTACATTCCCCCTCGCTATCCGAACGGCCACGAGGAGGGCGCACCCTTCGAGCACTACGGCCCGATTCACAGCGAACTGGGACTCCGCCATGCCGGTCACATCCACGACTTCGTCCGTCAAGCGCTGGCCGAGCGCTGAAACCGTCCTGAACGCGTTACGCGCCTGGGGCGCCGCGGCCGCGGAGCGTCGCGAGGATCTGATCGCCCTCGGCTACTTCGGCTCCCACGCTCGCGGCGATGCAGGCTTCGGCAGCGACCTCGACTTGGTCCTGATCGTCGCCGCCGACACCCGCCCGCGCATGGAACGAGTGATCGACTGGCCAACGGACACGCTGCCGGTACCGACGGACCTGATCGTCTACACGCGGGACGAGTGGCGCCGCCTGCAGGCCGAGGGCGGGCGCTTCGCGCGGACGCTGAACAGCGAAGCGCGCTGGCTCTGGAACGAAACGAACGAGTTGGGAGGAAGCACATGAAGGCCACACATCCGATCCTCTGCGTTGCATACACACTGCTGATCGGCGCCTGCGGAACGGCCCCGCAAGGCGAGACCGGGCCGGCGCCGAACACCGAGACAACGGCCCCGAGCTACTCGTACTCCCCCGAATCTCGCGATCTCACCCAGGCGGACATCGAGCGCCTGATGGAGGAACTCTCCAACTGGAGTCGCTGGGGCGACGACGACCAACTGGGGGCGGCCAACCTCATCACCCCGGAGAAGCGCCTCGAGGCTCTGGCCCTGGCGACGGAGGGCATCTCCGTCTCGCTCGCCCATCGTCTGATCACCGAGGAGGCCGTCGATGTGCCGCTGCCGTTCGAGCGCGCGATCCTGCGGCTTCCCGACCCCGACGAGGAGCCCGGGTTTCGCGGCGGTGTCAGCGATCGCTACGAGATCAGCTACCACGGCTACTCGCACAGCCACATCGACTCGCTGTGTCACATCCTCTACAAGGGGAAGATGTACAACGGCTTCTCGCAGGACACGGTCACCGAGGAAGGCTGCACGCGGTCTTCGATCGTCAACCTCCAGGGTGGCATCGTCACGAGGGGCATCGTGTTCGACATCCCCCGCCTCAAGGGCGTGCCCTATCTCGAGCCGGGCACGCCGATCTACACCGAGGACCTCGAGGCCTTCGAGGAGATGGCCGGACTCCGCGTCCGTGCGGGCGACGCCATCTTCATCCGCACCGGGCGCTGGGCGCGGCGCGCCGAGCTCGGACCCTGGGCGGTGTCGCAGAATGCTGCCGGCCTGCACGCCTCGACGATGCCCTGGGTTCGCTCCCGCGACATCTCGTTCATCGGCTCCGATGCGGCACTCGACGTCGTTCCATCGCAGGTGGAGGGCGTCGATCTTCCGGTTCACATCCTCACGATCGTCGCCATGGGCATCGACATCTTCGACAACCAGGACCTTGAAGCCGTCGCCGAGACGGCGGCCGAGCTGGGTCGCTGGGAGTTTCTGCTCGTGGCGGGGCCTCTGGCCGTCGAGACCGGAACCGGCTCGCCCATCAACGCACTGGCGATTTTCTGACCACTGAAGGAGAGACAATGATCGATTTCGAGATTCCAGCAGAGACCAGGGCGGTGCGCGCCAAAGTGCGTGCGTTCGTCCAGCACGAGTGCATCCCGGCCGAAGAGAGATGCACTCCGGAGAACTTCGACGAGGTACTGGCCGAGCTCCGCACGAAGGCGAGGTCGCAGGGGCTCTGGTGCCCCTTCATCCCGGAGGAGCACGGCGGCATGGGTCTGAAGCCGCTAGCCAATGCGCTCGTCCAGATGGAGCTCGGCGAGAGCTTCCTCGGAGCGCTCTCTCTCAACACGCAGGGTCCCGACGATGCGACCATGCTGACCTTGCTCGAGAACGGCACGGAGGACCAGAAGGAGCGCTTCCTGACGCCTCTGCTGGCGGGCGAGAAGCGCATCTGCTACTCGATGACCGAGAGAGCCGCCGGTGCGGACGCCACAGGCATGCAGACCTCGGCCGTTCTCGACGGCGACAACTACGTGCTGAACGGCGAGAAGTGGTTCAGCTCCTCCGCGAGCGTCGCCGACGTCGCCCTCGTCATGGCGAAGACCGATCCCGACGTCGCCCGCCACCGGCAGTTCTCGACCTTTCTCGTCGAGCTGCCGAACCCCGGCTACAGGATCGTCCGCAACATCGAGACGATGCAGCCGCACACCGATCTCGGCCTGAAGCTCGGAGCTTCGCACTCGGAGATCCGCATCGAGAACCTCATCGTCCCGAAGGAGAACCTCCTCGGTGGCCGCGGCCAGGGCTTCGCGATGGGCCAGCACCGCCTCGCCTACGGGCGGCTGCGTCACGGCATGCACAACGTGGCGAGGGCACAGCGCGCCCTCGATCTCGCCGTCGGGCACGCTGTGAAGCGGGTGACGTTCGGCAAGCGCCTCGCCGACCGCCAGGGGGTTCGCTGGATGCTCGCCGACTGCGCCGCCGAGCTCTACAAGGCTCGGCTCATGCTGCTCCACATCGCCTACAAAGCAGAGAAGGGCATGGACCTGCGCAACGAGAACGGCATCGCCAAGGTCTTCCTCGCCAACATGGTGCACCAGGTGGTCGACACCGCGATCCAGCTCCACGGCGCCCTGGGCTACAGCATGGACACGCCGCTGGCCGGCTGGTATCGCGGCATCCGCGCGCAGCGTCTGGTCGACGGGCCGGACGAGGTCCATCGCTGGCGCACCGGCAAGAACGTCGTGCAGGCATTCGAGGCGCACGGTACCTCCGCTTCCGCCTGTGGCGGCGATCTCCTTTGACTCATCGCGCCGATCTCGGGATCGACAGAAACGACTTCTAGGGAGAACCCGAATGCCGGACGGCTACAACTATCCCGCCGACATCCAGCACGACGAGGACGGTCGCCATGTCGTCACGTTTCCGGATTTCGGTTGGGGCGCCACAGACGGCAAGACCAGGGAGGAGGCGCTTGCCGAAGCCAGGGGTTTGCTGCGGGAGTTACTCGCGGCGACGATCCGCGAAGGCGGCGATCTGCCTGAGCCGTCGCCCACCGGCGAGCAGCGTCCCATGATCATCCCGCCGGTGCAGATCGCCTTGAAGGCGGCCTTGTACGACGCCTGGCGCCAGGCCGGAATTTCCCGCCGGCGGTTGCACGCGACCTCGATATCGCCGAGAGCGAAGTTCGGCGCATGCTGAATCCCGATCACGCCACCAAGGCGGCTACGATCGACCGGGCGCTGCGCCGCCTGGGCAAGCAACTCAGCGTGACCGTCAGCGAAGCAGCCTGATATCGAGACACGGAGCGTATCCTCCGTCGCCCGGAGCGATGGCACACCACCGATGGCGAAGGACCGCAAGAAGCACCATAGGCTGATCCAGATGCTATGAGGATGCGAGTTCCCGCACAGGCAGCAGGGCTACGCTGCAGCAAGACGATGAAGCTACAGGTCGTGATTCACGAAGCCGAAGAGGGCGGGTACTGGGCGGAAGTACCGTCGATCCCGGGGTGCGCCACCCAGGGAGATTCCTTTGAGGAACTGCTGACCAACCTCTACGAAGCGGTCGAGGGCTGCCTCTCCGTGAAGACCGTCGAAGTTCCCGGAGTTGTAGCGCACCGATCCAGCGCAAACTGACAGGCGGGGACACAATCCCCTGCCGGCAAGGCCGGCGGTAGAATCGCCTCCATCGCCATGAACGCTACGCAGAGCGCAAGCGACCCGGTGACGAAGCCGACTCGGGCGGAGCACGCGGCCGGCATGGCGGCGTACCAGGAAGAGGGGCTTCGCGTCGCCGCCGAGATCGGCAACCGGGGGCCGATTCGACTGACCGACGACGGCAGGCTCCATCCGGACATCCTGGCGGCGTACTGGAGGCATGGGTTCTACGTCTTCGAAGGACTCATCGACGGCGACGAGTTGGCTGAGCTGCGTCGCGATGCCAACGAGATGCTGGAGCACGCGCCGGTGGGTCCGGATGCGGACGTGGATGCGCGAGGGCGCCCGGCGCTGGGGCTCGACTACGCCCGCCGACCGTATCTCTTCGCCAAGCCTCTGGCCGATCCCTGGGGCGGTACGGAGCTACTCGGTGGACGTCACCCGACGCAGATGACTCAGCCCTTACCCGAAGAGGACGCGCCCGCGGACGTGGTCTTCCTCATGGGCTCCATGTGCCAGGCGATGCCCGCCGGGCTGCGGCTCTACGGCCACCCGCACCTCCTTGGGATCGCCGCGGCGATCAACGGCGACGACTTCGTGCCCTTCAACGATGCGATCTTCGTCAAGCAGCCGGGTCTCGGCGGTTCGGTGTCGTGGCACCAGGACGGCGTCACCCACTGGGGTTCTCCGGACTGGGACGAAGGCATCCACGGCTTCAACTTCCAGGTGCAGCTCTATCCCACGACTCCGGCGAGCTGTCTCTGGGTGGTGCCAGGTACGCACAAGCTCGGGAAGATCGACATCGAGGCGCGGGTTCGGGAGAACGGAGGAAGCGAGCAACTCCCCGGGGCCTTGCCGCTCGTCTGCGACGCCGGCGACGTCACCATCGTCAACCGCCAGATGCTCCACGCCTCGTTCGCCAACACCTCGTCGGACCTGCGCATCTCGCTCACTTTCGGCTTTCACCGCCGCAAGTCGGTGGAGGGACAGAAGGCCGCGCTCGGCGTCGAGGCCGACGAGATCGTCTACGACGCCCAGCGCATCTTCGATCGCTCGTCCGTGATCGCCGTGGCAATCGACGCCCGCCGGCAGTGCCGGCCCGAGGAGCAGTCGTTCGTCTACGAGCCCTTCGTCGGTCTCGAGGACGACTTCCGTTTCAACGACGAAGCGTTCGAGCGTGTGATCCGCGACTACAATCTGAACGATCTGGCGATCTAGAAGGAGGAAGCGATGTCAAAGACGACCGTAATTCGTGTTGTGGGATGCGTGCTGCTGCTAGCCGGCGTAGTACTCCTGGTGGGAACTGGCAACGTGGCCGTATCACTAGGAATCGGGGGCCCCATTCCGGAAACCAGTCCGAGCGATCCGGCAGCCTTGGAGTTCTGGCAGCAGCTTAGTTTCATTCGCATGTTCGCAGTGGCCGCAATCGGTTTATCGGCCATTTGCTTCTGGGGTGGAAGTCAGCTCACGTCGCCTCAGCAGACTTCTTTGCTGAGTGTCCTGGTCGGCGTTTTCGCGGTGATGGGCGGGATGGCCGTCGCGCAGCAGGTCGAGATTTGGAATCGTGGAACTGGATGGGCCCTCGTGGGAGTCTTGTGTGCGCTGGCGCTCACCTGCCTTGTCGCTGTCGTTACGAAGCGACCACGAGCCAACGTCTAGGAAGCGGCTGAACTCCTGGAGAAGTTCGCTTCTGACTACGGTGCCGAAGCCCCGCGGGGATACCCCGCGGTAGGTGCGTCAGGTTCGGGGTGATCGGCCGGAGACCAGGATGGGGAATTGTCGACCCGGGTCTTCCTGGAGAACGGGTCGGTAGCCACCCACGCTCTCGTGAGGCTCCATACGACGGGCCCCGTCGGGGGCGAGCTGAACGATGTAGGCCTTACGGACCTCGGAGGTGAGATTCGGCCCGGTGGCATGCGGAGTGAGTGAGGAGAAGACTACGATGCTGCCTGCTCTTGCCGGGGCGGTGACCCCTTCGGAACCTTCTTTGGCACAGCAGTAGCCGAGATCGGTGGTCCAGTGCTCGAGAGTGCCGTGGCGATGCAGTCCTGGAAGCACCTGGGGGCACCCGTTGCTGGGGGTGGCGTCGGTCAGTGCGATCCAGCAGGTTAGATAGCTCTGCGGTTCGAGGAACCCGTAACCGTTGTCCTGATGCCAGGGAAAGGGGGCTGGAACGCTCGGCTTCTTGTAGACCGCCTGGTCCCAGTAGAGGCGAACGTCGGGGCCCACCAGGTCCCACGCGAGATCGCGAAAGAGAGGCCCGGCACAGAAGTCGCGGAGAAAAGCCGAGCGCTGCACCAGGTGGACGGTGAAGGTGATCTCGTCGGCGCGAGCGATGAAGCGCCGCCCCTGTGGCTGCTTGCGCAGCAACGCTTCGGCCCTGGCCTCCCAGGGGTCGATCTCGGCGATCAAACGCTCGAGCGTGGAAGGCTCGACAGCGTTCTGGAGCACGAAGAAGCCTTGCTCGCTCCATTGGCGGGCCTGCGCGGAAGAGATGCGCCGGTAGGGGCCGCCTCTGGGCTCCCAGCGAAAGTCCTGGTTGAGCGGATGGAGCTTTGGCGTCATGCCCGGCTCGCAACAACAAGTCCCCCGATCGGCGTCCCTCGCCCGGACTCCTTTCCGAGCGGCTCGAAGCTCTCCACTTCCAGCCCGCGGCCTTCGAAGAAGTCCAGCACCTGCTGCCGCGCGGGCGCGGCGGTTGAGATACCGAACTGCATGCTCTCGCCGTAGAACGACCTCAAGGCGTACTTCATGTAGGTCCCCATCACGGCGTAGGGCTTCCGTCCAAACACGAGTTCCCGGCTGAAGAAGTCGAAGGCGATGCGCGAACCGGGAGCGAGTCGGGCGACCTCGGCCAGCGTCTTGGAGACGGCCGCGTCGTCGAGGTACATGGTCACGCCTTCCCAAAGGATGAACGTCGGCTCGTCCGGATCGAAGCCGTGATCGGTCAGGGATTCCAGCCAGGACTGCTGGTTGAAGTCGGTCGGCACGAAGGTGACATGCGCGATGTCGACGCCGGCGGCCTGCAGGGCCTGCACCTTGGCCTCCTGCGTCGGCGGCTCGTCGACCTCGAAGATCTTCAGTCTTCCGTCGCCCGCACGTGCGGTCAACGCCCGCAGGTCGTCACCCTCGGACAGCGGGCCGTATGAGCGCGTGTCCCACCCCGCGCCCAGGAAGACGAACTGGCGGATCGGGCTGTCTCCGGCGGCCGCGGCCGCGATGGCGGAGTCGAAGAAGTGCGTGCGATGGCTGATGAAGGTCATCAACGTCGACGGCCGCGGGCCGGGATAGGCGAAGAAGGAGCCCCGGAAGCCGCTCCACCGGGCCGCGGCGGCCATGGGCCTCACGAGCAGCCCCATGATCAGGGGTGACAGCGCCGGCAGGTGCGAAGCGATCCGTTCGGAGACGGCGTCGCGCCGGCTCCCGCTCAGGTGGAGGGCCAGGCGGGCCATGTAGGGCTCGTATGCCGTGCCCGAGATGCCCCGCGGCATGTTCACGAAGCGGACCTTGAACGCGAACACCACCGAACCGACAAGCAGGAGCGGGGAGAAGACGCCGCACAGCAGGCCGAAGAGCAGAGCTCTCACTGGCCGGTCTCCTCGGGCGACTCGACGCCCTGGTCGTCGAGCCCGTCGATGAACTCGGTGATGACTCGCACGACCTCCTCCTGGTGGGAGACAGGCATCATGTGATCACCTCGTCGATCGACAGGGCATCGAGCAGAGCGGCGTAGACGTCCGCCTGCTCGCGCGGCGTCCGCCCGGCATCGATCGGCGTTCGGAGGTAGCCCGGCCGCGAGGGCGCCAGGATCCGGAAGCCGTCCATCCCGAGACGCTGGTCGTACCCGCCCGGTGTGCCGTGAACGGACAGCACCACGGTTTCGCCGCTTCGCCCGAACCGGTCCGTCGCTTGTCATCCCTTCGCTGTTCATCGGTTCGGCCCCCGGCCTCAAGTGCCTCGATTCTCTCTTGAACGGGAGCCGAGATCCGGAGTACACTCCGATCTAGTCCAACTATTTCGGAGTTCGCTCCGAACTGGATAATCGCCGTGTACGCCCGCGAACTCAAGATCGAACTGCCTCCCGGTCAGTCCGCGTTCCTCTGGGGAGCCCGCAAGACCGGGAAGTCCACGCTGCTCCAGCGGCAGTTCCCGGAGTCGATCCGATTCGACCTCCTTGACACGCGTCTGATGCTCGAGTTCACCCGGGCACCCTGGACCCTTGGTGAGCGGATCCGGGGATTCGAGAGGGCGAGACGCGAGTTGCCGATCCTGATCGACGAGGTGCAGAAGGTACCCGCGCTCCTCGACGAGGTGCATAGACTCATCGAGAGCGAGCGCCTCAGCTTCGTGCTGTGCGGATCCAGTGCAAGAAAGCTGAAGCGGGGGCGCGCCAATCTGCTCGGTGGACGCGCGTGGCGTTTCGCGCTTCACCCGCTGACCTGGCGCGAGATCCCCGACTTCGACCTGCTCGGGGCCTTAGGCCGCGGCCTCGTGCCCGAGCACTACGACTCGCCGCATCACCGCCGGGCCTTGGCGGGGTATGTGGACGACTACCTCAAGGAGGAGGTGTTCGACGAAGGACTGACCCGAAACGCCCCTGCCTTCTCCCGGTTCTTTGAAGCGCTCGCCTTCTGTCACGGCGAGCTGCTGAACCACAGCAACATCGCCAGGGACTGCGGCGTCAGTTCCAAGACCGTGAAGGAGTACTTCCAGATTCTGGTTGACACTCTCCTGGGCGTGCTGGTCGAACCCTTCAGCCGACGGCGTTCACGATCGGTGATCGCCAGCGCGCCGAAATTCTACCTGTTCGATGTCGGTGTAGCGAACCACGTGGCCGGCAGGCGCATCGAAAAGGTCGGCGGACCCGAGTTCGGGCGCGCCCTGGAGCACCTTGTCCTGATGGAGCTGCTTGCCTACCGCTCCTATCGCGAGCACGACTTTCCCATCCGGTTCTGGCGCACGAAGTCCGGCCTGGAGTGCGACTTCGTCCTGGGCCGCGACGGGGACGTAGCGGTCGAAGTGAAGGGCGCCAGCCGAGTGCGGCAGCCGGACTTCAAGGGTCTCCGGGCCTTCGTCCAGGAGCACCGTCCGCGTCTGGCCATCGTCGTGTGCAACGAGGACGCGGTCAGACGAACGAACGAGGGAATCTGGATTCTGCCGTGGGAGCGGTTCCTGGAGCGGCTTTGGGGCGATGAAGTGGTCGGGTGAAGACGGCTCGATCCGGTAGGTGGCGGAGATTGGCCTGAGTGTTGGCGACGCGAGGGCCCACTCACACGATTGACAGCGTTGAATGCGTATCCTACGATTGCTGTCATTGACAGCACCGCCATGAAGGCTTGGTGAGAAGGAGTCGCCGTCATGCCTCAACTGACCGTCCGCAACGTACCCGCGCAGGTGGTCGCCGCACTCAAGACCAAGGCGGCCGCGCGCGGCCGGTCCGCGGAGGCCGAACACAGGGACATCCTGCATCGCGCACTCCTGTCTGACGGCAGCGACTTCGCCGCCCGCGCCGCAGCGATGCGACGACGCGTCCGCTCGACCGTCGACAGCACCGAGACGATTCGGGAGGAACGCGACCGGGATAGCGGCGCGTGAAGGGCTGCGTCGTCGACGCCAGCGTCGCTGTGAAGTGGCTGGTGAACGAGAAGCACTCGAGGGAAGCCTCTCACCTACTCGGAGCGGGCACGACGCTGCTGGCGCCGGAACTGCTGTTCGTCGAGGCGACGAACGCCCTCTGGGCAATGTGCCGGCGCGGCGACATCGACCGCGACGCCCTGGCGGACGCCGTGGCGCTGCTGCGGAAAGCTCCTGTGGCGACGCCGGTGCCGATGCGTCAACTGGCAAGCGCCGCCTCCCGGTTGAGTGTGGATCTCGACCACCCAACTTACGACTGCTTCTACCTCGCCCTCGCGCTCCAAGAACAGCATCCCGTTGTGACGGCCGACTCGCGCTTCCTCAAGAAGGTGCAGAACCACCCCTACCTGACCGACGCGATCCGGCATGTGGCGGACGTCGGCGTGAGTTGACGCCGAGGCCTTCACCCTACTGTCGCAGTTCGATCGTGCGTTCGTTCAGGGGCTGCACCGGGCGCGCATTCATCGGATAGAGGGCCGCGAAGGCGTCGATCTGGTCCTGCGAAACCGCGATCGACTCGGTCATCACCACCCAACTGACGATCTCCGAGCAGGCCGGCGTGGTCAGCGAACCGGGATAGCGGTAGTGGCTGCCTCCCTCCGGCAGCAGTGTGCGCGGATCGAACGCCGCCAGTGTTCCGGGCGGCTCCCCGGCAGACGGAATCGTCTCCCAGATGCTCTGGGCGGTCGGGTCGGCTGCGCCCGCCTCCATGAAAACTCCGATCACCGCCAGATCGCCCTCCGCAGCGGCATGCACGAAGTGGACCTCCATCGGGGCGGCACTTCCCTCCACGGTGTGCTCGCTGGGCAGATGGAAGTGGAACTGCACCAAGGCGAACTCCCGTCCCTCCAGGCTGACGGCGCTTCCCTCCGCCGCATTGACCTGAATGGTGTGGCCGTTGTCGATCACCTCGGAGTTGCCGGGCTGCCAGCGGATCTCGAGTTCGCGATGGCCGCCGGCCATCGCCCCGGCGATATCCACCGGCGACTGCCGCGCGCCGTCGTCGCAGGCCGCGAAGGATGGGTCGAGGGAGCCCCACATGACGGGGCCGGTGTCGCCTTCGTAGGACCAGTGGACCTCGTCGCCGACCGCGCTTTCTTCGTGCCGAGCGTCCATCTCGCTCTCCGTGGCGGCATTGTCCGGATCGTCGGTCTGGCACGCCTGAAGGGCGACGACGGCGACGGCAGCGACGAACGTGGCGAGGATGGTGCCGGGGATTCCGGGTCTGCGCATGAAAGAACCTCCCTCTTCGGTAGCGGTGCAGCGGAGAATACCGCCTCGCGTTCCGCCGTGGCGCAGCGGAGCAGTCCCCTACCCCTGCTGCTCGATCCACCTTAGTCGCGAGCAAGCTCCGCCGCGATCTCCTCGAAGGCCTCCAGTGCCGTCCGAAGGTCCTCCACGATCTCAGCCGCGAGCACCTCCGGCTCCGGCAGGTTCTCGCCGTCCTCCAGCGAACGGTCCCTGATCCAGGACAGATCCAGGTTGAGCTTGTCCCGCTCGACCAGCTCCTCGTAGTCATAAGCCCGCCATCTCCCGTCCGGGTTGTCCTCACTCCATGTCGGCTGCCGCTTGTGGCGCTCGCCCGGGCGGTAGCACGCGACAAACTCGTCCAGATCGGAACGACGGAGCGGCTTCATCTTGAGCGTGAAGTGCTTGTTGGTGCGGAGGTCGTAGACCCAGAGCCGCTCGGTCCAGGGCTTCTCGCGCGCCGGCTTGGCGTCGAAGAACAGGACGTTCGCCTTGACCCCCTGAGCGTAGAAGATGCCGGTCGGCAGCCGCAGCAGCGTATGAACATCGAACTGCTGAAGCAGCTTGCGTCGCACCACCTCGCCCGCGCCCCCCTCGAAGAGCACGTTGTCGGGCAGCACGATGGCGCACGAGCCGCTGAGCGTGAGCAGCGTCTTCACGTGCTGGAGGAAGTTGAGCTGCTTGTTCTTCGTGCTGGTCCAGAAGTCCTGACGTTCGTAGGCGTCGGACTCCGTCTCCAACTCGCCTTCCTCGTTGACGATCCGGATCGTGCTCTTCTTGCCGAAGGGCGGATTGGTCAGCACCATCGAGAATCGGTGGCCGGGGTTTTTTGCCAGGCTGTCCACTCCGGACCGAACGGGGCACGGGTCCGCGTCGATCCCATGCAGGTACAGGTTCATGATGCAGAGCCGGGCGGTCGCGGGGACGATGTCCATTCCCTGGACGAAGCTCCGGCGAAGATGGCGCTTCTGGTCCGGGTCCAACGTGCTTCCGTGCTCCCGCAGGACATGGTCGTGGGCGGCGAGCAGGAAGCCGCCGGTGCCGCAGGCCGGGTCGCAGACGGTGTCGTCCGGCCCGGGCTGCATGACGTCGACGATCGCCCGGATCACTTCGCGCGGGGTGAAGTACTGCCCGGCGCCCTTGGGCGACTCCTGGGCAGACTTCGCGAGCAGGCCCTCGTAGATGTCGCCCTTCACGTCGGCCGCGAGCGAACTCCAATCCTCGGGATCGATCAAATCGACGATGAGCCGCTTGAGGGTCGCAGGATTCTGGATCTGCTGCCGGGCCCGCCGAAAGATCTCGCCGAGCATGCCGTCCTCGCGCGAGAGCTCGGTCAGGATGTGGCGATAGTGGAATTCGAGGTCGGCGCCGTCTTCCGCCAGCAAGCTGGGCCAATCCAGCCCATCCGGGACCATCGAAGGCTGGTTCCACGGCGGCCGCGTCCGCTCGTGCGCCATCTTGAGGAAGAGCAGAAAGGTGATCTGCTCCGTGTACTCCATGTACGACAGGCCGTCGTCGCGGAGAAGGTGCGCGAAGCTCCACGCCTTGTTGACGATGCGCTGGGTTTGGTTGTCGAGCATTGGATGGGGGATGAGCTCGGGCCGATTGGCTCAGTAGTGGTGACGCGCCGACAGGAAGTACACCTGGTCCGCACCCACTCGATAGACGAGGCGATGCTCGCCGTCGATCCGCCGGGACCATCTGCCCGCAAGATCGCCGCGGAGAGCCTCGGGCTTCCCAATGCCAACGAACGGATCCCGACGGACCGCGTCCACGAGCTTCAGGACTCGCAGAGCCTGACGACGGTCAGTCCGCGTCCAGAAGGCGAGGTCGCGGAGGAACCCCGAGGAGAAGACGGCCTCTCGAGGCCGCGCTTCCGTCACTCTTCCGTGAGCCCGAACCGCTCACGGAGCTCCTCAACCGTCATCACCACGCCCTTCCCGGCTCGGATCTCCTCTTCGGCCTGCCGAAGCCTCTCGGCGTTCTTCGGCGAGCGAAGCAGGTACTCCGTCTCCATCCACGAACTCAGGTCGCTCGCCGCGATGAGAGCGACGTCCTCCTTGCCGCGCCGCCGGATGTACACTGGCTCCCGCGTGTCCGTCACCTGATCCATCAGCGAGGCCAAGTTCTGCCGCGCGCCGGTGTAGGTTGTTTCTCTGATCATGTCGCTGCTCCGTCCTTGCCCTCGGAAACGCGCGCCTGCGTGTCCGGGGAAGTGTTTCAGGGACGACCGCCGTGGATCTCGGCGAGACGCACATGGATTCTGTACCCCTACTGCCGCCGACGCAAGCGGACAGTCGTCACGGCGGTGACCGCCTGCCGGTCACACGACGCCTGCGGCGGCGCGGCGCTGCCTGTCGGAGGTCCGCTTTGCGTTCGGCCCGGATGCGATCAAGGAGAACGGCCGCGGGCTCATCGTCCCGATCCTGGGGGACGAGTCGACCCTCGAACGCACGCTTGAGGATCGATTGGCGGAGGGCGGCGGACTGAACATCGATGCCCGGCTGCACCCTTCCCCGGGCAACTCTCCCGGCTTCCCGCAGCGAATCGGCCAGTTTCACGGCCTCAAGCTGCTCTCGATAGGGCGCCAGAGGAAATGGAAGCCCGCGGACCTTCGAAAGGCTGAGGGTGTACAGCCCCGAAGTGGAACTGGCCTTGTCCAGGACCGTACGACGGCCGAACGGCGACAGGAGCCACAACAGCAGCCAGCGCCGGAGACACGCGCGACCACGGTCGCAGCGCACCTTGATCAAGTGGTTCTGATGGCAGCAGGTGGTCAGTTCACCGTTCCACTCCGCAACCCGGCCAATCTGGCCAGGACTTCCGTTGCCCTCGACAAGCATGAGATCGCCCGCGCGAAGAAGGACGCGCTCCAACTCCGATTCCGCTACGCCGATGGTTCTCACGTAGTCCAGTCTCAGCTCATCCGCGTAGACATTGGCTACGCGGAGATAGGGGTACTTGGTCGGTATCTCGCCCCGGGCCGGGTTCTTCGTGAGGCCGCCGATCACTTGGGCCACCTGCTCCACCGTCCCCCAGCACCACCCCTCCGGCAACGCCGGCAAAGCGCTCGTGTCCGGCGCGACCGGCTCGTTGTACTTCGACTTCCAGTTCCGCGGCGGCTTCCGGCCCTTGGCAGCGAAGGCGGCGAGCTGCTCCTCCTCCCACCGCTTCCGGCGCTTGCCCAGGATGCGCCGGAGAAGCTCCTCGCCCGTTTCATCCGGCGGATTCTCTTTGCGCCAACGCTCCGTCAGCCGGCCCTCGACCGCAGCCTTGAGGACGGATGCCCGGTAGCTCTCCAGATTTGCCTCGGCGCGCTTGAGCGCGGCGATGCCGTCGTCGAGCCTGGCAAAGAGGGCTTCGATTCTGGCGACGATGCGGCGTTGCTCAGCGGTTGGGGCCACGAACAAGGGCCAAGAAGTCAGTTCCTTCTTTCGGATGGCCTTGAACGTCACCCCATGGCCCCGACGAGACAACTCATGCTCACGGGATCGAATCTGGTACAGAACAAACCTGCTCTCCACACCGCCGAGGGGCCGCAAGGCAGCAAGACCTCGGCCAATACAACACCTTGCCGACGACAGATTCGTCGGTCCAACCGGAGCACGAACGGAAAGCAGGACGTCATCAGCCTCGGCTACTTTCTTCACATCCGAGCACCACTTGATGGGCTTGGGGCGAAGAGAGCCGAACTCCGCCTTGCCTTGAAGGAATGGAAGGCCAAGTCCCACGTCGTTGTATGCCGACGACGGAGGAGATTGGCCCATCGTGACGAAAGCGACATCCGACAAGGCAGCGCTGTCCCACCCCTGAGGTAGATCTCTCATGCCGCCAACCTCTCATTCAACTCGGCCAACACCGCGTCGAACTCGTCGCCGAACGCCCCGTACACGGCGCCGAGTCCACCCATCTGGCTGAACGGCGCGTATTCGAAGTCGTCCCGGTCGATCACCAGGCTCTTGGCGATGTGGTCCTTGATCGCGTCCAGCCACCGTAGCTGGTCCGCGGTGAACGTCTGACCGCTTCGCGCCTTCTCGGCCAGCCATTCCCGATAGTGCTCCTCCACCTGATCGGCGACAGGGACCAAGGGCCTGCCGGGGCTGATTGCACGCTTCACGATCGCGACCAGGTCGACCAGCGCGCCGCCGCCTCTCCCCTTCACCTTCTCGGGCTCGACCAACTCGTAGAGCCGCCATAGCCCGTTGGCGGGATCGTGCAGGCCCACAGGCGGATCGCGGAGCGCATCCCGCAGCTCCTTGACGTGCTGGTAGCGAAGACCCGCTCGATAGGGGCGGCTGTACAGAATCCGCAGCGCCTCGATGCGGTCCCGGTTGTCTTCCAGAAACCGTTGGAAGTCCTCCAGCTTGGAATGGGCTCTCTCGACGGCCGTCCCGTCGTAGCCGGAACCCAGCAGTTCGTCGAGGGCGGCTTCGTCGATGACCTGGTAGAGGCTCTGGGAGATCTCGGCGATCGCCCGGCGCAACCCCGGTCGGGTGAACGGCTTGAGAGCGGCGGTCATGCGGTCGCGCTCGACTTGCTCAAGCTGCTCGCTGGTTGGCTGTACGTCATCCGCCAGCCCGTACTCGGCAACCGCCGCCTCGCGCGTCGCGTCGGGGTCGATGCTGTGCAGAAGCTCGCCGGTCAACCCCTCCAGCGTTGCCCCGTCCGCCTCCTGCGCGATTCGCGATCGCTGCTGCTCGTCGACCTGCCGGCCGAGGCGCGCCAGACGCGATGCCAGACTCGAAACGAGATCGGGATGGACCATCCCCTGCGCCGCCATCTGCAGCAGTTTCTCGGTGCTGACGGAAGGCTGGCGTTCCAGCGGCCCTGAGTCCGTCTTGTCCCGTTCGCACACGCCGACCGCATCGACGATCACGAAGTGCGTCTTCGCACCGGCGTCCGGCGTCACGCCCTGCAAGTCGTCGCGGTCGATGACCCGCACGCCCCGGCCCTTCATCTGCTCGAAGTACGAAGCGGAATTCACGTTGCGCATGAAGAGCAGGCACTCGAGGGGCTTCACGTCCGTGCCGGTCGCGATCATGTCCACGGTGACCGCGATGCGCGGGTTGTAGGAGTTGCGGAAGCTGCTCAGCAGATCCTCCGGCTTGGCGCCGGTCGTCTTCGAGGTGATCTTCTGGCAGAAGTCGTTGCCCTTGCCGAACTCCTCCTTGACGATCTTGACGATGTCGTCGGCGTGGCTGTCCTGCTTGGCGAAGACGAGCGTCTTCGGGACCTCGGTGCGGCCCGGGAAGATCTCGCTGAAGAGCCGGTCCCGGAAGGTGCGCACGACGAGCCGGATCTGGTCGGGCGCCACCACGTCGCGGTCGAGCTGGTTCGCCGTGTACGTGAGGTCGTCTTCCATCTCGGCCAGGGTCACCTTGCGGGTGCGGCGGTTCCGGCGGGGAAGGTAGCGCCCAGCCTCCACGCTGCCTCCCTCCTCGGAGATCTTCGTCTTGATCCGGTAGACCTCGTAGCCGACGTTGATTCCGTCCGCGACCGCCTTGGTGTGCGAGTAGTCCTGGACGACGTTGTTGTTGAAGAAGCCGATCGTCTGCGGGCTCGGCGTAGCAGTCAGCCCGATCAGGAACGCGTCGAAGTACTCGACGACCTGCCGCCAGACGTTGTAGATCGACCGGTGGCACTCGTCGATGACGATGAAGTCGAACGTCTCGATTGGAAGATCGGGCGCGTACTCCACTGGAACGGGTTCCGCGCTGGCCGGCCGGACCGACTCGAACAGGGAGTCCTCCTCGTTCTCCGGGTCGTACTCCGCCTCGCCCTTCAGGATGGAGTAGAGCCGTTGAATGGTCGTGATCACGACCTTGCTCGCCGGGTCGACCGCGTTGTCCCGCAGGCGCTGGACCACGAACTCTTCGGCGAAGGCATATCCCGATGACGGATCCCGGAACTGCTGGAACTCGTTCAGCGTCTGACGCCCGAGGTTGTTCCGGTCGACGAGAAACAGGATGCGCTTCGCCTTCGCGTGCTTGATCAGCCGGGAGCACGCCGAGACGGCCGTGAACGTCTTGCCGCTGCCGGTCGCCATCTGGATGAGGGAGCGCGGCCGGCTGTGCGCGAGCGACCGCTCCAGGTTCCGGATTGCCTCGAACTGCACGCGCCACAGTCGGCCCTGATCGAGTTCAGGCAGCCGGCGAAGCATCCCTCGCAGTTGCTCGGGCTCCAGTCCCTGAAGGCGAAGCAACTCTTCCGGACGGTGGAACGTGAAGGTCTCACGGCTCCGCGGGTCCGGGTCGAGACCGTTGGTGAACTGGGTCACTTCGCCGGTGGATTCGTAGGCGAACGGAAGCGGGCGTTGCCAGGCGGGGACCCATTGGTGCAGTCCTTCAGTGTATTTCTGGGACTGGAGGATGACGCCTTGCAGCGTATGACCCGCGGGCTTGGCCTCGATGACCCCGATCGCCTGTCCGTCGACGTACAAGAGGTAGTCGGCGAACCCACTCCTGGACTCCCCGCCTTCCTTCCACTTCAGCGGGTACTCCCGAACCGCCACGCCGAAGCTCGCGTGGATGTCCATGTCGCGGTGGTCCTGGACGTCCCAGCCCGCCGCCGCAAGCTGGCGGTCGATCTTCTTGCGGGCGCGCTGTTCGGGGGTCAGGGGCATTGGCAAGGCGCGGCAGGAACGGGCCCACCCGGAAGCGCTTCCAGCAGGCACGCCTCCCGGTGACCAGCCGAACGACCCGCAGCGACGAAAGTAAGGCCGCATGCTACAAGCGGTCGCCATTGGAACCGCTACCGGCGAGCGGTTCGGCTGCGGTTCTCGATGTTCTCACCGGGTCTCCCGCGAACGTAGGGCCAGACGGGCCTGCCAATCCTGACTCGTCCGACACTCCGCCTCCTCGCAACATGCGGTCGAGGCGTCAGTTTCGCAGCCGCCTCTGCAGTTCGTCGTCCGAGTCCCAATGAGCAGCCGTGCGGTCATAGAAGTCGGCGACGCTCCTGAGTGCGCGACTCACGAACGGATACTCCACAGCGTGCGCCTCTGCCCAGGTCCGGTACTTCGAGGCCAGCTCCCTGTCCGTCTCACCGCCAACGCGGTCTCGCATGCGGACGCGGCGCGCGTTGATCGCACCGGCCCAGAACCCGCTTCCTATACTGTCCGTCCCAACTGCCTCAAGGGCTTGGCAGATCGGGCGCTCCGGCCACACGCGCTCTCCTTCGGGCGGCCTTCGAGCGAGAAGCTCGCCAACGCAGGTCTCCGCACGTTCCGCGCGGCCGAACTCCACGCTCAATCGCCGGACTTCCGCTATCCAGCCATGGAGCTCTTCGACGTCCAACGCGCCCTCTGCGTCAGCTCCCGGGACCCGCACGATCTTCTTGAGGACTGAGTGGGAGAGCCGATACAGCCGGCGACCGAAAGCCGAGTCCGCGGCCGGCCAGCCTTCCGGGTCATCACCGCCGTCCGTTCGGAGGTAAGCGCGAGCAATCAGCCAGACGAAGTAGCCGGGCGAATCGGCGACGCGCCGTTCGAGGTTGGGAATACCTCGTTCCTCGTGCTCCAGGATCTCGGAGAATTCGAACTCCAGGTCCGCCAGTGCGTCGCGCGACACGCCCGTACGGCCGTCCAGGGATTCAAGCGCCCGGGAGATGTGGAAGGAGAACATGCCCTGTTCGACGGGGGCGTCCGCTTCGCGGGCCTCAATCATCGCTGTCAAGAGGCGAATCAGGCGCGAAGTCTCGACTGCGTCCCAGTCCATCGACACGAGATTGAAGGCCGCGAAAGGCCGTGCTGCTTCAAGAAGCCCATCAACCAACTCGACACACTCGGCCTCGGAGAAGCGTCCGATCCACGGTACTTGCGCTTTCTTCCAGTATCGCTCTCGAACGCCTGCTTCCTGCGCGGCGGCGAGTTGCCAGGTCGACTGCGCAAACGGCGCGCTGAGAAGGAGCCGAGTGGTCTGGTCCGGCCGGAGTTCGTCCGCAAGAGGTGGAAGCAGCGCGCGGCGGGCGTCCTCACCGATGGTCAAGATGAAGCCCCGAAGGAACACAATCAACTTGGCGTCGGCCACGCCAAGCCCCGCCGGAACATCGCCGGTCAGGCAGCACCGAACGATTTCGGCCCTGTCCACGAACTCCGTGACGCACGAGGCCGCGTGTTGCCCGACAACGTCTGGGACGCTACTTGCCGGGAGCAGGGCGAGGGCGCCGGAAAGGCCATCGCGCAACCAGAGTTCGGTCATCGCCTCCTTGCGTCGCTGCTCGATTCGCTCGGAGCGGCCCGAGAAGTCCATCGCGTCGGCTGCATCGTCGGGCCAATCGTGAATCTCGCGCTCCGCGAAGAGCCACACGCTGTCGCCGGGTGCCAAGCGATCGTAGATGGCCTTCGCTCGCGGCCGCATTGCGGCCGCCACCCTAGCGGAGGAACGGGCTGAGGCATGGCCGAAGCGGCGCAGCCGCTCCCTCAACTCGGCCCGTTCCGCATCGTCACGCCGAGCGGCCAGCCAGTCTTCCACCAAGGACCAGACCCGTTCTTGATCGGCCTGCGGCAAGATATTGAGGTGATCGATCAGGTCGCCGAGCTTTGAGGCGTCGTAGCCGCCCGGCCAGTTCAACGCCAGATCACGACCAGCACGAACCGACTCCCCAACCTCAGCCGGTGTCGCGAGATGACCGGCACCGGCTGCGTCGCTGCGCCACCTCGGCCTGTAGCTGTCGTCGCCTGTTCTGTCGCCAAGCTGATTCATGCAGACACTCCAGCCGACGTCTGGCATCCGGGCACTCAGTTTCCGGAGAACCTGAATGCGTTGACAGAGCGGCGCCGCGGTCTGCGGCGCGCAGGACTGGAAGATCGCTCGGAGGCTGTTGATCGGCCTGTGGACGTAGTTGTCGTCGATCCTCGTCTGTGACAGCTTCGCAAGTGACGAGGCAACCCTCGGTAGGTTCGACGGACTCCACGCCAGACACTCCAAGGCCCACAGCAGGCCAGCGCGTGGGCAACCGGTGAAGATGCTCGTCTCGACCGGCTCTAGGAGTTCAAGGACGGCCGGGTCCGGGCGTCTGAGATCCGTCTCGAGCAGACCCAGAAACTCATCCGGGGCGGCCTCGGCAAGCATCGGGAGGTCTCGGTCATAGGACTCCAGTGTCTCAGTGGTCAGTGGAGCCTGGTCTCCCTCAGGCCTGAGAAGCCGCCTGACCAGCGCCGCGACTTCCCCCTCCACGTCGATTCCGAGTCGGCTTCGGAGCAGATCGTTGCCATGTACCGACAGCAGGACGAGCGTCTCGCAAACACCGGTACGTAGGGCGTTCGAGTGGTTTCTCACCTTTCCGTCGAGGCGAGCTGCCCATCGTTGGCTTCTAGGCACCTTCAGCGCGGGATCGGCTTCCGACAGCACGTACTCGGCAAGATCCAGATAGTCCTCAATGTCCTTTCTGGTCAGATGCCGGCCGAAAGCGAAAAGCGCATCGACCTTGGAGACAACGCCCCGATGTTCGCGGACGGCCCAGACGGGAGCGTCGTCGAACGTCAGGAACTCGGCCACGTCCTTCTCGATTGCGTCGTACGACCTACTCGCAAAGGCCCCGAGCACTTCCCGGTCCGCCGCCGATCCCCCGTTCCAGGCGCCAACGAACATCATCGGAACCAGCTTCCGCGCTGTCTCCGAGTCGCCGGCCCACGGCGGCTCGCGAATCGCACCGATCTCCGAGAGACGTCGTCGCAGCACGGTCGGCGAACGCCCCGATTCGCGGGCAAGCCGTTCGACAGCATCACTCTTCAGCCCCATGGCCAAGAGAGCCTCCCGGAACATGTCATAGCGGAGCAGACCGAGAGCGATGTCCGGCACCCGGTCGACGACGTTCCTGGGTCGCACGACGATGCATGGTCGCCGCCGGTACAAGGAAGCCAGTTCGCGTTCCGCCTCCTTGCCGGCGACGATGGGGATGAACCGCGACGTTGACGGCGCCAAGAGCTTGAGGGTTTTCGCCGAGTTCACCACAACGGCTCGATCGGCCCACTCCTGGGGCACGTACTCGTCGCGAAAGAGGCAGGACAGGAAGGCAAGGGCCTCGCCCATCGAGTCGGCAGCGACAAGCAGCGGGCGATCCCCCGTATCCCCATCCAGCCAGGAGACGACCTTGGCCCGGTGTTCGCCGACTGCGGAGGCGAAGAGGGCGTCCGTCATCGGAGGCTCGCTGGCCTCGGACCACTCCCGCCAAGCGCGATCCAGAGTCATGCAGTCGCGCAAAGACGGCAGGCCGAGTTCCTCGGCCAGCCAGACTTGCCCCTCGATGGATTCCTCGAGCCACTGCTCCAGGTCGCTCGCATCGAGAGCCCGTACGTCTTTCCAGCGGTCCTCTGCATTGCGCGCTTCTTCCCAATCTCCCTTGCCCGGCCACTTGCGCGACGAAACGAAGACGAACGTCGTTTCGGCCCGAACGTCTTCCGGTAGTTCCGATCGCGGTCCATAGAAATCGCTATTCGCTTTCACTCCGGGGTCTTTACGGGTGCTGAGTTCCCATCCGGACTCTCCCTCTGGAATCCAGTGCGTCGCCCTCCGGGTTTCCACCCGGCCATCCCACCCCGACCGCTGCGCCTCGCCATGGCCCGGGAAATCCACGCGGCGCAGCTCGGCTCCAGTCGAGCGGATCAACCTCCGCAACAGAACCGGCAAGCGGTTTCGCGCGTCCTCCCCCTTGTCCGCCCATTCGTGAATCTGATGGGCCTTGATCATCAGGAACTCAGGCACATAGCCCCGAACAGCCATCGTCCGTTCCTCTTCACGGCGTCGTCCGCGCAGTGACTCTTCCTGGAGCCCCAGCAGCTCGTCTGGGTCGGCGCCGAACGTCGCCTTCAGCCGAAGCGCCATCTGGGGAGACAGTGAGGCCCTGCCGTTGACGAGGTTCGAGAGAGCCACGCGAGTTACACCCAGTCTGCCCGCGGCTTCCGTTACTGTCATCCCTTCCGGGATGATGCGCCGTCTGATGTGGTTTCCGACTGCGGTCGGTTGTCGTGGAGCAGGCATGGCTCGGCATCGTAAAGCGACGCTTTACGCTTGTCAAGAGCCGTTGTGGTAGGAGTCTCCTGCAGGAGGGCGTGTTCTCTTCGAGTTCACGAACCCGGCGACTCAATCCGTGGCATGTCGAATAGGAGATCCCGATGGCTGAGAAGCTACTCGCGGAAGAGCGAGCTTTCTACGAAGAGCACTTCGAGGAGTACCGGCGGAAGTACGCCGGCCGCTACCTCCTGATCCACGGTTCCAGGTTGATCTGCGACTACGAGGACGAGCTGGAAGCCGCCTACGAGGGCTACCGGCAGGTCTGGCGCACGGGGACCGAGGGCCACGGCTACCTGGTCGTGAAGGCCGGCGAGCCGGCTGTGAAGACGGTGGCAATGCCGATCGTCACCAGGACGGTGCGGCCCTCCGCGTGCTGAGAATCGAGCTTCGAGAAGATCTTGCCGCCATCGTTGAAGTCGAGATCCAGCTTCCCGCGGATCTGAGGTGGGAGCGGCGAGCCCAAGGTTTGAGCTCGGAGTCGGTGGTGGGAAGGGCGCTCATCGACACAGGCGCCGACGTGACGGCCTTCGATCTTGAGGCCGCTGCACGCGCGGGGTTGGTGCACCGCGGCACTGGCCGGTTGATGACCGTCCTGGGCTCCCACGCTGGCGAGGCGCCTCTACTGTTGGGAGAGGTGACGATCACCGGCTTCAGCACCTTCCCGGTCCCGCAAGGGCGAGGCTTCGATCTCTCGGACCTGGGACTCGTCGCTGTGATTGGGCGAGACGTGCTCAGCCGCACCGTCCTCGTCTACAACGGTCAGGAAGGCTGGGCGACGTTGTCGCGGAACGGCGACTGATCGACTCCCCCCGACCACAAGCCGAACCGTTGATGCGTGCCGGATGCGGGCAGGATGCCCGCGTGCCATCCGTGCGCCAGATGACGGGCGCACGGAGTGGGTCACGGGTGGCGCGAAGATGCGCCACCCGGGTTCCCAGGGCCCTCCTACCCCTGCTGCTCGATCCACCAGTCGATGTGCTCCTCCAGCACCACCATCGGCATGGCGCCGCTGCCGATCACCGCGGCGTGGAAGGCCTTGATGTCGAACCGGTCGCCGAGTGCGTCCTCGGCCTTCTGGCGCAGGCGGAGGATCTCCAGGTTGCCGATGCGGTAGGCGAGCGCCTGGCCGTGGATGTCGGCCGAGTAGCGGAGGAGTTCGGTGGCGATCTCTACGTCCGAGTAGACGACCCGCGCGCTCATGAACTCGCGGGCGCGCTCGATGTCCCAGCCCAGGTAGTTCATGCCGGTGTCGAGCACCAGGCGGGACGAGATGGACATCTCCATGACCAAGGCGCCCGTACAGGTCGTACGGGTCTTCGTAGGCGTTCCGCTCGGCCGCTGCGAGCGTCCAGTCCGGGAAGTCCGCCACCGTCTCGCCGCGCAGAAACTTGACGTACGGGCTCTGCTCAGCGGCGTACTCGTCACCGACGGAGGCAATGAGCGCCGCGGCGAATGGGCTTCCTGGCGGACTTGTGGTCCCCTTTCCGGTGCCCGTAGAGAATAGACGCAGAAGTCCCTCCCGTGATACGAACCTCGGCATAGCACCACCGGCGCTATGCCGAGTTGGCATTGAACGCCCCACCCCGAGTCACGAGAGAAGGAGCAGGATCCCATGAGGGACAAGCCTGCTGTGGGCACTGCCTACCCCATAGTCTTCAAGATACAGATCCCGGTCCAGGGCACCGAGTACAACGCCGGTGTCGAGTTCAGCGGCGGCGCTGTCGTCCTCATCGAAGAGGACGGGTTTCTGGCGCACGGCCTGAAACCGGGCGGTGTTTCTGGCGTCGGCGAGACGCTTGTCGAGGCGTACCTCGATCTTCGACAGAGAATCGAACTAGCCCTCTACGACATCGCCGAAATGGCCGCGGACTTCGACGCCTTCAAGGGCGATGTGCGGCGGTTCTTCCACGACGCGGACCCCTGGGCCGAAGAAGCGTTCGAGGCGGCACGAAGGAAGGTCGCGAACGGCGAAGTCACGTACGATCTGCCCATGAAGCCGAACCCGGCTCTCCGCCACAGTGTCACACTGTTTGAGGAGTCGCTGCCGAAGAACAACCCGAAGCCAGGCAACGTGGGGCTGGCCAGCCTGCCCCGCGCCGCCTGACTCGTGGCGCAGGTACAGCTCAACAAGGTCTTCAAGATGCTTGGGAAGTGTGCTCCGGGGCACGACAGGGTTCCCGGCACACACAACTGGATCATCAACTACGGAGGCCGGACCGCGTACTTGCCCAAGGGCCAACACAGCAGGCAGCGCTCCGGGCGAGGTGAGATCCAGGTCCGATTCGTGAAGTCGTTGTGCCGACACTTGGGGATTCTCGACTGTGCAGCTCGAGAACTACCGCAAGTCTGAAGGCGTCGGTTAAGGCTCGAGACCGGAGGCGGAGTTCGGCCGCCCGCATTCTTCAGGGTCGCCGCCAACAATGGCCGTCTCCATGGCTTCGCGCGAGGATGTCGCCGGTTCTAAGAACTACGACGCGACCCAAGATACAGCACCGGCACCACCACGAGGTTCAGGAACGTCGACGTCAACAGCCCACCGAGTATCACCTGCGCCATTGGACTCAGGATCTCGTTGCCCGGGGCGCCCGCAGCCAGCACCAGCGGCACCAGCGCGAGTCCCGCGGTCAGGGCGGTCATCAGGACGGGCGCCATCCGCTCCCCCGAGCCGCGCCGCACGGCTTCGTCCAGCGGCAGCCCCTCGTCGAGCAGCCGCCGGTAGTTGCTGACCAGCAGCACGCCGTTGCGCGTCGCGATCCCGAACAGCGTGACGAAGCCGATCACGGTGGCAAGCGACAGGACGCCGCCGCCCAGAACCACCGCGACGACCCCGCCGACAAGAGCCAGCGGGACATTGACGAGCATGATCAGCGTCTCGCGGTGGCTGCCGAACTCGATGTAGAGGAGCCCGTACATGGCGACCAGGATGAGGACGACCAGCAGGGCAACGGTGGAGATGCGGCGGCCGGCCTCCTCGAACTGCCCACCGAAGGTCACGAAGTAGCCGGACGGCAGGTCGACCCCGGCGTCGACGGCGGCCTGCGCCCGCTCCACGACGCCCACCAGATCGGCGCCCGTCGCGTTGGCGGTGATCATCGCCACCCGCTGCGCGTTCTCCCGCCGGATGAGCGACGGTCCGAGAGCGTGCCGGACCTCCGCCACGGCGCCCAGCCGAACCAGGTCCCCGGCCGGCGTCGAGATCGGAAGGGCCGCGATCTTCTCGGGCGAGGACCGGAGGCTCGGCAGCAGACGCACGGCGACATCGGACGCGAGACCCTCCTCTACGATCTCGCCAACCACTACACCCTGGAAGAGTGCTTCCACTCCCTCCCCGAGGTCCGCCAGCGCAAGCCCGTGCCGTGCCATGGCCGTGCGATCGAAGTCGATCACCAGTTGGGGGATCGCCGCCTGCTCCTGGTTCGACAGGTCGACGATGCCGGGCACCGTGCCCAGAACCTGCTCGACCCGGGAAGCGAGCGTCCGCAACACGGCCAGGTCGGGCCCGAACACCTTGACCGCGAGATTGGTCCGCGACCCCGACATCATGTGGTCGAGCCGGTGGCTGATCGGCTGCCCGAACGAGACGGTCGTCCCCGGGATCGTTGCCACGGCCCGGCGCATCTCGGCGACCAGTTCGTCCTTTGAGCGCCCGCCTTCGAGCGGGGCCAACACCACTTCAATCTCGGAGGCGTTGACCCCCTGCACGTGCTCGTCCTTCTCGGCGCGACCGGTCCGGCGGCTGGTCGACACCACCTCGGGGAAGGCGAGGAGCGCCTCCTCGACCTGGCTCCCCAGCCGGTCGCTCTCGGCGAGAGGGATTCCCGGCGGGCTGACGACCGCAACAGTCAGCGATCCCTCGTTGAACGGGGGCAGGAAGCTGCGGCCCAGACCGGGTACGAGCGCGGCCACGGGCGCCACCGCCAGGACCACCAGCAACAAGACCGGCCGGCGATGCCCGAGGCACCAGTTGAGAGTCGGGATGTACCCCGCTCGGAACGCGCGCAGGAGCCAGGGCTCCCGGACACGAAGCGCCTTCGCCCGCCCCAGCAGCAGGAGCGCCAGCACCGGCGTGACGGTCAGCGCCACCACGAGCGAGGCCGAGAGCGCCGCAATGAAGGCGAGGCCGAGCGGACGGAGCAGCCGACCCTCCAGACCGGGCAGGAAGAAGATCGGCACGAAGACCAGGACGACGACCAGGGTGGCGATGAGGATCGGGCTCAGCACTTCCTTCGTCGCCGCGGCGACGACCTCAGCCGCCGGCCGGCGATCGCCCCTCGGCAGACGCCGCTCCTCCTTCAGCCGGCGGAAGATGTTCTCGATCGCGATGATCGCGTCGTCGACCAGGAGACCGACCGCGATCGAAAGGCCGCCGAGCGTCATCGTGTCGATCTGGAGGCCAAGGGCCGCGATCACCAGAATCCCGGTGACCAGCGACAGGGGAATGGCGAGCGCAGAGATCAGGGTCGTCCGGACGCTGCCGAGGAACAACGCCAGGATCACGATGACCAGGATCGCGCCCCAGCGAAGCGCTTCGGAGACGTTCCCGATCGCCACCTCGATGAAGTCGGCCTGGCGGAAGTTCTCGCTCTCGAGAACCACCCCCGAAGGCAAAGTCTGCTGCAGCCTGGAAAGAGCCGCGTCGATCGCCCTGGTCAGCTCGAGCGTGTTGGCCTCCGGCTGTTTCTGAACCGACAGGATGACCGCTGGCCGGTTGCGGTACGACGCCGTGCCGCGAGCTGGCTCGGCGCCCCATTCGACGGTCGCGATGTCGCCGACCCGCAGAGGGACGCCGCCCGCGACTCGCACCACGGCGGCGGCCACGTCCTCGGGGCCGCGCGCCCGGGTGAGCCCGCGAACGATGTGCTCCTGCCCGCCCTCGACGTGGAAGCCCGCCGCCAGACTGCGGCTCGCGGCGGCCACCGCCTCGATGACGTCGGTGAGGGGCAAGCCATTCTGGGCGAGAGCCGCCGGCCGGACCGTGACCTGGAGCTGACGCCGCTCGCCGCCGATGGGCACCACCTGGGACACGCCGGGGATCGAGAGGAGCGTGCGCCGGACAACCGTCTCGGCCACACGGCGCAGTTCCATGGCACTGACGCCGCCGTCCGCGGCCGGCGCCGCCGTCATTGCGATGAACGTGATCTCACCCATGATCGACGAGATCGGACCGAGTTCCGGCTGCTCGGCCTGGGCCGGGAGGTCGACTCGCTGCAGGCGCTCGCTGACGACCTGGCGGGCACGGTAGATGTCGGTTCCCCAGTCGAACTCGACCCACGCCACCGAGAGCCCGTCGGCGGAGACCGAGCGCAGCCGGCGCACTCCCGGCGAGCCATTGACCGCCGACTCGACCGGGAAGGTCACCAGGAGTTCGACCTCTTCGGCCGCCATGCCGGGAGCTTCGGTGATCACGGTCACCGTCGGCGCGGAGAGGTCCGGGAAGATGTCCACCGGCAGGGTCGCGATAAAGAAAGCTCCGGCCAGGGTGAGGAGCGCGGCCCCGGTGACCACCAGCCACCGGTAGCGGAGGGAGAACCGAAGCAGTCTTTCGAGGGGTCCCATTCGCTAAGCCCTTAGTGGACGTGACCCTCGGCCTCGCCGCTCGCCATCAGGGACGAGCGGCGAATGGCGTCGCCGCCGCGAGTCACCAGGCGCTGGCCGGGCACCAGGCGCTCGACGCGCGCCCGGTCGCCCTGCCGCTCGAAGACGGTCACCCTCTGGCGCCCGAAGCTCTCCCCGGAGAGTTGCAGGAACACGACGGGCACACCGCCGTCGTCGACCAGGGCCGACTCCGGAACGACGATGCCGGTCTCCTCGTCGGCGAGGAGAATCTGCGCCGCGACAGTCGATCCCAGTGCGAAGCCGGCGCCGGCAGGGCCAGGGACCTGCAGCAAGACCGTGACGGTGCCTGTCCGCGGCGAGACTTCCGGCGCGACCGAGACGAGGGAGAGCCCCTCCTCGACTCTCACCGGCTCGCTCTCCGGATCCTCGAGCACGAGGCCCCGCACACCCGAGGCCGCGAGCCGGCGCGCTCCCTGCGGCGGCAACGCAACCTCGATCCACACCAGGTCGGTTCGGACCAGACGGGCAAGGGAGTCGCCGGCGGCGACCGTCGCGCCGGGTGTCGTGTTGACCGCGGCGATCCTGCCGGAGAACGGAGCCCTCAGGGAGATGCCGGCGCCGTCCGCTCCACCCTCGCGCGAGGAACGGGCCGATTCGAGGTCTCGCTCCGCCGCCCGGTGTCGGGCCTCAAGGGTCAGGACCCGAACCCGAGCCTCCTCCACCTCGCGCCCACTCGTCGCTTCGAGAGCCAGGAGTTCCTCCAGCCGCGACCTTCGTGCCAACGCGCTCTCCAGCTCGGTCGCCAGCGTCTCGAGTTCCGCTTCGAGCGTCGCCAGACTCCTCTCGGCCGCGACCAGGGGAACCACCCGGAAGAGGGGAGAGTCCCGCTCCACGCGGCGTCCGACGAACGGCCAGGCGCTTGATGCGCGCGGCGGCTGCACGACGCCGTCCACCTGCGCGGTCACCGTGCTCTCGCCACCCGCCGGCGGACGGAAGGTCGCCAGACCGGCCACGCTCTCGGCCAACCGACCCTCCTCGACCCAGGCGGTCGCGAAGGAACTCTGCCACTGCTGCTCCTTGAGGAAGGAGATGGGCTCGCCCCCGTCGGACCCGGCCGGGGGCGAGGACGCGTCCAGGAGGCCACCCGGGTCGTCAGCCGTCCCGACCCGAACGCGACCGCCCCGGATCTCCTCGGTACCTTCCGCATCGTGGATGCGGAACAGCACATCGGCGTCGCCGGCCTTCCGCGGCGTCACCTTGATGTCGAAGATCCCGGGCCGGAGCACCTCGTCCGCGCCGAAGACCTGCTCGCCGGAAGCGTCCACGAGCACGATCTCCACCCGGCCGTCTACCACCGGCGTGAAGTCGGCGAGACGGGTGACATGGGTGTGAGCCTCGGCCGCCTGACCCGCCACCAGAGCGTCGACCTCCGGGAAGACCTCGAAGCGTTCGCCCCAGGCCGTGACGGACCAGGTTTCGCCGTCGGCGGGCGGCGGCTCGGCGGGCGGAGGGGTAGTGCAGGCAAGCAGGAAGAGCGTGGGGAGCGCGCCGACCCAGCTCGGCCGCGAGCGGGCGCAGCACGGGCCAGGCACACGGCGCTCCGATCCTGGGAACGCGGGCATCCTGCCCGCATCCGGAGCAGTTCGGCTCCGGGCCTGCTCGCACATCTTCGTCATCATCGTTCCACTCCAGGTCATGGCTGCGGCTCTCGCCTTTCCGGCGCGGCCGGCACAAGCCCGGCCGTGATACCCGCAGACCCCGCGACGCGTTCCAGTTCGCGGTGGGCGGCGAGCGCCGCCTCGTGCAGATCGAGCACCGCCAGTTCCGCTTCGGTCACCGAGCGGTGCGTCTCGAGCAGATCGGTCACACCGGTCTCTCCCTGGCGAAAGGCCGCCTCGGCCCCGTCCAGCATCCGGTCGCTGCCGTCCAACTCCCGTAGAGCCTCCGCGAGAGCCGCGGAAAGGCGTGCGAAGTTGTTGCTCGCAGCGCCGCGGGAGACGGTCACCTCACGCTCGATGAGTTCGAGCCGCGCCCGCGCGGCCTCCAGGCCGGCATTCGCGGTCTCGCGGGACGCCTGCCGGCGATCGAAGAACGGCAGGGACCAGGCGAATCCAAAGATGGGCCCGTCGACGGCGCCCGGTGTGAGATCCTGCCGCCGCCAGCCCACGGTGACCTCGGGAGAGGCCATGTAGCGGCGCGTCGCTTCCCGAGCGACTTCCGCGGCGGCAAGGTCCGCTTCGGCGGCGCGCACCCCGGTATCGACCCCATCGAGCGACGGGGCGTCAGGCGGGTCCGGCAGAACCGGGTACGCGGCCACTGGAAGATCGGGGCGCCAAGCGGCTGCCTCGGCTCGCGCCCCTTCGCTCGCCACTTCCGCCAGAACAACACGGGACCTGAGTGTGGCGGCAGCCAGCCGGAGGCGATTCGCTTCCAATCCCGAAGCTTCTCCCCGTTCGGCACGCGCGGCCTCTCGCCGCGCCAACGATTCGACCCGCTCCGCCCGAGCCGCCAATCGCTGGCGGCGGGCATTGGCCACCGCCCAGCCGGCGTAGGCCTCCCTCATCGCCAGCCGGTAGGTCCGGAACTCGTGCGCCAAACGCGTCCGAACGGCCTGTACCTCCGATTCGCGAGCCTCGATCTCCGGCCCCCGCTCAGCCCCCGGGATCTGCCAGGAAACCAGGATGTCGGTCTGCCCGATCGGCCCCGCCGGATCCTCCCGAATGCCTTCCAGCACGGGGTTTGCGAACGTCCTGGCCGCGGTCACGCGGGCCTCCGCGCGCGCCAGGGCCTGGGCGCCTTCGCGCACGGCCGGGTGCTTCTCGTCGAGTGCCGAGAGGTACTCGGCCTCGGTGAGAACCCGCGGCTCCTGGGCCCCGCCGGCAGCGGCGATGAGCCACGCCAAGAGACTGATCAGACGGAAACGATGCATGCTGACTCCTTTCCACGTCGAGGTTTCGGGCTCGAGATGAGCCCGGCCACGAGCCGTGGATCAGAGCAGCAGGGAGCAGTGGCTCACGAAGAGCGGGGTCGGCGGTCCACGTCGGGACGAACCGTCGAAGCGCGATCCCTCGGCGAGGGTCGCCGGCGGCGAGGCTGACGCGGGGAGCACCGCAGCGAAGGCGGGGCCGAGGCCCGGTATCCGTGCCTGGCCATCGAACCGCGCATCGTGGTCGTGGTCCGGCATCGCCTCAAGATCGTGGTGATGGCCGTGGGTCGCCGCCCTCGCCAGGTCGGCGAGTTCATGCTCGTGCGAAGCGCCGTGGGGACCGTGATGCTCTACCGTCAGGTGCAGTCCCACTCCCAGCGCAAAGGCGCTTGGCGCCAGCCATCCCAACAGGATGGCTACTGTGACCAGGCGCTTGCGCGGGGCGCTCACGGGAGGCACTGTGACAGACGCGCCGCGGTTGGTCAACGAAACCGCCGGTCAAGAACGGCGATACGCTTGCCGCTCGCCTGTGCCACAGCCTCTGCCTCCGATCCTGACCGCCCTGCTCCTAGCGGCCCTCGCGGCCTGTGGCGGGGCGTACCCGCCGCCGCCGGAGACGGAACGGCTTCCCTTCGCTGAAACGATCCACGGAGTCGAGTTCGAGGATCCCTACCGGTGGCTGGAGGAGCAGGACAGCCGGCGACCCGCGCCTTCATCGACCGGCAGAACGAGTACGCCGAGCAGATCCTGGGCCAGCCCCCGGAGCGCGACTGGGCGCGGGGGCGGCTGCGAGAGCTCATGGACACGCCGGCTGTCGGCGCGCCGAACAAGGCGGGCGACTTCGAGATCTTCACCCTGCGTCGACCCGGCGAAGAGCTGGCCTCGATCGTGCGCCGCGCAGCCCCGGAGAATGCGCCCGAGGACGGGCCCGCACCGATCGATCCGGCGGGCGAGTACGAAGTGCTGATCGACGCGGCCGACCTGAGCGCCGACTACACGCACATCCTCGACATCGTGTCGGTTTCACCGGACGGGGGAATGCTGCTCTACAGCGTACGGGTCGGCGGCGAAGACGAGACGACCGTCCGCCTGCGGGATCTCGAAGAGAACGTCGACCTGGACTTCGAGCTGCCGCGGGCGCTGAACGACCAGGCGTTCTTCGCCAAGGACGGCAGCGGCATCTACTACACGATCCGCGACCGCACGGAGGGCGCGCGCGTCAGTTTCCACAAGTTGGGCGCCGACCGGCAGGACGATGCCCTCGTGTTCGGCCAAGGCATCGGTCCGCGAAGCTTCGTGCGCGCAGAGCAGCTCGACGACACGAAGCTGCTCGTTGGCGTTCAACACGGATGGGCCCGGAGTGAGCTCCATCTCGTGAAGGTCGGAACCTGGCAGGCGACGCCGCTCGTCACCGATACGGCGGCCCGCTTCAACACCCACAGCGCCGGCGGCAGGCTGTTCGTGCGCACCAACCTGGATGCACCGATGAACCGGCTGTTGGAGATCGATCTGGAGCGGCCCGAGGTCGCCAACCCGGGTGGCGCGTTGTCGCGCCACACGCGAACCAGTCCGAGCGCCCGTCATCGGGCGCTCGGATGGAACTGGCGCGAGGTCGTGCCCGAGGCCGACGACGTGCTGCAAGGCGTCGCCGTGATCGACGGCAAGCTCTACCTGACCTACCTGCACCATGTGGCGAGCCGCATCAGGGTCTTCGAATTCGACGGCACGCCGGCCGGCGAGATCGAGGTGCCCGAGCACCATGCGGCGACAATTCGCGGGGCCGGGGAAGGAAAGGCCCTCCTGTCGCTCGTCTCGTTCCTCCAGCCGTCCGTGACCTGGCTCCTCGACCTCAAGACGGGCACGCGTGAACTCTTCCGCGAGCCCCGAGCGCCCTTCGCCGCCGACGGCTACACCGTCCAGCAAGTGCGCTACACCTCGAAGGACGGCACCTCCGCGCCGATGTACCTCGTCCATCGCGAGGACTTCGAACCCGACGGCACGACACCCGCCCTGCTCAACGGCTACGGCGGGTTCAACGTCTCCCTGACCCCTCGGTTCAATCCGCTGGCGGCTCTGTGGGTCGAGGCGGGCGGTGTCTACGCAGTCGCCACGCTGCGAGGCGGCAGCGAGTACGGCGAGGAGTGGCACCGGGGCGGCATGCTCCACAACAAGCAGACCGTCTTCGACGACTTCATCTCCGCCGGCGAATGGCTGATCGCGGAGGGCTACAGCGACCCGGAGCGCCTGGCGATCCACGGCGCCAGCAACGGCGGCCTGCTCGTGGGCGCCTCCCTGACCCAGCGCCCCGACCTCTACCGCGCCGTGCTCTGCGGCTTCCCCGAGCTGGACCTGATCCGCTTCTACACCTTCACCGAGGCAAACAACATGCCCGCCCTGCTCGAGTACGGCGACGGCGAGATTCCCGAGCAGTTCGAGTCTCTACGCGGCTTCTCGCCTTACCAGGCGGTCCGGGACGGCGTCGCCTACCCGGCCGTCATGCTGACCCAGGGCGACCGCGACACCCGGGTGCCGCCCCTCCAGGCGCGCAAGATGGCGGCCCGCCTGCAGGCATCGACCTCGTCGGGGCTGCCGGTGATCCTGCGCTACCACCCGTACGCCGGCCACGCGGCGAGTCGGGGATTGCCGCTGTCGCAGAGGATCGAGGCCGTCGCGGCCGAGGCGACGTTCCTGATGAGCCAGACGGGGTTGGCTGTGCCGGACCCCTAGGGCGTCGTCTCCGGAAGCGGAAACTCCTCAAGGTAGCGCAGGTAGTCGGGCTCGACGTCGATCTCCAGCGTGTTGAGCACACGAACGACGCCGTTGTAGAACGCGACGATGATCGTGAGCTCGACCAGGAGTTCCTCGTCCAGGTGACGCCGTAGCGCCTCGAAAGTCTCGGCGCTGATGCCGGGACCGGTCGTCGCCTCGTCAGTGGCGGTCAGGACCAGCCGCTCCAACTCGGTGAGCGCCTCGGCATCCGGCCCCACGACCACGGCCCGGATGTCGTCGTCCGAGAGGCCGAAGTGGCGGCCGAGCTGGATGTGGTGGCTGTACTCGTAGTCGGTCCGCGTCACAACGCCGACGCGGAGGATCGCCATCTCCCGCAAGCGCGGATCGAAGCGGGCCTTGAAACGGATCCACGCGCCGAGCTGGCGGAACGCACGCGTACCCGAGGGACTGTAGGCGAGGATCCGCGCCAGGTTGATCGGCGGGTTGAGCAGGTCGCGGTCCGGTGGAGCGAGATCGTCGGCGTTCAGGTAGGGAAGTCGAGCCATGGGCAACCTCTCTTGCAGATCAGGGTCGTCAGCGCGGTTCAGCGGGCGGGAGACAGCAGGGACACGCCGCCGTCGACGACCAGCGCCTGGCCGGTGATGTACCGCGCATGCTCGGCCGTGAGGCCCTTCGGCCGGATCGCCGAGATGGAGCTGATGTTCACGACCGCCCCGCCGCCGGCCTCCGCCATCGCCGGGATCAGGGCGCGGGACACGAGGTACATCGACTTGACATTGACCTTCATCACGCGTTCCCAGAGTTCAGGCTTTGTCTCGACCACGCTGCCGACGGCGCCGATGCCGACGTTGTTGATCAGCACGCCGGGCGGTCCGAAGCATTCCAGGGTGAAGGTCGCGAGGTCGGCGCAGTCCTGCTCGCGCGTCACGTCGCCGACGAAGAGGGCTGCGGAGCCGCCTTCCTGTTCGATCATCTCCACGGTGCCCCGCCCCGCTTCCTCGTTCCGGTCCACGACTACGACATCGGCTCCGGCGCGAGCGAGAAGAAGCGCCGCGGCACGACCGTTCCCGATGCCGTCTCCTCGCGCTCCCGCGCCGGTCACTACGGCTGTCCGGCCGCTGAAGTCGAAGCGATCCGCCGCTGACGGGGAGCCCTCTCCGCTAGCGCTAGCGCTCACCGATCCAGAACCTGTTCCCGGCACTCAAAGCTCGCCGCCTCCTCGGGACTGCCGCTACCCGAGTAGACCGCGGCCAACGGATAGCGGCAGATGGGCCTCGACGCGGCGGTCATCCCATCCCCATCCCGGCGCACGCCGTACAGCGTCTCGGGCGCGATGCCTTCCTCGACCCAGCGGACGACGGCCGCGAACGGGTTGTCGGGCGACAGGCCCGGAATGTGTCGGCAGTGCTCGACGCCGGAAGGCAGGAACAGGCGCAGGAAGTCGCCGGTGTCGCCCATGCGGTTCTCGACGCCTTCGAACCAGTCGATCGTGCCCTGGGCGTAGATCAGCGGATCGTTCCAGCCGTGCCAGACGATCGCCTTGCCGCCGCGGTCACGAAAGCCCGAGAGGTCGGTGCGGTCGGTGCCGAACACGCGCCCGAACTCCTCGACGGACTGGTCCCAGAAGTGCTCGTACGAGGCGTGGGTCAGGCCGGTCCAGTCGAACTCCGGGTCGCGGGCGAGGAAGTAGCGAAACCAGTCGAGTGTGATGCGCAGCGGTCGGCCCATGAGGGGATCGCCGGCGGTGCCGCTGAGCGGGAGGAAGTTGGACCCGCGCGCCAGGCCGTACCAGAGAAGGGCGCCGTCCCGTCTGCGGGGACCCTCCCAGATCGCGCGGATGACGGCGACATCCGCCTCGGTGATCTTCCCGCAGCCTGCGGTCTCGGCGCCCAGCAGTTCCGCGGGATCGAACGGGCACTGCCGCGGCTCGGGGATCACGCCGTCGGCGACGCCGTCCTGGAGGTCGCAGGCTTCGACGGCCTTCTCCTGGGCGAGCCGGAACCGGCACGGCTGCACGAAGTGGCCACTCTCAAGCATGACGAGTTGGCCCCACATCTGCGCGAGGTGCAGCCGTTCCCAGTTGATCGCCGGCGCGCCGGAAAGCACGCCATCGTAATCATCGGGGTAGCGCTGGATCTCCATCAGCCCCTGGCGGCCGCCGGTCGAGCAGCCCCGGAAGTAGGAGTACGTGGGCGCCCGGTCGTAGAAGGCCGCGGTCAGCTCCTTGCCCACCCGGGTCATCGCGTGGACGCCGAGGTAGGCGTTGTCGCGGATCAGCATCCACTCCAGGCTGCCGTTGGCGCCGAGCGCGAAGCTGCCGCTCGCGCCGGCGTGACCGGTGTCGGTGGCGGCTGCGGCGAAGCCCTCCCGGACGGCGCCCGGGAGGGGGCCCGGACTGCCGCCTGAGAAACCGCCACCGCCGGTGCCGAGGAAGCGGCCGTTCCAGCCTTCGAGGGGAAGGGCGACCCAGATCGTGATTCGGTCGGTGGCCGGCGAGTGCCCGGCGGCGACCGTTACCCGGCAGTAGGAAGGTCCGACGTCACCTGCGGACTCCACGGTCGCCGACTCGACGGTGGCGTCGACGTCGGCGAGTTGGGTGCCGGCCAGGCTCTCGCAGGTGCGTGCCGGCTGGACGGGCCCGTAGAGGGGCGGCGGAGTCCACTGGGCGGCCGCAGGGACCGCGACGGCCAAGGCGAGAGAGGTGGCGGAGAGCAGGACGAGTTTCAGGTTGTGGTCTCCGGGCTGGCGCAACGAAGTCGGCGCTTCCGGCCGGATGCGGGCGGGACGCCCGCGTTCCCAGGGGCAGAGGGTATCGTCCGCGGCAGACCGCATCAGATTCGCCATCAGGAGACTGAACATGAAGAGATCGAACTCTCGAACCCTCACGGCCGTTCCGCTCGTGCTTGCACTGGCCCTGGCCGCGGCATCCGTGCTCGCCGGCCCGCCGCAGGCGGCGGCTCAGGAGCCGGGCGCGACGAGCGCTTGGACCGTCGACGAGCGCGTCGTGCCCGCGCCGGCGGGCGCCAGCGAGGAACTCCGGGCGGCGCTCGCCGCCATACCCGCCCCTAACGTGGCGACATCGCAGCAGCAGGTCCCTCAGAACGAGGAACAGTGGCTGGCACTGCAGCAGGGGTCCAGCAACGCCGATCTCGAGCAGATGGCCAGCGGCTTCGGGCTGTCGATCGAGAAGGACGAGATCGAGGGCGTGCCGGTCTACCGCGTGACGCCGAACAAGCTCGATCCGGCGCACACGGATCACCTCTTCCTGCACGTCCACGGCGGCGCTCATGTCCTCGGCGGCGGCGACGCCGCGGCCTCCGAGGCCGCCTTGGTGGCGGCTCGAGCCGGCATCCCGGCCCTCTCCGTCGACTACCGCATGCCGCCGAAGCACCCCTTTCCGGCCGCGGTCGACGATGTCGTCAAGGTCTACCGGCATCTCCTTGAGAGCCGATCGGCGAAGTCGATTGCCATCGGCGGCACCTCAACGGGTGGCGGTTTGTCGCTGGCGTCCGTTCATCGTTTCCGGGCACTGGGCCTCGAGACGCCTGGCGCCATCTACGCGGGAACACCTTGGGCAGACCTGACCAAGACGGGGGACACCCTGTTCACGAACGAAGGGCTGGACCGCGTCCTGGTGACCTACGACGGGCTTCTGCTGGCGGCCGCGCGGCTATACGCAGACGGCCACGATCTCAAGGATCCGCTCATCTCCCCTGTGTACGGTGACTTCGCGGGATTCCCGCCGACGTACCTCATCACCGGCACCCGGGACCTGTTCCTGAGCGACACCGCGCGCACCCATCGCAAGCTGCGCGCCGCCGGCGTGGTCGCCGATCTCCACGTCTACGAGGGCGTAGCGCACGCCGACTACCTGATCCTGACGGAGTCTCCGGAGTCGAAGGATGTCTTCGCGGAGGTCGGCGCGTTCTTCAAGAAGCACCTGGAGTGACCTGCGCCGGCGCTACGCGCCGGATGCGGGCGAGACGCCCGCGTTCCCAGGGGCGCTGCGCGCCGGATGCGGGCGAGACGCCCGGGTTCCCAGGCTCCTAGCTGCTGCGATTGGCCGTGAACTCGCGCTCGCCGCGTGGGGTGACCATCTTGCCGGTCATCGTGTCGCCGTCGATTGACGCCTCGTAGTTGAGGTTGAAGGTCTGGCCGCCCCTGCCCACCTCGCGTCCGAACTTCAGCATCTCGCCGTCCCAGGACACGTCCATGAGGTCGCCCGAGTTGCGCGGGTTGCTCCAGGTTCCCTGGAGTTCTCCCTCGACCTCCGTGAACTCGAACACGACCTCGAAGGTGCCCTGGGGCGTTTCGGTCATCGACGTCCACTTGCCGAGGACGGGGGCGTTGTCGGCGGCCAGCGCGGCCGGGGCCAGCGCCACGACGAAGGCGGCGGCGATCAGGACGGACTGTTTCATTGCAGGCTCCTCAACTGGTTCGGGATGCGGGTATGTTAGCCGTGATGAAGATCGATCACTTCATGTACGCGGTCGCCTCGCTCGACGAGGGCGTGGCCTGGGCGGAAGACCTGTTCGGCGTGGCGCCGGCCTTCGGCGGTTCCCACGTTGGCTTGAGCACCCGGAACGCGCTGCTGGGTCTGGGCGACTCGTACCTTGAGATCATCGCACCGGATCCCGCGCAGCAGGTCGAGAACCAGATGGTGGAGCGCATGTTGAAGCTGCGCACCGGGGGGCTCGTTACCTGGGCGGCCGAGGGCGATCTCGCGGCCACAAAGGGCCTGCTCGAAGAGGCCGGGATCTCGTCGGTCGGCCCCGCGGAGACAAGGCGGCGCACGGCCGCCGGCGGCCTGCTGATCTGGGATCTGCTGTTTCCGCAGGACGGCGGCTACGGGATGCCCTTCTTCATCGACTGGCGGGACTGCCCCCACCCAGCGGCGACGACGCCGGTGGGCGGAAGGCTCGTCTCGTTCGGTATCTCAACGCCGGATGCCGAGGAACTGGGGGCGGTGCTCGCCGGACTCGGGCTGGACGTGGAGGTGTCGGAGGGGGAGCCGGAGATGAGGGTCGTGATCGAGGGGGCGAAGGGGGCGGTGGAGTTGGTGTCTACTGAGGAGAGCCGGGGGCTGCAGCCGGGTTCGCGGCGTTGACGCGGCGATGCCGGGCAGAAGCCGCCTACGGCGGATGCGGGCGAGACGCCCGCGTTCCCAGGTCCGGACGCGGGCCAGAAGGCCCGCGCACCCAGAGATAGGCCGTCGCGCCGATGCTGCCCTCTACTGCACCAGCCACGCCATGACTGCGGGCGATGGGAGTAGGGTTGGCCGTCACAAACAACGCTGAGCGCGATCCGCCGTCACAGGCCAATGGGAGAGGAAGGATGACCGAGAAGACCCCCAAGAACCGCATTCATCGACTCGGGCCGTATCTCGCGATCGCGGCCCTGGGGCTCGCGGCCGCCATCCCGGCCTCCGCTCAGCTCAACATCGACGCGTGGGCCGAACAGGCAGGCCGAGACATCGTCTGGCACCAGACCCAGTTGAGCGACACCGTCTACCTGCTCCTGCCCGAGCCGGGGCTGGCGGGCAACCTCGCGGTCTCCGCGGGCGAGGACGGCATCCTGATCGTCGACGACGCGATGATCCCGGTGGCGCCGAAGGTCAAGGCGGCGGTCGAGGAGATCCAGAAGGGCAGGATCGACTTCGTGGTCAACAGCCACTACCACTTCGATCACGCCGGCGGCAACGCGGCCTTCGGGGCGGACTCCGCGATCGTGGCGCACGCGAACGTGCGCAAGCGCCTGCTCGAGAACCGGCACGCCGGGGCCAACTTCTCGGCCACGCCGTTCCCGGCGGAGGCGCTGCCGATCGTGACGTTCAACGAGAGCGTCACCCTGCACTGGAACGGCGAAGCGATCGACGTCATCTACTTCGGCAACCCCGCTCACACCGACGGCGACGTGGCGATCTACTTCCGCGACTCCAACGTGGTCCACGCCGGCGACCAGTTCCCGAACCTCGGGGGCTACCCGTACATCGATCGGGACGTCGGCGGCAGCGCGCTCGGCCTGCGCGACAACATGGCCCAACTGCTCGAGATCGTCGACGACGAAACGCAGATCATCCCCGGCCACGGGCCGCTGGCGACCAAGGCCGATCTGCAGCGGTACCACGACTACGTCACGGAGACGATCGCGCACATCGAAGGCCAGAAGAGCGCCGGCAAGTCGCTCGAAGAGGTCCAGGAGGCCGGTCTGCCGGAGAAGTACGAGCCGTATGGCAATGGTCCGCTGTCGCCGGAGCCGGTCTGGATCCAGTACGTCTGGGCGAGCCTCGACGACTGAGGACGAATCCCGATTTGCAGACCGGCGCTACGCGCCGGATGCGGGCAAGATGCCCGCGCTCCCAGGGCTGGATCTCAAGGCCACAAGTGACAGGTACGACTCAAGTCCCCACTCCTCCGTCGGGCGCGGCGATATCCAACGACGTCGTGATCGACGTGCGGGAGCTGCGAAAGAGCTACAAGGATCTCGTGGCTGTGGACGGGATCTCGTTCGAGGTCTATCGCGGCGAGATCTTCGGCATGCTGGGCCCCAACGGCGCCGGCAAGACGACCACGGTCGAGATTCTGGAAGGACTACGGGTTCTCGACAGCGGTGAAGCGTTCATCAATGGCATCGATGTGACGAAGAACCGGCGACGTGTCAAGGGAATGATCGGGGTCCAGCTCCAGCAGAACGCGTTCTTCGACAATCTGACTTTAAGCGAGACGGTCCAGCTCTTCGCGACGCTCTACGGCTCGAGCGCGCAGCCTGATGAGATGTTGGCCAAGGTCGATCTGGCGGACCGGGCCAAGTCCCAGTACAAACACCTGTCCGGAGGCCAGAAGCAGCGCTTCTCGATCGCGGTCGCCATGGTCAACCAGCCGGTGGCGATGTTCCTGGACGAGCCGACGACGGGGCTCGATCCTCAGGCACGCCGCAAGATGTGGAAACTGATCGACGGCCTGCGCTCCGACGGCATGGCGATCATGTTGACCACCCACTACATGGAGGAAGCGGAGGTTCTCTGCGACCGCGTGGCGGTGATCGATCACGGCGCGATCGTCGCCATCGACAAGCCGCAGGTGCTCATCGAGCAGTTGGCGGGCCGCGGCGGAGAATCGGTCCGCAGAGACGGGGCGTTGACGCTGGAAGATGTCTTCATCGATCTGACCGGGCATCGCCTCGCCGAAGAGGGGTTGTTAGATTGAAGATCTACGGCGCGTTCGTTGTCGCGGAGTTGAAGATGTTCTTCCGCGACCGCGCGGCGCTCTTCTGGTCGCTGGCGTTTCCGACCGTGATGATGGTCGTCTTCGGGCTGTTCGACTTCGGCAGCTTCGCCCCGCCGGCGGTCGGCATCGTCGACAACGCCAGGAACGAGGCGTCGGCCGTGCTGGTGTCCGTGCTGAAGGGTGAGTTCGACGGTGAACCGCTCTTCAACGTCCCGGACTCCGACGATGCGGAGTACCTGCGAGCTGAAGTCCTGGCCGGCGACGTCACCGCGCTGATGGTGATACCGGAAGACTTCGGCCAACCCGGTTCCACTTCCGTGCTCGACCTCACGTTCGACGGCAGGAAAGCCCAGGAGGCGGAGGCGGCCCGCGCCATCCTGGGGCAGGTGCTCGAAGGCGTGTTCAAGACAGTCGCCGACGTGCCGGCGGAGTACCGGGTCGAGAACTGGGCGACGATTTCAGCCACCGAAGTCGCGGGGCGCGGCCAGGGCTTCAAGGGGTTCATCGTGCCGGGCATCGTTTCGCTGTCCATCATGCAGAGCGCGCTGTTCGGAGTGGTGTTCACTCTCGTCCGGTTGCGAAACCAGGGCGTGCTCAAGCGCCTGTTCGCCACGCCCATCAGCCCGAGGCACTTCCTGGTGGGCTCGCTCACAACGAGGCTCCTGCTCTTGGTGATGCAGACCTACGTGCTCCTGCTCGTCGGCATCGTCGTGTCCGGCGTCGAGGTGTCCCCGGGCTACGCGCTGTTCTGGCTGGAGGTGATTCCCTTGATCTTCCTCGGCGGGATCGTGTTCGCGTCCTTGGGTCTGGCGATATCGGGCATCGCGAAGACGGAGAACACGGCGGCGCCGCTCGCAAACATCGTGTCGCTGCCGATGATGTTTCTGTCGGGAGTGTTCATCCCGCACTCGGCGATCCCGGACTGGATTGTCGCGTTCGCGAAGTGGCTGCCTCTGACCTTCCTGGCCGATGCGATGCGAGCGATGGTCAACAGCGGCGAAACGCTCTTCGTGCAAGGCGGCCCGCTGCTGGGGCTGGGAGTGTGGGCAGTCCTCTGCTTCGGCCTCGCGGTGCTGGCCTTCCGGTGGGAGTGACTAATTCCCGCCCGAACTCTGCGGCTGGTCGTACTCCGATTCGAGCAGGCGAGCGCCGCGCAGAACGTTGCCCATGGCGTAGTTGCCTTCGTGACAGGCGTACTCGTAGACGCGACTGTCCTTGGCCTTCCAGGTGTACTCACCAGCCCAAGGCCCCGTCCACGCGTTCGGATCTTCGACCCGAAAATGGTAGAGCAGATCGCCCTCTTCGGTCCTGGTGAAGCGCTCCTCCACGTGCATGCTCTCGCTACCTCCGGGGAGGCCGGTTTCGTTGCGGAAGTTGCGCGTGTTCACGACGAGGGTGTCGCCCTCCCAGTGGCCGACGCCGTCGCCGAGCCACCAGTTGACGCCCTCGGGGCTGTGCTCGGAGTCGATGCGGACGATCCGCGCGTCGTGCACCATCTCGGCCAAGATGACGACGTGGTTCTCGGTCTGGACGATCCGGAGATAGTTGTTGTACAGGCTGGGCAGCAACGGAGGTCCGCCAACGAAGCCGAGCAGGCAACGCTCGGCCAGGGCCAGGGTCTCGGGGCCGTCGAACGGCCCGGGGCCGTCATGGTCGAGCCAGGATGCGGTGCCGTCGTTGTTGTGGATAAACGAGGCGAAGTTCCTCGCGATCCGGCGCATGCCCGCCGGCGTCATCATCGGCCGCCGACCGCTCGGCGGATCGTAGATGATCGAAGTACGGAACTTGCCGTCCACCACGACGGCCTCGGAGCCGGGGTCGATCCAGAACGCGTTGTAGCCGCCGACACCGCCGCCGCCGAAGCGGTTGTCGCCATCGCCCCCCTTCTTGGGCGCTCCGCGGTCGGCGCCGCCACCCTTCTTGTCTTCTTCGACGGACCGCCAGAACTCTTCCCTCTGCTCTTCGAGCGCTTTCGCTTCCTCGGCGGTCAGGTACAGGTTCTCGCCGTACTGCGCCGGACGATCGACCGGTGTGACCGTGCCGGCGTCATACACCCCCGACAGATCGGGTTTGCCGTCAGACAGGCGCTTGATGCCGTCGCCCGTCTCGGCCAGGGCCGGCAGAGCGATCAGGAGGAGCGAGGCGAGGGAGGCGATGATGAGCTTGCGCATGGCTTGAGTCCTTCCTTGGCAGCCTGGATCGGTCCGTGCGACCGGGCAAGCATGCTAGCACTGGCGGGCGCCGGCTTTGGCAGCGCTACAGTGGTTTCAGAGAGGAACGACCAGCAAGATGCGGACGAGGCAGCAAGGCGTTCGAGCACATCGCTCGAAGGGTCCCGAGTGCCCCCTGCTCGCGGCTGTCGGTCTCTGCGCTCTGCTCCAGGCGCTCCCCGCGGCAGCTCAACCGCAGGGTCCTCCGGAGGAGCCTGCGGTGGAGCAGGTGGAGCTGAACGGCGTCCTCCACGACGTGCCGCCGCCCTGGCGCGGCAACCGCATCGAGCCTGCCGCGGATCCATCGAGCCTGGTCCCGGTGCCGGCTGACCTGAGTGGAGACCTCGGCATCTACGTCACCCCGGATACGCGGGACGCGCTGGTGGCCATGGCCTCTGCGGCTCGGGAACAGGGAGTCCCGTTGACGGTGGACTCGGGTTTCCGGAGCTTCGACTTCCAGAAGCGAGTTCTGGAAGGCCTCCTGACCGAGGGCAGGCCGTTTCTCAACGCCGTGCGCTGGACCGCGCCGCCCGGCTACTCGGAGCACATCACGGGACGCGCCGTCGATGTCGTACCCAGCGACGCGACCTTCAAGGACACGCCGGCGTACCAGTGGCTGCAGCACCACGCGGCCGCCTTCTGCTTCACGGAGACCTACCCGCTCGGCAACGCCGGCGGTTTCGACTGGGAGCCGTGGCATTGGCGCTACGACGACTGCGACGAGTAGCGTCGCCTGCCGGGCGAGTGACGCCCCAACTTCCCGCCACACCCAGGAGCACATCCATGCCGAGTTTCGAGAACCACGTCTACCCGAGAGATCCCGACCAGATCGCCGCGATGCAGGAGCCGGGGCCCGACGGACCGATCTACATGGTCAATCTGCTCAAGTTCAAGGACAAGGCCGAGTACAGCGACGGCCGCGAAACGGATCTGACGGGGCGCGAGGCCTACCAGCTCTACGGTCAGGCAGTCAGCAAGATCATCCAGGACTTCGGCGGCCACGTCGTCTTCGCCGCCGACGTGACGATGCTGTCGCTCGGCAAGGTCGAGGAACTCTGGGACGAGGTCGCAATCGCCTGCTACCCGAAGCGCGCCGCCCTGGTGGCGATGTCGACGTCGGAACCGTGGCGCAAAGCCGCCGTTCACCGCGAAGCGGGCCTCGCGGGGCAGCTCAACATCGAGACCGTGCTGATGCCGGGTCTCGGGGGCGTTGCGCTGACCCCGTAGGAGGCGATGCGCTCTGGCGCAGCTAGCAGCGTGCGCGGCAGGAAGAATCGGCGTACCCCATGTTCTGCGGCGCACGCTCCTAGCCGTCCTTCGCGACTGCAGGCAGCTCGGTCTCTTCCAGAACAGCGCGGACGATGTCCGGCGCGATCCGAAAGTCGGAGCGAAGGAGCTGCTCGAAGACGTCGCGAGCGGACTCGATGATCCCCCGCCGGCGGGCCAGCCCGACGATGGCGGCAGTGCCCGCGATCTCCAGTCCTGCGGCCCGCGCTTCCCTTCGACCGAGCCGTTCGTCCAGGAGCACGAGAACCGGACCGCGATGCTCGCGCGCCGCGACGATCGTTGACCACTCGCCCTCGTCCAGATGTGGCGGACAGTCCGGAAGCGGCCCCGCGGCTGCTCTGGACCGAAGCCAATCCTGATCCAAGGCCGCCGCGATCTGGGCTTCCAATCCTCCCCGCTCAAGCTCGTCCCGTACCGCCGCGGTCATCTCGACCGTCCCGAACAGCTCCCTCAGCCAGACGACTCCGCCGACCCGCGACAGTCCGACCAGGGGGCTCGCGTCGGTCAGGACGAGGCGAGCCATGCCTCGAGCGTCTCGAGGTCCGCCTTGGCGTCGGCGCGGTCTCCTTGGACCACGGCGGCGCCCAGACGCGACAGATGGCTGATCATCTCCGCCACAGACACTCTGGCCACGCGGGCCGCCCGGCCAAGAGAGATGGACCCGCCCTGAAACAGAGCCGCCGCGAGGGCCAGCAGAACGTCAGGCTTGTCGGGAAGCTGCTCGAGGTCGAGGTGAAGAATCAGCGCCTCCGGGTGATCGCCCTTGAGCACGAGGACGGGCGCCTCTGCCGCACTGCGAAGAGCTTCAGAGGGATTGTTCTTGAGCTGCCTGACGTTGACCGAGCGCATGGGAACGTTGCGTAGGAACATAGCGTAGGACCGGCACGAGGGTCAAGACTGGGGACTGCACTCGCGCTAGGCTGGACGGCAGGAGACTCCAACATGCAAACGATTCAGCACCACGTCAACGGAACCACCCACCCGGCCCGGTCCGGAAGAACCCACTCGGTCTTCAACCCGGCCACGGGCAAGCAGACCGCGGCGGTCGGCCTGGCCAGCACGGACGAGGTCGATGCCGCCGTCGCCGCGGCGGCGGACGCGTTCAGCGGCTGGCGGCGCACGTCGCTGGCGGCGCGCACGAAGCTGATGTACGCCTTCCGCAACCTGGTCGAGGCAAACACGGACGAGATCGCCCGGCTGCTGACGAGCCAGCACGGCAAGGTGCTCTCGGACGCGGCGGGCGAAGTGGCCCGCGGGATCGAGAACATCGAGTACGCCTGCGGCCTGGCCGACCTGCTCAAGGGGAGCTACAACTCGCACGCCTCGACCGGCGTCGACGTCTACTCGGTGCGCGAACCCCTGGGCGTCGTGGCCGGGATCACGCCGTTCAACTTCCCCGCCATGGTGCCGCTGTGGATGTTCCCGAACGCCGTGGCCTGCGGCAACACCTTCGTGCTGAAGCCCTCGGAGCGGGACCCGTCGGCGCCCCTCTTCCTGGCGGAACTCTTCGACCGGGCCGGCTTCCCTCCCGGTGTACTCAACGTGGTCAACGGCGACAAGGTGGCGGTCGACCGTCTCCTGACCCATCCGGATATCGCGGCAGTCAGCTTCGTCGGATCGACGCCGATCGCGCGCTATGTGTACGAGACGGGCACCGGGGCGGGTAAACGGGTCCAGGCGCTCGGCGGCGCGAAGAACCACATGGTGGTACTGCCCGACGCCGACATCGATCTGGCCGCCGATGCGGCCGTCTCCGCCGCCTACGGCTCAGCCGGCGAACGCTGCATGGCGATCTCCGTCGTCGTGGCCGTCGGCGGCGTGGCGGATCCCCTGGTCGAGGCGATCCGGAAGCGGATGGCCAAGCTCTCGATCGGCCCCGGCACCGATCCGGAGTCGGAGATGGGTCCGCTGATCACTCGCGAACACCGCGATCGGGTGGCGGGCTACATCGGCGCCGGCGCCGAGGAGGGCGCGACCGTCGTGGTCGACGGCCGCGACACCGTGTTCGACGGCGACGGTTTCTTCCTGGGCGTGTCCCTGCTCGACCACGTGACACCGGACATGACGGTCTACCGCGACGAGATCTTCGGGCCGGTGCTGAGCGTGGTCCGCACCGACACCTACCGCGAGGCGGTGGACCTCGTCGAGCAGAACCCCTGGGGTAACGGCACCGCCATCTTCACCCGGGACGGCGGCGCCGCCCGCCAGTTCCAGGAGGACGCGGACGCCGGCATGGTCGGCGTCAACGTGCCGATCCCGGTGCCGGTCGGCTACCACTCCTTCGGCGGCTGGAAGCAGTCGCTGTTCGGCGACACCCACATGTACGGGCCCGAGGGCGTCCACTTCTACACCAAGGCGAAGGTCGTCACCTCCCGCTGGCCGGACCCGGCGGACAGCCAGGTGGACCTGGGGTTCCCGCGGAATCGGTAGGAGGGCGGCTCGCGCACCGCTCCGCGGCGATGCGCCGGATGCGGGCGAGACGCCCGCGTGCCATCCGTGCGCCCGATGACGGGCGCACGGAGTGGTTCACGGGTGGCGTCTCTCCCTGCTGGTAAGTGAACACGTACTTGAGGGCTTTCCGGTTCTCCTCGGGCGCCGGGTCCACGTGCGTGGCGAGTTCGGGGCCGTCGAAGACGTTGATCTTGCAGAAATCCTCCCCCGCTGGCGCGCCGCGCTGGAGCCGGATCGTACTTGAGCGGCGGGGCGACGTTACAGTGCAGCGCACCGGCAGGACTGACCAAGGAGGAGGACGAGCCATGGAATTCTGGACCGCCACCGTCGCCGCACCGACCAGGAGCGCCGAGTTCGCCCTTGAGGCGGAGGACCGGGGCTGGGACGGCATGAACGTCGTCGACTCGCAGAACCTCTCCGGCGACCCGTACGTTTGCCTCGCCCTCGCGGCCACAACGACCCGGAAGCTGCGGGTCGCGACTTCGGTGACGAACCCGGTCACGCGGCATCCGGCGGTCACGGCCTCCTCCGCCCTCTCGGTCCACCGCGTGTCGCGGGGCCGCATGGTGCTGGGCATCGGCCGCGGCGACAGCGCGCTGGCGCACCTCGGCCGGGCGCCCGCCCGCCTCGGATGGTTCGAGAACTATCTCGTCAACCTGCAGGCGTACCTGCGTGGCGAGGAGGTGGCGTTCGAGAACACCGGCATTGCGGACGACGCGGCGCCGCTCGCCGCGAAGCTCGGGCTCGCCCACGGCCCTTCGGCCAGCGCGATCCGCTGGATCGGCGACGGGCCGAAGGTACCGGTCGATGTCGCGGCCACCGGTCCGAAGGTGATCGGGATCGCCGCCCGGCAGGCCGACCGGGTCATGCTCGCCGTCGGCGCCGACCCGAAACGCGTCGCCTGGGGCATCGAGACGGCGCGCCAAGCCGCCGCGGAGGCCGGCCGCGACCCCGACTCGCTCCAGTTCGGCGCCTACGTGAACGTCGTCTGCTGTGACGACCCGGCAGTCGGCCGCGAGCTCGGACGCGCGGCCACCGGCCTGTTCGCCCGCTTCTCGGTGATGTACGGGGAGATCGCCGGCCCCGCCGACGAGCATCAGGCGGAGGTGTTCCACAGCCTTCACGACCAATACGACATGAACGCCCACGGCCGGGAAGGCGGACAGCAGACGACCGCGCTGACCGACGAGTTCATCGACGGCTACGCGATCGTCGGCGGGCCTGAGCACTGCGCGGCCCGGATCGAGGCGTTGCTCGAGCTGGGCATCGAGAAGTTCGCCGTCACCGGACCCAACTTCGCAACGCCGAGCCCGCCCGCCCGGGAAGCCGCAGAACGGTTCACGGAGGACGTCCTGCCGCGGTTGCGGGGGTAGGAGAACGAGCGATGGAGATCAGCGGTAGAACGGCGGTCATCACCGGCGGCGGCAACGGAATCGGCCGCGCCATCGCCATCGCCCTGGCGCGCGAGGGCGCAAACGTCGCGGTCGCCGACCTGGAGGCGGACGCTGCGGCGAGCGTCGCCCGGAAAGTGGAGGCTCTCGGCGTCCGCGCGCTCGCACGTCGGCGTCAGCGTCTTCTGTCCAGGTTGGGTGGCGTCGAGCATCTGGCGGTCGGCCGCGCGGCGGCCGGAGCATCTCGGCGGTCCGCAAGAGGTCGATCCGGCGCGCGGCCGGCTCACCGAGGAGCACGCGATGCCCGCCGCGGAAGCCGCCGACAAGGTGCTCCAGGGGATCCGCTACGAGGGGGACGACCGGTACGACGTGACGAAGGCGATCACGCGGATCCGGACTCAGCGGGCCGGGTAGCGCTGGCAGGAATCGAATCGGCCAGTGCGAGGTATCCGGTCCGACTCGCGGTGCGTCTCGGTTTACACCGCTGGCCGTCAAGCAAGCAGCGCTGCCATCGCACGACCCAGCTTCATCCTGATGCGCCGGCTCGATTGCAGGATGCGCCCGCCCAACCCTTCACGCGCCTCCTCGGCGAACGCGTAAATCGGCCGACCGCCTTGGCCGAGCCCGAGCCGGCTGTGGGCGAACTCACAGCTATGCACACACCGACCAGGATGCTCGAACGGTACGGTCTTCGCTTCCACGAAACGGTGCTCGAACGACCACGCGCCAGCCGTCGGTGCATCGTCGTGCCACCAATCCTCACCGATCAGGTAGCGCACAAGCATCCGCACCTCTTCGGCCGCCACCGCACTGCAGAACGCGATCGTGTTCTGGCCCGACTCGGGTCCACCCTCCATGTCATCGTCGATGTACCGCCCGCGACGCCTGGTGCCTACACGTTCGTCTTGCGCATCACTGCTGGTGTATTGGCCGCGGCAACGCAGGCAACGCATGTCGGGACCGGTGAGGTGGACACGCCACTTCGCAGACAGCAAACGCTCTCTCGAATCCACCAGAACGCCACCGTCGATCAACGGCAGGCAGTTCGCGTACGCGAGGTGATTGAGAACCTCACGCGCCTCGGCGTTGTCGACGCAGCCGATGATCACGTCTGCGTCCGCCGCCAGCCGGTACGCTCGTTCCGTGCGGATCGAGAGCGGCACGGGCCGCAAAACCGGCCGGCGTGCGGTGGCGACTCTTCGCAGGTGATCGGCCGCCACACTCGCCTTGCTCACACCCAGGCAGTGGCGGTCGGCGTAGATCAGCCGATCCAGGTTCCGTTCCTCGACGAAGTCCGCGTCGATGATCGTTATCTCCTCGAACCCGGTGCGTGCAAGCGATTCCAACACGATCGAACCCACGCTCCCCGCACCCACCACGCAAACGTGCGTTCGAGCCAGTCTTTCCTGCGCCTCCAGCCCCCAACTGTCGAGCGTCCGCACTAGGCTCGTCCGCCGACGGTAAGGCGGGTGCGCGTCCGGTGGCCAATCGACTCCCGAATGGCGCGGCCCGACCCGGCGCACGTCCTGGCAATCCGTTGGCGCACGGCGGCCGCTTCCTCGCTCATGCCAGAACCGCCCGCTCCAGACGCCGTCCGCACCCATCGTAAGCCCAAGCAGCGGCAGCCCCGTCTCTCGAACAAACGGCGCAACAATGTTCCGCTCCTCGTTTGTCAACCACAGGCTGTCGTGAAAGGGGAGTGGCGCATGTTTGGACAACGACTCCGGCTCGCCCGCAAGCGGGCAGGCCTCTCCATGCGGACGCTGGCCGACCGGATGACCCCGAAAGTCACCGCCCAGGCCATCAGCAAGTACGAGGCGGGCAAGATGCTGCCCTCCTCGGCCGTTCTGGTCGGGCTCGGCAAGGCCCTCGACGTCTCGCTGGACTTTCTCATGAGCGCACAGGTCGAAACCCTCGAAGGGCTTGAGTTCCGCAAGCACTCCCGGACTTCCGCCCCCGACCGCGCCAAGGCCGAGGCGATCTTGATCGACCACCTTGAGCGCTATCTGGCGATCGAGCACATCCTCGACATGCCGGCCACCGTCGACTGGATGGAGCGACGCCGCTACGACAGCGTCGCTAGCGAAGCCGAGGTCGATGACAAAGCCAATGAGCTCCGCAACGCTTGGCATCTCGGCATGGGACCCATTCCCAGCCTCTGCGCATTGCTCGAAGCCAAGGGCATCAAAGTGGTCGAAGACGACCTCCCCGAGAGCATCAACGGCCTCGCGTGTCGCGTCCTGCAGGCCGACCAGCCCGTCGCCGAGGCCGTCGTTGTGTCTAACCGGATCAATGTGGAGCGCAAGCGCTTCACTCTCGCGCACGAACTCGCCCATAGAATCATCCGCTCCACCGGCAACCCAGCGATCTCCCTCGAGAGGGCAATGAACCGCTTCGCCGGCGCCTTTCTCGTGCCAGCCGAACGTCTCTTAGACGAAGTCGGCGCCGACCGCCACCGCATTACCTACTACGAGATCATTCGCCTCAAGCACTCCTACGGCGTCTCGGCGGCGGCCATGCTCATGCGCCTCGGGCAGGTCGGTGTCCTGCCACCGGCGACGGTCAAGCACGCCCTCGCGACCTTCGCCCGCTCCTGGCGCAAGTCCGAACCCGAACCTATCCACGCCAACCACGGGTTCGCGGCCTTCGAGAAGCCCCGCCGGTTCAAACGCCTTGTCTCGCGCGCTGTCGGAGAGGAGCTAATCTCGCCCGCGCGTGCGGCGGCGCTTCTCAACCAGTCCCTCGACTCCGTCGAGCGCCAAATCAACGGTCCGATGACTCCGTGACGTGCGTCATCGTCAACGATGCTTCCTGCCTGATCGACCTCCGCAAAGGCGGTCTCCTGGCCGTACTCTGTGATCTGCCCTACCGACTCGTCGTCCCGCTGCCCGTCCGCGAGTCTGAAGTTCTTGACTTCTCCGACGGCCAGTGGCGACACCTCGACGACGACGGGCTGCTCACCCATGACCTGACATCGCCACAAGCAGCGGCATGCGGGTGCACGGCGTCTTCTAGCGACCGGCTTCTAGGCACCTGCGATCGGCAACGACTAGCGACTATGTGATTTAGGCGCGCCTGCGCCCGACGTAGAAAGTGCCCCTCTCCGGTCTCTCAGAACCGAGGCCGGATCACGGCCGGCTGACTCCGCGGCGCGCCGCCCCGGTCTCGACCACCGGAAGGGGGTTTCCGCAGGCTCCGACCACGAGGCCGGCCGCCAGCGAGAGGCGCAGCCCCCCGGCGTTCACGCGTTCCGCTTGATGTCCCGGAACGGACCCTTGTCCGCGCGGAATCCCCTGGGCATCCCGAGCACACGCTCCGCGATGATGTTGCGCTGGATCTCGTCCGTGCCGCCGGCGATGGAGATCGCGGGCACGGAGACCAGGACTTCGGCGACGATGCCGTCCGCGGCCGATTCGGGCCCGCTCAGCATCGCGTCCGCGCCCGAGATCATCGTGTGGACCAGGGACGCCTGCCGGGCGATGACACTCGCCGCCAGCTTGCTGATCGACCCGGCGGGGATGATCTCGGTCGTGCCCGCCTTCCGCTGCGCCTCCGCGCTGTCCGACGCGAGCGTGGCCCCCCGGGAGAGACAGATCAACTTCGCGATCTCCTGCCGCACAGCCGGATCCGCTATCGCGCCTGTTTCTCGCGCACGCGGCAGCACGAGGTCCACCCGGCCCTCGCGCTGGGGGTACCAGGTGTAGGGCTCGGTGGCGATCCGGAGCTCCTCTTCGTACTCCTCGTAGATGGGCCCCTGCTTCGGCGCCACGAGCGAGGAACCCCTGACCCGGCGGCTGAAGCCGCGCCGCTCGAACGACAGCGTGGTCGAGGCGACGTGCCAGCCGTTGCCCTCGCCACCGATCAGGTCCTCGGCCGGCACGACGGCGTTCGACATGAACACCTCGTTGAACGACTGGTGCCCGTTCATTTGCTTGAGCGGCCGCACTTCGACTCCGGTCTGCCGCATATCGAGAAGGAAGTAGCTGATCCCCTGGTGCTTGGGCACGTCCCAGTCGCTGCGCGCGACCAGGAGCCCGAAGTCCGCGTGGTGGGCGCTCGTGTTCCAGACTTTCTGGCCGTTGACGATCCACTTGCCGTCTTTGAACTCGGCACGGGTGCTCAGGCCGGCGAGATCGGAGCCGCTGCCGGGCTCACTGAAGAGCTGACACCAGATGTGCTCGCCGGTGAGAATGGGCCTGAGATAACGCCGCTTCTGGTCGTCCGACCCGCAGGCGAGGATCGTCTCCGATGCGAGACCGCGCGGACCGACCTGGGCCGCCGGCACCACGTCCTTTTCCCTGAAGACCTCGGCGACCACCGCGGCCTGGTCGAGCGTGAAGCCGCGTCCGAACCATTCCTCGGGCCAGTGCGGCGCCGCCCAGCCACCCTCGAGCAGGATGTTCCGCCACTCCATCAGAGGACGATCGGTACGCCAGTTCGCGTCGAGCCAGGCCCAGACTTCGCGCCGGATCTGTTCCGGGGTCACGCCGCGCCCTCCATGATCGTCATCATCCGTTCGCGGTGAATCGCCGGGGTCCCGAGCAGCACCTCGGAGCTCTTCGCGCGCTTGAACCACAGATGGGTGTCGTTCTCCCAAGTGAAGCCGATCCCTCCCCGCAACTGGATTCCGGCTCTCGCGGCGCTCATGTAGGCGTCGCCGGCCGCCGCCTTGGCCATGCTCGCGGCGTACGGCTCGCCCTCGCCGGCGTCCAGGCAGCGGGCGGAGTGGTAGGTGAGAGAACGCGCCAGCTCGATCTCGAGGAGCAGGTCGGCGCAGCGGTGCTTGAGCGCCTGGAAGGAGCCGATCGGCCGGCCGAACTGGAACCGCTCCTTGGTGTACGCCACGGTGGACTCGAAGAGCTGCTGCGCGCCGCCGATCATCTCGTGGGCCAGAGCGGAGCAGATGAGGTCCCAGATTCGGTTCAGGGAGTCCCCGCTCACCCGGCCGATCTCCCGGCCAGGAACGTCGGTGAACACCACCCGGGACAGCTTGCGCGTCGGGTCCACGACCTGGAGCGGCTCGACCGCGAGGCCCGGCGCGCCGGATTCGACGGCGTAGAGCGTGAGGCCCGGTTCAGTTCCCGCTATCACCAGGAGCAGGTCGGCGACGTGGGCGTCGACCACGATCGGCGCCGTCCCCGAAAGGCGGCCGCCGTCGGTGGCCCGGATCGAACCGCCGACGCCGGCCGGGCTGTTCAGATCGTCGAGAACCAGGGCGCCGATCACAGACCCCGAGGCGATACCCGGGAGCAGCTCCGTCCGGGCGGACTTGTCCGCCGCTTCCAGCAGCGCGTTGCCGGCCATCACGACGGACGCGAAGAACGGCCCGCAGAACAGCGTGCGACCCATCTCCTCGGCGACGATGCCGAGTTCGACCGGACCGCCGCCGGCGCCTTCGTACACCTCCGGAACGTGGACTCCGGCAAGGCCCGCGTCGCCGAAGAGTTCCTGCCACACGGCCGGGTCATAGCCCCGGTCCGAGGCCATCGACTCGCGGACGGCGGTCGTCGGCGACCTGTCCCGGAGCGCCCGCGACACGATGTCACGCAGAAGCCGCTGCTCTCTCGAGAACTCCGTCTGCACGCTCAGGGTCCGGTCAGGGACCGGCGCTCCAGGCCGGGGCCGCCGCGATCGGAAGGAGGGTCGAAAGAGCAGCGAAGCGGCGGATCATGGTCGTCTCCCTTCCAGGAGCTTGCGAGGCGTTTCGGGGCGGTAGCTCCATACCGGGCAGAGTAGCCGAAGCGTCATCGGCGCCGGAAGCTGTCGGGGATAGAGTCGGCGTCGGCTCAAGAGCCAACATCTTACTGAGTAACCAGCCACCTCTTACTCGATCCAAGTCAGGCAATGCCAGAGTCCAGTCGTTCGAGTTCGGAAGCCCTGGGGCGCGGCGCCCGGCGGCCTCGCCGCACCCAGGCCGAACGTCGGGCCGAATCCGAACGCGAGATCCTGCGAGCCGCCGCGGTTCTCTTCGGCCGCCAGGGTTACACGGCGACCACACTGGAGCAGATCGGCAGGAAGGCGGGCTACTCGAGCGCCCTCGTGTCGCTGCGCTTCGGCTCCAAGGACGGAATCGCCGAAGCAATCGTCACCCGGCTCCAGACCCGCGCAGGCAGCGATGCCTTCGAGCCGGAGGAGGGTGTAGCCGGTATCGCCAGCCTGAACCGTCTGTTCACCGACTACTCCGAACTGCTCCGCAATGCCGAGCAGTGGATGCGCGCCCTGTTCATGCTGATGACCGACTCTCTCGGGCCCCTGAACGGGAAGATCGACCTGTTTCGCGCCGGCAACGAGCGCTTCGCCGGCGCGATCGAACAGGCCGTCCGGGAAGGGCAGGAGGCCGGTGAGATCCGGGTCGACCTCGACCCTGCGGGGATCGCGTTCGAGATTCTCGCCTCGGTGAGAGGAGCGACACTCCTTTGGCTGCTCGATCCGAAGAAGGTCGACGTCGTGGAGGCGATTCAGAGGCTGCGAGTCAGCACGGAGGAGCGGCTCGCGCCAAGCCAATGCCCTTGAAGCCCGAATCAGCGGAAGCCGCGAAGGTCGCCACCTGGAGCGAACTCGAGGACCGGCAACCCGCTTATGCCCTGGTGGCGAACGTGGACCTGGTGGTGATCCGGTACGGCGATCAGGTGTCCGTGCTCTACGGCCGGTGCCTCCACCGGGGAGCGCTGCTCTCGGACGGCCACATCCGCGGCGACGACCTGGTCTGCGGCGTCCACAACTGGGACTACCGCTACGACACCGGGGTCAGCTCCTACAACCCGGAGGAGGTCCTCCAGAAGTTCTCGGCCTGGGTCGACACCGACGCCGACGCGGTCTTCGTCGACGAGGCCGAGGTGGCGGCGTGGCACGCCAGATTCCCCCAGCCCTACCAGCGCGACGAGTACCTCGGTCTCTACGCCGACGTCCACGGCACGCCTGAGGAGCCGCACAACCGCTACATCCAGGAGTTGGCCAGAAACGGGCTGAAGAACGTCGGCCACCACGGGCAGGTCTCGGCCATGGGCGTGCCGCTGACGGAGCTTCCCCGCTGGAACGACATCCAGCTACTGACCGCTCAACTGGCCCGCCGGCCGCTGGCCGACGAGGATCCGGTGGACACCGAACTGGTCATCGGCCCCCGCGCGGCCAAACCGCTCCGCCTCCGCATCCCCCTCTTCGTCAGCGACATGAGCTTCGGGGCGCTGAGCGAGGAAGCCAAGATCGCGCTCGCCAGGGGCGCCGAGATGGCGGGCACCGGCATCTGCTCGGGCGAAGGCGGCATGCTGCCGGAAGAGCAGGAGAGCAACACCCGCTACTTCTACGAACTCGCCTCCGGCCGGTTCGGTTGGTCGCTCGACAAGGTGGCCCGAGCGCAAGCCTTTCACTTCAAGGGCGGACAGGGCGCCAAGACGGGCACCGGCGGCCACCTCCCTGGCGCCAAGGTAACCGGCAGGATCGCCGAAGTGCGCGGCCTCGAGCCGGGAACCGCGGCGATCAGTCCATCGCGGTTTCCCGACCTGGTCTCGCCGGAGGACTTCCGCGAGGTGGCCGCCCAGGTCCGTGAGCGAACCGGCGGCGTCCCCATCGGTTTCAAGATGTCGGCCCAGCACATCGAGGACGACATCGACTTCGCTCTGGAGGTCGGGGTCGACTACATCATCCTGGACGGGCGCGGCGGCGCCACAGGAGCGGCACCGAACATTTTCAAGGACAACATCTCGGTGCCGACCATCCCGGCGCTGGCCCGCGCACGCCGTCATCTCGACGCGCGCGGCAAGAGCGGCGACGTGACCCTGATCGTCACCGGGGGGCTCCGTACGGAGGCCGACTTCGTCAAGGCCCTGGCGCTCGGCGCCGACGGCGTCGCCGTCGCCAACTCGGCCATTCAGGCGATCGGCTGTCTGGGCATGCGCGCCTGCCACACGAACAACTGCCCCGTCGGCATTGCGACGCAGAAACCGAACCTGCGCGCCCGGCTGCGAATCGGCTCGTCAGCCCGTCAACTGGCCAACTACCTCGAAGCCACGGTCGACCTGATGAAGGTCCTCGCCCGCGCCTGCGGCCACGACGATCTTCGCCGGTTCGGCACAGGCGACCTCGTCACCTGGAAGCGCGACATGGCGGACCTGGCCGGCGTCGCCTACGCCGGCGTCCGGTAGGGATGGCGCACCCTGGAGGAGTCGAACCCCCAACCTTCGGATCCGTAGTCCGACGCTCTATCCAGTTGAGCTAAGGGTGCACTGAGCCGCCGCTCCGCAAGAGTGCGGAACCCTAACAGCTTGTGCGACCGACCGAGACGCTCACCCGCCCAGATCGATGAAGCGGTCGCACTGGCCGCGCACCTGCGCATTGGCGTCCGCTCCGCCGAGGCCGATCACCGTCACGCCGTTCTGCTGCAGCTTGGCCACCAGGGGCAGCATCTGCACCGACGACGCCACCAGCACCATCGTGTTGACACCGGGCTTCGTGTAGCAAAGCTCGAGAGCATCCACCACGATCCGCACTGCGGCGGAACAACCGCGCTCCTCCATGTTCGCCGGCACGTCGACGACTTCGACGCCGCCGCGGTGAAGCGCGGCACGATCCAGGTCGTCGTCCCGCGCGTCCGCGTACACACGGCGCAGGACGAGCTTCCCGAGGTCCCCGTCGAGGCGCGCAAACAGCCTCTCCGGATCGAGCCCGGAGGTTGCTTCCAGGCCGCGTTTCAGAGCGCCCAGATCGAGCAGCACGGCTGCCCGTCCAGCCGCCGACGGCGACGCCGAGGGCGGCCCGGCAGGCGCGGCTCGAGTTTCCTTCGCCGCGCTCGACTCGCCGTCACTCGGCGCCGCCCGACCGCGACCGCGACCCCGACCGCCACGCCGACGGCGGCGGCGTCTGGCCGGCGCCGGCTCGTCCTCGGGAGTCGGGCTGGCGGGCTGCGCCGGTTCCGTCGCCGCCTCGAGGGCCGGCGAAACATTCGCTTCACCAGCGTCTTCGCCGTCAGCCACATCCGTCACCGGCGCCACGTCCTCTTCAGCGGCTGCATTGGGGCCGGCTTCCGGCGCGTCAACGCCTGCTTCCGCATCCCCGGCCGGCCGCTCGGCATCGACCAGCAGAGACGATGAATCGGCGGCCGGTGCGGTCTCCTCCGCGGCGGATGCTTCAACCTCTTCGACAGCCGCCTGAGCCTCCGGCTCGCCCCCGTCCGGGGCGCTGGCACTCTTCGGCGCCGCCCGGGCACGGCCATCTTCCGCTACCTGTCTCCGCCACCAGGGATTCACTTCGCTCTCCCCCTCTTGGAAATCTTCTTGCTTTCGCTTCGGGCCCGACGAACCCGCCGCCCCGACGGTCCACCGCACCGACGGGGATTGTATAGTCCGCGCAGTGCCCGTTGACGCGCTTCCGTACCGGTACCTGGCCGTCGACGGACCAATCGGCGTAGGCAAGACGACTCTCGTCGAGATGCTCGCGCAGCACTTCGAGGGCGTGAAGGTCCTCGAGGACGTGGACAACCCCTTTCTCGAGGCCTTCTACCACGACCGGCCAGGGACCGCGTTCCAGACCGAACTCTACTTCCTGCTGACCCGCTACAAGCAGCAACTGGCGCTGGCCCAGGGCGATCTCTTCGATCCCATCCGGCTCGCCGACTACACTTTCGCCAAGAGCAGGCTGTTCGCCTACCTCAACCTGGTCGACGACGAGTTGATGCTGTTCGAGAAGCTCTACGACCTGCTTGAGCCACAGCTACGCGGACCGGACCTGCAGATCTTTCTGACCGCCGACGTGGAGACCTGCATGGCGCGCATTCACAAGCGCTCGCGCGACATCGAGCAGAACATCTCCGCCGACTACCTGGCGCAGTTGATCGAGGCCTACAACCACTACTACTACCACTACGATCAGTCACCGCTTCTGGTGGTGGATAGCCGCAACCTCGACTTCGAACACAGGCCCACGGACTTCGAGGAACTGCTGCACCACATCACCCGACCGATCCGGGGCACCCAGTACGTGGTCCCCGCGCAGAGCACCTGAGAGGCTACGCCGCCATGACGAAACCGGAGCCTCTTGTTGTCGCTGGCCGCGAGTTCAGCTCGCGACTCATCCTTGGAACGGGCAAGTACCGCGACGAGCAGGTGATGGTCGACGCGTTCGCCGCCTCGGGCACCGAAATGGTCACCGTGGCGCTGCGCCGGGTGAACCTCGACGACCTGGGAAAGGGCTCCCTGATCGACCAAATCGACCAGGAGCGCTACCTGCTGCTGCCCAACACGGCCGCCTGCTACACCGCGGACGACGCGATCCGCACCGCCCGCCTGGCGCGCGAGCTGGGCGGCTGGAACTGGGTCAAGCTGGAGGTCATCGGTGACGAGAAGACCCTCTTCCCGGACAACGAAGAGCTGCTCGTGGCGACCCGGGAACTCGTTGCCGACGGCTTCATCGTCCTCCCCTACACGACGGACGATCCGATCACCTGCCGCAAGCTCGAGGATCTCGGCGCCGCGGCCGTGATGCCGCTCGCCGCGCCGATCGGCTCCGGCATGGGCATCCGCAATCCCGCCAATCTCCGGATCATCGTCGAGCAGGCCAACGTGCCGGTGATCGTGGACGCCGGCGTCGGCACCGCCAGCGACGCCGCTCTGGCCATGGAACTCGGCGCGGACGGCGTGCTGATGAACACCGGCATCGCCGGCGCCGAGGATCCGGTGCGGATGGCGCGGGCGATGAAACTGGCGGTCGAAGCCGGCTGGCTCGCCGCCAACGCGGGTCGGATCCCCAGGAAGCTCTACGCCACCGCCTCGTCGCCGCTCGATCAGTTGATCGACTAACGCGGCGCGAACGGAATGCGGCTCTCCGCATCGGCCGAGCGCGGGTCGTCGGCGTCGCCCCTGCAAAGGCGCAGCAGGCCGGCGTGCGCGATCATCGCCGCGTTGTCGCCGCTGAAGCGGAGCGGCACGAGCAGCACTTCGACGCCACGGCGTTCGCCCCAGGCCGTCACCTCCCGCCGCAGCAGACGGTTCGCCGCCACGCCGCCCGATACCGAGAGGCGCGCCACGGGACGCTCGGCACAGAGGCGATCCAGACGGTTGATGAGCTGGCTCACCGCGGCGCGCCGGAAGCCCGCCAGCAGGTCGAGTACCTCCTGGGGCCAGGCCGTGTCGTCACCCCCAAGCGCCGCCGCCGGAATCTCGGCCCGGGTCTCGATCTCCCCCAGCGCCCGCAGAGCCTGACTCTTCAGGCCCGAGTAGGAGAAGGCCAGCTCGTTCGAGCTGATCCTGGCTGTGCCGAACCGCCGCGCGGACGGATCGCCCAGCTCGGCCAGCCGGTCGACTTCGGCGCCGCCGGGAAAGGGCAGCCCGAGCCGGCGGCCGACCTTGTCGAACGCTTCCCCGATCGCGTCGTCGCGGGTCTCCGCAAGGCTCGTCACGGCGCCCGTCCCGCTGTCGACCTCGAGCAGGCTGGTGTGGCCGCCGGACACCACCAGACCCAGCATCGACTCGGGCAGCGGCCGGCTCGCGCCGTCGGTCCTGAGCAAGGGCGAGAACAGATGCCCTTCCAGGTGGTGGACGGCAAGGAACGGCGCCCCCAGGGAGTAGCTGATCGCCTTGCCGAGGGACAGCCCGACCAGGAGCGACCCCACCAGCCCGGGTCCCCGGGTCGCCGCGACCGCCCCGATGTCCGACCAGCCGATCCCCGCCTCCGCCAGCGCCGCGCTCGACACCGCCGGCCAGTTCCGGAGATGCTCGCGCGACGCCGCCTCCGGCACCACGCCGCCGAAGGGGCGATGGACCTCCAGTTGACTCGAGACCTGGGACGAGAGCACCCGACCCTCGCCGTCGAGCACCGCGCAGGCGGTGTCGTCGCAGGAGGTTTCGATGCCGAGGACGAATCCCCGGAAGGCCGTCGTATCCCCGGACATGCCGGCGACGTTATCCTCCGCAGTTCCGCGCCCGGCAGCGGCGCCATCGCCTTCGCGCGAACTTACGAACCCTGCGCGCGAGAACCCACCGTGATTCCTCCCCCCAGCCTCCAAGCCGCGCTCGCCGACGGTTCGCTCGACCTCCGCGGCCGGAGAGTCGTCGTGCGGGTCGACTTCAACGTTCCCATGGCGAACGGGCAGGTGCTGGACGCGACCAGGCTGCACGAAGCCGCGCCGACGATCCGCGCCCTCCGCGATGCCGGCGCCCGGGTCGTCCTGCTCTCCCACCGCGGCCGGCCCCGGGGCAGGGTCGACCCCGAGCTCAGCCTGCGCCCGGTGGCCGACGCGCTGGCAAAGGTACTCGACCGCGCTGTCGCCTTCGTGGCGGACTGCGTCGGCCCGGCCGCCCGCGAAGCCGTGGCCGCTCTTGGCGACGGCGCCGTCTGCCTGTGCGAGAACCTCCGGTTCCACGCCGGCGAGGAGGCGAACGATCCGGCGTTTGCCTCCGAGCTTGCGGCCCTCGGCGAGATCTACGTGAACGACGCCTTCGGCGCCGCGCACCGCGCTCACGCGTCGACCGCCGCCGTCTGCGACCGGATGGATCAGGTCTTCAGCGGATTGCTGCTGGACCGCGAACTGCGGCAGCTCCACCGTTTGCTCGACGACCCACCCCGCCCCTTCGTGCTGATCGTCGGCGGCGCCAAGATCCGCGGCAAGATCGACGCGCTCTTCCACCTGCTGCCCCTGGTCGACCGCGTGCTCGTCGGCGGGGGCATGTCCAACACCTTTCTCGCCGCGCGGGGCGTCGACCTGGGAGCCTCCCTCGTGGAAAGCGAGGCCCTCGACCTGGCCGTAGCGATCGAAGCGGAGACGGTGGCTTGCGGCGCCGAACTGCTGCTGCCGACCGATCTCGTGGTCACCGACTCGCTCGACGCGCCGACGGACCAGCGTCGGCACCGCACGGCGCCGGCCGACGGCGGCGTCCCGGCCGGGTGGCTGGCGGTCGATATCGGCCCCGCGACCCGGGACGCATTCGCCGGAGCCACGGCGGACGCCGCGACGCTGTTCTGGAACGGACCCTTGGGCGTCTTCGAGACGCCGCCCTTCGATGCCGGCAGCCGCGCGGTGGCGCGAGCGGTCGCCGCCTGCCCGGGGTTTACCGCCGTCGGCGGCGGCGAGACGGTGGCCGCAGTGAAGCAGGAGGGCCTGGCCGACCGGATCGATCACGTCTCGACCGGTGGTGGCGCCTCCCTGGCGTTGCTCGCGGGGAAAGAACTACCGGCGGTCGAAGCGTTGCGCAAGGCCCCGAGGAGAGAACAATGAAGCGCAGACCCATTGTCGCCGGCAACTGGAAGATGAACCTGCTCGGAAACGATGTCGCCGCCTACGCCAAGGCGCTGGCCGCGGCCGGGCCGGGGGAAACGGACGTCGACGTCGTCGTGTTTCCAACCCCGGTCTACCTGGATATGGCCGCACGCGCCATGCCGCGGTGGGCTTCGGTGGGGGCACAGGACGTCCACGCCGAGGAGAAGGGCGCGTACACCGGCGATGTCGCCGCCGCCCAGGCGCGGGACGCCGGCGCCACGTGGGCGCTGGCCGGGCACTCGGAACGGCGCGAGGTCCACGGCGAATCGAACGCCGAGGTGGCGCGCAAGGCGGAGCGGGCTCTCGCAGCCGGCATGACGCCCGTGGTCTGCGTCGGCGAAACGCTGGAGCAGCGCCAGCAGGGTGAGACCGAGGCGATCCTCGACGCGCAGTTGGCCACCGTGCTCGGGGTGCTGGACGCCGCCGACGGTGACGCCGAAGCCGGCGCCGTGCTCGCCTACGAACCGGTCTGGGCGATCGGCACCGGCCTGAGCGCTTCGCCAGAGATCGCGGCCGCCGTCCACAGCCACCTGCGAAGCGCGCTGAACGGCCACCGGCACGGCCTCGGCGACGCCACCCGCATCCTCTACGGCGGGTCCGTCAACGCGGACAATTGCCGCGATCTGCTGAGCCGTCCGGACATCGACGGCTTTCTCATCGGCGGCGCAAGTCTTGATCCTGCCTCATTCCTGCGTATCATTCGTCTTTCTGCGGGTTCCGGCGGCGGTACAGCGCCTTAGACAAACGGAACCGCCTCGAGGAGATTCTCGTGATCCTTGTCTTCTATGCCTTCCACGTGGCGCTTTCGTTGTTTCTGGTCCTCGTCGTGCTGCTGCAGCAGGGCAAGGGCGCCGATCTGTCCGTGTTCGGCGGCGGCGCGTCCCAGGCCGCCTTCGGCGCCCGGGGAGCGGCAACTCTGCTGCACAAGCTGACCGTGGTCTGCTTCGTGCTCTTCATCGTGACGACGCTGTCCATCGGCATCCTGCAGAAGCAGGGCACCTCGTCCGTCATGAGCGGCGTCGATTCGGTGATGGACGAGGTCGAGGCCGCCGAACCGGAGACCGCTCCGGACGCCGCGCCCGTAGCGCCGGCGGAGACGGATTCGCCGGCGGCCGAGCCGGCAAGCGAAGACTAAAACGGCAATCCAGGCTGATTCAGCGGAGACGTGACTGAGCCGAAGTGGCGGAATTGGTAGACGCGCACGGTTGAGGGCCGTGTGGGGCAACCCGTGCCGGTTCGAGTCCGGCCTTCGGCACCACGATCGATCCAGCAGGCGGACGAACGGTTACCAGGGACCACTTTGCCCCGCGAGCGGGCTACTGGACGCGAGCGGGCTACTGGACGCTGACCTTCTTGATCAGGACGGTCTCCAGCGGCTGCGCATTGCTCACGTGAGTGGCCTTGACCTCCACCGTCGCGATTGAATCGACCACTTCCATGCCCTCAACGACCTTGCCGAACACGGCGTAGCCCCAACTGTCGCCCTCCGCGTCCAGGCCCTTGTTGTCCAACAGGTTGATGAAGAACTGCGCCGTGGCGCTGTGCGGATCACCGGTCCTCGCCATGGAGATCGTGCCGCGCTTGTTGGAGAGGCCGTTCTTGGACTCGTTCTCGATCTCCGGGCGGGTGATCTTCTTCTGCATCTTCGCGTCGAAGCCACCGCCCTGAATCATGAAGCCGTCCATGACCCGGTGGAACACCGTGCCGTCATACCAGCCCGACTCGACATACTGGAGGAAGTTCGCGACGGTGATCGGCGCCTTCTCGGGATTGAGTTCCAGCACGATCGTGCCGTGGTTCGTTTCGAGGGCAACCCTGGGGGCGGCGTCCTGGCCCAGGGCCGGCGCGGCGAGCAGAACGGTCGTAGCAGCGTAAATCAAGAAGCGACTCCATGGTCCGGCCTGTGAACTGTGCATCTGGTCGATCTCCAGAGATGAATCCGCCTGGGCCCCATGCCGCAGGCGCGGCGCAGCCTAGCAGTCCGCGCCCTCAGGCGCCGTCGCTCGTGGGGGTCGTGCTGGCGGGCGGCGCCGGCCGCCGTCTCGGCCGGGGCAAGGCGGGCCTCCGGCTGCCGGGCCGGCCGCGGGAAGAGCCGGGGCAGACACTGGTCGAATGGGCCGCGTCCCGGCTTGCAGCGGTCAACGGGGTCGAGGAGGTCCTGGTGGCGGCCGGAAACGCCTTCATCGGGAGCATCTCAACGGGAACTGACGTGCCGGTCTCGGCCACAACCGACGGCCCCGGCTCGGGCCCGGCTGCCGGCGTGCTCGGAGCGGCCCGGGCTCAGCCCGAACGGACGTTGCTCGTCCTCGCCTGTGACCTGCCGCTCGTACCGGTCGAACTGCTCGACGCACTCGCCGCCTCAAGGGCCGACCTGGCGGCGGCAGCCGAAGACATCGCCGATCCGTGGACAATGAACCTCACCTGCGCGTTGTGGACGCCGCCCGCCCTGAAAGTGCTCGCGAGGCGGGTCGCGCGCGGCGACTTTCGGCTCTATCCGATGACCCGCTGTTCGCTCTTGACTGTCGAACCCGTCGACGCCGGCCAGTTCGGCGAACCGGGCCACGTCCTGCTCAACGTGAACACGGCCGATGACTGGGAACGGGCCCGGCGGCTATTCGACCTAACGGGACTGTGACCCGCCGCCCTGTGATCGACGCGCTTGGCACTCGGCGCACGGACAGAGGCGCCGCAGGAGGTCGAAGCGGTAGATGCCGGTCCAGTGACCGTCGGACCAGGCGATGCTGAGCGCGTAGTTGCCGACCTGGGACACCGTCTGTGCAGTCACCGGGCGCGGCGGCGGTTGATACCGCAGTGGGCCCGCGTTGTGCCCCTGGCACATGGCGCAGGGACAGTAGCCGCGGAGGACGTCGTACTCGTAGTCGCTCTCGTGGCCGTCCTGCCAGAGGACACGCAGCAGCCGCGCCTCGTGATCGCGCCGCACTTCGGTGGGCCAGATGGTCACGTCACGGTGCCGAACGGGGTCCATGGTCCGCACCGGACCAGGCGCGCCACACTGCTCAGACCGCCGGCAGCCAGACCGCGCGCCCGGACCTGTGCCCGGGCGTACTCGCTGCAGGAGGGCACGAAACGGCAGCGCACCCCGGCGCGGGAAAGAAGCGGCGACACGCCTACCTGGTACACGCTGATCAGCGCGCCGGCGACCCGCACGGAAAACTGCCTCTCCGGCCGCCGCCCGAGATCGAAGGCCAGGGCGACGCAGAGCGCCAGAGCCACGAACATCAACACTCTCCTCAGGGAGAGCTTCGGTCTTCGGGTTTGGCGGCGAACGCTCAGAAGCGGTCGACCAGGGGCGTCAGCACAGGCACCTTGAGGCGCCGGCCATTGATCCCCTGCACAATGCACGCGATCCGCACCAGCACGAAGGCGACGAACGCCATGAAGATGAACGGCGCCAGCAGGCAGCCGATGCCTCCGGTCAGGAACAGGACGATCTGGATCACGATCCACAGCCCGAACTCCGCGCCCATCAGGACGAGGCCGTGCTTCGCGTGCCACTTCACCTCTTCATCCTTCTCCTCGATCAGGAGCGGCACCAGAACCAGGATCCAGAGGTAGGCGAGCACCACCATCAGGTTCCGGTTCGACGCCGGCGCAGCGGGAGGGGGAGGTGTGGGTGGGGGCGCTGCCGGTTCTGTCATGCGTCTACCTTCCCCTCGAGCGCCTCGCCGGGCCTGTATACGGAAGCGCCTCCGAGAGCCAGTGTAGCGCGGTAGACCTCCCGGTATCGCGCCACGATCGCGCCGCGGTCGAAGCGGGAGCGGGCCCAACGACGACCGTGCCTGCCGAAAGCCTCGCGGCGTGGAGAGTCGCTGAGCAGGGCAACGCAGCTCCGCGCCAGCGCCTCCACGTCGCCGACCGGACACAGGAGTCCATTCCGGCCCTGGCAGATCACCTCAGGCACGCCGCCGGTGCGCGTGGCCACCACGGGCACGCCGCAGGCAAGGGCCTCGAGCGAGGCCAGCCCGAAACTCTCGGTCTCGGACGCCGACAGGAACAGATCGCTCCGTTCCAGGATCGGCTCTACCCGGGCCTGGTTGCCGACGAAGGAGACATGGTCGACCAGCCCGAGTTCGCGGCATTGGCGTTCCGCGGCTGCACGGTCGGGACCGTCGCCCACCAGGCAGAGCCGTGCCGGGAGCTGGCGCTGAACCAGCGCGAACGCCGCAACGACATCGGCCACGCGCTTCACCGGACGGAAGTTCGAGATGTGGACGATCAGCATGCCCCGTTCCGGCGGCGCGTCCGACACCGCCGGGCCAAGACCGTTGTCCGCTCCCGCGACCCCCGACGCTGCCCGCCATACGGGGTCCCGGGCCACGGGCACGAAGTTGGGGATCACCTCGACCGGGTCGTCGAGAGCGAACCGCTCCGTGACCTCCCGCTGCAGGGCGTGGCTGGGGACCGTGACGCAGTCGCTGCCCCTGAGCGCCCAGCCGACGATGTCGCTGTAGCTCGGATGAGCGCCCACGAGGGTCACGTCCGTGCCATGGACCGTCGTGACCACCGGGCAGGCCCGCGGCCGGCCCGCGGCTTGCGCAAGCATCTGTCGCGCCAGCAGCGCCGCCACCGCGTGCGGCGCCGCGTAGTGAACGTGAATCAGGTCCAGCAGGCAGTCCTGGGCCACCTGTGCCAGCCGGTTCGCGAGGGCCAGCGTGTAGGGCGGATGCTCGAAGAGCCCGTACTCCAGGATTCCCGAACCCTCGACCGGGTGATGGTGAACTCCCGATGCCTCCGGCAGACGCGGCGGCCGGGTCGAGCTGACGACGTGGACGGAGTCGCCGCTCTCGGCCAACGCGAGAGCCAACTCCGAGGCAACAACCCCGGAGCCCCCGTAACTCGGGAAGCAACAGATCCCAACGCGCATCCGACCCCCTTCTACGCGGTCTCGCCGCTCGCGGTTGCAGCGCCCCCCGGCGGAGTCCGGTCCATCGCCAGCGGTTGCAGCCGCCGCGGATCCCGGTCGATCGACGACAACCGGTGCACCAGTTCCGCGCCGTAGCTCGCCAGGCAATGGAGCGACGTGAACTCGCGCTCCTGCAGATGGCCGTTGGGCAGGCAGTGCTCGCGCAATCTCTCGATCCGGCCCTTGAGGACATCGTCGCGTCGCGCGGCCGCCGCCACGACCCTCCGTTCGAACTGGTCGAGCGTCCGCCTCAGGTTCGCTCCGGTCTTGCTCCAGGCGCCGGCGAGCGACTGGTCGACCGAAACGTGGCCCGCCGCGAGATCGTCCACCGCCGCATCGACCTTGGCGCGGGCGGAGGCGAGGAACTCGAGCCCGCAGCGCGCCGCGAGGCGCTGGTCGAGTTCCTCGGGCCGGGAAAGAACACTCGCGAGATCGATTCCCTCCGCCTCGAGGCCCTCCAGCCACCGGCGCTCGCGCGCTCCAAGCAACAGAACCTGGGGCCGCAGAGTGATCGCCGGCGCCGCCACTTCCAGCTCCCTGTAGAGGGCGCGGGCCTGGGTCATGTAGGCCAGTTCACCCGGGCCGAGGATCATGAGCGCGGTGCCGAAGACCGCATCCTGCACCGCCGGCCGCGCCAGAACTCCAGGGCTCAGGGCCTCCGGGTCGCGGCTCAGGGTGTCGATCAGGTCGTCCAGGGTCCCCGAGCCGCCGCCGCGCAGCCCGTAGCCGCCGTTCCCGTCCCAGACCACCCGCCGCCGCTCGCCTCCGGCGTCGATGAGAAACAGGGGCGCCTCGCCGCTCTTCGACCGCACCGGAACCCGGATGTTCCGGCGCTTGAGTTCCTCCGCCGCCGCCTCCAAGGCCCTGTCGACCGGACGCCGCCGATCGATCAGCCGGCGCAGCACCGGTACTGCGGCCGACTTCAGCGCGGGAAGCTGCGAATCGACCAGGAGCGGGCAGAGATCGCCGAGGAACCGGACCATGAGCCGCGAGAAGGACTCGGTAAAGCAGCGATCGGGCCGGAGGTGCTGCCGGCAGTCCTCGATCCGCCGCCGGTAGTCGTCGCTCGGCGCCGCGTCCAGAACCCTCGCCAGCAGCGCTTCTGCCGCCGACCCCAACGGCCGGTCGCCGACAGGTCGAAGCGGCGCCGGATCCTCGCCCAGGGTCAGGGCCTCGGGCCCGGCGGGCGGAAAGTAGGCGCGCGCCACCTCGGCGAAGTCGTGGTCTTCCGACGCCATCCAGAACAGAGGCACCGCACGCCGGCCCCGGCGGGTGAGTTCCTCGGCCCAGAGCGTGCAAGCCGCCGCCTTCGTCAGCGTGAACAGGGGTCCGCCCCCTAAGCCGCACTGCTGGCCCGTGATCACGACCAGTGTTTCCGGCTCGGCCAGGGCGTCGGCGAGCCGGGCGGCGCCGGCGTGGCCGTAGCGTTCGTTCCGCTCGCCGAGTGCGGCCGCAATGGGCCCGCGGTCGAGCGCCGGGCCGGCCGGCGCCGTCAGGGAATTCTCGTCGCCCGGCAGTGCGAACCGCAACGGTTCGAGCAGGTCGAGATCACGACCGTCGAGGAACCGCCGCGGCAACTCGCCCAAGAGGCCGCACGCGCACAGATCGGGGCCGTCGGCGGCGGCGCTGGAAGAAGGGCCAAGCACGGCGGCTGATCCTAGCCCTGAATCCCTCGGCTTCGCCGCCGGGCTCACTCCATCTCAGGGCGGAAGCCGTAGAATCGGCCTCCTATGACTTCGTCGTCCTCAGCGATGCCGCCGCTTGAGCCGATCGTCCTCGGCCAGGGCGAGCGGGCGGCAACCATCGATCCGCCCCTGTTCCTGGCGCCGATGGCCGGCGTCACGGACCGGGACTTCCGGTTGATCGTGCGCCGCATCGGCGGCATCGGCCTGGTGTCGATGGAGTTCATCTCGTCGCGGGCGATCGTCGACGGCAACCGGCACACGCGGGACCTGATGTTCTTCTCGGAGGAAGAGCGTCCGCTGGCGATCCAGATCTACGGCGCCGACGCGGAGACGATGGCGGAGGCCGCCGAGGTCGTCGAAGCGCTCGGCGCCGACATCTGCGACATCAACATGGGCTGTCCGGCGAACAAGGTGCTCAAGGGCTGCGCCGGCGCCGCCCTGATGGGCGATCTCGACCTCGCCGGCCGCATCGTCGGCGAGGTGCGCCGACGCATCAGCATCCCGCTGACGGTCAAGTTCCGGCTCGGTCTGGACCACGGGCGGTCGAACTACCTGGACCTCGGCCGACTCTGCGAAGACCTGGGCGCCGACGCGGTGGCGATGCACGCACGGACCGCCAAGCAGATGTTCCGCGGTGAAGCGGACTGGACCCACCTCGCCCGGCTCAAGGAAACCCTCTCCATTCCGGTGATCGGCAACGGCGACATCGCGGTTCCCGAGGACGCCGAGCGTCTGCTCCGGCAGACCGGCTGCGACGGCGTGATGATCGGCCGCGGCGCGACGCGGAACCCGTGGATCTTCCACCAGATCACCAGCCACCTGCTCGGTGCGGAGGCGCCGGAACCGACCCTGATCGACCGGCGCGACCTGATCCTGGGCCATTTCCACATGGTGGCGGAGCGCGAAGCAAACCGGTTCGCCCTGCACAAGCTGCGCAAGTTCACCGGCTGGTACACCCACGGGTTGCCGAACGGCAAGCGCCTGCGCCAGCAGATCCAGCAGCTTGACACGGTGGAGAAGTTCCTGGTCGCGGTCGAGGACTTCTTCGACCGGCAACTCGACGAGCTGGCCGCCTAAGGGAGCGTCGAACGTCGACGCGCCGTGCTTCCACAGTATGAGATCGAGCTGGAACTGACCCCAGAGGAAGCTCTGGAGGCGCTCTCCGACGGCGCCGAGGCCTGGAACGGGACCTGGCACCGCCAGGGCATGGGAGGCCAACTGACCCTACCCGTCGCCGCCGGCGTCCGCTCCGGCCTCGTGCACGGCTCCGTGTCGGTGCGGTCGACAGGAGAGGGCGTCCACGTCCTCTTCCACGTCGAACGCTCCGAGTACTCGACCAACGCCGCCGCGGTGGGCATCCTGGCACTCGGCGCCCTGGGCGTTCTGGCGATGCTCGCCTGGCCGCTGCTTCCCGGGACCTCCCCGAACCTCGCCGGCAGCGGTTTCGTCCTCATTCTGCTCGCCTGGCTGGTGGTCGGCTCGCGGCTCCGCCACCGCGGCGCCGCGGACTTTCTGGCGAGCCTGGGGCCGCGAGTGGGCGAGCATTCCTGAGACGCCGGCCCTGCCGGCCCTCGCATCGTCACGGACAACCCGGCGTGACCATGGTCATGACCATGACCAGATCCGTGATACCGTCGGCCGCGCCATGGAACGGACGATCAAGGCTTCAGAATTCAAGGCCACCTGCCTCAAGCTGATGGACGAGGTCGCTGAAAGCGGCGCCGAGGTGGTCATCACGAAGAACGGCGAGCCCGTGTCGCGGCTCGTGCCGTACCGGGAGCGGCCGAAGAGCCTGTACGGCTGCCTTCGCGGTGTGATGGAGATCACCGGCGACATCATGTCTCCTCTGGACTGGGAGTGGGACGAGGAGCGAAAAGTAGCCCTCATCCTGGGCGAGAACCCCGACTGAGGACGGAGGCGCCCTTGCTGCTCCTCGACACAGTCGTTCTTCTCTGGCTGATCCGCGGGGACCGGCGACTCGGTCCCACCGCCCACCGCGCGGCTGACGAGGCGCTCGTTGCCGGCAATGCCGCCGTATCCGCGATTTCGTACTGGGAGATCGCGATGCTGGTCAGGAAAGGTCGCCTCCAGATCGACTGGGCCGTGGAGGCGCTGCGGCGATATCTCCTGGATCACAGCCTGAACGAGATCCCGGTGGACGGAGACATTGCGTTGCGGGCGGGCCTCCTCACCGACCTGCACGGCGACCCGGCCGACCGGATCATCGTCGCCACGGCCCTGGCCGGCCACCGCCTGGTGACGGCCGATCGCGAGTTGCTCGACTGGCCCGGTCAGATTCAGCGGCTCCGGGCAACCGACTGAACACAATGCACGGCGTGCGATACTCGCCCGCCCGATGCGCTTGAGACACCCTTGGACGAGGCGGGTCGCTGCGGCCGCCCTTTCGCTCGCAGCCATCGGGTGCGCGGCCGACACCGAAACCGGGCAAGGCAGACCGACCGCGGCTACCGGCACGCAGGGCGCGCCCGACTGGGCCGCCGACGTGGTCATTCACCGCGACGAGTGGGGAGTGCCGCACATCAAGGCGTCGACCGACGCCGCGGTCGCTTTCGGCTCGGCGTGGGCGCAGTGCGAGGACCACTTCTTCCAGCTCGAGGACACTTACATCAAGGCGCTCGGGCGCTACGCGGAGGTCGTCGGCGAGTCCGGGTTCCGCAGTGACCTCGAGGTGGCCCTGTTCGACCTGGTCGCGACGTCTCGCCGCGACTTCCCCATGCTGCCCGAACACATCCAGCGCATCTCCGAGGCCTTCGCCGCCGGCTACAACGACTACCTGGAGAAGCACCCCGAGGAGAAGCCGCGCCTGCTCGAGCGCATGGCGCCCTTCCACGTGTTGGCGTTCGAGCGCTACATGATCCTCGGCCGGCTGCTCGGCGCCGCCCACGCGCCGCGCGGCAAGCTCGCGCCGCTGGCGGCGGAGTTAACCGCGTCGCTGGGCTCGAACCAGTGGGCCGTCGCCCCGTCGAAGACCCGCGACGGCAACGCCATGCTCTTCATCAATCCCCATCAGCCCTGGTACGGCTCCGGGATGTTCACCGAGATGCACGTGGTGAGCGACGAGGGGTTGAACTTCTCGGGCGCCATGTACCCGGGCGGCACCTTCCCGACCGCGGGCTTCAACGAGCGGCTCGGCTGGGCGTACACGGTCAACGCCGCCGACATCTCGGACACGTATCGACTGACCTTCGACCACCCGACCGACCCTCTCAAGTACCGCTACGGCACCGGCTATCGCGAGGCCGAGGAGTGGCGCGCCACGATCCATGTGCGCACCGGCGACGATCTCGTGCCGCGCGAAGTGGTGCTGAGACGGTCGCACTACGGCCCGATCGTCGCCAGGGAGGACGACCAGCACTACCTGGCCGTGCGCGTGCCGCGCCTCTACGAGGGCAGTCGCATGGTCCAGGCGCTGGCGCAGGCCAAGGCGCGCAACTTCGAGGAGTGGTACGCCGCCGCCTCGATGCAACTGCTGCAGACCTTCAACACCACCTACGCCGACGCCGACGGCAACATCTTCTACCTCTACAACGGCGCCGTCGCGCGCCGCGATCCGTCTGTCGACTGGACCGCGCCCGTCGATGGCGCCGACCCGAACAACGAGTGGGGTCCGTTTCACCCCATCGAGGAACTGCCCCAGGTCCTCAACCCGCCCTCCGGATACGTCCAGAACTGCAACTCGACGCCCTTTACGACCACCGACGACGGCAACCCGTCGCTGCTGGACTTTCCGCCCTACATGGTCGAGGACAAGCACGACGACAAGCGCCGCGCCAAGATGGCCCGCTACCTGCTGCGCAACGCCCGGGACATCACCTTCGAGGACTTCCAGGCGCTCGCCTACGACACGACCCTCTACTGGCCGATGACCGAGCTGCCCGCTTACGCGCGCAGGCTCGAGACACTCGCACGCACCGACCCGGAACTCGCCGCCCGAGTCCGCCCCTACCTCGAGCACCTGATGGACTGGGACTTCAAGAGCTCGCTCACCTCCACGCAGACGACCCTCGCGGTGGGCTGGTACGAGGAGCTCTACGGCCGCGGCTACCCGGTCGAGACCCTGAAGCCGGACTACGTGGGCGACATGGCAGCGCGTTTTGTGGCCCTGGAGCGAGCCGCTTCGAAGCTCACCGAGCTCTACGGCGATTGGCGTGTGCCCTACGGCGACATCCACCGCATCCAGCGCCACGCCAACCAGCCCGCAAGCTCCGGCGTTCCCTTCTCGGACAACGAGCCGAGCCTGCCGCTCGCCGGCGTCCGGGGCCCGCTCGGTGTGGCGTTCACGTTGTACCACTCGCCGCCCACGACGCTCGAAAACGGCGACGTCCGCAACCTGCGCTACGCCGCGACCGGCGCCTCCTACATGGCCGTCTACGAGTTCGGGGAGAAGGCGCGGGGAGCGAGCTACCTCCACTACGGCCAGAGCCATCGCCCCCAGTCGCCCCACTTCTTCGACCAGGCCCGGCTGCTCTCGGAAAGACGGCTCAAGCCGGCGTGGCTCTACTGGGACGACGTGAAGGCCCATACGGCGCGGGCCTACCGGCCGAGCGACTTCGACTGAGCACCCGCCGCGGTTGCTGGTGTAGAATCGCTGGTTCCCTGGGGGCGCATGGCTTCGACGGGAGATCATGCGGTTCGGGGGTTGCGTGCCGAGTCCGACTCGTAAACCGGTTTTTTGACACTCGCCAACGATAATTTGGCACTGGCGGCTTAGGTCGCCACGGTCCTGTCGGAGCCTTGATTCCCGGCGCCGGCAGGAGCGACACTAAAGTGAATCGAACGCCTGAGCGCGGCTCCGAACTCAGGCCGGATCACTTCGGAGCTAGACCGCCGGCCGTGGTGGCCTTCTACCCAAGCCGGCGGCGACCAATCGAGTGAAGGCTACGCACGTAGATCCCTCGCGCCGAGTCTCGCGGACGTGGGTTCGATTCCCACCGCCTCCACCAAATCTCCATCGGACAGTCCATCATCCCTCACCGGGTTCTTTCTTTCGGGAGGTGCTGCTCCAATGGACGCCCCAGGCTTCTTCAGGCCAGGACGACTCGCCATCGCCGCCGTGCTGCTGTCGGTCACCGCGGCGGCCGCAGTCCAGACAACAGGAACCATCGAAGGCGTCGTCGCCGACGCGAACGGCAGTCCCCTGCCCGGCGTGACGGTGACGGTGGCCGGCCCAGGCGTGCGCCAGGAACGCGTGACCGACGCCGACGGTTCCTACGCCAGCGCCGGTCTGGCGGCCGGCGACTACCTCGTCACGGCGTTTCTGCCGGGCTTCGAGACGACGGAGACTTCGGTTTCCGTTGCGACGGGCGCCACCGAGAACGTCCGGATCGTCCTGCAGGTCGCGAGGCTCCTCGAAACGGTCACGGTCGTGGCCGAGGAGCCACGGACCTTCGCGAGGAACATCGTCTCCCAACCGATGATGCGGCAACAGTCGAACATCACGAGCGTGACGTCGGTGGTGGACAACCTGCCGGGAGTCTCCGTCCAGGAGGGGGACTCGTACGGCTTCGACGACTGGTCGAGCAACGTCGCCATGCGCGGCTTCCAGGTGACCATCAGCGAGGCGCAGATCGGCACCACGATCGACGGGTTCCCGAATGGCACGTCGGACTACTGGAGCGGCGCCAAGGCGAACCGGTTCATCGATCCGATGAACCTCGGGGGGGTCGAAGTGTCGCAGGGGACGGCCGACATCGCCTCGCGCTCGGTCGAGGCGCTGGGCGGCACCTTCGACTACCAGACCGACGATCCGGCGGCGGAGCGGACCTACACCGCGTCGACCACGATGGGTGAGTACGGCGGCCAACGCTTCTTCATGCGGGCTGACACGGGGCCTCTGTTCGGAGGCAAGACCCGCGCCTGGGTCGCCGTTGTGCGCCAGGAAGCGACCGACTGGGTGGAGGGTTCGGCACAGAACGAGCGTGAGCACGTGGCCGCCAAGCTGGTCTCGTCGCACGGACCTCTGAATCTCACCGGCTACCTCTCGTACGACAGCATCCACGAAGACGTCTACCAGCGGCTCTACAGCGAGGCCGACTTCCTGGCCAATCCGCGGTGGGATCGGTTGACCGGCGACTGGCCGGGAGTGCCGTACCTCAACCAGTTCTATCGGCCCGGCTGGCAGACCCGGCGGAGCAACACGTTCGGCTACCTGAAGGCGGACTGGAAGCTCAGCGACGCGCTGGCGCTGAGACTGGGCGCCTATTTCCATCGACACCGGGGCCGCGGCGACTGGCTGCCCCCTACATCGTCGATCTCACCAACGACGGCGGCGGACCGGAATCGGAGCTCTTCCGCGGGACCCCGGTACGGGGCGGCTCGCAGCTCGGGCTGATCCGCTTCGTGGACCGGGACGGAGCCGCCGTGGGACCGACGCCGGGGTGTACGTCGTCCTTCATCTTCAACTACTACGGCCCGGGCGGCCCGGAGGTCGATCCGGCGTGCCATCCGGGCGCCACTGCGGTCCAGTCGTACCGCCACAGTCACTACGGGAAGGACCGCGTCGGCGTGACGCTCGACCAGGAGTGGCTCACCACGATCGGTGCAGCCGGCAGCAAGCTGCGCGCCGGTATCTGGTACGAAGACTCGTGGCGGGACCTTGGCCGGGACTGGCACCAGATCCTGGATCCCACGATCAACTTCCAGTGGAACGCCACTCCCTACTGGCGCCAATACGAGTGGAACTTCCCTCAGAGTGTCCTGAAGCTGTACGTGGAGGAGACGCTCTACGCCGGACGGTTCACCCTGACCGGAGGCGTTAAACAGTTCCTGGTCGACGTGTCACGCGAGGACCTGTTCGATGTCGACCCGAAAGTGGCGGTCGATTCGGATTCGAGTCTGCTCCTCTCCGGCGGTGTCACGTACGAGACGCCGGTCGAGGGCCTGGACCTCTTTGCCGGCTACGCCGAGAACCTCAAGGCGATCAGCAGCACACTGCTCGAGGTGCCGGGACGCAGCCTCGACGCTCTCGAGCCGGAGACCGCCTCGAACATCGATGTCGGGCTGCAGTATTCGGCCGAGCGGATCGCCTTGAGCGCCACCGGCTACTTCATCGACTTCGAGAACCGGATCTTCTACCTGGGGCCACAGACGCCGACCGGTCCCAACTACCTGATTCCGGGGGGCGGCGCCTACTTCAACGCCGGCGGCATCGAGACGAGCGGCGTCGAAATCTCCGCGACAGTGCAGATGCCGCGCCAGCTCTCCCTCTACACCGCCTACACGCTCAACGACTCGGAGTACGTCGGCAGCGGCGACCCGCTCGTCGATGTGAACCAGAACATCGTCGCCGGGACGGACGTCGCCGGCGTGCCGGATCGTCTGTGGGTCGTCTCGCTCGACCGGTCCGGTCCTCTCAGCGCGGGGTTGAGCGCCAAGTACACGTCGTCGCGCCGGGTCAGCCTGACGTCCGACTGGTACACGGACGACTATTGGCTGGTGGACGCCTATGTCAGCTTCTCAGGCGAAGCGTTGAGCGACCTGCTGCGCTCGACGAGATTCGAGCTTGTGGCCAACAACCTGCTCGACGAGGCCTATCTCGCCGCGATCACCGAGAATGCGGCTTGGCTCGGGGCGTCGCGGTCGGTTTCGATGACGGTCACCGTCTCGTTCTGACCCTAAGGCGCCCGGGCAACCCAGGCGACCAGGCCTCCATTCGTCGCCTACGAGTTTCGCCACTCGATCCACCAGCCGTGCGGGGAGGCCCGGGCGAGCAACTCCGACTCGCCTGAACCGTCCAGGTACCGGGTCAGCGTCAGGCTCGGCGGGTGGACGCCCTCAAGTGCCACGCGCCAGATGGGCCGCTCCCGGCTCTGAGCCTCCAGCGCCTCCGTGATTCGCCGCCGACCCTCACGGGGAATCTGGTAGAGGGCGATCGTGGAGTAGACGACGAGCGCCACTTCGGCAGGGACCCGTTCCAGCAGGTGCGACAGATCCCTCGTTGCGTCCCCTCGATGGAGACGGATCGGACTGGCCTTCAGTTCGGCCGCAGCGTCTACCAGTTGGCCGTGGCGCTCCACGTGCTCGGGCCAGATCAACGCGCGCAACCAGAGCAACTCATCCGGGTCGGCGAGGTCGATCGGATTCACATCGATCCCGTCACGGCTGGCTACCGGGATCTCTTGGGCCGGCTCAGGCATCGTGCCGTGTCCCCGCAACTCCGCTTCGAGTTCAACCCGCGCCGCCTCCCTTCCCCAGCGCAGAACCTCGCGTCCCGCTCGCAGGTAGCGATAGGCGTAGCGGTCGAAGTTCAGGTTCAGGCCGGCGCTCGCGCCGACATCGATCAGGGCCAGCGGCGCCGCTGCCTCGCGGTACACCAGGGCCAAAACGGGAAGCAGGCAGGTGCAGCGCCGCACGACCTGGGTTTGGGTGCGGCGGGTTTCGATCAACTCGGCGACGCGCTCGCGGTGTTCCAGGCAGAACGCCCGGAAGAGCGGGAAGGAACCCCCCGACGGACGCCCAGGGCCGGCGAGGATCGGGTAGTGCGCGGCCAGCGGGTGCTCCACTCCCTGCAGGAGCAGGTATTGCGCCGCTGCGAACAGCATGTTCGGCGCCGGCTGCCCCTCCTGCCGCCGAGCGGCGAGCGCCAGCAGTTCGTCATCTCTGGCCACGCCGGCGGCCAGTTCCGCGTACATCGGCGACTCCAGGTCCGGCGCCTCGACGAGAGCGAAGTGCTCGAACGCGGCGCTGAGATCGGAGCGGTCGCTCAACTCCCGGCGCCGGCGCGCTCGCTGAACGCGGCGGCGATCGACTCCCGGTAGGGCGGCCGGAGCACGCCGGCATCGGTGATCAGCGCGGTCACGAGCTCGGCAGGCGTGACGTCGAAGGCCAGGTTCAGGGCTTCGGTGTCCCGCGGCGCAATGCGCTTGCCGCGGGCGTGGACCACCTCGTCGGCGTCGCGCTCCTCGATCGGGATGTCCGCTCCCGACGCCGTGTCACGATCGATCGTCGACAGCGGCGCCGCGACGTAGAAGGGAACGCCGTGACGGGCCGCCAGCACGGCGACGGAGTACGTGCCGACCTTGTTCGCGACGTCGCCGTTGGCGGCGATCCGGTCGGCGCCGACGACGATCTTCTGGACCCAGCCGCGCGCGATGATCGCGCCGGCGCTGTTGTCCGTGATCAGGCGGTGCGGGATCTCGAGCCGCGCCAGCTCCCATGTGGTCAGCCGCGAGCCCTGGAGCAGCGGCCGGGTCTCGTCGACCCAGACACTGGCCAGCCGCCCGGCCGACCAGGCCGCCTCGACGACCCCGATCGCTGTGCCGTAGCCCGCCGTGGCCAAGGCGCCGGCGTTGCAATGCGTCAGGACCCGGTCGCCCTGCTCGAACAGCTCCCGGCCGAACCTGCCGATCCGGCGGTTCGCCTCGACATCCTGCCGGTGCAGGTCGCGGGCCCAGTCGAGCAGCCGGGCGCGGAGCTCATCCCGCTCGCCGGCTTCGATGCAGCGGTCATGGAGTGCGCGGCCCTGCTCCAGAGCCCAGCGCAGGTTGACCGCCGTCGGTCGGGTTGCGAGAAGCAGGTCGTAGGCGGCGCCGAAGTCGCCGGCGCCGACAACCAGCCCGTAGGCCGCGGCCACGCCGATGGCCGGCGCGCCGCGCACGGAGAGGCGGCGGATCGCCCCGGCAACGTCCTCGGGGCAGCGGCATGGAAGCCAGACCTCCCGCTCCGGCAGCAGGGTCTGATCCAGCAGCAGCAGTTCGTCGCCGGACCAGCGAATGGGCGAAAAGCCCTCCGCCGTTGCGCCTGCCTCCGGGGCCTCCATGCGGCGAAGCGTAGCGCGCCACGACTACGGCGCAGCCGGAGTGCTCCGCGCCTACCTAGAGCCCCTTCCACTGCTCGCGTTCGCGGACGTAGCGCAGGATCTGGATCTTCCCGGTGCGGTTGTAAACCCGTACCGCGAACAGGTGGTAGCCGTCGGTGAGGAAGACAGTGCCCGGGCTCGCGGTGCCGACCGGGCTGAAAGAAGCGATGTCGCTACGGCCGAACCGCACTGGATCGTCCAAACGATCGAGCCGGCCTGAGCCCGTGAACTCCCGGGGCTCCAGATCCTCCGGGATGCCGAAACGAACGCCGCTGCCGACGTGAAGCAATCGCGCCGGACGCCCTATCCGTGGATCGGTACCGGCGCGCAGATCCGCGGTGCGCACGCCGTCGCCGTCGCCGTCCGCGTAGAGCGAAAAGACGGCGACCGCGGTGTCCGCATCGGATTCCTGCACCTCGAAGCGGACGGCGACTGCGACACCGTGGTGGACCGCACTGCCCCGCGCGGTCCACAGCGTCGAGGCAACCTCGGCGGCTGCAAGCCGCACGCGATGTTGAGCGATCTGCTGGCGCAGCGGGGGCACGGTGAGGGTGGCCAGCAATGCAAGGATCATCATCGCAATCAGGAGTTCGAGAAGAGTGAAGCCACTCTTACTCTTCGCACCCCGGCAGTCCGGAAGAAACATGGAGGCGGGCGAAGACCCGCCCGCCTCCATGCCGTCGAGCGCTACGATTCCGTGCCGATCAGGGGCCGTCGGCGGGGCCATCCGACCCTGACGATTCGTCGGAGCCGGTCTGCTCCTTGGGAACTCGCACCTTCTCCGTCAATGTCGTGTCCCCCTCGATCGTCACGTAGGACCGCATGCGCTCGAACGATCGCTCGCCGATGCCGCGGACGAGCATCAGGTCCACGGCCGACTCGAACTTGCCGTTCTCCGTGCGGAACTCCACGATCCTCCCCGCCGTCGACGGTCCGACGCCGGGCAGCAGGGAGAGCGCGGCAGCATCCGCAGTGTTGATGTTGACTACGCCTTCAGCCGCTCCGGCAGGCAACGCAGCCACCATGCCAAGCATGAGCACTGCCACCGAAGCGATCTTCTTCCTTTTTGTCATCTTCATCTCCGTTGACCCCCGCAGGGGTTCTCGTATTGGTCAAAACCGCCATCCAGGAGCAAGGATCGGGGCAATACCAGGGGGACACCGAGGTGTCCCCCTGGTCCCTTGCCAACTTGGCTTCCCTGCTACCCCTTGGACACCTCCTTGCTCCCGAATGTATAGATGCCGCTCCTTGTTTCAAGTTCCCGGCCAACCTGCGCGGATCCCGTAAGATCTTTGGAACCAATAAGTTATGGGAGCGTCAGGAACGAGTAACGAAGCCGTTCGTCAAGAGACCTTGACCCGTTCGTCCGGTTCCGGGCCGCATCTTGCTCACCTGGCGAGAGCTGCGGCTGCGACGGCGTGCTGTCAAGCAAGCTGGACCGAATCCAAGACTCTCGACACGCGTAGGGGCGCCGATCAGGCACCAGGGGGCGCCCATCGCCCGGCGGCCCGCTCGTGTAGATTAGCCAGCCGATGGCGAGCGGTGAGAACAAGGTTCCAGAATCCGCGGGCGGACGCCGCACGTCCGTGATCCGCGAGTACGTCGAGGCCCTGATCGTCGCGGCCGTCTTCCTCGGCTTCACGAACAACTTCGTCCTGAAGACCTTCTACATCCCCAGCGCTTCGATGGAGAACACGCTGCTGGTGGGCGACCACCTGTTCGTGAACCGCTACATCTTCGGGCCCCGCCCCTCGAAGCTCGAACAGAAGCTGCTGCCGGGCCGCGACGTGCGGCGGGGCGACATCGTGATCTTCCGGTCGCCCGAGACGCCGAAGATCGACCTGGTGAAGCGCTGCATCGGTCTGCCCGGCGATGAGCTCCGGATGGTGGACAAGCAACTCGTCCTGAACGGCCAGGAGGCGGACGACGACGCCTACACGATCTACCGTTCGACGGGGCCGTACGGCTCCTATCAGACGCGCCGGGACAACTGGGGGCCCCTCCTCGTCCCCAGGGATCACCTCTTCTGCCTGGGCGACAACCGGAACCAGTCCCACGATTCCCGCTTCTGGGGGCCCGTGCCCATGGCCCATGTCAAGGGCCGGGCGGTGATGGTCTACTGGTCGTACGGAGGCGAGACCCCGGACGGCACGTGGCGCGGTCTCGGTCACCGCCTGAAACAGCTCGCGAACACGGCTCTGGGCTTCCTGACCAAGACCCGCTGGAAGCGCACTTTCAAGGTGATCCGCTAGGAGCGTGCGCCGCAGAACATGGGGTACGCTTATTCTTCCTGCCGCGCACGCTGCTAGCGCTGCCGGGTCGGGCCCGTGAGACTTCGTCTGAGCAGCGGGCGCCTCAGAATGTGGCGCGACGGCGCGGACGTGCTGCTCGTCGCGGCCATCCTGGCCCTGTTCGTCCGGGCCTTCCTGGTTCAGGCCTATCGCATTCCCTCCGGGTCGATGGAACCAGCGCTGATGGTCGGCGACCACCTGCTGATCAACAAGTTCATCTTCGGCGCCGGCGCGGGTCGTTGGGGACCGCTCGTACCCCAACGCGAGGTCCGCCCCGGCGACCTGGTCACCTTCCGCGGCATCGAGGATCCCGCCCACGAGCTGCTGAAGCGCTGCTTGGCGAACGGCGGCACGGAGGTGGAAATCGACTCGAAGAAGCTCCGCCTCGACGGTCGCGAAGTCGACGAGACGGCCTACGTCGTCCACTCGGACGATCGGGTCTATCCCCGGTCGGAGTTCCTCCACGAGAGTTTCTGGCGCCGCGACGCGTATGGCCCCGAACCCGTGCCGGCCGGGAGCCTCTTCTGTCTCGGCGACAACCGCGACATATCCCGCGACTCGCGCTTCTTCGGCCCCGTCGGAACCGAACTGGTGCGCGGTCGGCCGTTACTCGTCTACTGGTCGCGTGACGCGGAAGCCGGGAGATGGGCAGTCCGCTGGCGGCGGACCTTCCACGTCCCGCGTTGATCCCTCCCGGGGCAGTGCCTCCCGCGGATCAGGCGCCGGCCGCCGCCAACGCCGCCAGGGCTGCCTCGGGGTCGGCGGCCTGGGTCAGCGGCCGCCCGATCACCATCAGGTCCGCCCCGGACCGCAGCGCGGCCGCCGGCGTCGCGACGCGGCGCTGATCGTCGCTCGCGGAATCCCCGAAGCGGATTCCCGGGCTCACCAACAGCAGCTCCGGCCCCAGTCGCTCGCGCAGGGAGGCCAACTCGAGCGGCGAACAGACCACGCCGGCGCAACCGGCTCGCTGCGCTGTCGACGCCCAGGCCAGAACACGATCCGCGGCCCGACCCGGCAGGTCCAGCTCTTCGAGGTCTTCGGGCGCGAGATGGGTGAGGACCGTGATCCCGAGCACGCGGATCTCGTCACCAGCCGCTTCGACCGCGGCCTCCAACATCCGCCGCCCGCCGCCCGCGTGCACCGTCAGGTAGGAGACGCCCAGCTCCCTCGCCGCGCCCACCGCCCCCGCGACGGTACTCGGGATGTCGTGGAACTTGAAGTCGAGGAAGACCTCCGCGCCGGTCCTCGCAGCCTCTTCGACTGCCGTACGCCCCCAGCGCAGGACGACCCGCGGTCCCACCTTCAGGACGCCGACGCGAGGGCCGAAGAAGGAACACCAACGGCGGTACGTGTCCCGATCGTCCGTGTCGAGGGCGACGGCGACCCGCTCCAGCCGGCCCGTCACGAAGCTGCCGCCCCGATCAGGGAGGCCACCGAGTCCACACCATCCGCCTCGAGACGCTCGCGCAGTCCATCGACGAGGCGCTCCGCTGTCCTGGGGTCGCGGAACAGCGCCGTGCCGACCTGAACCGCGGAGGCGCCCGCCAGCAGGTACTCCAGCACGTCGTCGACCGTCTCGATCCCGCCGATCGCGATCACCGGCAGGTCGACCGCGCGGGCGACATCCCAGACGATCCGCAGCGCCAGCGGCTTGATCGCCGGCCCCGAAAGCCCGCCACGCACCGTCGACAGCACCGGACGCCGCGTATTCGTGTCGATCGCCATGCCGACGAAGGTGTTCACCGCCGACAGGATATCGGCGCCGCCGGCGCTCGCAGCCTGGCCCAGGGCCGCCGGCGAGGTCACGTTCGGCGACAGCTTGACCACCACCGGCTTGCCGGTCGCGGAACGTACCCGCCCGACCAGGCCGCACAGAATGTCCGGGTCATGACCGAACTCGATTCCGCCCTTGCTCACATTGGGGCAGGACACGTTCAACTCCACCGCGGCCACGCCGGGGTGGGGATCGACCCGCTCGGCCAGCCGCACGTAGTCGTCCTGGTCGTAGCCGAACAGGTTGACGATCACCTTCGGCGGCAGTCCGGCCAGACCCGGAAGGACATCGTTCAGGAAGCGGTCGACGCCGATGTTCTGCAGGCCGATCGAGTTCAGCATGCCGCCGCGGGTCTCGGCGATCCGAACCGGCGGATTCCCCGCCAGCGGCTCGAGCGACAGCCCCTTCGTCACCAAACCGCCGAGTCGCCGCAGGTCGGCCCGTTCGGCGAACTCGAGGCCGTAACCGAACGTTCCGCTCGCCGTCAGAATCGGATTCTGGAGCCGCAGCGGCCCTACCTGCGTGGTGAGGTCGGCGCCGGATGTGCCGGTGTTCCTGGTCACCAAACCACCTCCCCCAGATCGAAGACCGGGCCGTGCCGGCAGCACAGTGCGTAACCGCCCTTCTTGAGCTGCACCGCGCAGCCGAGGCAGGCGCCGTAACCGCAACCCATCGGTGTCTCCATCGCTGCTTCCCCCTCGATGCCGTGATCGGCGGCGATTCGCGCCACCGCAGCCATCAGGCCGTGGGGACCGCAGGTGTAGAGCGCCCTGTACGCCGCCCCTGCCTCCGTCGCGCCGTCCCTGAGGGTCGCCGCAAGCGCCTCTGTGACCAATCCTCGGACGCCGGCGGTGCCGTCCTCCGTCGTCCTGACCAACCGACCGCCGGTGCTTTCGCTCAAGCGCCGGAATTCTCCGGCCTCTACCAGATCGTCCGCGCTGCGACCGCCGTAGTAGAAGTCGAAAGGCGTGCCGGCACGCGCGAACGCCTGAGCCAACAGACCCAGGCCAGCCGATCCGATGCCGCCCGCAACCAGCGCGGCGCGGCCGCCGTGCGGCGCATCCGATGCCATACTGTGAAATCCGATGCCCAGGGGGCCGAGAACGGGGACGTCTTCGCCCGGGGTGCAGGCCGCCAGGTTCGCCGTTCCCCGGCCGATCACCTTGCCGAGCAGGGAGATTGCCAGCGCCCCGTTTCCGGCCGGCGCCTGGTCGTAGACCGAGAACGCCCGCCTCAGGTACGGCTCCGCCTGGTTGGCGCCAGCCACCATGACGAACTGACCGGGCGCGGCGGGCGCCATGCCGGCCACCCGAATCCGGAGCAGGAAGTGCCGAAGAGGCAACGCCTGGACCTCGAGTACTTTCCCTCTCGCGTCCGGCGCCGCCATGGCGCGAGCGAGGGTAGCACTCCTGGGACGCTCCGGTCGAAGCCGAGCGGCAATCCAGACTCCGCGGCCCCCCGGTAGAGTGGCGCCAGTGAATCGGGAACGTCTCCTCAGTTGCGCCGCATGTGCGATACCCGGGCTCCTGGCCGGGATCCACCTGACGGGGCTCCTCTTCTTCCTCAACCCGCACCTGCCGTTTCATCCGGGACCGGTGTTCCGGACCAGCGCCTACTACGGGTTGCTTGGCGCCCTCAGCACGATGGCGGTGCTGATCCCCATCTCATGGCGGGCGGCCGAACGTTCCCGGCGGCTGCTTCCCTGGTGCCTCGCGGCCGTGTTCGGCGCCGCTGCCGGCCTCGACCTCGCAAACGCGGCCTTCTACGATCAGTTCCTGCCGCCAGGCATCCACGATCGCCTGATCAAGGCCGGACTCTGGCTCGCCCTGGCGTCAGCGGTCACGCTCTACACCGCGTTTCTTCACACCTACCGCCGGCAGAGGCCCTACGGCGCCCGCAGCCGCTTCGGCATCGCCAGCCTGGCAGTGCTGACCGTGTACTCGGTCTTCGAACGGCGCGAGGCCTTCGAGCCGCCGCCGCAGAGGAAGCCTCGCGCGGCGGCCATCGAGTCCACACCGCCGCCCAACCTCCTGATCGTGGGCCTCGATGGCGGATCGCTCGACGCCATCCTTCCCCTCTCCGAACAGGGGCTGCTCCCGTTCTTCTCAAAGACCATGCGAGCTGGCAGCTACGGCCGCGCCGAGTCCATCGAACCGGCGAGCCGCCTGCCTCTCTGGACCACGGTGGTTACGGGTAAGTACCCCTTCCGGCACGGCGTCGTATCCGAGGAGACCTGGGGCGCGCCGTCGCTTCGCGGTCAGCGCTTCCACCTGACGCCCCGCGGTATCGCCTTCGGCGTTTGGGGCGACCGCGGCACGACCGAGGTCGGCCCGGCGGTCCTGCCTTCCGCTCCCTCCCTCTGGCAGATCGCGGCGGGGTTCGGCCTCGACGTGTTCGCACTCGACTTCGGCGTCGGCCTCACCGGCGCCGATGTCGGCCGGGCCGTGGCCCTCGGTTCAGCCATGGAGGATGAGCGGCTCGCCCGGCTCGGAGACGGCCCGCCATCCGCGCTCTATACCGCGGCGCTCCGTGACCTGGAGACCCATACCCAACTGCTGGAGATCCTGGCGTCTCGATCACAGGACGACGATTCAGGTCTCGTCGTCTTTGCGGTGATGGACGGCCTGGCCGCGGTCTCGCGCCTTTACTACGACTCCTACGAGGCGGTTCAGTTCGACGGCGACCAGGAGCAGGTTCGCGTCGACCGGGCGCGCTGGCTGTCCGACTACTACGCGTTCGTGGACGGTCTAGTGGCCGAGGCCTGGGAGCAACTGCCGCCGCCCCGGGTGCTGGCGGTGGTCAGCGCCTACGGTTGGAGGCGGTCCGGGCCCCTGCGTCGCCTGTTGCGCGTACGGGGCAAGGCGCCCGGAGGGACGGGGGGCGGTTCCCAGAACACGCCCGACGGGCTGCTCCTGTTGCGGGGACAGGGAATCAACGAGGACCTTCTCCTGACCCGGCTCGGCATCCAGGACGTGGCGCCAACCCTGCTCTACGCTCTGAACCTGCCGACCGCGCTCGACATCGACGGCCGCGTGATCACCGAGGCCTTCGAGCCGTCGACGCTGGCTCGCCGGCCGATCGCCTTCGTGCCGTCCTACGAAACGAAGACCGGTACCGCGCGCCAACCCGGGTGGCGCGATCCGCGCCGCCCGTGAACCAGTCCGAGCGCCCGTCATCGGGTGCGAGCGCCCGTCATCGGGTGCATGGATGACACCCTGACCGCGGGCGAAAACGCCGTGGCTACTCGGGCTGGTCGGCGGATCCGGCGTCGCCGGCCGAGGAATCGGCCGACGGGGCTGTGCCCCCCGGAAGAGCGAATCGCTGGAGGGCTGGATCGGAGTCCTTAGTCCCCGTCGCCGGCTTGCCACTGTCTACGATGGCGGCTCTCACGGGACGGACGGTCTTGGAGGGACTCATCGTGCATTTGCCCTGGAAGAACGCCCCACTCGCGATGACGAGAACCGGAGAGTTGATCTCGCCCTCGACGTGACCGTTCACGCCGATCTCAATCCGCTTCGTGGCCTCGACCTGCCCTTCGAGCCGTCCCGAGACGCTGAGCTCGGCCACTTTGACGACTCCTTCGACCACGCCCCCTTCACCGACGATCAACTCGCCTTCGGATTCGACCGTGCCGCTGAAGTGGCCGTGCACCCGGAACGTGTTCCGGAAGCGGAGGTCCCCCTGGACCTCGCAGCCGGCATCGAGAAAGCCGTTCAGGTCGCTTGGGGAGCTGTTCTTGAGGATCTTCGACATTCTGGCAACGCTCCAACAGTGATCACTCCGACAGCCGCTCGTAGATGCGGATCAACTCGGGTTCGGAGTGGAAGTGGATCTTCAGGACGCCGCCACCGCGGCGGCGACGGCGGATTTCGACGCGGGTCTGCAGTCTACGCGTCAACCGCTCGACTGCATCGGCCGTGTGCGGATCGCTCTCCGCGGCGGCCGTCCGGCGCGTCGTGGCGCTCTTCCGCCGCCCGCTGGCCGCGATGCGCTCCAGTTCTCGCGCACTGAGGGACTCGCGCTCGGCGCGGGCGCCGAGTTCAATCTGACTCTGTTCGTCGCCAAGCGCGAGCAAGGGACGAGCCTGGCCGGCGGTCAGTGCTCCCGACCGCAACTGCTCCTGCACTGCAGAAGGCAAGCGAAGCAGACGCAGGGCATTCGCCACCGCGGCCCTGCTCCGGCCAACACGGCCAGCGATGTCCTGCTGTGAAAGCCCGAACTCGTCGCGCAGCGCCCGAAACGCCCCCGCCGCTTCCAGCGGGTTCAGATCGGAACGCTGGAGGTTCTCGACCAGGGCGACCTCAAGCAGTTCGCGCTCGTCCTCCACGTCCCGAAAGACGACCGGCACAGTTTCCAGCCCCACCCTCTGCGCCGCCCGCCAGCGACGCTCGCCGGCGACGATGCGATACCGGCCGTCGCGATCCGGGCCGCCGGTGACGACGAGCGGCTGGAGCACGCCGAGTTGCGCGATCGAGTTCGCGAGCTCCGTCAGCTCCTCATCGTCGAACCGGTCGCGCGGCTGCCGGCTGTTCGGCTCGAGCTGCGCTACCGGCAACTCGCGTGCCGCACGCGGCGCGGCTGGAGAACGAGCGCCGCTGTCGGCGAACAGCTCGTCCAGTCCACGACCGAGGCCCCGCCGTCTGCTATTCATGTGACTCCAGCAGCGCGATCAGGGCCGGCGAGCCGCGAGTTCCTGCGCCAGGCCCAGATAGGCCTGAGCGCCCTTGCTCTTGATGTCGTATTGCAGAACCGGCATTCCGTGACTTGGCGCTTCAGCCAGGCGGACGTTGCGCGGAACGATCGTATCGCAGACGATCGATCCGAAGTGCTTTCGCACCTCCCGCGCAACGTCCCGCGAGAGGTTGGTGCGGTCATCGTACATGGTGAGGATCACACCCGCGATCGCCAGGTCGGGCCGGCCCAGTTCCCGCACCCGCTGCACCGTGGCCATCAGCTCGCTGATGCCTTGGAGCGCAAAGTACTCGCACTGCAGCGGTACGACGACCGCGTTCGCGGCGTAAAGGGCGTTCAGGGTCAGTCGACCCAAGGCCGGTGGACAATCCACGAAGATACGTTCGTAGTTCTCGCCCAACCTCTCGAGTGACGATGTAAGCCGCCGGATCCAGTCCCGGTCGCGCTGCAACCCGAACTCCGCTCCCACGAGATCGCGGTTCGCCGGCAGCAGGTCGACGTAGGGGAACCCGCTCGAGACGACCACGTCAGCGGCTTCGGCCTCGCCGGAGAGCACCTCGAACAGGGTCGGCGGCCGGCCCGACCAACCGAGGCCGCGGCTTGCGTTTCCCTGCGGATCGCTATCGACGAGCAGCACTCTCCGCTCCATGGCGCCGAAAGCCGCCGCCAGGTTGATCGCCGACGTCGTCTTGCCCACGCCGCCCTTCTGGTTGGCGACCGCCAGGACGTCAGCCACGGCTAAGCGGCCGGAGCAAGAGAAGCCGGCGGTGCCGGCTGTCGGGCAGATTCATCTCTTCTTCCACAGCACACATCTCCGCCAGCCCGGGCGCCAGTTCACGACCAGCCCATACGATCAGGCGTCCCCCACCCGGAAGGGCGTCGACTAGACGGGCCAATGTGGCGTCGGGAAGCCGAACGCCGCGCAGCGTGACGCACTCTACCGTCCCGGCCAGCCGCGCCGCCAACGCGGGGCCGACGTGCCGCTGAACGACCCGTACGCGGGAAAGGTCGAGCTCGCGGGCCGCCTCAGCCAGGAACGCTGCCTTCCGTTCGCGGGCCTCCGCCAGGATCACCGGCCGCTCTGGATGCAAAGCCGCCATTACCAGCCCCGGAAAGCCCGCGCCGCTGCCGAGGTCGAGAAGGGACGAGCCATCGCCATCGGTCTCCACCGGCTTCCAGAACGCCCTGGCCGCAACCGACTCCGCGTAGTGGCGCCGGATCCAGACCTCCGGACAGTCCTCGCCCACCAGCCGCACCACGCGGTTCCACCGCTCCAGCAGCTCGGCATGCCGTACCAGCCGATCTACAGCCTCCGGCGACAACTCGTCACCAAACTCGCGCCGAAACGAATCGGCATGTTTCACGTGAAGCACCCGCAGGAGATCTGCTGACTCGCCTGCGGCCCTGTTTCACGTGAAACAGCGGCTGCCGACGCCACAACCGAAGCTGCCAACCGTCGACAGTCCATCTCCCGATCTTCGCTGGTTGCCAACAACAAGGGCACCCTCAACACAGTTCACGTGGAGGGTATCTCCCGTACTCCGGCGCCCTCTCACGAAACGACGCCAAACCGGAGCGCAGCCCAACCGAAGCGAGCGCCAACCCCTCCTTCACCACACAAGCGCGAGCGGCCCCTGGGACCCTCTCCTTCGGCTCCGGGGCAGGCGGATGACTCCGACGTCGCTGGACGCTCGGGTGACTCCGACGAGGCGCGCTAGACGCTGCGGATGTTGACGCGCTTGAAGTAGCCGTTGCCGTGGCTCTCGGTCTCGACGTCCGGATCGTCGGCGAGAGTGATGTGGACGATTCGCCGGTCGGCCGGGTTCATCGGCCGCAGAGTGCGAATGCCGCCGCGGGAAACCACCTCGTCGGCCACACGACGCGCGAGGCCTCTCAGGCGCTCTTCCTTCCTCCGTTGATAGCCGCCGGTATCAAGCCGGCACGGCACGATTCGCCCCAGCTCCCCGTACATCACGCGCGGCAGGAGGTGCTGGAGCGCCAGGAGGACCTGACCCTCGTCTTCTACCAGGAGCTCCTGGTCCACTCCCTCGATCTCGACTTCCAGCCGGCCGTCGGCGAGGACCATGTCCGCCGAGACCTCGAGGTCGGCCAGTTCGAGAAGTTGACGAAAGCCCCCTTGGGCAATCTCCAGAATCTCTTCGGAGTCCTCGACCGGAGGCTCCGCTTCCTCCTGCGTCGCCGAACTCTCCACCGGCGTCTCCACCGGCGTCTCCTCCGGGGCGCTCGATACCGCGTCCTCGGAAGCGGAGGGCGAAAGCCCCTCCGCTTCGGTTTCTGCCGGCTGCTCAGAACCGGAGCCGACCTGTTCCGGGTCGACACGGATCACCACCCGACGGCGTTTGACGAAGCCGTGTCGCTTCTCCACCCGATCAAACACCACCTGATCGGGCGACACACCAAAGTGGTTCGCGGCCGCCAACACGGCTCGGGCCTCCGTTTCGCCCGAAAAAAACACGCTGTTCGTAGTTACGTTCATGAATCCCCGTCCTGCCTCACTTCTTCGTGTCGGTCGCCTGCGTGGCCACAACGCCGCCCAGGTATCCCGACTTCTTCAGCTTGTTGTAGACCCCGGTCTGCACGATTCCCAGCAAATTGTTCGTCAGCCAGTAGAGGACCAGGCCGCTCGGGAAGCTGAACGAGAAGATCGTGAACCAGATCGGCATCGTGTTGATGATCAGCTTCTGGGTCTTGTTCGCGGGCGGCGGCAGCATCCGCTGCTGGAGGAACTGCGAGGCGCCCATGATCAGGGGAAGTACGTAGATCGGATCCGGCAGCGCCAGGTTCTGGATCCATCCGAGCCACGACGCGTCCCACAGTTCCACCGCCTCGCTCAACAGCCGGAAGAACCCGAAGAACACGGGCATCTGGAACAGGATCGGCAGGCAGCCGCTGGCAGGATTCACGCCCTCCTCTCGAAACAGGCCCTGAATCTCCTCGTTCATCTTGCGCTGCACGTCCATGCGCGGCCGGCCCTTCCCGTCCTTGAGCTTGGGCCGGTACTTCGCGCGGATCGCTTCCATGCGCGGGTTCAACTTCTGGATCCGCTGCATGGAGACCTGACTCTTGTGGGTCAGCGGGAACAGCACCAGGCGGATGACCACGGTCATCAGCACGATGCTCCACCCGTAGTTCCCGACCACGTTGTCGTAAATCCAGCGTAAACCGAACTGCAACGGGCGCGAGATGACGCCGAAGAAGCCGTACCGCACGGTCTTCTCCAGTCGCACACCCATCGCCGCCAGCGCGTCGTACTGCTTGTCCCCGAAGTACGCCCGTCCGGCGAGTTCGCCGCCCGAGGAACGCAGAACCAGCATCAGATCCCGCGTCAGGTCTGCCGTGGCGGCGTCCGCGGCCTCGAACATGGCGAAGCCGCCCAGGCTGCCGTCGGTCTCCTCCAGGTTCACAACCGGCCGCGCTTGAACGGTTCCCCGGGCTCCGGCCGGGATCACGGCCGTGATGAAGTACCGGTCCTCGAGCGCCGCCCAGCGGGGGCTGCCGCTCAGATCGATCGGATCTTCGGTCTTCCGAGGCTCCAGCGACTCCAAGTCGCCATCCGAGAACCAGGTCGCCGCGCGTCTCTGCTGGCTCGACAACCGGCTCTCCAGCTCATCCACGCTCGGATTCCGGATTCCCGGGCCCAACACCAGCCCCCAGGAGTCGCCGGGCGACTCGATTCGGTACCGGAAGGTCAGACCACCCACCTCGCCGGTGGCTTTCGGAATGTGAAACGTCTTCGTCGCTACGCCCAGGTCACCGCTGTAGCGGAAGCTGAGCCGCGTGTCGCCCTCTTCGGTCGAGCGTTCGACAACGAAGAGAGCGTCGTTGAGCGTCGAACCGCGCTGTGAGCCCTGGAACGCGAAGGGGTAGGGCTGGCCGCCCTCGCGCCTGCGCACCAGCTCCACCGGCTCGCCGCCGTTCGGTCGGCGCAGTTCGAAGGACAGCAACTGGGCGCCGCGGTTCGTGAACTCGAGCATCGCGTTGCCCGACTCGATCACCACCCGCTGCTCGGCGGCGGCCTCGACCCGTTCCACGACCGCGGGCGGAAAGGGCGCCGGCGCCGTCTGCCCACTCGAAACCGGGACCGCGGAACTCTGTTCGCCAATGGCCCAGCCGTCCGCCGCCTGTTCGGCGCCTCTGATTTCGACCGGCGCCCGCTCGACTGGCGGCGGTGGCGCGAAGAGAGCCTGCCAGAGGAGCAGAACACCCAGGGAAAGGAGCGCAGCGAAAAGAAGTCTTCGGTTATCCATCAGCCTCGGCTCTCATGCCCCCTAATGGGGCCTCGCAATCGCAATGCCTGCGGCGGCAAGTCGATGCCTCCGCGGCCCAGAGGCTGGCAGCGCAGAAGGCGCCGAATCGTCAGCCAACTCCCCATCACCAGGCCATGGCTCCGCAGAGCGATCTGCCCGTACTCGGAGCAGGTCGGGCTGAAGCGGCAAGCACGCGGCAGCAGCGGCGACAACCAACGTTTGTACGCCCGTAGCAGCGCAACGGCGACGCGGACCGGAAGGTTCATGACCGCGACCTGCGGCGGCGGGAGCGACCGGCGCCGTACCGGGCGACCGCCGCAAACAGGCGATTCAACTCGCTGTAGAACCTGCGCCGGTCCATCTCGGCCGCGGCGGTCTTCAGATGGACCACCACGTCCACGGCGGGCAGCATCTCCTGCTTGACCTGCTGCCTGTAGTGCTCACGCACCCGACGGCGCAGCCGGTTGCGCACCACGGCGCCGCCCACCCGCCGACTGGCGGTGAGCCCGAGCCGCGGGTGCCCGGCGTCATTCGCCCGCACGTGGAACACCGCGATGTCGCCGTGCAGACGCCGACCCCGGCGGTAGACCCCGCGATAGTCGCGGCTCGACCGGATCCGCTCTGCCCCCGGTGCGCCACCGGTGTTGCACCGCGGGCTGCTCGATTGGCTCAACGTCAGACCGTCAGGCGCTTGCGGCCCTTGCGGCGGCGGCGCGAGAGAATCGCCCGCCCGTGCCTCGTCCGCATGCGGGAGCGAAAGCCATGCTTCTTCTTGCGACGCCGATTGTTCGGCTGGTATGTCCTCTTCACGTTCTTTCCTTCCTACGGCGTTCTTGGCGGAGAGGGTGGGATTCGAACCCACCGACCGCTCGCACGGTCCAAGGGTTCTCGTGAGACCGCCCGGCGGGCTCGTCCGAAGCATGGCGGAGAGGGTGGGATTCGAACCCACGGACCGCTCGCACGGTCAACGGTTTTCGAGACCGCCCCATTCGACCACTCTGGCACCTCTCCTCGTTCGTCGGCCACTCGGCGCGTTTCGTCTTCTCCTGCCCCAGAATGGCGGAGAGGGTGGGATTCGAACCCACGGTAGAGTTGCCCCTACACATGCTTTCCAGGCATGCACCTTCGACCACTCGGTCACCTCTCCCTTATTCGAAAAGCCCGCTCGACCGTAGACGCCGGAAGAACGCGCGCAACAATGCTGAGCTCTCCTCCGCCAGGACGCCGGAGCATACCGTGATTTGGTGATTCAGTCTCGGTTCGCGGACGACGTTCCCGATCGAGCCGCAATAGCCGCCCTTCGGATCCCGCGCCCCGAACACGAGCCGGTCCACGCGGGCGTTGACCATCGCGCCGGCGCACATCGCGCAGGGCTCGAGAGTGACGTAGACAGCGCAACCCTCCAGTCGCCAGCCCTGCTGCCGGGCGGCGGCCTGAGCCAGCGCGATCATCTCGGCATGCGCCATCGGGTCGCCCCAGGACTCCCTGCGGTTGTGCCCGCGACCGACCACCTCCCCGTCGCGCACAACCACCGCGCCCACCGGAACCTCTCCGGCGGCAGCCGCGAGACGGGCCTCGTTGAGAGCCAACCCCATGGCGGTGCGATCGTCCCCTGCGTCCACTCGGCGAGCTACCGTAGCAGCACCCACTCCCGCCTCGCACCGCGCAGACGAGTCACGGCGGGCTGCTACCATCCGGCACGATCCTCGTCTCCACGCACGGGCGCGGGATCGAGAGGTCACCGAAGGGTTCGGGCCCTGTGTATCGACCGGCTCCGAACCTCGTCAGGCCCGGAAGGGAGCAGCGATAGGGTGTTCGTTTCGAGGGCGCAGTTCAGCCGGAACCCTTCAGTGACTTCTCTCTGCAGCGTCACTCTTCCCATGGGCTGCTAGCCAGGCCATGGCGTACCAGGCGCTGGCGCGCAAGTGGCGCCCCCAGACCTTCGCCGATCTGGTCGGCCAGGAGGCGATCGTGACCGCGCTGGGCAACGCGCTGCGCGAGAGGCGGATCGCCCAGGCCTACCTGTTCTCGGGCATCCGCGGCGTCGGCAAGACCACCGCGGCCCGGGTGCTCGCCAAGGCCCTGAACTGCGTCGGCGCCGACGGTTCCGGCACCGCCCCGGCCGCCGAGCCGTGCAACGAATGCCCGGTCTGCCTCGAGATCATGCGGGCCGGCGACCTCGACGTGCTCGAGATCGACGCCGCCACCTACTCCAAGGTCGAACAGGTCCGCGACCTCACCGAAAGCCTGAAGTACGGCCCCGCGCGGGACCGCTACAAGGTGGTGGTCCTCGACGAGATCCACCGCCTGTCCAGACAAGCCTTCGACGCTCTGCTCAAGATCGTCGAGGAACCGCCCGCGCATCTCACCTTCGTCTTCGCGACCACCGAAATCGAGATGGTGCCGGCGACGATCCTGTCCCGCTGCCAGGAGTTCCACTTCCGGCGCGTACCCGCCAACCCGATGGTGGCCCACCTGACCAGAATCTGCGAAGCGGAGGAGATCGAGGCCAGCCGGGCGACCCTGCGCCTGATTGCCCGCGCCTCGGAGGGAAGCGTTCGCGACGCGGTGGCTCTCCTCGATCAGCTCGCCACCTTCGGTGGCGGCAAGCTCGCCGACGAGGATGTCGGCCGGTTGCTGGGCGGCATCGACGCCGAGCTGCTCTCCACCCTCCTCGAGGGCATCCTGGCCGGCGACGGCCGACGGCTGTCGCAGACGATCCGGTCGATCGAGGACGGCGGCAGCGACCCCCGGCAGGTATTCACCCACTTCCTCGGTTTCCTGCGCAGCGCCCTGCACCTGGCGCAGGGTCTCGACCCCGAACAACTCGACCTCCCCGCCGAAGCCGCGACGGAACTGGAGCGGGTCGCGTCGGGCGCGGGTTACGAGAACCTGCTCCGGCTGTTGCATCTGCTGCTCAGCAGCGAGACCGTCGTGCGGCGCGCCGACGCCCCCGGTCTGGCTCTGGAGGTCGCACTGCTCCGCGCAGCCGAGCTGCCGCGGCTGGTGCGCATCGAGGAGCTTGCGGGCGCTCTTCCGGCTACCGCGGAATCGCCTCCGCAACCTGCCGGCCCCGGCCCCAGGCCATCAAGCGCGGCCAAAGCGGCCGTCCCCGCTGCCGCCCCGGACGCTGCCGGCGAAATCAAACGACTCCTCGCCTCCAGCCAGCCGTCCCTGGCCGGCCTGCTCGACTTTCACCAGGCCCGGTTCGCGGTTCAGGGCAGCACGCTCGTCGTCACCGCCGTTCCGGCGCTCGAGGAAGCGCTCCGCGATGGGGCGAAAGCGGGCCAACTGAAGGACACCGTGCGCGCGGTGCTGGGCCCCGAGGCCGATTGGAAGACGACCCCCGCCGCCCCCCAGGCACGGGAAGACCACCCCGCCCCGGCGGTCGGCGGCGCACCGGTCGGCGCCCCGGCGCCGAGCGAAGAAGCACGCACCGCCGCCGAGCAGGATCCGACCGTGCGCGCGGTGCTCGATATCTTCGGCGGCCGCGTGGTCGACGTAAGACCCCGAACCCACTGACTGCTCTCGAGCTCAACACCCCGACAGGAACATCACGATGAACATCCAGAAGCTGATGCGGCAGGCCCAGGAGATGCAGCAGCAAATGCAACGTGATCTGGCGGCGGCCGAGTTCACCGCCAGCGTCGGCGGCGGCATGGTCGAAGTGCGCGTGAATGGTGAAAAGGAGATCCTCGCCGTCCACATCGATCCCGAGGTGCTCGACCCTGAGGATCCGGGCATGATCCAGGACCTGGTGCAGGCCGCCGTGAACGAAGCCGGACGCAAGGTGAACGAGTACGTGGGGCAACGCCTTGGCGGCATGGCTGCCGGGATCCCCGGTCTGACCTGATGCCGGCCGATCCTCTTTCCAGCCTGGTAGAGGAACTCGCGCGCCTGCCGGGCATCGGTCCGAAGACGGCCCGGCGACTGGCCCATCACCTGCTCCGCGTCGACCGCGCCCGGGCGGAAGCGCTGGCCAAGGCGGTCATCGACGTCAAGGATCGGATGATGCACTGCTCCACCTGTCATCAGATCACCGCGGTGGACCCCTGTTCGGTCTGCAGCGACCCGCAACGCGACCAGACCAAGCTCTGCGTCGTCGAGGAGCCGTTCAACATCGAGCCGATCGAGCGCACGGGTGAGTTCCACGGCCTCTACCACGCCCTGTTGGGTTCCCTCTCGCCCCAGCGTGGCGTGGGGCCCGACGAACTGACCGTCGCCTCCCTGCTGGGGCGGCTCGACGGCATCGAGGAGGCGATTCTGGCCATGAACCCGAACGTGGAGGGCGAAGCCACCGCTCTGTACCTCGCCGGCCTTCTGGGCAAGCGCGGGGTGCGGGTTACGCGGCTGGCGTTCGGCCTGCCCGTCGGCGGCGACATCGACTACGCCGACCAGGTGACCCTGGCGCGGTCACTCGCCGGTCGCCGCGACCTGTAGCAGCTAGCCCGCCAGTCCGTGGGCCAGAGGGGGAGGGTCCCTGCGGCCCACGGACTGGCTGGAGGGCGGTGCGCTGAGTGTAGGCCCTGAACAGAGCGGTGCCTCAGGATTCAGGTGAGGCAAACCCGGGAGGAGGCAAACCCGGGAGAGGGCGCTAGCCTCTAGCGGTCGGCATGGCTTCCCTTCCTTCCCACCGACTCGACAGCGGCGATCAACTGCCGGAAATCCGAACGCCGCCTCCGGGGCCACGCGTGCGGACGGCAGCCGGGCGGCTCGACGCGGCCGAGGCGCCGGGAATCAACACCCTGGTCGCCGGAAGCACCTCGATGCTGTGGGAAGAGGCTCTCGGCAGCAATGTGCTCGACATCGACGGCAATCGCTACCTCGACCTGACGGCCGGCTTCGGAGTTGCAGCGGTGGGCCACCGGCATCCTGCCGTGGTCTCGGCGGTCAAGCGGCAGGCGGATCGCCTCCTTCACGGACTAGGTGACGTCTACGCTCATCCGGCCCGGGTCGATCTGAGCGAGCGTCTAGGTTCTCTGGCGCCTCTTCGAGAGCCACAGGTCTACTTTGCCGCCTCGGGAGCCGACGCGGTCGAGATCGCGCTCAAGACAGGCCACCTCTACAGCGGCCGTCCCGGAATCCTCACCTTCACACCTGCCTACCATGGCACCACGCTGGGGGCCCTCCAGGGCACTTCGAGGCCAGCCTTTCGGACTCCCTTCACCGAGCCACTGGAGAACCGGGTTCACCGTCTGCCCTACGGCGCCAGACTTGAAGAGGTGCTGCATCTGCTGGACCAGCAGCCAGGGATCGGAACTTGTCTGGTTGAACCAGTAATTGGCCGCGAGGCAACCCGATGGCCCCCTCCGGACTGGTTGGCCGGATTGGCCACGACCTGCCGCGAGCACAACGTGGTCTTGGCGGTCGACGAGATCTTCACCGCGTTCGGCCGCTGCGGAGCCTGGTTCGTGAGCGCTCAGGCCGGTATCGAGCCCGATCTCATCTGCTGCGGCAAGGCCCTCGGCGGCGGCCTCCCGATCGCAGCCGTGCTCGGTCAGAAGCAGGTGATGGCCTCCTGGCAGACGGATGGTGAGGCGCGCCACACCGCGACCTTCGTCGCGCATCCGCTCGCCTGCGCCGCGGCTCTGGCGACGCTCGAAGTGATCGAGAGCGAGGGCCTGATCGAGCGGTCGCGGAAGATGGGCCGCCACTTCGGCCCTCGCCTCGAGTTGCTCGAGAAGCAACCAGGCGTCGTCGATGTCCGCGGCACGGCGCTGCTGTGGGGCGTGGAACTCGATACGCCGGAACGCGCGGCGGGCCTCAGTCGGCAGCTCTTGGATCGCGGTGTGATCGCCCTGAAGGGCGGCGCCTCCGGCACGGTGCTGCAGATCGCGCCGCCGTTGGTGATCACCAAGCGCCAGTTGGACTACGCGGCAGACTCCCTGGTCCAGGTCGCGTCCAGAATGGGTTCAGGGTTCCAACGCTCGCCTACCAGCTAGCGTCCGCGCGGTCGCCATCACCAGCGCACCGCCCTCCAGCCAGTCAGGGGGCCTGTGGGGAGGCTCCCTGCGGACTCGAAGCGAGCGACGCCCGAGGCCTTTCATGAACCGGGACCTGCCGGAGCGAGCGGAGCGGAGTGAGCGCCCCCCTCCCATTCAACTCTGGAGCGCGAACGGCCGCAGGGAGCCTCCCCACAGGCCCCCTGACTGGCGGGTGCCGCCGGCGCGTCGGAGACTGGACACTACGGGGTCGCGATGCGATCGCAGATGCGATCCAGCGCCGACTCGTCGAGGTAGGGGTGCATCGGCAGGCTGACCGCCCGCTCGGCCAGGCTCTCGCTCACCGGCAGCGATCCCGGACCGCGGCCGTACCGCTCGTACGCCGGCTGCAGGTGCATCGGGAGTGGGTAGTAGACCGCGGTTGGAATGCCGGCCCGATCGAGATGGCTACGCAGTGCATCCCGGGTCCGCGCCGACGGCCTTCCGGCCGCGTCGTCCACCCGTAGCGTGTACTGGGCCCAACTCGACTCCACCTCGGCCCCGCACTCCGGCGCCGCCACGCGCCAGGGCGTGCGCATCGACATCGACGCGGCGCCCAGCCTTTCGGTGTAGCCGGCCGCCACCGCGCGCCGGGCGGCGAGCTCCTGCTCGAAGATGGTCAGCTTGGCCAGCAGCACGGCAGCCTGCAGCGTGTCCAGCCGACCGTTCATCCCCAGGCGCACGATGTCGTAACGGTCGGCGCTCTGGCCATGCTCGCGTATTGAACGCACCACCTCCACGGCGGCAGGTTCGGTGCAAAGGACCGCGCCGCCGTCGCCATAGCCGCCGAGCGGCTTGGCGGGGTAGAAGCTGGTCGTCGTGACCGGCGCCAGCGATCCGACGGGCCGGCCCCCGCGCCGGGCGCCGAAGCTCTGGGCGGCATCCGAGACGACCCCGAGCCCCCTTGCTGCCGCCCACTCCGCCAGCGGATGCTCAGCCATCGGCTGGCCGAACAGGTCGACGGTGATGACCGCTCTGGGAACGGCGCTTCCCGCGCGCTCCAACGCGTCGAAATGGTGCCCGAGCGAATCGAGGTCGAGCAGAAAGTCATCCTCCCGCACGTCGACGAACACCGGGACGGCGCCCGCCAGCAGGACGACTTCCGCGGTCGCGGTGAACGTGAAGGACGGAATGAACACCGCGTCCCGCCGCCCCTCGGTGCGCCCTATGCCCAGCGCAAGCAGGGCGATCAACAGGGCGTCCGATCCATTCGACACGGCAACCGCCGGCGCGCCGCCCAGCCGGCCCAGTTCCGCCTCCAGTTCCTCGACTTCGGGGCCCATGACGTAGCGGCCGTGGTCGAGGACGGCAGCGATCCGCCGATCGATCTCCGGGCGCAGCCGCCTCGACTGGGCAGCCAAGTCGACGAAGGGGATGCGCTTTCCCGGGTCCGTGCGCGTCGTCATGGCCCGGAGTGTATTGGTCCGCGGGCCAGCGACCTGCCGAGCCCCTTGAAGGACTTGCCCAGCAGCGATGAAGTCGGCAGATTGTGGATCTCGTCGAGCGGGAACCACTGGAGATCGCTCCGGGCTGATCCGGCGCGCGGCGCCCCGGCTTCCAGGTCCCGCCGCTCCGGCCGCCAGCGGGCGAGCGCAACCCGCACGAAGAAGTCCCGATAGGTGACCGTGTGCCGCACCAGGACATCGTCGTCGTCGCACTCCCAGGCGCCGCCGAACTCCGCGCGGAGCAGCTCTGCCGCTTCGCTCGCGGACTCATCGCCCCTCACGAGTTCGACCGTCGGCAGATGCCAGCGGCCGGCCAGCCAGTCCGCGTCGGGCGGGCGGCGGTGCAGCAGCAAGCCGCGACCAGTCTTGACCATCGCCGTGAAGCAGTGAATCGTCTTTCGGGCTCGACTCCGGGCTGCTGTGGGATACGCCCGGGGATCCAGCCCGCTCGTCTGGAAGGCCCTGCAGCCTGGAGCGAGCGGACAGAGGCCACAGTCGGGGCGCCGGCGCCGGCAGACGAGCGAACCCACCTCCATCAAGGCCTGATTCGAGTCCCCCGGCCGGTTCGGGTCCAGGAGTCTCGCCGCTGTCGCCAGCAGGTTCCGTCGGGCTTCGGCCCGCTTGGGCGGCCGCGGGGAAGCCAGGAAACGGCTCAGCACACGTTCGACGTTGCCGTCGAGCACCGGCACACATTCCCCGCCCAGGCGGCTGGCGAGCAGCGCCGAAGTGTAGGCGCCCACTCCGGGCAGCTCGCTCCACTCCGCGGCGGTCCGGGGAAGCTCGCCCTGTTCGGCCAGGATGCGGGCCGCTTGATGGAGGTTCCGGGCCCGGCGGTAGTACCCGAGGCCCGACCAGGCGGCCTCGACCTCCTCGACCCCGGCCGCGGCCAACGTCTCCAGAGTGGGGAACCTGCCGAGGAAGCCCGAATAGCGCGAGGCAACGACCTCGCTCCGGGTCTGCTGGAGCATGACTTCCGCAACCAGGATCTGGTAGGCATCCTCGGATCGGCGCCACGGCAATTCGCGGTGGCTACGGTCAAACCAGTCCAGTAGCCCGTCCCGAAGCTCCTCTGGTTGAAGTAACTGCAACATGGGTCAGAACCTAGGCCGCCGACGCCGACCGTCGGCGCGACCATTCCCCAAGAAAAGATGAAGAAAGTGCCCACAAACCTCTTGTTCCCGCCAAGGCCCGCTGCTATCCTGCCGGTCTCGCGCAACGGAGACCGCCCGGCCTGAAACCTCAGGACGCTTGCTTGTCCGAGCACCGCCAGTTTCTGGGCCGGTCGTCCTGAGTTTTTCCACATTGTGCGGAAAAGCTGCGGAACATAGCTCTACGAAGCGGCTTGTCCTTGGCACACGCCTAGGGCATAGGCGGTGACTGCGCGGTTGGCGTCGGGGGGACAGGTGCGTTTCTGGGAAGAGGAACGGGAAGCTGAAGCAGAACGGGTGCCGGTCGCGCTCGAAGACGGGTGCGCGCCTTCCCTGACTGGGGACAGGAACGGCACTGAACGGACTGCGCGGCATGCCTAGTTCCGTTTGGCCAACTCTACGCCGGCAGTTGCGCGCCGACCTGCCACCGGACGAATTCCGCACCTGGTTCCACCCGCTCAGGGTCGCCTCGGAAGACACCGAACAGTTGGTCCTCGAAGCGCCGAACTCCCGCTTCGTCGCAGCGCTGGAGGAAGGCTTCCGCCCCATCGTCGACTGGGCGATCGCGGATCTCAAGGGGCCGACCTTCCAGGTTCTCTTCAGGAGCAGCGATGCGATCAGACGGACCGCCCGGCCGGCGGCGACTTCCCGGAAAACACCGGTGGTTGTCGATGACGACGCGGCCGCCGGCAGCTCCCTCAACCCCCAGTATCGCTTCGACTCGTTCGTGATCGGCAACTCGAACCGCTTCGCCGCCGCCGCCTCCCAGGCGGTGGCCGAGAAGCCCGGAATCGCCTACAACCCGCTCTTCCTCTACGGCGGTGTGGGCCTAGGGAAAACCCACCTCCTGCACGCGATCGGGAACCGCCTTCGGGCTACCACCCCGGGTACGCGCGTGGTCTATCTGGCCGCCGAAGACTTCGTCAACGACCTGATCACCTCGATCCGGTTCGAGCGCATGCACGCCTTCCGGGAGCGCTACCGGACGATCGACGTCCTCCTGGTCGACGACATCCAGTTTCTGGCCAGGAAGGAGCGATCGCAGGAGGAGTTCTTCCACACCTTCAACGTGCTCTATACACGGCAGAAGCAGATCATCGTCACGTCCGACGCGCAGCCGCGGGATCTGGCCGAGATGGAAGAGCGGCTACGGAGTCGTTTCGGCTCCGGTCTGCTCGCGGACATCCAGCCCCCGGACCTGGAGACCAAGGTCGCCATTCTCCAGCGCAAGGCCCGCCAACTCCAGGGCCTGGATCTCGACACCGAAGTCGCCCTCTTCATCGCCCGGCAGGTGCACTCCAACGTGCGGGAGCTCGAGGGGCTGCTCAACCGGGTTACCGCCTTCGCGTCGCTCTCCGGCGCGCGTCTCGACCTGGACTTCGCGAAGGAGGCGCTACGCGATGTTCTCCCGGAGCACGACCGTCCCGTGTCCCCGGCGCAGATCGTCAAGCTGGTGGCCCATCACTACGGGCTCAAGGTGCGCGAGATCAAGAGCAAGAGCAACTCGCGGCAGATCACCTATCCCCGGCAGATCGCGATGTACCTCTGCAAACGACTGACCGAGATGTCCTATCCGGAGATCGGCAGGCTGTTCAACGGCAAACACCACTCGACGGTCATGTACTCCGTCGAGCAGATCAAGCGGCGCCGCGCCGAGGACGAGCGTCTGGCTGCTCAACTGGAGCGCTTTAGCCGTCAACTAAGTTGAACCGGGCTTCAACTCTGTCGAACCTGTTGAACCGAGCTTCAACTCTGTCGAACCTGTTGAACCGGGCTTCAACTCTGTCGAACCTGTTGAACCGGGCTTCAACTCTGTTGAGCCCGGCGCACGCGCCCGAAGACAAACCCCTGGCGCCACCTGGAAGACGAATATCCTGCGGAATCCCAGCGGATCGGCCCTGGAGCGAACAGTGTGGCAGCGGCGGATTGACCGAGCGCCCGTTTCGGCCATTCTGTGCACAGAATTCGAGGCTGCCGCGACCGCGGCGAAAAACTCCGCTGAATGCACAACGAGTCCACTGCTTCGTCCACCACTTACCATCAGGGATCCACGGCCATAAGTTACTCTATTTAAATGATTTACCTCGCAAATGCACAGACGTGCCCGAAGCCTTCTGCGACGACTTGGATAGTGTATATTGACTCCCTGAGGAGAGCGTAGATGAAGACCAGGGTTGAACGAAGAGAACTGCTAACCGAACTCGCGGCGATGCGCGGCATCGTGGAAAGCAGGTCGACAATTCCGGTCCTGTCCCACCTCCTGCTGCGGGTTCGTGAGAACCGGCTGGAACTGGCGGCGACCGATCTCGATGTTTCGCTCACGTCTTCGTGCGCGGCCGAGGAAGGGTTCAGCGAGCCGGGCGCCACTGCCGTTCAGGCGCGCAAACTCCTGGAGATCGTCCGCGCCCTCCGTGACGGTCCGGTCGAGTTGTCGACCGGACCGTCGAACTCGCTCCACATCGCTGCCGGCTCCTCGCGGTTCCGCATCAACGGTCTTTCGGCCGAGGATTTTCCGACCCTGCCCGTGGTCGATCCCGACTCGGCCTCCGCATCCTTTGAGGCGCCGTTTGCCGAGTTCAAGCGAATGATAGGCAAGGTCATCTTCGCGGTCTCCGCCGAAGAGTCACGGTTCCAGTTGAACGGCGCGCTGCTCAAGCTCAAGGACGGCGCAGTCGAGTTGGTGGCCACCGACGGCCACCGCCTCGCCCTGATCCAGGTGGAGATGTCCGGCGTCGCCGAGGCGGACGGTGTGCTGGCGCCGCGCAAGGCCCTGTTGGAACTGATGCGCTTCGACAGTGACGAGAGCGTCACCTTCCGGCGCGGCGAGCATCATCTCGCCTTCGTGATCGGGCGTCGCGAGCTGACCTGCCGGATCCTGGAGGGCACGTTCCCGGACTACGAGAAGGTCATCTCGAAGGACAACGACCAGAAGACCACCTTCGACCGCCAGGAGCTCTCCGAGGTCGTCCATCGCGTTTCTCTGCTGACCGGCGATCGGGCGCCGATGGTGAGGTTCAAGTTCGATGCCCGGTCGCTGCTCGTGTCGTCGTCCAATCCGGATCTGGGAGAGGCCGAAGAGAGCCTCGAATGCGACTATGAGGCGGAGAATCTGGAGATAGGCATGAACCCCGCCTACGTGCGGGACTTCCTGGGCGCGGTCGATACCGACCGGGTCGAGTTCGCGCTGAAGGACGAGAACAGCCAGTGCCTCGGACAGCCGGTCGACGGCGCCGATTCGCGCTACCTGTGCGTGATCATGCCGATGCGGATCTAGCCGCCCTGAACCGCTCCCCGGTTCCTCCTGTAAACCTCCTGTTTTCCGTTAGTTACAGGCCGCACTGAATCGGTCCCCAGAACTGGGGATTTGCGCTGTCGTGTGATAGTTTTCGGCACATGGCGGAGGCCGGAACAGACGGTGTTCAGACAGTGGCCGAATCCGGGTACTCGGCAAAGGACATCAAGGTCCTCAAAGGCCTTGAAGCGGTCCGCAAACGGCCCGGAATGTACATCGGTGACACCGATGACGGCTCGGGTCTGCACCACATGGTGTTTGAGCTCGTCGACAACGCGATCGACGAGGCGCAGGCGGGTTTCTGCGACGCGGTAGAGGTCCTGATCCACGCTGACGGCAGCGTCTCCGTGAGCGACGACGGCCGTGGCATTCCGGTGGAACTCCACGAGGGTGAGCAGCGGTCCGCGGCCGAGGTGATCATGACCGAGCTCCACTCGGGTGGAAAGTTCGACCAGAACGCCTACAAAGTGTCCGGTGGGCTGCACGGCGTGGGCCTGTCCGTGGTCAACGCCCTCTCGGTCCAACTCGACCTGGAGATCGACCGGGACGGGCATCGCTGGCGACAGCGCTACAGCCGGGGCGTGCCGATCGGGTCGATCGAAGCCGTGTCCGACCTTGAGGCGCCTGAGGCCACCGGCACCCGGATCCGCTTCACTCCGGATCCGGAGGTCTTCACGCAACTCGCCTTCGACCACCAGACTCTCGCGCAGCGTTTGCGGGAACTGTCGTTCCTGAATCGGGGCATAGCCATCCGGCTCGTCGACGAACGGACCGGCAAGCGGGTGGACTTCGAGTATGAAGGCGGCATCGTCAGCTTCGTCGCCCACCTGAGCCGGAACAAGACGCCGCTGCATCCGGAACCGATTTACCTCCAGAACAAGGTGGGTGAGGCCGGCTCGAGCGAGTCGGTCGAGGTCGCCCTGCTGTGGAGCGACAGCTACCAGGAACGGATCACCTGCTTCACGAACACGATCAACAACCGCGACGGCGGCGCCCATCTGTCGGGTCTGCGCTCGGCGTTGACAAGGACGGTCAACAACTACGTCGCCTCTTCGGGTCTCGGCAAGAACCTCAAGGAGAAGCTCTCGGGCGAGGACATCCGGGAGGGGCTGGTCGCGATCGTCTCGGTCAAGGTGCGGGATCCCAAGTTTTCCAGCCAGACCAAGGAGAAGCTGGTCTCCTCGGAGGTGCGCGGTTGGGTCGAGTCGACGGTCGGCGAACAGCTCTCCGCCTTCCTGGAGGAGAATCCGCGCGATGCCCGGCGCATCGTCGAAAAGGTGGTCGAAGCGGCCAGGGCGCGGGAGGCGGCGCGCAAGGCGCGCGAACTCACCCGGCGCAAGGGTGCGCTGGAAAGCTCGAACCTGCCGGGCAAGCTGGCCGACTGCAGTGAACGGGATCCGGCCGCCGCCGAGCTCTTCCTGGTCGAGGGGGACTCCGCCGGCGGCTCGGCGAAACAGGGCCGCGACCGGCGCTTCCAGGCCGTGCTGCCGCTCAAGGGCAAGATCCTGAACGTCGAGCGCGCGCGCCTCGACAAGATGCTCTCTTCGGAGGAGATCAGGACTCTGATCCAGGCCCTGGGTACCGGTATCGGCACGGAGGACTTCAACGTCGACCGTCTCCGGTACCACAAGCTGATCATCATGTGCGACGCGGACGTGGACGGCAGCCACATCCGTACGCTGATCCTGACGTTCTTCTACCGGCAGATGAAGGAGATCATCGACCGCGGCCATCTGTTCATCGCTCAGCCACCCCTCTACAAGGTCACCGAAGGGCGCCGGTCGAGCTATCTGAAGGACGACGAGGAGTACCACGACTACCTGGTGGAGAGGATCCTCAAGAGCTGGCAAGTCGCGCTCCCGAACGGTGACGTCAGCGACCCGACCGTGTTCGAGGGCGCCCGCCTGAGCCGCCTGCTCGATCATCTGGCTTCCTTCCGGCGAACACTCGAGTCCCTGAGTGCGCGCGGTGTGCCGCCGGATGCCCTGCGGGCGGTGATAGCGGGTGGAATCACAGATCGGGACAGCCTTGCCGACCGCGAACGGCTGCAGCAGATTGCGCAGATCATCGAAGCGTCCGGCTTCCACGATGTCAGGGTGGTCGGCGGGGAGGAGCTGGACGGCGGCGACAACGGATTGTTCTCGATTCGCTTCCGGTCGCGGCGGGACGGTGTGGACCGGCACGTGACGGTTGACGAGCAACTCGTGGCCGGCGCCGAGTTCCGCTCGCTGGTCGCGAACGGGCAGGCGCTCGAGGCGTGGAATTCGCCTTCGATCCTGCTCCGGCAGGTGAATGGCGGCGGTGCGGACAACCGCGAGGTGCAGTCGCTTGACGAGGCGCTCGACGCCCTGTTCGAGGCGGCGAAGAAGGGTCTCGGTATCCAGCGCTACAAGGGTCTGGGAGAGATGAACCCGTCTCAGCTCTGGGAGACCACGATGGACCCCGAGCGCCGCCGGATGCTCCTGGTCGAGATCGACCACGAGCGCGATGAGGCGACGAACGACATTTTCGAGACCCTCATGGGCGACAAAGTAGAGCCCCGCCGGCAGTTCATCGAAGAGAACGCGCTCTACGCCACGAACCTCGACATCTGATCGACTGACTGTGACCAAGGGCGAACCCCCCATCGCGCCTCCGCCGGAATCGCCGCCGGAGGGCAGGGCGCCGGGCCACGAGACGGTGCCGGTCCAGCTCGAGCGCGAGATGCGCCGGAGCTACCTCGATTACGCGATGAGCGTGATCATCGGCCGCGCGCTGCCCGATGTCCGCGACGGCTTGAAGCCGGTTCATCGGCGCGTGCTCTACGGCATGTGGGAGGCCGGCAACACGGCCGGGCGCGCGTACAAGAAGTCGGCGCGCATCGTCGGCGACGTGATGGGTAAGTACCACCCTCACGGCGACGGCCCCATCTACGACACGGTGGTGCGGCTGGCGCAGGACTTCTCCATGCGCTATCCCCTGGTCGACGGCCAGGGCAACTTCGGGTCGATCGACGGCGACAACCCGGCGGCGATGCGCTACACGGAGGTGCGCCTAACTCGGATCGCCGAGGAGATGCTGCGCGAGGACATCAACAAGGACACCGTCGACTGGGTGCCGAACTACGACGGATCGGAACAGGAGCCGTCGGCTCTCCCGGCGCGGATTCCGAACCTGCTGGTCAACGGTTCGGCCGGCATCGCGGTCGGCATGGCAACCAATATCCCGCCGCACAACCTCGGCGAAGCGGTCGCGGCAGTCAAACTGCTGATCGACCGTCCGCAGGCGTCGCTGGACGAGCTGATGGAGCTCGTCCCCGGGCCGGACTTCCCGACCGGAGGGTTCATCCACGGCCGCGAGGGCATCCGCAGCGCCTATGAGACGGGCCGCGGTTCGATCCAGGTGCGCGCCCGCGCCGACATCGTGGACAGGGGCTCGGACCGCCAGTCGATCATCGTCTCCGAGATTCCCTATCAGGTGAACAAGGCGCGGCTGATCGAACGGATCGCCGAGCTGGTGCGCGAGAAGAAGCTCGAGGGCATCCGCGATCTGCGCGACGAGTCCGACCGCGACGGCATCCGCATCGTGATCGACCTGAAGCGGGGTGAGGTGCCCGAGGTCATCTTGAACACCCTCTACAAGATGACCAAGCTCCAGGTCAGCTACGGCATGAACATGCTGGCGATCGTCGACAATCAGCCTCAGGTACTGAAGCTGCACGACCTGCTGCGCCACTTCCTGGACTTCCGCCGCACGGTCGTCAACCGGCGCTGCCGCTACGAGCTGGCCCGGGCGGAACAGCGCGCCCATGTGCTCGAAGGTCTGCTTGTCGCTCTCGATCATCTGGACGAGGTGATCGCAGCGATCCGCGCCAGCCGCACGCCGCCGGAGGCGCGGGTGAGACTTACCTTGGACTTCGCCCTGACCGGGCCCCAGGCGCAGGCGATCCTCGACATGCGTCTGCAACGGTTGACCGGACTCGAGCGCGAGAAGATCCAGGAGGAGTACGCCGAGCTGATCGCCGAGATCGGCCGGCTGCGCGCCATTCTGGGTTCGGACGCGCTGCTGCTGGCGGTAATCCGAGGTGAACTCGACGCGATCGAAAAGCGCTACAGCGATCCGCGCCGCACCGAGATCCTGGCCCACTCCTCCGACATCACGATCGAAGACATGATCGCCGACGAGGACATGGTCATCACGGTGACGCGATCGGGCTACGTCAAGCGCTCACCGCTCAGCTTGTACCGGGCCCAGCATCGCGGCGGCAAGGGTCGAACCGGCATGGCGACGAGGGATGGCGACTTCGTCGAACAGCTCTACGTCGCATCCGCCCACAGCTATGTCCTCGTGTTCACCGACCGGGGCCACTGCTACTGGCTCAAGGTGCACCAGATCCCCCAGATGGGCCCGGCGGCGCGGGGCAAGGCGATCGTCAATCTGCTGCAGCTCGATAGCGGCGAGACGGTCGCCGCTACGGCCGCGGTGCGCGAGTTCCTGGAAGACCGCTTCCTGACCTTCGCCACCGAGGCCGGCGTGGTGAAGAAGACAGCCCTGTCCCACTACTCGCGCCCCCGCCCCAGTGGCATCATCGCGCTCCGGATCGACGAGTCCGACCGCCTCTTGACGGTCAAGGTCACCGACGCCGGCAGCGACCTGGTGCTGGCGACGCGGATGGGCTACTCGGTCCGGTTCCCCGAGAGCGACCTGCGCTCCCTGGGGCGGGTGACCCGGGGCGTGCGCGGGATCCGTCTGCGCCGCGGCGACCGGGTCGTGTCGATGGAGTGCCTGCAGGTGCCGGCGCCGGAGACTGACCAACCGCAGCCGCCGGAGACGATGCTGCTTACGGTCAGCGAGAACGGCTTCGGCAAGCGCACCGCACTCGGCGAGTACCGCCGCCAGTCGAGGGGAGGCCTCGGGATCATCAATCTCAAGGTCTCAGACAGGACCGGAGCCGTGGTCGGCGTCCGGGAGGTGACGGACGACACCGGCCTGATGCTGATCACTCACGAGGGGAAGATCATCCGCATCACCGCGGGCAGCGTGTCCCGGATCGGACGCGTCACCCAAGGCGTCAAGGTCATGGACATGGGCGACGGCGACCGGATCGTCGCCCTGGCCCGGATCCCGGACCGCGGTGAGGAGGACGAAGAGGATGTCGACGCCGCGGCCGACGATGCTGAACCGATCAACTAGCGCACAGGGAGCCGCGGCATGAAGTTCTTTCTCGACACCGCCGACGTAGGAGAGATCGAGACCGGCCTGGACCGGGGCATGGTCGACGGCGTGACGACGAACCCGAGCCTGATCGCCAAGCAGGGCAAGCCGTATCTGCCCACGGTCCGCGAGATCGCCGAACTGGTGCCCGGCCCGGTGAGCGGCGAGGTCCTCGCCACCGACCTCGAAGGCATGCTCGACCAGGGCCGCCGGCTCGCCGGACTCGCCGACAACGTGGTGGTCAAGGTGCCGCTCGGTCCACCCGGACTCACGGCGGTGCGCCGCCTGGCCGCCGAAGGCATCCGCTGCAACGTGACCCTCTGCTTCTCGCCGTCCCAGGCTCTGCTGGCGGCAAAGGCGGGGGCCGCCTACATCTCACCCTTCGTCGGCCGGCTCGACGACGTCGCTCAGGACGGCATGGACCTGATTCGGCAGGTGATTTCGATCTACTCCCAGTACGACTTCGAGACCGAGGTCCTGGTCGCTTCCGCGCGCCATCCAGTCCACGTCGTGCTGTCGGCGGAGATGGGTGCGGATGTCATCACCCTGCCGTTCAAGACGTTGAACCAGCTTTACCGTCACCCGTTGACGGATATCGGTCTTGGCCAATTCCTCGCCGACTGGGAGGCGACCGGCCGCAGCTTCGACGACGAATGAGCACGGACGGAGAGTTGATATGAGCATTGCCGCCGTTCTCGAGCGCGTGGACCGGGAGACCGGCGCCAGCCTCGAGCAGTTGAAGGAGTACCTCCGGATTCCGTCCGTCTCGACGGATCCGGCCTACGCCGGAGAGGTGCGACGCTGCGCGGAATTCGTCCAGGAGCGGCTGCGGGCCGCCGGGCTGGACACGGAGATCGTCGAGACCGCGGGCCATCCGCTGGTCTACGGCGAGTGGCTTGGCGCCCCCGGGCGGCCCACGGTCCTCTTCTACGGCCACTACGACGTGCAGCCGGTGGACCCAGTGAGCGAGTGGCGCAACGATCCCTTCGAGCCGACCATCGAAACCGGAGAGCGCGGCGAGCAGATCGTGGCCCGCGGCGCCACGGACGATAAAGGCCAGTCCTTCACCCACATCAAGGCAGTCGAGGCGCTGATGGCGGAGACCGGCAGCTTGCCGGTCAACGTGAAGTTCCTGATCGAGGGCGAGGAGGAGTCTGGCGGCGAGGCGATCGAAGCGTACGTCCGGAGTCCGGCGGCCGAGCGGCTCGCCTGCGACCTGACCGTGGTCTCGGACACGTCGATGTACGGACCAGGACAGCCGTCCGTTCTGTACGGCCTGAAGGGACTGCTCTACACCGAGGTCAGGGTCAGCGGGGCGGCGCGGGACTTGCACTCCGGCACCTTTGGCGGCGCGGTGGCGAATCCGCTGAATGCCCTGGCGACCATGCTGGCGGCGCTGCGCGACCCGGAGAACGGACAGGTGCTGATCCCCGGCTTCTACGACGACGTGCGGCCTCTGAGGTCCGAAGAACGTTCCGCATTCGCTGCGCTGCCGTTCGACGAGGCGAAGTACGGCGACGAAATCGGCGCCAGCGCCCTGTGGGGCGAGGCCGGCTACACGACCCTGGAGAGGGTCTGGGCCCGACCGACCTGCGACGTGAACGGGATCTGGGGCGGCTACCAGGGTCCGGGCGCCAAGACCGTGATCGCCAACCGCGCCGGCGCCAAGGTCTCCATGCGCTTGGTTCCCGACCAGGAACCGGAACGCCTCTTCGGCGCCTTCGCGGAGTACATGCGTTCGTTGGCGCCGCCGGGCATCGAGGTCGAGGTCGAGACCCTGAACGGAGCGCCGCCGGTGCTCGTCGACCTTGAAGGTCCTCTGGTCGATGCGGCTATCGAGGGCGTGCGGGAGGCTTGGGGCCGCGCTCCGGTGCGGGTTCGGGAGGGCGGTTCGATTCCCATCGTCTCGACGCTGTCGGAGGTGCTGGGGGCGCCGGTGCTGCTGATCGGGTTCGGCCTCTCGGACGACCGGCTGCACGCGCCGAACGAGAAGATGGACCTGGCCAACTTCTACCAGGGCATTCGCACCGTGGTCCGGGTCCTCGATCGCCTGGGTGCGGTCCGTCCCGGCGCTTGAAAGAACGCGAGATCAAGATCCCGGTGGCCGACCTGGACCGGGTCCGGGATCGGTTGCTTGCGGTGGGCGCCGACCTCCACCGCCCTGCCTCCTTCGAGGCGAACCTCGTGTTCGACCTGGTTGACGCGCCGGTGGAGCAACGTCTGCGCTCCCGCCGCGAACTGCTGCGCCTGCGCTGCGATGGCGCCGGCAGCCGGCTGACCTTCAAGTCGGCCCCGCGCTTCGTGGGCAGCGTGAAGGAGCGCCTGGAGCACGAGTTCTCGGTCGACGACCCGGCAGCCGCGCGGCTGCTGCTGGAGTCCTTGGGGTTCGGGGTCGCCCTGCGGTACGAGAAGGTCCGCGAGACGTGGCGACTGCTTGGCTGCGAGGTGTCGCTCGACCGGACCCCCATGGGCGACTTCGTGGAAGTGGAGGAGCTGGCCGACGGTTCGCCGGCGGACCCGATCGAGGAAGTCTGCCGGCGCTGTGGCCTCGATCCCGCGCAGGCGGTGCCGGAGGACTACCTGGCGCTCTACCGGACCTACCGCGGGGACCGGCCGGATCTGCCGCGGGACATGGTCTTTGCGCAGCGCCCGGTCCCGGATCCGGACGGCGGGACGGGGTAGTGCGCCGCGAGAGCCGGCGGGTGCGGGCGCTCGTGCTCTGCGCCGGGCGGGGCGAACGGCTGCGGCCGCTGACCGGCTTGCTGGCCAAACCGCTGCTGCCGGTAGCCGGCCGGTCGGTGGCGATGCGCACGATCGACATCCTCCACCGCGCCGGCTGCGAGACGGCGGTCAATCTGCACCATCTGGCGGGGTCCGTGCGGCGGGAACTGGGGTCGGAAGCCGATGAACGCGGAATCGAGCTGACCTTCGCCGTCGAGCCGGACCTGCTGGGGACCCTGGGAGCGGTGGTCAACCTGCGGGACTTCCTGGCCGGGGGCGACGAGATCGTGCTGGTGAACGGCGACTCGCTCTGCCGCTGGCCGATTCGCGACGTGCTTGCGCGCCACCGCCGGAGCGGCGCCGACGTCACCCTGCAGCTTGGCCGCGAAACGCCGGACGAGCGCCTGGGCGGCGGTGTGGAAGTCGATCAGCGGGGACTCGTCGTTGGGCTCCGCGACCTGCGCGTCGGTTCGGTTCGCGGCCGCAAGCGGACCTTCCAGGGCCTGCACGTCCTTTCGCGCCGGGTCCTGGACGCGATTCCGTCTCCCCCGACCTCCGCCGACATCGTCGAAGGTCTCTACCAGCCCCTCCTCAGGGCAGGGGCCCGGATCGTTGGCTTCGGCTGCCGTCGCCCCTGGCACGACCTCGGGACACCGGGCCGCTATCTGGACGGGGCGCTCGATTGGGGCCGCACCGGCGGCGGCCGCAAGCGGCGCAGGCGCTTCGTTGCGCCGGGAGTCGCCATCGGCAACGGCGCGGCCATCGAACACAGCGTGGTCGAGAGCGACTGCCGCCTTGCCGCCGGTGCGCTGGTGGCGCGGAGTCTGCTGATGCCCGGAGCTCGGGTGGGCGCGGGGGCCCGGCTCCGCGACACGCTCGTGGCGCCCGGGGTTCAGGTGCCGCCGGGGCTTGACGTCGACGGCCAGCTCGTCACGCCGGCGGACTGGGGCCGCGCCTCGGACACCCGCTCCGAAGAGCGGGACGGGCTCGTCTACACGCCGCTCGGTAACCCCTTAGGCCAGAAGAACCTCCCGCAGGGCTAGATCGTCCGCCGGAATCTCGACGATCCGCTCGGGCAGGTCCGCGCAACGCTCCAGGGCCGGCGGCACCGGCGGCTCGATGCCGACGGCGTCGCGGATCACGTCGGCGAACTTCGCCGGGTGTGCCGTCGCCAGCACGACGCCCGTGCCGCCGCCCTGGGCTTCGAGTTCCTCCTTCAGGCCGAGGTAGCCGACCGCGGTGTGGGGGTCCAGCAGGTAGCCGCGGTTCTCGTGCACGTCCCGCATCGCCCGCCGCGTGGCCCGGTCGTCGAAGGAGCGGCCGGCCAGGTCGCGCCGGAGGTCACCCAGGGGATCGGCCCGGTCCGAATACAGGTGCCGAATGCGGGCGAAGTTGCTCGGATCGCCCACATCCATCGCGTTCGAGATCGTGGCGGCCGAGGCGCGGGGCAGGTATTCGCCGCTCTGAAGGTAGGCGGGCACGACGTCGTTGACGTTGGTGGCCGCGACGAACCGGGAGACGGGGAGGCCGATCCGCCTCGCGATCAGGCCCGCGGTCAGGTTGCCGAAGTTGCCGCTGGGCGTCGAGAAGACGAGCGGGGGGCCGGCGTTCCTGAGAGGCGCCGACGGGAGCTGCGCCCAGGCGTGGAAGTAGTAGAAGACCTGGGGCAGCAGGCGGCCGATGTTGATCGAGTTGGCGGAGGCGAGAGGCCGTTGCCGGCGCAGTGCCCGGTCGGCGAACGCGGCCCGGGCGAGGCGCTGGCAGTCGTCGAAGGCGCCCGCGACGGCAACCGCGGTCACATTGCCGCCGAGGGTCGTGAACAGGCGCCGCTGCGCCTCGGTGACGAGTCCCTGCGGGTAGAGCACGCAGACACGGAAGCCGGCCACTCCGCTGAACGCATGAGCCACGGCGCTGCCGGTGTCGCCGCTGGTTGCCACGAGCACCGTGGTCTCCGTCCGTCCGGCGCCGGTCGCGAACCGGGACATCAGGCGGGCCATGACCCGGGCTGCGATGTCCTTGAACGCCAGCGTCGGTCCGTGGAACAGCTCCAGGCAGTGGACGCCCGGCTCGATCTGACGTAGGGGGATCGGGAAGTCGAGGGCGTCCTCAAGCAGCGCGGCCAGTTCGTCTTCCGGGACTTCCGAGCCGAACAGTCGGCGGCCGAGGACGCTCGAGATGCCGGTCAGGGGCAACAGCCCCAGCAAGGCCAACTCCTCGGCTGTCAGTGGCGCCAGGCGCTCCGGAAGGAACAGGCCGCCGTCGGGCGCCGGCCCTTCGAGCAGCGCCTCGCTCAGGGTCGCCGCCGGCGCCTCGCCGGCGGTGCTGACGAACCGCACGTCAGGCCTCGCCCGCTGGCGCGCCGCCGCCGTCGATCACCCGCGCTCCCGGCGCCGGCAACGTGGAGACGAGTTGATCGCAGTCGACGCTCGCCGCGTCTTCGAGCGCCGCCGCCATGGCCGCCGCCACCTGCCTGCCGCGGTCCGGGCCGTCGCACAGGGCGAACAGGGCCGGGCCGCTGCCCGACAGGCTGCAGCCCAGAGCGCCGGCCTCGATTGCGGCCGCCTTGGCGGCGTGGAATCCGGGCACGCTGGCGGCGCGGACGGGCTCGGCCACGACGTCGACCAGGGCCCGCGACAGCAGTTCAAGGTCGGCGCGGTAGAGCGCGGCCACCAGGGCCGCGGCGTTGCCCCACTGGGTCACCGCCCGCTCAAGCGGCAGATGGCGGTCGAGGCTGGCCCGGGACTCGCGCGTGTTCACCTTGGCGTGGGGGCGAACCAGCGCGCAGGTCAGGCCTTCGGGCACCGGCAGTTCGATCACGTCCGGGGCGGGCTCGACGGAGCGGACAAGGACCAGACCGCCGAACAGGGCTGGGGCGAGGTTGTCGGCGTGGGCGCCGCCGCTGGCCAGTATCTCCCCGGCCAGCGCGTACCGCAGCAGAGCCGCCGGCGGCAGGTCGAGGCCCAGCAGCGCATCGACCGCGACGACCGCCGCTACCGCGCTGGCGGCGCTCGAGCCGAGGCCGCTCTCGAGCGGCATGCGTTTCTCGATCTCCAGCTCGACCGCGGCATCGGGCGCCTCCGCCTGAAGCAGCGCTCCGGCCGCCACGGCCGCGGTGTTGCGGTCCGCGGCGAGCGGCAGCCGGCCGCCGTCGCCGGCAATTGCCGTGATCCTGACCGGGCCGCACGGTCCGGCGCCGGCGTCCCGACCACGTTCGGTCGCCGTGACGATGTCGCCCGGGCCGGGTGAGGCGCCGTCGGCGTGGCGGTCGCCGTCGCCATCGCCATTGGACTGCAAGGCGAAGCCCAGGATGTCGAAACCGCAGGCAATGTTGGAAACCGACGCTGGAGCGAAGGCCCGCGCTAACCGTGTCATGCGCAGCTCTTCTTGTTCGAAACCGACGCCGGGGCGAAGGCTCTGACCGACCGGTTCATTGGCTGCTGCGCCGGGCGCACCGGGCGACGGCGAGTTCCGCGGCCAGCAAGGCGCCGCCGGCGGCGCCCCGCAGGGTGTTGTGCGACAGGGCGACGAAGCGGAAGTCGAGCACCGGGCACTCGCGCAACCGGCCGATCGAGACCGTCATGCCCTTCCCCAGGTCGCGGTGGATCCGTGCCTGGGGCGGTTCGTCGTCGCCGAGGTACATCGTCGGCAGCTCCGGCGCCGAAGGCAGGCCGAGTTCCTGCGGCTCGGCGCGAAAGGCCCGCCATGCCTCCCGCACATCGTCCAGTTCGGGGTCGCTCTTCAGGCTGACCGAGACGCAGAGGGTGTGGCCGTCGACGACGGGGACGCGGTTGCACTGGGCCGAGACCACGACCTCGGCCGGATCGATGGCGCCGCCGGCGAGCCGGCCCAGGATCTTCCCGGTCTCCATCTCGAGCTTCTCCTCCTCGCCGGAGATCCAGGGAATCACGTTGTCCATGATCTGGTAACTCGAGATTCCGGGCAGACCCGCGCCGGAGACCGCCTGCAGGGTGACCACGCAGAGGCGGTCGATACCGAAGGCGTCGTGCAACGGCTTGAGCGCCAGCACCAGGCCGATCGTCGAGCAGTTGGGGTTGGCGACGATTCCGGTGGGAAGCCGGGCGCCTTCGGCGGGCGGCGCCAGCAGGTCCAGGTGATCCGGGTTGACCTCGGGCACCAGCAGCGGGACATCGGCGTCCATGCGGTGGGCGCTGGCGTTCGTCACCACCAGGCAGCGCTCGGCGAACCCGGGTTCGACTTGCCTGGCCACACTGGAGTCCAGGGCGGAGAAGACCAGATCGAAGTCGCCGCCGTCGAGTTCGTCGCAGGTCTGCACGGTCATCGCGGCGATCCGTTCGTCGAGCGGCTGGGTCTGGAGCCAGGTCACCGCGTCGCGATAACTCTTCCCGGCCGAGCGCTCGGAGGCGGCCAGCGCCGCGATCTCGAACCACGGATGCTCGGCCAGCAGGGTGACGAACCGCTGGCCGACGGTGCCGGTCGCGCCCAGGACCGCGGCGCGCAGGGGTCGATTCCGGCTCAAGTTCTCGAGATTCATGACAGGGCTCCCAGGTTGGGGACGCTCATGGGGCGGATCCCCGCTCGGCCCAGGCGCGAAGGATGTCGGCGAAGACGCCGCCCGCGGTCAGGTCGGCGCCGGCGCCCGGCCCCTGGACGACCAGGGGGCGTTCCCGGTAGCGCCGGCTGCGGAACACGAACATGTTGTCCGAAGCGGGCATCCCCGCGACCGGATGGTCGGCGGGCACGGCTCGCAGTCCGACCCGGGCGGTGGCCGCCCCGCCGGACGTGTCCAGTTCGGCCAGGTAGGCGAGTTCGAGCCCCGCCGACGCGGCTTCGGCGAAGCGGCCCGCCATCTCGTCGTCGGCATCGGCGAGCCGCCCCCAGTAGGCGTCAAGCGGCAGGTCGCCGAGGTCGGGGCGGTCGAGCATGGGCTCGACCTCGATGTCGTCCAGGTCGAGATCGCAGCCGCAGATGCGGGCCAGGATCAGCAGTTTGCGGGCCACGTCCAGGCCGCCGAGATCGTCCCGGGGGTCCGGTTCCGTGTAGCCCAGGCGGTGGGCCTCCCGGACGGCCTTGCTCCACACGTTGCCTGCGCCCAGCTTCCCGGTCAGATAGGCGAGCGTGCCCGAGAACACGCCCGAAATCGAATCGATGCGGTCGCCCGCCCCGAGCAGCATGTCGGCGGTGTGGAGCACCGGCAGGCCCGCGCCTACAGTCGCCTCGTGGAAGACGCTCTGTGCGCCCGAGGGGCGGAAGCCGCGAAAGTCCGCGATCGGTCCCGCGAAGGGGAGCTTGTTCGCGCTGGCGACCGCGGCGCCGGCGGCCAGCGCGCGGCGGTAGACGGCGGCCATCGAACCGTTGGCGGTGACATCGACGAGCACCGTGCGGCCGCCGCCGGCCGCCGTCTCGCCCAGGTGGTCCAGCAGGCGGTCCAGGTCGGCCGCCTCGCCGCTCCGTTCGAGCGCGGACCGCCAACCCTCGGGGTCCCCTGCGGCGCCGGGGTCGAGACTCCGGCCGCGGCGGGACTGGAGGTGCATGAACCGAGAACTGGCCAGGCCCCGCAACTGCAGGTCGATTCCCTGCCGCGCGAGGGAGTCGCGTTCGGCCTCGAGTTGCTGGAGCAGCGCCGAGCCGACGCCGCCGACGCCGAGGACGTAGACCGCGAGCCGGCCCGAAGCGGCGCGATGGAAGAACTCCCGGTGGATCCAGCGCACTGCCCGGCCCTCGTCGGCCCGGGCCACGACCATGGAGATGTTCCGCTCGGACGACCCCTGGGCCACTGCGCGCACGTTCACCCCGCGCCGGCCCAGGATGCCGAACACGCGTCCGGCGATGCCGGGCCGATCCCGCATGCCGTCGCCGACCACGGCGACGATCGACTGGTCCCGCTCAACCCTCAGGGGCCGCACCGATCCGGCCTCGATCTCGGCCCGGAACTCGGCGTCGACCGCGCTGCGCGCCGCCTCGGACACGCCGGGTTCGACCGCGAAGCAGATCGAGTGCTCGCTCGAGGCCTGGGAGATCAGGATCGCGCTCGCGCTACTGGCCGCGAGGGCGTCGAAGAGGCGGGCCGCAACCCCTGGAGTGCCGACCAGGTTGTCGCCGACCAGGAGCATCAGGTGGACGTCGTCGATCGAGGAGATGCCCGTGACCGCCGTGCCGCGGGCCCGTTCCCTGGCCTTGCCGTCGTCGTCGACGAGAGTTCCGGGGTGATCGGGATCGATGGTGCTGCGGACCAGCAGCGGAATGCTCCTGCGCCGCGCCGGCGTCACGGTCGGCGGATAGACCACCTTGGCGCCGAAGTGCGAGAGTTCGAGCATCTCTTCGTAGCTCAGCCGCGGGATCGGCAGGGCGTCCTCCACGCGCCGGGGGTCGGCCGTCATCACGCCCGGGACATCGGTCCAGATCTCGATCCGCTCGGCGTCCAGGGCGGCGCCGACGAGGGCGGCGGTGAGGTCGGATCCGCTACGGCCCAGGGTCGTCGTCTCGCCCTCCGGACTGCTGCCCAGGAAACCGGTGACCACCTGCAGCGGAGCGTCCGGCCCGAGGTTGGCGAAGTGGGAGGCGATCGCCTCCAGGGTCGGGTCCAGATCGACGGTCGCCGCCTGGAACGAGCGGTCCGTCGACACCAGGGGGCGCGCGTCACAGGCTTCGGCGGGCAGGCCCTCGGCGCGCAGGGCCGCGGCCAGGAGTTGCGTCGACAGGAGTTCGCCGTGGCAGACGACCCGGTCGATCAGGGCTCTGCCCGAGCTCCCCTCGCTGTCCGCGCCCGGCGCGCGGTTGCTCACCGCCGCGGTCAGGTCGTCGCACAGGGCTTCGACCGTGGCCGCGAGCGCCAGCCGATCGTCGTCGGTCGCTACCTGGGCGCCGATTTCCAGATGATGGACGCGCAGCGCCGCTGCCTCGCGCGCCGCTTCAGCCCGATCGCCGCCCTCCAGGATGGTTGCGGCCATCCCCAGCAGCCGGTCCGTGACCCCGCCCAGGGCGGACACCACCACCGCCCCGTTGGCGTCCGAGCCCTCGAACTGCCGGCGCACGATCCGGGCGGCGGCCTGGAGCCGGGCGGCATCGGCTACGGAGGAGCCGCCGAACTTGAGGACCTTCATGGTGGGTTACCGGAGTGGTCACGTGTCGAGGAGGGCGCAGGGGGCCCGAAGAGCGCAATAGCGTACACGTCGCGACGGGTCGGCGCTACGTCGCCGCCACGCCGGGCGAGGATGTCGCGCCGGTTCAGAACAAGGTGTTGTGAACCGGCAGGCCCAGGTGTTCGTACGCTTGCTTGGTTGCCACGCGTCCGCGGCGGGTGCGCTGCAGGAATCCCTTCAGGACAAGGTACGGCTCGTAGAAGTCCTCGATCGTCCCTTGGTCCTCGCCGACCGACGCCGCCAGCGCCTTGAGGCCGGCCGGGCCGCCGTCGTACTGCTCGATCAGCAGTTGCATGATCTTGCGGTCGATCTTGTCCAGGCCGTACTCGTCGACCTCCTGTTGAAGGAGGGCCCGGTTCGCGGTGGCGCGGTCGATCCGGCCGTCCGCCTCGATCTGCGCGTAGTCGCGCACCCGGCGCAGCAGCCGGTTGGCGATCCGGGGGGTGCCGCGGCTGCGCCGGGCGATCTCGTCGGCGCCGCCGAGGTCGACCGGCACCTCGAGCAGTTCGGCCGAGCGCTGGATGATCACGCTCAGCACGTCCGGGCTGTAGAAGTCGAGCCTGTGGACGATGCCGAAGCGCCCCTGCAGCGGCGGCGTGATCAGGCCGGCGCGGGTGGTGGCCCCGACCAGCGTGAAGCGGGGCAGATCGATGCGCACCGTCTTGGCCATCGGCCCGGAACCGATCACCAGGTCGAGCTGGAAGTCCTCCAGCGCCGGATAGAGGATTTCCTCGACGGTCGGGCCGAGACGGTGGATCTCATCGATGAAGAGCACATCCCCGGGGTCGAGGTTGGTGAGGATCGCGGCCAGGTCGCCGGCCCGCTCCAGGACCGGACCGGAAGTGGACCGCAGGACGGCGCCCATCTCGCGGGCGATGATGTGGGCCAGGGTTGTCTTGCCCAACCCGGGGGGGCCGAACAGCAGGACGTGATCCAGGGCCTCGCCCCGGCGGCGCGCCGCCTGCATGTAGATGTCGAGCAGCTCGACGATCTTCTTCTGGCCCAGGTACTCGGCCAGGCGCTGCGGCCGGAGCGACGGTTCGACGCGGCGATCGTCCGTATCCTGAGCGGCCGAGAGGACGTTGCGCTCACCGTCGGTGCCGCCTGTGTCGGCCATGGCGCGGATGCTATCGCTACAGTCGGGAGAGCCGGCGCAGGCTCAGGCGCAGAAGCTCCTGGAACTCGATGTCGGGGTGTTCTTGGAGCACCCTGGAGACGGCGCGCTGGGCTTCGTTCGAGCGGTAGCCGAGGTTGAGCAGGGCGCCGACGATCTGCTCCTGGTCGTCCTCCAGCTCCTGCTCCGGTTGTGCGGGCGGTGGTTCGCCGCCGGACTCGGACAGCAGCTTCTTCGCCTTTTCCTTCAACTCCAGGACCATTCGTTCGGCGGTCTTGCGGCCGATACCCGGGATCCGGGTCAGAGCGGCGACGTTGGCGCCGGCGATGGCCGTGAGCAGGTCGGCGGTCGAACCGCCGGAGAGAACGACCTGGGCCAGCCGGGGTCCGACGCCGCTGACGCCGAGGCAGTGTTCGAACAGGGTCCGCTCCGCCTCGCTCCAGAAGCCGAACAGTTCGATCGCGTCGGCGCGAACGTGCGTGTGGATGTGTAGACCGAACTCGGCGTCGGCCTTGAGCCTGTCCAGCTCGTAGTAGGTCGACAGCGGGATGCGGACCGAGTACCCGACGCCGCCCACGTCGAGAACCAGGAGTTCGGGCCCCAGGGCCTGACGACGCCCGCGCAGATAGCCGATCAAGCGGGGGCGGCGCTCGCGGCGGTCAGGTTCCGGCGGCTTCGGTCTCGCCGAGACCGAAGTTCTCGATGAAGTCCTGCGTGTAGCTGACGCCCAGCTCTTCGCGCACGCGCCCGAGCACGGACTGCAGCATGATCAGGCTGCGTTCGGACAGGAGTTGGCTCCGCGTCGCCTCCGGGTCGAATTGGGCCGGGTCGAAGGACACCCGTTCGGTGACCTCGAACAGCACCCCGCCGAACGGCGTGTCGACCGGGCCGCCGAACTGACCCGCGGAGAGGGTGAAGACTTGCCGAGACAGGTCCGGCATGGCACCCAGGGCGCCGATCGGCTGGCGCACGCCGAAGCTGCCGCTCTCATCCACCACGGCGTCGAACTCGTTCGCCGCGTCGTCCAGGCTCAGTCCCTCGTCCAGCCGCAGCTTCGTCTCGGTGAGTGCGGCTGTCAGCAGCTCGCGCTCCTTCTGCCGGCGCACAGTCTCCCGCACGTCGGCCTCGACTTCCGCGAACTCCGCGTCGCGGGGCGGCAGCGCTTCCAGCAGCGACAGGAGAGCCCACCCCGCCGCGATTCGAACCGGCTGCGACCAGGCGCCGGTTTCGAGGCCGAACGTTTCGGAGGAGAAGTTGAAGTTGCGGCCCACGCCGGGAACCGAATCATCCTCGCCGAACGGCTCGGTGACCTCGAAACTGAGCCCCTCGGCAGCGGCCAGCTCCCGGGCTTCGGTTTCGCCCTCGAAGGATTGGTCTCCCAGCCTCTCGGCGAGGGCGTCAATGCGGCGCCGGCCCTCCTCCTCCGCCCTGCCGGCGAGGAGCTGGACGCGGATCAGGTTGCTCACTTCCTCCAGCGTCTGCCGGCCGCCTTCGCGGCGGTCGTGGACGCGGATCAGGTGATGGCCCGTGCGGGGTCCGAGCTGATTCTCGATCGGGCCGACAAGGTCACCGCTGGCGGCAGCGAAGGCTGCTTCCTCGAAGGGCCGGGTCATGGCGCCGCGCCCGAAGTAGCCGAGGTCGCCGCCCGACGCGCTGGTCGCCTCGTCGTCCGAGTGCTCGGTGGCCAGTGCGGCGAAGTCCGCGCCGGCCTCGATGCGCCCGCGCAGATCGTTCAACAGGGCCCGCGCCTGCTCGCCGCTACGGTTCTCCGTCTCGAGCAGGAGGATGTGGCTGGCCCGCACCTGTTCCGGTACCTCGAACTGCGCGGCGTTGTCGTCGTAGTACTGCTGGACCTCTTCGTCGGTCACTTCGAGTTCCGCGCGGACCGTGTTCGTGTTGACCAGGAGGTAGCCGACCCGCCTGCGCTCGGGCAGCCGGAAGTCGTCCCGGTTCGCCTCGAAGAAGGCGGCGGTCTCGTCGCTCGAAGGTTCTGCCGCGGCGGCGTAACGGCTGGCCGGTACCTGGATGTAGCGGATGGCAGCCCGCTCGGCGGCGTCGCGGGCGCGCTGTTCGACCTCCGCGTCGGAGACGTGGGCAACCTCGCCCAGCGCCGCCTGGAGCTTGGTCACCAGCAGGGACGTGCGCAGCTCAGCCTCGAACTCATCGACCGTGTACCGGTTCGCGCGCAGGAGATTCTGGTACTGGCGCGCACCGATGAAGTTGCCGTCAGCGTCGCCCAGGCCGGGTATGGAGAGGATCTGCTCCTGCAACTCCTCGTCGCTGACCGTCAGTCCCATGCGCTCGGCCTCCCGGGTGAGAAGGCGGTCGTTGATCAGAGCTTCGAGCGCCTGCACGGGCAGTTGCAGTTGATCGGCGAGATCGGCGGTGAAGGCGTCGCCGTAGATGTCCCGGTAGCGGCTTTCGGCGTTCCGGTAGCTGCGCTCGAATTCGGCGAAGGTGATGTCTTCCCCGCCCACCTTGGCGGCAACCGTGTTGATCTGGGTGCCGTTGAGCGATTGGAAGTCGGTGAAGACCAGGAGCACGAACACCCCCGCGAGCCCGATCGCCAGCGGATAGAAGCTCTTGATGTTCTTGCGGATGACGTTGAGCATTGACGTGGCTCCCTGCAGGATGCCCCGAAGGCGCGGGCGATGGTATCAGGATCGGCACGCTTGGTGGTGGTTCGGCGGCGCGGTCGTCAAGCCGTTGCCGGGCCCGCGCCGCGAGTCGGCCGTTGAGGCGAAACTCGTTCAAATGCAGGAGGTTCCCCAATGGTCGGGGCGACTCCCTGTGTTATCTTCGGGGCGTTTCGCGGGTGTCGTTCGCCCGCGTCCGACGATAGGAATCCGAACTTGCTGATGACAAGTCCGCCCGTGACGGCGACGACCCGAGGTTTGGCAGCCGGCGTTACGGCCCGCGCGTCTTCGCCTGACTGCGGCTCGGAGGTCGGGCTCACACGACCCCGGCAGGTCCCGACCTAGAGGTTCGGTCCAATGCGCTTCCTGCATTGGTTCTCAAGCGACCTGGCGATCGACCTGGGGACCGCGAACACCCTGGTGTTCACCCAGGCGAACGGCATCGTCGTGCGCGAGCCGTCGGTCGTGGTCGTGAACAACCAGACCAACCGCATCGAGGCGGTCGGCTCCGAGGCCAAGGAGATGTTGGGCCGCACTCCAGGGATCCTGGCGCTGGTGCGGCCGATGAAGGACGGCGTGATCGCCGACTTCGACATGACCGAGCAGATGCTCAAGCACTTCATCCGCAAGGCCCACCACGGCCGGCGCTTCGCTCGCCCGCGGATCGTGATCGGCGTGCCGTCGGAGATCACGCCGGTCGAGAAGCGCGCGGTTCGGGAGTCGGCGATGAGCGCCGGCGCCTCGGAGGTCTTCCTGGTCGAACAGGCGATGATGGCAGCGACCGGCGCCGGTCTGCCGATTACGGAACCGACCGGCAACATGATCGTCGACATCGGCGGCGGCACCACCGACGTCGCCGTGATCTCGCTTGCCGGCACGGTCTACAGCCGATCGCTGCGGGTGGCGGGCAACGCGATGGACGACGCGATCGCCCAGCACCTCAAGCGCAAGCACAATCTCCTGATCGGTGAGCGGACGGCCGAGGCAATCAAGGTGGAAATCGGTTCCGCGTTCCCCCTGCAGAAGGCGATGCACATGGACATCAAGGGTCGCGACCTCGTCAAGGGCGTGCCGCGCAGCCTGAAGATTTCCGACGGAGAGATCCGCGAAGCGCTGGCGGAGCCGCTGTCCGCGATCGTCAATTCGGTGCTCCAGGCCCTCGAGCGGATGCCGCCGGAGCTTTCGGCCGACGTGATGGACAAGGGCGTTGTGCTCTCCGGTGGTGGAGCGCTGCTCCACTCGCTGGACCAGCGTCTGCGCGAGGAGACGGGGCTGCCGGTCTTTGCCGCCGAGGATCCACTTGCTTCCGTCGTGCTCGGCGCGGGCCGGATGTTGCGGGATATCGATCTGCTGCGAAGGGTCTCCGTTCGCTAGAGCTAAGACCTAGCAGGTTCCTGACTGGAGAGAACATCCATCATGAGCGAGCGTCGGGTTGCGGTCCTGTTCGCCGTTTTCCTGGCTGTCCTCCTTGCGCTCCTGACGCTTCAGGTGCCGCAGCGGGCAGGCGACCTCGCGCTGTGGGTGGAAGGACCGATCAAGCGGTTCGTCGCCGCCGTTGCCGGGTCTGTCGACGGGTACCGGGAGAAGCGGTCGACGATGGCCGCGCTGGAGCGCGAGAACGAGGAGCTGCGGAATCGGCTGCGCGAGGTCGAGTCCGCCTACGCGGCCGCCGTGGGCGTACGCCTGGAGGCCGAGCTGGGCGCAGAGCCGTTGCTCTACGAGCCGTCGCCGGATACGGATCTGCTGAGGGCGGACATCGTCTATGTGGATCACCGCTCGTGGCGGCGAACGGCCATCCTGCACCTGCCTGGCGGCAGAGACCGAGACGACTGGGCGCGGAGAGCGGTGACCACCACTGACGGTCTGTTGGGCCGGGTCATCTCAGTCAGGGGCAAGTATGCGCGGGTGCTCCTGGTCACCGACCGGGCGTCGTCCGTGGGCGCGATGATCGAGCGTACCCGCCGTCAAGGCATCGTCCGCGGCGCCGACGCCGGCGCCCTCTCGCTCATGTTCATGCCGCTGCAGGTCGACGTGCGGCCGGGCGATCGTGTGATCACAGCCGGCATCGACGGTGTGTTCCCCCGCGGCATCCCGATCGGCACGATCACGTCGGTGGAGTCGGACGGCGATCTGTTCCACGACATCCGGGTCGTCCCGAGTGTCGATCTGGCTTCGCTCGGCCATGCCTTCGTGTGGCGCCGTGAAACGGTTCCCGAGGCCTTCATGGACGGCGGGGATGGTATCGGCCGCTAGGTTTGCCGGTGTCCTGGCGGCAGTGGCCCTGGTCGAACTGCTTCTGGGCGGGTTCTTCCCGGCAGTTGCCGATCTCGTCGACCTCTTCGTGCTCCTGGTCGTCCTGAACAGCTTGAGGGGCAACTCGTTTCGCGGTCTCGCCGGCGGTCTGGCCGCGGGCCTGGTCCAGGACATGTTCACCTCCTCGATCTACGGCCTGCACAGTCTGGCGTGCTGCGTCGTCGGATACGCCGGGGCGCGTGTGTCGCAGCGGATCCTCACCAGCCAGCCCGTGGTTTCGGGGCTGCTGATCGCGGTCGGGGTGCTGGTTCACCAGGCGATCGTGATCGGCCTGCTCGCGACACTCGAGATTGCCCAGTTCAATCCCGGGGTGGTCGCGGTGCTGTTGCGTACTCTCGTGACCACAGCGATCGGCCAGGTCGCTCTCTGGGTGGCCGACCTGGTGCGAGGGTGGATGGAGAAGCGGACGAAGCGGCGTACACTGGAACCGGGACGAGCCCGATTGCGCTGATTAACCTATCCCGATTGCGCTGATTGAGGTGTTCGGAAGGTGAACCTGGAAACTCCTGGCCACGAGCACAGCGCGGACCGCGTGCTGCTCACCATGGCGACCCGCCTGAAGTGGCTCGCCGCATCGCTTGCGGTGGGGTTCTTCGTCGTTCTGAGTTCCTACTGGTACTTCCAGATCGTTCGCTCGGAGCACTACTGGCGGTTGGCCGAGAACAACCGGCTGCGGGTCTTCCGCTTGGAGGCGCCGCGGGGCCTGATCTACGACCGTTCCGGTCGGCCCCTGGTCGAGAATGCGCCCACTTTCCGTCTCCTGATCGACCGCAGCCTGAGCGCCGATCTGAACGGCAGTGTGGCGTTTGCGGCGAGCATCCTGGAACGCGACCAGGAAGAACTGAGTTCTTCGCTCAAGCACTACCGGGGCGTGGCCCGGGATGTCCCGGTGCTCCTTGCCGAGGACCTGCAGTTGAACCAGGTCGCCCGGTTCGAGGTCGCGATTCCGGAGCACCCGGAGTTCGAGATCGCCGCCACGCGTCGACGCCTCTACCGCTACGGCGACCAGACCGCGCATCTTCTGGGATACCTGAGCGAGCCAACCGCAGTTGAGCAGGAACGGGACGGGACACTCGTTGCCGACGACATGATCGGTCGCACGGGCGTCGAGCTGCTGCGCGATCGGACCTTGCGCGGAACGGCAGGCGAGCGCACCGTGGTCGTCGACAGCCGGGGTCGCCTCATGCCGGGCGAGGATGTCGATCGGACCGACGCGCAGCCGGGAGGTTCCGTCACCCTCACCATCGACCTCGGGTTGCAGCAGGAAGCGCAGAAGCTGCTCGAGGGCAAGGTCGGCGCCATCGTGGCTCTCGACCCCAGGGACGGTGCGGTTCGGGCCATGGTCTCCTCGCCGTCCTTCGATCCGAATGGCTTTGCCGGCCGGCTCAACCAGGAAGACTGGGAGCAGATCGTCGGGGCGCCGCACAAACCCCTTCAGAACCGGGCCATCCACAACGCCTACCCGCCCGGTTCGGTGTTCAAGATCGCGATGGCGGTGGCAGCGCTGTCGGATGGATTGATCGATCCGGAAGAACAGATCTACTGCGGTGGCTCTGTTCGGTTGTACAACCGCCGTTGGCGTTGCTGGCAGTCGAGAGGTCATGGCCGTCTCAACCTCCGGGGCGCCCTCCAGCACTCCTGCGATATCTATTTCTACCTGCAGGGCAGGAAGATGGGGATCGAGACGATTGCCCGCTACGCCCGTGCATTAGGCCTCGGTGAGCGGACCGGTATCGAGTTTCCCGGCGAGCGCGAGGGACTGGTGCCTGATCCGGAGTGGAGTCTGACCAGCCGGGGGCTGCCCTGGTACCCGGGTGAAACGATCTCGGTTGCGATCGGTCAGGGACCGGTGCTGACTTCGCCGCTTCAGGTTGCCGTGATGACCGCGGCGGTGGCCAACGGGGGATCGAGGGTGTGGCCCTACGTGCTGGAGGGTGGGGCGCAGCCGCTGGCGCCGATCGAAGTGGATGCCGAGGTGATCGCCTTTGTCAGGGAGGCATTGGCGAACGTGGTCGCGAAGGGAACCGGACGCAGAGCCAAGAACCCGATGGTGTCGATCGCGGGCAAGACCGGCACCGCCCAGGTCATTGCTCAGACGACGTGGACCCGATCCGAGGATCTCCCCTTCGAACACAGGGACCACGCCTGGTTCACCTCCTATGCGCCGGTCGAGGCGCCGGAGCTGGTCGTCGTCGTGTTCGTCGAGCACGGAGGACGGGGCGCCGAAGTTGCGGCGCCTCTGGCGAGGCGGATGCACGAGACGTACTTTGGTTCTCCCGTCCAGACTTGATCCGCGGACCCTGGCGCGCCAGGTCCGTTCCATCTCATGGCAACTTCTCGGCTCAGCGCTCGCTCTGTCGGTGATCGGCCTGCTCCTGATCTCGAGCGCTTCGGCTGAACTGTCGACCAACTACGTATCGCGCCAGTCGTTGTGGATCGTCGTGGGTGTGCTGGTCCTGGTCACCGCGGCATTGGTCGACTACGCCGTGCTGCTTCGGCACGCCTTCTGGATTTACGCGGTGGCGGTGGTGGCGGTGGCCGCGGTCACGTTCTTCGGCCACGAGGCCGGCGGCGCTCGCAGTTGGATCGGCATCGGCGGTTTCGGGGGCCAGCCGTCCGACTTCTGCAAGATCGCGACCGTTCTTTTGCTGGCCCGGCGCCTGGTCCGTTCCCAGACACCGGTTCCCCTTCGCGGGGGCCTGTGGGCAACGGCAGCGATCGTCGCGGTGCCCGCGCTGCTGATCGCGAGGCAGCCGGACATGGGCGGTGCTCTGATGTTCGTGCCCGTGCTCGCCGCCATGCTGGCCACCACCGGTGTCAGCGTCCGGTCGGCGCTCGCCGCCGTTGCCTTGACTGGGGCCCTGGCCGGCGGCCTCTGGGTCTTCGCGCTGCAGGATTATCAGAAGGAACGCGTCCTGAGTTACTTCCGACCCCAGGCGGATCCCCTGGGGTCGGGATACCAGGCCCGCCAGAGCAGGATCGCAGTGGGTTCGGGCCAGACTCTGGGCAAGGGCTACGGCGAGGGGACGCAGTCCAACCTGCGCTTCCTGCCGACCCCTTACACCGACTTCGTGTTCGCGGTGCTGGCCGAGGAGTACGGATTCGCCGGGGTCACCCTCGTCATGGCTCTGTTCCTCCTCTACCTGGGGAACGGCGTCCGCATCGCGCTGGCGGCGCGCGATCCGGCAGGTCTGTTGCTCGTGGTCGGGCTCTTGGCCTTCATCACCGGCCACGTTCTCTACAATACGGCGATGGTGGTCGGGCTGCTGCCGATCACCGGCATTCCGCTGCCCTTCCTGAGCTACGGCGGCTCCTTCATGCTCTTCTGCTACGCGGCCACCGGACTGATGATCGGCCTCGACCTGCGGCGTTTCGTCAACGTCTGATCAGCCTGCGTCCGCGCAGTCACAATAGATCGCCCACGTGTATGGACAGAGAGCTTCTGGTTGAAAGCGACCCGCTCCAGACGCGGGTAGCTCTAGTCGAGTCCGGCCGGTTGGTGGAACTCTTCATCGAGCGCCGCCAGCACCGGGGCCTGGTCGGCAACCTCTACAAGGGCCGGGTGCGCCGGGTCTTGCCGGGCATGAGAGCGGCCTTCGTGGATCTCGGACTGGAGCGTGACGGCTACCTCTGGGTTGAGGACGTGGTCGACGCGGGGCCTGGAGAGCGAGGCCCTGAGCCCACCTCTGGCCGCGCGGCGGGCCGGGAGGCGTTGCCGCCGATCGACGGCATGCTGCGCCGGGGTCAGGATCTGATCGTCCAGGTCACCAAGGACGGGCTCGGGGGGAAGGGAGCGCGCATCACCAGCCAGATCACGCTTCCCGGCCGCTACCTGGTGTTGACGCCGACCGGCGACCGTGTGGGTATCTCCAGGCGCATCGAGGACGCGGACGAACGGGATCGCCTGAGGCGAGCGGTCCTGGCTGGTTGCGACGACTCCGCCGTTGCGCCTGGTTGCATCGTACGTACCGCGGCTGACGGCGTGGCGAAAGAGCACATCCACACGGAGTACGAGGAGCTTGCGGCGACCTGGCGGCGGATCGAGGAGCGGACGGCGGCCGCGGCTGCGCCGGCTTTGCTCCACCGCGAGGACGAGCTGGATGTGCGGGTGATCCGGGACCTTTTCTCCGCCGATTTCGGTTCGCTGCTGGTCGACGGAGCCGACGCCTACCGACGGATCGCGGAGTACCTCGGGCGGGTGCAGCCGGAGCTCCTCGAACGGGTCGAGCGGGTCCGGAGAGGTCTGTTCCAGCGCTACCGGATCGACGACGCGATCGAAGCTGCGCTGCGTAACCGCGTGCCGCTGCCGTCGGGCGGGTATCTGGTGATCAACCAGACCGAGGCTCTGGTCGCGATCGACGTCAATACCGGCCGCGACCTCGGCTCCGCGGACTTCGAAGAGACGGTTCTCCGGACCAACCTGCAGGCGAGCGCGGAGGCGGCACGCCAGATCCGGCTACGCGATCTGTCCGGCATCCTGGTCATCGATCTGATCGACATGGAGCGCGAGGACCACCGCGAGCAGGTGTTCGCCCGCCTGGAGGCGGAGCTGAAGAAGGACCGCGCCAGACACAAAGTGCTCGACATCTCGGAATTCGGCCTGGTTCAACTGACCCGCCGGCGCAGCCACGCGAACCTGGAGAAGCTGCTCACCCGGGACTGCCCCTACTGTCAGGGGGCGGGCCGCATCAAGTCGGTTGCGACGATCTGTCTGGAGCTGAGACGAGCCTGTCTGGCCCGGGCCGCGAGCGGCGCCCGTCAGTTGGCGGTGCGGGTCCACCCTGAGGTGCTGGACGGCCTGCGCGGCGCCGAATCGGCGGTGCTGGACGGTCTGCAGGGGGCGTTCGAAGCACCGGTTCTGGTTCAGGCGGACCCGGAGTTGCATCGCGAGCACTTCGTCGTCGCAGGGGAGAGGGTCTGACACCTGCGGCGGACGGGCCGGAGCGCCGGTTCGAGTTCGACGGCCTGGCCGGCGCCGTGGATCCGGAGGCCGCCTCTGGCGACCTGGACGCCGACTTCGAGGCGGTGCTTCGCCGCGTCCTCGATCCGGCGAACGCCGGCCGCAGCCTGCACTGGGGCCGGAGCTACCTGTACGAGACCGCGTGGCGGCGTGGCCGGGACAAAGGCGAGGTCGCCGTGGTCGTCAAGCAGTTCCGGCACGACGATCTGCGGGCCAGGCTTCGCCGTCGCCGGCGGGGCACTCGGGCGCGCCTGAGCTTCGATACCGCGCGCAGGCTGCGGCGGTTGGGCATCTCGACGCCGGAACCGGTGCTCTATGCCGAGTCGAAGACCGTGGAGGGCCCCGCCTGGTTCGTGTGCCGGCGGGTGCCTGAGGCCCTGGAACTGCGCTACGTGCTCAGGGCTCTGAATGCCGGCGAGGCCACGGCGCGCTTCCCCGCGATCGACCCGGCGGTGCTGCTGCGGCGGGTCGGCGCCCTGGCCGCGGAGCTCCACCGCCACGGCATCTGGTTCCGGGACCTGACCTCCGGCAACGTGCTGCTCTCGGAACCGACCACGGATGCCGAGTTGTATCTCGTGGACCTGAACCGCGCCCGCTTCCGGCGCCGGCTGTCAGTGAGTCAGCGCCTGCGGGACCTCAGCCGGATGCCGGTGTTGCGGCCGGCGGACCGGGCGGAGTACCTGCGCGGCTACCGCCCCGGTGGGCTGCCCTGGTTGGAGCGGCTCTGGTTTGAGGTCTACCACCTCGGTTTCCGTCTCAAGATCCGGTCGAAGGAAGGCGCCCGACGGGGACTGCGTCGCTTTGCCGATCTGCTGCTGCCGCGGCGCCGCGCTCATCCCCACATTCCGGCGGCGGACCGCGGAGCGAAGGCCCAGGAGCGGGCGGTCTGGGATCCGCTCACCGACCAGCCGCACCAGCAGGCGACGCGCAGCCAGCGGCTGGGGGTCCGTCTGCGCGACGCCGCCCACCATGCCCGCCCGCTGCTTCGCGCCGCCGGTCCGCTGTTCGCATCGATCGTCGAGGGGAAGCGCCTGCGCCGCCGCATCGAAAGGGCTTCGGAGTCGATCCCCTTCGATGGCCTCGGCGTGGCGGTCGGTCCGGGGTCGGCGCCGGTCGGCGCTCTGGTCGAGGCGATCGACGATCTCGGGGTCGAAGGCGTGTTGCTGCGCTTCCATCTCTGGCAGGGCGTGGACGCTGACCTGCTGCAACTGGCGGAGATCCTCAACGGGGCGGAAGGGAGGCCGGTCGACCTCGTGTTCCAGCTCAGCCAGGACCGGTCGTTGGTGCGGGACAGCGGACTCTGGAGACGGCGCGTGGAGGAGGCCGTCGCCGCGCTCTCGCCCTTCGGTCACAGGTTCCTCATCGGACAGGCGCCCAACCGCAGCAAGTGGGGCGTGTGGCGCCCGGACGAGTACTGGAGTCTCCTGGCTGCCGGCGTCGAAGCCGTGCGGGCCGGGAACCGGGATGCGTGCGTGCTCGCTCCGGCGGTCATCGACTTCGAGCCGCACGCGACGGCCGTACTGGTCCACTCCGGGTTGCCGGAGCACCGCTTCGACATCCTGGCGAGTCAGCTCTACGTCGACCGGCGGGGGGCGCCCGAGAACCGTCAACTCGGCTTCGACCTCGCCGGCAAGCTGGCCGTGTTGCGGGCCGTCGCCCGCAGAGCTCCGGACTGCGCGTCGGATCGAAGCTGGGTCACCGAGTTCAACTGGCCGCTCAAGGAGGGGCCCCACGCCCCCGCCGGACGCGATGTCGCCGTGGACGAGGACACCCAGGCCAGCTACCTGGTCCGCTACTGCCTCGAGGCTCTGGGGACCGGCCTTGCCGAGCGCGTCTTCTGGTGGCAGTTGGCGGCGGCCGGCTACGGGCTGATCGATCCCCGGGCCGGCGCCTTGAGGCGGCGGCCGGCCTATCGTGCCCTGCGTCAGCTCCAGCGCGAGTTGGCCGGCGCCCGGGTCGAACGTATGCTGCTGCCGCCGGGAGTGCGCGGCTACCGGGCGCTCCGCCACGGTCGGGAGGTCCAGGTGCTGTGGGCGGCGGATCGCCGCGGCCGGGCCTACCGTCCCCCCGTCGGCGTCCGCGCCGCGCGCGACCGCGACGGGGTTGAACTGGCTTCCGGCCCGGTGCGGCTCGGCCCCGCGCCGGTGTACTTCGAGATCGCGAAAGACGGCGCCGCGACGTGAGATGATCGCTGGCGATGTTCGAGGTGGCCCGATGTCTCATTCGCTACCGCGGCCTGCTGTGGACCCTGGTCCAGCGGGAGTTGCGAGCACGTTACCGGGGCAGTGTGCTCGGCTTCCTGTGGTCCCTGATCAACCCGCTCCTGTTGCTCGGCGTGTACTCCTTCGTCTTCAGCGTGATCCTGCCCCGAGATGTGGTTGAAGTGGAGCCCTACGGCGTCTTCCTCGTTACGGGTCTCTTTCCATGGATCTGGGTTTCGACCTCGCTTCTGGAAGGCTGCTCCTCTCTGACCGGCAACAGCGCATTGATCCGCAAGGCGGTCTTTCCGGTCGAGGTCTTGCCGGCCGTCGCTGTGGTGGCGAACCTGATGCACTTCCTGCTGGCCCTGCCGATCGTGGCCGTGGCTTTGATCGTGGGCAGGTTGCTGGGCTATCCGATTGCCGGGTGGACCGTAGTCCTGCTGCCGGTCGTGCTCGTCATCGAAGCGGTCATGGTCGCGGGCCTCGTCTTCGCCCTGTCCGCGCTCAATGTGCATTTCAAGGATGTCCGGGACCTGCTCGGCAACGTGCTGGTTCTGCTGTTCTTCCTGGCGCCGATCATCTACACGCTGAACGATCTTCCGTCCAACTTTGCCCGGTTCGTGCAACTGAACCCGATGACCTGGTTCACGGTGGCGATCCAGGATCTCCTGTTCCACGGTCGCCTGCCCGAGGCTGAGGCCTGGTTGATCATGGCCGCGATTGCGGCGGTGTCCTGGGCGTTGGGCGCCAGCCTGTTCTCGCGCCTGAGCGACACGCTGGCCGAGGCGGTCTGACTTGCCTCGGCCTGCGGTCGTTCTTCGCGGCGTCGGCAAACGCTACCGGCGCTCTGCCGGCGGCTATCGGCTGCGGACACTGAAGAGCGCGCTTCTCGAGCGCAGCCTGACCAGCGGCCTGGCTGCCGCCGACGTGGTCGAGGCTCTGACCGATGTCAGCTTCGAGGTCGCGGCCGGTGAGGCGGTGGGCGTCATCGGCGGCAACGGTTCGGGCAAGTCGACGCTGATCAAGCTGGTTGCGGGCCTGTTGCCGCCAACCTCCGGGGAACTTGCGGTCAACGGCCGGGTCGCCGCCCTGATCGAACTCGGGGCCGGCTTCCACCCCGAGATCTCGGGCCGGGAGAACGTCTTCATCAACGGCGCGCTATTCGGTCTGAGCCGCCGCCGGATCGAGGAGCGCTACGACGACATCGTGGAGTTCGCGGATCTCCACGACTTCATCGAGGAGCCGATCAAGAACTACTCGTCGGGCATGTACGTCCGCCTCGGCTTCTCGGTCGCCATCCATACCGACCCCGAGATCCTCCTGGTCGACGAGGTGCTCGCGGTCGGCGACGAGGAGTTCGTTCACCGCTGCATCGCCCGCATCGAGGAGCACCTTGCCCAGGGCGGCACGCTGCTCGTGGTGAGCCACTCGATGGGCCTGATCGACGAGCTCTGCGACCGGGCGGTGTGGCTGGACCAGGGACGCGTCCGGGCGATCGGTTCGACGCGGCGGGTGATCGACGCCTATTTCGAGGCCGTGGCCGCGCGCGAGGGCGAGGCCCACGACCGGCGCCGAGCCCTGGCCGCCGAACGCAGTGAGTCGCCGCCGGGGAAAGAAGAGGCGTTGACGGCGCCGGACGCGGAGGAGGAGATCCTGCGCTGGGGGTCCGGCCAGGCGCGGATCGTCGGCGCCCGCCTGCTGGCCGGCGCCTCGGGCGAGGAGCGGTATCACCTGCACTGCGGAGAGGCGGTGGCGTTCGAGCTCGAAGTGGCGCCGCGGGAGGATCTCGACGACTTCGTCTTCGGGGTCGGGGTCAAGACGCCCCGCGGTGTCGACTGCTGGGGCACGAACACCGATCTCGCCGGGTACGAACCGCGCCTGCTGCGCGCTCCGGTGCGCGTCCGGCTGGTGTGCCCGGAACTGCGGCTGGCGCCGGGCGAGTACACGGTCGATCTCGCGGTTCACGCTCGCGACGGCAGGGCTTACGATTACCGCCGCCGAGCGTTCCGTTTCACGGTGGCCGAGAGTTCGGCGCTCCGGAGCATCGGTCTCTACCTGCCGGACCACGAGTGGCATGTGGAGGCGCTGGGCGCCGGCAACGGCGACGGGGCGGCCGACCCGCAAGCGGCGATCGATTGGCGTTCGCCTGCCGATTTGGACAGTGACCCATGGAGGATGGAATGAGCGAACGACCCAAGGAAGTAAAGGCCGACCAGGATTCGTCTTCGTCGATCAACGTCAAGATCGGCGATGCCGAACTCAAGGGGGCCTACTCCAACCTGCTGCGCATCACGCACACCCGTGAGGAGTTCATCCTCGACTTCATCAACGTGGTGCCGCCGCAGGGCATCGTCAGCGCCCGCATCGTGACCAGCCCCGGCCACCTGAAGCGGATCATCAGGGCGCTGGGCACCAACCTGCGCCGCTACGAGGAAATCCACGGCGTCATCGAGGAGGCCCTCGACCCAACGGATCTGTCCAGTCGCGTGAACTAGCAGCGTGCGCCGCAGGAAGAATCGGCGCACCCCATGTTCTGCCGCGCACGCTCCTAGCAGCGTGCGCCGCAGGAAGAATCGGCGCACCCCATGTTCTGCCGCGCACGCTCCTAGCAGCGTGCGCCGCAGGAAGAATCGGCGCACCCCATGTTCTGCCGCGCACGCTCCTAACTCAACCCACTCGCTGGCTCTTGAGGTACATCGACGCGATCACGTCGCGGTAGCGCTCGCTGACGATCTTCCTCCGCACCTTGAGGGTGGGCGTGATCTCGCCCTCCTCGATCGTGAGTTCGCGCTCCAGCAGCCGGTACCGGCGCACTCGTTCATGAGCCGGCAGGCGCTGGTTCGTCTGATCCAGGAGGCGCTGGATGGTCTCGTGCAGGCGCGGATCCTGCCGCAGCTCTTCCGGACTCATGCCTTCGAACCGCGGTGGAGGTTCCGCGTAGTTGGGGACGACCAGGGCGTTCAGATACGGGTAGCCGTCGCCGACCACGACCACCTGGGCAACCGCTGGGTGGGTGATCAGCATCTGCTCGATCGGTTGGGGCGCGATGTTCTTGCCGCCGCTGGTGACCAGGAGGTCCTTCTTGCGGTCGGTGATGAACACGAAGCCGTCGTCGTCGATGCGGCCGATGTCGCCGGTGTGGAACCAGCCGTCCGCATCGATCGCCTCTGAGGTGGCCTCGGGATTCCTCCAGTAGCCCTGCATCAGGCCTTCTGTGCGGGCGAGGATCTCGCCGTCGGCCGCGATGCGCAGCTCAACGCCGGGGGCGGCCGGGCCCACCGACCCACGCCGTGAGGCGCCCGGGTAGTTCACGCTCAGCACGGGAGCGGTTTCGGTCAGCCCGTAACCCTGGTAGAGCCGGATGCCGATCGCGTCGAAGAATGCCGCGACTTCGTCGGCGATCGCGGCGCCGCCGGAGATGGCGAATCGAAGCCGGCCGCCGAACCGCTGCTTGATCTTGCGGAACACCAGGCGGTCGGCGACCAGGGCCCGCAACCGGGCGCCGCCCCGTTCCGCCCGCCGGTGGCCCACCTTGAGCGCCCAGTCGATGAGCCGCCGCCGCGCCGGAGGCTGAGTCGCGAACGTGTTGCTGATTCGGATGTAGGCGCTCTCGTACAGCCGGGGCACGGAGCACAGAACCGTGGGCCGGACGGTCGGCATCAAAGCGGCGACCCGCTCGATCGCGGGCGAGTAGTGGATCGCCACGCCGCGGTGGAAGAAGAGGTAGTCGACGGTGCGCTCGAAGACGTGGGACAGCGGCAGGAAGGAGAGCGCCTGATCGTCCTCGCCCAGGTCGTAGAGCCGCTGGCAGCAGAGGATGTTGGAGACGAAGTTCCAGTGCGACAGCACGACGCCCTTGGGGTCGCCGGTGGTGCCCGACGTGTAGATGATGCTGGCGGTGTCGCCGCGACCGACCCGTCCGCGGAAGGCCTCGAGATCCGCGTCCTCGGGCGGCGGCGTTCTGGCAATCAGCGACGCGAGGTTGGTGCCGCCCTCGGCGGTCGCATCCTCGTCGAACGCGACGAGTTGGAGGCTGTTCTGCTCACTGCCGTCCCCGTTCGGGCCTGCGGGGTCGATGCCGGTCAGCAGGTCGCGTTTTGCGCCGTCGTCGTAGAAGACCCACCCGGCGCCACTGTCGCGGAGGATGTAGTCGACCTGGGCGGCGGTCAGGGTGGGATAGATCGGTACCGACACCGCTCCCAGGAGGTGGCATGCGAAGTCGACCACGTGCCACTCCGGCCGGTTGGTCGAGAGCAGGGCCACGCGGTCGCCCTTGGCAACCCCCTGCGATTCCAGCGCCGTCGCGGTCCGGCGAACGGCGTCGACGAACCCGGCGGTGGAAAGCGACTCGGTTCGGCCATGTCGCCGGATAGAGAGCAGATCCTCGCGTTTGCCATAGCGGTCGGCGACGCGGAAGAGAAGGTCGGCCAGGGTCTCCAAGGGTGGAACGCTACCAGCCCGCGGCGTCAGTTGGAGGGCGGGCCGTCCGATCGGTCGCGGGACCGCCGGACCGGCGTGGTCAGCGCGGCGCTCGCGGGCCGAACAGGGCGGAGCCGATCCGTACGTGGGTGGCGCCTTCGAGCACGGCGGCCTCGAAGTCCGCGCTCATCCCCATCGACAGCCAACCCTCGCGCTCGCCGAACAGGCCGTGGCGGCCCAGTTCGTCGCGCAGGCGCCGCAGGGCCGCGAAGTCGCGGCGCGCTTCCCCGGGGTCGCTTCGACGGGGCGGAATCGCCATCAAACCGCGGATCGGCAGGTGCTGCAGATCGGCGAGTCCGAGCATCGTCCCGGTGTCCTCGGGCAGGAAGCCGTGCTTGTTGGGCTCCCGCCCGATGTTGACCTCGAGGAGGCAGGTCCGATTCCCTCCCTGCCGGTTCCCCAGCACTCGATCGAGCCGCTGTGCGACCTTCACCCGGTCGACGGCCTCGAAAACGTCGAAGACGCCGCACGCCCGCGGCGCCTTGTTCGTCTGCAGGGGCCCGATCAGGCGCCACTCGAGGTGGTCGTAACCGGCCTCGCGCAGCGCCGCGCGATGCTCTTCCCCCTCCTGGACCTGGTTCTCGCCCAGGACCCGGAGACCGGCGTCCACGGCCTCGACGATGCGCTCCAGGGGCTGCCGCTTGCAGGCGCCGACCAGGGTGACATCGTGAGCGGCTCGACCCGCGCGCCGGCACGCCCCCGACAGCCGCTCCGTCAAGTCCGCATAGCGCTCCCCGGACCCCACGTCCTCTGAGACCTTGCGCTTCAGAACTCACTCCGTAGCGTTCTGCGGCTCAAGCTCCAGATAGAGGATCCGTTGGCAGGAGTCACAGGGAACGATGGCTCCCTGGGTCTGGATCTGCAGCACGACCTGGGGTCGGATCCGGTAGTTGCAGAACGAGCAGTGCCGGATCGGGGCCTTGGCGCTTTCGATGACCCGGATGACGGCCAGTGGCGTTCCGCCATGGCGCTCGAACAGGCGCCGGTACTGGTTCAGGGCTGCGGGGGGCAGGCGTTCGCGAAAGACCTCGATCCGGCCCTCCAGCACTTCGACCCGCTTCCGCATCGCGGGCTTCTGCTCCTCCCAGGCGGCCAGAGCCTCCTGGTACTGCTGGTCCAGGCTCTCGAAAGCCCCGCGGAGTTCGTCGAGCTGCGCCGACGCCTGATCCTGGCGCTCGAGCGCCAGCAGCGCCTTCTCGTCGGCCTCCCGCATCTGGGCGCGGACGGTGTCGATCTCGCTCAGCAGGGCGCCGTACTCGCGCTGCGTGGTAACGCGGGAGATCTGCTCCTGGTAGCGCTCGATGCTCTCATTGCCCGCTGCTGACTCCGCTTCGGCGGCGCGGCGCTCCAACTCCGCCTGCTGGTGCTCCTCCTCTAGCTCGTCGATCTCGCTGCGCCTGCTCTCGTGCTGGTCGTGAAGTTCCTGCATCGACTCGGGAACCCCGTCGAGCAGGGTGAGGCTGCGCGCGAGTTCTACGCTTGCCTCCTGTAGCTCTACAATCGTGTCAAGGACTCTTTCCATTCAAATCCGTTCCGAAGCTCCCGCGGCCTGAGCCGCGATGTCGACCTGCTGGTCTATTGCCGTCCACCGGCGCAGCATCGTTCTGTGAGGGGTTGCAAGAGGGGGTTGCAAGGAGTTGGCAATCGCTGGATCCACCGCTGCACCGTATGGGTCCACCTGGATTCGAACCAGGGACCTGCCGGTTATGAGCCGGACGCTCTAACCGCTGAGCTATGGACCCTTCGGACGCTGAGCGCAGTGCCGCAGTATAGCCACAAGGCGGGCGCCCTTGGGGTATAGTGATCGGCACGCGAACAGCGATCCAAGGAGGCGCCGGGATGTCGAGAATCACTCCAGTCGGGCGGCCGGGTCGGGCGGTGTCAGCCGCCGGCGCTGCCGCCATTCTTCTACTCGCTTCTCTGGCTGCGTGCGGCCCTTCCGAAGAGGAGCGGACGAACACGGCAAGGGCGGAGGCCTGGGCCGAACTGGAGGAAGCTCAGGCCGCCTTGAACGCCAAGCGCAGTGAACTGGAGCAGTTGCGTGCGCAGGCGGCGGCGCCCGGTGAAGGGGAGGATGCCGAAGCGCTCGCTGCTCAGGCGGACGCCCTGGACGAAGAGGTCGGCGTCGACGGCGAGGCTTTTTCACAGAAGCTGATCAACCACATCAACGAAGCCGAGTGGGAGCTCGGCGGGGAGATGAACGAAGAGCAGCGGGCGGCCTTCGGGATGATGTCCGGCGAGCAGATGTACCTGGCCCAGGAATACGCGGTGAAGGGCGGCGACTACCGGCGGGCGATCGATATCCTGCAGGGGGCCCAGAGAAACGATCCGGACAACCCCGACCTGGCGGCGAGGATCGTCGAGTACGAGGAAGCACGCTACGTCACGGTCGAAAGGCTGGCGGAGGTCAAGCGGGGAATGACCGAGGCCGAGGTCGAGGGCGTCCTGGGCAAGGTCTTCCACAGCTATGTGCGGAACTTCGCGGCCGAGAACGTGTTCGCCTGGTTCTACCCCAAGGACCCCGAAGAGCACGGGGCCGGCGCCGCTGTCGGCGTGTTCTTCCGCGAGAACGATCGGAAGGTGTACCGCACCGATCCCAACGCGGTCGAGGGGAAGGACGAAGAAGAAGAGGAGTAGCCGCCCGTGACCAACTCTGCGTGGCACGGAGACCTGGGTCGAATGCAGCAGGGAGCGCCGCCCTGTCCTTGACGGCAGTGGGTCGGCTGGTGCACAATGCGCCCCTCTTGTGGGTCGTCGTGCATCGGCGGCCTTAGGTGAGTCGGGCTCAGGCCCAGGTCTGAGTTCACAAAGAGAGGACGAGTCTGGCTATGCCGGTTGTGCAGGTACGCGACGACGAGAGCTTCGAGAATGCGCTTCGCCGCTTCAAGCGGAAGTGCGAGAAAGAGGGCATTCTGACCGAGCTCAAGAAGCGCCAGCACTTCGAGAAGCCGTCGGTCAAGCGCAAGCGCAAGGTGATCCAGGCGCGCAAGAAGATGCTGCGCAAGTTGGCCGAGGACCGCCGCGCCGGCTTGGTCTAAGCCGGCGCCGCGCCCACCCCACGCGCAAGCCGGCGCCGCGCCCACGCGCAAGCCGGCGCCGCGCCCACGCGCAAGCCGGCGCCGCGCCCACGCGCAAGCCGGCGCCGCGCCCACGCGCAAGCCGGCGCCGCGCCCACGCGCAAGCCGGCGCCGCGCCCACGCGCAAGCCGGCGCCGCGCCCACGCGCAAGCCGGCGCCGCGCCCACGCGCAAGCCGGCGCCGCGCCCACGCGCAAGCCGGCGCCGCGCCCACGCGCAAGCCGGCGCCGCGCCCACGCGCAAGCCGGCGCCGCGCCCACGCGCAAGCCGGCGCCGCGCCCACGCGCAAGCCGGCGCCGCGCCCACGCGCAAGCCGGCGCCGCGCCCACGCGCAAGCCGGCGCCGCGCCCACGCGCAAGCCGGCGCCGCGCCCACGCGCAAGCCGGCGCCGCGCCCACGCGCAAGCCGGCGCCGCGCCCACGCGCAAGCCGGCGCCGCGCCCACGCGCAAGCCGGCGCCGCGCCCACGCGCAAGCCGGCGCCGCGCCCACGCGCAAGCCGGCGCCGCGCCCACGCGCAAGCCGGCGCCGCGCCCACGCGCAAGCCGGCGCCGCGCCCACGCGCAAGCCGGCGCCGCGCCCACGCGCAAGCCGGCGCCGCGCCCACGCGCAAGCCGGCGCCGCGCCCACGCGCGGAGCGACAACAGATGAGGGGTTTCGCTCGCTCGCGGCATCCCCGGCAGAGCATCGGGATCGGAGATGAGTTGCTGCAGTAGCGCGACTTCCGAGGCGCTCGAGTTTCCGGCGCTTCTCCGTGTGGTGGCAGGTCTCGCAGTGACCGACGCCGGCAGGCGGCTGGTCTACGCCATCTCGCCGCGCACGGACCCTGACGAGATCGAGCTTCGGCGGGTCCGCTACGCCGAGATCGCCCGGGAGCGGGGGGAGGGGGGCGCCCTCGTGCCGGTGCTCGATCAGGAGCTTCTGGATCTGCGGCGCCAGTTGCAGACCGGCGGGCGGGGGTTGGGCGGCGCCGCGCTGCTGGGCCTCGTGGCGGTGATCGAGGCCGGTGAGGAAGTCCTCGAGCGGCTGGGCGACCACGAAGAGACACCGCGGCTCGCGGCAGAAGTCGAGTCGCTGCGCGCCCTCGAGGCCGGCGCCACGGAAACCGACGTGACAGGCGAACCGATCGGTTGCGCCGCCCTGGCTGCGCGCCTGCGCCGCAGCCTGGATCGCCGCGGCGCGGTGCGGGACGACGCGTCGCCCCGACTCAGAACGCTGGTGCAGGACGCCCGCCGTACCCAGGCCTCGGTTGAGACACAGGTTCACGCGTACGTCAGGGAGCACGGTCAGAGGCTGGCCGACGACTCGACACCGATGCGCGGCGGCCGGTTCTCCGTGTTGCTGCCCTCCGGCAGCCGGGGTCGTCTCTCCGGCCTCGTGAGGGGTCGCTCCGCCTCGGGCCGCAGCTTCTACTTCGAGCCCTCGGAGGTGGTGGAGGGCAACGACGAGCTGGAACGGCTCGCCGCCGACAAGGAGATCGAGCGGGCCCGCATCCTCGCCGAGCTGGTTCGGCAGGTGCTGGAGTTGACCCCGGCGATCATTGCCAGGATCGACTTCCTTGCCGCGGTCGACGCGCTGCAGGCGGTGGCGCGCTTCGCGGCCCAGCTCGGCGCCGGGCTGGCCGGCATCGCACCGCCGGCGCCGGACGGTTCGGCGGCGGCGCTGGAACTCCGCGGCGCCCGCCATCCGCTTCTCGATCCGCGGCTCGCCGAATTGAGAGAGCAGACCCTTGGCGCCGCCGGCAACCGCGGCCAGGTGGTGCCGCTCGACCTGGCGCTTGACGACGATCGGACGTTGGTTCTGACCGGACCCAATGCCGGCGGCAAGACGGTGGCGCTCAAGACCGTCGGACTGCTCTGTCTGATGACCCAGGCGGGCCTGCCGGTGCCGGCCGCGCCCGACAGCCGGTTTCCGATCTTCGATCACCTCGTTGCCGTGGTCGGCGACGACCAGAGCGTTCTGGGCGAACAGTCGACCTTCAGCGCCCGCCTGCTGCGTTTGCGGGAGGTGTGGCGCCGGGCCGGACCGCGCACCCTGGTGCTGCTCGATGAGGTCGGCGCCGGAACGAATCCTGAGGAGGGCGCCGCGCTCGGGATCGCGTTGCTCGAGGGGCTCGTCGAGAGTGCCTCGATGGGAGTCCTCACCACTCACCTGACCCAGCTTGCCGCCGCCGCCCTCGAGTCCGAGGCGGCCTCCTGCGCCGCGATGAGCTTCGACCCGGACAGCGGCCTGCCGACCTACCGGCTGGTGATCGGGCCGCCCGGAGGCAGCCGCGCCCTCGCGCTGGCGCGGCGCCTCGGCCTGCCGGCGGCCTGGCTGGAGCGCGCGGAGCACTTTCTCGGCTCCGAGCACCAGCAGTTGAGACGCGTCCTGGAGCGCAACGAGCGGCGCCGGGAACGGCTGCTCGACCGGGAAGCGGAACTGGCTCGGTTGATCGCCGCGACCGAGGCGGAGCGTGACCGCTTCGAGACCCGCCAGGCGTCGCTGCAGGCGGCTCGGGAGCGTCTGGGCCAGGCGGTCCGCCACGAAGTGGATGCCTTGCGAAGGGCGAACCGCAAGCGGCTGGATCAAGCCCTCGCCGAGTTGGCGTCGCAGCCCCGGCCGGGGAAGCGGGCCTTCGCGCGGGCCGCCGGCGGCCTGCACCGGGAACTCGACCGCGATGCGTCCGCCGCGGGCGACCGCGCATCCGCCGCGACCTGTGAACCCGCCGCCCGCGCGAAGCCGGATCCCGCGCCCGGCGCGACCCCGGAGCGGCCGCGCCCGCTTGTGGCGGGCGCCCCGGTGCGTCACCGCCCGCTCGGCTGGGTCGGCGAACTGCAGGAGGTGAGTGGAGACCGGGCCACGGTCCTCGTGCGGGGCAAACGGGTGCGGGTGGCTGCCGACGCGCTTCAGGCCATTGCGCCGGTGGAGCGAGCCAGGTCGTCCGGGGTACGGGTCCAAGCGTCTTCGGCGCCGGCTGTCGAGTCGGAGTTGATGCTGATCGGCCAGATGGTCGAACCGGCGCTCGATTCCCTGGACGCCTATCTAGACCGGGCCCTGGCCTCGGGCCGCGAACGGGTGCGGGTGGTCCACGGTCACGGCAGCGGACGGCTGCGCCGGGCCGTTCGTGAGCATCTGCGGGGACATCCGGCGGTAGCCGGTTTCGATCCCGCGCCGCCGTCGGCGGGCGGCGACGGGGCCACCGAGGTCGTGCTGCGTTAGGAGCGTGCGCCGCAGAACATGGGGTACGCCGATTCTTCCTGCCGCGCACGCTGCTAGCGCCGCCAAACGCCCGGGAAGGCTCAGATCCGCAGTAGAATGAGCGATCGTGCCACGGCGTTCGAGGCTTACCGACGAGGCGTTGGACGCCGTGCGCGAGGCGATCGACATCGTCGACGTCGCCAGCGAGCACACGAAGGTCGAGCGCCGGGGCCAGCGTTTCATCGCGCTCTGCCCGTTCCACAAGGAGAAGACGCCGTCTCTGTCGCTGGACCCCGAGCGGAAGCTGTACTACTGCTTCGGCTGCGGCGCCGGCGGCGATGCCCTCGGCCTGCACATGGAACTGACGGGCGACAACTTCGCCACCGCGATCGAACACTTCGCCGACCGCTACGGAGTCCCGCTGCCGCGGGCGGCGCCGGGCCCGGGCGAGGACGGACGGGTGGACCGGTCCGAGCGCATCCAGGCCGCCCTCGATGCCGCCTACGATTTTTTTCGCGACAAGCTGCGCACCGAGGCGCTGCCGCAGGACTACCTGCGCCGGCGCAAGGTGCCGCCTGCGTTGATCTCCCGGTTCGGTGTCGGCTTTGCGCCGGATGGATGGCAGGCTCTGGTGCACGACCTCGGCCGTCGCATGGAGGTGCCCGACCTGGAGGCTGCGGGTCTGATCGCGCGCAGTCCCAAGAACCCGGATCGCCCCTACGACCGGTTCCGGAACCGGTTGATGTTCCCCATCCGGTCGCCGTCGGGCCGTCTGCTGGCGTTCGGCGGCCGGACCCTGGGCGACGACCAGGCGAAGTACGTCAACACGAACGAGACCGACCACTTCCGCAAGGGCACGCTGCTCTACGGTCTCGACGCGGCCCGCCGCGGCATCCGCGAGCACGGCCGTGTCCTCCTGGTGGAGGGCTACTTCGACGTGATCGGCGCGGTCGCGTCCGGTATCGACTGGGTGGTGGCGAGCATGGGGACGTCATTGACCGGGCAACAGGTGCGGCTGCTGTCCCGGTACACGGACGAGGTCGTGCTCGGCTACGACGGCGACCGGGCCGGCATCGAGGCGGCGCAGAAGGCGGCGGCCCTGATGCTCGGCGCCGGACTCGCCGTCCGTCGCGCCCGTTTTCCGGCCGGCCAGGATCCGGACTCGCTACGGCTCGACGAGGGGTCCGAGGCGGTACTGAGCATCGTCGATGAGGCCCGGGACGCGGTGGCGCTGGAGATCGAAGATCTGCCGAGCCGGGGCGAGCTCGATCCCCGGCTGAGAGCCCGGGAAGCCGCTCGGGTGCGGGTGCTGATCGACCAGGTCAAGGATCCGATTGCGCGCAGAGGCTACTTCGAGCATGCGGCCGAGCGCCTGGGAGTCAAGGTGGAGGTGCTAATGAGTGAGTCGGGCGCCGCGGCGGAGCGGCCTCAAGGCCCCGGCGCGGAGGGGGCGCCGGTGGGCCGGAGGCCCCCGACCACGTCCTCGATCGAAGAGCAGGTGCTGCGACTGATCATCGCCGCCCCGTCACTGGCCGGTATCGACTTGCCGGACTCGGACGCCTTTTTCGATCCGGCCCTGCGCGCCATCTATCGAGCCATAAGGAAGCAGGCCAAGGCCGGTATTGATCCCATCGACTCGTCGGCGCTGGCCGCGGCCCTTGGGCGGCGCTCCGGCGCCGGTGACGAGACCGGCGTACCTGTTGACCGCATCGCCAGCCTTTTGCTACAACGGTCGTCTGCCTTCTCTGCACAGGAACTCCGAATCAGTCTCGCCGAGGTGGGTCGGCGCTTCGCCAGACAGCGACTCCACCTGCTCGCCCGGGAGATCAATCTCGCCCAGCGCGAGGGCGACGTGGAGACCCTGCACCGCAAGATCGAAGAGAAGCAGAAGCTCAGCCATGACCTCTACCGCCAGCCCAGAGATTGAGGGCGTGGCGTGGCGCTGAACATCGCAGCCGTCGAGGCCGTTCCGGCCGAGCCGATCGAACACCGTCACAGTTCGGTCCGCAGCGTCTTCGCTTTGGGCCGGGAGAAGGGGTACCTGCTCCACGACGAACTCGAGGATCGGTTGCCGGACGAACTCCTCGCCGAAGCCAGGGAGATGGACGAGATCAGAGCCCGGTTGGGGGCGCTCGGCGTCGACCTGATCGGTCGTCCAGAGGTGTATTTGAACGTGGTCGACTCGGACCCTGCGCCGCTGATCAACGGCGTTGAGCGAAGGGAACCCGAGCCGGCCGCCTTCGTCGGCCATGATCGGACGACGGATCCGGTACGCGTCTATCTGCGCGAAATGGGACGTGTCGAACTGCTCGACCGCGAGGGCGAGGTCGAGATCGCGAAGCGGATCGAACGCGGCGAGTGGATCGTCTTCGAGGCCCTGTGCGACAACCCGGTCGTGCTCAGTGAGCTGCTGCGGATCAACGAACTGGCGCGGCGCGACCGCCGGTTGATGCGCGAGCTGCTGGCCGACGGCGGCGCGAATCTGGACCAGAGCGCCAACGATCGGATCGCCAGGAACCTGGCCATCTTCCAGGCGATCGACGATTTCGACCGCACGGTGCGCCGGCTGCGGCGCCAGCGTGACCGGTGCCGGCGCGGTGGCGAACGGTTCCTGGAGATCGAACGCGAGATCGACCGGACCGCGGGCAAGATCACGGAACAGATCCGCTCGATCGAGCTGACCGCCCAGACGCGCGGCCGGCTGGTCGAGATCCTGAAGCAGCTCTACGCGGAGATTTCGCGCCACGACCGCGACATCCGGCGTGCGCAGATTGCTCTGGATCGGGAGCGGGACACCGAACTCGGCGCGTTGCACCGGCGTCGGATCGAGAAATACCGCGCCCGGCTCCGGGGCGCGGAGGAGCGCTACGGGACGACCCTCGCTCAGGTCACCGCAACCCTGAGCAAGGTCCGGCGCGGCGAAGCGGTCTGCGAGCAGGCGCGCACCGAGATGATTCTCGCGAACCTCCGCCTGGTGGTTTCGATCGCCAAGAAGTACACGAACCGGGGCCTGCAGATGCTGGACCTGATCCAGGACGGCAACATCGGCCTGATCCGCGCAGTGGAGAAGTTCGAGTACCGCCGCGGGTACAAGTTCTCGACCTACGCCACCTGGTGGATCCGTCAGGCGATCACCAGAGCGATAGCGGACCAGGCGAGGACGATCCGCATCCCGGTCCACATGATCGACACGATCAACAAGCTGACCCGGACCAGCCGGGCCATGGTGCAGGAGCTGGGCCGGGAGCCGACCGTGGTGGAGATCGCCGGGCGCATGGACATGGACGCGGTGCAGGTGCGCGAGATCATGAAGATCGCCCTGGAACCGATCTCGCTCGAGACACCGATCGGCGAGGAGGCCGATTCCCATCTCGGCGACTTCATCGAGGACAGGAACGCGGTTTCTCCGCTCGACGACGTGATGATGAAGAGCCTGAGCCAGCAGACCGCGGAGGTGCTCCAAACGCTCAACCCGCGCGAGGAACTGGTGCTCCGCATGCGTTTCGGCGTCGGCGACGGCGCGGAGTCGACCCTGGAGGACGTGGGACGCTCGTTCAACGTGACGCGCGAAAGAATCCGCCAGATCGAGTCGAAGGCGTTGCGCAAGCTCCGCCATCCGAGCCGATCCCGGCGGCTGCGGGCCTTCCGAAACCTCCTCTAGCGGCTCGAGCGGTTCATGGTCGATTGACAGTCGGCTTGGAGCCTCCCTAAGATCACCTTCATGTCGCCCGCCGCTGTCGCCTGGGAGCCGGCGGATTCTTCCTCGGTAGCTCAACGGTAGAGCGTTCGGCTGTTAACCGAAATGTTGGGGGTTCGAATCCCTCCCGAGGAGCCATGGTTCTCGGCTTTTGACGGTGACGCGGGATTGCCTCTCGCGCCGGGTCGTGTGAGGTAGAAGAGATGGCCGACGTTTCCCGGGAGTTCCTGACAGCGAGTCGGGGCACCGTCTATTCGCGCCCGAGCGTGGCTCGGCTCTACGAGGAGGCGGTGCGCCGCGGCGAAGCCGCCATTGCCGCCGAAGGGCCCCTGGTGGCCTCTACCGGCGAGCACACCGGCCGGTCGCCGAAGGACCGGTTCGTGGTGCGGCGGTCGCCGTCGGCGGAAGCTGTGGACTGGGGGCCGGTCAACCAGCCGCTTGAGCCCGAGCATTTCGACCGCCTGTACCGCAAGATACTGGCCGCGGCCGCGGAGCGCGACCTCTTCGTCTTCGACGGCTTCGCCGGCGCCAATCCGGACTGCCGGTTGAAGGTGCGCGTGATCAGCGAGCGGGCGTGGCACAGCCTGTTCGCGCGCAACATGTTCCTGCGCGCCCCGGACGCCGCGGCTCTCGAGGGCTTCGAACCCGACTACACCGTCGTCGACATCCCCAGCGTCCTGGCCGACCCGGAGACGGACGGCACCAACAGCACGACCTTCATCGCCCTCGACCTGGAGCGGCATCTGACCCTGATCGGCGGCAGCGAGTACGCCGGCGAGATCAAGAAGTCGATGTTCAGCGTGATGAACTACCTGATGCCGTGCCGCGGCGTGCTGAGCATGCACTGCAGCGTGAACTACGGCGCGGAGCGCTCGGACTCGGCCCTGTTCTTCGGTCTCTCCGGCACGGGCAAGACGACCCTCTCGGCCGATCCGGAACGCACCCTGATCGGTGACGACGAACACTGCTGGTGCGACGACGGCATCTTCAACATCGAGGGCGGCTGCTACGCCAAGGTCATCCGGCTCGACCCTGAGGGCGAGCCGGAGATCTACGCCACGACGCGGCGCTTCGGGACGGTGCTCGAGAACGTCGTCTTCGACGAGGAATCGCGCGAACTCGACCTCGACGACGACTCCCGCACCGAGAACACCCGCGCCAGCTATCCGCTGAGCCACCTGGAGCACGTCGACCTCGGCGGCATCGCCGGCCATCCCCGCGCCGTCGTCTTTCTGACCTGCGATGCCTTCGGCGTCCTGCCGCCGATCAGCCGGCTCAACGAGGCGCAGGCGATGTACCACTTCCTTTCCGGCTACACCGCGAAGGTCGGTGGCACGGAACGCGGAGTCACGGAGCCGACAGCGACCTTCAGCGCCTGCTTCGGCGCCCCCTTCATGCCGCTGCCGTCGTCCGCCTACGCCGAACTTCTGGGCGAGAAGGTGCGGCGGCACAGGGCCTCCGTCTGGCTCGTGAACACGGGCTGGACCGGGGGGCCGTACGGCGAGGGCCGGCGCATCGAGCTGGCCTACACCCGGCGGATGATCCATGCCGCGCTGGACGGCAGCTTGGGCGACGCGCCGATGCGCATCCACCCCGTCTTCGGCCTTGCCTACCCGACCGCGCTCGACGGCGTCCCGGCGGAAGTGCTCGACCCGCGCCGGAGTTGGGCCGACCCGGAGGCCTACGACCAGTACGCGCGCCGGCTCGCGCGCATGTTCATCGACAACTTCGCGAGTGTGGCGGGCACCGCCTCGGCGGAGGTGCTGGCCGCGGCGCCGCGGGTCGCGGTCTAGCTGTCGCGAGGACCGGCAAGGAGAATCGGATGATCCCCGTCAAAGCCGCGATCTCGGACAGTGGCCGCGCCCATGTGGAGGGCATGGACGCCTACCGGAGGCTCTACCGCGAATCGATCGAGGATCCGGACCGGTTCTGGCTCGACCAAGCGGCGACGCTCGACTGGTTCGCGCCGCCGCGCTCGGCGGGGCGCTGGGATTTCGACGCAGTCGACTTTGCCTGGTTCGAGGACGGCGAACTCAACGCCTGCACCAACTGCGTCGACCGCCATGCCGAGACCCGGCCCGACAAGACCGCCCTGATCTGGGTCGAGGACGAGCCGGGCCGCTACCAGCGGATCAGCTACCGCGAGCTGAAGCGGAACGTGTGCCGCATCGCGAACGTGCTGACCTCGCTCGGGATCGGCCAGGGCGACCGGGTCTGCATCTACCTGCCGATGATCCCGGAACTGGCCTACACGATGCTCGCCTGCGCGCGCGTCGGCGCGGTGCACTCGGTCGTCTTCGCGGGGTTCTCCGCCGACAGCCTGCGCGAGCGGATCGTCGACGCCGGTTGCCGGCTTCTCGTCACCGCCAACGAGGGTCTGCGCGGCGGGCGGACGATCCCGCTCAAGGCCACCTGCGACCAGGCGCTCGAGGGTCAGGACGTGATCGAGCACATGCTGGTCGCGCGGCGCACGGACGCCGAGGTGCCGATGACGCCGGGGCGCGACCTCTGGCTGCACGAGGAGACGGCGAAGCAGCGGGCGACGGCGCCGGTGGCCCGGCTCGACGCCGAGGCGCCCCTGTTCGTCCTCTACACCAGCGGCTCGACGGGAAAGCCCAAGGGTGTGCTCCACACCACCGGCGGCTACCTGCTGTACGCCTCGATGACGCACCGGCTGATCTTCGATCACCACGACGACGACATCCACTTCTGCGCCGCGGACATCGGCTGGGTCACCGGGCACAGCTACATCGTCTACGGCCCGCTCGCCAACGGCGCGACGAGTGTGATGTTCGAGTCGGTGCCGACCTATCCCGATCCCGGCCGCTACTGGCAGGTCGTCGACGACCTCGGCGTGACCCTCTTCTACACCGCGCCGACCGCCCTGCGCGCGATCGCCCGCGAGGGAGACCAGTGGGTCGAGGCGTACGACCGCGGTTCGCTGAGGGTGCTCGGCTCGGTCGGCGAGCCGATCAACCCCGAGGTCTGGAAGTGGTACCACGACGTGGTGGGCGACGGACGCTGCCCCGTCGTCGACACCTGGTGGCAGACCGAGACCGGCGGCATCCTGATCACGCCGCTGCCGGGCGCCACGCCGCTCGAGCCGGGTTCGGCGACCCTGCCGTTCTTCGGCATCGAACCCGTGCTGGTGGGCGCCGACGGCAACGAGCTTGCGGGGAACGAGCAGAGCGGCAACCTCTGCCTGAAGCGTTCCTGGCCCGGCCAGGCGCGGACGATCTACGGCGACCACGAGCGCTTCGTCGAGACGTACTTCAGCACCTATCCCGGCATGTACTTCACCGGCGACGGCTGCAGGCGCGACGAGAACGGCTACTACTGGATCACCGGCCGGGTCGACGACGTCCTCAACGTGTCGGGACACCGGCTGGGTACGGCGGAGATCGAGAGCGCGCTGGTGGCGCACGGCGCGGTGGCCGAGGCCGCGGTGGTTGGGTGCCCGCACGAGATCAAGGGTGTCGGCATCTACGCCTACGTGCTGATCACTCCGGAGGCCGAGAGCCGGGACCAGGCCGAACTGGTGGCCGAGCTGCGCCAGCAGGTCCGGACCGTGATCGGGCCGATCGCCACGCCCGACCACATCCACGTCGCCGCCGGCCTGCCGAAGACGCGTTCGGGGAAGATCATGCGCCGCGTGTTGCGAAAGATCGCCGCCGGCGAGTACGACGACCTCGGCGATGTGACGACGCTGGCCGAACCGGCGGTCGTCGACGGTCTGGTGGAAGACCACCGCGCCGCCGCCGGCTGAACCCGGGTGGAGCCGCCCACCGGCAGGCGGCTACACTCGGAGCCGGACCATGGCGGCGAACCCAGACGATCCGATCCGCAATTTCGGGACGCCGATCCGGGTCCTGGTGGTCGCCGCGTGCGTGGTCGTGCTGGTGGCGGGTCTCCGGGCGGCGTCCTCGGTCATCGAGCCCTTCCTGATCGCGCTCTTCGTGGTCATCCTGAGCCTGCCGGTGCTGTTCTGGCTCAAGCAGCGCCTGCCGGCGATCCTGGCTGTCCTCGGCACGATCCTGATGGATATCGCCGTACTGGCGGCGGCCGGCTCCCTGGTGGGAACCACCGTCAACCAGCTCGCGGGCGACATGGACAAGTACCAGGACAGCCTGACCGAACTGTTCGACGACGGCTCGGCTTGGTTGGAGGAGCGCGGCCTGCAGCCGGAGTGGCTCGCGTCGCCGGACGAAGAGGAAACGGACGCTGGAGAGAGCGACGTCGGTACGGATGCCGACCGCGGCGGCGAAACGGTGGCGGCGACCGTCGGCCCGCCGGCTCCGCACGACGCAGGCGAGGAGGCGGAACCTTCGGGCCTGCTGTCGCGCCTGGATTCCAGCCTGCTGTTCGACTTCGCGAACCAGGCGCTGCGCTACACGGCGACGGCGTTTTCTTCGCTGCTGATCATCGCCCTGATCGTCGTCTTCATGCTGTTCGAGGCCGCGACGTTCCGCGCCAAGGTGCGGACGGCCTTCACTGGCGCCGACGCCGAGGAGCGGTTCTCCCGCGTTATGCACGAGATCCAGCACTACATCGGCATCAAGACGGTGGTCAGCGCGGCTACAGGACTGCTGATCGGAGTCTGGGTCGGAGTGCTCGGAGTCGATTTCGCGATCTTCTGGGGTCTGGTCGCCTTCGTACTGAATTTCATCCCCAACCTGGGTTCGATCATCGCGGCGGTACCGACCACGCTGCTGGCCATGGTTCAGATCGGTGTCGGGCGCGGACTCCTGGTGGCGCTCGGTTACCTGATCGTGAACATGGTGATCGGCAACCTCATCGAGCCGCACCTGATGGGCCGGCGCCTGGGCCTCTCCACCCTCGTCGTCGTCCTCTCCCTGGTCTTCTGGGGTTGGGTCTGGGGCCCGATCGGAATGTTGCTCTCCGTGCCGCTCACCATGGTGGTGAAGATCCTGCTCGAGAACACCGAGGAGTTCCGATGGGTCGCGGTGCTCCTCGGCGACAGCAGGTCGGCGGAGCGCCTGGTGGCTGAAGAGAGCGGAGGGAAGAAGTGATGAACCTGAAGGCCATCGCCGCGCCCGGATGGGCCATTCTCGTGATGGCCCTGCTCCCTGCGGTCAGCGTTGCGCAGGGTGAAGTCCTGACCAACGAGGACATCCTCAACCTCACCCAGGCTGGCCTGCCTGCCGAAGTCGTCGTTGCCAAGATCGAATCGACGAAGACTGCGTTTGACACGAGCGTGGAGCAGCTCGTGGCCCTGGTCCAGGCTGGCGTTCACGCCGACGTGCTGGCGGCGATGGCGCAGGCGGTTTCGTCGGCAGGGGCGGTGGAGGAGCAACCGGGCGACGCCCCTTTGCGCGCCGAGGAGCGGCGGAGCGAGCCTTCCCGGTCTGCCAAGCCGCTACCGGCGGATCCGCAGCCGGTGACGCGTACGTCCTGGGAGCCGGGTGCGACATTCTCGGACGCGCTGAGTTCGGGAGGTCGCGGGCCGGACATGGTGGTGATCCGGGCCGGCCGGTTCTTCATGGGTTGCGTGTCGGGCATGGGTTGCCGCAACGAGGAAAGGCCGATCCGGGACGTCGCCTTCGGGCAGCCGTTTGCGGTGTCGAAGTACGAGGTGACGCTGGACGAGTACGACCGTTTCACGGCAGCGACAGGTCGGCCGCCGGTCGATGACAAGGACTGGGGGCGCGGTCGCCGTCCGGTGCTCAACGTGTCGTGGTCGGAGGCTCTGGAGTACGTGGTCTGGCTGTCGCTCGAAACGGGCGCGAACTACCGGCTGCCCAGTGAGGCCGAGTGGGAGTACGCGGCCCGCGCCGGTTCCACTTGGCAATTCCACTTCGGGGACTACACTTCGAGCCTCTGCCGCTACGGCAACCATGCCGACGCGAGCCTTCCCGAGCGAATCGAGTGGCGAAACCTGGCTTGCTCGGACGGTGTCGGGCTGAAGACAGCGGAAGTCGGGCAGTACGAAGCGAACCCGTGGGGCCTTCACGATATACACGGCAATGTCTGGGAGTGGGTCGAAGATTGTTGGAACGACAGCTACACCGGCGCGCCGACCGACGGCGCCGTCTGGCTCACTGGAGACTGCACCCGTCGCGTACTGCGGGGCGGCTCCTGGGGCAACCGGCCTGCTCTTCTCCGCGCCGCGCACCGAAGTAGCGTCGACGCTGGGGAGCGCGGCGTGAACGTGGGCTTCAGGGTCGCCCGGACGCTTGTGCCCTGAGCAGATCGTAGACGGTGGGACGCGGCTCCCGCTTCACAGTACCCAGGGGATGACGGCGCGCCGGTTCCCTGGGTAGCCGGGGAACCTCGTCCGGTACCACCGGTGTCGCCACATCGCGCGCGGGATGAGATTGGCTGCTGTCCACAGCGCGAACGCGAGTCCCGGCAGGCACCAGCTCATCAGGGCGAAGCCGATCCATTCGATCATCTCGCCGGCCAGGTTGGGGCAGGAGACGAGTTCGAAGGCGCCGCCCCGCGGCAGGATGGCGCCGCCGGAGGCCCTGGCTCGGAGCGCCGACAGGCGGTAGTCGGAAGAGACGTTGAGCGCCGCGCCGAGAAGGAAGAGCGCGGCGCCGCCCATGAAGCGCCAGTCGGAGAACCAGTCTCGCGGGTAGTCGGCGATCCGAGCCGCGAACCAGCCCAGGAACAGGCCGTTGATCACGTTGAAGCAGAAGCCGGAAGCGGCCGTAACGGCAGGGAACGGACGCGCCTGGCGCTGGACTATCCACGGCCACACGAGGGTGCGGTGAATGTAGTGGGCAAGCCATGCTGCGACGAGGACGTCGCCAACCGCATGACGCTCGCCGGCCGCGAGATAGACGATCGGGAACACACTTGCCGACAGCTCCATGAGGAGCCAACCCGAGCGCGCGTCGAGAGTCGGTCCCCAGCCCCTGCCGCCGAACCGTCCGGTCGGATCCTTTCCCGCCAGGCCGATGACGAGCGCCGGTAAGGCCAGTGCGCACCAGAGGAGGACGATCGCGCCAAAGACATCCAGGTAGACATAGCCTGCCGCCGGGTCCGCCACGATGACGCACACGGTAGCGCATTGCCGCGGCGCGCCTGTCGGCTAGGCCTGTCCGGGCGACGCTGTAGGGAGACCGGCGTTGTTGGCTGCGGCGAGGAGACGCCGGTCGTAAGCCACGAAGGCTTCCAGCCCGTCCAGTGAGAGGGCGGTGGCAAGGTGGATGGCATCCAGGCTGCGTAGACCCGCTGGCTTGAGCGACGACGCCTGGGCGAGGAGCGGTTCGTTCAGGTCCACGAGGGAGACCCGCGCGAGTATCCGCTCCGCATCTCGGAGCCTGTTCTCTGCGCTGTCGACTCGCCGAACCGTGCGCAGCACTTCTACGCGCGCGAGAGCGCTCGATACGTGGTCGTCGTCACCGGCCAGGAAGTCGCGAAGGCCGAGCGACTCCGGCTCCGGAAGGACGAGCTTGACGATCGCGGAGGAGTCCAGGTAGAGCACACCCGCTCAGAGCCGGTCTTCGCGGTCGGCGAGCAGTGCATCGCTCGCCTTGGTCGACACTTCGCCCATTGGCGGTGGCAGATCGAGCAGGTTTCCCACCGGCCTGGTCGCCCGTCCCTCGGCGATCAGGCGCTCCAGTGGGGACAGCTTGTCGGGGAGAGGCACGAGGAGAGCCACCGGCCGGCCCCGATCCGTGACCTCGAAGCGTTCGCCGTGGTGGATCCTGCGCAGGTAGACGCTCAGGTTCTGCCGCAGTGCGCGAATGCCGACTCTGGACGTACTTGCGCTCGGCTCAGTCATGATGACGCACACGGTAGCACATTGCCGCCGGCAACCGACAGGAGGATGGTGTCCCGACTCCATTGACACGCGACCTTCCCGTGCTAGTCTCCGAATCGGGACTAAGTGGGTCCCGGTTCCGTGGCGCTCGGCGCCGGGGCTTGAACAGCGGCATCGGAGCCCCCCTCGCGCCACATCCCGAACGCAGCGTAGACGACACACCGTCATGATCCGACTGACCAAGCAAGCCGACTACGGCATCGTCCTGATGACCCAGCTCGCGCAGACCGGTCAGGCCCCTGCCGCCGAACTGGCGGTGCAGACGCACCTACCGGCGCCCATGGTGAGCAAGATCCTGAAGTTGCTGGCGAGGTCCGGGCTGCTGACCTCCCACCGCGGCGTGCGGGGAGGCTACGAGCTGCCGTGCTCGGCGGCCGAGATCAGCATCGCCGACGTGATCCTCGCGCTCGAAGGGCCGATCGCACTGACCGAGTGCAGCGAGCACTCCGAGCACGAGTGCTCCTACGAGGCGTTCTGCCGCGTGAGGGAGAACTGGCAGCGCATCAACCAGGCGGTGCGGGGCGCGCTCGAGGACATCACGATCGCAGACATGGCGCGGCCGAACTTCATGGCCGGAACGGCCACCCCGTCCGCCGAACCCCTGATTTCGCTGAGGAGCAGTTCCTGATGGCCACCGCCACGGACACGATCGAAGCACTCACGCAGCGCGACTACGAGTACGGCTTCGTCACCGACGTCGAGCAGGACACCGCCCCGCCGGGACTGAGCGAGGAGATCGTCGCCTTCATTTCGGCCAAGAAGAACGAGCCGCAGTGGTTGCTCGACTGGCGGCTGGCCGCCTACCGGGGCTGGCTGAAGATGGTCGAGCCGCAGTGGGCGAACGTGCGCTACAAGCCGATCGACTACCAGTCGATGTGTTACTACGCGGCGCCCAAGAGCGACGACGACCGGCCGAAGAGTCTCGACGAGATCGATCCCGAGATCCTCGCCACCTACGAGAAGCTGGGCATCCCGCTCAAGGAGCAGGAGATGCTCGCCGGGGTGGCGGTGGACGCGGTGTTCGACAGCGTCTCCGTGGCGACGACCTTCCGCGAGAAGCTGGGAGAGTTGGGGGTCATCTTCTGCTCGTTCTCGGAGGCGGTGCAGAACCACCCCGACCTGGTGCGCAAGTACCTGGGCAGCGTGGTGCCGCGGCGGGACAACTTCTTCGCCGCTCTGAACTCGGCGGTGTTCTCGGACGGTTCCTTCGTCTACATCCCGAAGGGCGTTCGCTGCCCGATGGAGCTGTCGACCTACTTCCGAATCAACGCGATGAACACCGGCCAGTTCGAGCGCACCCTGATCATTGCCGACGAGGGCAGCCATGTCAGTTACCTGGAAGGTTGCACCGCGCCGATGCGCGACGAGAACCAGTTGCACGCCGCCGTCGTCGAGCTGGTGGCGCACGAGGACGCGCGGATCAAGTACTCCACGGTCCAGAACTGGTACCCGGGCGACAAGGAAGGCCGCGGCGGCATCTACAACTTCGTCACCAAACGCGGCCTGTGCGAAGGCCCGCGGAGCAAGATCTCCTGGACCCAGGTCGAGACCGGCTCCGCCGTGACCTGGAAGTACCCGAGCTGCATCTTGAAGGGCGACGACTCGGTCGGCGAGTTCTACTCGGTGGCGGTGTCCAACAACCGCCAGCAGGCCGACACCGGCACCAAGATGATCCACGTCGGCAAGCGCACCACGAGCACGATCGTCTCCAAGGGGATCTCGGCCGGGCAGGGACAGAACACCTACCGCGGGCAGGTGCGGATCCTGCGCTCGGCGGACGACGCGCGGAACTTCTCGCAGTGCGACTCGATGCTGATCGGCGACAACTGCGGCGCCCACACGTTCCCCTACATCGACGTCGCCAATCCGAGCGCCCAGATGGAGCACGAGGCGTCAACATCGAAGATCGGCGAAGACCAGATTTTCTACTGTAATCAACGGGGCATCGAGACCGAGGATGCCGTTTCCATGATCGTCAACGGGTTCTGCAAGGAAGTGTTCCGCGAACTCCCGATGGAGTTCGCCGTGGAGGCACAGAAGCTGCTCGAGGTCAGCCTCGAGGGCAGCGTCGGCTAACCGATCGGAGCAGCCTACAGTCGGAACCCCCAACGCGGCGCACCGGCTCTGCCCGACCGCCGCACGGAGAGATACAGCAATGCTGAGGGTGACCGGTCTTCACGCGAAGATCGACGAACAGGAGATTCTTCGGGGTGTCGACCTCGAAGTCGGCGCCGGTGAAGTGCATGCGGTGATGGGGCCGAACGGCTCCGGCAAGAGCACGCTGGCGCAGGTGCTGGCCGGCCGCGAGGAGTACGAGGTGACCGCCGGCTCGCTGGAACTGATGGGCCAGGACCTGCAGGAGATGGCACCGGAAGAGCGCGCTCACGCGGGCCTCTTCCTGGCCTTCCAGTACCCGGTCGAGATTCCGGGCGTCGGCAACAGCTACTTCCTGAAGGCCGCGCTCAACGCCATCCGCAAGGCCAGGGGCGAGCAGGAACTCGACGCGATGGACTTCCTCAAGCTGTTGCGCGAGCGCGCCAAGCTGGTCGAGATCGACGAGGCGCTGCTGCGGCGGCCGGTCAACGAAGGGTTCTCGGGCGGCGAGAAGAAGCGCAACGAGATCCTCCAGATGGCGGTGCTCGAGCCCCGGCTCGCAGTGCTCGACGAGACCGACTCCGGGCTCGACATCGACGCCCTGAAGGCGGTTGCAGCGGGCGTCAACGCGCTGCGCCGCGAGGACCGGGCGTTCGTGGTCATCACCCACTACCAGCGGCTGCTGAACTACATCGTGCCCGACCATGTGCATGTCCTGGTGGATGGCCGCATCGTGCGTTCCGGCGGCCCCGAGTTGGCGCTGGAGCTGGAAGCGAAGGGCTACGCGGGCCTGAACGGCAAGACCGCCCAGGCCTGAGCCGGGGGATGGCGAGGACCGAACCGTGACCGTCGAAGCAACCAAGAGCACCACCAGCACTCCCTACTTGGACTTGTTCGCCCGCCGGGGCGAACGGGCCGGCGAAGCGGAGCGCGTACAGACGCTGCGGCGTGAAGCGATCGAGCGCTTCGAGGCGACCGGATTCCCTGGCCGCGGCAACGAGGACTGGCGGCAGACGAACGTCGGCCCGCTGGTGCGCGCGGCGTCGGCCCCGGCCTCGCCACGGGCGCTGGAAGCGGTGGAGTTGCAGCCGTACCTCTACCCGGGATGCGACCGGTTGGTGTTCATCAACGGCCGCTACGACGAGGCCCTGTCCTCGCCGCCGGCGCGGGGTACAGCGGCCGCCATCGCCGGTCTGCCGGCGGCGGGCCGCGCCGCGGAGGTCGTGGCGGAGCACCTGGGCATGGCGGTCGATGGCCGCGCCTCCTGCAGCGCGGACGCCGGCGTGCATCCGTTCGCGGCGCTCAACACCGCCCTGTTCGAGGATGGCGCGGTGATCGAGATCCCGGCGGGCGTGGTGCTCGAACGGCCGCTCCATGTGCTCTGGCTCAGCGCTCCCGGGGCCGGCGATGCCGCGGCCGAAACGGTCGAGGTCAGCTTCCCGCGCCTGCTGGTGCTCGCCGGTGAGAACAGCCAGGCGTCGATCATCGAGACGTTCGCCGCTGCCGGCGCCGGCGCCGGGCGCTACTTCGTGTGCCCGGCGGCGGAGATCGTCTGCGAGGCCGGGGCGGTGCTCCACCACACCAGGCTTCAGGCCGATGCGCTCTCCGCGTTCCACCTCGCCTTTCAGCACGCGCGCGTGGATCGCGCGGCGTCTTTCGATTCCTCGTCGCTGGCCTTCGGCGGGGCATTGGTGCGAAACGACACCGTGGCCCTGCTGGACGGCGAGGGCGCGGACTGCACCCTGGACGGTCTCTACGTCGCCGCCGGCTCGCAGTTCATGGACAACCACATGCGGGTCGAGCACCGGCAGCCGAACGGGACCAGCCACCAGCTCTACAAGGGCGTGCTCGACGATCGGGCGCGCTCCGTGTTCAACGGCCGTATCTATGTCCACCGGGCCGCGCAGAAGACGGACGCCAAGCAGACGAACCGCAATCTCCTGCTCTCGAAGAGCGCGCTCGCCAACAGCAACCCCCAGCTCGAGATCTTCGCCGACGACGTGCGCTGCACCCACGGTTCGACGATCGGCCGCCTGGACGAGGACGCGCTCTTCTACCTGCGCTCCCGCGGTATCCCTCGCGAGGAGGCCCACCGCATGCTCGTCTACGCGTTCGCCCGGGAACTGGTCGAGAAGGCCTCCTTCGAGCCGCTCCGGCAGGACTTGGAGGGTCGTCTGTTCAGGAGCCTGAACGGCGGTTCGGGCAACGGACGGGGCGGCTGAGCCGATGACGGCCCCGGCGCTAGCGGCAAATCGGCAGCGACCGGCTGCGGCCGCCGCTACGGCCCGCGGCTTCGATGTCGAGCGGCTGCGCTCGCAGTTTCCGATCCTCGCGCAGGAGGTCCACGGCCACCCGCTGGTCTACCTCGACAACGCCGCCAGCTCCCAGCGTCCGGAGGCCGTGATAGACGCGGTCAGCGACTGCTACCGCACCTACTACGCGAACGCCCACCGCGGCGTCCACGCGCTGTCGGAGCGATCGACCGACGCCTACGAGGCGGCCCGCGGCAAGGTCGCACGCTTCATCGGCGCCGCGAACAGCGGCGAGGTGATCTTCACCCGCGGCACCACGGAGAGCCTCAACCTGGTCGCCCAGAGCTATGCCCGGCCGCGGCTCGGTCCGGGCGACGAGGTGCTGCTCACCGAGATGGAGCACCACTCGAACATCGTCCCCTGGCAGCTTGCCTGCCAGCAGACCGGCGCGAGGGTGCGGGCGGCGCCGATTACGGACGACGGCGAACTCGACCTCGCGGCGATGGCCGGCCTGATCACGGAGCGCACGAAGGTCGTCGCGGTGACCCACGTCTCCAACGCCTTGGGCACCGTGAACGACATCGCCGCCGTCGCCCGTCTGGCGCGCGCCCGCTCCAACGCGGCCGTGGTCGTCGATGGGGCGCAGGCCGTGCCGCACATGGAGGTCGACGTGTCCGCGCTCGGCTGCGACTTCTACGCCTTCTCCGGCCACAAGATGTACGGCCCCGGCGGCATTGGCGCGCTGTGGGGCCGCGGCGAGTTGCTGGCTTCGATGCCGCCCTACCATGGAGGCGGCGCGATGATCACCAGGGTGACGTTCGACCGCACCGAGTACACGGTGCCGCCCCACCGGTTCGAGGCGGGTACGCCCGCCATCGCGCCGGCTATCGGGCTCGGCGTCGCGGTCGAGTTCCTGGAGTCGATCGGCCTGGAGCGGATCGAGCAACACGAGCAGGAGCTTCTTTCCCACACTCTGGAACAACTGGACGAGCTGCCCTGGCTGCGGGTCCTGGGGCAGGGCGCCGGAGACGGGTCGGCGCGGGCCGCCGTCGTGTCCCTGGTGGTTGACGGCGCACACCCCCACGATGCGGCAACCATCCTCGACGAGCAGGGGATCGCTATCCGGGCCGGTCATCACTGCGCCCAGCCGCTGATGGAGCGGCTCGGTGTCCCGGCCACGGTGCGGGCCTCGTTCGGGATGTACAACACCCATGAAGAAGTCGACCGGCTGACCTCCGGGCTGCACGAAGTGCGGCGGATCTTCGGCTGAGCGGCGTACGTAGGTAGGAAGTGATGTCGGATCTCCGCGATCTCTACCAGCAGGTCATCCTCGACCACTACCGGGCGCCGCGAAACTTCGGTGCGCTGGAACCCGTGTCGAGCTGCGCCGAGGGCTACAACCCGCTGTGCGGCGACAAGGTCAAGGTGTACCTGCAGACCGACGGCGACCGCGTCGAGGGCTTGAGCTTCGAAGGCGTGGGGTGTGCGATCTCGACCGCCTCGGCCTCGTTGATGACGGAGGCGGTGCTCGGGCTGGAACGCGCGCAGGCGGAGGCGCTGCTCTCGACCTTCCTGGCGCTCATGACCGGCGAGAGTGAACCGGGCGAAGGCGTCGAGCTCGGCAAACTGGAGGTTCTGAACGGCGTCAAGGACTATCCGGTACGGATCAAGTGCGCGACCCTGGCGTGGCATGCTCTACGGGCGGCGCTCGCCGGCGGCGACGCCGAGGCGGTTTCCACCGAATGAGGTGGCCGCGTCGAGGCAGAACGGAGGAACCCACAATGGACAAGGCGGCAGCAACCATGACGCCCTCGACGGCGGCCGATCTGGAAGCCAGGATCGTCGAGGCCCTCAAGACGGTCTACGACCCGGAAATCCCGGTCGACATCTATGAACTCGGCCTGATCTACGACGTGAGCATCGATGCGAACGCCCACGTCAAGCTGCAGATGACCCTGACCTCGCCGCACTGCCCGGTCGCCGAGTCGTTGCCGGGCGATGTCGAACGGACCGTGCGCGGCGTCGAGGGGGTCGACGACGCCAAGGTCGAGGTCGTGTGGGACCCGACCTGGAATCCAGCGATGATGAGCGAAGCCGCGAAACTCGAATTGGGGTTCTTCTGATGCGCCACTCTTCGATTGCCGCCGCGGTGGCGACCGTAGCCCTGGTTCTCGTCGCGCTCGCAGCCGCCGCCGAGAAGAAGGACCACGGCCTGCTCAACGCGAAGTACCCGGAACCGGACGTCCTCTTCGGCGGCCAGCCGACCGAGGCGCAGCTCGAGGCGATGGCGACGGACGGCCTGGCCTTCGTCGTGGATCTGCGCGCCGAGGGCGAGGACCGCGGCTACGACGAGCCCGCGGCCTTGCAGAACCTGGACGTTCCGTACGTGAACCTGCCCGTCGACGGGGAACGGCTCACTCAGCCGGGGACCTTCGAGCGGTTCATCGAAACGATGAAGAAGCTCGAGGGTCCGACCCTCGTTCACTGCGCCTCGGGCAACCGGGTCGGCGCTCTGTACTACGCCTACCTGGTCGCCGGGAAGGGCGTCGACCGCGAAGAGGCCCGTGCCCTTGCCAAGGAGAATGGCTTGCGCAGCTCGGCGCTCGAGAAGGCCGTTGACCGTTACCTCGATTCGAGGCCGTAGCGGCGGCGGTGTTCCGGAACTGGTCGAAGTATGCTTGGTGCCGCTTGACCGGCCCTTCGCCACGCCACCGCCCGTTAGGAGCGTGCGCCACAGAACATGGGGTACGCCGAACTTCCTGCCGCGCACGCTGCTAGCTGACGACCTCCCGAGTACCACGCGTCGATGAGTGAGCTAGAGGCCGCCGGAACGTCCGACGCCGGAGCGCCTCCGCACCGTTCGCCGCTGGACGTGGCGACGGACACGCTGCGCTTTCTGGCCGTCGACATGGTCGAACGGGCGAACAGCGGCCACCCCGGCGCGCCGATGGGCCAGGCGGCGATGGCAGCCCTGCTGTGGACTCGCTATCTGCGTTTCGCGCCCCAGGATCCCCAGTGGCCGAACCGGGACCGCTTCGTGCTCTCCTGCGGCCACGCATCGGCGCTGATCTACGGGCTCCTGCACCTGGCTGGCTACGACCTGAGCATCGAGGAAATCCGGAACTTCCGGCAGTACGGTTCGCTCACCCCGGGACACCCCGAGCACGGCCTGACGTCGGGCGTCGAGGTGACCACAGGCCCGCTCGGCCAGGGCATCTCGGCGGCAGTCGGCATGGCGATCGCCGAGCAACTGCTCGCGGCCCGCTTCAACCGTCCCGGCTACACCCTGTTCGATCACCGCACCTGGGTGCTGGCCAGCGACGGCGACCTGATGGAGGGCGTCGCCTCCGAGGCCTGCTCGATGGCCGGCCACCTCGGGCTCGGCAAGCTCAACGTGCTGTACGACGCGAACCGGATCACGATCGACGGTCCGACCGACCTGAGCTTCACGGAAGACGTGGTCGCCCGCTACGAAGCCTACGGCTGGCACACCCAGTCCGTCGACGACGGCAACGACATCGAGGCTCTCGCCGCGGCCTACGACGCGGCGCTGGCGGAGACGGCTCGCCCGACCCTGATCCGGGTCAGCACCCACATTGGCTACGGCAGTCCGACCAAGCAGGACAGTGCGGCGTCCCACGGCGCGCCCCTGGGGGCGGACGAAGTCGTGGCAACCAAGGAGGCCCTGGGCTGGCCGCTGGCGCCCGAGTTCCTGGTGCCCGACGCGGCCCGCGCGGCCTTCGCGCCGGCGGCCGACTTCGGCCGCGACGCCGCGGCCGAGTGGGGCCGGCTGCTTGAGGCCTACCGCCGTGAGCACCCCGAAGCGGCGGCCGAACTCGAGCGCCGTCTTGCCGTTGTGCTGCCGGACGGTTGGCGCGACGCGCTGCCCCGCTTCGATCCGGCATCCGGCCCGGTCGCCACCCGCTCCGCCTCCGGCGCCACCCTGAACGCGCTGAAGGACCTGGTGCCGGAGCTCGCCGGCGGTTCGGCGGACCTGACCGGCTCGAACAACACCCTGCTCGAAGGCGAAGGCGACTACGCCGCCGGCGCGCCGACGCGCCACTTCCGATTCGGAGTGCGCGAACACGCGATGGCCGCGGCGATGAACGGTCTCGCGCTATCCGGTCTGTTCCGCCCCTACGGCGGCACCTTCCTCTGCTTCCTCGACTACCTGAAGCCCAGCCTCCGCCTCGCGGCGTTGATGGAGCTCCGGACGATCTACGTGTTCACCCACGACTCGGTGTTCCTGGGCGAGGACGGACCGACCCACCAGCCGATCGAGCACCTGGCGCACCTGCGCGCGGTGCCGGGGCTCGTCGTCGTCCGTCCGGCCGACGCGAACGAGACCGCCGCCGCCTGGGCCCTCGCGCTCGAGACACCGGGTCCCTGCGCCCTGATCCTCACCCGCCAGAAGCTGCCCGTGCTCGAGGCGGCCGCCGAAGGGGCGCTCGAAGGCGTCGCCCGCGGCGCCTACGTCCTCGCCTATGGCGGCGCCGAGCCAGAGATCATCCTGCTCGCCACCGGCTCCGAGGTCGCCCCCACGCTGGAGGCGGCGGCGGAGCTTACGGCCGAAGGCCGGTCGGTCCGGGTCGTCAGCATGCCCTCCTGGGAGGCCTTCGCGGCGCAGCCGCAGTCCTACCGGGACGAAGTGCTGCCGCCCTCCGTCCGCCGCCGGCTCGCCGTCGAGGCCGCGGCAACGCTCGGCTGGGAACGGTGGACCGGCACCGAGGGCGACGTGCTCGGACTCGACCGCTTCGGTGCCTCCGCGCCGTACAGCGCCCTGGTCGAGAACCTGGGGCTCAACGCGACCGCGATCGCGGCACGCGCGCGGCGGCTGCTCGCCGGCTGATCGACGGCTGCGGTCTGGCGACGCTACCCCGGGCGCGGCCTAGCATTGTGCGGCGATCCACCCTAGGAAGGAACTAGCCGGTGATTCGTGGTGCGAGTGGGTAAAACACCCGCATCTTTACCCGGGAGCAAGCTAGAAATGCTGCTTCCGGCTCAGGGCAGGCTGAACGCGAAGTAGTCGGCGCCCGAGGGCCCGCCCGTCCGACCGCCTCCCGCGGCAATCGCCACGTACTGCTTGCCGCCTGTGCTGTAGACGGCCGGGGTCGCGTAGCCCGCCGCGGACAGCTTGGTCTCCCACAGGATCTCGCCGTTGCGCGTGTCGTAGGCGCGGAACTTCTCGTCCGGCGTCGCGCCGATGAAGATGAGGCCGGAGGCGGTGACCACCGGCCCGCCGTAGTTCACGGCGCCGAAGCCGAGGCCGGGGTGCGACGGGTAGTCGCCGAACGGCACCTTCCAGGCGATCTCGCCGGTAGCCAAGTCTATCGAGTTCAGCGTGCCCCAGGGCGGCGCGTTGCCGGGAAGGTTCTCGTGGTCGCGCAGGTAGACGTAACCGCCGAGGACGTAGGCGACTTCGCCTATGGGTTCGTCGACCTCCGGTTCCGGATCGAGGATGTACGCCTCGATGGCGCCGAGCTCGACCCGGTTGAGATGGTCGAACCCCTCCATGCGGCCGCTGCCCTCGCGGACGATGCGGCGAATCTCGGCCAGCTCCATGCGCTCGCCCACGCCGAGCAGGGGGGCCGCCATGTCGGTGCCCTCGAGCTTCAGGCCGTGGCAACGGCCGCAGTGGCGCGCATAGGCGCCGTACCGGCTGAAGCCGACGGGCGCCTCGGTGAGATTCAGAATGCCGGCGACATCGTTCGCATTCACGATCAGGTGGTTGGTGTTCGGATCGAATGCCGAGCCGCCCCACTCGCCGCCGCCGTCGTACCACGGCGTGAAGAGCACCGTGCCGACCTTGGGCGGCGCCCAGGGCCTCAGATCCCAGTCCTTGATCCGCTCCTCGACGAACTTGCGCGCCTCTTCGGTACGGTTCGTGATCTCGAAGTCCTGGCGGCTGATCTTCACGGCCGAATCCGGCTGACTCGGCGCCGTCACCTCACCCGGCAGGGTGCTGGGAATCGGCGTCTGGATGTCGTGGATGGGATACATCGACTCGCCAGTCTCCCGGTCGAACACGAACAATTGCCCCGTCTTGGTCGTGATCGCGACCGCGTCGATGACGCCGCCGTCGCGCTCGAGCTGGACCAGGGTCGGCGGCGACGGATTGTCCTTGTCCCAGAGGTCGTGGCGGACGACCTGGAAGTGCCAAAGGAGTTCACCGTTTCGCGCGTCGATGGCTACCAGGGAGTCGGAGAACAGGTTGTCGCCGAGGCGGTTCGCGCCGTAGAAGTCGGGTGTCGCCGATCCGGTCGGTGCGAAGAGGATGCCGCGCTCCTCGTCGAGCGCCATGCCGCTCCACACGTTCGCTCCGCCGGCGCGCTCGAGCGATCCTTCCGCCCAGGTCTCGGAGCCGGGGTCGCCGGGGGCCGGAATCGTGTCGAACTGCCACACCGGGCTTCCGTCGACGGCGCTGAAGGCCCGAATCGAACCGGGGAAGGCGTTCGCGTCCTCGTTGGTCGAGAAGCCGAAGATCAGCTTGTCCTCGAACACGACGCCGGGCACGGTGATGTAGATGCGCCCCTGCCTGTCGACGGCCGGCGTCAGGTCGAGGCCGCCGCCGTCGCCGAAGCTCTCGACCGGCTTGCCGTCCGCAGCGTTGAGCGCGATCAGGGAGTTGCCGTGGGTGAAGAAGAGGCGCCTGTCGCGGCCCTTCTCCCACCACATCAGCCCCCGCTGGGCGTTGCCGGGAAGACCCAGATCGGAGCGCCAGATCTCCTCGCCGGTCGCCGCGTTCAGGGCGAAGGCTTCGAGCTGCGGCGACAGCGCGTAGAGCACCCCGTCGATGACCAGGGGACTCGTGTACATCGTCGCGCCGGCGCCGCGGGGCTCGCCGGAATCGTAGACCCAGGCCACTTCGAGTTGGCCGACGTTGTCGCGAGTGATCTCTTCGAGCGGGCTGTAGTGGCTGCGGCCCGAGTCGCCCAGATAGACGGGCCAGTCCTCGTCCATTGGCCCACAGGCGGTGGTCAGGAGCGCGAGCGCCAGCGGCGCGCCGGCGTACGGAGGCAGTTGTCTGGATTTCATCGCGCGGTATCGTACTTGCTCACAGAATCAGATTCGGGCGGGGCGCGCGAACGCGTCGCCGGCTCAGGCGTCGGCCCCCGCCCGGCAGGAACGGAGCAAAGGGGGACCGCCGCTATGAAGAGACTCACACTCGTCTTCTCGACCTTCCTGCTGGCGACGGCAGCGTCAGCCGAGGATCCGCCGAACATCGTCCTGCTGTTTGCCGACGACCTCGGCTACGGCGCCGTCTCGGCCTACGGCGGCGCGAGCATCCCGACGCCGAACATCGACTCGCTCGGCGAGGATGGGGTGCGCTTCGTCTCCGGCTACATGACCGCGCCGGTCTGCAACCCGTCGCGCAACGGCCTGATCACCGGCCGCTACCAGCAGCGCTGGGGCAAGGAGTTGAACTCCCAGACCGTGCCGCCGATCGGCGCCGCCCGGGGAACGCTGGGCATCCACCACCGCACGATCGCCAACGCGCTCCAGTCCGCCGGCTACACGACCGCGGCGATCGGCAAGTGGCAGCTCGGGATGCGGCGGCTCCTCCACCCGCTCGACCGCGGCTTCGACTACTTCTACGGCATGCCCTCGGGCATGAACTACATCGATCCGAACTGGGCCGGCGTCCACGCGCTGGAGATGAAGCCGGTAGTACGGGGAAACCCGGACCGCATCGTCGCCATGTTCAAGGGCCGTGAGGAAGACGAGCTGAAGGAGTACCAGACCACGCAACTCGCCCGCGAGGGGGTCGAGTTCATCGATCGGAACAAGGACCGGCCCTTCTTCCTCTACCTCGCCTTCTATGCGACCCACGCCCCGATGCAGGTGATGGACGAGCACTACCAGCGCTTCCCCGACTTCGACGACCAGTACCGTCGCGTCTACGCCGGCATGGTCAGTGCGCTCGACGACGCCGTCGGCATGGTCCTCGCCAAGCTCGAGGAGCACGGTCTCGGCGACAACACCCTGGTCATCTTCACCGCCGACAACGGCGCGATGGTGACCCAGGACACCGAGCGGATCCACAACAGCCCCCTGATCGGCCACAAGCGGAACCTGTACGAGGGCGGCATCCGGGTGCCCTTCCTGATGCGCTTCCCCGGCCGCATTCCCGTGGGCATGGTCAACGAGCACCCGATCAGCTCGCTCGACATCTTCGCCACCTCGGCGAGCCTGGCGGGGGTTCCGAACGTAGAGGGCTACCAGCTCGACGGCGTCGATCTGCTGCCGTACCTGTCCGGCGAGGGGGAAGGCGCGCCGCACGAGTACCTGTTCTGGCGCTCGGGGCCGAACGCCGCGGTACGGCACGGTTCCTGGAAGCTCCTGATGGCTGGCGGCCTGGAGCGGCTCTACGATGTCGACCGCGATCCGGGCGAGTCCGAGGATCTCTCCGCCGCGAACCCGGAGGTCGTGGCGGCGCTGAAGGAGGCGTTCGCGCGCTGGAGCGATGAGATGGAGGACGGCCGGATGTCACCACCCGCACGGCGCGCGACGACGAACTACAACGGCGACACGATCGAGTGGCACATCTAGGAGTTGCCCCTTAGCGCTGACCGCCGAATCGCTCCACCAGCCAGCGGGAGAAGGAGCCGAGGTTGTGTGAAGCGCGGCTGTCGTCGCCGCCGGGAACGGGCGTCTGCGAGACCAGGAACCGGCGGTTGGCCCCGATGAGTTCGGCCGACCGGTCGAGTCGAGCCAGGTCGTGCGGGCTCGGCGATGTTGTGAGAGTGCGTCGATGCGATCGAGCAGGGCGCCGCGGTCGCCGTCGGCAACGGCCGGCAGAGTGGCGAGCGTTGCGGTGAGCCCGGCGAGGGCGAGTGATCTGAGGACGGTCGCAGTGTGCATTGGGCGGCGGACCCCGGGGTGGTCCTGGTGGGCCGTGAGGGGATCGAACCCCCGACCCTTGGATTAAAAGTCCACTGCTCTACCAACTGAGCTAACGGCCCAGCGCAGTATACGTCCGCGCTACCCGCCGACGGCCTTGCGCACCATCGAGAACCGGTCCCCCAGCCATCCCTCGAGCCGCCCGTCGCCGCTGACGACGGTCTCCTCCCGCCGCGGGCCGGAGGAGATCAGATCCGCGCTCGCGTCGAGTTCCTGTTCCAGGAAGTCGATGTAGTCGAGCGCGGCCTGTGGCAGCTCGCTGCGGTCGAGGACCCGTCGCGTGTCCTGCTTCCAGCCGGCGAAGGTGCGGTAGACGGGCTCGGCGCCAACCAGCCGCTGGGTTGCCGCCGGCAGATCGCGTACCACTTCGCCGCCGATCCGGTAGGCGACGCAGACCTTGAGTTCGTCGAGCTCGTCGAGCACGTCGATCTTCGTCAGCGCCAGGCAGCGGGCGCCGTTGACGCGGGCGGCGTGGCGCAGGACGACCAGGTCGAGCCAGCCGCAGCGGCGCGGCCGTCCGGTCGTGGTGCCGAACTCGTGGCCGCGGTCCCGGAGGTGAGCGCCGGTGTCGTCCAGGAGCTCGGTGGGCATCGGCCCCTCGCCGACCCGGGTCGTGTAGGCCTTGACCACCCCGATCGCGCCGTCGATCGCCGTTGGCGGCACCCCGCTGCCCACGGCCGCTCCACCGGCCGTTGAGTTCGAACTCGTGACGTACGGATAGGTGCCGTGGTCGACATCCAGCAGAGCGCCCTGCGCGCCCTCGAACAACACTCTGCCTCCGCGCCCGATCAGATCGTTCAGTTCGACCGACAGGTCGCAGAGGTAGGGCGCCAGGCGCTCCGCCCAGCCGGCGAAGTTCGCCTCGGCGTCCTTCGGGTCCAACTGCGCGCCCTCGGACGCGAGTTCCGCCAACCGGATGCCGGTGCGGCTGACCTTGCTCTCGTAGGCCGGACCGATGCCCTTGGCGGTGGTGCCGATGCGGTCCGCGCCCCGCGCCTCCTCGCGCACGTGGTCGAGCGCGACGTGGACCGGCGTCAGGGCGTGGGCGCGGTCGGAGACGCGCAGCCGGCTCGCCGCCTCGATGCCGCGCTGCTCCAGTTGGGCGACCTCGGCCAGGAAGGCCTCCGGGTCGATCACCATTCCGTTGCCGAGGTAGCAGGCCATGCCCGGGTGCAGGATGCCGGACGGGATCAGGTGCAGGGCGAAGTGCTCGTCGCCTTCGCCGCTGCCGAACTTCACCGTATGGCCGGCATTGTTGCCGCCCTGGAAACGGACCACGGCGTCGAAGCCGGGGCACAGAAGGTCGATGATCTTCCCCTTGCCCTCGTCGCCCCACTGCATGCCGACGACGACTACGTTCGCCAAGTCCGGCTCCTTCCAGCACTCGTTTTTGGGCCCGCATCGCCACGCGGGGGAGCGCGACCCTAGCAGCGACGCGCTGCCGTATCATCCGGGTTTGTGCGCGAAGGTCCGCAGGTGGCGCCGGCAAGCGGTGCGACCCTCGCCGTCTGGCGGCGCGACTCGACAATCGGCCTGTTGTCCGGTGCGCTGCTGTTCGGGGGGCCCATCTCGGTCGCCCACCTTCTGCACAACCGGGTCGAGAGTCCGGTCACGGCGCTCGCGTCGCTGGTCCTGTTTGCGCTGCTCTACGGCTGCGGGGTCGGAGCGGTGCTGGGCGCTCTCGGCTGGGTGTTGCGGGTGGCGGCGTTCCCCCGCTTCAGGCTCACCGGCGACCCGGTGGTCTGGGCCGCTTGCCTCCTGAACCTGGCCGTCTTTCAACCGGTCGTCTTCTACGGCCTGACCTACGAGCAGGTTCCCTGGTTCGAGCCGCGGACATTCGGCGGCATGGCGGTGTTCCTGATCGCCGCCGGCATCGTGCTGGGCAGCGTCGTCTGGCTGGCGACGCTGATGGTCGCCGCCGGTGTCCGGCGTCTTGCCGGCGCCGGGCAACTTCGGCGACTCCTGGCCGCGGCCGCGGCAGTCCTCGCCGCCGCCCACGTCGCGCTGCCGATCGCCTTCCGGCTCCTGCCCGTGGCCGAGCCGGCGTCGTTCGACCCGACGGCGCTCATCGCTCACCCCGCTCCGCCAGTTGCCCTCCTCGGCTTCGACGGCATGGACCCGGACCTGCTGACGGAGCTGATCGACGACGGCCAACTTCCGAACCTGGCGGAGTTCGTCCGCGACGGAACGTTCGCCCGTCTCGAAACGTTCCCCGGCGCGAACTCGGCCGTGATCTGGGCCTCGCTATACACCGGCGAAGCACCCGACCGCCACCGCGTCCACGACTTCTACCGCGTCCGCTTTCCCGGTTCCGGCGCCGGCCTGTTTCCGGTCCACCGCACCTACTTCAAGGAGTTGGTCGATCTCCTCGCCTGGGCGCCTGGGATCTCGCGGCGCTTCGTCAACCGCCTCGATCTGCCGTCGCCGCCGATCTGGGAGATCGCGGACCGGGCGGGTGTTCCGACCGCCGTCGTCGACGGCTACTTCTACTCCTTCCCGGCCCAGCCCCAGCTCGATCCGGGAAGCCGACTGCTCGCCTACGGCTTGAACGACGCCCTGGCGAGTCCGGGAACGCGGGCGTCTCGCCCGCCTCCGGGTCCGTAGACTCAACAGTCGCCTGGTTCGCCCAGCCGTCCGATCTGTCCCCGGAAGTCGAGGCGGCGGCGGCCGGCCAGCCGGACCTCAGGTGGCAAAGCCGGGCGGCCGTGGCGCTGCTCGAGGACCGTGCGCGCCGCGGCCAGGCGCCGCCCCGCTTCTTCAGTCTCTATACCCACGAGCCGGACACCGTTTCGCACCAGCGCTGGCGCTGGTCCGAGCCGGAGCGGTTTCCCTTCGTGTCGCCGACCGGCATCGACGACCACGGCGAGGCGGTGGCGGACGTCTACCGGCGGATCGACGCCCTGGTCGGCGAGCTGCGGCGCGCCCTCGGCCCAGAGACGGTCTTCGTGATCGCCTCGGACCATGGCCAGGCGCCGACCTTCGTCCATCGTCTCTACACCCAGCACCGGCACGGGCCGGACGGCGTTCTGCTGCTCCACGGGCCCGGCGTCCGCCGCGGTCACCGGCTCGACAGCAGCCAGGTGCTGGATGTCTTCCCAACCGTCCTGGCGCTGCTCGGCCTGCCAGTGCCCGCCGACGCCGAGGGCAGGGTGCTGGACGACGCGTTTACCGAGTCCCCGGACCTCGGGGCTCTCGGCCGGATCGCGACCTACCGGCGCGCTTGGCAACCCGTGGACACCGTGGGCGGCCCCGACGTCGAACGTACGCGACAGGAGATCGAACGCCTCAAGGCGATGGGCTACTTGTAGCTTTGAGTGAAGCGGTCGCCGTCCTTCGGCCGCCGGCGTCACCCGGCCGCCTGCGTTTCGCGCAGAATAGGCCCATGTCCACCGTCCGGCAGGCTCTTTCCGCCCTCGACCGCGAGGGGGCTGGGAAGTCCATGGTGGAGTTCGCGACCGAGCTCTACCCCATCCGCCGCAGCCTGACCGGCGACGGCGTCCGCGCCACCCTCGAACGGATCGGCCGGCGAATCCCGCTCGAACTCCACGAACTCGCCACCGGCACGCAGGTGCTCGACTGGACCGTGCCGCGCGAGTGGAATCCGCGCGCGGCCTGGATCCGGGATCCCTCTGGGCGCCGGATCGTCGACTTCGCTGATCACAACCTGCACCTCGTGGGCTACAGCGTCCCGGTCCACCGCGGGATGACGCTCGACGAGCTGCGTCCCCACCTGCACAGCCTGCCGGAGCAACCCGAACTGATCCCGTACCGCACCTCCTACTACGAGGAGGGATGGGGCTTTTGCTTGCCCCACCAACTCCTCGAATCTCTCCCGGACGGGGAGTACGAAGTGTTCATCGACGCCTCGCTCGAAGACGGCTCGATGGCCTGGGGCGAGTGCCTGCTGCCGGGGTCGAGCGCCGAAGAGGTGGTGATCTCCAGCCACGTCTGCCATCCCCAACTGGCCAACGACAACCTCTCCGGGATCGCGGTCGCGGTCCATCTCGCCGAGGCCCTGGCCGGGGTCTCGGAGCGCCGCTACAGCCACCGCTTCCTGTTCGCCCCGGGCGGCATCGGCGCGATCGCCTGGCTGGCGCAGAACCGGGAGCGACTCGATGTGTTCCGCCACGGCCTGATCGCCGCCAACCTCGGCGACGCGGGCGGCTTCCACTACAAGAAAAGCCGCCGCGGCGACACCGAGATCGACCGCGCCGTGGCCGCCGCCCTGAGCGGACTGAGCGAGGAACTCGCCACCGAGGACTTCTTCCCCTTCGGCTACGACGAACGCCAGTACTGCTCCCCCGGCTTCGACCTGCCGGTCGGTGTCTTGACCCGCACCCCCTGGGGCCGCTACCCCGAGTACCACACGTCCGCCGACGATCTCAGCTTCATCGGCGCCGACGCCCTCGCCGGTTCGCTCGCCGCCTACCTGGCGACCGCCGCGGTGCTGGAGGAGAACACCGACCAGAGCACCCCGATCGGCCTCCAGGCCCCGGCCCCGGCCCAGGCCCAGTCCCCGGCCCAGAACACCAGGGACCGCCGCTACCGCAACCTCGAGCCCTTCGGCGAACCCCAGCTCGGTCGCCGCGGGCTCTACGGCGGCCTCGGCGGCGCCGGCCGCAAGGAGCGGGAGATTGCCATGTTGTGGGTGCTCAACCAGAGTGACGGCGAGCACTCCCTGCTCGACATCGCGGAGCGCTCGAGGCTACCGTTCGACGTGATCAGCGAGGTGGCGGAGGTGCTGCGTGAGGCGGGGTTGCTGGAGGCGGTGGACTAGGGCTCCACGACCCTTATCGGCAGCCGCAGCGGCACGACACCCCGCCCGGCAAACCAGGCGACCTGCTCGTAGACCAGGTCGATCTCGAGCGTGTAGTCGCCTGCTGCGTCCGGCGCGCGGACCGGTAGCGTGATCGTCTCGAAGGCGCCCGGGCTCATGTGCGGCAGCAGGCTGCGCGGGCCCTCCGGGCCGATCTGGAGGCCGGGTTCCGCGTCGTCGCCTTCCGCGGCCACGATTCCCTGACGCCAGCGGGCGCCCAGGTTGACTCCCACGGCGCCCTGGCGCTCCCACGCCACGTTCGACTCGTTGCTCACACCCACGGAGAGCTGGACTTGGGCGCCCGCGGGAAGCGTTGCCGGCACCAGGCCCACGGTGCCGATCCGGGCCGCAAAGACATCGGCGTTCAAGTGCTCCTCGCTACCCAGGATTCGCAACTCGGCGCCGAGGTAGAAGGTCTCCTCGGTCTCCCGGTTCCAGGCGTAGACGGCGCACGGGGCGGGCGGCCGGACCTTGGTCCACTTGGTCGGCGCGCCGCGGGCAGTCTCGACCCTCAGACGGTGGACATAGCTCCGATGGCCGTCCCGCCGTCTCACCTTGTGGGGCTTCCCGGAGCGGAGCGTCACCCGTTGGGCCTTGTCTGCTTCGGTGACCTCCACGTCGACCCTGGCGCCGCCGTCGAGGCGCAGCCGCAGGGTGTTCGGAGCGACCGGCGAGGAGACGCCGAGCACCAGGCTGTCGAATCGCTGCCGGGACTCGATCAGGATCTCGCTCGGGCCGCGGGCAGCGACCCACCAGGACCCGCCCCGCGCCAACACCCGGTCCGCCCGTCCCATGACGGACATGCCGGCCGCCGCCCTCCTCTCGTAGCCGGGCACGTTGCGCAGCGACAGTTCGAGCGGCAGATAGCGGAGCGGTGCGTTGCGGGTGTGCGCCTGCAGCGTCGGCGAGGGCACGGTGACGCCGAAGGGCGCCAGCACCATGGCGCCGGCGAAGAGCCCGGCCGCGGTGAAGCCCGCCGGCAGCGTCCAGGGCGGGATCCGGCCCGGGACCAGGAACAGGAAGGCCGGGACGACGCTGACGAAGTAGCGGTTGCCGACGAAGCCGCCGCCGCCCTGCCAGTTCCAGCCGATGAAGACCAGGAAGTAGCCGGCGACCGCAACCAGGGACAGGAGCAGCAGCCAGCGGTCCCGGTCGCGGCGACCGCGGAGCAGGAACAGAGCCAGGGCGATGCCGGTGAAGGGGTGGTAGGGCAGCAGGCCGGCGTGCCGGCCGACCAGGAAGTAGCCGATGTTCTCGACCACCTCCCCCACCGACTGGCGCGGGATGCGGAACAGCCACGTGAACGCGTTGCCGGTCGGGGACTCGGGGATCGCGTTCGCACTCGTCGAGCCGGCGGCCGGTCCCGGCTCGCCGGCGCGTTGCGCCTCCTCGATCCGGCGCGCCTCGATGATCTCCGGCGGCCAGCCGCCGGGCTCGCACACCCGCACCGCGGCCCGCACGTCGGACCCGAGGTAGGGCAGGATCTGGCCCGTCATGCGCTGGGACATCGCCGCCAGCAGCGCCAGGGTGACGGCGAAGCCGGCGGTCCAGACGGCCGCCGTCCGCCACTGCCGGCGCAGCAGGAAGGCGCCCGCGAGGGCGAGGGCGAGGGCGGCGAACATCGGCTTGTTGTAGGTGGGGAGCGCGAGCAGCACGCCGGAGAGGGCGGTCAGCCACAGGGTGCGGCGGCGGTTCTCGAAGCCCCAGTACAGCGCGCCGAAGACGCCGAACATGTTGAACACCTCGGGCTGCAGCCAGAACACGTAGCGGGAGCATGCCGAGAGCAGCAACAGGCCGCAGGCAAATGCGGCGGCAGTTGCGGGCGCGGTGCGGCGGGCGAGGAACACCGCGGCCAGCCACAGCATGGCGACGAACAGCGCCATGTTGAGGAACACCATGCCGTTGGCGCCGAAGAGCGCCGCGAAGGGAGCGGCGAACAGCGGGTAGGCGAGCGGCTTGCCGTAGTGCGCGGTGCTCCAGCCGTCGGACGTCATCAGGATCAGGTTGTGGGTGGAGGCGAAGGGGAACTCCTCCAGCAGCCGGTCGCCGTCCGCCGGCAGGTAGCGCAGGTCGAAGTCGCGGGCGAGGCTCAGCGCCATCAGGTAGTAGGCCGGCTCGTCGGCCTTCAGCGTCGGTGGCTGGCCGGGTTTACCGATCGTGAGCGGGACAGTGAGCAGGAAGCAACTCAGAGCGGCCAGGGTCACGACCGTGGGCCGGCTGGCGAACAGTCCCTCGCGGCGCCGGAGCAGAGACCGCAGCCGTCTGGTCAACCCTGCCGCTCCCGCGGTCACGGTCGGACTCCGGGCGGCGTCCCGGACGCCGACCGCCAGCCGCCGGCCTCGGGCCAGTGCGCGCGCAGGAGACCCGAGGAGGGGTCCAGGTCGACGACGGGCGGTGTTTCCGAGGGCGCCGCGAAGTCCACGAACGACCCGGGTCCGGCCGCAGTCCACGTTCGCGTCGCCCCACGGAGGAAGAGGAGCGTGTCACCGTTCCCGACCCACTCGGGGTAGAGCGAGTCGGGCGGCGCCGCCCACCTCTCGTCCCGCCACTCTCCCTGTTCGAACCGGGCCGTCCGCACCCGGTAGACGCTCCCGTCGTAGCGGCTCCAGGCCACCGCGGCGCCGTCCGCGGTGACCAGCAGCCGGGGCGTGATGTCGGGCGCCCGGTTGTCCGGCGAGACGCGGCCTCCGGTCCAGCTTCCGTCCGGCTGCCCTTGCCGCCAGACCAGATCGTCGTCGTTGCCGTCGAAGGCGGACCACACGAGCAGCCAGGAGCCGTCGGCGAGCACAGCGGCGTCGAGCGCGGTCTGCGATCCAGGCCCGGCGCCGACCAGGCGGGTCGCCGGCTCGAACTCTCCGTCGCGGTAGGGAGACAGCCACACCTCCTGGGCGCGGGGCCGGGTTGCCTCGAGCCAGGCGAGTCCCTGCACGGGCGCCGCGCCGGCGGCCGCCAGCCAGCGCGCGGAGGCCATCTGGATCGCGCCGGTCGGGCGGTCGGGCGGAGGCAGAGCGCGGATCCGGCCGTCGCGGCCGCGGTAGAGCCTGAGGCGGGGTCGGTTCCTGTCCACGGCGACTCCCGCTACCGCCCATTCCTGCACGCCGTCGGGGTCGCGGCCGAGCAGCACCAGATCGTCGTAGCGGACGGACGTCACCGGCGGCGCCGTCGCCGGCAGTTCCACTGCCTGGTCGGGGCCCAGCCACAGGGTCGGGCGCCCGGCCGTCGCCTGCAGGTAAGCCCAGTCCTGTCCCTGATAGGCGGTCAGCCCGTCGGCGGCGAGACCCGGCGGGAACCCGGCGCTCCAGGCAAGGAACGCCAGCGTCAGGCAGAGCGGCCTTCGCATCGGTCGGAGCTTACCGGGCAGCAGGCCGGTAAGCTCCGCGGGTGTCGAGATTTGCCGAGCGGATCGCGGTCGTGGCCGGCGCCACGGGAGCGATCGGCGGCGCCGTCGCTCGCCGGCTGGCGGCGGAGGGCGCTTCCCTGGTGCTTCTGGGTCGGGACGGGGCGCGTCTGGTGGTGGCCGCCGGCGAACTGGAGGGCGCGGGCGGCGTCATTCGAACCGTCGCCGGCGACCTGACCGAAGCCGCTGTGATCGACGCCGCCGGGGCGGAGTCGGAGTCGCTCGGCGACGGCATCGATCTGCTGGTGCATGCCGCGGGCGCCTTTCGCGCGGGCGCCTTCGAGACGGCGCCGGCCGGTGACCTCGACCTCCAGCTCGCGGTCAACGCGCGCGCTCCCTACCTCTTGACCCGGCGGCTGCTTCCCGGTCTCCGCCGGCGCGGCGGCCTGGTCGTGTTCGTCAACTCGACGGCGGGGCTTGTGGCCGGGGCGGGGAGCGCCGCGTATGCCGCCAGCAAGCACGCCCTGAGGGCCCTGGCGGATGCCCTGCGCGCCGAGGTCAACGCGGACGGCGTTCGCGTGCTGAGCGTCTATCCCGGCCGCACCCGGAGCCGTATGCAACAGGAGGTCTGCCGCGGCCTGGGCCAGCACTACGACGCGGAGCGCTTCCTCGATCCGGTCGACGTCGCGTCGGCGATCGTCGAGGCTGCGGCGCTGCCGCGGTCGGCCGAAGTGGTCGACCTGCGGCTCCGGCCCGCCCTCAAACCGCGGCTCTGAGCCGCTGGCGCGCCCGGGAGCGCGTCGCGGCCGGCACTCAGGGCGTTCGCTTCCTCGGCGACGTCACCACGTACCCCAGCGCCTTCAGCCGCTCCAGTTCCTCCGGTGTGATCTCCGGTTCGCCGCGCTCGGCCAGCAGGACCGCCCGGTCCACGCCGTTCGCCGACTGCCAGCGACTCTGCAGGCGGCGAGCGAAGTCGTCTTCGGCGGGAACGGGCCGGACCGTTCCGTCCGCGGACCACTCGAACGACTCGAGTTGAGGCCGGGTCCCCGGTGCGCCCATCAGCGGCGGGGCTGCCTCGAACTGCCGCTCGAGCCGGGCTACGAGCTCTTCGGGCTTCTCGGCGAGGGGGCCAGGCGGTTCGCCACCCGCCAGGACGAACATCGACTCGTAGTACCGGTCCTCGGCTGGCGCGAACCGGCTCTTCCACACGAGCTGGCGCCCGTCCTCGACCAGGGACAGATGGTTTGTGCCGTTGCCCACGTAGAGCTCCGACAGCGCGCCGGCAGGGCTCGGTTCGAACAGGCTCGGCGGACTGCCCGGAGGCGGCGTCCCTCCCGCGGCCGCGATCAGGGTCGAGAAGAGGCGATAGTTGGCGACCACAGGTCCGGGGTCGAGCGGCCGGGTCCAGCCGGCCGGCAGCTTGACGATCAGCGGCACCTCGATCAGCACCCGGTGCAGGCTGTTGCCGTGCAGGACTTGGCCGTTCTCGCCGAACTCCTCGCCGTGGTCCGAGGTCACGGCGATCAAGGCGTCGTCGAAGTGCCCGCTCTCGCGCAGCGCCTCCAGCATCGCGCCGACCTGGGCGTCGGCGTAGGCCGCGTTCAGTTGGTAGAGCTGCCAGGCGCGCTCACGGTGATCCGGGTCGAGGGGGATGTCCGGATCGGCGAACGGCCTCATCTGCAGGGGCGTGATCCGCTCCGGCAGGTCGTCGCGCGGCGCCGTCAGGCGGTCGAGGTACGGAGCATGGAGGAGGTAGGGCGCGTGCGGGGGCAGCACGTGCATCCACACGAACTGGGGTCCCCCGTCCAGGGCGCGGAGAATCTCGGTCACGCGCTCCATCCGGGCCACCGGGCCGAAGCGTTCGAAACCGCGAACGTAGCCGAAGGTCTGGGTGAGCCAACTGTTCGAGCGGAAGGCCGCGTTCTGGAAACCGAGATCGCGCAGGATCTCCGGCAGGGTCGGCAGGTCGTCCCGGAGACGAGCGCGCGCGCTGTGCCAACTGCCATGCCGCCAGGGTTGCCGTCCGGTGAAGAGCGATGCCATGGACGGCACCGTCCAGCTCGAACTCGCAATCGCTGTGCCGGCCCAGTCCGCGTCGGCGGCCAGACGGTCGAGGTGCGGCATCAGGCCGCTCCCGACCAGGTCGGCGCGCAGCGCGTCGATCGTGATCAGGACGATCGGCCCGCGGTGGACCGGCGGCGCTTCGGAGCAGCCGGCGGCCAGGGTCGCGACGGCCAGGGCGCCGGCAGCGATGCGGGTTCCGGCCGGGCGTCGCCTCATGCCGGCTACCTTATGGCGGACGGTCGCCCCTTACTGAGGCAGGAGCTCGACGTGGAGGTCCGACCAGGCCCAGCCGGGCTGGGCCGGTTCGTTGTCGTACTCGCCGCGGAAGCCGAAGCCGACCGCGATCCGTTGCCCCGGCACGAAGGGGATCGCGGAGATGTTCGGCTGGCCAACGGAACGCATGACCTCGGCGCCGCTCGAATCGGTCAGGGACAGGACGATCTGGCCGCCTGCCGCGTCGAAGTCGAACATGACGTCATAGGTCTCGTTGGGCCGCATCAGGTGAGGCGTCGCCACGCGCTGCTTGTTGACGTGGTTGATTCCCCAGTCGGTGCGGTAGAACACCTGGGCCGGCCCGCCGGGTCCCTTGGCGATGCCGAACCCGAACAGGTCGACGTGCTTCTCGCGCGCCAGCCAGAACAGGTTCTGGTTGCGCGACGAAACCCGGTTCCAGCCGCCGTGATGGACCTTGAAACGGAAGACCGCCCGTTGGTAGGAGCCGGGCGCTGTGTTCAGTCGCCGCTCGAAACTGGGCTGGGCGTTCGTGGCGCGGTGGAAGGTGCCTTCGAGATCGATGCACACCCAGCCCGAGGTGCAGGAATTGGACACCGGAGGATCGCCCGGCGGGTCCGGGTCCGGTGTCGGGTCCGGGTCCGGTGTCGGCGGCTCGCCGTAGCCCGGCGGTCGGAGCGCCGAGGCGCCGCCCTGGGATGGTTGCAGGACGGTCAGCAGGTCCGCATCGTCATCGGCGACCAGTCCGGCGACATAGAAGTTGTCGGCACAGCTTGTGGAGATCGTGTAGTGATCGCCGAGATCGATGCCGACCACCTTCAGCACATCGGTGACATAGGTCAGGGACAGCGGCAGGTGGCTGAGGACCCGGGATTCCAGGGCCCAGTTGCCGTCATGGCTGCGCACCCTGTGTTCGCAGGTGTTGCTGGTGTGGGACAGGTTGAGGATCGCGTAGTCCGAGCGGTCACGGCTGTCCCGCCGAATCCCGGACACGAAGGCCCAGGTTCCGCCGGGGACCATGTTGTCCGAGTCGACGATCGGGACCTGCTCTCGCAGACCCACCCGCCTGCCCTTCGAGTCCGTGGGCATCGTGTAGGCCTGGAAAGTGAGTTCGCCGTGGGCGACGAGTTCGACCATCGAGGGGTCGTCACCGGCCAGGTTGCTGTACTGCATTGTGCGACCGGCGGGAACCGACATGCTGATCGGCGGCTCGGGCCGCTGGGCGCCGTTGGTCCCGGAGGCGATGGGCAGAATGTCGAAGCTCTGACTCTTGTCCGTCGGATTGTGGACGCTGAGCAGGACTTCCTTGGCTTCGTCGTCGTGCGCGATCAGCACGTAAGACGTGTCCTGTGCGAACAGGGCAGCCGGCAAACCGACCAGAAGAGTCGCGAGGGCCATTGCCGCCACTCCTGGTTTGCCGATCGGCTTCATCATCGGATTTCTCCCTTGCCAGTGGAGATCTCGCTGAAACGTAGAAACATGCAGAATAGCACATAGATCGGCTGGAGGGAACCCGTTGGAAGGTCTCGATCCTCGCCTGTAACATTCCGGGCTTGACTGCCAACCGCTTCTCCGGGCGCCTCGGAACAGTCCCGCGGGCCGCCGCACTCGGCGCCGCGCTGCTCGCTCTGGGCGCGGTCGCGGGTGCCCAGACACCGAGTCATTGCAAGGCCTTCGGCGACAGCATTACGGCCGGTGCCGGTGACGATCCGGGGCGCGCCGAGGCCGGCTATCCGCCCCGTCTCCAAGCTCTGGCGCCCGGCCTGGTGGTCGACAACCGGGGCGTCGGCGGCGAGAGGACGCCGGAAGGTCTGGCCCGCATCGACGGCGTGCTGGCGGAGCCGGGGGACTGCCTGTTGCTGATGGAGGGCACGAACGACATCAGCCGCGGCATTTCGCCGGAGACCACGCTGTTCAACCTGGACCGGATGGCCGCCCGAGCGGCCGCCGCCGGCCGGACGCCGTACCACGCCACCCTGATTCCCCGCTTGCCGAATGCCCGTTTCGATCCGAACAACTGGCAGAACCAGGATCTGGTGCAGTCGATCCGGCGGCTGGCGGCGATTCGAGGCCGCGGCCTGGTCGATCCGTTCGAGCTCTTCAGTACGCGGAAGCGCCTGTTCCACGCGTTCTACTACGCCGGCATCGAGGATCCCGTCGGGCACCCGAACGGCGCCGGCTACGACCTCCTCGCCTCGGTCTTCGCCGACGTGCTCCAGGCCACGGACGCGGCGCCGCCTGTCCCGACACGGGTAGTCCCGGCACACGGCGCCGAGGAGATTCCGCCCGCGACTGCCCTGGAGGTCGAGGTGCGGGACTTCGGCAGCGCCATCGACACAGGTTCCGTGGTGCTCACGGTCGATGGCTCGCCGGCGGCGGCGCCTGGCGTCAGCGACGACGGACGTTGGCTGCGGTGGCGTTTCTCGCCGGCGGCGCCACTCGACGGCGCGGTGACGCTGTCCTTGCGCGCCGGCGATGCCGAGGGCAACGTTTACGACCGCATGGTGGGCCGCTTCCTGGTCGAGGGGGCCGTCCTGCCGCGGGGGGACATCGATCGGGACGGTCGCGTGGACGGCCGGGATCTGGTATTCCTGGGTCTCGCCTTCGGGGCGGCCTCGAGGTCGCGCCGCTTCGACGCCGATGCCGATTTCGACGGCAGCGGCCAGGTGGACGGCGAGGATCTGGCCATCCTCGCGGCGAACTTCGGCGCTGGTCTCTGAGCCAGGGGAGTGAACATGCAACTCGGCATCCTGGGCCTGCCCAAGGCCGGCAAGACGGCGCTGTTCAATGCGCTCACTGCCTCCCGGCAGGCGACCGGCAAGTTCCGGGCCTCGAACACGACGAACGTTGGAATCGCCCAGGTACGGGACCGGCGCCTGGAGAAGCTCCGGGATCTCTACCAGCCGCGGCGCTACGTGCCGGCGCAGGTCCGATGCGTCGATGTTCCCGGCATCGACCGGGGCCGGGGAGAGACCCTGGACCTGGCTGAACTGCGGATGATGGACGCCCTGGTCCACGTCGTGCGCGCCTTCGAGGACCCGGAACTCCTGCACCCGGCGGGTCGCATCGACCCGCAGCGCGACATCGCCACGATCGATCTGGAGCTGATTCTCGCGGACTACGAGGTGGTGGAGCGGCGATTGGAGCGTCTCGATCAGGCGCAGAAGAGAGGCATCACCGACCTGGAGAAACGCGAGCGCGCGATGCTGTCGGACCGCATTCTGCCGGCGCTCGAGGCGGAAACGCCGCTGCGCCTCATGGACCTCGACGCGGAGGACGAGAAGCGGCTGCGTGGCTACGGCCTCCTGTCCCGAAAGCCGATGCTGGTGGTGCTGAATGTCGACGAGGACGTGGCGGGCGACCCCGCGCCACACGCGAACCAGTCCGAGCGCTCGTCATCGAGCGCTCGGATGAAACTCCTTGCCGTGAGCGCTTGCCTGGAAGAGGAGATCTCCCGTCTCGACCTGGCCGATCAGGGCGACTTCCTGGCCGAAGCGGGACTCGACCAGCCGAGTGCGGTCCGGGTGGTGCAGGCGGGCTACGAGCTGCTGGGGCTGATCTCCTTCTTCACCGTCGGCGACGACGAGGTCCGCGCCTGGACCATCCGCCGGGGCAGCGCGGCGGTGACCGCGGCGGGCGCCGTTCATTCCGACATTGAGCGTGGCTTCATTCGCGCCGAGGTGACCGGGTGGCAGGAATTGATCGACGCCGGATCGCTGGCCGTCTGCCGCGAACGCGCGACCCTGCGCCTGGAGGGCAAGGGGTACCGCGTGCAGGACGGCGAGGTCGTCCACTTCCGGTTCAACGTGTAGTCCGGCGCAGACAGGTAACCTGCGCTGGATGGACCGGAGAGGACCTTTCCGGCTCGACGATCGCGGCATCGCCTTCCCTCCGCCGCGGTTGGCGGATCCAAGCGGCCTGCTCGCGGTGGGTGGAGGCCTCGAGCCGGAGCGGCTGCTCGCCGCCTACCGGTCCGGCATCTTCCCCTGGCCGCTGCTGGGTCCAGACGGGCCCATGCTGTGGTTCTCGCCCGATCCGCGTCTGGTGCTCTATCCGGAGCGGTTCAGAATGTCGCGCAGTTTGCGGCGCGAACTCCGGCGCGACCCGTTCGAGGTCACGATCGACACGCGCTTCAGAGAGGTCATTGCGGCCTGCGCCGAGAACCCCCGTCCCGGACAGGAGGGGAGCTGGATCACGGATCCGCTGATCGACGCGTTCGAGCGCCTGCACCGGCTCGGCCACGCTCACTCGGTCGAATGCCTCAAGGGCGGCGAGTTGGTGGGCGGCCTCTACGGGGTCTCGATCGGCGGCGCGTTCTTCGGCGAATCGATGTTCGCCCGGCGCTCCAACTCGTCCAAGATCGCGCTGGTTCATCTGGTTCACTGCCTCGAACGGTGGGGCTACGCGTTCGTGGACTGCCAGCAGGTCACCGAGCATCTGCTCCGGCTCGGCGCCGAGGAGATCCCGCGCGGCCGCTTTCTCGACGAACTCGAAGCGGCTCGGGGGCTCCCCGGCCGTCCGGGTTCGTGGCGCTCCCCGTAGCTGCGGTCAGGAGTACGGTTCCAGTTGCGTCAACCGGGTGAGGACCGCGTTGGCGATCTGTGAGCCCACCTCCGCCTCGAAGACGAGAATGTCGCTCTCGGCGCCGTCGTAGGACTCGCTCCAGAGTACGGTTCCGTCCTCGGCCAGGAGCAGGCGGGCCCAGACCCGGAGGCGATTCTGCTCCCGCTGAACCCGACCGTCGAGCAGGTAGTCGGCTGAAAGCCCGGTCGCTCCGCCGCCGGCGCTTGGGAAGGGTCGGGCATCGTACGCGACGACCGCCAGCCGATCGGACGCCTGCTGGCCGAGCGACGTGATGAGCTCCTGGGCCAGGCCTTGGCGGAACGGTTCGGCGCCGGACCATGTCTCCACCGCCGAGAAGGGCAGGACCGCCAGCACCTGCCGTGACGGTTCGCTCGCGGTGGATGGTCCCGAGTCCACCGTGCGCCAGACGAAGACCGTAGCGACGATGCCGAGGGCCGCCCCGAGCGCGGCGAGCACGGCGCCGGGTCCTGACCGCCAGCGCCGGGCGGTGCCGCCCCTGCTGAGGATCGGTTCGTTGCCGTCGTTGACTTCGCTCACGGGCTTCAGGAAGCGGTACCCGAGGCGCGGCAGCGTCTCGATGTACTCGGGTGTGTCGGCGCTGTCGCCAAGTACGACCCGGATTCGCTTGACGCAGGAGTTCATGCTCTGGTCGTACTCGACGTGGACTTCGTCGGGCCAGAGATGGCGGCGGACGGCCTCCCGCGAGACCACTGCGCCACGGTGCGCGATCAGTAACTCGAGGAGTCGGGCGGGCTGGGGCTGAAGCCGTACCGTGCGCCCGAGGCCGGAGAGTTCCAGGGTCTCGGGATCGAGGCGGAACTCGCCGAACTCAAGCCGGCGAGGGCGTGCAGGGAAGGTGCGGTCGCGTTTCGTGCCCAGGCGTCCCTCGTGCGACGAGCCGTTATCGCGCTGCATGAGCTTGCCCTTGGACTTCTACGAGTGAGCTGTTGTTTGGCGTTTTCCAGCCCCGAAAGTGGTGTTCCGAATTGGGGACCCTGGTTTTAGAGGACACAAAAGGACACTACGCACGGAGCATTCCGGGCGATGCGTGACGGTTGCGTGACCAGTTCGTGACCCCCCTGACTTGCGCCGTCGCTTGCTATGGCAAGCGCGGACCCAAGCCTGGATCACTGTGCGGAGCTACTGGCGCCAGGGGAGCGACGGAGCGTCAGGTACCGATTTCGGCGGTCCGTTGGCTCTGAGGGAACATCGGATGCATCGCGTGTCCGAGTCCTGGCCGGCCCTGGCTTCTCGCGGTAAAACGTCTGGGCGGGAGCCGAACATTCCGGCACCCGGGCCTCGGCGTGTTTGTCAGGGGACGTAAATCCCTGGCACGGTTGCACTTACGGCGTCAGTGTGCTAGGTTCTGCGGGCCAAAAAAAGAGGATAGGGACCGCTCCGGGGTTCTCACCCGAACCGACCTTAAGTCTCTCATCCCTCGCTCGCGTTTCCTCGACCCTTCAGCTTGGCGGGCATCCGGTCGTGGAGCGCTTTGCGCGCCACCGATCCTTCCGTTCAGACCTGGGCGCCCTTGCCTTGCGGCTCCGGCGGTGGAACCTTGCGGCCCCTCCAGCCCCGTCCGGGTTCGCCGGGACTCCCCTTCGTTCGCCCTTTGCCTTCGGGTTTCCCGCTCCGGCTTGCGCCTTCGCATTCAACCCTCCGGCTCGGGTGGCCGAAAGGTCCGCGCCGTCGTTCCGCCATGGCCGGTTCCTCGGCTTGCGCCTCCGAACCGATCACTTTGCGGCCCGCCGTCGCGGGGACTCCCTGCCTCTCTCTCCGTCGACTTCTCGCCTTTGGGGGTACTTCGTCGCTCGACTGGTCGGGTCTCACGACGAAGCCCCCGAAGCGTCCGCCGATGAAGCGCTTCAGTTAGCGATCAGCCTTCCGTTGCTGCCGGGCAACTTCCGACCGTTCGCCCCCCTGAAGCCGCCTCCCCTTAGATTAGGCACCACGAGGCTTGCGCCTCTCGGTGCCACTCCCGGGGAAGCCTTCGGCTACGGGAGCCACTCGCTAGCTGGAGCTTCATGTCGTCAGGGTTGCCTCGGCTTGCGCCTCGGTTTCTCCGGCTCCAAGTGGCTCCTGCCACCGAGCCCGGCTCTCGAGTCGTGACCTTCCGACCCTCGCTCTTGAAGTGCGCCCACCACGCGAACGTGACTTTCGCCCTTCTCAAGCTCCGGTCTGAGGGTCTCGGCTCTTGGACCGGTGGATTGGGTTGCGATCCTTGGTCACAGTCCCTATCCGGGAAACAACGTATAGGGCGCCTAAAGGTCGTGTCAAGGGAAGGGCGGCGGACGGCCTCGGGCCGATGCCGGCGTGAGAGTCCTAACTGATTGAGTCTCAGCGACTTGACCCTTGCAACCTTGAATTCGGTCGGGTCGGTGACGGTTGCGGATTTCCTGCGGAATAGGGTTGCTGCCGCAGAAGCCGCCTCGTCTGCTCCCGTTTGCGGGGCGGCGCGGATGGTGCCCAGGGGCGGATTCGAACCACCGACTCCCTGATTTTCAGTCAGGTGCTCTACCGACTGAGCTACCTGGGCAAGTCGCGCGCGCCCGGCAGGGCGCTAGTGCAGCGGGTTCTAACAGGCATGCGGCGAGCCAGTCAATGGAGCGCCGGGTGCAGAACGACTAGATTAGTGGACCACGCGACAATCCAGAAGAGCCGTCCAGCGTAGATCTGCTCACCTTCCCGCGGACCGAAGAGGCTTCGGCGCGGGCTCGCGATCGGGCTTCCTGGTCGCCCTTACGGCCGCGTCGATCAGCCTGCTGACGATGGGAGTTGAGACGGCGCAAGGACAGCGCCTGCTGAGGCTGGGCTCTGAACCGGTGGAACCTCCAGTCGCCGAGGCCGCGCGCATCGACCCGGTCGCGGCGCCCGTGACCGTGCAGGTCGATCTCGATCTGGTCCGTTCGGCGCCGTCTCGGCTCGAACTGCCGACACCCGACGGTCGCGGCCTTTCTGATTCAGAGCGACCGGTGCATGTTACGCTGCGCCGACTCTGATGCTCCCCGTTCGCCGCGCACTGGTCTCGGTCTTCGACAAGGCGGGCCTTGAGGAACTTGGCTCGGGACTGGCGAAGCTGGGTGTCCAGATCGTCTCGACGGGCGGCACGGCGCGGCAGCTCACCGAACACGGTGTAGCCGTCACCGCGGTCTCCGAAGTGACCGGACACCCCGAGATCCTCCATGGGCGGGTCAAGAGTCTGCACCCCCGGATCTTCGGCGGCATCCTCGCCGACCGGCGGCGGCCGGAACATCGGGCGGAGCTGGAGCAGCATGAGATCCCGCCGATCGATCTGGTGGCCGTGAACCTGTACGCCTTCGCTGCCGCTGCCGCGGCCCCGGATGCGACCGTCGACGGCACGGTGGAGATGATCGATATCGGCGGCCCCAGCATGGTCCGTGCCGCGGCCAAGAACTTCGCCAACGTGGCGGTCGTCGTGGACCCGGCGGACTACCCGAGGATCCTCGAAGCGCTCCAGACCGAGGGCGGCCTGTCCGAAGAGCTCCGGCGCGAACTGGCGCTCAAGGCGTTCCGGCACACCCAGAGCTACGACGCCGCGATCGCCGACTGGCTGGAAGGCGGCGCGGCGGAGGCGGCCGATGACGAATCCCGTTCGTTGCCGGAGTCCGTCCGGCTGGAACTCGAGCAGGTCCTGGCGCCGCGCTACGGGGAGAACCCGCACCAGGGAGCGGCGGTTTACCGGGAGGTGGGCGGCGCCGGCGTTCTGGGCGGTTTCCGGCAACTCCAGGGCCGGGAACTCTCCTGGAACAACATGCTCGATGCGGACGCCGCGCGGAAACTGTCGGCCCTGTTCGGTGCTGCTGACGACGATCCGGCAGTGGTCATCGTCAAGCACAACAATCCGTGCGGCGTAGGCACGGGCGCGTCGCTCGTGGAGGCCTACGAGCGGGCCCTGGCCTGCGATCCGGTTTCCGCGTTCGGCTCGATCATCGCCGTCAACCGGCCCTTTACGGGGGCTTTGGCCGAGGCGATGGCGAAGCTCTTCGTCGAGGTCATTGTGGCGCCCTCCTTCGAGCCGGCGGCGGTCGAGCGGCTGGGACGGAAGAAGAACCTCCGTCTGCTTGAGTGTCCGCCCTTCTCTGCTTCGGACGGCGCCTACGAGCTGCGAGCCGTCGACGGCGGTTTCATCGCCCAACACCTCGACAGCGCTCCGGAAGACCCGCGGGAGTGGACCTGTCCCACCCGGGCGCAGCCCGACGAGGCGCAACTGCGGGCGCTCGACTTCGCCTGGCGGGTGTGCCGGGCGACGAAGTCGAACGCGATCGTGGTCACCAACGAACACCAGACGGTCGGCATCGGCGCCGGCCAGATGAGTCGGGTCGATTCCTGCCGGATCGCGCTCGACAAGGCGCAGCTCGCCGTTGCCGGCACGGTGGCCGCCTCCGACGCTTTCTTCCCCTTCCGCGACGGTGTCGACACCCTGGCCGAGGCCGGAGTGGCCGCGATCGTCCAGCCCGGCGGCTCCGTCCGCGACGACGAGGTGATCGCGGCTGCCGACGAGCACGGCATCGTCATGCTCCTGACCGGTCGCCGCCACTTCAAGCACTGATGGGGCTCTCGCGTACGGTGGTCCCGTGCTGGAACGCAGTGCCTCCGGCGCTTAGGATGATGCGGCCCGCGCGCACGGCGGCCTTGGCGCCCGTCCTTGCGGCGGCGGCGGTTCCCTTGCCGGTGGCGGCGGCGGTTCCCTTGCCGGTGGCGGCGGCGGTTCCCTTGCCGGTGGCGGCGGCGGTTCCCTTGCCGGTGGCGGCGGCGGTTCCCTTGCCGGTGGCAGCGGCGGTTCCCTTGCTGGTGGCGGTCTGCCTGCTCTCTGCCGGCGCTGCGGTGGCCGACGATCCGTGGCCCGTTCTCGACGACTTCCGGCGCTCGCTCGAAGCCTCGGGACCGCTCTCGGCGGGCTTCGTGCAGACCTTTGTGCCCTACGGATTCGATCCGGAGGACGCTGAGACGGAGCGGGGCAACCTCGCCGTCGCCCTGCCGGGCTGCCTGCGCTGGGACTACTCGCCCCCCTTCGAGAAGGCCTTCCTGCTGTGCGACCGGACGGTGCACCACTGGAACCCCGGCGAGTCGGTCGGTCAGCGCTATGAGCTGTCGGAGCAGCCGGCCCCGGGGCTCGACTTTTTCCTCCTCACCACCGACGATCTCCGGCGCCGGTACGAGGCGGAACTCGACCCGGCGCCCGGGAAACGCCTGCGCCTGGTTCTGCGCCCGCTCGAACCGAGCGAAGACGTCGCCCTTGTGCAGGTTGTAATCGACCGCGAAGAGCAACGCCTGCGCGAACTCACCTACTACGACGCCCAGGGCAATGAGAACCGCTTCATCGTCGGCGACTACCGCAGCGGAGCAGCCCCCGGCCGCTTCGAACCGCCCCCCGGAATCGAGTGGGAGGAACCCTAGTCGCTCCGCGCCGCCGCGCGGCTCTAGCTCCGCGCCCTCGCCGCCCGGAGCTCCCTCACCCCGTACACCACCACGGTGTCGAAGGTGCGCGAAGCCGAGTCCCTCCAGGCCGGCCTGCCGGCGGTCAGCACCAGTGCCCGCCGTTGACACTCCCCCGCGTGACACAACCGGAGGTGCCGGTGGGAGGTCCCGTCCTCCGGTCGGAACTCGAGTTCGAGCACACCCGTGACCTCGCGGCCGAAGTCGACGCGGAAGGACGACTGCTCTTCGGGCGCGATCTTTAGACCGGGGGACGAGGACACGCGGACGATGCGATGCGGCCCTGCGGCCCGCCAGATCGGCGCCGGCTTCGCCAGTGCGCCCCGGGCCACCCGGCCCCACCGACCGACGGGAGGCCGCCCCCAGGCGCGGACGATCCCCAGCTCACCGGCGTCCACGCCATGCGCGTCTCCCTTCGCCAGGCGCGGATCCCAGACGTCGAGGAACCGCCAGGCGCCGTCCGTCACCACGGGCATCGAGCCGTCGTCGAGTTCGATGCCCGCGAGCGCGCCGCCGTCGCCGTACGGAGTGCGCGCCTCGATCGTCAAGCGGTTGGGGCCGGCGCGCAGCAGGTGGGCGACCTGGAACTCGTCGATGGGCTCGCCGCGCCGGAAACCGCCGCGCGCGATCTGGTGGCCGTTCAGGTGAACCGCGTACTCCCGGTCGGCGGTGACGAAGAGGCGCGCCGCCGCCTCCGGCGCCTGATCCAACTCGAAGTCGGCCAGCAGCAGGTAGGCCGCCGGCCGGCCGGGTTCCGAGTCCGCCGCCTCCGGCCAGATCCACTCCGCCGCGCCGGTCGGCGGCGACGAGTCCCCGCAGCCCGCCAGCAGGCTTCCCGCGACCAGAGCGGCGGCGGGCAGGCCCTTTCGGGCGACGGAAACCGGGCGCCCCTGCCCCCACCAGCCTCTGACCGATCGACGCGTCCCATGCACACCGCGAGCGTATCGGCTCAGAGGGAAACCGGTTGGACGGGGGCGACGGTGACAGGAGGTTTGACCGGCGGCGCGCCGCGCGGGTAGGGTCGTGTGTGTCGAGTGCTTGGCCCGTATCGGATGCGGTTGGCGTCGTCTGTGCGATTCCTGCTCGCTACGGCTCTATCCGACTACCCGGGAAGGCCCTGCTGCCGATCTGCGGCCGGCCCATGATTGAGCATGTCTACCGACGGGCGAGCGAAGCTTCAGGTCTCGATGCCGTAGTCGTGCTGACCGATCATGAGGACATTCGCCGAACGGTCGAGAACTTTGGCGGCGACTGCGAGATGACCCCGGCGGATTGCCGCAGCGGTACGGACCGGATCGCCTGGGCAGCGCGCAATTGGCGTGCCGACGCGGTGATCAACGTGCAGGGCGACGAGCCCCTGCTCGATCCCTCGGGCATCACTCACCTCGCCGAACACCTGCGAGCGCATGCCGGCGAGGACATGGTCACCCTGGCCGCCGAGGTCGACGAGGATGCGCTGCGGGATCCCAACCAGATCAAGGTCGTCTGTGGCGGCGACGGCTACGCCCTCTACTTCAGTCGCGCCGGGATCCCCTACCGCCGGCAGTCTTTGGACGACGCCCCGGTCGCGCCGGTCCTCCTCCATGTCGGCGTCTACGGTTACCGCCGGAACGTGCTGCTGCGGCTCGCCGAGCTCGGAGCCTCACCGCTCGAACGCTCGGAGAAGCTGGAGCAGCTCCGCGCGCTCGAGAACGGCATCCGCATCCGCGTGCTGCCGGTCGACGAGGCGCCCCTGGGAGTGGACACACCGATGGACCTGGCGCTGGCCGAGCGGCGGATGCTGGCCTGGCAGACGGAACGGACTTCATAAGAGAGTAACGGGAGCACACGCCATGGCAACCAAGTACATCTTCATCACCGGCGGCGTCGTGTCCTCGCTCGGCAAGGGCGTGGCCGCGTCCTCGGTCGGGGCGATTCTCGAGGCGCGCGGCTTCACCGTCGAGATGATGAAGCTCGACCCCTACGTGAACGTCGATCCGGGGACCATGTCCCCGTACCAGCACGGCGAGGTCTTCGTCACCGACGACGGCGCCGAGGCGGATCTCGACCTGGGGCACTACGAGCGCTTCACGACCTGCAAGACGAGCAAGAAGCACAACTACACGACCGGCAAGATCTACGAGACGGTGATCAACAAGGAGCGGCGCGGCGACTACCTGGGCAACACGGTCCAGGTCATCCCCCACGTGACGGACGAGATCAAGGCCGGGATGCGGCGGCTTGCCGGCAGCGCGGACGTCATCCTGGTCGAGATCGGCGGCACCGTCGGCGACATCGAATCGCTGCCCTTCCTGGAGGCGATCCGCCAGTTCCGCCAGGAGTTGGGCCGCAACAACGCGGTGAATCTGCACCTCACCCTGGTGCCCTACATCGCCGCCTCCGACGAGCAGAAGACGAAGCCCACCCAGCACTCGGTGCGCGAGTTGCGGGCGATCGGCATCTCGCCGGACATCCTGCTGTGCCGGGTGGACCGCGATCTGCCGGAGGAGACGAAGGCGAAGATCGCCCTGTTCTGCAACGTGGACAGGAGCAACGTGGTCGCCGCCCGCGACGTGGACACGATCTACGAGGTTCCCCTGATGTTCTGCCGCGAGGGCCTCGACGAGTCCCTCATGGAACTGCTCAGCCTGCCGGGTTCGCCGCGCAATCTGGCCAGTTGGGAACGCATGGTCCACCGCATCCGCCACCCCCAGGGCCAGGTGCGGATCGGCATCGTCGGCAAGTACGTCGAACTGCCGGACGCCTACAAGAGCCTGAACGAAGCCCTGATGCACGGCGGCATCGCCAACGACGTCGAAGTCCAGTTGGTCTACATCAACGCCGAGGATCTGGAGGCCGAGAGCTGGCCCCACGAGATGTTCGAGGTCGACGGCCTGCTGGTGCCGATCGGCTTCGGTCCGCGCGGCGTCGAGGGGAAGATCCGGGCGATCCGGTATGCGCGCGAGAAGCGGGTGCCGATGTTCGGCATCTGCCTCGGCATGCAGTGCATGGTGATCGAGATGGCGCGCAACGCCTGCGGTCTGGAGGGAGCGCAGTCGACGGAGTTCGACGAGGTTGCATCCGACCCCGTGATCTACAAGTTGCGCGACCTGCTCGGAGTCGAGGAGATGGGCGGCACGATGCGGCTGGGCGCCTATCCGTGCGTGGTCGAGGCGGACACGCTCGCCGCCGCCGTCTACGGCGCCACGGCGGACTCCCGGGACGGCCGGTTGCTGATCAGCGAGCGCCACCGGCACCGCTACGAGGTGAACCAGAAGTACCTCGGCGCGCTCCAGGACGCCGGGATCGTGGTCTCCGGTCGGAGCCCCGACGGCAAGTTCGTGGAGATCGTGGAGCTTCCGGACCACCCCTGGTTCCTCGGCTGCCAGTTCCACCCCGAGTACCGGTCGCGTCCGGCCGATCCGCACCCGCTGTTCATCTCCTACATCCGGGCGGCGGTTGAGCAGAAGCAGCGGACGGCCGCGGCGTCGGCGAGGGCCGGGGACGAGCTTCCTGCCGGCGGCGCCGAGGCCAACTGAGTACGCGGTGACGGCTGGCGGCTTCGAACTCGCGCCGGGAATCGCGCTCGGTCGCGGCGGCCTGCCCGTGATCGCCGGCCCGTGCGTGATCGAGGGCCGCGACTGGCTCGTGGGTGTGGGCCAGCAGCTCCAGGCGATGAGCCATCGCCTCGGGCTGCCGCTGATCTTCAAATCCTCGTTCGACAAGGCGAACCGCAGCTCGGGCGACAGCTTCCGGGGTCCGGGGCTGACCGAAGGGCTGGCGGCGCTGGCCGACGTCAAGGCGGCGACCGGACTTCCGGTGTTGACCGATGTCCACGAACCGAACCAGTGCGGGCCGGCGGCCGAAGTCTGCGACGTGCTCCAGATTCCCGCCTTCCTCTGCCGCCAGACCGACCTGGTGGTGGAGGCTGCCGCCACCGGCAGAGCCCTCCTGATCAAGAAGGGCCAGTTCATGGCCCCGGCCGACATGGTGCGGGTGGTCGACAAGGCGCGCGGCACAGGCAACGCCAGGATCGCGGTGACCGAGCGTGGCAACTCCTTCGGGTACCACAACCTGGTCGTCGACATGCGCGGCTTCTCGATCCTCGCCGAGCATCGGATCGCCGTCCTCTACGACGTGACGCACTCGCTGCAACTGCCCGGCGCCCGCGACAAGGAGAGCGGCGGCGACCGCCGGTTTGCGGAGCCGCTGACCCGCGCCGCGATTGCCGCCGGCGCCGCCGGCCTCTATCTCGAGGTGCACCCGGATCCGGACTGCGCGCAGTGCGACCGGGAGACGCAGTTGCCGCTGGCGCGCGCCGAGAACCTGCTCCTGTCGGCGCTCGAGGTTCACCGCTCGCGCGTCGCCGAGGGGCCCTGGGTCTAAGCCGGCGTGGCGAAAGTGGCCGAACTCGCGACAACAGCGACCGCCGGATCGGAGCGCAGCCTGGAGATCGCCCGGGCCGTGCTCGAGATCGAGGCGGCGGCGATCCGCGGCCTGATCGGGCAGCTCGGGGACTCCTTCGCGGAGGCGGTGCAGCGCATGCGCGATTGCCGGGGACGGGTGGTCTGCACCGGCATGGGCAAGAGCGGCCACGTGATGAAGAAGGTGGCGGCCACCCTGGCTTCCACCGGCACCCCGGCCCTGTTCATCCACCCGGCCGAGGCGATCCACGGCGATCTGGGCATGATCGTGCCCGGCGACGTGGTCCTGGCCGCCTCGTCCTCCGGCAGCAGCGAAGAACTGCTGCGGATGACCGACGTGCTGCAGCGCCGCGGCGTGCCCCTGATCGCCATCACCGGAGGTGCGAAAAGCCCGATCGCCGAACGCGCCGACCTCCACCTGTCGGCGGCGATCGACCAGGAGGCATGCCCCCTCAACCTCGCGCCGACGGCATCGACGACGGCCACCCTGGCCCTGGGCGACGCTCTCGCCATGGCGCTGCTCGAGGCGCGCGGGTTCACGCTCGAGGACTTCGCCACGCTTCATCCGGGCGGCGAACTCGGCCGCCGGTTGATGACGGTGGATCAGGTCATGCACGGTGACGCCGCCGTGCCCCGGGTCGGGCTTCAGGCTTCGATGCGGGAGGCGCTGTTCGAGATGACCGAGAAGTCGTTCGGCATCACCGCCATCGTCGACGAGGCCGGGGGGCTTTGCGGCGTGATTTCGGACGGCGATCTGCGGCGCCTGCTGAACACGGACGCGGCCGCGGGCGGCGCCGCCGGCGGCGCCTTCCTCGACCGCGCGGTCTGCAACTACATGACGCCCGAACCGAAGACGATCCAGGCTGACACCCTGGTCACGGTCGCCCTCGAGACGATGGAGAGGCACCGGATCACGTCCCTGTTCATCTGTCACGGCGACGGCCGCCTGCGCGGCCTCGTCCACATCCACGATCTCTGGGGCCTGCGCCGCCGGTAACCGGGGCTGCGTCTTCCATGCTCTCCTCCATCATCCTGCGGCTCCGCTTCCTGCTCTTCGATGTCGACGGCGTGCTCACCGACGGACGGCTCTTCTACGTCGGCGACGAGGTGGCGGTGGCGTTCGACGTCAAGGACGGTCTGGCAGTGCGGCGAGCGCGCGAGGCGGGTCTGGGGATGGGTATCCTGAGCGCCAGAGACTCCGCCGCGGTCGCGCGCCGCGCCGCCGACCTGGGCTTCGACGAGGTCCTCCTGGGCTGCCGGGACAAGGCGGCGGCCTTCGTGGACCTGCTGGAGCGTCGGGGGCTCGACCCCTCCGAAGTGGCCTACGTCGGCGACGACCTGGTCGATCTGCCCGTGCTGCGGCGCGCGGGCCTGTCCGTCGCCCCGGCCGACGCGGTGCCCGAAGTGCGCGACAGCGTCGACCTGGTGCTCAACGCCCGCGGCGGCCGCGGCGCCGCCCGCGAGCTGGTCGAACGGATCGTCGAGGCGCTGGGACCGGTCTCCTAGCTAGCTATCGGCCCACTCATCTTCCGCCTCTTCTTCGACTCGCTTGCGGCGGCGCTGCGCCAGGGCCGAGGCGCCGACGCCGAGCAGGTAGAGCAGCAGGGTCGGGCCGGCCACGATCGTCATGTTGACCACGTCCGGCGTCGGCGTGATCGCTGCGGAGATGATGACGATGATGAGCACCGCCCAGCGGAAGTGCCGCATCAGGAACTTCGGCGTCACCACGCCGAGCTGCGACAGCATGAAGATGACGATCGGGAGCTGGAACATCACCGCCAGGCCGAGCAGGATGTTGATCAGGGTGTTGAGGTAGAAGTCGATCGTGATCACCGGCTCGAACTTGTCGCCGAGGTTGATCAAAAAATCGACCGCGAAGGGGAAGGCGATGAAGTACCCGAACAGACCGCCGCCCAGGAAGAAGAACGAGCCGAAGAAGATGAAGGGGATCGCGTAACGCTTCTCGCGGCGGTAGAGGCCCGGCGAGATGAAACCCCAGAGCTGGCTTACCAGGTAGGGCGAGGTGAGGAACACAGCGGCCAGCAACGCGACCTTGATGTAGACGACGAACGGATCGGTGATGCGGAGGAACGAGAGCTTTTCGACGTGCGGCTTGATCGGCAGTTCCAGCACTTCGTAGATGTTCTCGGCGAAGGCGAAGCAGGCGAAGAACGCCACCAGCACGACGATGAGCGTGCGCAGGATGCGGCGGCGCAGCTCGTCGAGGTGCTCGAGCAGCGTCATCCGCGGAAGTTCTTCGTCCTTCTTGGACTTCCTCCGCGACGGTTGCGTCGCGGGCAGCCGTTCCGGTTCCGACTCTTCGGTCGGCTGCCCCGGATCGGGCTCGTCAGACTGCGGGGTCACTCGGCGAGTCCTTGCCCGATTCGCCCGCTTTCTTCGAGTCGTCCGAGCCCGCGGGCTTCTTGGAGCCGCCCGAGACCGCGGCCCGCTTGCTCTTGTCGATTCTGCGCGCAGGCGGTGGGCGCTTCTCTTCGTCGAGCTCGACGTCGATCGAGCGCTTCAGGTCGCTCGTGGCGCGCCGGAACTCGGCCATTCCGCGGCCGAGCGTGCGGCCCAGTTCGGGCAGTTTCCGGGGACCGAAGATGAGAAGAGCGGCCGCCATGATGAACAGCATCTCCTGCATGCCAATTGGGCCGAACATGGGCCGGCATGATACGCCAACCGGGTGCGTCCGCGTCCGCCGCGTCCGGCGCCATCGCGCCCGGCACCGCCGGCGCTGCTGGCTCGCTGGTACAATGCCCGATTCGCGCCGCTCGCCCTGCCGGGCGGCTGACCGACTGACGCGACCCACCGCGGGAGACTCGTGAAGAAACCCTGGCGCAACCTCGCACTCGTGCTCTTCGCTACGGCCGTTCTCATCGGCGGTCTCGCCGGCGGCAACCTTCTGGCGCTGGGCAGCGGCGAGTTTGCGCCCATTCGCGAGTACACCGACCTGGTCGAGGCGGCGCACGCGCACTACGCCGTTCCCGATGTCGCCTACCGCGACCTGATCTACGCCTCGATCGGCGGCATGCTGCGCAGCCTCGATCCGCACACCAGCTTCCTGCCGCCGGTGGCCTACGACTCGATGCGGGAACGGCAGCAGAGTTCGTTCTACGGTCTGGGCATCTACGTCGGAACGCGCAACGGCCGGCTGACGGTCATCTCGCCGATCGAGGGCACGCCGGGCTACAAGAAGGGCATCCGCGCCGGCGACATCATCCATCTGATCGACGGCGAGCCGACCGAGGAGATGAGCCCGAACGAGGCGATCCGGAATCTCAAGGGCCCGAAGGGAACCGATGTCACCGTGACCCTGCTGCGTCCCGGTCTCGCCGAGCCCCTGGTGGTCACGGTGACCCGCGCCGAGATTCCACAGGAAACCGTGCGCCACGCTCACATGCTGCAGCCGGGCGTCGGCTTCGTGCGGGTGACCGACTTCTCCCGCTCCACCGGGGGCGAACTCGCGCGCGCCCTGGCCGATCTGCGGGAGCAGGGCATGGAGCGGTTGATTCTCGACCTCCGGGGCAACGGCGGCGGTCTGCTCGATCAGGCGATCGAGGTCTCCGACCAGTTCGTGCCCCCCGGCAGCACGATCGTCGAGACCCGCGGCCGCATCGACAGTTCCCACCAGACCTACAGCTCCACCGGCAGGCACGAGCCGCTCGGCCTGCCGATCGTGGTGCTCGTCGACGGCCGCTCCGCTTCCGCCTCCGAGATCGTCTCGGGCGCCATCCAGGATCACGACATCGGCTTGGTGGTCGGCGCGTCGACCTGGGGCAAGGGTCTCGTGCAGACCGTCTACGAGCTGTCCTACGGCGCCGGGCTCGCACTGACCACGGCCCGGTACTACACGCCGGCCGGAAGGCTGATCCAGCGCGACTACTCCTCGTACTGGGACTACTACACCGAGTACGACGTGAACGGCAGCAACGGGGAGGACGAAGCGGAGGACGGCATCCCGCTCCTCGACCTGGACGAAGTCTGGCGCGAGATCGAGGAGCGCTCCCTGGACGAAGCGGCGGACGGCATCCCGCTCCTCGACCTGGAGCCTCCCTCGCCGGAGGAGCGTCCCGTCTTCCACACGGACCTCGGCCGCGAGGTCTTCGGCGGCGGCGGAGTGACCCCGGACTACGTTGTCGAGCAGGACGAGCCGCCCGCCCTCATCTGGCGCCTGCAGGCGCGGAGCGGGTTCCACCGCTTCCCCTTCGAGGCCGGCAACCAGGAGGTCGAATCGACCGACTGGCAGGTACCCGACGAGTACCTCAAGCGGTTCTGGGAATGGGTCGTCGAAGAGGAGTTCGCCACCGCCGAAGAAATCGAAGAGGCCCTGGAGGATCCGGAAGTGGAGCGCTACGCCCGGGTTCGCCTTCGCTACGAGATCTTCAACACCGCGTTCGGCCTGACCGAGGGGTTCAAGGCCGGGGCGGAAGTGGACAACCAGCTCGCCCGCGCCCTTGAACTACTCGACGAAGCGGAAGGCCTCCTCGACCAGCGTCTGGACCTGGACCCGCAGGGCCGTAGCCGCGTGTCCGGCCTCGTCGCGCAGTAGCCTGGGAACCCGGCTGGCGCGATCCGCGCCAGCCGTGAACCAGTCCGTGCGCCCGTCATCGGGCGCACGGATGGCACGCGGGCGTCTCGCCCGCATCCGCCCTGGCTTGGTAACGCCCTATCTCCTGAACCGCTCCGACACGGCATCCCAGTCGACGACGTTCCAGAACGCGTCCAGGTAATCCGGCCGCCGGTTCTGGTAGTTCAGGTAGTAGGCGTGCTCCCACACGTCGACGCCGAGCAGGGGAGTCAACCCCTCCATCAACGGCGAATCCTGGTTCGGGCGCGCGATCACGGCGAGGCCGTCGTCGCTGGTCACGAGCCAACCCCAGCCGCTGCCGAACTGGCCCATCGCGACGCCCTTGAAGCGCTCCCGGAACTGGTCGAAGCTACCGAACCGGATGTCGATCGCGGTCGCCAGGTCGCCGCTGGGCGCGCCGCCGCCGCCCGGGCCCATGACCGACCAGAAGAGCGAGTGGTTGGCGTGGCCGCCACCGTGGTTGCGGACCGCGCCGCGGATCGAGTCGGGCGCCTCGTCGATGTTCCTGAGCAGGTTCTCGACGCTCATGGCGGCGAGATTGGTGTGGCCGTCCAGCGCCGCGTTGAGGTTCGCCACGTAGACGGCGTGGTGCCTGTCGTGGTGTATCTCCATCGTCCGCGCGTCGATGTGGGGCTCGAGGGCGTCGAACGCGTATGCAAGATCCGGAACTTCGTGCATGGTCGGGTACTCCTGTGAGAAGGTGGTTGGGCGGGGTGATTGTGCCACGGAGTGACGCGGCCCTGCTCTTCGTTGACGATAGTCCCGCGCCTGCCCTAAGATCGCGCGGCCTGCGATGCCCGCCGGGCGGCCGGAGGGTCGGTGCCGGGGAGGTTAGCTCAGGGGTAGAGCACCTGCTTTACACGCAGGGGGTCGCGGGTTCGAATCCCTCACCTCCCACCATGGAGGTTCTGCAGTACGCGCCAACAGGAGAAGTGCCGAAGTCAGTGCCGCCGCGGCGGCCAGGAAGGACGACTCAGATAGCGGGAAAGAGGAGACGGACACCAACGGGGTCGTAGTTCAGCTGGTTAGAATGCCGGCCTGTCACGCCGGAGGTCGCGGGTTCGAGTCCCGTCGGCCCCGCCATTCCGCTCCGCCCTTACCCCTTAGCCACCGGGTTTCATCAGAGGTGACCACCACGTGAGTGAAAAGATCAAGCTCGTATCAAGCGCTGGTACCGGGTACTTCTACACGACGACGAAGAACAAGAAGCTCAGCCGCGAGAAGCTGAGGCTCAAGAAGTACGACCCGAAGATTCGGCGACACGTCGAGTTCGTCGAAGAGAAGATGCGCTAGCAGCGTGCGCGGCACGGAGATCGGCATACCCCCCATGTTCTGTGGCGCACGCTCCTAGGGCGCCGGCGCGCAGCAAATTCCGGCTCTCCAAGTCTCCCATCAGGCGGCGGAGAGTGCTACGCTCGCCGGCCCTTGCCGACTCGTGGGTAAGCCCGTTCCGGCTGGATCGTCCAGGGTCCCCCGGACCGCCCCTCGGGTGTCTCCGCTCCTCCTTTTTGGAGCGGAAGATGAACCGAAAGACGAATGAACGTGAGTGCGAGGAGTCGCAGGAGTTTCCAGTCCTCTGGCGCGGGTGCGCCGCCCCCGACGGCGACTGGGCGCCCCTGGTCCAGCGAGTCGAACCGGCGCTGCGCTGCATGCTCGTCGGGTTGGGGCGAAGCTACGGCCTGCGCTTGACCCGCGACCTCGTGGACGAAGTCATCCAGGAGACCTACGTCCGCCTGCTGCAGAACAATCGCCGGGTGCTGCGCGGATGCAAGGGGCGTACGGAGTCGACGATCATGTCCTACCTGCGCAGCGTCGCGCGCAGCGCTCTGGTCGACTGGCTACGCGCCCGCCGGGCGCTCAAGCGCGACCCCGCCGCCGAGCTGAGCATCGATCTCCGGGAAGGGCTGGCCGACGAAAGCGACCGGTTGGAGTTGCCGAGGGCGGCCACAAGCCAGTTCAACGACATCTACGTCCAGGAACTCCGGTACCGGTTCCGGCGCGAATGCTGGTGCGTCGCGAGTGAGCGCACCACAGGCCACCGGGACACCTGGATCACCGAGCGCATGGTGGTGGACGGTTGGAGTTCGCACGAGGCCGCCAGCGCCGTCGAGCTGGCGCCGGCTACCGTCGCGATGGTGATCAGCCGCATGCGCCGGGAACTGCGGAGCAGGGGTCTGGAGGTGCCCGGAAGGCTCAACTCAAGGGCCTGAAGCCGGTCCTCCGCCGGTGCTCAACCAAGGCGGGATCCGCGCCGAGTACCCGACGCCGCCCACGTCGAGAACCAGGAGTTCGCGGCGCATCGGACCTCTATCCACGAGACGTGGAGAGGAACTTATGTCATAATGGGCAACTGTTCATTAGCCGTTTGGTCGTTGGGCCCCGTGGCCCCACCGTCTACTGGGCCCCTGGGTCACTAAAAAGGGCGGAGCCAGGCAAGGACCGAATTGACTGGAGATCTGAGACCGTGGAACACAGCACAGAACCTCGACCCGTACGCCTCGGCGGTTCGCTGAGCGGACTCGAACCCCGGCACCGTCGCTCCCGGAGAATGACGAAGGTCTTCAAGGCGCTCTCGGACTCGACGCGGCAGGACATCCTGCGCCTGCTCGAAGACGAGCAACGTTGCGTCGGTGACATCGTCGGAGAGTTCGAACTCTCCCAGCCGACCATTTCCAGGCACCTCTCAGTGCTCAAGGAGGCCGACTTGGTGATCGACCAGCGGCGCGGCCAGAACGTCATCTACCGGTTGAACGACGAGGCGCTCTCCGAGTCGATGCGCAGTTTCTTCGGCCAGTTCCGGAGCTGCCAGAACTCGCTGCGCAAACCGTTCCCCTGAGCGGCCAACGTTCGCGTTCGGGGGACGGGCCGCAATGCCGAGGCCGGTATGGATTCCGGTAGGGTTCCGCGTCGATTGGGCGGTGTAGCTCAGCCGGTTAGAGCAAGCGGCTCATATCCGCTGTGTCGGGGGTTCGAGTCCCTCCACCGCCACCATATCGAGCGGGCAGTTGCCCGGTTCTTCGCGCGGCGTCCCGAGCTGACCCGTGCGATCCGCGGATCCGCACTCGTCGTCGCCTTCTCCGGGGGACCGGATTCGTCCGCGCTGCTGATCGCCCTGCGCGCCTGCGCCTCCCGATTCGCCTTTAGGCCCTGCGCCGTCCACGTCGACCACCGGCTCGACGAGGGATCAGGCCAGCGCGCCCAGGCGGCGCGACGGATCGCCCGGGATCTCCGGGCTGGCTTCGAACTCCGGGTCGCTGAAGAGATGCCGCCGGGCTGGAGCATCGAGGAGTGGGCCCGCGCCGAGCGCTACAGGCTCCTGACCGCGGCGGCGCGGTCCTTGGACGCCGCGGCGATCGTCACCGCGCATCACCGGCTGGACCAGGCCGAGACCGTGCTGCTGCGCATTCTCTTCGGTAGCGGCGCCGGCGGTCTCGCCGCGATGCGCCCGGCATCGAACCGGCTCGGGCTGCCCTTGCTCCGTCCCTTGCTCGACATCGAGCCCGGGCCTCTCCGCCGCTATGTGACCGAACAGGGGACGCGCCCGGTCGACGACCCGACGAACCGCGCTCCGGGACCGCGCCGCAACTTCGTTCGGCGCCGCCTGCTGCCGCTTCTCGCGGCCGGGACGCCGGACCTCGCCGCCCGGCTGAGCCGTCTGGCCCGGGCCGCCCAGGGCGCCGAGCCGACCGTCCGCCGGTTGCTCGACGAGGCTCTCGAACCGCGGACCGGCCGCGAGAGTTGCGAGATCGACGCCTGTGCCCTGACCCGGCTGCCGGCAACGCTCTGGCCGGCCGCGCTCGCCCGCCTTCACCGCCTGGCCGGTGCGCCCTACCCGCCGACGCGGGCCGCTCGGCGCGAGCTGCGACGGCAGCTCGGACGGCGCCACAAGACCGGCGCGTCCGTCGGCTGCGACTGCGGCGACGGCTGGCGCTGGGAGCAGCGCCGGGACCGGCTCAGAGTGCTGCGGCGCCCTTTGTTCGCTATGGATCAAAGAATTGAATTGCTTGAAGAACCGGGGACGGAGTGACAGGCTTGCTGCAGTCCGGCTGCCTGCGGGACAGGAATCTCGCCGGCCGGAGCATGGTTGTCACTCCGCGATGAGGACGACCGAACGTGGATGGGCTGGACCGAAACGTCGACAGGCAGGACTGAAGGTAGATGAGCAGGCCTGGAAGTAGATGAACGCGACACTCAAGAACCTCCTGCTCTGGGCCGCCATCTTCGTGATGGTGATCCTGCTCTACAACCTGTTCAGCCAGGGCGCCGCCAAGCGGGGGGAGATCAACTTCAGCGAGTTCGTCGAGGACGTCAAGAAGGGCCGGATCGAGGAGGTGACGATCACCGGCGACGAGGCGGAGGGCACCTACAAGAACGCGCCCCGCGACGGCGCCGGCGACGGCAGCTTCACGGCCATTCTCCCGCCGACCTACCCCGAGCTCCCGGAGTTGCTCCTCGAGCACGAAGTGCGGATCGAGTACGAGCGCCAGAGAGAGAACACACTGACCATGATGCTGATGACCTGGGGTCCGCTGCTCCTGATCGTCGGTCTCTGGGTGTTCTTCATGCGCCAGATGCAGAGCGGCGGCAACCGGGCGCTCTCCTTCGGCAAGAGCAAGGCCAAGCTGCTGAACGCCAGCGGCAAGAAGGTCACGTTCAAGGACGTGGCCGGGATCGAGGAGGCGAAGGAGGAGCTCTGCGAGATCGTCGAGTTCCTGAAGGAGCCGCAGAAGTTCCAGAAGCTCGGCGGCCGCATTCCCAAGGGCGTGCTGCTCATGGGTCCGCCGGGCACCGGCAAGACCCTGCTGGCGCGGGCGATCGCGGGTGAGGCGAGCGTGCCGTTCTTCTCCATCTCGGGTTCCGACTTCGTCGAGATGTTCGTCGGCGTCGGCGCCAGCCGGGTGCGCGATCTCTTCGAGCAGGGCAAGAAGAACGCCCCCTGCATTATCTTCATCGACGAGATCGACGCCGTCGGCCGCCACCGCGGCGCGGGCCTCGGCGGCGGGCACGACGAACGCGAGCAGACGCTGAACCAGTTGCTGGTCGAGATGGACGGCTTCGAGACCAACGAGGGCGTGATCCTGATCGCCGCCACCAACCGTCCCGACGTGCTCGACCCGGCGCTGTTGCGGCCGGGCCGCTTCGACCGCCGCGTCGTGGTCGACCGCCCCGACATTGGCGGCCGGCTCGGCATCCTCCGGGTTCACAGCCGCGACATCCCGCTCGATCCCGATGTCGATCTCCAGGTGCTGGCGCGGGGTACGCCCGGCTTCTCCGGCGCCGATCTGGCAAACCTCGTCAACGAGGCGGCCCTGGTCGCGGCCCGGCGCAACCACAAGAAGGTCGACATGGCCTCCTTCGAGTTCGCCAAGGACAAGGTGATCATGGGCGCCGAGCGCAAGACGATGATGCTCACCGAGGAGGAGAAGGAGGTGACCGCCTACCACGAGGCCGGTCACGCCCTGGTCGCTGCCTTCGTGCCTGAGGCCGACCCCCTGCACAAGATCACGATCATCCCGCGCGGCCGCGCCCTGGGGTTGACGATGCAGCTCCCGACCGAGGACAAGCACACCTACCGCCGGAAGTACGTCGACGCCCAGATCGCGATCCTGATGGGCGGCCGAGCCGCCGAGGAACTCTCTCAGGACGACATCACCACCGGCGCCGGCAACGACATCGAACGCGCCACGGAGATAGCGCGGCAGATGGTCTGCGAGTGGGGCATGTCGGATCTGGGACCGCTGAACTACGGCGAGAAGAACGAGCCGGTGTTCCTCGGCCGCGACTTCTCGCAGCGCGCCGACTACTCCGACAGCACCGCGAAGTCGATCGACGGCCAGATTCACGCCATCGTTCAGCGCGGCTACGACAAGGCCCGGGAGATTCTCTTCGAGCACCGGAGCCTGCTCGAGCAGTTGGCGAAGGAGTTGCTCGAACTCGAATCGCTCGAAGGTGGGCGCGTGTACGAGATGATCCTCGAGGCCACGGGCCAGGATATGACCCCGGTGCACAAGCCGACCCCGATCCCCGATCTCGAGTCGCCCGATCGGGGTGCTGCGGCGCCCGCGAAGGAAGACGCCCCGGTTCCCGACGTGACGGGCGCGCCCGAACCGGCGACCATCGCCGAGCGGCAGGAACCCGAGGGGGTTCCCCTGCCGTTGCCGAGGCCGGAGCGGTAGAGATTCGCAGCGGCGACCGTCCACGGTGATCGGAGCGCGATGGACTTGGCACAGCCGCTCGGGCTTCTAGGTTGGAGGGATCTGGTCGACCTCCTGGTCGTTGGCCTCGTCGTCTACAACTTGCTGCTGCTGATCCGGGGCACCGGGGGCATGCGGATCGTGCTCGGCATCCTGGTGCTGCTGGGCGCGGCGTGGATCGCCGCGGCCGTGAGGCTGCGTACGCTGGAGGCTTCGCTGAACTACCTGCTGCCCGTGCTGCCGGTGGTCATCGTGGTCCTGTTCCAGAACCAGATCCGAAGCGCCCTCGGCCGGGTCGGTCGCAACCCGCTGCTGCGCCTGATGAGCGATCAGACGCCGGAGTCCGGGATCCACGAGATCGTGCTCGCGGCGCAGGCGCTGTCCCTGCGACGGCTGGGCGCCCTGATCGTCATCGAGCGGGTGGACGGCCTGCGGGACTACGTGGAGAACGGCATCGTGCTCGACGCCTCGATCTCCTACGACCTGCTGCTGACGATCTTCGCCCGCGGCACGCCGCTCCACGACGGCGCTGCCATCGTGCAGAAGGATCGGGTCGCCGCCGCCGCGTGCTTCCTGCCCCTGACCACCAGCGCCGGCGTTTCGATCGAGCACGGCACGCGGCACCGGGCTGCGATCGGCATCACCGAGGTGAACGACGCCGTGGTGGTCGTCGTCTCGGAGGAGAGCGGCAAAGTTTCGATCGCCCATGAGGGTCGCCTGAGCGGCGATCTGACCATGCGGGAACTGCGCAACCGACTCTTCGAGTTGCTGCTGGCTCAGGGGGGCTGATGAACGAGAGCCGCAACCGCTGGGCCTTTCGGGCTCTTGCCGTCTCGATCGCGGTCGGCATCTGGCTGCCGGCCTCGTACTGTCCCCGCCTGCGGGAGATGACCGTGCCGCCGATCGAGGAGAGCGTCCAGGCGCGGGTCACGACGGAGGATCACGACCAGATGGTGGTTCTGGGTTCGCCGATCCTCGGCTCGCCCGAAGATCCCAGGGAGGAGCTCTTCGTTCTGATCCGGGGCAGCGAGGACGCGATCGCCTCCCTGAACCGGGACCAGATCCACGTCCGGGTGCCGGTCGGAGAGAACCTCTTCGGCGGCGCGACGTACGGCGGCCCGCGACAGGTCGCCGTCATTCTGAGTACGGAGAATGTCGTGCTCCCCGAGGACGCGGAGGGCATCGAGGTGATGTCGCTCACGCCCGAGCAGTTGACCCTGACTCTCGACGAGGAGATCTCGGTTCAGGTGCCGGTACAGGTCGACTGGAGAGGCGAACCGATCGGCGGCTTCAGCGTTGACTACGACAATGTGCGGATCGAGCCGCGCCTGGCCACGGTCCGGGGGTCGCGCTCGGAGATCAACAGGTTGGGGTATGCGCTGGCGGGGCCGATCGACATCGATGGCCGTGGTCTCGGGTTCGTCGAAGAACAGGCGCGCGTGCGCTTCGAGAGCGAACACGTCGTGGTCGAATTCCCGACCTTCGTGAGGGTGGAAGTGCCGATGACCCAGGGACGCCAGCCGCAGTCCGGCGCAGGTTCTTGAGCGCGGGACTCTTCGGCACCGACGGCATGCGGGCCGTCTTCGGAACGCCGCCGCTCGACCGGTCGACCGTCCAGGCGGTCGGTTACTGGTTTGCCCGCCTCAGCCTGCCGCCGGCGCCGCCGGCGGGCTCGCGGCCGCTTCTGATTCTCGGCGGCGACACCCGCGACAGCCGGGAGGAGATTGCCGGTTGGCTTGCAGCCGCCGTTCGCGCCGCGGGCGCCGATGTGCGTTCGGCCGGCATCGTGCCCACGCCCGCGGTCGCCTTCCTGGTCACCGAACTGGGCGCGATGGGCGGCATCGTCGTCTCCGCCAGCCACAATCCCTACACGGACAACGGCGTCAAGTTGATCGGGGCCGACGGCATCAAGGTCGACCCCTCGGTCGAGCGGGCGATCGAAGACCGGATCGCGGGCGGCGCGGACGGGGGCGCCCCGTGGGAGGGTCACGGCCAGTCCACTGGACTCGCGGAAGAAGCCGGCCTCGCGGACCGGTACCTGGATCACCTGTGGGCCTCGCTGCCGGGAGGCCGTCCTCTCGACGGCGTTCGCGTGGCCATCGACGCCGCGAACGGCGCCGCGGCGCCGCATGCCGGACGGCTGTTCCGAGCTCTGGGGGCGGACTGCCGCGTCACCTGCGACCGTCCCGACGGCTGCAACATCAACCGGGACTGCGGTTCGACCTGCACCGACCGGATCGTCGCCTTCACCCGCGAGACCGGCAGCGACCTCGGCGCGGCCCTCGACGGCGACGCGGATCGGGCCATCCTCTGCGATCATCTCGGCCACATCTGCGACGGCGACGTTCTGCTGTACGTCTGGGCGTCCCACCTCGCGGCCCGGGACGAACTTCCCGGCCGGCGGATCGTCGCCACGACGATGTCGAACATGGGTCTGGAGCGCGCGCTGGAGCGCCACGGCGTCGAGGTGCTGCGCTGCGGCATCGGCGACCGCGAGGTCGCCGCGACGATGCGCCGCGAGGGAGTCCGACTCGGCGGCGAGCAATCCGGCCACCTGCTCGACCTGAACCTCGCGACCACGGGCGACGGCCTGCTCACCGCCGCCGCCGTGGCCGGGATCGTCGCCTCATCCGGCCGCTCGCTGGCCGATCTGGCAGCCGGCTTCCAGCGCTTCCCGCAGACCCTGCGCAACGTCGCCGTGCGCGAGAAGCTGCCGCTTGCGACCGTGCCCGCTCTACCCGACGCAGTCGCCTCCGCGGAACGGGAACTCGGATCCTCCGGCCGCGTCCTGCTGCGCTACAGCGGCACCGAGCCGCTCGCCCGGGTGATGATCGAGGGCCCCGACCAGCAGCAGATCGAGGACCTCTGCGACCGCATCGCCAGCGTCATCGAGGCCCAACTCGGGTAGCCCGCATCGCCGCCAGCATCTCCCTCACCGCAGCGGTCATGCCGATCAGCACCGCCCGCGACACGATCGAGTGGCCGATGTTCAGCTCGCTGATGCCGGCAAGGGCCGCCACCGGGCCGACATTGGCCACGGTCAGGCCGTGTCCGGCGTACGCCTCCCTGCCCGCGGCCAGGCCGCTCTCGGCGGCGGCCTCGATCTTCGCGAACTCGGCGACAGTAACGGCGCCCGAGGCCCGGGTGTAGGCGTCGGTGTTCAACTCGAAGCCGGTGACATCGTCCTGGTCGTCGAGCGCCGCGATCTGGTCGAGAGCGGGATCGACGAAGACGGAGACCCGGATGCCGGCGGCGACGAGACGCTTCGCGGCGCTCCGCACCTGGTCGCCGCGTCCGATCAGGTCGAGGCCGCCCTCGGTGGTGACCTCGTCCGGGCGCTCCGGAACCAGCGTGACCTGATCCGAGCCGACGCGCTCGGCAAATTCGAGCATCGGTTCTTCCGACGCGATCTCGAGGTTAAGCCGGCCGCTGACCGCCCGCCGGAGAAGGACGACGTCCTGATCCTGAATGTGGCGGCGGTCCTGGCGGAGATGCACCGTGATGCCGAACGCTCCCGCCTCCTCGGCGAGCCGCGCCGCCTCGACCGGGTCCGGATAGCCCACCAGGCGCGCCTGCCGCACGGTGGCGATGTGGTCGATGTTCACCGACAGCGCGGTCACGCCTCGCCCTCACCGAGCAGGCCCTGCTCGCGATAGTCCCTCAGCTTCCGCTGCAGGGTGCGCACACCGATGCCGAGCACCCGCGCCGCCTGGGCGCGCCTGCCGCCGGTGCGGCCCAGGGTTTCGAGGATCGCCTGGCGCTCGATCTCGGCCATCGTCCGGGGCTCGCCGAAGGGGCTCTGGACCGGGCTCTCCACCGGCGCCTCGGCGGCGCTCCGGACCTCGTCCGGCAGATCGCCGACCCCAATCCGGCCGCCGTCGTGAAAGACCGCGACCGTCTCGAGCACGTTGCGCAGCTCGCGCACGTTGCCTTGCCAGCGATGCCCGGACAGACACTTCAGCGCCCTGCCGGAGAGCTGCATTTCCGGCTTGCCCTCGCGGGCGGCGAGATCGTGCAGGAAGTGGTTCGCGAGCAGCGGCAGGTCGTCGAGCCTTTCCCGCAGCGGCGGAAGGCTCAAGGTAACGACCTTCAGCCGGTAGTAGAGATCCTCGCGGAAGGCGCCGTCCGCCACCGCCTGCTCCAGGTTGCGGTTGGTCGCCGCAAGCAGCCGGAAGTCGACGTCGATCATGCGGCTGCCGCCGACCCGCATGACCTGCCGCTCCTCGAGCACGCGCAGCAGCTTCACCTGGAGTTCGGGCGCCAGCTCACTGATCTCGTCCAGGAACAGGGTGCCGCGGGCTGCGAGTTCCAACTTGCCGATCTTGCGCCCGACCGCGCCGGTGAAGGACCCCTTCTCGTGGCCGAACAGCTCGCTTTCCAGGATCTCGTTCGGAATCGCGCCGCAATTCAGAGCCAGGAAGCGCTCCTGCCGGCGGCGGCTGGCCTGGTGCAGGGCCTTGGCGACGAGTTCCTTGCCGGTGCCGCTCTCGCCCAGGATCAACACCGAGGCACGGCTCGGGGCGACCTGGCGCATCTGCTGGAACAGGTGCTCCATCGCCGCCGACTGGCCCACGATGGCGTCGAAGCCGAAGCGCTCGTCGAGCATCTCGCGCAGGTTCGTTACCTCGTCGCGCAACTGCCAGTTCTCGATCAGCTTGAGCACCCGGCCCCTCAGCTCGTAGAGGTCGACCGGTTTGGTCAGGTAGTCGTCGGCGCCGACGCGCATCGCCTCGACCGCCGACTCGATAGTGCCGAAGCCGGTGACCAGGATCACCGCCAGGTCGAGCTCCTGGGCCCGCACCCGGTTCAGGAACGCCAATCCGTCCATGCCCGGCATCCGCAGATCGCACACCGCCAGGCGCACCCGCGAGTCCCGCTCGACGAACGCCAGAGCCGGCTCCGCGTCGTCGAACACGCGCACGCCGAGGCCGGCCCGCTCGAGTGCGATTGCCATCGACTGGCGGGAACCGGCCTCGTCATCGATCACGATGACCCATGGAGGGGCGGACATGGCGGGCATCCTAACTGCTCCCGCGGCCTCGTCGGCTCGGCGGCCGTCCTCTTTCCCCGCCTGCCACGAGTTCTAGGACGGGGCCGCTGCCGGATAGAGTCGATCTTCGCCGCATCCAGCGCGCCGGCTCGTCGGCGCAGCTGCCGAAGCGGCCGCTACCGGAGAACCGCAAACTTGAGCGACGACGCGACGATTCACGACGACGGCCTGGAACTTGAGGTCGCTGACTTCGGCCCGATCGCCGGAGCCACGGTTGAGTTGCGGCCGCTGACCGTCTTCATCGGCCCGAGCAATACCGGCAAGTCCTGGCTGGCCATGCTGATCTACGCCCTCCATCGTTTCATGGGAGGCGCATTGGGGTCGGGTGCCCGGCGCCTGATCCTGGCGCGGCGGATGTTTAGCGTTCCGATGCAATTCGACAGCGGCCGCGCCGTTCATCACGCCATCGACGAGTTGGTGAAGGAGCTCTATCGACGCGGTGCGCCCGCCGACGAGCAGATCGTGCTCAGCAGCGTGCTCTCGGAGGAGATGCGCTTGGCTCTTGAGCGACAGGGAGAGGACCTGAAGAACGAGGTCCGCCGCTCCCTCGGCGTCCTCGACACTGGTGAGTTGGTGCGAAAGGGAGCAGGCAATGGCGCGACCGTGGTCGCACGGCAGGGTGCGCTCGACCTGCTGGCGTTGCGGGTGAGTGGAGCGCAGGCAACGCTCGAAGCCGGCATCCCGGACGAAATCCGCATCCGCGGAGACACCGTTCGGGACGATCTCTCCCACCTCTTGTCTACCGTGTACGACCCCAGCCAACGCGACGACGAATCACTCGATGTGAGTTCTCGCGACGCGCTCCGGGTGCTGGCGGGGCAGGTGCTTCCTCGGCTCTTCCACCCGTTTTGTTGTCAGGCCTTCTATCTTCCCGCGGGGCGTACCGGCGCAATCGAGGCGTACCGGGAGATCCTGAGCGGCGTGCTGGGGGCGGTCCGTCCCTGTTGCCCGGCGTCCTGACCGACTTCCTGAGCCGGCTGATCGAACTCCTACCGACGCGCAACGGAGACGGCGGGTTCGACGATGTCGCCGGTCGAATCGAGATGGACATGCTCGACGGCGGGATCCGCGTCTCGCCCTCGCCGGTCATCGGCTTCCCGCAGTTCGGCTATCGCCCGGCCGGTTGGAACGAAGACCTGCCATTGATCAACTCCTCTTCCGCTGTGTCGGAACTCGCGCCGGTCGTCCTCTTTCTTCGCCATGTCGTCGCGCCGGGCGACGTGCTGATCGTGGAGGAACCGGAGGCGCACCTGCATCCCGCCGCACAGGTGGAACTCACGAGGCTGCTGGCGGGGACGGTGCGTGCGGGTCTGCGCGTCATCATGACGACCCACAGCGAGTGGGTCCTGGAAACGCTCGCGAACATGGTACGCCGGTCCGTCCTTGTCGGAGCTTCTGCGGAGACGGCAACTGAGCCGGACGTCGCACTTCAGCCGAGCGACGTGGGTGCGTGGTTGTTCACGCGTGAGCAGCCGAACGGCTCCGTTGTGGAAGAAATCGAGCTGGACGAAGAAACGGGTCTCTTTCCAGCAGGCGCCGATCACGTCGGCGAGGCGCTCTACAACGAAGGCGCCAGGATCTTCAGTCAGATCCAGCGCTCCAAAGGAGAATGAGCGAGGTCGTTGCGCGGTGCGGTTGCCCCTTGCTGCCGCTGCTTGCAGATAGGGCAGCCTCAAGCGTCTGAATCGCCCCTTGGTGCGGCGAGCAAGTCCTCGAACTGCTCTTGGTCCAGAACCTCGACTCCCAGCTTCTCGGCCTTCCGGAGCTTCGAGCCCGCCTTCTCGCCCGCGACGAGAAAGTCCGTCTTGCCGCTGACGGAGCCGGTGACCTTGCCGCCGAGCGCCGCAATACGGGCCGCGGCTTCATTGCGGGTCATGTCCTGGAGTGAACCGGTGAGGACGAACACCTTGCCCTCCAGCGGACGGTCCGCGTGATCCTCTTCCGCCGCTTCCTCCTCGAACTGGAGGCCTTCCCCCCGGAGCCGGTCGAGGAGCTTTCGGTTCTGCTCCGACGCGAAGAACGCCCGCACCGATTCGGCAATCCGTGCGCCGATCTCGTCGACCTCCTCAAGCTCCTCCGCTTCCGCGGCAGCGAGCGCGTCGATGCCGTCGAAGCGGCGCGCCAGCAGCGCGGCCGTGCTGTCGCCGACGAAGCGAATGCCCAGACCGTAGATCAGGCGCGCCAGCGGCCTCGTCTTCGAGTCCTTGAGACTCGCCACGATGCGCTCCGCCGACCGTTCGCCGAGGCGTGCCTCGTTGGTCTTCTTGAGATCCGCAAGCTGCTCCGCCTTCAGGCGGTATAGATCCGCCGGGTTGCGGACCAGGCCGCTGCTCACCAGTTCGCCGACCAGCCAGTCGCCCAGGCCCTCGATGTCCATCGCGTTGCGGGACGCGAAGTGGCGGATCGCCTCACGGACGACGGCCGGGCAGGCGGTGTTGACGCAGCGGAGCCGCACCTCCTCCTCGAAGTGGGGCAGCGCCTCGCCGCAGGCCGGGCAGTGCTCCGGCGGCTCGAAGGGCGTCGACTCCGGGCTGCGCCGCTCCAGGATGACCCTCACCACCTTGGGGATGATGTCGCCGCCCTTCTCGATCACGACCGCGTCGCCGACCCGCACGTCCTTGCGGGCCAGGTCCTCGTAGTTGTGGAGCGTGGCGCGCTTGACCGTGGTGCCCGCGACCAGCACCGGTTCGAGCTCGGCCACCGGCGTCACCGCGCCGGTGCGGCCGACCTGGGCGTTGATCGCCCGCACGACCGTCTCGGCCTGCTCGGCCTCGAACTTGAACGCCACCGCCCAGCGCGGCGCCTTGGCGGTGGCGCCGAGTCGCTCCCGGAGCTCCGGGTCGTCCACCTTGACCACCACGCCGTCGATCTCGAAGTCCGGTTCGCCGCGCCGTTCCTGCCACTCCTCGCAGTAGGCGACCACTTCCTTGAGGCCCTTGCAGCGGCGCCAAGAATCGTTGACCGGCAGACCGAGATCGGCCAGGGCGACGAGACTCTCGCCGTGCGATCGGCGCTGCTGTTCGCCGCCGTCGCCGGCGGGCTGAACCCACTCGTAGCAGGCCAGGTCCAGCCGCCGCCGCGCGACGTCCCGGCTGTCGAGCAGCCGCACCGTCCCGGCGGTCGTGTTGCGGGGGTTCGCGTAGAGCTCCTGGCCGGCCGCGCCGCGTTCCTCGTTCAGAGCCGCGAACACGCTCCGGCGCATGTAGGTCTCGGCCCGCACCCGCAGCCGAGCGGGCGCCCCGGCCGGCAACCGTAGCGGCAGCGTGCGGATCGTGCGCGCGTTGGCCGTCACGAGGTCGCCGACCCGGCCGTTGCCGCGGGTCGCCGCCTGGGTCAGGACGCCGTCCTCGTAGAGCAGGGACAGGGACACCCCGTCGACCTTCAGCTCGCAGATGAACTCGAACTCTTCCTCGGGCAGCAGCCGGGTCAGCCGGCCGAACCACTCCTCGAGTTCGTCGTGGTCGTAGGTGTTGTCGAGCGACAGCATCGCCGGTGTGTGCTCGACCTGCTCGAAACCGTCCGTCGGCTCGCCTCCGACCCGCTGGCTCGGACTGTCCTCGGTGCGGAGTTCGGGGTGTTCCGTTTCGACCGCCGCCAACTCGGCCAGCAGACGGTCGAACTCCCGGTCGCTGATTTCGGGCTTGGCGTCCTGGTAGTAGAGGCGCTCGTGTCGCTGGAGCTCCTCGCGCAACCACCGAGCCCGTGCCGCAGTCGATTTCCCGGCCGCCATAGCCCGCATTCTGGCGCGTTTTGCCAGCGAAGTATGCTGCCCTGCGCATGGAGTTGCTCGCCTTCTTCCTCCGGTACGCCCGCCGCTACGTGCACTGGGGGCTGTTGGCCCTCGCCGCGATCGTCGTCTTCAGCATCGCCACGGTGGCCTTTCTCGGGCTGATCAATCCGATGTTCCAGGAAGTGCTGGGCGCTTCCGAGGACGAGACGCCAGACGTTTTCGGCGCGGGAGGCCTTCCCGAAACCGGGGGCGACGGGCCGGTGGCGCGCCTGTTCGACTCCGTCGAGGGCCGGACGGAGCGCCTGAGAGCGGCGGCCGGGGACCTCTACGACGACCTCAAACAGTGGGCGGGCATCGAAGGCCGGCGCGAGGTCTTCTTCACGCCGATCCTGCTTGTGCTCGTTCTGCTCCTGCGCAGCCTGATGGCGTTCCTCTCCGGCTACTCCTTCCAGCGCGCCGGCCTGGGGCTCACGACCGACATCCGCAACGACCTTTACCGCCACATCATCCATCAGTCGAGCCGCTTCCATCAGCGGCACACTTCGGGCGAGCTCTACAGCCGCGTGGTCAGCGATGTCGCAAAGCTCCAGAACGCGGTCGCGGCGCGGCTGTTCGACATCTTCATGTCCGGCGCGCTGCTGCTGGTCTACAGCGTGATCCTGCTCACGATCCACTTCAAGATGGCCCTCATCTCGCTGATCGCGGTGCCGATCTTCGGCTTCCTGCTGGCCCGCTTCGGCAGGGGGATGCGCAAGGTCACCTACCGCAGCCAGGAGCGGATGGCCGATCTCTCCGGGCTCCTGTCCGAGGGCATCCGCGGCAACCGTGTGGTCAAGGCATTCGGCATGGAGGAGTTCGAGTGCCGGCGGTTCGAGCGCGCCACCCACGGCCACCTGCTCGCCAACCTCCGCGCCCAGTTCCTGTCTACCGTCTCGAGCCCGGTCATCGAGTCGATCGGGGCGATCATCGTAGCGGCTCTGGTCATCTCAGCGGGTCTCATGATCCGGGATGAGCGGCTCACCTTCGCGCTCTTCTTTCAGTTCCTGATCGTGCTCTTGTTCATGTACGACCCGATCAGGAAGTTGAACAAGGTGAACCTGGTGTTGCAGGAGGCCGTCGCCTGCGGTCAGCGGGTTCACCGGCTGATGCAGATCGAGAGCGACATCGTCGACCGGCCCACCGTTCCGCCGATCTCCGGATTCGAGCGCGGCATCCGCTTCAAAGATGTCTCCTTCGGCTACGAGAAGACAGGCCACGGCCAGTCGGTGCTGTCCGGAATCGACCTCGATTTGAATCGGGGAGAGATGTTGGCCCTGGTCGGCTCCTCCGGCGCCGGCAAGTCGACGATGGTCAACCTGCTGCCGCGCTTCTTCGATCCCGTTTCGGGCCGGGTGCTGATCGACGACACGGACATCCGCGACCTGCCGCTTGCGAACCTGCGTTCGCTGATCGGCATCGTCACCCAGGAAACGGTGCTGTTCGACGACACGGTGCGGAACAACATCGCGTACGGGCGCGACGATCTGCCCCTGGAGCAGGTGCGCTTGGCGGCTGCCGCCGCCTACGCCGACGACTTCATCATGGCGATGCCGGACGGCTACGAGACGATGATCGGCGAGGGCGGGCAGAACCTGTCCGGCGGCCAGCGTCAGAGACTCGCGATCGCCAGGGCGCTGCTCAAGAACGCCCCCATCCTGATCCTCGACGAGGCGACCTCCCATCTCGACACCGAGTCCGAGGCCGTCGTGCAGCGCGCCATCTACAACCTGATGGAGGGCCGCACCGCGCTCGTCATCGCCCACCGGCTGTCCACCGTGGTGCGGGCCGACCGCATCGCGGTCATCGAGGGCGGCGTCCTGGTCGAAGAGGGCACCCACGAACAACTGCTCGAGTTGGGCGGCGCCTACAGGCGCCTCTACGACCTGCAGTTCCATGGTTGATTCAGGCGCAGCACAGAACCGCGAGCACCACCCCGAGACCCTGCTGGAGGCGCTGCACCGAGCGGCGTCAACTTGGCCGCAGCGCGGCATCACGCTGATCGACAGCCGCGGCCGGGTGGAGGGTCGGCGCACGTGGCCTTTCCTGCTGGACGAGATCGAGGCTGCCGCGGGTCGTCTCATCACCCTCGGCGTCCGCCCCGGCGACCGCATCCTGGTGTGCCTGCCGACCTCCTGGCCCTGGTTCCAGGTCTGGTTCGGCGCCGTTCGCCTCGGCGCTCTGCCGGCGGCGGTCGCGCCCCCGCGGGCGCTCGGCTCGCCCCGCAACCAGATCGAGAAGGCGCTCGCGGTGAACGAGCTGCTCGACGCCCGCTACATGGTCTGCACCGACCTGGTCAGCGATCAGGTTCAGGAGATCGCCTCGGCCGGGCCAGCCGGAGGGTCGCGTCCCAATCTGCTCTCGCAGTCCGCCCTGGCCGCGACGAGTCCGTCGCCGGTACCGGCCGGCCGGCCGCCGCGGGGCGACGATCCGGCCTTCCTGCAGATGACCAGCGGCTCGACCGGTCACCAGAGGGCGGTGGTCGTGGGCCACTTTGCTGCGACCTGGAGCGCCCGCGCCAGCATGGAAGCGGTGGCGATTCCGCGGGGCGGACAACTGATGGATGCCCTCGTCGGCTGGTTGCCGCTCTACCACGACATGGGGTTGGGAGGCTGCCTGCTCGGCTCTCTGCTTACCGGCGCCGATCTGATCATGCTCAACCCGCGGGCCTTCCTGGCGCGGCCCTGGGTATGGCTGGAGCAGTTCAAGCGCACGAAGACCGCGATGTCGGCGGCCCCCAACTTCTCCTTCCGGCAGTGTGTCGAACGGGTCGGCGACGATCGCCTCGCCTCGCTCGATCTGAGCGGCTGGCGTGACGTGTGCAGCGGCTCGGAGATGGTGCGCGCCGACACGATGCACGAGTTCAGCCGCCGTTTCGAGGCCGCGGGCCTCGATCCGGGCGCCCTGCGCGCCGCTTACGGCATGGCCGAGAACACGCTGCTCATCTCGATCAGCCAGACCGTCGACGGCCTGCACACCGCGGCGCCGTCCGGCGGCGGACCGGAGGTGACGTCGAACGGCCCGCCGATGGACCGCACGGAGGTCGAGATCGCGGCGCCCGACGGGCGCTCGCTGCCGGCGGGCGAAGTGGGCGAGATCCGGCTGCGGTCGCCCTCCCTGATGCTGGGGTACTGGAACGACCCGGAAGCGACCGCCGAGGTGCTGCGCGACGGCTGGCTCTACACCGGCGACCTCGGCTTCCTGAGCGCTGCCGGCGAGGTCCACATCACCGGCCGCACCAAGGAGCTGCTCATCCTGGGCGGCTCCAACGTGATGCCGCACGAGATCGAGTGGGTGGCCGAGTCCGTTCTCGGCGCCGGCGGTCGCGAGCGCGCCGCCGCCTTCTCGGTCGACGCGCCGCACGGCGAGCGGGCGATCCTGGTGATGGAGACCGGCGGCGACCGCGGCAGCACCGCCCTGCTGCGGAGCGAAGTCGGCCGCAGCGTCGGCCGCGCCCTGGGCATCCAGCTCGCCGATCTGCTCCTGGTGCGCCGGGGTAGGATTCCGCGCACCACCAGCGGCAAGGTCCGGCGGCGGTCCCTCCGCGAGCAGTACCTTCGCGGCGAACTAGCGGCCGACTTCTGACCCGGCCTCGCCGGACTTGGCAGCCACGGTTGGGCACAGGAGCTGAGGAGCAATGGATCCACGTGCATTGGCGAGCAAGGTGCTGGCGCGGGCCAGCGGCCGGGACGAAGGCGAGCTGCGCCCCGCGTTCGACCTCGTGGCCGACCTCGGCATCGACTCTCCCAAGCAGCTCGAACTGCTGATCGAACTCGAAGAGGCCCTCGACATCGAGATCAGCGACGAAGACGCCGCCGCCATGGAGACCGTCGGCGATGTGCTCAACTACGCCGCCGGCATCGGTTGAAGATACGCGGCGCCGCCCTGCCCGCGGCGGCGGTCCTGGTCCGTCTCCTCTCCCAGACCCTCACCGCCAGCTACCGCCTGCACCGCCTCGGAGGCGCCGAGCACCTCGACCGCGCGCTCGAGCCGCCGGCCATGCTCGCCTGCTGGCACGAGCAGTTGGCGCTCTCCCTGCTCCTGGTGCGCCGGCTCCTGCTGCCGGCCGGCGGACCGGTTTCCATCCTCTCCAGCCACTCCGACGACGGTGAGTTGGCGGCCCGCGTGGCTAGGGCCTGGGGCATCCGCGTCACCCGCGGCTCGACCTCCCGCGGCGGCCGCGAGGCGGTGCTCTCCCTCTACCGGGAGCTCGTCAAGCACCGGTCGACCCTGTTGCTCACGCCCGACGGTCCGCGCGGACCGGCGGGCCGGCCGAAGGCCGGAAGCATCGTGCTGGCGGCCATGTCCGGCGCGCCGATCGTCCCCGCCGGCCTCGCCGCGGACCGCGGTCTGAGGTTGAGGAGCTGGGACCGCATGATCGTCGGCGCCCCGTTCACCAGGGTGGCGGTCGCGGTCGGGGAACCGATGGTGCTCGATCGCGGATCGACCGACGCCGAGCGGGAGGCGGCCCGGCTCGAACTCGGCGTCAGGCTCGACGACCTGACCGCTCGAGCGGGTCGGCTGCTGTCCTAACAGACTGCTAGAACCGGAATCCGGGCGCGCCGGCGCGGGTTGAAGCCTGTGTTCCTCGTCCGAGAGACACCGCGAGACCCGCGAGAATGCTAGAATCCAACGGCTTTCGCCCTGCGCTCCGTCGTCTGGGCGCCGGTGTGACCTATGTTCATCCATCGTCTAATCGACATGTCTCTCCGATCCGGCCGCCGAAGTAAGCCGCTTCTCGCGCTGGTGCCCGGGCTCGCCGCCCTGCTGATCGTGGCGGCGCCGGCGGCGGCGACCGTCTACGTCATGCCGACCGACCAGGCGATGGTAGGGCGGTCACCGGTCATCGTCTTCGGCGAGGTTCTGGCCACGGAGCCGGCGCCCACTGGAGGAGCTCCCGCCACCGACCTCATGTTCCAGATCGAGGAAGTGCTGAAGGGCTTCGTGCCCGGCAGCACGATCGTCGTCCGGCAGCCCGGCGGCCTCGGTCCGGGCGGCATTGCCGGCCGCGTGATCGGTGTGCCGGTACTTGCCGAGGGAGACCGGGTGCTGCTCTTCCTCGATCCGGTCGAGGGCGTCTACCGCAGCGTTGAACTCGCGCTCGGGATCTTCTTCGAGGTGCCGGCCGGCGAACGGATGCTGCTGTTGCGCGATTCGACGGAGCAGTTGGTGTTGCCGATGCCGGGCGACCAGGCCGCTCGGCAAGGGGCGCAAGGCACCGTCCCGCGCGACGCCGTCCGCTTCCGCCGCTGGATCGCCGACCGCGCGGCGGGAGATCAGCGCGCGCCCGACTACTTCGCGGCCGACCTGCCGGAGGGCCTGGCCAGGGTCGTTTTCCACTTCCGTCTGATCTCGGCCCCCGGCGGCTGCGAAAAGCCGGGTACCCGCATTCGCTGGCGCAACTTCGACCGGGGTCAGAGCGTGCGCATGGTGGTCCAGCGCCGGGGCCAGCCCGGCGCCCCAGCCAACGGCCATCCGCAGGTCCTGGCCGGAATGCGGGTCTGGAACCAGGACCCGAGAAGCCGGGCCCGCCTCGTTCGGAGCGGTCTGTCGGATGACGAACTCCCGCTCGCTTCGGACGACGAGAACGGGATCAGCTTCGAGGATCCTCTGGACGAGATTCCCGGCTCGTTCCTTCCTTCGGTGGGCGGGGTCCTCGCGATCACGTACGGATACTTCTTCTGCGGTGCGTCCGCCCCGCCGCACCCGATCCCCGGCCTGGGGAGAGTGGAGGCCTACGAGTTCGTCGAGGCGAACATCACGACCCAGGACGGGTACCAGGATTGGTTGGCCCTTGTGCCGGATGCCGGCCTCGCCCACGCCCAGATCATGGCCCACGAGCTGGGCCACGTCCTGGGTATCGGCCACAATTGCGACGAGGGGGCCAACAGTCCCTGCGACACGGAGTTGAAGCGCACGGCGCTCATGCGGGCGCGGGTCGGAGGCCGGATCGTCGGGGCCGTGCTCAACGCCGACGACCGGAACGCGGTGCGCGCTCTCTACCCGGAGATCGGCCCGGTTGGCCCGGTGGCGCCGGCCGCGGCCACCGATCTGACCGTCACCGCGATCAGCCAGAACGAACTCGAACTCCGGTGGCAGGACCGTTCCGGCGACGAGACCGCCTTCGACATCTACGAGCGGATGGTCGACAGCGACTTCGAGCGCATCGCCACCCTGGAGCGCAACAGCACCTCGGTGGTGATCCAGAACATCCCGCCCGCGACCTACCGCGGCTACCAGGTCGTGGCGCGGAACAGCCGCGGCAGCTCCATCCCGACGCCGGAAGCGGGCGCCACGACCTTCGCCGAAGTCGCTGACTGCGCGGAAGACGATGACACGCTGTGTCTGAACAACGGACGCTTCCGGGTCGAAGTGCACTGGGAGACCGACAGGGAAAGCGACCGGGGCGATGCCGAACCGTTGACCAGCGACACCGGCGACTTCTGGTTCTTCTCACCGGACAACATCGAACTCGTGGTCAAGGTCCTGGACGGGTGCGCGTTCAATGAACGCTTCTGGGTCTACGCCGGCGGCCTGACCGACGTCAAGGTCATCATGACCGTGATCGATTCCGAGACCGGAGTCGCCGCGACGTACTACAACCCGCCGGGCACTCCCTTCCGGCCGGTTCAGGACACGAAGTCCTTCGCCGTCTGCTCCCAGGGCCGGAACCTGTACGGCCAGAGCCGGTACCTGCTGGCGCCCGGGGAGATGGAGTCGGTGCGCGGAGGCACGAACCGGACGTCCCGGTTCGCCGAGCGCTTCACCGGGGCGCTTCGTCCCGGCCGGGTCGCGCTGCCGCAGGACGAAGGCGGCGCCTGCGAGGCCGACGACCTCACCCTCTGCCTCGAGGGCGGTCGCTTCGCTGTCCGCGCCCGTTGGGAAACGGATGACGGCAGCGGCGACGCCACGGCCTGGCCGCTCACCCGGGATACCGGCCTCTACTGGTTCTTCGGTCCGAACAACGTGGAGATGGTGATCAAGGTGCTCGACGGCTGCGCGCTCAACGGCCACCGCTGGGTGTTCGCCGGCGGACTGACGGATGTGGCCGTGACGATGACGGTCACCGACAGTGAGACCGGCGAGGAGAGGACCTACGAGAACCCCGCCGGCACGCCGTTCCAGCCCATCCAGGACGCGAAGGCGTTCTCCTGTTCGGCGCCGGGAGCGTGAAGGCGGTGAAGCGGCGCGTCGGCGATTGATTTGCAATGTTCGATACTTTGGCCGTAAGGTACTGAGACGTATCGATTTGTCACCCAGTATCGGAAGTGTCCGGTGGGAAAGGGGAGGCCATGGTGCTCCACGGTAATCGCGGTATCCGAAGTCTGATCTGCCTCGTGAGCGTGCTGGTTTGCGCTTCGGCGCCGCTGGCGGCCCAGAGGGGAATCGACCTGCTGAACGCGGACGAGGTTCTGCGGTTGAACTCGCCGCGCGCCGAGCCGGTTCAACACACGAGCACGGTCCGGCTCGTGGCCAGCACGGATCCGGAGTTCGTGACCGGGGCGACGCACGACACGACGACGTACAAGTACGACGACGGCACCTTCGAGAACTTCGAGGGTGATCCTCCTGGCTTTCGGCCCTACGAACAGGAGGTCGCACAGCAGTTCGATCTGAGCAGCAGCGGCAAGGTGGTGAGCGTCGTGGTCTGTTTCCAGCGCCCTGACAACGACCCGACGCGGGACCTGGTCTTTTCCCTGGCCTTCTACAACGACGACGACGGCGACCCGGGCAGCCGGGGTGGCCTTGTGTACACGTGGGAGTCGTCGACGCTCCGCCGCGCGGGTGATGAGCGCTGCCTCACATTCGCCGGCGCCCTGGCCGGGAAGAGCCTGGCGCGGGGCGAGCATTGGGCTACCGTCACGTGGCGTAACGCGACGAACAAGCTCCTCGGCGAGGACCACTACACCACGGAGGACCCCGAGAAGAGGGACAACCGCGGGAACGTTCTGCACCCTACGAGCGTGCGCAAACGAGTACGCAATCAGGGCGCGCCGTGGCCGGACATGTGGGAGGATCCCCGGGCAGGCGCGCAGCTCAAGGCGTACGGCATTCGCCTCGTGGTCGATCATTCCGACCACACGACGACGACCGATCCGGACCCCGACCCCGACCCCGACCCCGATCCCGGTCCCGATCCAGGACCGGCTGCCGATTCGTCCTGCAGCGGTGGGACCTGCCTGTTGCAGGACGATCGCTTCAGGGTCAGGACGCGGTACTCGCTGGCTGGCATGATGAGCCAGTCGGCCGATACGGTGTCGGCGGGCCTCGGTGGGACCGCCGGCCTGTTCAGCTTCGGCAGCGGCAGCGCGGAGCTGTTGGTGCGGATCGTCGACGATTGCAGCGACAGTGGCTACTGGGAGCTGTATGCCGGCGCCGCAACGAACGCCACCTACGCCATTGCCGTCCGAGATACGGACACCGACGAACTCAAGTGGTTCCGTGCACGCGGCGGGGCGTCGATTCGCGACACGGAAGCGTTCGCCTGCAACTAGACCTTTGAGGTGCGGGCCGGCCCAGCGCCGGCCCGCGTCACCTCGTCGGCTCCCCGTTACGATGATCGGCGGCGGTCTGGCATGGCGTGTGCAGCGTCTTGCCGGGCAGATGACCGTTCACCAACGCCAAAGGGGGATTCGTCGTGGTACGCCTGATCCTGGATCGCTGTTCTTTCGCCTTTCTTGCCGCGCTGCTTGCTACGTCCGCGGCGCCGCTCGCGGCCCAGGGAGGCCGCGACCTGCTGGCTCCGGTGGCTGCGGAACCACCCGTGCGCGTCTGGGCGGTTCACTCGGGTCCCATCGAGCGAGCCGCCGATGTTCCCGTCTCAGTGCGTGTTCGCGATGTGCGGTCGGCACACCACGATGCGGTCGGCGTCGCGCAGCCGGCCACCGAGGTCTACCAGTGGGACGACGACGATCTCGAGGCGGCCCTGTTCCTGGTGGATGACACGACCGAAGAGCCGCTCTTCGAGTTCGAGCTCGCCCAGAGCTTCCGTTTGCCGCGGGCGGGGACCGTCGAGTACGCGGTCATCTGCATGGGCCGAGGGATGAGCGACACGAGCGCCGACGTGGACTTCTCGCTCAGCTTCTACTCCGGTGCCGGGTCGGCACCGGCTACGCTGCTGGAGGAATACAGCGTACAGACCCGACTTTCCGAGCCCGGTAGATACGCTTGCTTCGAACTCGCAGGCGATCTGGTGGGACTGGAACTCGACAGTGGCAGAGTCTGGGTTGCCGTCTCGTGGCTGCGCGGAACGCCGCCGGAGAACACGAAGTTCCTGATGGCGGACGAGAACGGGCCGGGCGGCGGCAGGCGCGCCTTCCGGGCGCGTACGGAGGAAGATGACGATTGGTTGGAGTGGGAGGCCGACGCTGGTCCGGAGATCAAGGCCTATGGCATCCGGCTCGCCGTCAACCACCCGGACCCCGACCCGGACCCCGACCCCGACCCGGACCCCGACCCCGACCCCGACCCGGATCCCGATCCCGATCCGCCAGCCGGCGAGGGCTACACGGACTGCGAGCCACAGACCACGCCGCTCGTGTTCGACGGCGGCTACAGCGTCAGCCTCTGCTACGAGACGCCGGCCGGCGAAATCGGCGACGGCAAGAGCGGCATCTGGGCTTCCGGCGAATCCGGCCTGCTCTGGTTCTTCAGCCGCGGCAACGCGGAAGTGCTGGTCAAGGTGCTGGACGGCTGCGCCCACAACGGCCACCGTTGGGTGTTCGTGGCGCCGGTGACCGACGTCGCCTTCAATCTCTACGTGACGGACGGGGAGGGTGACCCCTGGTCGCACCGCAACAGACAGGGCGAAACGGCAACTCCCAGGAGAGACACGTCCGCGTTCCCATGCCGCGAGTAGGTCCAGTTGCACTGCTGCTCGCCGCCGTGGTCGCTTCGGCTCCGGCGGCGGCGATCGTCTACGTCCTGCCGACGGACGAGTCGATGGTCGAGCGTTCCCAGGTGATCGTGTTCGGCGAGGTTCGGTCCGTTACGCCGGCATTCGCGGGACGCCGGCCGGTCCGGGACTACGCGGTCGAGGTCGAGGAGGTGCTGAAGGGCTTCGTCGCGGGAGGCACGATCCTCGTTCGCCAGCCGGGCGGTGTCGGCCCGGATGGCGTGGCGATGAAGATCCTGGGCGTGCCCATGCTGGCCGAGGGCGACCGCGTTCTGCTCTTCCTCGATCCCGTGGACGGCCTGTACCGGCCGGTCGAGTTCGCTCTGGGCCTGTTCTTCGAGGTCCGGGCGGGGGAACGCGTACTGCTCGCGCGCGAGCCCTCGCTTCGGGGCGAAGTGCCTGGTACGGACGACGCGGCGGCCGGCGAGCGGGCCCGGCGCCGCCGGCCGCGCGACGCAGTCCGTTTCCGCCGCTGGATCGCGGACCGCGCGGCGGGTGTCGAGCGGCCGGCCGACTACTTCGACGCCGGCTGGCCGGACGGGCCCCTCGCGGTCGCCGAGCCGTTCCGGGTCACCCGCAGTCCTTCGGTCTGCTTACACGAAGGCCTCCCAATCCGGTGGCGAGAGTTCGACCGCGGCGAGAGAGTGGGCTTGACCGTCCAGGCGAGCGGTCAGCCGGGGGTGCCCGGCGGCGGTCTGTCGCAGGTGCGCACCGCCATCCGGGCCTGGAACAACGATCCCGAGAGCCGGGTGAACCTGGTCCTTGAGGGCACATCGAGCAAGGAGTTCCTGATCGACGATGTCGACGGAGTGAACTCGATTTCGTACGAAGATCCGTTCGACGAGATCCCGGGATCCTACGAACACGGCGGTGGCGGCGTGGTCGCGATCACCTACACGTTCTTTTACTGCGACGCCTCCGCCACGCCGCACACGATTCCGGGCAACGAATCGGACGAGGCGCTCGAGATCGTCGAGTCGAACGTGACCACCCAGGACGGCTACGAGGAGTGGGTGAGCTCGAACTCGAATCCGCGCAAGGCGCACGAGGAGGTCATGGCCCACGAGCTCGGCCATGTACTGGGGATATCCCACCCCTGCGGCGATCGCGCCAGCGGCAACTGCGACAGCGTGACCGCGGAGGCGCTGATGCGCGCCAGGGTCCACGGCGACGGCCGCGGCGCCGCGCTCAACAGCGATGACCGCGCCGCTGTGCGCTATCTGTATCCGGTTCCGCGCGATCCGTATCCCGACCCGCCGACGGGATCTGGGTACACCAGTTGCCGTCCGGAGACCACGCCGCTCGTTTTCGACGGGGGCTACGAGGTGCACATGTGCTACGAGACGCCGGCTGGCGAGGTCGGTGAGGCGAAGTCCGGCCTCTGGACATCGGGCGAATCCGGCCTGCTCTGGTTCTTCAGCCGCGGCAATGCGGAGGTCCTTATCAAGGTGCTCGACGGGTGTCGTTTCAACGGTCACCGCTGGGTGTTTGTGGCGCCGGTCACCGACGTGGCCTTCAATCTGTACGTCACAGACGGCAACGGGCACTATTGGAGCCACTACAACCGGCAGGGTGAGAAGGCAGCGACCGGGATCGACACCATGGCCTTCAGGTGCGACTGAAGCCCACTCAGCGACACGTTCCCCGCCCCGCTCCCGTCCTGTAGCGTCGCGCATCATGCGGATCGCCGTCGTCTGGAACCACGACACGCCCCTGAGCCAGTGCTCGTTCCGGTTCGAGGAGTACGTCCGCGGACTCGAAGAGCTCGGCCACGAGGCGTTCGTCGTCTGCCCTCAGTCCTCCGATGACGGCTTCCCCGTGCCGACCTTCTGCCCGCCGCTCGGCGAGGGGCTGGCGAACCGGGAGTTCTGGCTCGGTCTCAAGGTTCGCGCCGCGATCGTGCCGTCCTTCCACCAGATGTCCGGCCTGCTCGAGTTGTTGGTGGGTATCGGTGTGCGCACGATCGCCATGGGGGACTCGGACGGGCAGATGGGGTTGCGCGCCTTTCCGCTCGCGACGATGAGACGGACGGTCTATGCCGGCGCTTCCGACGGCCGCCATCGGCGCCGCCAGCTCGGGAAGCTCGCCCTTCGCTACCTGCGCTCGTTCCAGCGCCGCGATCCGCAGGACGCCGAGTTCCTGCGCAGCGCCAGGTTCTCCGACGTGCTGATCCTGGGCAACGCGGAGTCGCGCGACCACTTCCGCCGCTTCCTGCGCAAGGCCGGCGCCGGCGACCGTGCCGAACGGGTCCACGTGGCGCCGCTCGCGATCAACAGGGTCTTCTGCGAGTTCCCCGACCTCGAACGGGAGCGCCGCGGCCTGGTGGCGGTCGGCCGTTGGGACGACCCCCAGAAGAACGCGCCTCTGTTGGCCGCGGCGCTGACCCGCTATCTCGCGGCCGCCGGCGACGAGGAAGAACAGCCGGTCCAGATCTTCGGCCCCGGCGGCGAGGACCACTTCCGGGACCTGTGCGGGCAGTTCCCGAACGTCGTTTACCACGGCCCCCAGCATCCGCCGGTGCTGGCCGAGGCGCTCGCCGGCAGCCGCTCGATTCTCTTCTCCTCGCGCTGGGAGGGCGCCCCCCACGCCGGCTGCGAGGCCCTCTCCATGGGCGCGACGATCATCGGCACGCCGATCCCGAGCCTCCGGAGCTGGTCCGAAGACGGCGCCTACGGCCGGGTCGCATCCGCCCATCGCGCCGGCCCCCTGGCCCATGCGATCGCGGCGGAGCAGGCCGCGTGGCGCCGCGGCGAGCGAGACCCGGCTACCATCGCCGCAGTGTGGCGCCAAAGGAGTTCCGGCCGCGGCGTCTGCGAAGCAATGCTGGCGGCCCTGTCGTGACCCGCTCTCCCCTCCAACGCCGCCCGCTCGAGGTCATCCTCGACACCACCGAGCGCTGCAACCTGAAGTGCAAGATGTGCTACTTCTCCGCGGTCGACCGGCTGCAGTTCCTGCCCTTCGACCGGAACCTGTCGCGCACCGGCATGATGCCGCTCGAGACCTTCGGCCAGGTCGCGGCCGACCTCTTCCCGCGCGCCCACCGGGTCGCGCTCGCCTGCGCCGCCGAGCCCCTGGTGCACCCGAAGTTCATCGACATCGTGCGCGAGGCGGGGAGCTACGGCATTCCGGACCTCTGGTTCCCCACCAACCTGCTGCCGCTCACCCCGCCCAAGGCGGAGGCGATCTGCGAGGCGGGGGTCAAGACGGTCGGCGTGTCGATGGACGGCACTCACGCTGAGACCTACGAGACGATCCGGGTCGGCGCCACGTTCGCCCGGCTGATGCGCTCTCTCGATCTTCTGAACGACGTGCGGCGTGGCGCCGCCACCCGCCTGCGGCTGATCTTCGTGTGGATGCAGACGAACCGCGCCGACCTCGCCGATCTGCCGCGCTTCGCGGAGGAAGTCGGCGCCAGCGAGCTCGACGTCCGGTTCGTCGCGCCGACCGCCCACGTCACCGCCGAGGACGAACTCCTCGACGGCGAGGATCCGGGCGCCCTGCGGGCCGAGCTGGCCGCGGCCGCCGAAGACGCGGCCGCCCGGGGCCTCCGGCTCGTCTCCTACCCCGACTTCGACGACGGCGGCGCGATCGGGCTCCGCGGCCACCTGCTGCGCTGGCGCGCCGGGCTCTACGACCGCCGCCGCCTGCGCGGCCGCGTCCGGACCGCGGTCGGCGGTTGCGCCTGGCCCCGCCACACCGTGGTCGTGCGGCCGAACGGCGCCGTCTCGCCGTGCATCTTCTGGGAAGACCAGCCGATCGGTCTCTACCCCGAGACGACGCTCGCCGAAGTCGAGCGCTCGCCGCTTCTTTCCTCGATCACCGACGGCCTGCGCACCGGCAACCCGTGCGGCACCTGCCGCACCTGCTCCGAACGCAAGCACGCCCTGTACTTCCGCCTCCAGTGGCGAGAGCAGGTCGAAGAACGCCTCGAACAACTCGGCCCCGGCCCCGGGACCGCTGGGGTCGTGCCCGCTTCGTCCGCCTCTCCTGGGAACGCGGGCGTCTCGCCCGCATCAAGTGCGATGCCGCGAAGCGGCGAGCCCGAGCCGCCCGCATGGGGCCTCCCCGCCCCCGTCCGCGCCGCCGCCGCCGGCCCCGCCCCCGGCGAGTGGATCGCCGAGCACGCCCCCGCCGGCCCCTTCGACCGCGTCCTCCTCGTCGGCGACGACACCTGGGCCGCCGAGCTCCTCCGCACCGGCTTCGCCGCACATGTCGACATCGCCACCTCTCCTGGGAACGCGGGCGTCTCGCCCGCATCCGCCGCCATCCGGCGCCTCATCCTCGACCCCCGCCGCCCCGCACTCCCACCGGCCGCCTACCAGGCCGTCTGCTGCGTCGGCGGATTCTCGGCGCACCTGCGGCTCGAGCGCCTCCTCATCGCCGTGCTCGAGGCCCTCGAACCCGGCGGCCGGCTGATCGTGGACGACTACGTCGGCCCCGCCCGGCACCAGTGGAACGGCCGCGCGGGCGCCGCCGCCGCGGCGGCCTTCCGCCGTCTCCCGGCCGCGGCCCGACGATTCGACCGGCTGCCGCTGCCACCGACCGCGGGCGATTGCGCCCACGCCATCCGCTCCCGCGACCTGGGTCGACTGATTCGCACCGGCTTCCGGGTCGAATCCGTCCGCCCCTACGGCGGCGATCTGGTCGCGCCGCTCGGTCCCTGCGTGAACTGGAGCCAGGTGTCGCCCGACGAGCTGCGCCGCCTGGCGGAGGGCGCCGGCCGCTCGAGAGCCCACTACGCGCTGACCGTCGCGCGGCCGCACAGCGGCCTCGCCAGGCGGCTCGCGCGGCTCCGCTACCAGGTCGGGCCGAAGGTGCGCCGGGTGCTCATCTACGAGCCGCGCCGCGCCCGCGACCTGGTTTTCCAGGCGCTGCGCGGGCAGGTGTAACGTGGCCGCGGCCGTTCGTTGGGGCATCCTCGGCCCCGGCGCCATCGCGCGCTCCTTCGCCACCGCCATCGATGCGCTGGACGGTCACGAGGTGACCGCCACCGGCAGCCGCGACCCGGACCGCGCCCGCGCCTTCAACGCCGAGCGCGGTTACGCCGCCGCCGAGGCGGGGACCTACCCCGAGCTCGCGCGCAGCGAGGCGGTCGATGCCGTCTACGTCGCCACGCCCCATCCCGGCCACCTCGAGCACGCGGCGCTGGCGCTCCGGCAGGGCAAGGCGGTCCTGTGCGAAAAGCCGCTCACCGTCAACGCCTCGGAGGCCCGCGCGATGTGCGACATCGCCCGGCGGCACGGCGTGCTGCTCATGGAGGCCATGTGGAGCCGTTTTCTGCCGGCGACCCGCCGGGTGGCGCACTGGCTGGCCATCGGTGCGATCGGCGAACCCCGGCGGCTCTCAGGCTCCTTCGGCTTCGAGGCCGCGTTCGATCCGAAGAGCCGGCTCTACGCTCCCGAACTCGCCGGCGGCAGCCTGCTCGACATCGGCTGCTACACCCTCTCGCTCGCCACCCTCGTGTTCGGGGAGGCGGTCACCGGCCCCGAAGCCCCGGACCTCGGGGTCGAGGCCGAACTCGCACCGACCGGTGTCGACCAGCACTGCAAGATGACCCTGCGGTTCCCCTCCGGCGCCGAGGCGCACCTCGAAAGCTCCGTGAGCCGTCACACCGATCACACCGCGGTGATCGAGGGAACCGAAGGCCGCATCGAGATCCCCCGATTCTGGCGCGCCCAACGCGCGGTGCTCTACCGCGGCGCCCGCCGCGCTGAGACCGTCGAGTGCCCATTCCTCGCCAACGGTTACGAGTACCAGGCCCTGGAGGTCGCACGTCTGCTGCGCGAAGGCGCACTCGAGAGCCCCTTGCTGCCCCACGCCGAATCGATTGCCCTGCTCGAACTGATGGACGAGATCCGCCGGCGGATGGGGGTCCAGTACCCGTTCGAGAGCGCCATCGGCATCACGGAGGGGGCATAGGCGCCGGCGGCGAGCGGCGCCGGCCGTCGCCGCCGCGACGCCTGTCAGCCGTCGGTGATGCAGCCGGTCGACGCGGAACTCACCGTCTTGATGTAGCGGTGCAGGGTGCCCCGCCTCGCCTTGAGCGGCGGCGCTTCCCAGGCATTCCTTCGCGCTTCGAGTTCGGCGTCGTCGAGCATCACATCGATCGTGTTGTGGACGGCGTCGATCTCGATCCGGTCGCCGTCTCGCACCAGGGCGAGCGGGCCGCCCTCCTGCGCCTCGGGCGCCACATGGCCGATCAGGAAGCCGTGGGAGCCGCCGGAGAAGCGGCCGTCGGTGACCAGCGCCACCTGGTCGCCGAGTCCGGCGCCCATCAGCGCCGAGGTCGGCTTGAGCATCTCGGGCATGCCCGGACCGCCCTTCGGGCCCTCGAAACGGATGACGATCACCGAACCCGCGCGGATTTCGCCGCGCTCCAGCGCCTCGACCATCGCCTCCTCCGAGTCGTAGACCTGGGCCGGACCGGCGAACTGCTCACCCTCCTTGCCGGTGATCTTCGCCACCGAGCCCTCGGGGGCCAGGTTGCCGCGCAGGATCTGGAGGTGGCCGGTGGACTTGATCGGTTCGTCGAGTGGCAGCACGACGTCCTGCCCCTCGGCGAGATCCGGCAGCGAGGCGAGGTTCTCGGCCAGGGTGCGGCCGGTGACGGTCAGGCAGTCGCCGTCGATCAGCCCCCGGTCGAGCAGCATCCGCAGCACGGCAGGGGTGCCGCCGACGTCGTGCAGGTCCTCCATCAGGTAACGGCCCGAGGGCTTCAGGTCGGCCAGGAAGGGAATCCGGTCGCTGACCTTCTGGAAGTCGTCGATCGAGAGGTCGACGTCCGCCGAATGGGCGATCGCCAGCAGATGCAGGACCGCGTTCGTCGAGCCGCCGAGCACGGTGATCAGCACCATCGCGTTCTCGAACGCTGCCCGGGTCATGATCGCGCTCGGCCGGATGTCCCGTTCGAGCAGGTTCTTGACCGCGGCGCCGGCGCGGCGGCACTCCTCCAACTTCTCGTCCGCCACGGCGGGCGTCGACGAGCTGTAGGGCAGGGACATGCCGAGCGCCTCGATCGCCGCCGCCATCGTGTTCGCGGTGTACATGCCGCCGCAGGCGCCCGCTCCGGGGCAGGCGCGCCGGACGATGGTCTCCCGGTCCTCCTCGCTCAGGGCGCCGCTGATCGCCTCGCCGTAGCTCTGGAAGGCGGAGATGATGTCGATCTTGCCGCCCCGAAACTTGCCGGACCGGATCGTGCCGCCGTAGATCACGAGCGACGGGCGGTCGAGCCGCGCGATCGCCATCATGCAGCCGGGCATGTTCTTGTCGCAGCCGGGGATCGAGATGTTCGCGTCGTACCACTGCGCCGCCATCACCGTCTCGATCGAGTCGGCGATCAGATCCCGCGACTGGAGCGAGTAGCTCATCCCGTCGGTGCCCATCGAGATGCCGTCCGAGACCCCGACCGTGTTGAACCGCAGGCCCAGGCAGCCCGTCCCGTCGACGCCTTCCTTGGCCGCCGCGGCGAGCTCCAGGAGGTGCATGTTGCAGGTGTTGCCCTCGTACCAGACGCTGGCGATCCCGACCTGCGGCTTCGCCATGTCCTCGGGCGTCAGACCGGCCCCGTAGAGCATCGCCTGCGACGCCCCCTGGGACTTGTCCTGAGTGATGCGAGCGGAATAGCGGTTCAACCGGATCATGGCCGCGGACTATGGCATAGGCATCCGGCGATGCATCCGGCGAGCCCGAGCCCCTTGCCCCCTCTCCGCTGTGCTAGCCTGTCCGGTACAACTGTTCCCAACCCCCGCTTTGAAGCAACTGGAGGATTTTGCATGAAGAAGGCACTGTTTGCGGTTCTGGCTCTTTCGTTGATGGTCGGCGCCCCGGCGCTGGCTGGTGACACCTGGACCGGCGAGGTCCTCGACATGGTCTGCTTCGGGGACGGTCAGAAGGGCGCCGGTCACGCCGGCTGCGCCGTGACCTGCCTGGAGAAGGGCAACGACATGGGTCTCCTGGTTGGCGACGATGTCGTCAAGATCGACCGCGGCGGCTCCGACGCCGATGCGATCAAGACCCTCGAGGGTCTCGGCGGCAAGGCCGCCAAGGTCACCGGCGAAGCCATGAAGGCCGACGACGGCACGGTCACCGTGACCGTCAGCGCCGCCGAAGCTGCCTGACCGTCGCGTCAGCGACTTCCTTGAAAGCGGGCCTTCGGGCCCGCTTTTGTTTTGGTGTCGGTGGCCGATTCGTCGCGGCTCAAAGCAAGAGCCACGCTGCTACCGCCGCAGCGGTCAACAGCAGCGCCAGCAGCGGACCGGTCAGCACGCGCCACAGTGCCGGGGCCGCGCGCTCGCGGGCGAGGCGGCGGCGTTTGTCGCTGATCCGCGAGATCGCGGATTGCCACTCGGGCTCGGCCGGGCTGGCGGCGGAACGATCGGTGGCGGCGGCCGTCTTGCGTGTGTGCGTACGGGCCACGCTGTCGACCGCCGGCCGAACGCGCGGGAAAAGCTCGTCCTTGACCTGGCGCAGCCGGCCGATCACGTCGTCCAGTGCGGCCCGGCGACGGTCCGCGTCCCGGTCTAGGGCGGCAGCGAACACCGCCTCGAAGGCCTCGGGCGCGCTGCCCGGAAGGGTGGCGGCCAGGTCCACGGGCTGGACGGCGACGGCGCGTCTCATCGCGGCGTAGGTGTTGGCAAGGAAGGGTAATTCCCCCGTGGCAAGTTCATAGAGCACCACGCCCAACGTCCACACGTCGTCCGCGGTCGTGAACTGCGCCGGGGAGCCGGTGATCGCCGCCTCCGCCCCGTCGATCTGCTCGGGCGAAAGGTAAGCCGCGGTCCACAGGCTCGGCGATTCGGCGGCTTCGCTGGCCACCGCCAGCGTCACCGGCCCCAGGCTCGACGGCGCCAGCAGGCCGACCCTGCCGCCGTCCTGCAGGTGGACGTTCGCCGGACGCAGGCCGCCGTGAACCACGCCGGCCCGGTGCACATCGCGCAGTGCACGGGCGAGCGCCAGGCCGATGTCGGCGGCCTGCTCGGGGCTGAGCGGAGAGCGCTGGAGTCGCTGGCGGATCGTCTCGCCTCCGCCCAGGGACCAGGCGAGGAGCGCCGGCGGATCGAACGACCGATCGACCAGGCGCGGGAAGCCCGGTTCCCCTTCACCCTTGGCCGCGGCCAGCGCCTCCGCGCGTTCCGCGGCGGCTTCCACCTCCGCGTGCGGCGCATCCTCGGGGAAGCGCTGAACCAGCACCCACGACCGGGCGCCGATGTCCTGGGCGCGGTACAGCGGCAACGGCAGCTCGCCCGGCAGGCCGGGAAGCGCACCGTGGACCCGGAACCGCGAGATGATGTCGCCGGCCTTCATGTGCCGATGTTGGCACGAGGCTCCAGTTGCAGTCGAGGATTGCAGACCACCCCCGACCACCCCCCGAGACGGAATGGAGCCACCCCCGGCGGCGTTCTCCCGAGCGGGCCTTGCCACCGGCGAAGGCCGTGTCCGTATAGTCTTCTGCCCCGCTGATGCCCCGCTGACGACGCAACCAAGGTGGAAACCGAAACCATGACGAAGCTCCGACGAACGTTCGACGTGCCCTGGATTCTCGCTGCGCTGGTGCTGCTTGCGGCCGCGGCCCCGGTCCCAGCCCAGCAGGAGGACCTCCCGGCTGTGTTCTCGGAGGTGATCGACGTCCGGGTCGTGAACATCGAGGTCGTGGTCACGGACAAGCAGGGCAACCGCATCCACGGTTTGAAGGCGTCGGACTTCGAACTCCTGGTCGACGGCGAGCCGACGCCGATCAACTACTTCACGGAGATCGAGGAGGGTCTGGCCAGGGAGACGGCGGGCGCCGACATCGCCGGCGTGCCGAACCTGGACCCGAACGCGCCGGTGGGCACGAGCTTCCTCCTCTTCATCGACGACTTCTTCTCCATCGGCCGGGACCGGGACCGGGTGCTCGACCGCCTGGAGAACGATCTGACGCAGCTTGGGCCGGCCGACCGGGTGGCGGCCGTCGCCTTCGACGGCAAGTCGGTCGCCATGCTCACCACCTGGACCAACTCGCCGAGCCAGTTGTCGGACGCGCTGCGCGAGGCCCGCCGGCGCAAGACGTTCGGCCTGATGCGCATGGGCGAGCTGCGCACGAGTGACCAGGAACGGACTGAACAGGCGAACCTGCGTGCGATCGCCAACCGGTTCGCCGAGGAGGGCGGCGTCCAACTGCCCGAGGACGTGCTGCGCAACAGCCTGCGCGGCACCGAGCTGCGCTACGCGACGAACCTGGAGAGCCAGTTGGAGCGCTCGGTGCTGGCGGCCGTGGCGACCCTGCGCAGCTTCGCCAACCGCCCGGGGCGCAAGGTGATGCTCCTGCTTGCGGGCGGCTGGCCCGAATCGCCGGCGCTCTACACGATCGCCGATCGCGGCATAGTCGCCGCGAGCCTCGGCGCCTCGTCCGACTCCCGGCTCATGAGCCAGGACGACCTCTACGGCCCCCTCGTCTCCGCCGCAAACCTGATCGGCTACACCCTCTACCCGGTCGACGTGCCGGGATTCCGCCCGCAGTTCTCCCTGGATGCGTCGGCGGGAATCAACGGCAACTCAGCGGGCGACCCGTCCCGGGGCGCCGGCGCGTTCCAGGAACGGGAGCTGCTCCAGCACAGCACCCTCCAACTGCTGGCCCACGCAACCGGCGGCGTGCCGATGATCAACTCTCGACGCGACACGGCGCTGGCCGACGTGGTGGCGGACACCCGCTCCTACTACTGGCTCGGCTTCGAGCCGCAGCGGCGCGAGGACGACGAGGTCCACGACATCGACGTGCGGCTGGTGGGTTATCCGGAGTACAGGGTGCGCTCGCGCGAGGGCTATGTGGACATGTCGCGCGGCGCCGAGGTCACGATGATGGTCGAGGGCTCGCTGCTGTTCGGCAATCCGCCCAGCGCCAAACCGCTCGGCGTGCGCTTCGGCAAACCGGAGCGCGGGGGACGCGGGAAGATGCTTGTGCCGGTCGAGGTCGCCATCCCGCTCGACGAAGTGGCGCTCCTTCCGGTAGCCGGCGTGTGGCAGAACGAGCTGGAGTTCCGCGTCACGGTGATGGACGAGAACGGCAGCCGCTCGGAAACGCCGGTGGAGAAGATCCGCATCGCCGGCAACCAGAAACCGCAGCCGGGCCAGTACTTCACCTACCAGACCTCCCTCCAACTCCGCCGCCGGGAGCACACCTTCGTCATCGCCGTCTACGACCCGCTCACCGGCGCGATCCTGTCCTCGAGCGGGGCCATCGGCCCGAAGTAGTGGGGCCGAGCCACCGCGAGCCGACCCCCTACGGCGCCTGGACGTCGCCGATCTCGGCCCGCGGCGTCGCCGAGGGGGCACGCCGCATCGACGACATCGCCGCGGCCGGCGACTGCGTCTGCTGGATCGAGCGGCGCCCCGACGAAGGCGGGCGCAACGTGCTCGTCTGCCGCCGGCCGAACGGCGCCACCGAAACACTGACGCCGGCCGGCTACGACGTCCGCAGCCGCGTCCACGAGTACGGCGGCGGCGCCTTCTGCCTGCTGGCCGCCGCCCCAGCCGCCCACGCCTTCGTCAACTTCCAGGACCAGCGCGTCTACCTCGCCGGCGCCGGGCCGCCGATCCCCCTCACTCCGGCCGACGGCGCTCACTACGCCGACCTCACCCCCGACCCGCACCGCCGGCGCCTGATCGCCGTCCAGGAGCGTCCCGACCCCGCGGGCGGCGAGGAGATCGCCGCCCTGGTCGCGATTCCTCTACCCGCGGCCGCGCCTGCGCCCGACTCGCCCGCGCCCGACCGGTCCACCGATCCGCAGCCGCCCACCGAACTCGTCTCGGGCGCCGATTTCTACAGCAGTCCCCGGCTCTCGCCCGACGGCTCGAAGCTCGCCTGGCTGAGCTGGAACCACCCCGACATGCCCTGGGACGCCACCGAGCTCCGGCTCGCCGACCTCGACGAGAGCGGGCTGCCGGTCGCCCCACGCCTCGTCGCCGGCGGCGACGCCGCCGCGCCCGAGGCAGTCCAGCAACCCAGCTTCGACGCCCACGGCCGGCTCACCTTCGTCTCCGACCGCAGCGGCTGGTGGAACCTGTACCGCCTCGACAGCCCCGCCACGCCCCGAATCCACCCCCTCTGCCCACGCGACGCCGAGTTCGGCATCCCGCCCTGGCTCTTCGGCATGTCGACCTACGCCCACACCGCGACGGGCATCGTCGCCGCCTGCTGCGACGAGGGCGTGTGGAGCGTCCTCTTCCTGCCCGCCGCCGCGACCGGGCCCGTCGCCGCCGCCGCCACCGCCGCCGCTCCACCGCAACCCCTTCCGATTCCGGCGCCCTACACCTCGATCTCCTGGCTGCGGGCAGGCGCCGCACCCACTAACGCCGCCGTCTTCCTCGGCGCCGCCCCGGACCGGCACGCCGAGCTTGTCCGGCTCCGCCTGCCGGGCGGCGCCGCCGACTCCGCCGCCGGGGCCACCAACCCCGAAGCCCCCGAACTCGAAGTCCTCGCCACCACCGGCCCGGCCCCGGACCCCCGCTACCTCTCGGCCGGCCGGCCGATCGACTTCCCGTCCGCCGCCGGCCGCCGCGCCTTCGCCTTCTTCTACCCGCCGAAGAACGACGACGAGCAAGCCCCGCTCGGCGCCAAGCCGCCCCTCATCGTCAAGAGCCACGGCGGTCCCACCTCCGCCGCCGAGCACGTCTACGACACCGGCGTGCAGTACTGGACCTCGCGCGGCTTCGCGGTGGTCGACGTGAACTACGGCGGCAGCACCGGCCACGGCCGCGCCTACCGCGAGTCCCTGCGCGACCGCTGGGGGATCGTCGACGTCGAGGACTGCGCCGCCGCCACCGAGGCGCTAGCCGCCCGCGGCGAGGTCGACGAGCGCCAACTCGTGATCCGCGGCGGCAGCGCCGGCGGCTACACCACCCTCGCCGCGCTCGCGTTCCGGGACACCTTCGCCGCCGGCGCCAGCCACTACGGCGTCGCCGACCTCGCGGCCCTCGCCCGCGACACCCACAAGTTCGAGTCGCGCTACCTCGACCGCCTGGTCGGCCCGTACCCTGAGCGGAGCGACCTCTACGAAGAGCGCTCGCCGCTCAGCACCCGCGACGGCTTCTCCTGCCCGGTCATCTTCTTCCAGGGCGCGGAAGACCGGATCGTGCCGCCGAACCAGGCCGAGTCGATGGTCGAGGCCCTGCGCGCCAAGGGCGTCCCCGTCGCCTACCTCCTGTTCGCGGGCGAGCAGCACGGCTTCCGCCGCGCCGAGAACATCGTCCGCGCCCTCGAAGCCGAACTCAGCTTCTACGGCCAGGTCCTCGGCTTCGAGCCCGCCGGCGGGGTGGAGCCGGTGGCGCTGCTGGGTTGCCAGGGTACCGCCGCGCGGCGAGTCGTCGTGGAAGACAATGGCTGACCCCTATCCCGTGGTGACCATTCGACCCGCTTGGGTGCTGGACGAGGAGGGCATGGGAACCAAGAGGAAGTTCTGGTATCGCGATCCGAGCACTAAGGTCCTACAATCCATGCGCGGGATTTCGTTACAAGCGGCATACGCTGGCGAACATCTGGGACTGCCTCGGCCTTCTGAGCCGCTTGGCGGGGAGCGACCAGGGCAAGACCACCCCATCGTGGGACTTGCACCATCCTTCGACCATGGATCCTCCCTTGGAAGGGAGTTGGGCGACAGACTACGGAGAATCCGACTAGAGGAGGCTCAGGTTGGCGCCTACGTCCGCCGAGGGCGAGGTGGTGTCTACTGGTCGGAGGAAGACACCCATGCTCCGAGCCCGTTGGAACTCTTCCGTCGTGCCGCTGTCCTGGAGCCTGCTATCGTCCTGCCTGCGTTAAAGCGCCTCGAGCCCGTCGGCGAAGGGACGATCCGGGAACTGGTCGAGCGAGTCCCGAAAGACTGGATGAGCGGGCCAGCACGGGACTTTGCCAGCAGGCTCATGGAGCATAGTATCGAGGAGCTTCGGAGGATCGACGTATGAGCGAAACGACACTGTTTATTGCGTGGCAGGACAAAGAGGTGAGCAGGGAGTGGTTTCCGGTAGGACGACTCGATGCGGATGTCCAACGCTCCAGGTATCGGTTCCGGTACACGGCCGGCGCTGAGCGCGCGAAGAGGGAACGGGGATTCCCGTTGATCACGGAATTCCCTAACCTGACCGAGGACTACGAAGCTGACAGGCTTTGGGCGCTGTTCAAGAACCGGGTGCTGACGCCACGCCGGCCGGACTTCGAGTCTTATATTCGAAACTTGGGATTTCCCGAGAGCACCGCGGATCCCATTGAGATTCTCTCCGTCAATGGAGGACGCCGCGCGACAGATGCTTATGAAGTGTTTCCGAAGATCGACAAGAGACCGGACGGCTCCTTTTCTTGTCGGTTCTTTCTTCATGGTTGGCGCTATGTGTCAGGCGCTGCCGAAGATCGTCTCGAGGCTCTCAAGCCCGGCGAGAAACTGACCATTGCCTTGGAGCTGACCAACCCCGTCACCGGGATCGCCGTGCAAGTGCAGACCAGCGACTATCTGGTGTTGGGTTGGGCGCCGCGATACCTGGTTCTCGACCTGACGTCAGCGGTTGCGGAAGCTCCTAGCGAGTACCGCGCGAGTGTCGTGCGCGTGAACCCCCAACCGGCCCCTTCGAGGCAACGTGTGTTGATCGAAATGGCCGGGAAGTGGCGGAACCATGAGCCGATGACCGCTCCAGACTTCCTGCCACTAGTGGCTGACGGGGCTGAGTTGGTGGCCGTAGGCGAGTAGGTTTGCGACGCCGGCCTGTGGTCGGCGTACCCAGTGCCGATCGCCTCCCCGGATAGGCTCTCCGACCCGTTCCCGTGCCGCCACACCCCTACCGCAGGAGAGCTCAGCCCATGACCGATACCGCCGCCGCCATCAGCGACATCTTCGCGCACATGCCTGGCCGTCTCGACCCGGAAGCCGCCGCCGGTCTCGACGTCGTGATCCAGTTGGACCTCTCGGGCGATGGCGGCGGCGTCTGGCACTGCGCGATCAAGGACGGCGCCTGCACCGTCGGCGAGGGCGCCCACGACGCGCCGACGATGACCGTGTCGATGGAAGCGGCCGACTACGTCGAGCTCACCGCCGGCAGCCTGGACGGCATGACGGCGTTCATGAGCGGCCGCCTGCGCATCGCCGGCGACATGGGCCTGGCAATGCAGATGCAGAACCTGTTCAAGATGGGCTGAGGCCGCCGGCTACGTCGCCCACTAGGTGCACCGGCCTTCTGGCCGGCGCCGACGCCGCACAGCGGCGAGTTCGGAACTCAGTAGTCGTCGCTCGTGAACTCGGCGACGTGGAAGGTCTGGATGCCTTCGAGCCGCTGGAGGTACAACCCGTACGACTCGGCGCTCCCGTCCGGGTCGGGACGGGTCACGTAGCTGACTCTGTACTCCCCGGGGGCGGGAGCGTGAATCGTGGCCTGACCCGTTTCGCCGACGGGTACGGTGGCCACCGGCCCGAACACGTAGTCGAGTTCGCTGGTGCTGTGGATCCGCAGCACACCCCCGGGCTGGTTGCCGACGAAGTGGAGCGTGGGCAGCGAGCCCAGGTCGATGTCGATGCGCTCGCGGGCGTCTTCGCGCGCAAGAGCGATACGACTACGGAGGGTGATCTCCTCGCGGCCGCTCGGTACGCCGTGGTTCAGCACCAGTCGCCACTCGCCGACGGGAAGCTCCGTGAACGCGAACGCACTCCCGGCTCCTACGTCTACGGTTCGCTTTTCCGCGGTCCGTGAGATCGCTGTCAAACGCGGCTCGGAGCCAAGTTCGAACGGGTCGATCGAACCCTCGATCACGGAACTGTTCGGCACCAGCTCCAGTGAGACCGTACGTGTGCCCTCCCCCTCTTGCAGGACGACCTGCCGCTCCAGCGACTGATACCCGGGCGATGTCGCGTACAGGTGGAAGGGCCTGCGGCCGCCCGGGAGGTTCTCGAACAGGAAGGCGCCCTGTACCGCCGCCGCCGTCTTCGAAGCCCAGCGCGTCCACACATCCGGCTCCGTTCCCGTTGCCAGGTGAACCTCCGCCGTGTGGCTTCCCTCTGGCAGGCCGAGGATCTCCCCCTCGATCGTGTTCCCGTCCCGCAGCGTGATCTCGATCTTGTTGTCGCCCGGCTCGAGCGTGTGAATGCTCGACTCCGCCAACCCTGCCCAGGGGCGGACGGTGAACTCGACTTCGCCTGGCGGCAGAGCGGTAAACAGGGCCGCGGTCCGCACGTTCGTCTGCTCGGCTCGGAACGCACCGGCAGCGTCGGTTTGGATCGTCTGACCGCCCTCCAGGTTCCAAAGAGCCAGCTCGGCCCGATCGCGCCACTCCGGCCTTTGCTTCTTGCAGCCCTCGACGCGCGCGAAGGTGCTCGGCAACACGATCTCTTCGCGGCCGAGGTAGCACCAGTGAACCGTGGCGCCTTCTACCGGCCGGCCGCTCAGGTTCCGGACGACGCCGGACACCGCGGCGCCCTCCCGCATCTCGATATCGAGAGGCGGTGTCGAGCCAGCCGACAGATCGACGTGGTGGACGGGGGCGAAGTAGCTTGAATACATCGCCCTCACGAAGAAGGAAGTCTCACGGCCGACGGTGAGCTCGAAGCGGCCTTCTTCGTCGGCCGCGTCGATCGCAGCCGGCACAGGAAACCGGCCATCGCGGCTGCTCGCGAGACTGAACTCCTCGAACGCGTCCACCCACGCGTTCTCGAACGGCTGCCCGTCCGGCGCCCACACGGTACCGGCGATCGAGAATCCCGGCCGCAGCGTGACGACCGCTTCAAGCGGTTCACCCCGGCGCCAGTCGAAGCTGTCCGAGACCATGCCGGGCGCCTGAACCTGGCCCCAGATGCGCTTGCATCCCTCGGGAATCCAAAGGGTCGCGGGTTGCTGCGGGCCGACGGCGGTGTGTGTGCTCGTGCCGTCGAGTTCGCCGTCGAAGCACAGATCCCTGGACCACCAGACATCGCCGCTCCGGCCATCCAGTCCTCGGACCTCCAAGGTGAACTTCTCGGCCGCTCCCAGTACGCCGAGATCGAGGGCCTCGTCCGGGTCCAGGAAGAACTCGGCGAGTGTGTCGCCGTCCGCCCGGATCTCGTACCAGCCGGACGGCAGTCGTTCGCGCGAAAAGCGGGACTCCTCCTGCTTGAGTGGCGGCCGAGCCATCCGGCCCAGGGCGTAGTCCCGGACTCTCGTCCCGTTCGGCAGCCTGAGGAAACGAAGTTCCATCTGCGGGTCGGGATCCGCTGAGGTGAAGGTGACGGACGCGCCGTCGACCGGGACGACGGCGGGGGAGTCCGAAAGGGCGTACATCTTCGTTCCGATCAGGGATCCCGTGCGGAACATGGCCAGGAGGAGCCTCGAAGTCGAAGTGGGAACGCCGTGCAACTCGAACTCCCCGTCCGGCCCCACCATCGCGGCCGCCACGATGTCCTCGTCCTCGCCGTCGGGTTTCCTCTCAGGTACCGCGGCCAGGAGGTCGTAGCCCACCCATAGCTTGACGGCTTCGACGCGGCCGCTGATGGTCCGTGAGCGTCTCAGCCGCACGGTTCCTGAGCCGTCGGGAGCGACGACGCCCCCCACGAACCCTTCGGCGGCCACGACCGTTGCGAAGACACGCCGGGCAAGAGGCAGAACCGCCATCCCATCGGAGTTCGTGTCCAGGAGACACAGCAGTGGCTCGACACGGCCCTGATCGGCCAGGAAGAGCACCTGCGCACCGGGTACGGGTTGCTCCGACCCACCGGCGATGACCGTGACGCGGCTCGTCACGCGGGCGCCGCCGTCGCCGCCTTGCACGAATCCGAGCCGGCTGCTCGGAAGGCGCAGGCCGTACCTGGACGCGCCCGTGTTCAAGTCGAACATCCGCACCAGGCGGGGGCTCCGTCGTCTGAAAACGGCAGCTCGCTCCGCTGTGAATCCCGCAAGCGGTTGCCACTCGATGGCCGCCGGATCGTGGCACCCGTGCAGGTCCGCCGAATCGACGGCCCCTTCCAGACGGACTCGGCGCGGTGACTTCGCCTCGCCCACAACGTCCCGCATCATCGAGAAGACGATCTGGGGATTCTGCGCGGTTGTCCCCTCCTCCTGTGCGAGTCCGACGGCAACGGACGACAGGAGGATGCCGATCAGCGCTGCCGGGACTGCATTCACCTGAAGGCGATCATACGTTTGGCCGCCGCACGAGCCGAGCCCCCCCGACCCCACCGTCAAACATCCTTGCCCATTGCGGCGCCCCGCCGCGACCGCTACTCTCCCGGTGCCCCGCCTGACTCCAAGTCACCACTTGGCCGGCCCGCGCAATATCGCACTCTGCTTCGACGGCACCTGGAACAGCGACGACAGTGCGTCGCCCACGAATGTCGTCAAGACGAGCCAGGCGCTGCTGCCGCGGACGGCGGCGGGCATACCCCAGCTTCGCTACTACGACCGGGGCGTCGGCACCGGGCGCTTCGACCGGGTGCGGGGCGGGGTGGTGGGGCTGGGCCTCGCTCGCAACGTGGAGCTGGCCTACGTCTGGCTGAGCGGGAACTACCGCCCCGGCGACCGGCTCTTCCTGTTCGGCTACAGCCGCGGGGCCTACACGGCGCGCAGCCTGGCCGGGCTGCTCGGCCTCTGCGGCGTTCCCGACCCGGAGCGCTGCGCCGCCGCCGGCCTCCGGGTGGCGGATGTCGCGCTCCAGGGCATGACGATCTATCGCCTGCGGCCCGGCGCCGGCCGCAGCGAACGCGCCGCGCGCCACATGGAGACCTTCGCCGTGACCCGCGGCGCCGCCGGCCGCCTGGGGCCGGCCGCCGCCGGGCCACCGTGCGAGGTCCACTTCATCGGCGTCTGGGACACGGTCGGCGCCCTCGGCGTGCCGGTGACCTGGCTGAACTGGATCGGCGCCCGCCGCCACCGCTTCCACGACGTGCGGCTCGACCGCCACATCCGGAATGCCTGCCACGCGGTGGCGATCGACGAGGGCCGCCGCCCCTTTGCTCCGACCCTGTGGACGAACCGGCCGGCGCCGGGCCAGAACGTGGAGCAGCTCTGGTTCCCGGGCGTTCACAGCGATGTCGGCGGCGGGCGTCCGAACACCGCGCTCTCCGACTGCGCGCTGCTCTGGATGTGGGCCAGGGCCCACGCCGCCGGCCTCGCCCTCTGGCCCCATCTTGTCCGCGCCGGCTTGGCGCCCGACGAACTCGGCCCGCGGGGCGACTCGATGTCCCTGGTCTACCGCCTCTGGGGCCGCTACGACCGGCCGGTCGGCGAACGCGACGAGGACGGCTGGCCCCTGGTGACCGGCGAACGCGTCCACTTCTCCGCCATTCGGCGCCTGGAGGCCCGGGAAACCAGCGCCTACTGCTACGGAACCGCCGGCCGCACCTTGCTTCCGGCCCTGGAGCGCGACCTGGTCCGCGTGGCGCCGCCGGCGCCGGGCGAGGAGTACCCCGGAGAGTTCGCCTGGGACATACCGCCGTGACGACCGGCTGCGCCACACCCCCGCCAGCGGACCCCTAACCCCAATCCCCTCAACAATTTGACTCTCACACTCCCGCCCCTTGACGTAGCCCCCCGAAGGCCCTATAGTGTCGAGCCTCGGACGAACTGAATCGGCAGGAAGGCCTTTTCGATCCGCCCGCGCCCCGACGTTCTTCGACGTGTAGGGCCACTGGATCTATTCGGCTGTTTCGGCTAGGGTTCCACCTACGATTGGACAGACGGCCTTGAAGTCTTTTATCGGGAGGTGATGCGCAGCATCAGCGCGTGACGGTCGGTAGCTCGGTTCAGCCGGGGTCTGATCGTCCAGAGAGAAACGTCAGCGGCCATGGCAGCGCGGAAAATCCGCATCGCCGATGGCCTGATCTTCGGATCGAAAGAACAACCGGGCCGGCAAACGGCCAGCCCGGCAAACGAACGGCGGCTCAAGGCCGCTCAAGGAGAAAACAAACTGATGAAGCTGATGAAGCACATCACCATCGCGCTGGTACTCTGCGCGATTCCTGCAATGGCGTTCGGCCAGACCGTCAGTTGCGAGGACTGCACCCATGCGGTGTCCTACTACAAGGGCGCCGGCGGACTCATCGCAACGGCGACTGAGGACACCGAGATGGTGACCTACGTCGCCTCCTGCGGCGGCGTCACCCGGACCGGTGAACTCGCGGCCGGTGACGGCGGTTTCGTTTCCACGTTGTTCGAGGGAGACCTCGCCTGCGCTGCGGACGAAGGCACCTTCGAACTCGGCCCCGTGATGGATGGGGGTTGGTTCTGGGTCACGGACGACATGAACTCGGCCGTTGGTTCCCTGGTCGACATGGACGTTCTCGATAACGAGACGACCATGCTGACCGGCGCCGGCGCCGGCGTCACCATGACGGCCGGCTCAGGCGCCGTGTTCGTCAAGGAAACGGCTACCGGCCGGGTCGGCATCCTGCCGAACATCCTGCCGGAACCGCCGATGGCCGCGGCCGCGATCTGCGGGCCACGGCGACACCCGGCTTTTCCGTTTCCGTTCAGCCTACAGGCGACTTCCAGTTGCATGCTCGGCGGCGGCGGATCGAAGATCCGGCTGACGGGCCGGGGCACCTACGGTGGCAACGTGCATCTCACGAGCGGCACGGTGACCCGAAACAATGCGAATGGCGGTGACATAGTCGTCAGGGCCGACCTCTGGGTCGACGAGAGCGGCAGCTACTCGACGGCTGACCCGGCTACTCCGGCCAAGGGCTGGATCGGGACGGAGGCCGGCAACCCGAACTGGCTCACCGATGTGGGTTGGACTATGCGTCTTGCCGGTGCTGCCCCCGGCGCCAATACCGAAGGCGCGGGCGTCACGATCCTCGACGCCGATCCTGCGACCGACGGTCAGGCTGAGATCACCATCACGCCGTCCCCCACCTACTGCCCGGCCAGGGGCACGCAGTACACGGCGACGGTGAACATTTTCGCTTGGGCTGACGATGCCGAGACCGCTCAAGGAGATGCGATCGGGACGACGGGCGGAGACGCGGACAACCTGCATCCGGCTCTCGCGACGGTCAGAACCTTGGGCGGCGCGCATAGCGCCATCCAGCTCACGGTCACGTGTCCGCCGAGGGCGGCGGCCAACCAGGGCCAGGAGCTGGTTCCGGAAAACCCGTTCCCGACCGACAAGTAAGGGAACAGCCGATCTCCCGGCCTGAGGGCTCGCACGAGCCCTTCAGGTAGAGGGGACGACTTCAAAGCGGCGCCTCCGCGTCGGGTTCAGGCCCGGCGCGGAGGTTGCCGCTTTCTTCGTTTGGCGTCCGCCACCTTGGTGCGCCGGCCGGCTGCCGCGGTCAGGCGGCCAGGAGCCTGATGCGCAACCGCTGGACCTGCAGTGGCGTTTCCCGTAGGGTTTCACCGACTGCGGCCAGAGCCCCCTTGGAGGAGACCGGAGTAGATGAAGCACCTCACGATCGCGCTCATGCTCTGCGCGATTCCGGCAACGGCGTTCGCCCAGGACGTCAGTTGCCCCGACTGCGATCAGGTCGTTCCCTACTTCAGGGGCGTGGGCGGTTTCATCGGAACCGTCGCCGACGGAGTCGACGAGGTCATCTTCGTTGCCTCCTGTGGCGGCGTCACCACCACCGGGGAAGCCCAGATCGCCGGCGGCACGGCCACGCAGTTGTTCACTCATCGCAACGGCCTCGCGTGCGATCGGGCAGGCGGCGCCCTCGAGATTGGCGGCCTGGAGGACGGCGGCTGGTACTGGATCACGGACGACATGAACTCGGCCGTCGGCGCCCTGCTCCGCGAGGATGTCCTTGACAACACGCCCACCCAGCCGACCGATCCCGGCTCGGATGACATCGTCCTGACCCAGGTCAAGGGCGCCGTCTTCGTCAAGCAGGCGAGCACCGGCCGTGTCGGCATCCTGTCGACCATCCTGCCGGCGCCGCTCGAGGATCGGCCCGCGATCTGCGGGCCCAGGTACAGCACCCGTACCGAGTCGTACAGCAGTCAGGCGTCTTCCAATTGCCTGCTCGGCGACGGCGGCGCCAAAATCCGGCTGTTGGGCCGGGGCCAGTACGGCGGCCACGTGCATCTCACGAGTCGCAGGGTGACCCGAGAGCGTGCTGTCGGCGGTCGGGACATCACCGTCTTGGCCGATCTCTGGGTCAACGAGACCGGCAGCTACTCGGCGGCCGATCCGATTGCTCCGGCAATCGGCTGGGTCGGCAAGGGTGAGGACAACTGGCTCCAGGCGACTTGGACGGCGCCCCTCGCCGGTGCTGCTCCCGGACCGGATCTTGCGGATGCGGGCGTAGCGATCGCCGACAGCGACAACGACGGTCAGGCCGAGATCACGATCTCGCCGTCCGCAGGCTACTGTCCGGCCACGGGCACGCAGTACACGGCCATGGCCGATGTCGTCGCCAGCACGAACACCAGCACGAACAACGTTCATCCGGCGGTTGCCACGAACGACGAGGGCGTGTCCGCGATGACGCGGCTCACGGTCGTGTGTCCGCCGAGGGCTGTGGCCAACCGGGGCCGGGAGTAACTCGCGCACGACGCTTCGCGGCGGCGCCCGGAGGCCGGCGGGGACGCCGGCCCACCCAGTGCCTGCACCCCGTGTGGGTGGCCCGACCAAGTGTCCGCCGCACATGTGATATAGCAGAGAAGCTATACCTTGTCCCAGTCCAGGCCCGTCTCGGTGGCCGTCGGCCCCGGAAGGAGAACGCCTTGAAACACACCATCCCTGTCGCACTCTTGCTCGGCGCCGTCCCCGCACTGCTCTTCGGCCAGGTCTCGGTCGACTGCCCGGAGGAGACCTGTCACATTGCGCCGTACTACGTCGGCAACGGCGGCTTCGTGGGCGAAGCGGCCAACGAGGACGACGGGGACACGGCGGACGTGGATGAGAGCGAGGTCGGCTTCTTCGTCGTCTGTGGCAACGTGACGATTTCGGGCGCCGTTGTGCCCGACAGCAAGGGGATCGTGCGCCAGGCGCTGACGACGGCGAACGGCTTCGCGTGCCTGGCCCAGGACGGCGGTACGCTCGAGATAAGGGGCCTGAAGGACGGCGGGTGGTACTGGATCAACGACCAGACGAACTCTGCCGTCTCGGCCCTGATCCCGAAGCGGATCCTCGGCAACGCGCAGGTCGTGCCGACCGATCCGGGCGGCTTGACGCTCAGTACCGTGGAAGACGGCGCCGCAACCTTCGTCAAGCACAGGCCGACCGGGCGGGTCGGGATCATTCCCCACATCATTCCGGAGAAGCCGCTTCCCGGGTGCAGCGGTGAGGTGGGAGAGGCCACCGCCACGGATTGCCATCTGGGTTCGGCGGCCGGCTGGTCGCTTGCCGCCAGCCCCTCGCGGGTTATCCGGCCGACGGGCGCCGGCGCGCCCAAGGAAGTCACGGTGAGGCTGCTGGGAGCGAACTTCATCACCACCGGCCAGGTCTATGCGACGGCGCTTGCCGAGTACCACAGCAGCGTCCTGACGGTGACGCTCGAGAGCCGGACGGGCGAGGCGCCCGCGCAGGGCATGCCGGGGGTGCTCCAGTGGACCCTGACGGTCGGCGCCGACGACGACCGCTGTCTGGCCGCCAACAACGACCCGGATCGCCTGAACGAGCAGATCGTGACCGTTGCGGTCGCCGAGGTGGAGGAAGTCATTCCGAGCCTTGGGCCGGACGGCCTCGAGGCGACGGTGGAGGTCACGTGCCCGGACGACCAGGCGGCGAGCGCGGCCGCGGAGCTGGTGCCGGAGAACCCGTTCCCGGTCGACGGGTAAGGGTCGCGCGGGCATCCCCCCCCAATCGCTGGAAACAAACGGCCTCCAGAAGGGATATAAGAACTGGGACGGTTTTCCGTCTTAGTCTGTAGAAGCGCTGTTTCCACGCAGACCTGCAGGTCACAGAACTCCGGTTTGGCTTCTCGGGGTTCACCGGGTGGCGGCGGCGAGTGGGACCGGCTCCCCCACTATCTGTTCCGGGGATGACGGTTCCCTGACGATCCGCGCCGTCAGGCGTCTCGCAAGGTCTTGGCCGTCGTATCCTTCGGGTGGCGCCGCGCGGCGGCATGTTGAGGTTGTGCAGTTGGCGAACGAACAGGATCCAGGCTCCCACCGACAGCGCCGCTTTCGGCAGTCGCTGTTCCTGCTGCGAGAGCTCGTGGTGCGGAACCTCCGGTCGCGTTACGCGGGGTCGGCACTGGGTCTCGTGTGGTCGCTGCTCAACCCGCTGTGGCAGCTCCTGCTGTTCACGTTCGTATTTTCCCGTGTGCTCCAGTTTCGGCTCGATGGAGAGCAGACAGACAACTTCGGCATCTTCCTGTTCTGCGGCCTGCTGCCCTGGATCGCGGTACACGAAGGGCTCTCCGGCTCGGCTTCGGCGATCACTGCCAACGCGGACCTGGTCAAGAAGATGCGCTTGCCGGGGGAGCTGCTGGTGGCGTCCCTGGTGATCGGCGCTGCGCTGCATGCCGCAGTAGGCGGCGTGGCGTTCGTCGTGGTGCTGGCGCTGGTCGGCGAGCTCTCCGTCTCGAGCCTGCCGCTGCTGCTCGTTGCCCTCCCACTGCAACTTGCACTGACCTTCGGCCTCGGTCTGGGGCTGGCCGCGGTGAACGTCTACTTTCGCGACACGGTGCAGGCGGTGGGTCTGGCGCTCAACACCTGGTTCTGGGTGACGCCGATCGTGTACTCCTTTCAGCGCGTCGCGGATGATCCGACCCTCGGGGAATTGCTGGAGTTGAACCCGCTGACCGGCCTGGTCTGCCTCTACCGCGCCGCTTTCCTCGGCGGGAAGGTCGGGGTCAGCCTGGTTCCGCTGTTCGCCTGCGCCGCCGCGGCCCTGGTCCTGGGCGGGGCGCTGTTCGCCCGGCTGAAGGATGGTCTCGCGGACGAGATATGAGGCCGCACCCGGGCATCACGGCCGTTGTCGTGCACTACCGCACGCCGGACCTCCTCGAGGCGGCCGTCGAGGCGCTCCACAGGGACGCGCGAGCTTCGGGCTTCGAGCTTCACGTCATCGTGGTGGACAACGGCGCCCGGTCGGGCGGGCCGGCGGAGCGCCTCGACATGGCGCGTGTGAAGGCGTCGATCCTCGAGCCGCCCTTGAACCTGGGCTACGCGGGCGGGATCAATCTCGGCGCCCGCTGGCCGGCGGGCGATGTCGTGCTGCTGATGAACGCGGATGTCGTGGTGGAGCCGGGGTGCCTGTGGGCGCTCGTCGACGCTCTCGACGAAGCCGACATCGCGGCCCCGCGCCTGTTCTGGGATCGCGCCGGCCGGCTGATGCTGCCGTCCCAGCAGGTCCGCACGCGCGTGGCCGAGCTGGACGCGGTCTGGGCCGAGCGATCGACGGTCTGGGGCCGTTGGTACCGCCGCCGGTGGCGGCGTCGCGCCCGTGCCCTCTGGTCGGCCCGGGAGCCTGTGCCCTGCTTCGAGCTGACCGGCGCCTGCCTGGCCGTAACAAGGAAGTGCTGGGAGCGGGTTGGACCGTTCGACGAGGGCTTCCGCCTCTACTTCGAGGAGACCGACTGGCTGCTTCGCGCGCGGGAACTGGGCGCCAAGGCGGTCCTGGTCCCGGCCGCGTGCGCGGTTCACGCCTACGACCAGAGCGCCCAGCTTGAACCTCGCGCGCAGATGTGGTTCGAGCAGTCGAAGGCGCGCTTCCGCCGGCGCCGCTACGGCGCCTGGTTCGCCGCGCTGCTCCGGTTCCTCGAACGCGTGCCCCGGCGCTTCGCCGATCCGCCGCCGCTTCCGGTCGGGCCAGTGGACGGCGAGGCCTGGCTCGAGGTGACGCCGCTGCCGCTGGGTGTCCCCGCTGCGGGCTGCCGCCTTGACGGTGGCGGCGAGCCCCACTTCGAGTTGCCGCCGGATGTCGTGCAAGGCGCCAGGTCCGAGCTGTGGATTCGCGTCAGCGACGGCGCCTGCCGGGATCTCGCCGGGCCGAAGTAGCATCGCGGGCGTGAACGCGAAGCGCGGCGCGCAGACAGCCGCTGCAGCGGTCGCGGCCTGGCATCGTTGCCTCGAACGCCGCCATGCGGGGGTGGCGCCGGAGGGCGGTCTGGGTCAGGCCGTCGCGGCGGTGCTGCGCCGGGGCCGTGTGGAGACCGTGCAGCCGGAGGGGTTTCGCCTGGTGATCGGCTCGGGGTCGGTCGGCGCCGCGGAGGAACTGCCGGATGAGGTGGCGATCGGGTGGGCGTACGACGCCGCCGCCTGCGAGTCCGAGCCGAGCGGTTACGACCGGCTGATCGTCGATCTGCTCGAGGCGGGCTTCCGGCCGGTCGCCGAGCAGGCCGGTCTGCCGGCGCCGGTCGCGGGCGACGAGGCGGCGCCGCCGTTCCGCGTGGTGCGCGCGCGCCGCGACGGGTACCGTCTCCGCAGCTACCGGCCGGGGGACGAGGAGGCGATTCTCGAGTTGTTCGGGGACAGCTTCAGGAGCGACCTTTGCCTGGAGCACTGGACCTGGAAGTACCTCGACAACCCGCGGGGCGGTCCCCGGATCTCGCTCGCGTTCTCGCCCGGCGGCGAACTCGTCTGCCAGTACTGCGCGTACCCGGTGCGCTGGCACGGCCTGCCGCCGACGAGCCCGGCCGACAGCCACCAGATCGGGGACACGATGACGCGCCGCAGCGCCCGCGCCGTCGGCCGCGGGCCGACCAGCTTGCTCGCGCGGTCGGCGAGGCACTTCTATCTCGTGAACTGCAAGGGCCGGATCGCGTTCAACTACGGCTTCAACACCGGCAACATCCTGAAGTTCTCCAACCGCTTCCTGGACGTGCGGCAGGTGGAGGACGTGCCCTACCGGGAACTGCCGTCCGCGGCCCGGCTCGGCCGCAGCGCCCGGCACGGCCGCCGCTACGATCTGCGGCGGATCACGGAGCGTTCAGAGGTCGACGCCGGCTTCGATGCCCTGTTCGAGCGCGTGAGCGATCGCTACGGATTGCTGGTCGAACGCTCCGCCGAGTACCTTCGCTGGCGCTATCTCGACTGCCCGGCCGAGGGCCCCGAGTTGATCGCCGCCTACCGGCGGGGACGCCTGGCGGCGTGGGTGGCGGCGACGCGGCTGCCTGATCGGGTGGAATGGGGCGACGCCCTGGTCGATCCGGCCGAGCGGCCGGCCCTGCGCGCGCTGCTCGCCGAGATACGGGCGCCCGGCCTCCCGATCGTCGGTTGGTTCAGCGACCGGCCCCGCTGGTTGTCGAAGGAACTGGACGCTCTCGGCCTGGTCCGGCGCCCCGAGCCGCAGGGGCTGGTGACGGGGCTCGCGCCCTTCGTCCGCGGCGACGCCGTGTCGCTGCTCCGCCGGGGCTACTACACGAAGGGCGACAGCGATCTGTTCTGACGTGCGCCGGCCGCGAGGGTCCGTGTTCGGCTGGGTGCAGTGCGGCACTGCACTATGACACGCGATCTTCATGGGTACGTTAGAATCGGTCAGTTTCGACAGTTCCGGAACCCGTAGCTCGCTGGCTGTTAGAACGAACGGGTCAGTGCGGCCTTCGGCGGGCAGCTTTGGGAGTAGGTTGTGGCCGTCAGGATGAACGATACGCTGCTCGAGTTGATCGAGGGCGACATCACTGAACTGCAAGTCGACGCGATCGTCAATTCGGCAAACGAGGATCTGCAGCTTGGCGGCGGTGTCGCCGGCGCCGTGCGCGAGAAGGGCGGCGCCACGATCCAGGACGAGTGCAACCGCATCGGCGGCACGCCGGTCGGCACCGCGGTGATGACCGGCGCCGGCACGCTGAAGGCGAAGCAGGTGATCCACGCCGTCGGTCCCCGCATGGGCGAGGGCGACGAGGACCGCAAACTGGCCGCCGCGGTGCGGGCGTCGCTCGCCCTCGCCGATCGCAACGGCCAGCGCACGATCGCCATCCCGGCGATCTCCACCGGGGTGTTCGGGTACCCGGTCGACCGTTGCGCCCGCATCCTGCTGACGGAGGTTCACCGCTACCTCCAGGGCGGCACGAAGCTGGAGCGCGTCGTCGTCTGCCTGCACGGCGACCGGAAATACCAGACGTTCCGCAACGAACTCCGCCGCGGCTTCCGTTAGGCCCCGAACTTCGCCAGCTTCCCGGCGTTCGCGAGCAACAGCCCCATCAACTCGCTCGCCGGGATCGTGCCCACGGCGCCGCGGATCGCCTCGACCTCGCTGAAGCGCGCGCAGTCGTCGACGAAGCACTGCTCCGACCACACAAGAAGCGGCACGGGGTGCCAACTGTGGGCCTTCATCGGCGCCGGGGTCGAATGATCGCCGGTGATGGCGAGCACGTCCGGACCCAGGTCGAGCAGGCGCGGCAGCAGGCCGTCCACGGTCTCGATGACCTCCGCCTTGGCGGCGAGGTCGCCGTCCTCGCCGGCCATGTCGGCGCCCTTGACGTGGAGGAAGAAGTAGTCGAAGTCAGCCCAGCGCTCCTCGAGCCGGTCGAGCATCTGATCGAAGGGCTTGCCGCAGTCGACCACCTCCATGCCGCAGACCTTCGCCACGCCGCGGTAGAGGGGATAGCCGGCCAGGGCGGCCGCGCGCAGACGGTAGAGCTCGCCCACGCCCGGCAGCGCCGGCAGCTTCGAGAAGCCGCGGAGCAGGAAGGTGTTCGCGCGCTCTTCGGCCCGTAGCTCCCCTTGAAGCGCCTCGACCGCCGGCGCGATGCGGCGGGCCGTTTCCCGGGCCGCCTCGCCTGCGGCGCCTGCGGCGCCTAAGCCCGCGGCCGCCTCGAGCGGCAGCGGCGCCACGCCGAGCTGCTGCGGGTCCGTGTCCAACAGCCCCGGATCGAGCGTCGGCGTCCCGTCGAGCGCCCGGAACAGGAGCACGAAGCGATACGCCTCGCCCGGGTGGACCTCGACCCGGACGCCATCGCCGAGCACCCCGCCGGCGGCCTCGATCCGCCGCGCGAGGAGCGCGCAGATCCGCTCGCCCTCCGCGCTCGGGATGCGGCCGGCGCGCCGGTCCAGGAGCAGTCCGGCATCGTCGACGGTGGCGAAGTTGCCGCGCGCTGTGACCACCTCGGGCGGGAAGTCCAGGCCGAGGCCGAGCGCCTCCAGCACGCCGCGGCCGATGTCCGCATCCGGCGAGGTCGGTTCGTACCCGAACAGGGCCAGGTGGCCCGGCCCGCTGCCCGGCGTGATGCCGGTTCCGGCCGGCGCCAGGCGGCCCAGCGCCGAGCGCGCCGCCAGCCGGTCGAGGTTCGGGGTGCGGGCCTCGTCCAGGGCAGTCCGCGGCTGAGGCGCCGTGCGCAGATCCCCGACGCCGTCGAGCACCAGCAGCACGATCCGGCGCTCGTTCCGCTGCGCCAGGCGTGCCAAGAGTTCTTGACGCCTCACGGCCAAGTCCGTTCAGGCTACGAAGTAGGCCGAAGCGCGGATCTGCACCCGCGTCCGCGGCTGGAAGCCGCCGCCGTGAAGCCGGAGCGCCGTACCCCCGGAGAGCACCGGCAGGACGATCCAGCCGTCGAACGTCTCGCCCCGTTGGTACGGCGACACCACCGGTTCCAGCTCGGCGAGCCGCGTCCAGTGACCGTCCTTGACGAAGTTCGCCCGCAGCTCGAGGTATGCCTTGTCCAGGTCGATGTTCTTGCCTTCCCGCGGGTGCCAGACCGAGACCACGAACCGCATCTCGTCGTAGCGGAGCGTGTCCACGCGCTCGCCCAACTCGTGCGTCAACGGGTAGACGAAGGCGCCCAGGCTGTCGGTCGCGAAAATCTCCGGCGTGGCCGTGAAGGCCACGTGGAGCGGCTGTACGTTCAGGCTCATTCGGGGGTCGCCGCCGAAGCGATGCAGGTTATCAGGCTGGCTTGAAAGGCCCACAGTTGTCGCTCGCGAATACCGGGAAGGTGGCCAAGTTCGGCGCAGGAACTGGGTTCGCCGGCCTTGAGGACCAGGTAGCCGTGATCTTCCGTCCGCGTCTGCCACACTTGCCGGTAGCCGTCGTAGTTGGCCGCCAACTCATCCTCATACACGCCGATCAACCTGGGGCCATGAATCAGGAGGTACCGGCCGGCGTACTTCCGGCGGTACGTCGCCTGCGCCGACGACGTTTCCCGAGACCGATAGGAAGAGGAGAAGACGGATGGCTCGCCGCCAGAGCTGATAGCGGGTGTTGACGGGCTCACCCCCGCCGAAACGCCCTCACATCGCTCCCCGCCCCTTCGAACAACTGCCGCACCGTCGGCAGCGGCAAACCGACGACGTTGCTGTAGTTGCCGTCGATCTCGCTCACGAAGAGGGCGCCCAAGCCCTGGACGGCGTAGGCGCCGGCCTTGTCGTCGGGCTCGCCGGTGGCGGCGTACCAGTCGACCTGCTCGGGGGTCAGTTCGGCGAACAGGACGCGGGTGCTCTCGACGGCGTGCAGGGTGTCGCCGCCGGGGGGCTTTAAGGCGACGCCGGTGAGCACCAGGTGCCAGCGGCCCTGGAGACGCTCCAGCATGCTGTGGGCTTCGTTGCGGTGGGCGGGTTTGCCGAGCACGTCGCCATCGGCGACCACGATGGTGTCGGCGGCCAGGACCCACTCGCCGTCTTGGGCCCCGGTCTCGGCCTTCTCGCGGGCGAGGCGCCGCACGAGGTCGCGGGGCCGCTCGCCGTGACAGGGTGTTTCGTCGACGGTGGCGGGGCGTACCGTGAAGTCGAGGTCGAGGGACTCCAGGAGTTCGCGGCGGCGCGGGGAGGCGGAGGCGAGGACGAGGGCGCCGGGCGTGCCGGCGGCTTTTGTGGTGGACGCTCTGCTCACTGGAAGTACCCCGGGATGGTCTGGACCTTCAGGCCGCGGCGGCCCTTGGGCCGGGGGTTGGTGAGTTTCACCTCGACCTTGCGGAAGGTGTCGGGTTCGCCCTCGGGGGACTCGAGCACGAGCAGGTACTGGGAGCGGACCTCGGTCTCGATCCGCTCGTAGACGCGCTTCAGTTCGCCGGCGGAGGTGATGAAAAAGCAGCGGCCGCCGGTCTCATTGCAGAGCTGCTTCAGGCGGCCCCGGACCGCGAGTTCGCGCGGGTCGATGTCGATGCCGATGCTGTAGATCGCCACCTGGGTGCGGCGGGCGAAGTCGAGCACGTCCTCGAAGCGGTGCTCGCTGCTGGAGTCGCCGCCGTCGGTGAGCAGGATCAGGGCGCGCTTCCCGCGCAGGCCGCCGAAGTAGTAGAGCGCGTAGAGGACGCTGTCGTAGAGCGCGGTCTCGCCCTCCGTGGCGAGGTCGGCGAGGCCGCCGGCCAGGGTTTCCTTCGAACCGGTGAAGCCAACGGCGAGTTCGGGCCGATCGTTGAAGGTGATCAGGCAGGCGCGGTCCTGCGGCCCGAGGACGAGTTCGAAGAAGTGGAGCGCCGCCTCTTCGGCGGCGTCGATGCGGTCGACCATGGAGGTCGAGGTGTCGAAGAGGATGCCGGCGTGGACCGGCAGGTTGGCGGCGCGGTCGAAGCGCTGGAGGGACTGCGGCTCGCCGTCGACGAAGACCTGGAAGTCGCTCTCGGTGAGCTCGCGCAGGGGCGCGCCGGAGCGGTCGGTGACCGAGGTGTAGAGCTCGATCAGGGCGACGTCGACCCTCTCGACCAGGTTGCGCGAGTTGACGAAGACGAGGTCCTCGGCCCAGGCGCCGCTTCGCAGGTGCGCCACCGCGCGGACGTAGGAGAGGGCCTCGCCGGGATCGATCCGGATCGGTTGCTCGAAGGGCGGCTGGTAGAGGGTCGCGGTGCGGGTGTCGTTGAGGAAGAACTCGACCCGGTCGAGCCGCTCGTGGCGGGGCGCTTCGACCTCGGCGACCGCGCGCACGCTTCGGGTGTGGGCGGCGCCGCGCTGGGGCGAGGTGAGGCGGACGGTGAAGCGGTGGGGACCGGAGTTGACGAGCACCTCGTCGCTCGCCAGCACGCTGCCCTGCTGATCGTAGGCGTCGGCCCGCAGGGTGTGGACCCGCGGCGCCGGCCCCAGGTCGATCTCGACCTCGTAGGGCGGGCGTCGCTTGCTGATCAGCTCGCGACCGTCGACCGAGAAGGCCAGGTGATGGATGTCCGAACCCTCGGCGTCGGCGCCGATCCGGACCCGGCCCGTGATCAGACGTTCGGGCAGGGGGAGGACGCGGACGGTGTGGTCGTCCGACTCGACCTCGTGGGGGCCGGCCGCGTTCGCATCGACCAGCCAGTCCGGCAGGATGGCCGGGGCGGCTGCCGTGCGCGGCACGAGCGGGACGTCGATGTCGGCGTCGGCGGCGAAGTAGAACCCTGTGTCCAGGTCGCGCACCTTGACCACCAGACGGTAGGCGCCCGGGCGCAGGTAGCGCTGCATGACCAGGGGAACCGCTCCGCCGGCGCCGGCCCGGCCCCCCGCCCGCGGCTCGAAGCGGTAGCGGAAGTTCTCGAACAGTTCGCCCTGCCGCAGCACCTCGCCGTCGAGCACGAAGCGCCGGCGGCCCTTTTCGGCTTCCGGGAGCAGGGCCGGATCGATGCCGACGATCGCCTGGACCACAGTGCGGCTGCCCCGGCGGCCCGGGTAGCGCATCGCGATCTCGGCCGGTAGCTGCAGGGCGCCGTCGGGCGCCTCCGTGCTGCGGTCGAGGAAGGCGAGCGCCCATTCGTCGTTCGCCTTCCCGGGCTCGGGCTCGCCGGCCATCGCGTCCCAGTCGAGCGCCAGCCCCAGCGCGGTCAGCACGTCGCCGCCGCGCGCGCACTGGCGGCCGATCTCCGCGATCTGCGACGCGCGATCGGTCACGAGACCGGTGAAGGCGACGATGGCGGACAGCCCGTCCGCCGCCGTCCACAGCCGGTAGCCGCCGCCCTGGCGCAGGAAGACGAGGTAGAACTCGCCGCGCACGACCGGGCTGTGCGGGTAGTGCCAGATCTCGAGCGTGCGGAGCAGCCGGCAGGTGGTGCGAATCGTGCGCCGCGGCGCCCCGTGCAGCAGCAGCGCCTCGAAACGGGCGCCCCGGGCGGCGCCGAAACGCTCTTCGGCTGTCTCGCGGGCGCGGTCGAAGCGCTCCCGGAACTCGTTCTGCGGCGTCTCGGGATAGGGGTCGCGAACGCTCCAGAAGCGCTTGATGAAGGCGTCGCGTTGGTAGTCGTGCCGCAACTCGCCGAACACGCGACGCTCGGTGTCGGTCAGGATCGCAGAGGCCGCGTCGAGGAAGTCGGCGTGCCGCCGGTCGAGGGCGGTGGTGGCCTGGGCAAGGGCGGCGGTGGCGAGGAGGCAGAGGAGGGCGACGACCCGGTGCTTCGTCACGGGTAGTAGCCCTTAAGCGTCCGGATCGCCACTCCCGGCGCCCGGGCGTCGACCTTGACTTCGCGGAAGCGGCGGTCGCCGCTGGTGTTGGTCGACTGGTAGGTGATCAGGTACCGGGAACGCAGTTCGCCGAGGATCTGGCCGTAGACGCCGGCGAGCTCGCCGACGCTGCTGATGAAGAAGGACTGGCCGCCGGTCCGTTCGGCGAGGCGCGAGAGGGCCCGCTTGGCCGGACCCGCCTGGCGGCCGAGCCCGATCGAATAGATCGCGACCCCGGATCGCTGCGCGTACTCGAGCGCCTGCTCGAAGCTGAAGCGGCTGCTCTCGTCCTTGCCGTCGGAGAGCAGCAGCAGCGCCCGCTGGCCCTTGATCCCGTTCAGGTAGTAGAGGCCGAAGATGAGCGCGTCGTAGAGCGCAGTGCCGCGCTCGGCCTTCAGCCCCGCGAGCGACCCGGCGAGCTTGACGGGGTCGTTCGTGAAGTCGGCGGCGAGGTACGGATGGTCGTTGAAGGTGACGAGGGCCGCCCGGTCGCGCGGGGTGATTTCGGACTGGAACAGGCCGAGGGCGGCCTGGCGGGCCGTGCTCAAACGCTCCGCCATGGAGGCCGAGACGTCGAGCATCACCTGGAGGTGGACCGGCAGGTCGGTGACCCGCTGGAAGCGCAGGATCTCCTGCGGCGTGCCGTCTTCGTGAATGGTGACCTGGTCGGGACGCAGGTCCTCGTACGGACGGCCGGACCGGTGGAGCGCCGTGGCGTAGAGCTCGACGTACTGGATGTCGACGATCTCCAGGTAGTCCGGCGCGTTGACGTAGACGACGGCGTCGGTGGAGTTGCCGTCGACGAGGAAGGCGGCGGCGCGCAGGTAGGTGATCTCGTCGCCTGATGGCAGGTCGACCCGGTGGCTGAAGGGTTCCTGGTAGAGGGTGGCGATCGGCTCGTCGTTGAGGAAGAGCTCCAGGCGCTCGACCAGGCTCCCGTCGGGGACCGTGAGATCGACCTCGACCTGGACTTCGCCTTCGTACTTGACGCCATCGCGCGGTTCGGCGAAGCGGAGCGCGAAGCGGTTGCGGCCGGAGTTCATGGAGATCTCGTCCGAGGCGACCTCGGCGCCGTCCACATCGTGGGCGGTGGCGCGCAGGAGGTGGACCCGGGGCGCCGATCCCAGGTCGAGTTCGACCGAGAACGGGGCCCGGCGCTTGCGGGCGACCTGGCTGCCGTCGAGCCAGAAACGCATCTCGGCGATGTCGCCGGTGGCCAGGGTGTCGAAGCGCACCAGGCCGGTCTGGAGTTCACCGGGCGGTTCGAGGAGCTGCACCGTGGGCACTTCGCTGGTGAGCACCGCCTCCGCCTGGTCGATGATCTTCTGCACCGCCGGGTCGAGCTGGCGGACGTCGGGCGCCTGAAGCGTCGGCACCTCGAGCGGCTGCTCCAGGCGGGCGAAGCGGGCCCCGTTCAGGTCCTCGATCTTGAGCACGAGCCGGTAGTTGCCCGGTCGCAACCTGCGTTCGAAGGTGAGCAGGATGGGCGCGTCGCCTGCGCCGCCATCGGCTGCGGCGTCACTGGCGCTGCCCAGGGGCAGGTCGTACTTGTAGCGGAAGTTCTCGAACAGCGCGTCTTCGCGCAGCACCTCGCCGGTGAGGAAGAAGTTGTAGCTCGACTGCCCGCCCAGGGTGTCGCGAAGGGCCGAGGACCGGTCGATTTCGACCAGGGCCTCCACCACGGTGCGCGCCTGGTAGCGGGCCGGGTAACGGACCTCCAGCGTGGCGTCCAAGGGCTCGGCGTCCTCCGGCACGTCGGTGGTGTAGGCCTCGAAGGTGAGCGTCCACTCAGCCGATGGCGCCTCCGGCGGCTCGATCAGGCGCCCCATCAGCATGGCGAACTCCATGCCGCCCGAGCGCGACAGCCAGTTGATCGCGGATGCGGCGACGTCGCCGTCCTTGCAGCTCTGGATGTCGAAGCCCGCTCCCTGCGCGCTGACGCCGAAGTCCAGCAGACGGTCGATGCCGTCCGAGGGGTGCCAGAGTTCGTAGTGGGGCTGGTTGGCGCGCCGGTAGAAGAGCAGGAAGAACTCGTGACCGACCCGGTCGCTGCGCTGGTAGAACCAGATCTCGATCGGCCAGGTGACCATGGTGCACTGGAACTTGAGCCGCCCCGAGGGTTCCCCGTTCAGGAGGAACATGCGCGCCCGGTCCGAGCGCGGGCCCTCGAACTCCTGCTCGACGTAGAGCAGCCGCTCCTCCCAGCGAGTCCGCATCTCGTTGCGCGGCGTGTCGGGGTAGGGGTCGCGCACCCGCCAGAAGCGCTCGATCCAGGCGCGCCGCTGGTAGTCCTGGGTGATCTTGAGGAACGCCTCGCGTTCCCCGTCGGCGATCACGTAGTGGACGTCGTCGAGGAACTTCTTGAACTCGAGCGGCAGCGCCGCCTCGGTCGCCTCGAGGGCGGCCCGGCGTTCGCGCCTCTCCTTGCGGGTCTCCTTTCGCTCCTCCTGGGCCGCTGCCGGCGTGGCGTGCGCGGCCGGTGGCGTGCTGAGGGTGAGGAAGAGGCCCGTCGCCAGGGCCAGGATCGAGGCTCTGCGTGCTGACTTCATGGGCGACGGGGGTCCTTGGACGGGCGGCGGTGCTTGACGGTCAAGCGTACCGCTTCGGGAGGTGGCGGCTCGAAATCGCTGCGGTAACTCCTTAGCCCAGCGCCCGCTCGATCCAGCAGCCGCCAAGGACTTGCGTGCCGCGGTAGAAGACCGCCGCCTGGCCGGGAGCGACGCCGGCCTGGGGTTCGCTGAAGTCGACGCGGCAGGCGCCGGCGGGGCCGTCCGTCCCCAGTGCGCTCTCGACCGTCGCCGCGACCCCGGGATGGCGCGAGCGGATCCGCACCTCGACCTCGACCCCCGAGCCGGCGGCGGCGCCGGCCGGCGGGCGCGGCGGCGCCCCGGCGATCCAGTGCAGGCCGCGGCCGATCAGACCCGGCGCCAGGAGCTCGTCGCGGCCCCCGACCACGACCCGGTTCCGCTCGGGCTGCACGTCGAGCACGTAGAGCCGGCGGCCGGCGGCGACACCCAGGCCGCGTCTCTGGCCGACCGTGTAGCGGTAGTACGGCGCGGCGGCGCCCAGCTCCTCGCCGTCGCTCGCGGTCACCCGTGCAGGCGCCTGCGGCAGGTCCGGCCGCTCGCTCTCGATGAACTCCTGCACGCCGCGGTCGACGAAGCAGATCTCCATGCTCTCGCCCTTCTCCGCCACCGCCAGCCCGGCCTCCCGGGCCAGCTCGCGCACCTCCGTCTTGGTCAGTTCGCCCAGCGGGAACACCGCGCGCGCCAGTTGCACCTGGTTCAGTTCGAACAGGAAGTAGCTCTGGTCCTTCGACCGGTCGGCCGCGGTATGGAGCTCGTAGCTGCCGTCCGATCTCAGCCGGATGCGCGCGTAGTGGCCGGTGGCGATCCGGCCGGCACCCAGCCGCCGCGCCCGCTCCCAGAAGGCCTCGAACTTGATCTCCGTGTTGCAGGAGATGCACGGACTCGGCGTGCGGCCGTCCACGTAGCTGTCCACGAAGGGATCGACGACGTGCCGGCGGAACTCCCCGTCCATGCGCAGCGTGTAGTGCGGCAGGCCGACCTGCTCGGCCACCCGCCGCGCGTCGCCGAGGTCGAGCGAACCGCAGCAGCGGCCGTTTCGGACCTGCTGCGAGCGATCCCAGAGCAGCATCGACAGACCGACCACCGGCGTCCCCTGGCGCTCCAGCAACAGCGCCGCGACCGACGAGTCGAGACCGCCGCTCATCGCCACCGCGGTCAGGGGAGCGTTCCCAGGGGCGGCTGCGACGTCCACGCTCATCCCGCCACCGCCGGCGCCACAGGCAAGGCGCGCAGCGCCGCCACTTCGCGCTCCAGCACCGGCAAGAAGCGCGCGATCTCCGCTTCGTCGTTCGTCGTACCCAGGCTGATGCGGATCGACGCCAGGGCCTCCGCCGCCTCAACGCCCATCGCGAGCAGCGTCCGGCTCGGCTCGACGACTCCCGAAGCGCACGCGGCCCCGATCGAGACCGCGAAGCCCGCGAGATCGAGACGGACGACGAGTTCCTCGCCGATCAAACCTGGGAAAGCGACGTGGGTTGTGTGCGGCAGCCGCGGCGACGACGCGCAGTGCAGACGGGCGTCCGGGATGCCGGCGAGGCCCGCCTCGAGCCCGACGCGCAGCCGGCTCAGCCGCTCGATGCGCCCGTCAAGTTCCTTTGACGCGAGCGCCGCGCAGGCGCCGAAGCCGACCAGGGCCGCGACGTTCTCGGTGCCGGCCCGCCGCCGACGCTCCTGGCCACCGCCGAGGATGAGCGGCTCGAAGGCGGCGCCCTCCCGGATCCAGAGCGCGGCCGCGCCCACCGGTCCGTTGAACTTGTGCGCCGCGACCACGAGGTAGTCCGCCCCCAGGGCCCCGGCATCGATGGCGAGCTTGCCCGCCGCCTGCACCGCATCGCACAGGAGCGGCACGCCCCGGGCCCGGCACGCCGACGCCGCCTCGGCCACCGGCTGCACCGTACCCAGCTCGTTGTTCGCCAGCATGAGACACACCAGCCGCGTGTCCGGGCGCAGCGCCGCCGCCACCGAGCCGGCCTCGACCACGCCGTCAGCCCCCGGGCGGAGCCGGGTCACGTCGACACCGAGGCTCTCGAGCCGGTCCGCGGCGGCCTGAATCGACGGATGCTCGAGTTCCGAGATCACCAGGTGACCACTGCCGCCGCCACCGGCGCCGGCGAAGGCTGAGAGCAGAACCGCGTTGTTCGCCTCCGTGCCCGAGGCGGTGAAGACCACCTCCGGCGGCTGCCCGCCCACGAGTTCCGCCACCTGCCCGCGCGCCTGCTCGACCGCCGCGCGCGCCGCGCGACCGAAGGCGTGGACCGACGACGGATTGCCGTGCCGCGCCCCGAGCCAGGGCGCCATCGCCTCGCCGACCCGCGGATCGAGCGGAGTGGTCGCGTTGTGGTCGAGATAGACAGGTGTGGCGGGCATGGTCAATCGTCCGGCGGAAGTGAGCGGGGACGATTGTACGTTCGGTAGCCGCTGCGACGGATGCGGGCCTTCTGGCCCGCGCACCCAGCCGCTGCGCGGCATCGCCCACAGCCCCGGCCTCTCAGCCGCCCACAGGCTCGAGCTCGATCCGGAGATCGGACCAGACCCAGCCCGGCTGCGCGGGCTCGTTCTCGTACTCGCCCCGGAAGCCGAAGCCGACCGCGATCTTCTGGCCGGAGGCGAAGGGAATCTCGTCGATGTTCGGCGTGCCCGCGGCCCGCATCACCTCGGCGCCGCTCGAGTCGGCCAGGGCGAGGACGATCCGCCCGCCGCCGGCGTCGAAGTCGAAGCGGACATCGTAGATCTCGCCGGCCTGCATCAGGTAGCGCTCGACGACCCGCTGCTTGTTCGTGTGGTTCACGCCCCAGTCGGTGCGGTAGAAGACCTGCGGCGGACCGCCCGGCCCCTTGGCGACGCCGAAACCGAACAGGTCGACGTGCTTGTCGCGGGCGAACCAGAACAGGTTCTGGTTGCGGGAGGGGACCCGGTTCCAGCCGCCGTGGCGTACCCGGAAGCGGAAGACGGCGCGCCGGTAGGTCCCGGGCGGTGTGTCGAGCCGGGTCTGGAAGTCGGGCCGCTCCGCGGTGGCGCGGTGGAACTCGCCGGCGAGGGCGAGGCGGACGGCGCCGGAGTCGCTGACGACAGTCTCGGGTGCGAGGGGTAGATCGCCTCCGCCCGGTTCGCCCGGTTCGAGGACCTGCACGCCCTCGTGCCTGCAGGCGGCGGCATTGGCCACCCACTGGGCTCGCCGGCAGAGGTCGAGGAAGGCGTTGCGTTCGCTGCAGTCCGGCAAGCGGCCGGCGATCTCGACCACCGCCGTGGTCATCGTCTCGGCAATCTGCCCCTGGAGTTCGATGCTCCCGGCGCTGGGCTGGTGGTGTCTAAAGGCTTCGACGATCTGGTCCCTGTTCATGTTTCCTCCAGGTCTCACTCTCCGCGTTCGGAGGGCAAGACCTGGTGAGGTCTTGTCGAGGGGCAGCTACCGGCCCGGATCTCGCCCGTGTTCTTACCTTGTGGCCGCGTACTCTGCCATATCGGGCGACTACTGGCGCCGGCCACACCCGCCGACCACGACCGTCACCTCGCCGCGCAGCTTCGCGCGCTCGCCGACCTCGCCGGCGAGTTCGCCGAGCGGGCCGCGCAGTACCTCCTCGTGCAGCTTGGTCAACTCCCGGGCCAGCGCCGCGTCGCGGTCGGGGCCGAAGGCGTCGGCGGCATCGGCGAGCGAGGCGGCGGCGCGCTGCGGCGACTCGAAGAACACGACGGTGTGGGCGAGGGTGGCGTGGGAGGCGAAGAAACGTCGCCGCCGGCCCTGCTTTGGCGGCGGGAACCCGAGGAAGGTGAACGGGTAGGGCGGCAGCCCGGAGACGACCAGCGCGGCCAGGATCGCCGAGGGGCCGGGCAGCGCCTCGACCGCGAGGCCCTGCTGCACCGCGGCCCGCACCAGGCGGAATCCCGGATCGGAGACGAGCGGGGTGCCGGCGTCGGAGACCAGGGTCACGGCGCCGCCGTCTTCGAGCAGGCGCAGCACGCGGCCGATCTGGCGGTCCTCGTTGTGGTCGTGAAGCGGCAGCAGCGGCGGCCGGTAGGCCGGGCCGCTGGCGCCGAGACTCTCGAACAGCCGGCCGGTGCGGCGGGTGTCTTCGCAGGCGACGAGGTCGGCCGAGAGCAGCGCTTCCCGGGCGCGCGGGGAGAGGTCGGCCAGGTTGCCGATCGGCGTGGCCACGATCCGCAGCCGGCCGGCTGGGGCCGCCGCCGGTTTGGGGGCACTCACGGCGTCAGCCCGCGGGGCCGGCGCCGTAGAGGTCGTGGTACTGGGCCACGTTGTGGAGCACGTGATCCAGGTAGCTCCTGGTTTCGCTGAAACCGACCTTCGTGAAGAACTCGTCGGCGCCGCTGGTGTAGCAGTGACGGCGCCAGAGGCCGGCCTGCGCTTCGCCGGCGTTGTAGGCGGCGATCATGATGTGCTGTTCGTTGCCGAACAGGGCGCGCAGCTCTGCCAGATGCGCGGCGCCGAGTTCGATCGCAAGCGAGGGATCTTCCAGGTCGCGCGGCGTGCGCAGGGGCCTGCCGGAGCTGGCCGCGAGCCGCGCCGCGGTGGGGTAGACGAACTGCATCAAGCCCCGCGCCGAGGCCGCCGACACCGCCTGGCGGTCGAACCGGCTTTCCTGGCGCATGATCGCCGCCATCAGGAAGGGGTCGAGGCCGCGCCGCGCGGCGGCGGAGTCGATCATGTCGCCGTAGGCTCTCGGGTAGAGCACTCTGCGGAGGGTGAGCGGGTGGAGCGGCGCCGGGATCCGGCTCGGCGCGCGCTGAGCGAGGATCTCGGCGATCAGGAGCGCCCGCCGCGGCCGGCTCTTGGCGAGGCCCTCGGCCGCGGTCAGGGCGAGACGCGGGCTCGCCACCGGGAAGTGCCGGTCCACGACCTCGACTGCGTCTCCCCACAGGCCGAGCGCCAGCATCAGCTCCTGCGGATCGGAGACGGGCCGGGTCCACAGCGGCCAGTTGCCGGTCGGCACCCCGCGCAGCGTCAGGAAGGACCGCAGGCCCGAGTCGGCGGCCAGCCGGCCCTGGAGGATCTGCCGTGCGGCTTCGGCATTGTCGCCGCGCCGACCGTAGAGCAGCCAGGCGCGGTAGAGCAGGGAGGGGTTCTGGGAACGCGCCATTTCGCCCGCGAGCCGCTGGGCGTGAACGCGGAGCGGCTCGGCGGTCAGGCGCTTCGCGGCCTCCTGCGCCAGGGGATGGAAGGGGTCGGCCGCGAGCACGTCGGCGTAGTGCTCGATGGCGCGGTCGAGACCGCCGCGGGCTTCGAGCAGCCGGCCCTGCCAGTAGAGCACTTCGAGGGCGACGCTGCGACTCGCGCGGCCGGCGTCGGCCAACCAGTCCCCGGCGCGGTCGAGGCGTCCCTGGACGATGTCCGAAACGGCGAGGAACAGGCTGCCGCGGGCGACCACGGCGCGGTCGCTCTGGAGCTGCAGCAGCACGGGATAGAGCTCGAGCGCCTTGTCCTCGAGCCCGCGCCGCCACTCGAGGCGCATGGCGCCGAGCAACGCCGCGGCCGCGAAGTTGCCCTGGGGCTCGGCCAGGTAGGTGCGGCGGAAGGTGTTGGAGGCGGCCTCCCAGTTGCCGAACAGCTCTTCCGACTTCGCCTTGTGGTAGAGCGCCTGCGCCGAATGGCGCGCCGAGCTCACGTTCGTGGCCAGCACCTCGTAATGCCGGGCCGCGTCCTCGAGGCGGCCCTGCCAGAAGTGGCTTCGAGCCCACCGGTAGTGGACCTCGAAGTCGGAGTTCGTCCGCACCTCCCGGTCGATGACGATCTGGCCCAGCAGTTGATTGGAGCGGTCGAAAGCGCGATGTTCGTGGAAGGTCGTGCCAAGCAGCAGCAGTTCCTGCGGGTCTTCGAGCTCCGGACGCAGCCCGTGCAGCCGCTCGGCTGCCTCGAAGGCCACGATGTCGTTCGACCGCTCTTCGAGCAGGGCGACCAGGTCGAGGGCCCCCTCGTCCAGCTCGCCGGCCGCGAGCCGGCACTTGGCGCGGCTCAGGCTCAGCAGGCGGCGTTCGGATGCCGGCATGCGGGATACGGTGATTCCGGTCAGCAGCCGGCAGTCGCCGCCCAGGTCGAGGCTCGACGCGAGCAGTTCGGCGGCCGGCCGCACCAGGACCCGGGGCGGCCGGCTGCTGAGCAGTGTCGCCGAGACGCCGGCCGCGATCTCCGGGGAGTCGAGCCGGGTCTGGGCGACCGCCAGCCGGTAGCGTGCCCAGGGTTCGAGCGGCGGAGTTTCGGTCAGGCAGGTGGCGAACGCCTCGGAGGCGTCATCGAGCCGCCCGAGTTCTTCCAGCAGCCTTCCCTCCAGGTAGCACATGCCGTACCGGGCTGCGATGTCCGGCTGCTCGCTGCGTATTCGTTGCGTCTCTTCGAGGGCGGTCTGCTGCTGCCCGTCGGCCTGGAGCTCGACGAGGCGGATGCGCGGATCGTCGGCAGCCGCCAGCGCCAGCAGCGGCAGCGTCCAGGCGATCATGGTTGACCCGACCATACGAAACGATAACCGGAAAGCAGGATCCGGCATTCCGGCGGCCGCCGCCATTGGGTGCGCCGGCGCCCCCGCCGGCTGCCGCCGAAGGCGGCCAGGTTGACGCGCCGGCCAACGGCCGGCTCTGCATTCTGGCGGCGGCCGCCGTCCGTGGCAGGATACGGAGCGGACTGGAGGATCTTTGGGCCATGCTCGACAAGCTCGAACAGATAGAGCACACCTTCGACGAGCTGACGGCCAAGCTCGTCGATCCGGACGTGCTCGCCAACCCCGGCGCTTTTAGGGACACGAGCCGGGCGCTGGCGGAGCTGAACCCGGTCGTCGAGCTCTTCCGCCGGTACAAGAAGACCCGGGAGGAACTCGATCAGACCGCTGAGCTCCTGAGCGAACTTGACCGCGACGACGATCTGTTCCCCATGGCGACCGAGGAGCAGCGGTTGCTGCGGGCGACGCTCGACGCGCTCGAGGAAAAGGTGAAGCAGGAGCTGGCGCCCAAGGACCCGGACGAGAAGCGCAACGCCGTGCTCGAGATCCGCGCCGGGACCGGCGGCGACGAGGCGACTCTGTTTGCCGCGGAGCTCTTCCGCATGTACAGCCGCTTCGCCGATGCGCACGGCTGGAAGGTCGACATCCTCGACCTCTCCGAGTCCGGCATTCGCGGCGTCAAGGAGGTGTCGGCGATCGTCGAGGGCCGGGGCGCGTTCGCCACCCTGCGCTACGAGGCGGGCGTCCACCGCGTGCAGCGCGTGCCGGAGACGGAGGCCTCCGGGCGCATCCACACGTCGGCGGTCACCGTCGCCGTGCTGCCCGAGGCAGAGGACATCGAGATCGAGATCGCACCCTCGGACCTGCGGGTGGACACCTACTGCGCGTCCGGCCCCGGCGGCCAGGGCGTCAACACGACCTACTCCGCGGTGCGCCTGACGCATCAGCCCACGGGCCTGGTCGTTACCTGCCAGGACGAGCGGAGCCAGATCAAGAACAAGGCGAAGGCGATGCGGGTGCTCAAGAGCCGCCTGCTCGAGATGGAACAGGCGCGGGCCGAGTCCGAGATCGGTGCGGAGCGCCGGCGGATGGTCGGCAGCGGCGACCGCTCCGAGAAGATCCGGACCTACAACTTTCCGCAGAACCGGGTGACCGACCACCGCGCCGGGCTGTCGGTCCACAAGCTGCCTTCCATCCTCGAAGGCGACCTCGACCCGCTGATCGTCCCGCTGCACCGGCACTTCGAGGCGGAGCGGCTGCAGCAGTCGGGCGACAGCGGAGCGATCTGATTCCAGGTTGCGTACCGGTGCCCGACGGCCGCAAGCCCCTGACGGGGGCCGCTCGAATCGTCGATCTGCTCGACCTGGGCTCAGGACACCTGCGCGGTTCCGTCGACAAGCCGCGCCGGGAGGCGGCGCTGCTGCTCGGCGAGGTTCTGGGGCTCGAAGAGGCGCAGCTCTACGCCCGCTCGGACGAGGACGTGCCCGAGCTCGCCGGCGTGAGCTACGGTCAGTTGATCCGGCGCCGCGCGGATCGGGTACCGATGGCCTACCTGGTGGGCCGGCGCGAGTTCTACGGCCGCAGCTTCGAAGTCGATCCGCGGGCGCTGATTCCACGGCCGGAGACGGAACATCTGGTGGAGGCGGCTTTGGAGTGCACAGACGCCGGCGCCCGAGTGCTCGACCTGGGCACGGGGTCCGGCTGTATCGCGATCACCGTGGCGCTGGAGCGGCCCGGCGCCCGCGTCGTCGGGACGGACCTTTCGCTTGGTGCGCTGGCGGTGGCGGCGTCGAACTGCCGCCGGCACGAGGTAGGCGGCCGGGTGCGCCTGGTCCGCGCCGACCTGCTGTCGGCTCTGCGGCTGCAGGCGTTCGACGTGGTGGTCTCGAACCCGCCCTACATCGACACAGGCGTTTGGCACTCTCTGATGCCGGAGGTCCGTGACCACGAGCCGCCGGAGGCCCTGTTCGCCGGCGACGGGCTCGACTTCTACCGCCGCCTGTTCGCCGCCGGGGACCGGTTCGCCGCCGGTCAGCGGCTTCTGGTGGAGATCGGGAAGGGGCAGCTCGACGGGGTGGTTGAACTGGCGAAGGATGCGGGCTTCGCGGTGCAAGGGGTGGTCGCAGATCTGGCCGGGATCACGCGGGTGATCCATCTGCGGCGGAGGCCGACCGCTGTGCCACGGAACCGGTCGAGGCGCCCGGGCCTCTGACGGTTCAGCCATGGCCGGTGATTCTCCACCGTTTACATTGACGCGGGGTGGCGACGGCGTGTCACTGCCGCCGCTGGCCACCGGATGATTACCGCGTGCGCAAGCCTTCCCGTGGTCGGGCGGTTTGCATCGGCCATGCGAACGCGGTGCGCTTACCGCGCTTTGACGCTGACGGACGATCTGCTGGGTTCTCGGCCTGCGGATCTGGCTGATGACGCACCCTGGTGGTCGAAGAGCCCGGTGGCGCCGACGGATACGGCCCCGACGGTGTGGCGCGCGGAGTCGACCCGTCTCGCACAATGCTCGGCGGGAGGGCAGCCAGGGAGGCCGTTGCGGTTGCGCCAGAGTGACACGCCAGGCCGTGCCGGTGTCACGCGCTGGGCGGCAGGATCGCCGCACGAACGCGCAGGAAGCCCACAAGGCCCTGCGGCACTACGACCTCGCAGTCGGGCCAGCGGACCGAGCCAGACTGCACAACCGAAGGAGCGCTCCCTCTTGTCCCCGACCCGCCGTCACCGCCGCCTCGGCCGCCGGGCCCCGGCGAGGTCCCGATGCAGGTCAGTGGCTTGCGGATCGAGGAGACCGACGACGCCTCGTCACCGTGGCGTGGGACGCCAACGTGGACCTCTACGAGGTTCAGTGGCGCACTGCCGACCAGGAGTTCTCCGATCAGCGAAGCAAGCAGCCCGGAGAACTGGGCGCGTCTGGCACCGTAGGCGAAGTCGTTTGCGTCAGGATCACGGACGTGTCATTGGGCGATGCACTGGTGATAGTGGTCGGCAGCAAGGGTGCAGGCGGTTCTGGCGGTGCCGGTGGAACGAGCTACACGATTCCGGCCGGCACAGCGGGCGGAGATGGAGTCGGTGGCCTGCAAGACGGCTACGTCCGCATCTATCCGACCTGCTAGAGGAGACCCACATGAGCACCTGGGACCGGGCCGAGAAGCCCGTCGCCGTGCGCCCGACGAACAGTGCCGGGCACGGGTCTACCAGCACAACGACATGTGCATATGAGCGGCGTCATCGTCAGCTTCATCGTCGGCGTTCTGCGACTCCTTTTGGCGTCGAACCAGGCCGCTGCGGAGAACGCCACGCTCAGGGCGAAGGTGGACGAGCAGGGGCGGCAGATCGGCGAGCTGAAGCACGGTCGCGGCACCATGTACGAGAAGCTGGTGGACATCCAGGGCGAGGTCCATGGCTTGAAGGTGGACCTGGCGACCGTGCGGGACCGTTCCCGACATCGCTAGCGCAATCACGTTGGCGAGAACGTCCACGCGATCGCGCAGGCTGCGGACGCGCCTGCGTGACACGGAAGTCGGGCGCTCGGCGGAATCGACCGCGGTGTCGCTCATCCAGGAATTCGAGGGCGTCCGCCTGGAGGCCTACCGGGACAGCGCCGGCCTGTGGACGATCGGCTGCGGGCACCTGCTCGACGACCAGGACCGCGACTGGAGCGGGCTGACCTGTACTCCTGAGGAACTGGACGCGTATCTGCGCGCCGACCTCCGCGAGGCGTGGGAAGCTGAACGCGGGTGACTTCGCCGCCGCGGCCGCCGAGTTCCCGAAATGGCGCAAGGCCGGCGGGCAGGTTCTGGCCGGGCTGGAGCGGCGGCGCGCTGCCGAACGCGAGCTGTTCGAAGGAACGGCATGAAGTGGCTCTTCGCCGGGCCGGGGCCGCGAACCTGCGTCAGAGAGTGACACACGAGGCCGGACCGGTGTCACACGCCGGGCGGCAGGATTGCCGGCCATGGCCCACCGTTCAAGCAAAGGAGAACACCAGATGACCAGACAACGTGACACGTCGCTCGTCAGCGAGCGCTACTTGATGCACGAGCGGCTTCCCGGACGACGAGGCCGACGAACTGCTACGGGATTTCAGCGACGGGGACGCCTGACGGCCCGTCTCCCGAATCTCGAGGCTTTACTTCCGCCCCACCACGACCGCAATCCCCGCCTCCCGCCACACGCACTCCGCCTCGAAGCCCGCCGCCGCAACGGCGGCCAGCTCGTCCTCGAGCGGGAAGTACGTGTCCTCCTCCGACCATTCCTCGAAATGCTCGAACGCGCGCCGCTCGTCGATGCCCTGCGCCACCATGTGGTCGGCCCACGCCCGCCAGGTCGCCTCCGCCGCGGCGGGCGCCGCCGGCATCGTGGCGTCGGCGTTGACGAAGACGCCGCCCGGTTCGAGCGCCTCGAATACGTGCCGGTAGAGCGCCCCTTTTCTGTCCAGGGTCGGAAGGTGGTGGAGCGCCAGCGACGCCGCCACGCCGTGGCAGCGGGGCAACGCTTGGAGGAACGATGCCTCCGTGAAGCGGGCGCGGGGGCCGAACCGCGCCAGCCTTGTCTTGGCCTGCGCGAGCATCTCGCGGTCGATGTCGATCAGCTCGACGGCGCCGCCGCCGACTTCGAGGATCGCCTCGGCCAGCGCGCCCGTTCCACCGCCAAGGTCGAGCACCCGCCCCGAAGCGACCGGCGCCAGTTCGCGGGCGGCGACCCGGAGCATCGCCTCGTAGCCGGGAATGAACTGGCGGATCGTCGCGTCGTAGGCAGAGGTAGCGACCCGGAGGTGACGGCGGACGGAGTGAGGCGCGGCGCCGGTCATGCGGTTAGAGTGTACGGATCCGCACGGCCCGGTGCAGGAGAGGAGGAACGATGTCTCTGTTGATTCAAGGCGGTCGCGTCGTGACGGCGGTGGATGACTACCGCGCCGACATCTTCGTAGAGGACGAGACGGTCTCCCTGATCGGCCGCGATCTGGACGTTCCGGCGGACAGGACGATCGACGCGGCGGGGCGGCTGGTCATTCCCGGCGGCGTCGATCCCCACACCCACATGGACATGCCCTTCGGCGGTACGACGAGCGCCGACGACTTCGAGACCGGCACCCGGGCGGCGGCCTTCGGCGGCACGACGACGATCGTCGACTTCGCGATCCAGACCAAGGGCCAGTCGACGCTTCAGGGGCTCGAGACCTGGCACGAGAAGGCGGCCGGCAAGGCGGGCATCGACTACGGCTTCCACATGATCGTCACCGACATGGAGGACGACCGTCTGTGGGAGATGCGGCGGCTGGCCGACGAGGGCGTGACCTCCTACAAGATGTTCATGGCGTACCCGGGCTTGCTCTACGTGGACGACGGCACCCTGTTTCGCGCCATGCGCAAGGCCGGCGAGGACGGCACCCTGGTCTGCATGCACGCCGAGAACGGGATTGTCATCGACGAGATCGTCAAGCTGGCTGTGGCCGAGGGAAACACGTCGCCGAAGTACCACGCCCTGACCCGCCCCACCCGCATGGAGGCGGAGGGCGTGCATCGCTCGATCGCGATTGCCGAGGTGGCCGGAGTGCCCGTCTACATCGTCCATCTGAGCTGCGCGGACGCGCTGGAGCAGGTGACCCTGGCGCGGGACCGCGGCGCTCAGGTGTTCGCCGAGACCTGCCCGCAGTACCTGTTCCTGGACCTCAGCCACTACGACCAGGAGGACTTCGAGGGCGCCAAGTACGTCATGACGCCGCCGCTGCGTGAAAAGTGGAACCAGGACCACCTGTGGCGGGGGCTCGGCTTCGGCGACCTCCAGAGCATCTCGACCGACCACTGCCCCTTCTGCTTCAAGGACCAGAAGGTCCTGGGGATCGATGACTTCAGCAAGATCCCGAACGGCGCCCCGGGGGTCGAGAACCGGTTGAGCCTGGTCTACAACGGCGGCGTGGCGGGCGGCCGGCTGTCGGTGAACAAGTTCGTCGAGCTGACCTCGACCGCGGCCGCCAAGCTGTTCGGGCTGTTCCCGAAGAAGGGGACCATCGCCGTCGGCAGCGACGCCGACCTGGTCGTCTTCAACCCGGACCGCCGGGAAGTGATCAGCGTGAACAACCCGCACACGCACCACATGCGGGTGGACTACAACACCTACGAGGGCATCGAAGTTCAGGGCGTCGCCGAGATCGTGATCAGCCGCGGCCGGGTGGTGGTCGAGGACAACATCTGGCACGGCCGCGCCGGCGGCGGCAACTTCATCAGGCGGAGCTTGTTCAGCGGCCCGTTCTAGGAGGCTGCGCCCGAGAGCGCGGAAGGGAGAGAAGTGACATGAGCAGAACGTTGAAGTCGGGTTTGATCCAGATGTCGCTGCCGGAGGGGGACTGGGGCAGCGCCACGGGGCCGGAGGACATCGCCGCGACCGTGGAGGCGATGACCGCCAAGCACATCCCGTACATCGAGGACGCGGGCGCCCAGGGTGTCCAGGTTCTTTGTCTGCAGGAGGTGTTCAACACCCCCTACTTCTGTCCCAGCCAGGACTCGGCCTGGTTTGCCGCGGCAGAAGCGGTGCCGGGGCCGACCACCGAACGGATGGCGGAGTACGCGCGCAGGTACCGCATGGTGATGATCGTCCCGATCTACGAACGGGAGACGGCGGGCATCCTCTACAACACCGCGGCGGTGATCGACGCCGACGGGACCTACCTCGGCAAGTACCGGAAGACGCACATCCCGCAGACCTCCGGCTTCTGGGAGAAGTACTTCTTCCGCCCGGGCAACCTCGGCTACCCGGTGTTCGACACCGCCTACGGCAGGATCGGCGTCTACATCTGCTACGACCGCCACTTCCCCGAAGGCGCGCGGGCCCTCGGTCTGGCCGGCGCCGAGATCGTCTACAACCCTTCCGCCACGGTGGCCGGGCTTTCGGACCACCTGTGGACGATCGAACAACCCGCGCACGCGGTGGCGAACGGCTACTTCATGGGCTGCATCAACCGGGTCGGCACCGAAGCGCCTTGGGATCTAGGCTTGTTCTACGGCAGCAGCTACTTCGTCGACCCGCGCGGCCGGATCGTGGCGCAGGCCTCGCGGGACGCCGACGAGCTCCTGGTCGCCGACCTCGACCTGAGCGTGATCGACGAGGTCCGGTCGGTATGGCAGTTCTACCGTGACCGGAGACCCGAGGCCTACGAGCAGATCGTCAAGCTGTAGAACACTGGGTGCGCTGGCGCACCCAGTGACTCCCTAGCTCGCCCGGCTCTCGATCGTGACGCGCAGGCGCTTCATCATCTCGTGGAGCGTCGTCGGCTTGACCTTCAGCCGCTCCGCCGCGCGCTTCTGGACGCCGCCGCAGGCCTGCAGCGCCTTGACGATCAACTGCCGTTCGTAGGCGCTGACCGCTTCCTTGAAGGAGACGCCCCGCGTGGGGGAGGTGTCCGGGGCCGGCAGCGTCGTGTCGGGCTTGCGGATGTTGCCCGGCAGCAGGTCGACTCCGATCTCTTCACCGGTCGAGAGCACGACGGCTCGCTCGATCACGTTCTCGAGTTCGCGCACGTTGCCGGGCCAGTTGTAGGCCATCAGCAGGTCCATCGCCTCGGAGGTCAGCCGTCGTGGCTGCCTCTCGTTCTCGGTCGAATAGGTGCCGAGGAAGTGCTGGGAGATCAACGGGATGTCCTCGACGCGCCGGGACAGGGGCGGTAGCTGGATCGTGATCACGTTGAGCCGGTAGTAGAGGTCCTCGCGGAATTCGCCGCCGGCCACCCGCGCCTCCAGATCGGCGTTCGTCGCCGCGACCAGCCGCACGTCGGCCCGCAGGGTCTCGAGTCCGCCGAGGCGCATGAACTCCTTCTCCTGGATCACGCGCAGCAGCTTGGCCTGGGTGTCGGACGGGATGTTCCCGATCTCGTCGAAGAAGATCGTGCCGCCGTGGGCGACCTCGAACAGGCCCTTCTTGTGCGAGACGGCGCCGGTGAAGGACCCTTTGACGTGGCCGAAGAGCGTGCTCTCCAGGAGTTCGCTGGGCATGGAGCCCGAGTTCACGGTGACGAAGGGCCCGTCCTTACGCTTCGAGTTGCCGTGGATCGACTTCGCGACCAGCTCCTTGCCGGTGCCGCTCTCGCCGCGGATCAGGATGTTGCTCTTCGACGGCGCCGCTCTGCGGATCAGGTCGAACACCTGGCGGATCGACCGGCTCTTGCCGATGATGCGGTCGAAGCCCTGGCGTTCCCGCAGTTGCTCCTTCAGGTCGCGGTTCTCGGCCGTCAGCCGGCGGCGTTCGAGACCCTGGCGGATGGTGAGCCGCACCTCTTCGTTCTTGAACGGCTTGGGCAGGTAGTGGAAGGCGCCCTCGCGCATCGCCTCGATCGCCCCTTCGATCGAGGAGTAGGCGGTGATCACGACCACGACCTGGTCCGGCTCGCTCTGCCGGATCCGGCGCATGACCTCCTTGCCGTTCATGTCCGGCAGCATCAGGTCGAGCAGCACCAGGTCGATCTCCTCCTGGGCAAGGACGGTCAGCGCTTCCTGACCCGAGGTGCAGCAGATCGGATGGTGCCCCTCCTGCCGGATCAGGGCCGTGAGAACGTCCTGCAGGACTTCTTCGTCGTCGACGACGAGAATGTTCATGGTCCTTGCACCTGCGGCTCTAGCGGCGGCGAGACCATCTGTGGCAGGCGGACGGTGAATCGGCAGCCCGCGGGATCAAGGTTGGTGGCGGAGAGGTCACCGCCGTGCCGGCGCACGATCTCCTGGCTGATGGAGAGACCGAGGCCGGTGCCGCCGCTGGCCTTGCGAGTGGAGAAGAAAGGCTCGAATACACGTTCGAGGTGCTGTTCGCGAATGCCGGGGCCCGTGTCGTCGATGAATACGTTGATCTCGCCGTCCAGGTTTCGCACCGCGAGGGTGAGCCTTCTCGGTCCCGAGCCTGCCTCCGTCATCGCGTCGACGGCATTCGCCAGCAGGTTGGCGAGCACCTGGCCCAACTCGGTGTCGTTGCCGAGGACCCAGACCGTGTCGTCGGGGTCGAGGTCGACGTGGATTTCGACGCCCGCCTCGGCGAAACGCTCGGCGAGCATGTCGCAGCTCTCCTGGATGACGGGTCCCAGGTCGACGGCGGCGGGCTCGTACCGGCCTCGGCGCGCGAAGTCCAGCAGCGTGTTCACGATGCGGGCGGCGCGGAAGGCCTGGCGCTCGACCTTGCGCAGCAGGCGCCGGCGCGGATCCCGGTCGGGAGTTTCGGCGAGCAGCATCTGGGCGTAGCTCGAGATGCCGGTCAGCGGCGTGTTCACCTCGTGGGCGACGCCGGCGGCCATGGCGCCGATCGCCGCCAAGCGCTGGTTCTCGGCCAGTTTCTTCTTCATCGCTTCGCGTTCGGCGATGTCGAGGGCGACAACGACCCGATGACCGGGGACGGCGCCCAGGAACTCGGCGACCGACAACTGCAGGTGCTGCTCGCGCCCCTTCGAGTCCTCGAACCGGACCTCGACGGGCGGGGCGCCCTGCTTCGGGAAGAGCTGGAGCGGGATCAGGTCGTCGAGGGCCTGACCATCGAGGTCGCTCCGGGTGAGCCCGACCAGGGCCGCGAAGGCGACGTTCGCGGTCACGATCCGGTTCGCGGAGTCGACGACGGTGATGCCGGCGGGGGAGGACTCGATGATCTCGTCGCTGAACTGCTTGAGTTCGGAGACGCGGTCCAACTGCCGCCGGCTCTGTTCGAGCAATTGCGCGTTCTCGATCGCCAGCGCCGCCTGGTTCAGCAGTTGGCGAATCAACGCAAGGTCGTCGCTGGACAGCGGTGCGCCGCCGGTGTGGTGACCGACGTACAGGAGGCCGACCCGGCGATCGCGCACCTCCAGCGGGAAGACGTAGTGATAACCGAGGACCGACAGCCGCATCGGGGTGCTCTTCGCGGTGTCGGCGAGCGGCGCGGGCGCGAGCAGGAAGTGGGACTCGCTCCAGACGAAAACGTCCACGTCGCTGAGTTCGAGGGCGGGCGCTTCCGGTTCTTCCCTGATCGCGACGAGCTGGTCTCCCTCGACCAGGAACAGGTTGCTGTGCTCCAGGTCCAGCCCCTCTTCCAGTTCCTTCAGCATGATCGAAGCGAGCCGGCCGAGGTCCCGTTCGTGGAGCAGTTCTTCGCCCAGCCGCTCCAGGGCGCGCCGGCTCTGCTGCGCCCGGTACTGGAGCCGCTGGAGGCTCGAGCCGATGCCCTGCCTGACCGGGATCGAGAGGGCGCCGATGACCAGGAGAGCGCTGGCGTTGAGGAAGCCCCTTGCTACGACCATGTCCGGGGGCAAGCCGCGACGGATGAGCAGGCTGAGCAGGGAGAACCCGAGCACGGCCAGCAGCACGGTGAGCGCGTAGGTCGCGACATCGCGGGCGATCACGGCCACGTCCCAGAGGCGGTAGCGCAGCAGGGCGTAGGCAAAGCTCAGCGGCACCAGCGCCAGGGGCGCCGTGGCGGCGACGCTCAGCCAGGCGGGCGCCGGGAGCTGAAAGGAGAAGGGCACGACGTAAAGCAGCAGGAACGGCAGGTAGCCGCCGGCGACGCCGAACGCGATCCACTGGGTCTGGCGGCCCTGTTCCCAACCGTGGCGGGACAGCAGGCTGCGACCGAGGACCCCGGCCGCCGCCAGCGCATAGGCGACGAGCAGGACGAGTTCGATGCGGTCCTGCAGCTCCAGGGTGGCTGCGTTCAACCCGCCGGTGAGCATGCCGCTGCCGAAGATCTGGTCGAACTGCACCACCAGGAGTGCCATTGCCGGCAGGTAGAGCCAGGGCGCCGCGCGGCGCAGCCAGCGGGAGCGCGGCCGCTCCGGGAACACGAGGAAGAAGTGCAGGGTGAGAGGCGGCAGCAGGAGGCGGCAGACGGTGTCGACCAGGTAGAAGACGCGGTCGATGCCGTCGTAGGGGACGGCCGGCGTCAACAGGTAGACGGCGGCCGATGTCAGCGTCCAGAGGTGGAAGAGCAGGATCGGCCGGCTGCGCTGCCGGCTCAGTGTGTAGAGGCCGATCAGCAGGTAGGCGATCCCGGTCAGGGCGAGCGCGATGTAGGCCCAGTCCAGCGTCACCCCGGGCAGGCTGTGGCGGGCCGAGACCAGTTCGTCGTCCCGAAGCACCTCCAGATCGCTCTCGCTGCAGCAGCGCAGCAACCGGTCCAGCTCGTCGGCGGACAGCGCCCGTTCGCCGTTGACCAGGACGATGATGTCGCCGATCTGGAGTTCGGAGGCCTCGTTTGCCGACACCACCCGCAGTCCGCTGTCGGTCGCCTCGGCCGCCAGGCCGATCGTCTGGAAGGAGGCCACCTTGCGGCCGACGGAGAACCCGCCCAGGCCGACGACCAGAATGGTCAGCAGGAGCAACGCCGCAGTGAGGCCGAGTCGGGCTGGTCGGGACTCGATGCGCATCGGGGATCTCGCGGGTCGGGTGTGTGGCTTCTTCGCCTCAGGCTCGGCCCGAAGCTACCACTCTGCAGGCCGATTCAGTATGTTCTAAGCACGTGCTGTGCCACCGGGAGCCGACCCTTGCCCCTTGATTCTAGGGCAGGTTAGCCCTTTTAGGGGGCGGCGCGGGTTCAATTTGTTGGTTTTGGGACGGTTTGTTGAAGTGACCCGGTGGGTGGGAACGGGTTCTTGGATTGCAGCAGGGCGTCGCAGCAACGCGACAGCGGTGCTAAGGCCCGCGCACCCAGAGACACGCCTCCGGCGTGGCGGGGCGGCGTTGCGGGGCGGAACGCCTGCTAGAAGCGGACCGCGATCCCCGCCACGATGCGGCGGCGGAGCTGGTCGGGGTCGTGGCTGGAACTGATCGGCACGTGTCCGCGGCTGAGCTGCATCTCGAGTTGCAGGGCCCAGTCCTGCAGGCCCGTGACCCAGGACAGGCCCTGGGTCACCACGACCTGAATGCGCTCCACGGAAAGCACGGTGTCGGCGCTGGCGGGCCGGAAGTGGGCGGCGTCGTGGGTCACGGGCGAGAGTTCCTGTTCGACCCAGCGGTAGGCGACCAGGACGCCGGTCGAGCTGCGCTCGAACTGGGTGTCGGCGCTTGCGACGAGGTAGCGGACCTCGTTGCGGAGACTGCCGCCGCCCTTGGCGCGCAGCAGACCGCCGCCGCCGACGGCCGCCGAGGAACTGACGCGGGTCAGGATCTTCTCGCCCAGGCGCTGCTGCAGACCGAACTGGAGTTCCTCGACCTGATCGCCGTCGACCAGCAGCAGGCTCTCCAGCCGGTCGAAGATGTCGCGGCTGAAGTACAACCGGACGTTGTCGGCGAACTGACGCCGGTTGGCGCCGAACTCGAAGCGGTGGTCCTGGTTCTCCGATGCGCCGAGCCGGCGGCTGAACTTGACCCGGTAGCAGTGCTCGTAGGTCGTGTCGCAGGTTTCGTCGTCATGGTACTGCACCGGCAGGAAGTCGCGGAACAGAAGGTGTTCGGAGTCGACCCGCTGGCTCGCCGCGATCCTGGCCAGCCAGCGCGAACCGAGTTCGACCACGAAGCCGGCCTGAGGCGTGAACGAGAGACTGCCGTCGCTCAGGGTGCTGAACATCCCGTACTCGAGGATGACGGTGGGCTGGATCTCCCAGTCGCCCTGACCGAAGACGTCGAAGCGCTGGTGGGAATCCTTGCCCCAACTGGTCAGCCGGCCGTTGCCGTAGGCCTGACGTTCGCGGTAGCTGATGCCGGTCTCAAGCGACGTGTTGGCGGTGATCTGCCGTTCGTAGGCGCCGCGGAACTCCAGGGTCGTCGACGACATCGGTGAATCGATCGCGGCCAGCGCCTGGCTGTGGACCCCGCTGGGGCCGGCGTAAAGATCGCCGAAGCCGTGGTGGAAGTTGTTGTCCGCGGTGTAACGGGCCTCGAAGTGCGAGGCGCCGCCGCCGGCCGCCTGTTCCACGCGCACGCCGTAGCTCTCCAGACCGGCGGCCACCCCGGAATCCCAGTCGTCCCAGCCCCTGGCCTGGGCGCCCTGGAAGCGGTGCCGCTGCGACGTGAACTGGATGTTGGAGCCCCGGTGGTTCACGTCGAGGGCGAAAGCCTGGCTGTCGCCGAGCGGTTGCTGCGCCGTACCGGTACGGAAGGCCTGGCGCTTGAACTCGCGCATATCGGAGCGGAGGGCGAGCTGCGTTTCGCCGAACTGGCTGCGGAGATTGAGCTGGCTGCCCTGAACCCGGGCGCCGGCATCGCCGGTCTCTTCGATGCCGGAGAGGGTCCGCAGCTCCGCCTCGAATCGCTCTCGCTGGATCGCCGTCTCGAGCGCCCAGCCCTGGTCGTCGGCAATCGCCTCGGCGATCTGGATCTGGCGCAGCACGTCGCTGGGGATGCGCGCACGGACCGACCAGAAGTCCTCGTCGTTCTCGTCGCCGTCGTTGCCGGAGCGGCGCCCCCGGGCGCCCAACTCGAAGTCGAGCGACTGGACCGATTCGCTCGTGGTCCGGGTCAGCTCCGCCACCGCGGGAACGTAGCCCGGCCGGTGGGCGATCACCCGGTAGATACCGGCGGGCAAGGGCTGGAAGGCGTAGCGCCCGAAGCGATCCGTCGTCGTCCGGAGCTTGCTGCTGTCGGCGACGTCGTAGACGTAGACCTGGGCAGCGGGCAGCGGCGCCTTGCCGGCATTGACGCGGCCGACCAGCCGTCCCGCCGTCGGATCGCCGAGGCTGGGCACGTCGAGGCCCGCCCGGACGGGCGCGGCGGCGAACAACGCGGCCGCGGCGACCGGCACCAGGACTCCAGCCGCTAGCAGGCGCGCGCGCGCCACGATCGACCGGGAGTCACCGGGATGGTTCCGGCAATTCATGTCAGCCAGTCACTATAGCGGATGCGTCTGGCGTGCGCGCCGGCACGAAGACGATGACCTCCGCCGCGCCCGCGGCCCGCAGGCACCGGGCGGCCCGACCGGCCGTGGCGCCCGTGGTGACGACATCGTCGACCAGGAGAACGACGCGGTCACGGACGTCGGCGGGGCGGCGGCAGTGGAACACGACGGTCGGGTTGGCGAGCCGCTGGCGCCGGCTCCGTCCGACCTGGGGCCGGCCCATGGTCCGTCGCCGCAGCACGGAGCGCAGGGGGCGCTCGAGCTGCCTGGCCAGCGGGCGGGCGATCGACTCGGCGTGGTTTCGGCCGCGGACGAGGCGGCGGCGCCAGTGCATCGGCATCGGAACGATCAACTCAGCTCGGCGCAGTTCCATTCCCAACGCGCCGACCGCTTCGGCCGCGATGTGGCGCCCCAGGTAGTCGAGGCGGTGGTGCTTCAGTCCCAGGATCACCTGGTCGATAGGCGACCGGTACGCCCAGAGCCAGAAGAAGGCGTCGCAGCCCTCCGGCCGGTCACCGGCCGCTGCGCCGCGCGGAGGCGGCGCCAGCAGGCGGCGGCAGTCCGGGCACAGGCTGAGCTGCCGCTGGGCCGGAGCGGAGCAGGCGAGACAGACCCGGGGCAGGAGCAGGTGAAGGGCGAACGCTGCTAGGCGCCGGGCGATCTTCGTGGCGCTCCGGCCGAGGCGGAGCGCCGCGGTCCGGGCCAGCCGCGAACCTGTCCGTGGGTCCGTCATCGGGCGCACGGAAGGAACCCGGGTGGCGCGATCCGGGCCAGCCGCGAACCTGTCCGTGGGTCCGTCATCGGGCGCACGGAAGGACGTTTTGGCGCCGAGATCCGTAGAACGAGGTAGGCAATCTTCCGGTGGGTGGGCCGTTTTCGGTCATTCCTGCCGACAAGGACGGATTTCGCCCGCCCTTCGGGGTGCTGGGTGTTGTGGGGTGCTGGTTGCTAGAGTCCCGGCGCGCCGAAAGGAGATTCACTTGACCGCATCGGATCCTCAGTCCCGTCCCGGGCGCGCGCGCCAGTGGGCGTCGCGACGCGCTTGCCGCCCCGTCGTCCTGTTGCTGGCGACGGTCCTCCTGCTGCTCGCCGGCATGGGCACGGCCGCGGCCCAGGAGCGGTACAGCTACACCGTCTCGCTCAGCCCGACGATCGGCGGCAGTTTCAGCGAGGGAACCGACAACGGAGGCGTCCAGGCCGCGTTCTCCTGGCGCACGCAGCCGCGCACCGCGGTCGGGATTCGTCTCGGCAGCATCGGTCTCAGCGGCGATCAGGTGGGCGACCTGGCGAGCCCGACCTTCCGCTACGTGACGATCGCGGGCGAGTACCGCTTCCAGGAGCTCTACTACCAGTCCGGTGTGTTCTTCGGCCTCGGCCTCTACCAGCTCGGCAACGGCGTGGACTCGGAGCAGGGTCCCGGTCTGATCCTCGGCGTCTCCGGCGATTTCCCGATCAACGAGCGTCTGTCGGTGATCGTCGAACTCGCGGGCCACTACGCGGACATCGATGCCGCCGGCACCTACGCCTCCGTCCACGCGGGCGTGGCGTACCAGTTCTAGGAGCTTTCCAGGAGCTTTCACGGAGCTGACGGGCCGCGCCGATCGTCGCCTTGATTGGCAGCTTGCGCCGGAGGCTGCTGCCAACTGATAGATTCCGCTGCTGTCATGCCTCTCTACGAGTACCAGTGCACGGAGTGCGAGGCCACGCTGGAGGCGATCCAGGCGTTCGCCGCGCCGCCGCTGGAGGAGTGTCCGGAGTGCGGCCGGAGCAGCCTGAAGAAGCTGCTCTCCGCGCCCGCATTCCAGTTCAAGGGCAGCGGTTGGTACGTGAACGACTACGCCCGCAAGGACAAGAGTCCGGCCGGGGGCGCCGACGCCGACGGGGCCGCGGCGAGTGGCAACGACTCGGGCAGTAACGGCAAGTCCGAGGCGAAGCAGTCGTCCTCGGACTCGGGCAAGAAGGCCGACGCCTCGACCTCCTCCGCGAAGAGCGACGGTTCCAAGGCCGCCGCGGCCTCGTAGCGGCTATCCGGACGCCGGTGGCGGAAGCGCATGGGAATCGAACCCACCCCCGGTGACGCATTACGCCCCGGACCAGCGACTTGTGAAGACGCCGGTGGCGGAAGCGCATGGGAATCGAACCCACCCCCGGTGACGCATTACGCCCCGGACAACGGTTTTGAAGACCGCAGGAGGCACCAGCCCCCGAGCGCTTCCGCCGGGCAGCATATCCTCAGCCCACCGGTTCAGCGCCGGACTCCACGACCAATCGAGGGGCCCAACGATGACGACGAGGAGCGCAACGATGAGGATCCCGACCGCCAACCCGCTGCCCCGCGTCCCGGCGCTCGGTCTGACGCTCCTGCTCCTGGCCTGCGGCCCCGATGCGCCCGCCCAGGGAAACGCCGGCGCCGAGGAGGGAGCACAGGCCGTCGAGCTGTCGGCGCCGGTCAGCGGCAACGGCGTGTCGGTCGCACTGCCGGCGGCGTGGAACCGGGTCGAACCCCGATCGCAAATGCGCATGCTGGAGGCGGAGATTCCCGGTTCGGGCGGTTCGGGCGAGATCTCGATGTACTACTTCGGGCCCGGCGGCGGCGGTGGCGCGGCGGCGAACGTCGAACGCTGGAAGAGCCAGGTCGTCCCCGAAGCCGGCGCGCCCGAGCCCATCACCCAGAGCCGGGAGAGCAATGGCGTCCGCCGCATCTGGATCGAGCTCGAGGGCACGGTCAAGGCGAGCACGATCGGGAGCTTCCCGACCACGGACCAGGCGAACTTCGCGCTCTACGGCGCGGTCATCGAAGCGCCCGGCGGCCCCTGGTTCCTGCGCGCCGTCGGGCCCGCCGCGACGATGCGAGAGCAGCGGCAGGCGTTCCTGGCGATGCTCGACAGCGCCCGCCCGGAGGGCTGAGGGGCGGCTGCGGCTTCAGGCCGACCGGAATGGTGGAGCCGATGGGAATCGAACCCACGACCTCTTGAATGCCATTCAAGCGCTCTCCCAACTGAGCTACGGCCCCACGGGTCGGCGGCGCGCGAGTGTAGCAGCAGGCTAGGGGCCTGATAGCCGGTAGCCTGGCCGCTTGCGATAGGCGGATGCCGGCGTTACGGCCACTCCAACAACGGCAGCACCTCGCACGACTCGCCGGCAGCGGCCGGGGCACTGAACTTCGGCACCCGCACGAGCCCGCAGCCGGCGCCGTAGGCGACCAGGTCGTGGGAACCGAGCGGCGGCCGCGGGTCGGCCAGCACCATCCCGGACTCGACCCGGAGCCGGCAGGGCAGGAAACGGTCTCGCCACTTGGCGCCGGGCAGCTCGCCCTCGAGCCGTGCCCGCAGCGCGCCCTGCCAGTAGCCGTCGTCGACTCCGGTCATGCGACGCAACAGCGGTCGCACCAGCAGCCAGTACGTGACCATGGCCGAGGCGGGGTTGCCCGGCAAGCCGAAGACCCATCCCCGGTCGTGGCGGGCGGCGACCAGGGGCTTCCCAGGCTGGATCGCGACTGCATCGAAGAGGATGCGGCAGCCGAGACCCGTGTCGCCGAGGACCTGTTCCACGAAGTCGAACTCACCCATGGAGACGCCGCCGGAGATCAGCAGTACGTCCGATTCCAGGCCGCGTTCGACCTTCGCCTGCAGCTCGGCGGGATCGTCCCGCGCAATGCCGAGCGAACGGGCCTCGATGCCCAGTTGCGAGAGGGCGGCCCGGAGGAAGTCCCGGTGTGAATCGCGGAGTTGCCCCGGACCGGGGTCCGCCTCGGCCGGCACGACCTCATCGCCGGTCGAGAGCGTGGCGACCGTCGGACGGCGGTAGACCGGCGCTTCGTGGATGCCGTGGGTCGCCAGCACACCCGCTCCACCCGGCGTCAGCAGTTCCCCCGCCGCCAGCAGCGGCCCGCCGGACGCGGTGACCTCGGCCTGCCGGCGGATGTGGCTGTCCGCCGGCACCGGTTCCACGATGCGGACCGCGCCCGCCGGGTCGTCCGTGCCGCCGCCGGCCTCGAACTCGGTCTGCTCGATCGGGATCACCCGGTCCGCCCCGGCCGGCGCGGGCGCTCCGGTCATGATCCGCATGGCTGCGCCGGGGCGCAGTTTCGCTCCCGGCGGGTCGCCCGCGGCGACGATTCCCTCGACCGGCAGAACGGTTCCCGGCTCGACATCCGCGCCGAGGGCGAAGCCGTCCATCGCGGAGACATCGTGGGCGGGAACATCCACGGTGGCGGTCAGGTCTTCGGCCAGAACGCGGCCGATCGCATCGGCCCGGCTTGCCCGTTCGACTTCGAGCGTGTCGGCTTCGGCGGCGATGGCGGCCCAGGCTTCCTCAGGTGAGAGCATGCGGCGTTGTTATCTGAGCTGCCGGTCCGCCGTCAATCGGGCGGCCCTCCGCTGGCACTGGCTGCTTTGGCGGCATCGCGTTCGAGGTGGGCCGGTCAGCCCGTCAGCGCTCGTGTCCATCCTTCCGTGGCCAGACGCTCCGTCGCTATCCCGACCTGCCTCGCAGTGAACTGCTTCTTGGGCGGCTCCCAGGCGTGGAGTTGTTCCACCAGTTCCCTCTCGTTACACACGTTCGGGTTTCTCTCAAGTACCCAGTGAACCGTCGCCAGCAACTCTAAGCCAAACGACGACTCGAAGCCGTCAACCAGTTGCGCAACCCTCCCGAACCGTTCCTGCGTCGCGCGATGCTTCTCAAGAACAGTGACCGCCTCCTCGTAAGCACGGGGCGCGAGTTGCAATTGCGTCCTGGGATCGTCGCCACCGTCGGCGTAGCCGGACACGTAGTAGCCCTCAACTGCGTGCAGCACGTGCCGGAGATTCTCCGCGTAAGGCCCATACCGTGCGGCCCTGAATCGAAGCCTAAGTGGCTCGCCGGCACGCTGCATGAAGTACATCAGCTTGTGTATCTCGAGGAGCGTCACGAACGGGTCCAGGCCTCCGTTGAGATATCGCTGAATCAGGCCTACCAGGGCCGCGCGGCCCTTGGTCATACGGGGAACGGGACGCGAATCGCGCATCCTGTCCCACTTGAAGTCGGCACTAGGTTCGAACACAACGACCTGCACGTCTTCAAGATGTCGCATGCGCTCGACAATCCGCTCGCGAACGTCGCCCCAAGCTAGGCCGCCGAGGCCGCTGCCCAGGGGGGGTATCGCGATGGAACGAATGTCCCGCCTCCGGATCTCCTCGCCGAGCGCTTCCAAGCCGGACTCGATGTCTTCCATACGACTCTTCGCACGCCAGTGCCTCTTCGTCGGGAAGTTCACAAGGTAGCGGGGACCATCTATCGTCGTGTTCTCAACGACGAACATACGACCAGGTTCAACGTCCTGCCGTCGACAGGCCGCAGCGTATGCACGGTAGTTTTCGGGGAAGGCCTTCTTGAACTGGAGGGACAGTCCGCGGCCCATGAAGCCGACGCAGTTCACCGTGTTGACGAGAGCATCCACACGTTCGTGGAGAATGTTCCCTGTCTTGAATTCAATCATCGTCTAAGGATCATCCTCAATAGTACCAGTCGCGCCTTATCTCTACCGGTGGTCTGTGCCGCCCTTGGGGAAGTGCGGCGTAAACCAGTCGAGCGATCGATTCCGAGTGGACGCCGATTCGCCTCACGAGACGCCATGGGAAGAAGCTCTCGAGGAGAAACTCGGCTTGCTTGGCCTCTTTGCAATGGCGCCAGTCGGCCGCGCTCACCGCCTCCCAGTCAATCTCGGCGAGTTGGTCCAGGCGGCAACGGTCCTCGGCATAGAAGGAGCTGGCGTTGGAGAGTGTGAACGCCCAACGGTACCGTTCCCTGTCGGCCCAGTCGACCACGTCCAACAGGTTTGCCTCAAGGTGAACGATCGACTCTTGACCCCCGCGGTACGGCAGGTTTGGGTCGTTCCCCATGAAGATGAGATAGAGCATCACGGAGCGTGGGCAGAAGTAGAAGGGGACGCAGCCGCCGATGGTGAGGCCGGCGTGGCTTCTCAGTCCAAGCTGCAGGCGCCGGGCTTTCAGATGGGGCATACCAATACCGGTGCCTGTGCCGACTCTGTTCGGGACCTTGGCATCGCACCAGAGTCGGTCGGTGGCGATCGAACCCAACCGGTCCAGGTGAACGATGTGGTAGATGCGAGGATTCTCAGGAACGCTCATTGTCGCCGAGTGACCTGTCGGTCCTCCGCTACGGTCACCGAGTGGTGCGCACTATAGCCCGATGGGACACACTCGCTCGGCGGCTGCTGTTCACATACGGAGCAGGGCCACACTTCACCCGATCTGCGTCAAAGCCGAGTACATCGGCAGGTACATCGAGATCACGATGGCGCCGATGATGATGCCGAGGACGCTGATCAGCGCGGGTTCGAGGAGCTTCATCATGCTGTCGACGTCGTTGTCGACTTCCTCCTCGTAGAAGTCGGCGATGCGGGTGAGCATGGGGCTCAGGGTGCCGGTCTGCTCCCCGACGTAGACGATCTGGCAGAGCATGGCGGGGAAGATCTTCGCGTGGCGCAGCGACTGGTTGATCGGACGGCCCTGTTCGACTTCCCGGCGCACCTTGCGGAGGGCGTCGGAGACCACGACGTTGCCGGCGGCGTCGGCGGCAATGGACAGCGCGCTCAGGATCGGAATGCCCGAGGAGAGCAGGATGGACAGGGTGCGGCAGATGCGTCCGGTGGCGATCCGCAGCATGAGCTTGCCGATGACGGGCAGCCGCAGCAGCAGACGGTCGGCCGCCTTCCGGCCCCGCCGGGTACGGAGCAGCCGGTTCGCGGCATACCCGCCCGCAGCGGCGAGCGCGAGCAACACGAGCACGTAGGCGCCGATGAACTCGCTGACGCCGACCACGAGCCGGGTCAGGAGCGGCAGGTCGCCGCCGATGTCGTCGAAGAGGTGCTGGAACACCGGGATCACCTTCCACAGGATCAGGAACACGACCGCGGTGGCAACGGTGAGGATGGCGGCCGGATAGGTCAGGGCGGAACGCACCTGGTTGCGCAGCTTGGCGACCTTTTCGATGTGGGCCGCCAGCCGATCCATCACCGTGTTCAGAGCGCCGCTGGCCTCGCCCGACGCGACCAGATTGACGTAGAGATCGCCGAAGGCGCGCGGGCGGCGCTTCATCGCGTCGGCGAGGCCGGCGCCCGCTTCGACTTCCGAGCGGACCTCGAGCAGGATCGAGCGCAGGCCCGGGTGCTGGCCCTCGACGCTCAGGATCTCGAGGCTCTGGAGCAGGGGCAGGCCGGCGTCGAGCAGCACCGCGAACTGGCGGCTGAAGACGGCGAGCGTCTTCGGGCCGACGCGCTGGCCCGGCCGCCACCAGGCCGGGCGGCGAGCCTTCGGGGGTGCGTCCTCGTCGACCTTCGGGTCCGGTACGAGGGGCTCGTCGTCGTCGAGCCAGCGCGGGAGCATCGGTCAACCTCTCCTGGAGGTTGCAGCCCGCGTCCGGGAGGCGGGCGAAGGGTGGCGCGCGCCCGTGCGCCGCTCCGTGGCGCTCCCGCCGCGCTGCCGAGTTCGTCTATTCGGGCTGGGTTTCGGCTGCCGGCGCCGGGGTGCTGGCGGGTTCCATCTCGCCCAGGATGAACTGAATCTGCACAACGCGGGCCGTGGAATCGGCCTTGTCGCCGGCGGGATATTGGGCGACCAGGGTGACAAGTCGGTTCTCGATGGGATGGACGAGGAACATCCGCATCTGCTCGTAAGTGACGCCGTCGTTGCCCTGGAAGCGGCCACGTGTATACCGAGCCGGTCCGAGAGGGGCGAGCAGCAGCTGGCCGCCGAGGAACTCACCTTCGGGCATCTCTCGGAAGAAGGACCGGTGGCTCTTCGCCACGTCGTCGATCTCGATGCCGAAGTCGCTGGGTTCGCCGAGTTCCAGCCACACTTGGGCCGGTGGTCCGGCCGGTGTCTCCGTGGTCTCGGCGAGTTCGCAGACGAGTTCCAGCGGCAACTCGCTCGGCTCGACCCGGGTGCAGTCGCCCGGCAGCTCGTTGACGGCGAGCCCCTCCGCTTCCAGGACGATCCGCGCCGGGCCGGTTTCATCCGACTCGGGCACGCTCTGGCAGCCGATGGGTACAGTTGCAACACCTGTACAGACCAAGACGAAAACGGCCGCGCGGAATGCGGCGCCCAGGGGCCCGCGGCCCGGCGCAGCAGGGGTCAGGTGGCGCCTGAACATCGCGGGGACAGTACCATGCGGCCGGCGGGCAAAGACGGACTGGAGGGGAGGAAGCCACGGTGGATAAACGGATCGCACGCGTTCTCAATCTGATCGACGACCGCGAACAGGGCCTGTGGAACCTGACGCCGGACGAGGCCCGGCAACGGCTGCTGCGCGGCCCCGAGGCGGTCCTGGGCATCGACGGATCGTTCGCGCTCGCCGCCCGCCGGGGAGAGGACATCGTCATGGCCCGCAGCCTCGACCGGCCGATGCGCTACTTCCTGGCCAAGGAGTCCTCCGGGCCGATGCTGGTCATCGCCCAGCGCATCGACGAGATCAGGGACTGCCTTGAGGCCGAGGGCTATCTCGACCAGTTCCACCCCACCTACACGCGGATGGTCCCGGCGCACCACGCCACCACGCTGCGCCTGATCGGCTGCCCCGACCCGAACCCGACCCACGAGCGCTTCTTCGATCCGCCGCGCGGCACGTTGCCGCCGGATCTCGACCTGATCGGCGAGCGCTACGTCGAGGCCCTGATGTTCGAGCTCCGCGGCTGGCTGGCCGCCATGCCGCCGGAGCGGGCGGGAGCGCCGCTCGGGGTCTGCTTCTCCGGCGGCATCGACAGCGGCGCCGTGCTGGTGGCGCTCAACCACGCTTTGCTCGAGGGCGGTTCGAGCGCCGCCCGGCTCAAGGCGTTCACGCTCCGGGTCGGTGACGGCGCCGGCGACGCCGCGCAGGCGCGCGAGTTCCTTCGGCGCGTGGACCTCGAGATGCTCGGCGAGGAGATCGCGGCCGGCGCCGAGGCGGTCGATCCGCTGCGGGCGGTCGAGGTGATCGAGGACTACAAGCCGCTCGACGTCGAGTGCGCCGCCGTCGGCCTGGCCCTGCTGCGCGGCATCCGGGCGCGCTATCCGGACTGGCGGCTCCTGGTCGACGGCGACGGCGGCGACGAGAACCTGAAGGACTACCCGCTGGAGGAGAACCACGAGCTGACGATTACCAGCGTGGTGGGCAACTCGATGCTCTACCAGGAGGGCTGGGGAGTCGACGCGATCAAGCACTCCCAGACCTACTCGGGCGGCCTGGGGCGGGCCACCGTCCGCACCCACGCGCCGGCCCGGCTGCTCGGCTTCGATGGCTTCAGTCCCTTCACCCGGCCGTCGGTGATCGCGGTGGCCGAGGCGATCCCCTTCGACACCCTGGTCGGCGGTTCGCACGAGGCCCTGTACGAGCTCAAGGGCGAGGTCGTGCGGCGGGGCATGAAGCGGGTGCTTGGGCTGGACTTCCCGGTCTTCCCCAAGCGCCGCTTCCAGGAGGGCGCGGCGTCGGAGGACGTGTTCGCCGCCGCCTTCGACCGTCCGCCCGAGCAGTACCGCCGCCACTTCCAGTCGCTCTACGGGTAGCAGCTCTAGCTGGACCGGGGAGCGGGAATGGGAAAGGGGTCCGAGGCGACGCCGGGGTTCGATCCGGCCGCCGTGCGGGCGCTTCGTCCGCCGAAGCCGGTGCTCGACCCCTGGCGGCCCCAGGGCGTGACGGTCGAACTGGAGAGGGCGCCGGACGGTGAGCTCCATCCGTCGGCGACCGTGTTCCTGACCGGGGCCGAGTGCCCGTTCACCTGCGTGTTCTGCGACCTGTGGCGGTACACCGCCTCTGGACCGACGCCGGAGGGAGCGCTGCCGGCCCAGTTGCGATCGGCCCTGGAAAGGCTTCCCGGCCTGCTCCGGGAGGCGGGTCTCGACCGCTGCGACCGGCTCAAGCTCTACAACGCGAGCAACTTCTTCGAGCCGCGCGCGGTGCCGGAGGCGGACCTGGAACCGATCGCGCGGCTTGCCGACGGCTTCGAGCGGGTGGTCGTCGAGTGCCATCCACGCCTCGTGGACGGCCGGGTGCGGCGCTTCGCCGACCGGCTCGAAGGTCGGCTGGAGGTGGCGATGGGCCTGGAGACGGTTCATCCGGCGGCGCTGCCGCGGCTCGGCAAGCAGTTGACGCTGGAGCAGTTCGACCGGGCCGCGTCGCGTCTGCTCGAGGAGGGCGTCGATCTGCGCGTGTTCGTGCTGGTGGGCGTGCCCTTCGTGCCGTGGGAGGAGCAGGCGGAATGGGTCGCCGCGAGCGTGCGACACGCGGCGGGGGCCGGCGCCCGGTCGGTGGCGCTGATTCCGGTGCGGGGCGGCAACGGGGAACTGGAGCGGCTGCGGCGGTTGGGCTGTTTCCGTCCGCCCGATCTCTGCCTGGTGGAGGAGTCGCTGGCGCGTGGGATCCAAGCGGTCGCCGGGAGGGCGGCGGTGCAGGTCGACCCCTGGGACCTCGACCGCATCGACGCGGCGTGCGGCTCTTGCGGGGCTGCCCGCATGGAGGCGATCCGGGACATGAACCGCACAGGTAAGCCGCGGCGGACGGCGTGCGATGACTGCGGCGACTAGCGCCGCGGAACACCGCGAGATCGTGATCGCCGGCGGCGGGTTCGCCGGAGCGATCCTGGCCCGGGCACTCCACGCCGACGGCCGCGACGTGCTGCTGCTCGAACGCGGACGCCATCCGCGGTTCGCGCTCGGCGAGTCGTCGACGCCGCTGGCCAACCTGGCGCTGGAGCGGCTGGCGGTGCGCTACGGCTTCGAGGATCTGTGGACGCTGGCCGCGCACGGCCGCTGGCGGCGCGGGCTGCTCGAGGTCGGCGGCGGGCTGAAGCGGGGCTTCTGCTTCTACTCCCACCGTCCCGGCCAGGCCTTCGTGCCGGATGCCGCCGGCAGTCGCCGCCTGGTCGTCGCCGCGTCGCCGGACGACGAGGTTGCGGACAACCAGTGGCTGCGCGCGGACGTGGACCGCTTCCTGTTCGAGCGCGCGCGAGCCGAGGGCGTGGACTGCCGCGAAGGAACGGCGGTCGAGGTGGTCTCGACGCCGGACGGCCCGCGAGGGGGACCGGTCCGGATCCGGGCCGGCGGCCGCGTTGTCGAGGCCGGCCTCCTGGTCGACGCGACCGGCGGATCGCCACTCGCCGAACAGTTGGGCGCCTGCTCGCTGCCGCCGCGGCTGCAGACGACCCTGGTGTACTCGCATTTCGACGGCATCGCTCGCTTCGACCGCGGTGACTGGCCGGATTCGCCCTTTCCCGAGCGCTGGAGCGCCGCCCACCACCTGCTGGAGGAGGGTTGGATGTACCAGCTCCGCTTCGACGACGGTTCGGTGAGTGCGGGTGTCCTTCTTCCGGACGATCGGCCGGCTGCGGCCGCGGCGATTGAGAGGTTGGCCGGCAAGGGCGGCGCGGTGGGGTCCGAGGCGGCAGCGGTCTTTGTCGGTCTGCTCGAGCGCTACCCGTCGCTGGCGAACCAGTTCGCCGGCCGCCGACCGCTGCGGGACCTGGAGGCGCGTTCCGGCGTTGCCTACCGCCGCGACCGGGCCGTGGGTCCGGGCTGGCTGCTTCTGCCCCACAGCTACGCCTTCGCCGACCCCATGTTCTCGACCGGCATCGCCTGGAGCCTGCTCGCCGTCGAGCGGATCGCCGGTCTCTGCAGCGGCGGTTTGCCCGTGGCGGGCGATCTCGACCGCTACGGCCGGCTGCTGGCCGTCGAGGCGGACCACATCGACCGGCTGCTGGCCGCCGCCTACCGCCTGATGCCGGGCATGGAGCGCTTCACTGCCGCCGCGATGGCCTACTTCGCGGCCGCGAGCTTCGACGAACTGCGACAGCGGCTGCTCGACCCTCCGAACGAGGGCTGGTGCTGGCAGGGCTTCCTGGGCGCCGATGACGCGCTCCGCCGCGGGCTGTTCGAGGAACTCGACGAGCGCTCGGCCAACCCCGCGGCGGCCCGGAAGCTGACGGACTGGATCGGGCGCGCGATCGAACCCCGCAACCTGATCGGCCTCGACGACCCGCGTCGCCGCAACGTCTACCCCGTCGACTTGGAGGACATGGAGCGTCGGCTGGAGCAGATCGCGGCCCGTCTCAAAGTGGCGCCGGCGGAGCTCCGGCGGCGCTGGTCTCGGTTGCGGAGTCCGGAGAGGATGCCGGGCTAGCGCGGTAGCGACTCTCTACCGCCTCAGGGCGGTCCGATCAGCTCGTTCACCGAGCTCTCGAAGCCGGTCTCGGGCCGGTCCCGCCGCAGTCGGCGGGCGGCGAGGCCTTCGACAATGCGCCGCGGCTGGATCGAGCGCAGCCGCAATCGGTGGGCATCGAGCAGGTCGGCGGAGAGGGCCAGGGCGGCGGCGCGGTCGCTGCGGTCTTCCAGGGCGCCGGCCGCTTCCGCCAGCGCGGCGGCGATCCGCGTCCAGCCCCGGCGCGCCCGGATGTCCTCGAAGCCCCCTCCTTCGAGCAGGCGTTCGGCCAGGGCCGAGACCCACAGGGCGAAGGCGTCATCGGCCGGACGCTGGCGCCACAGGTCGACCAGGTCGGAGGCCAGTTCCTCGTCGGCGCCGGCGCTCGCGGCATCGCCGGCGCCGAGGTAGACGGTCAGCGACCGGCTGCGCAGGGTGGGCAGCAGCTCGTTGGCCGACGAGGCCAGCAGCAGGAAGTTCCTGGGCGACCTGTCGGCCGGCTCCTCGAGGGTCTTGAGCAGCACGTTCGCTCCCGCCGGATGCAGGGCCTCCGCTTCGACGATGACGAACACCTGGCCCCGGGCCTCGAACGGCGACACCTGGGCCGTCTGCAAGAGGGCTCTGACCTTGTCCACGGGGATGACCGTCTCTCTCTTCTTCGGATCGCGGCGCACGAAGACGAAGTCGGGATGGAAGACGCCGTCGTCCGCGATGTCGATCCGCCGGCAGTGTCGGCACTCGCCGCAGGGCCGTGCTGCCGGCGCCCGTTCGCACAGCAGCGCCCGGGCGATCTCGCAGGCGAGGTCGAGCCGATGCGTCGCCTCGCCCCCGTGGAGGATCACCGAGGCGTAGAGCCGGCCCGCGGCGGCAAGCCCTGGCAGTTGCGCCGCGGCCCGGCTCATGCGCCGGCCGCCCTGTCACGCCGCGGTGGATCGAGGATGTCGCCCAGCGCCTCCTCGACTGCCCCTGCCACCGTTTCGATCGGCGCCGCCGCGTCGATGACGCGGAAGCGCGCCGGTTCGCCCGCGATCCGCTCCCGGAACGCGGCATGGACGCGGCGGTAGAAGGCCAGGCTCTCCCGGTCGATGCGGTCGGCGGCACGGCCGCGCCGCCGCCGCTGCGCCTCCTCGGGCGGCAGGTCGAAGAAGAGGGTGCGGTCGGGCGCGCGGCAGCCGGTGGCGAGCCGGTCCGCCTCGGCGATCAACTCCGGCTGTACGCCCCGGCCGCCGCCCTGGTAGGCGTAGGTGGAATCCGTGAAGCGGTCGCACAGAACGACGGCGCCGGCGGCCAGGGCCGGCTCGATGACTTCGATCAGGTGCTGGCGACGGCTGGCGAACACCAGCATCAGCTCGACCACACCGTCGACCTGCGCCGCCTCCCTTCTCAGGAACAGCTCGCGCAACAGGTCGGCGAAGGGCGTGCCGCCCGGCTCCCGGGTGACTACGTGGGCGACCCCACGGCGTTCGAGCCGCGCCGCCACGCGTTCGAGCTGAGTCGATTTGCCGCTGCCGTCGAGACCCTCGAAGGTGATGAACCGCCCGGTCATCCGGCCGCCATGCTAGCGCCGACACTCCGGTAGAGTGAGCCGCTGAGGAGGCTACGTTGAACACAGAGAATTCAGCACCGAAGAATCGGCCTGCCTGGAGAGTCCACGCGGCGCTCTACGCGGTCTTGCTGGCGGTGATCGCGGTCCTGGTCCTGCGGCCCGAATCCGGGGTCTCGGCCCAGGAGGAGTCCTTGCAGGACGAGGTCGTGGCGCGGCTTGACGGCGTGGACATCGGCCAGAGCGAGGCATTGGAACGGGCTGCCGACGGGTTGGCGCAGTTGGAGCGGCAGCGCATCCAGTGCGACCTGGAGGTGGCTTCCGGGCGGCACGATCTGATCGAGCGGGTGCTCGAGGGAATCGTGCGCGACCGCCTGGTTGTCGCCGGCGCCGAGAGCGAGGGCCTGGAGGCCGAGGCGTGGCGGGACGCGCAGATGGAGCGCCTCCGGGCGGAGTTGACGGACGAGGACATCGACGCCTTCTTTACCGAGAACCAGGGCCGCATCCGCGGTGAGCGGGAGGAACTCGAACCGCAGGTCCGGGTGTACCTGGCCCAGGAGCGGTTTGTGGAGTTCCTGGAGGAGGGCCACGAGATCCAGTACCTGCTCGAGCCCTATCGCCTCGACGTCGACACCGGGACTGGGCCTATACGGGGCGAGGCCGAGGCGCCGGTGACGATCGTGGAGTGGTCGGACTTCGAGTGCCCGTACTGCAAGCGGGTTCTGCCGACCCTGGAACGGCTCTTCGAGGAGTACCCGACGGACGTGCGCCTGGTGTTCCGTCACTTCCCGCTGCACGCGATCCATCCCAACGCCCAGGCCGCGGCCGAGGCCGCGGTGTGCGCCCAGGACCTGGGCGCCTTCTGGGAGCTGCACGACCTGATGTTCGAGGAGCAAGGCGCGCTTGGTGCGGATGACCTGAAGGACAAGGCGGAGCGAGCCGGCCTCGACGCGGAGGCCTTCGCGGCCTGCATGGAGGCCGAGGACACGCCGGATCGCGTGGAGGCCGACCGGCTGGCCGGGATCCTGGCCGGGGTCAACGGTACGCCGGCGCTGTTCGTGAATGGCCGGCCGCTCGCGGGGGCGGTCGCCTATGAAGATCTGGCCGGCGTGGTCGAGGACGAGCTCGAGCGGGCGGGTGGCTAGGAGCGCTGATTCGAACGTTCCGGTCTTCGTGCCCTACCGGCCGCCTCGCGTCGAACCCGAGGAGATGGAGCGCCGGGCGGACCGGATCTTCGAGGAGTTCGACAGCCGGCGGAGCGTTCGCTTCTTCACCGACGAGCCGGTGTCCCGCCGGCTGATCGAACGGGCGATCGAGGCTGCGTCGACCGCGCCGTCGGGGGCGCATCGCCAGCCGTGGCGGTTCGTGGCGGTCAGCGAACCTGGGATCAAGGCACGGATCCGGGAGGCGGCGGAGGCCGAAGAGAAGCACAGCTATCTCGGTGGGCGCATGCCGGACGAGTGGCTGGAGGCGCTCAAGCCGCTGGGCACGGACTGGCGGAAACCGTTCCTGACCACCGTGCCCTGGATCGTTGTCGTGTTCGCCGAGCTCTTCGGCTTCGATGAGCAGGGGGCGAAGCGGAAGAACTACTACGTCAAGGAAAGCGTCGGCATCGCCTGCGGCCTCTTCATCGCCGCCCTGCACGGAATGGGCCTCGCCACCCTGACCCACACGCCGAGCCCGATGGCGTTCCTGAGCGAGATCCTCAAGCGGCCGCCGAACGAGAAGCCGTACATCCTGTTCCCGGTCGGCTACCCGGCGCCGGACTGCGAGGTGCCCGACCTGCGGCGCAAGGCGCTGTCCGAAGTGGCGGTGTGGCGCCCGGGTGGCGCCCGCGGCGCGGCCGGCGCCTGACGGGCTGCGACAGCATGATCGGTCTCATCCTGGCCGGCGGCGTCGGCGCCCGCTTCTGGCCGGTGAGCAGAAGGCGCCGCCCGAAGCAACTCCTCGATCTGCTTGGCGGCGGCTCCCTGGTGGCCGCCACCGCGCGCCGGATCGAGCCGCTCTGCGGCGTGGACGGGACCTGGGTCTGCACCACGGAGGAACTGGCGGCCGCGGTCGCGGCCGAGTTGCCGGGCCTTGCGGCGTCACGCATCCTGGGCGAGCCGAGCGGCCGCAACACGGCGCCGGCGATCGGCTGGGCGGTGCGTTCGATGCCGGAGGACGTACGGGAGGACGTGATCGCGGTGTTTCCGTCCGACCACTGGGTCGCCGACGACGAGGCGTTCCGCCTGGTGCTTCGCCGGGGTGTGGAGGCGATCGAGCGGGGCGACCACGAGGTGGTGACCGTCGGCGTGGCGCCCGCCTGGCCCGAGACCGGCTACGGCTACCTGGAACTTGCAGGCCTCCCGGCCGCGGGCAGCGTGGAGCGGGTGGTGCGGTTCACCGAGAAGCCGGACCCGGAGACGGCGGCCCGCTTCAAAGCCTCTGGCCGCCACTTCTGGAACGCCGGGATCTTCCTGTTCCGGGGTTCGGTTCTGCTCGATCTCTACCGCCGGCACCTGCCCGAGCTGGCCGCCGGCCTCGAACGTCTGGCGGCGGAGAACGTCGACCCGGAGCGCCGGCGTGCGATCTACGCCGGGTTGGAGTCGGTGTCGATCGACTACGGACTGATGGAGCGGCTGTCCTCGATCGGCTCTGTCGTCGCCGACTGCGGTTGGAACGACCTCGGTTCCTGGGCGTCTCTGGCGGAGGCGTTGCCGGCGGACGGCGACGGCAACCGGGCGGTGGGCTCTGCTTTCGCCGTCGATGCCCGCGACAACCTCCTGTTCGCCGACGACGGCACCGTGGCGGCGATCGGCGTCGAGGGTCTGGCCATAGTTAGGACCGGCGACGCCGTGCTCGTCGTGCCGCGGGAGCGGGCGCAAGACGTGCGGCAGATCGTGGAGCGGTTGCGGGCCCTGGGCCGCCGGGATCTGCTCTGAGCGCACTTACCACGGTGGTCTGGGGCGGACCCGGCGCGCCGGCAACACAAAGCGCCGGCGCCGGGTTGCGCGACCTCGCGTCGTGCCGGTCCGAGTTGCTGACGGCGCTTGAGGAGCATTCGGCCTGGGAGGTCGAACTCGGCTTCGGCAAGGGCCGGTTCCTGCTCGCGTCGGCCGCCGCCGAGCCCGGCCGTCCCTTCCTGGGCGTCGAGATGGTGTCGAAGTACTTCCGGCTGGCGGCGCGGCGGGCGGCAGCGCGAGGTCTCGGGAACCTCACCCTGCTCCGCGGCGAGGCGCTCTACCTGATCTCGACCCTGCTGCCCGGGGCGATGGCGCGCACCGTCCACATCTACTTCCCCGACCCGTGGCCCAAGAGCCGGCACCACCGCCGCCGGCTGCTCGACCGGCGCACCGTCGATCTCGTGCTGTCGCTGCTCGAGCCGTCCTCGGGACGGTTGTGCTTCGCCACCGACCACCTCGAGTACGGCGAGGCGGTGGTGGAAACGCTGGGGCTTCATCCGGCGGTCGAGGTCGAGCGCCTGCCCGGCGGTTGGCCCGAGGGGCCGCGCACGAACTACGAGGCGAAGTTCGAGGCGGAGGGCCGGCCCATCGTGCGGCTGGTGGCGCGGCTTCGGCCCGGCGCCGCCAGCCTGCTTCATCCAGGCGGCCGGGCGGCCATCATGGTCGCGCCGGCCGCGGCGGATCAGCTCGAGAGCGCGAGCCGCACTTCGTCGTAGACGGCGTCGCTGCAGTAGACGCGGTAGCGGTCGATGCGGCTTAGGCCGGAGGCGGATTGATCAGCCGGAGAGCACCAGTTTCACCTCGTCGTAGACAGCGTCGCTGCAATAGACCCGGTAGCGATCAATCCGCCTTAGGTAACGCATGAAGTGGCTGGCCTCCTCGAGCGGCAGAAGCCGGCCGCTCGCCTGACGCACGGGCACCCGGCTGCGGCCGAGGCGGTGCGGGTCCTTGGCCGAGTTCGAGACCAGGAGATCTCTGCCGTAGCGCTCGCGCAGGGGTTCGAGGCGTCGTTCGAACGCGGTCTTCTGCTCCGGCGCCAGATGCTCATCCGTTTCGTGGGCGAGCCGGAAGTGGGCGCGGTCGGTGATGGCGCGCGCGTGCAGGCTGTCCGAACGCCGCATCCTGGACATCATCTCGCCGTCGTCGTCGGCCAGGAAGCGCTCGGGATCGCTGCTCCAGGTGATCCCCTGCTCGTGCAGCCACTCGTTCAGGTGGAGCTCCAGGGCCTTGCCGGTGACGTGGAAGTAGACCTGCGTGAACATGTAGTAGCGGGCCAGGATCAGGCTCTCGACCGCGTGCAGGCCCTCGGCGTCGATGCCCAGGCGGTGTTCCCCGGTCGCGTCGTCGTAGAGGGGCCGCACCGTCGAGACCACCTGGTCGAGGTCGAAGTTGCCGTAGCGGACGCCGCAGAACAGCGAGTCGCGCAGCAGGTAGTCCATCTTGTCGACGTCGAGCTCGCCGCTGACGATGGGCGAGAGCAGGCGCTCCGGTCCGTCGAGACGGTCGCCGAGCAGCCGGATCACGTCGGAACTTTCGACGCCGTCGCCGAAGCGCTCGAAGACGCCGCTGATCTCGTCGCCGGCGAGCAGGCGCCGGCTCATCTCCTCGTGGTCGATTCCGTCCTCGAACAGATCCTCGGCCCAGTGGCTGAACGGGGCGTGGCCGAGGTCGTGGAGCAGAGCGGCCGCCCGGACCAGGCGGCGGGCGCGTGCCCGCGAGCCGGGATCGAGCGGCATCTCCTCGGCACGCGCCAGGGTGTCGTAGACGCGCCCGGCGAGGTGCATCGTGCCGAGGGCGTGGCCGAAGCGGCTGTGCTCGGCGCCTGGGAATACAAGGTGGGTCAGGCCGAGTTGGCGAATCGAACGCAGGCGCTGCATCGGCCTGGTGCGGATCAGCGCCGCCTCCAGCTCGTCGGCTTCGATGAAGCCATGGATGGGATCGCGGAAGGCGAGGTTGGGAGGTGCGTTCATCGAGGCAGCCACGGGTTGCTACTCTACGGCCGGCTCCGGCCAATGCGATGAAATACCACATGTCCAGCAGTAGCGCTCCGTGGCTGGGCGCACTGTTCGTGGCCCTGATCGCGGCGTCGACCCTCCCGGCCCAGTCGCCCGAAGCTCCGGCCGCCCCGCCCGATCCGACGGCCGAGGGCCTCGGTCTGCGCGAGAAGCTGGACCGGCTGGTGGAGCGGGTGAAGTACGAACAGAACCGGATCGAGACCATTCAAGCGCGCCTGGTGCAGCACCTGACGAGCGAGTTGTTGCTGGCGCCGCAAGTGAGTCGGGGCTGGTTCCGCTACCGGCCGCCCGACGCGCTTCGATGGGAGTTCGTCGAGCCGGAACCCCTGGTGATTGTCATGCGGGGGGATGTGGCGACCACCTGGTACGTCGATCTCGGCACGGCGAAAGTAACCGATGTCGGCAACCTCTCGGAACAGGTCCTCACCTATCTCGGCCCTGCCGGCAGCCTGGAAACACTGATGCAGTACTTCACGGTCCAGGTGGAGTTTCCCGAGCAGGACGGGGCGCCCTACCACCTGCATCTGACGGCGGACTATCGAAGGGTGGAGAAGTACGCGACGACGATCGATATCTGGATCGACCCCGAGAGCTACCTGCCCCGGCGTTTCAAGGTCGTGCACGCCAGCGGCGACGAAAGGCTGATCGAGCTCGAGGACATGGTCCTGAACGAGCCGATCGACGACGAGGAGTTCATCCTCTCGCTGCCGGACGACGTCGAGGTGACGAAGGTCGACCTCAAACGGTAGCGGCCGCGTGGCCTGTCAGGTTGCGGCGGAGACGTCCGGCGGCGCCAGCCGCCGGCTGCGGTTCCGCGTCGACGGCCGCGACGGGTTGGCCCGTCTGGGTCGTCTGACCACGCCGCACGGCGAGGTCGCAACACCGGCGTTCATGCCGGTCGGCACCCTGGGCGCGGTCAAGGGGATGGGCCACGACCGCCTGTTGGATTCCGGGGCGCAGATCCTGATGACGAACCTCTTCCACCTGCTGGAACGGGTGGGCGCCGAGCGGATTGGGGCGCTCGGTGGTTTGCACGGCTTCATCGGCTGGGACGGTCCGCTGGCGATGGACAGCGGCGGTTACCAGGTGTTCAGTCTGGCCGGGCTGCGCCGGGTCAGCGACGGCGGGGTGGTGTTCCAGAGTCCCCACGACGGCAGCCGGGTGGAACTGACCCCCGAGCGGGTGGTCGAGGTCCAGGAGCTCATGGGCGTCGACCTTGCGATGGTGCTCGACGAGTGTCCGCCCTGGCCGGTGGAGCGCGAAGCGGCGGCCGAGTCGCTGCGGCGCACGATGCTGTGGGCGCGGCGCTCGCTGGACCGTTGGGGCGCCGGCGGCGGCCAGGGCGCGGCCGGCCTGTTCGGGATCGTCCAGGGCAGCTTCTTCGAGGATCTGCGTCGCCGCAGCGTGGCGGACCTGACCGCGCTGCCCTTCGACGGCTACGCCATCGGCGGCGTCAGCGTCGGCGAGGACCGGGATCTGGGCCGGCAGGCGGTGTCCTGGGTGGCGCCCGCTCTGCCCGAGGACCGGCCCCGCTACCTGATGGGCCTCGGCACGCCGGAGGACATCCTCCATGCCGTGGGTCTCGGCGTCGACCTCTTCGACTGCGTGCTGCCGTCGCGCAACGCCCGCCACGGCACGCTGTTCACGTCAACCGGCATGGTGCGGATCAAGACCGCCCGCTACCGGGACGATCCGCGCCCGGTGGACGCCGCCTGCGGCTGTTCGCTCTGCCGCCGGCACAGCCGCGCCTTCCTGCACCACCTGTTCCGCTGCGGCGAGATCACGGGCAAGGTGCTGGCGACCGAGCACAACGTGCGCTTCTTCCTGGACTTCATGGCCGGGCTGCGGCGGGCGATTGCCGCCGGCCGGCTTGCGGATGTCGGCGGCGACGGCGGACCTGGAGCCGAACGGCGATAGGGTACGCCCTGCGGTGCGGGCTGCGTGAGGCCCGCCTGACCGCGCCATCCTAGGAGCACCAGAGATGATTCCTGATTTCACACTGTTTGTCGCCGCGGGGATCCTCCCCTCGGGCCTCGTCCAGATCCTGCCGCTGATCCTGATCGGCGGCATCTTCTACTTCCTGCTCATCGCCCCGGAACGCCGCCGCCGGCAGCAACTGCGGAGGACGGTGGAGGCCCTGAAGCGGGGCGACCGCATCCTCACGCAGGGCGGTCTCCACGGTGAGGTCGTGTCGACCGAGTCGAACACCGTGATCGTGAAGATCGCGGACGGCGTCAAGGTCAAGGTGACGAAGGCCGCGGTGAGCGGTCTGGCGGAAGAGCCCAAGGCATGAACAGGAACCTGCTCTGGCGGGGCCTGCTCGTGGTCGTCGTGGTCGGCGCCTGCGCCTTCTGGGCGTTTCCGCTCGGCGACTCGATTCATCTGGGTCTCGACCTGCGCGGCGGCATCCACCTCGTGCTCGAGGTGCTGACCGACGATGCGCTGCGGGCGGAAGCGCAGAAGGACATCGACAGCCTGGTCCAGGAACTGGACGAGAAGGGCGCCTCCGGCGCCGCCGGCGCGACCGAATCGCCGGTCCGCTTCCGACTCACCGGCCTGCCGGCCGACCAGGACACCTTGCTCCCCGACATCCTCGAGCAGTTCATGCCGTACTGGACGTGGAGGCGCAGCGGCGAGGAGGTGATCTTCGACCGCCGGGCCGACGAGGTGAACAACATCCGTGAGCAGGCGATCAACCAGGCCCTGCAGACGATCCGCAACCGCGTCGACGAGTTCGGCGTCGCCGAGCCGGTGATCCAGCGTCAAGGTCTGGGCAGCAACCGGCTGGTGGTCCAGCTTCCCGGCGTCGACGACCCGGAACGGGTGAAGAACCTGATCAAGAACACCGCCTTCCTCGAGTTCCGCCTCGCCGTGTATCCCCCGAACGGCGGCGCGGCTGTGGACACCCAGGAGATCCTGAGTCAGTACGCCGGCACGCTTCCCGATCACCTCGAGATCCTGGCCCAGGACCAGCGGGACGACGACGGCAACGTGATCGGTCAGGGCTACTACGCGCTCGAGAAGCGCCCGGTGATCACGGGCCGCGATCTCAAGACGGCGCGCGCCGGCCTCGGGCAGTTCCAGGAGGCGGTGGTCAACTTCTCGCTCACCCACGAGGGCGCCCAGATCTTCGGGGACTGGACCGGCGCCAACATCGGCAGGCCTCTGGCGATCGTGCTCGACGGGCGGGTGCAGTCGGCGCCGACCATCGAGGGCCGGATCTCGGACTCCGGGATCATTCGCGGGTCGTTCACCCAGCAGGAGGTCGAGGACCTGGCGATGGTGCTGCGTTCCGGCGCCCTGCCGGCGGGCATCAACTACCTGGAGCAGCGGGCGGTCGGTCCGTCGCTGGGTCAGGACTCGATCGACCAGGGCGCCCGCGCCTTCATGTACGGCATCGCACTCGTGGTGCTGACGATGCTGGTCGTGTACCGCGGTTCGGGCATCAACGCGATGGTGGCCCTGGCGCTCAACTTCGTGCTGGTATTCGGCGTCCTGGCCTACTTCGGCGCCGCGCTCACCCTGCCCGGCATCGCGGGCCTGATCTTGACCATCGGCATGGCGGTGGACGCCAACGTGCTGGTGTTCGAGCGGATCCGCGAGGAGTTGCGCAACGGCCGCACGGTCAAGGCCTCGGTCGTCTCCGGCTTCGGCAAGGCGTGGTCGTCGATCCTCGACGCGAACCTGACCACCCTGATCGCGGCCATCTTCCTGATCAACTTCGGTACCGGCGCGATCCGCGGCTTCGCGGTGACGCTCACCATCGGCATCCTGGCTTCGGTGTTCACGGCTGTCTTCAACAGCCGTCTCCTGTTCGACCTGCTCCTCTCGCGCTCAGGCCGCGTCGAGCGTTTGTCCATCTGAGCTAGCGCCGCCAAACCCGTCGCAGGCGCCGTGTTTGGCCCCAGCCCCTAACCTCACCACGAGTTTGCGCCCCAGAACTCACTGCGTTACGTTCTGCGACGCAATCTCTCAGTAGGAATCCGTCGATGGAGTTTTTCCGCAATACCAGTTTCGATTTCATGCGCCTGCGGCGCGTGTGCTTAGGGCTGTCCACGGTCGTGGTGATCGCGTCGGTGGGCTTCATCTTCAGCCGCCAGTTGAACCTCGGCATCGACTTCGCGGGCGGTACGCAGATGATCGTGCAGTTCGCCGAGCCGCCGGATGTCCAGGAGCTGCGCGGGCTGTTGGAGGACGCGGGGATCGAGAACGCGTCGATCCAGTCGTTCGGCACCGAGGAGGACAACTCGGTCATCCTCAGGACCCCGACCGCGGAGGAAGGCGCGGAAGAAGGCGCCGTCCGGGTCGAGGAGATGCTGCAGGAGCGGTACAACAGCGGGGTTTCGGGCTTCGACCTCAACCGGCAGGGAACCGAGGCGCTGGCCTCCCTGCTGCTCGAGGCCGATCCGGACGACCAGCGCGCCTCGGGCGACGACATCGCGGCCCGGGAGCACTACCGCGAGGCATCGGCCGAGGTGATGGCGCACCGGCGGATCGAGGGCCTGATCAGGGACTGGGCCGAGATCGAGCCGAGCGAGGCGCTGAGCGCCGCCGCCGTCGCGGCGATCCAGGAACGCGCGACCATCGGCAACTTCGCGGTGCTGTCGAGCGACAACGTTCAGCCCCAGATCGGCAGCGAGCTGCGGCGCAAGGGCTTGCTGGCGATCAGCTTCTCCCTTGCCGGCATTCTGGCCTACATCTGGTTCCGGTTCGAGCTGCGCTTCGGTATCGGCGCCTTAGTGGCGCTCGCGCACGATGTCGCCGTCTGCCTGGGCCTGTTCGCGTTTGCCGGGTATGAGTTCAACCTGACCACGGTAGCGGCGTTCCTGACCGTGATCGGCTACTCGGTGAACGACTCCGTGGTCGTCTTCGATCGGGTGCGCGAGAACCTGCGCCGCAACCGCCGCGAGAGCCTGGTGGAGGTGCTGAACCGGAGTCTGAACCAGACCCTGTCTCGCACCGTCCTGACTTCAAGCACCACCCTGCTGGCGGTCGGCAGCCTCTTCATCCTCGGTGGCGATGTGATTCGCGGCTTCTCCTTCCTGCTCCTCATCGGCGTGGTCGTCGGCACCTATTCGTCGATCTACGTCGCCAGCCCGATCGTGCTTCTCTGGGAGGGTTCGTTCGGCCGCGAGCGACGGCAGAAGAAGGCGGCCGCCGCCTAAGGGAGAGGCGATGGTTGCCGTGACACGACCCCGGGATCCGCTGCCGGTGCGGGCGCCTGGGGACGTGGGGATCGCCGAGGTCATCCGTCGGCTCGAAGAGAACGACCGCACCTGCGACGAAGCCTGGCTGCGTCGCGCGTACGAGTATGCCGAGCGGTCGCACCGCGGGCAGGTCCGGCGTTCGGGAGACCCGTACATCAGCCACCCTCTCGGCGTCGCCCACATGCTGGCGGAGCTCAAGTTCGACCAGACCAGCGTCGCCGTCGGCCTGCTGCACGACGTCCTGGAAGACACCGGCGCAACGAAGAAGGACCTCGCGGCCGAGTTCGGAGACGAGATCGCCGACCTGGTGGACGGCGTGTCGAAGATCGGCCGCCACGAGTACGTCCGCAGCGACGAGGTGCAGGCCGAGAGCTTCCGCAAGCTGATCCTGGCCTCGGCCCGCGACCTGCGGGTGATCGTGGTGAAGCTGGTTGACCGCCTGCACAACATGCTCACCCTGGAGCATCTCGAGCCGGGGAAGCAGCGGCGCATCTCGCGCGAGACGCTGGAGATCTACGCGCCGCTTGCCCACCGGTTGGGGATGTCCCGGATTCAGCGGGTGCTGGAGGATCGGGCGTTCCGGCACCTGCATCCGCACCGCTACGAGGACATCCGCAAACAGCTCGACGAGCGGATCAAGGGGGCCCGGAGCACGACCCGGCGAGTTGCCGAGCGTCTGCGGCAGGTGCTTGAGGGAGCGGAGATCGAAGCCGAGATCAGTCACCGGGTCAAGGGCTACTACTCGATCTACCAGAAGCTCCGTCGCCGGCAGATCGATCTGCCGGACCTGTTCGACTTCGTGGCCTTCCGGATCATCACCGTCGACGTGAAGGACACCTACGCCGCGCTCGGCGTCGTGCACCAGATCTGGCGTCCCATTCCGGGCCGCTTCAAGGACTACATCGCGATGCCGAAGCCGAACCTGTACCAGTCGCTGCACACGACGGTGCTGGGCCGCGGCGGGCAGCCGTTCGAGGTCCAGATCCGGACCCAGGCGATGGACCTGCTCGCCGAAGAGGGCGTGGCGGCGCACTGGCGGTACAAGGGAGGTCAGCTCGACACCGACCAGAAAGACGTCAGCATCGTCTGGCTGCGCCAGCTCCTCGAGTGGCAGCAGGAGGTGCCGGACCCGCGCACCTTCCTGAGCGCTCTCAAGATCGACTTGTATCCCGACGAGGTCTACGTCTTCACGCCCAAGGGCGACGTGCTCTCGCTTCCTCGCGGCGCGTCACCGCTCGACTTCGCGTATCGCGTTCACACCGAACTCGGCCATCACACGAGCGGCGCGCGGGTGAACGGACGGCTGGTGCCGTTGCGCACCGAACTGAACAACGGCGACATCGTCGAAATCACGACGAACCCGAACCGCGAACCCAGCCGCGACTGGCTGAACATCGTCGCCACGCCGCGGGCGCGGAGCAAGATCCGTCATTGGATCAACGCCGAGCAGAAGAAGCGGGCCATCGAGATCGGCCGCACGATGCTGACCAGTGAACTGCGCCGCTACCGGGTGAGCCCGCGCCGCATGTTCGACTCGAAGGAAATGGCGGACTTCCTGGCCGCCGAGGGCTACGGGAGCGTCGACGAGCTGTGCAGCCGGCTGGGCTTCGGCCGCGGTTCGGTCAAGCCGGTGCTGCGTGCGCTCCTGCCGCCGGAGCGTCTGCGTCGCCGGGACCAGGAACCGGGCCGCCTGCGCCAGGCCGTGAGCAAGGTGTTGCCCCGCGACCAGGCGAGGCTGGTGGTCAAGGGCGAGAACGACATGCTCGCGTTCTTCGCCGGCTGCTGCAGCCCGTTGCCGGGCGAGGACATCATCGGTTTCGTGACCCGCGGCCGGGGCGTCTCCGTCCACTCGGTGGACTGTCCGAACGTGCGCAACCTGCTGTACCACCCCGAACGGGAGATCCAGGTCGAGTGGGCGCGCCGGCACGACGCGATGTTCGCGGTCACCCTGGTCATCGAGACCCGCGACCGGCCGGGCGTGCTCGCGCGCGTCACCGAGGCGATCGCCAAGCAGGGCAGCAACATCCGCCACATCGAGAGCCGCAGCCGCGGTCACGGCGAGGCGGCGGTCGACGTCGTGGTCGACGTCCGGAACCGGAAGCACCTGAACCGGCTGCAGGAGTCGCTGGAAGAGCTGTCCGCGGTACGCGCGGTCAAGCGCCGGCAGGGATCGCCGCCGGCATCGGCTACCGGCTAGGGGGCTGCGCAGCAGGCAGGCGGTCGTCGGAGTCCTGGGGGAGGTGGCCAGCTAGCTAGACGGAGTCGGTCGGGGGTCCGTAGACGATGTTTGAGAGCCCCGCTCACGAACTCATGGAGGGGAAGAACATGACTGTGACCCGTCGAGTACATCTTGTCGTTGTGGCGACCGCCTGCACGGCGCTGGTCGGCTTCGGCTTCGAGCCTGCTGCTCTGGCTGAAGGCCCGGCAGCCGGGTCCGTGACGGTCCAGGCGACGCCGAGCAGCGTCCCCGAGAGCGGCGGCGAAATCGAACTGCTCGCTATCGTCCGCGACGACCGCGGGCGGCCGCTTGAGAACGCGAAGGTGAACTTCCTCGCCACGACCGGCACGCTGGTATCGGGTGGACGGTTGGTCACAACCGGAGGGAACGGAGGCGCCACGGACCGGCTAACGCTGACCGCCGCCGAACTGGCCGCGGTGGGGGAGGACAGCTTCCAACTGGCGGTGGCGGTCGGCTCCGACGGCGTGGCTCTGCGGACGGCGAACGCTGGCGTCCGAATCCAGAGAGCGCCGCAGGCAGGCTTCAGACACGATGCCGGGGGGTTGGTGGTGGCCTTCGACGATGTCTCCGCAGGCCGGGTCACGGACAGACAGTGGGACTTCGGCGACGGTGCCACGAGCACCCGCCAGAGCCCGGCTCACACCTTCACTGAGCCGGGGTTCTACGCGGTCACACTGCGCACCGCGAACTCGGTGGGATCGGACGAGGTGACCAGGCTCATCTGGGTGCAAGGGGTTCGCGGTGCTGGCGAGTAGCCCGCGGCGTCCTAGACGCTCTCCTGACAGCGTTCGTATACTGATTCGAGAGATGGACACCCGGCGCCGATTCCTGCCTGTCGCTTTCGCCGCCAGCTTGTGTCTGGCGCTGTTCGCGGCGTGTGACCAGACGAGTCCAGTGGCGCCTTCGGGCACGCTGATCACGATCAGCGCGAATCCCGACCGCATCCCGTCGGACGGCAGCTCCGAAGTCCGGGTCGTGGCGCTGCGGCCGAACGGCACGCCGGTCAGTTCCGGCACCCTGGTTCGGCTTGCGACCACGCTGGGCTCGATTCCGCCCAGCGTTCCCGTCGACGATCGGGGCGAGGCGCTGGCGGTGCTGGAGGCCAACGGCCAGTTCGGCGTTGCCACGATCTCCGCGAGCACCGGCGGCTCGGAGACGGCGACGGTCGATGTCCAGCTCGGTCTCTCGCCGGCGTCCGTGACCGTGCAGGTGACGCCTAACAGCGTGCCCGAGACGGGCGGCGAGGCCGATCTGCTGGCGATCGTTCGCGACGACCGGGGCCAGCCGCTTGAGAACGCGCAGGTCAACTTCCGCACCGAGATCGGCACGCTCGAATCGGGCGGGGGATTGATCTCCACCGGCGCCGACGGCACGGCGTCCGACCGGCTGTTCGTCAGCTCGGGCGATCTCGACACCGTGACGGGCGACAGCTTCGAGGTCGGCGTAGATGTCGGCAGCGGCGGCGGCATGTTGGTGACGACGAACGTGAGCGTCAGCATTCAGCGGTTGCCGCGGGCCGACTTCACCTTCAGCACCCGCAATCTCCTGGTCGCGTTCGAGGACACGACGGACGGCCGCACGACGAGTTGGCTGTGGACCTTAGGCGACGGCAACACGAGCACGCGGCAGAACCCGACCCATACCTATGCCGCGACGGGCACCTACGCCGTCACCTTCCGGGCCACTAACTCGCTCGGCTCCGACGAGGTGACGAAGTTCGTCCAGGTCACGGGTCAGTAGCCGCGTCCCGCCATGGCAGCCGAAGGGAGCCCAGCGGTTGCTCACTCGCCGACGCCGACGGTCACCCTGGGCGAGTTGTACCTGGCCCAGGGACACCGTCGCGAGGCCGCGGAGATCTTCGAGCACGTCCTCAGGGCCGACCCGGGGAACCGCCGGGCGCGCGAGGGGCTGGAGAGCTTGCGCGGGAAGCGTGACGCGGGTCTGTAGCTGCGGGTCTGTAGCCGCGGGCAACTACGCCGCGGAGCGGCGACCGATACACTCTGCCGCTCAACAGAGAGTTGGAAGAGTACGTGCTGAGCTATGAGCAAGTCGAGGCGCTGATCCGATTCGTCGCCGAGGAACGGCGCGGCGGCTCGGACCTGTCGGTCGAATACCAGGTGGGTGGCCTCTACCTGCGGGTGGGCGGCGATCGGGGAGGAGGCGCTGGAGCTCCTCGGGTGGAACGGGCCGCGCTTGCTGTGCCTGCCGCTTCGCCGCCGCCGGTGGCGGACGGGGCGCCGGCGGCCGAAGAGGCGCCGGCGCTCGAAGGGCACGTGCTCAGTTCGCCGATCGTGGGCACGTTCTACGTGGCCCCCAACCCCGACGCGCCGCCCTACGTCGAAGTCGGATCCAAGGTCGAAAAGGGGCAGGTCGTCTGCATCGTCGAAGCGATGAAGCTGATGAACGAGATCGAGGCCGACGTCTTCGGAGTCGTGACCTCGGTTGTGGCCGGGAACGGCGACCCGGTCGAGTTCGGCGCGCCTCTCTTCGTGATTCAGACCTAGCAGTCCCTTGCGCAAGATCCTGGTCGCCAACCGGGGCGAGATCGCGGTGCGGATCATCCGCGGCTGCCGGGACCTCGACATCGCGACCGTCGGGGTCTTCAGCACCGCGGACCGTGACGCCCTCCACGTGCGGCTCGCCGACGAGGCGATCTGCGTGGGGCCTCCGGCGCCGGCCGGGAGCTACCTGCACCAGCGCAACCTGCTCTCGGCAGCACTCATCACCGGCGCTGAGGCGATCCATCCTGGCTACGGGTTCCTGGCCGAGAACGCCGACTTCGCGGCCGCCGTAGAGCAGTGCGGCCTGACCTGGATCGGGCCCTCGCCGTCGTCGATCCGCACCCTGGGCGACAAGAGCCGAGGTCGCGAAGCCGCGATTGCGGCCGATGTACCGGTGCTCGAGGGCGGTCCGCTGCCGGAGTCGTCCGCGGAGGCGGCGGCGTTTGCCGACGGGATCGGCTATCCGCTGATGCTGAAGGCCGCCGCGGGCGGTGGCGGCCGCGGCATGCGGGCTGTCCGTGACCGCGCCGGACTCAAGAGCGCTCTCCAGTCGGCGGCGAGCGAGGCCCGCGCCGCCTTCGGTAGCGGCGAACTCTTCGTGGAGCGCCTGGTCGAACGCCCGCGCCACATCGAGGTCCAGGTCTTCGGCGACTCGTTCGGCCGCATGGTCGGGCTCGGTGAGCGCGACTGCTCGATTCAGCGCCGGCACCAGAAGCTGGTGGAGGAAGCCCCGGCCCCAGGGGTAGCGGCCGACCTGCGGCGATCGCTGGGCGCGGCCGCGCTGCGGCTGGCGAAGCGGGTCGGCTACGCGAACGCGGGCACGGTCGAGTTCCTCGTGGACGGCGACCGCTTCTACTTCCTGGAGATGAACACGCGCATCCAGGTCGAACATCCGGTGACCGAGTCGGTGACCGGCGTCGACCTGGTCAAGCTCCAGATCCTTGCCGCCGCCGGCGAGCCGCTGGGGTTGCCCGACGGCATCGAGACCAGCGGTCACGCGATCGAATGCCGGATCAACGCGGAAGATCCGGAGACCTTCGCGCCCTCGCCGGGCACGCTCAGCCGCTACCGACCGCCGGCCGGCCCGGGCATCCGGGTCGACAGCCACGGATTCGAGGGCGCGTCGATGCCGCCGCACTACGATTCGCTGGTGGCCAAGGTGATCGCCCACGGCGCAAACCGGGAGGAGGCGATCTCGAGGATGGCCCGCGCCCTGATGGAGTTCGATATCGACGGTGTCTGCACCACGCTGCCGCTGATGCGGCGGATCATCGGTTCGCGAGCATTCGCCGACGCCGAACTCGACACCGGGTTTCTCGCCCGGCTGGACGAAGAATGAGCGACTTTGGGCTCAGGAGGCCGGCAGGAAGAACGCCGCCTCCGGCTCCTGGGAACGCGGGCGTCTCGCCCGCATCGGCCGCGGGCCGGTCTCCGGTTCCGCTCCGGCCTCCCCCGAACCGCCTGTACGCGATCGTCGACACGGGACTCTTTGGTGCGCGACCGAAAGCGGTCGCCGGGGCAGTGCGGACCCTGCTCGACTGCGGAGTGCGCTGGATCCAGCTACGCGCCAAGGGTCTGCCGGACCTCGAGGCGTGGCGCCTGGCGGAGGCGGTGGGCCGGGTCGTCGAGGAGGCGACCGCCGCAGGCAGCGGCACCGCACCGGACGCTCCCCTGTTCTGGATCAACGACCGGACCGCCATCGCGGCTGCCCTGTTGGCCGCGCGCGGCCTGCACCTCGGCCAGGACGATCTGCCGCCCTCGGTGGCGCGCCTGTCGCTGCCGCGGCACTGCCGCATCGGCCGCTCGACCCACAGCCGCGAGCAGGCAATCGAGGCCGACCGCGACCCGGCGGTCGACGCGGTGGCGATCGGCCCCGCGTTCGGGACCTCGACGAAGGAGCAGCCGGACCCCGTCGTCGGGCTCGCCGGAGTAGCCGCCGCGCGCGCGGTCACCGCCAAGCCCCTGATCGCGATCGGCGGCATCGACGCCGCGCGCGCGCCGCGGGTGATCGAGGCCGGCGCCGACGCCGTGGCCGTGATCTCCGCCCTCGATCCGCGCCGCCTGGAATCGAGCTGCCGCCGCCTGCTGCGCTCGATTCGCTGAAGAGGTGCGGCAGCGCAGCGGACTCCGCTGCGGAAACTTGCATGGAACAAAGTAGCGAAGCGGCGCTGGATCAAGAGGAATGGGCGGTTTCAGGCGGCTTGTTCAGCGGGCACGAGCTTCAGGTTGAGGTGGCGGGCCTGACTGGAGGCATCGCTCGGAAACTGAGCCACTCATCGCTCGGAAAGTGATCCACCCTCGGTCCTTGGCCGGTAGCTTGGTCTTGTCTAGGAGACCAAGGCGATCGGAGGAAGGACTTGCTGAGGATGGATCAGGTTCATGTTATTCGGTACCAGGTGCTGGTAGAGGGTCGTAGCCAGCGTTGGGTGGCGCGGCGTCACGGTGTGAGCCGCAACACGGTGCGCAAGTACCTGGATCAGAGCGCGCCGAGGCGGGTGGAGAGCAAGCCCCGGCGCCGCTGGGTGACGGAGCGGATGGCGCCGCGTCTGGAGGAGCTGCTGAACACGTGGTCTCGCCGGACGACGGCGAAGCAGCGTCTGACGGCTACGCGCCTTCATCGCCAGTTGCTGGAGGATGGCTACGAGGTCGGGATCACGACGGTGCGCAGCTACGTGCGGGAGTGGAAGCGTCAGCGGCAGGAGACGTTCATTCCGCTGGTGCACCGTGCCGGCGAGTGCGGCCAAGTGGACTTCTTCGAGGTGACGGTGGAGGAGGACGGCGTGGCGCACCGAGTGTGGAAGTTTCTGGATCCGCGGCTGCGGGGGGTGATTCACTGAGGGGGATGGATCAGTCTCCGGGTGACCCGTGCATCCACGCCGGAATGTCCCGCGCGCCATGCAGCACGCGCCAGACGTCGATATCCGCCTCCGTCTCGACGTAGAAGATCAGATACGGGAACTTGCCGACCGGCCGGAAGCGCAGGTCTGGAACGTCCAGCTCGTGCGCATAGCGTGGCGAGCCGGTCGCCGGGTGTTCGCCGATAAGGCGGTTGGCGTCCTCGAGCGCGTCGATGAAGGCCAGCGCAACGGCCGGGCTCGCCTCCGCCAGATAGTGCTCGACCGCCTTGTCGATGTCGCGCCGCGCCCGCTCGCGCAGAACAACCGGCTTGCCGCTCACCGCCGGCCGGCTTCGCGGACCCCGCCGCGGAGCCGGTCGAAGTAGGCCGCGTCGGCCATGCCCGCCCGCGGCGACGCTGCGCCTGTGAGGAGCCGGTCGCGAAAGCGCTGGCGGTCAAGATCCTTGCGGATCAGTTCGCGGACGTACTCGCTCGAGGTGCTGTAGCCGCGCGTACTGACCTGTTCGTTCACGAAGGACTTGAGGGCCCCGGGGAGCGATATGTTCATCGTGGTCACGGTGCAACGCTAACGGCATTGGCAAAGTTTGGCAAGCGCTGCCTCAGTGGGGCGGACGCCCGGGCGGCTTCCGCGTCGCAGCCGCTGCTGTCGATCGTCCCGGGCCTTACGATCTGCGTCGTTCACTGACGCGGGCGGGGTGCCCTCAGGGAGCCGCGATCACGTGGCCGATCATCGTCGAGCCCTCGAATACCGCCTTGTCGGCGACGTTCTTTTCGTCGACAAAGAAGAAGTCGAAGGTCTCGTCGCGGTCGACGTCACCGTGCAGCATCACGATGAACTGCGTGCCGGGCTCAGGCTCAGGCGCCGTCTGGACCTCGATCGTCACACCCTCGTGGGTGCCGGCGGGCAGGTACTTGGCGCCGACATAGATCTCGCCCTGCGGCTCACCGCCCTCGAAGGGGTGCAGCACCAGCCATCCCGGCTCCGCGAGTGTCACCTGCTGGAACGTGAAGGTGCGGGCCTCGCGGGTCATGCCGTCGACGACGATCGAGTTCTTCTCGCCGTTGCCGATCGTCATCTCCTGGCTCGACGCCGAAGGCGTTACGGCGAATGCGAGAAGCGCGAGGCAGGCTAGGCTGCGGCCGGCAGCAGGGAGACGGTTCATGGTCGAGTAACCCTTAGGAGTACCGACAGCGGTGGTCCGCTGCGCTGTCGCGCAGGGAACAGTGTAGTTCCATGCAAGTTGGAAAGGCGGGACGGTTGCGCGCGCGAGGCAAGCTACCACGCGGTCGGGTCTCGATGGGCCGCCTCTGGCGGACTGTGGCTTGCAACTGATCCTGGGTAGCGAGAGCGTCACCGATTTCACGGCGTCCGCGCGCGTCGGTCTGGAGTACCGAGGCCCGGATCCACTGGCGAAGTGGTATCAATAGAGATACTGTCGTCGCTGTGGCGAAGACTGCGGCGATCGTGGCGAAACTTCGCCGCAACCCGAAGGCCGTTCGTTTCGCGGATCTGGCCAGGGTATGCGATGCGTACTTCGGGCAGCCGCGCCAGAGGCGTACGAGTCATCGTGTCTACCGGACTCCGTGGTCGGGCGATCCACGGGTGAACATCCAGGATGCCAAGGGCATGGCGAAGGCGTATCAGGTCCGGCAGGTACTCAAGGCGATCGACAAGCTGGAGGGGAGCGAATGAGCGACCATTACACGTACCGGGTCACTTGGTCAGCCGAAGACGAGGAGCACCTGGGCCTTTGCGCCGAGTTCCCGTCACTCAGTTGGCTGGCACGGACGCCCGATGAAGCGCTGACCGGTATCCGTGAGCTGGTTTCCGGCTGCGTGGAAGACATGCGAGCGAGCGGCGAGGAGCCGCCGCAGCCGTTCGCAGACCGGGACTACAGCGGCAAGTTCATGGTCCGCGTGCCGCCGGAGACTCACCGGGCTCTTGCAATCCGGGCCGCCGAGGAAGGGGTCAGCATGAACCGGCTGATCGGCGCGCGGCTGGCCGAACAGCGCTAGTGCCCATGACCGACACCGTGACGATGCCGAAAGCCGAGTACCAGCGCCTGTGTGCCGCCAGGTCGCCGTCTGTTCGCCCATGCGGCGGTGGCCATCGTCCAGCGTGCCGATGAAGGCGAGCACAAGCCCTGACGTTGCGCCGGTGATATGCACCGGTCCACGGATATCACCGGGAGTCCGATCATGCGCGTCTCCAAGTGGGGCAACAATCTGGCCGTCCGTCTTCCCAAGGCATTGGTGGAAGACCTCGAACTGAGAGCCGGGGACGAGATCGAGGTCGTTTCCAAGGCGCCGGGGAGGCTGGTCGTCAGACGCGACGAGCGCCGGGAGCGAGCGGTTGAACGGATGCGAAGACGGGCCTGGGCGCCGCCGGACGGCTACGCCTTCGATCGAAACGAAGCGAACGACCGGTGAAGCCGTTCATCGACACCAAGCTGGTCATCTACGCTCAGACCTCGGACGACAAGGGCGCGACGGCACGGCAGGCCATCCTCTGACTGACGGGGTGTCGGTCTTCGACCGACCGTCGCATTCCGGACATCCAGTTCGTTCGCATCCCGACCCGACTCCTCGCAGGAAAAGCTCCAATCGATGGCCGCAGTCAAACGCAGACCGCTCCAGGTCGCCTCGCGCCGGGTCGTGCAGGACGCGAAGCTCGCGATTCGGGATGTCTACGACGCCATCGTCGAGCTGGTCACCAACGCCGACGACCGCTACCAGATCCTCGGAACCGAGGGCCGCGTGGAGATCGAGCTGGGCCGGCAGGGTACGGGCAAGCCGTCGATCCTGCGCGTGCGCGACTTCGCCGACGGAATGACCACGGAGCAGATGAACCGCAAGCTCGGGCGCATCGGCGGGCGGGTCAGCGGAATGGAAGAAGGGAAGGCCGTGCGGGGCACCAATTCGCGCGGGGCGAAGGACATCGCGGCGCTCGGCAAGGTCACCTTCGAATCGATAGCGGGCGACGGACGCGCGCACACCTGTCGCATCTTCCCCAACCTGGAGTACGAAGCCGACGATTCGCGCAGGGTCACGCCCAGGCTCCGCAAGCGCCTGGGAATCGGCGAGGGAACGGGAACCGTGGCGACCATCGAGGTCGACCCGATCCACCGGATTCCGAAGATCGACACGCTCATCCCGAAGGTCGCCACCCTGGTGCGCCTGCGGGACATTGTCTGGCAGAAGAAGACCGTGTTGGTGGTCATGGGGCTGAAGAACGATTCCCGACGCACGGTGAGTCTCCATCGGCCCGCCGGCCGCAAACGCATATCGACCACGTTCAACGTACCGGGGTATCCGGGGGCGAAGGCCAAGCTCCTCGTCATCCGCGCGAGGAAGCAGTTCAAGTCCGGGAGGGGCCGCTTCCGCCTCGGCGGAATCCTGGTCAAGTCGCGGCACGCGATCCACGAAGCCACACTCTTCGACCGCGGGCTCGAATGGGATTCGAACGCGCTGTGGTTCCACGGACGCCTCACCTGCGAGGCCATAGACGACCTGTGGAACGAGTACGACGAGCGGCAGGCGCGAGGGGCGCCGCACCCGCCGGAGAACCCCGTCCCGATTCTGGATCCGTCGCGCAAGTCCGGGCTGACGCCGGGCCACCCGTTCGTGGACGCGCTCTACGGGCGGGCTCTCGGGCTGCTGCGGCCCCTGGTCGAGGAAGAGCGTACGCGGGCGGAGCGGGAACGGGCCCGCAGCGTCGAGAGCCGGAAGACGCGGAAGCGGCTGGACGCGCTCGAAAAGGCTGCGAACCGGTTCATGGAGGACTTCTCGGACGAGGACACGTCCCGCTACCCCAAGGGCAGGCAGACGGGGCGCCGCTTCCAGATCCGGGGCTATGTGCTGAGCCCGCAGTACGCCCAGTACGTGCGGGGGCAGACGTTCGGGTGCTGGTTGACGGTGCTGGCCGAGGCGTTTCCGGAGATCGGAGAGGGTGAGACGGTGGAGGTGGAGTGCCTGACGGACGACCTGCGCGCCGAGCGCGGCGAAGTTCCGCTCGAACCGCTTGACGCGCAGGAGGGAGTGCTCAGGGCCGCCTGGTCGGTCAAGGCGCTCGAAGCCACCCCGGCGACGGGGTTGGCCGTCCGCGTGGGTCCGATCGAGGCCGAATCGACCATCGCCGTGCTGGCGTCGGAGGCCGAGCGGTACCGGGACCTCGCCGAACTGAGGTTCGAGCGTCCGCGGTACCGGATACGTGGCGGATCGAGGAGGCATATCCGGCTGCTGGCGCCGAAGGAACTCGTCCGATCCGCCGGCGCTGATTTCAAGCTGACGCTGTCCTCGGACGCGTTCCACATCTCGGGGGCGAGACGGTTGCTCCTGAAGCCGAACCTTGGAATCGCCGTGGCCGGACTCACGGTCCGGGTCCTTGACGACGACGCGTCTCCGGCGAAGCTCGTTGCGCGCCTCGGAGACGAGGAGGCCGAAACCGAGGTGCGCGCGGCGCCGGAGGCAGGCGCGGGGATCGTCATCAGGCTGGAGGACGTGGACCACGGCGCGCTCCGCTATCGCTGGAACAGGAACGTACTGGAGATCGGGGCGCGGCACCCTTCGCTCCAGCGGTACCTGGGGCGCAAGGCGGAGAGTTACCCCGGGCAGGACCATCTGCACTTTCGGGTGCTTCTGGCTGAGGTAGTGGCCGAGGCGTTGTGCGCGCGGCGGTTGGAGGGGAACATCAAGGCGAACCCGGGCGATTTCGAGGGCATGTCGTGGGACGACTACTACCGGCACTTCGCGGAACTGATGTCGCGGTTTCTGCCCAATGCGCACGAATTGATGGCGCCGGACGTCGAAGGAGGGTGGCGGAGCTGATGAGATCGCGTCAGGCAATGACCTCTCGACTGACCGCGGCCTGTCGCCGCCGTCCAGGCAAGAATCGACGCCGGGACCGGCGGAGGCGCTTGCTGCGGGTGACCGCCTCGCCGAGAGGCGCCGGTCAGGCGCGGAACGGATTCCGCAGCGTCAGTGTCTCCACGACGTAGCCCTCTTGCATGTCCTCGGTGTGCAACGTCATGCAGGCCCCGTTGAGCGCTGCGCGTACGACAAGGGCATCCCAGATGGACACGCGGTGCAGCCTGTGCAGATCGATCGCCGCGATCAGATCGACTGCGTTGAGTGTCACCACGTCGAAGCGGGAGTAGTGGACGATGCGGCGCCGGGCGTCCTCGCTGCTCATCTTCAGTTTCTTCGTGGCGGCCGCGAAGAACTCCTGCAGGACCTGCAGCGAGAGAACGCCTCGCCGTTCGCGCATGAGGCGACGGATCAACTCCCGGGCGCATTCCCGCTTGTGGGTGTCTCGCGCGTCGTGGGCGTAGATGAGAACGTTCGTGTCGAGGAATTCACGACCGTTCATGCAGTTCCTCGCGCGTCCACGAACCCTCCGAACGGTGGTTCTCCCCGGCCCAGAGCTCGTCCAACCTTGCGATCACTGCTTCGGCGTCGTCGGTCCGGGTGAGTTCGTGTAGGTAGTCGCGCACGAGTTGGTTCAGACTGGTACCCCGGACGGCGGCGAACCGCCGGGCCTCAGCGACAACCCGATCGTCGATAGAGAGTGTGACGTTCATGAGCACAGGATAGGTGTACACGGAATCCGTGTCAATGGCGGCGACGCTATCCTACGGTCGCACCGGTGCCCGAACGCCGGTCTAGTCCCCGTGTGAAATCCGCGGGGCGTGCGGGTAACGTAGAAAGCCGATGTAAGACTCTCTAGCTGGAGGACGAAATGCACAAATCCCGAGCAATGATTCCGCTGATCTTCACGGCCTTCCTGGTCATGGCGCTTCCCGCCGTGGCGCAGCGCGGAGACGACGCCGACAGGGCGAGCAAGAACGGCAAGGTGGAGGGGACGATCGACGGCGTCACGGTCACGCTGGAGTACGGACGCCCCAACGTGAAGGGCCGGACGATCTGGGGCGGCCTGGTTCCATACGGCACGGTCTGGCGTACCGGCGCCGACGAGGCCACCACCATCACCTTCAGCGCCGACGTCGAGGTCGGCGGCGAGACGCTGGCCGCCGGCACCTATGGCCTCTTCACCCTGCCGGGTGAGAACGAGTGGATCGTCATCTTCAACAAGGTCGCAGAGCAGTGGGGCACCAGGTATGACGCCGGTCAGGACGCTCTGCGAGTGACTGCCACCCCGAAAGCCGTCGACCACGTGGAGGAAATGGACTTCGAAGTCGTGGAGTCGTGGGTCGTGCTGCGCTGGGAGAAGCTCGCCGTGCCGTTCGAGGTGAAGAAGGCGGGCTGAGGCGACCGTTTGTCGAGCGACGTGAAGCCGGGGTGACACTTCCTTCAGATTCCCGGCCCCACGAACGTGCCGGATCGCGTGCTCCGCGCGATCCAGCGGCCGACCATCGACCATCGCGGGCCTGAGTTCGCCGCCCTGCTCGGCGGCATCCGCGAGCGGCTCGGCCAGGTCTTCCAGACGCGGCATCCGGTAGCGCTCTACCCCTCGTCCGGTACCGGGATGTGGGAGGCGGCGCTGGTCAACACGCTCTCCCCGGGCGACCGCGTGCTGATGGTCGAGACCGGGTACTTCGCCGCCCTCTGGCGCGACGTGGCCGCGGGGGTCGGGCTCGAGGTCGAGTGGATCCCGGGCGACTGGCGCCGCGGCGCCGACGCGGGCGAGATCGAGGAGCGATTGAACGCGGACTCCCATCACTCGATCAGGGCGGTGGCGATCGTCCACAACGAGACCTCGACCGGCGCCACCAGCGATCTCGCCGCCATTCGTGCGGCGATGGATCGAGCCGGCCATCCGGCGCTCCTGCTGGCGGACGCGATCTCGTCCCTGGGCTCGATCGACTACCGCCACGACGAGTGGGAGGTCGACGTGGGCGTCTGCTGCTCGCAGAAGGGACTGATGCTGCCGCCCGGACTCGGTCTGCTGGCGCTGAGTCCGAAGGCGTTGGCTGCGGGTCAAGAGGCCGGCTGACCGCGCTCGTACTGGGACTGGCGTCCGGTGCTCCAGGCGCACGAGCGGGGCTTCTTTCCCTACACGCCGCCCACGAATCTGCTCTACGGGCTCGACGAAGCGCTCGACATGTTGCTGGAGGAAGGCCTCGAGCGCTTCGACATGGCACTCGGCACCAGCCTCGGCTGGCTGGCCGGCCGTGTCTTCCGCATCGGACACCTGGGGGCGATGAACGAGCTGATGCTCGCCGGCACACTCAGCGGCGTCGAGATGGGACTGGCCTTGGCGGGCGTGCCGCACCGGAAGGGCGGCGCGGGGGCGGCGCTCGAGGTCCTGATCGGGAGCTGATCCAAGTGGACTACGCCGTCGCCGACAGTCCGCTCGTCGCCATTCTCGGGTTGGTCGCCGTGGTCGGCCTGCTGCTGGTGCTGATCGCGCGCTACCGGTGGCACGTGTTCTTCGCGCTGCTGGCGCCGATCCTGCTCTTCGGCGTCCTGCCCGGCGTCGAGCGCAACGGCTTCATCGCGGCGTTCGAGAGCGGCTTCGGGTCGACGCTGGGCAAGATCGGCGTGGTGATCGTCCTCGGCTCGGTGCTCGCCGTCCTGCTCGAGAAGAGCGGCGCGATCGAGGTCATCACCGGGTCTCTGGTGCGACTGCTCGGCCGGGGACGCATGCCGCTGGCGCTGACCCTGGCGGGGTTCGTGCTCGGGGTGGCCGTCTTCTCGGACGTCGCCTACGTGATCCTCAATCCGCTCGTCCACTCTTCCGCCGCCGCGGCGGGAATGGGAGTCGCCGGCATGGCGACGGGTTTGGTCGGAGCGTTGCAGCTCACGCACGCCATCGTGCCGCCGACCCCCGGGCCGCTGGCCGCGGCTGCGCTGGTGGGCGCGAATCTGGGCAAGACGATCGTCTTCGGCGGCCTTGCCTGCCTCGCCGGCTCGCTGGCCTCCTGGCTGTGGGGCGAGTACGTCGCGGGGCGGCGGATCAAGACTCCACCCAAGGCCGAGTTCTCGACCGCGGACCCTGACGCCGATGACGAACCGCGCGAGCTGCCGAGCGTGCTCGCCTCCTATCTGCCGATCGCCGTGCCGGTGCTTCTGATCGCCGCCGACAGCGTCGCCGAGATCGTCTTCGCGGACTCGCTCCCTGCGGCGCTCCGAAGCGTGCTCGGTTTCGTCGGTTGGCCGGTCATCGCCCTGAGCCTCGGTGTGGTGCTCGCCTACCGCAACCTGAAGACCGCCGAGGCGCGTTCGAAGGCCCGCTCGAAGTGGGTCGAGACCGGCCTGCGCACCTCGGCCATGATCCTGGCGGTGACCGGATTGGGCGGATCGTTGAGCGCCATCCTTCGCGGCACCCCCGCCGTTGACTTCATCGCGGGAGGCTTCGCCGATCTCGGTCTGCCGGCGATCCTGCTGCTGTTCTCGATCGGCGTCATCGGGAACATGATCACCGGTTCGACGACCGTGGGCGTGATCACCGCCGGAGCCGTGGTGGCGCCGATGCTGCCCTCGCTCGGATTGTCGCCCGAAGCGGCGATGCTGGCCGGGGCCTCCGGCTCGGTGATCATCAAGTACGTCAACTCGAGCTACTTCTGGGTCTGCACGACGCTCAGTGGCCTCTCGCCGAGGGACGGCATCTTCAGCTACGGCGGCGCCACGCTGGTGGGAGGCCTGGTTTCGTTCGCGGTGGTGTGGACTCTGTGGGGGTGGGCATACTCTGACCCGCCTGGAGGAGGCTTCGGAGGCCGGCCTGAGGGGTCAGAGTTCGACCTCGGGCATCGCCTCTCGGGGAATGATCGCGCCGGGATGCATGACGACCTCCCCTGCGACTATGTGAGCGATGGCGGCGGCCTCCGCCGGTTCGCGGCCGGCCAGCCGCGCTGCGAGGTAGGCGCCGTTGAACGAATCGCCCGCACCCGTCGTGTCCCTCGCTTCGCGTCGCGCGGGTACGGGAACGTGGTTCGCTGTTCTCTTCCCGGCCCCGGCGCGACCTCCTCCGGCCTCCCGCGAGACGTAGCAGCCGCCCGCGCCCATCTTGACGGCGATCTCGGAAACGCCGGCGTCGTGGTGTCGTGTCGCACACTCCTTTGCGTCCTCGTCGCCGAAGAGCAGCATCTCATCGTCCAGGGTCGGCAGGGCCAGATCGACCCTCTCGAGCATCTCCCGGTAGACGTCTCGAGCCGCGTCGTTGGAGGGCCAGCGGGTGGGGCGATGGTTCGTGTCGAACACGACATTCCCGCCTCGCTCCCGTTGGGCATCCAGCAGGTCGAACAGGTGGGCGCGATCGTTCTGGGAGAAGAGGGATAGTGTCGTGTCGCTCAAGAACAGGAAGTCGATGTCGCACAGGGCTTTGCGTGCCTCGGACGACGCCGAGAACTCCGGGAACCTGAAGAGATCACGGGCGGGTGCATGGTCACGCCAGTACTGAAAGCTGCGCTCGCCTCGCTCGTCCGTCCGGATGGCGTACAGCCCGGCCATCCTGCCTTTCGCTCGAATCGTGAACCTCGTATCGACGCCTTCCTCCTGCCACTTCGAGACCATGTCGTCGCTGTAGGGGTCGTCGCCCAGGACCGTCACGTAGCCGACGTCGACACCCATGCGTGACAGGTAGACGGCGGTGTTCAGCGTGTCTCCGCCGTATGACACCCGCAGTGAACCGTCTCCCAGGCGAGACAGTTCGACCATGCACTCACCCAGGCACGCGATACGCATCTAGCTGAGTGTAGTCATGAAGATCGAGATCGGGTTCGATGGATCGGTGGCCGTCCAGGCCCGGATGACGCTGGACGAGACCCGCTGGCTGCTGGAACTCGCGGCGCGGCACGAGAGCATCAGGGGCGTCGTCGGTTACGTCGAGTTCCTGTCTCCCGAAGTGGGAAGTCAGATCGACGAGTTCAAGGACCACCGCAAGTGCGTGGGCATGCGCCACGTCGTGGACCACATCGCCAAGCCGCTGATTCGCGAGGGGGCTCTCCCGCCCTGGGACGACAACATCCGCGAGTTGGCCCGCTTCGACAACGTCAGTTGCAAACTCTCCGGCATGGTCACCGAAGCCGACTGGGAGAACTGGAGGCCGGACGATCTCGAGCCGTACATGGACGTCGTGCTGGAAGCCTTCGGCCCGGATCGGCTGATGATCGGCAGCGACTGGCCCGTCTGTCTCGTGGCGGGTTCCTACGGTTCGGTGATGAACGTGGTCGTCGACTTTGTCAGGCGGCTGTCGAGCGATGAGCAGGCCCGGGTACTGGGTGGCACGTGTCGGGAGGTCTACGGACTGTAGGTCGGGGTCGGGGCGACACCAGTTGGAGCCCGGGGCGGTGCCTTCAGAAGGCGATCCGCCGGACGCCTTCTACGGCGTCGAAATGTACGTCGTTGCTCAGCACCGGCAGGGCGTGTGGGCGGCACAGCGCGGCGATCCATGCGTCGTTCGAGGGGATGGGCGTACCGGCCCGCTTGAGCTTCAGCCGGATCTCGGCGTAGATGCCGGCGGTCCCCGAAGTTATGGTGGCCACGTCGGCGAGCGGCAGGTGGCGGCGGAGCCATTCTTCGCAGCGCGGTCGGTGGCGGGACTGACGGATGCCGAAGTAGTACTCGCCGAGGACGATACTCGGAACGACCAGCCGCTGCGCCGAACGGAGGGGCGCTTCGACCGGCGCGAGCCCCTCGGCCTAGGCCGACACTGCGTTGGTGTCGAGAATCACGGAATGTCGCCGCCCGGGGTGAGGACCAAACCAAAGAACCGCTACACGGCAGCGGTGTGGTAAGTTTCAAGCCCCTACCAAGCGAGGAAGGCTGTCTGCGCGGACAGCGAGTACCGCACGGTGGTGTCCCCGTGGCACAGCGAGGTTCCCCGCCGGATCCGCAGCCAGTCCGGCCGCGGCAATCGGCAGCGGTTCCGACGGTTGGGAGGGGTCCTTGGCGAGGAGGCCATGGTACAAGCGAGTTCCTCCGTCTCTCTGCAGTGGCCAGGATCGGTCCGTTTCGGGCCGTTTCGCTTCGACCGCGCCTCCGGCATCCTCTCTCGCGGCAGCGAGGAGCTCTTTCTGCCGCCCCGCGCACTCAACGTGCTTCAGGTTCTCGTGGACCGGTGCGGCGAGGTGGTGTCCAAGGACGAGCTGGTCGAGGTCGTCTGGCACGACGCCGCGGTCACCGACCAGTCTCCCGCCGAAGCGATCGGAGTGGTGCGGGAGGTCCTGGGTGACGACTCCCACCATCCGACGTTCATCCAGACGGTACACCGACGCGGCTACCGTTTCATCGCCGGCGTGGAGCCCGATGCCGCGGAGGCCGCACCCGCCAGGCCCGAGGTGCTCGGTCCTGTCGACTCGGGCGGGGTGCTCGCCGTCGCCTCGGCCGAGCCGGTCCGCCCGAAGCTTCTGAGGCCAACGGTCCTCGCGGTCGCCGTCACGGTGCTGCTCGCCGCTGGCGTCGGGCTCTCCGTCTGGATTTCCCGGGGTGTCGACGAGCCGCGGGCGCCGATGCTCCACTTGCCGGTCGCGCTTCCCCATCCGGTCCTGCCCGGCACCCCGACCAGCGTGGCGCTCTCTCCCGATGGCACCCGCCTGGTCTATCGGGCCGCTCTCGACGGCGGCGACGGTCTCTTCGTCCTCCACCTCGACCGCTTGGACCAACGTCCGCTCGAGGGCACCGAGGGCGGCTTTGGCCCGTTCTTCTCCCCCGATGGCCAGTGGGTCGGCTACTTCAACGAAGAGGGCCGCCTGCGGAAGATCTTCCTGAGCGGCGGGCCGCCGGTGGAGGTGGCCAGCGCCACCGAGGGTCCGGTGAGCGGCGCCAGCTGGGCGGACGACGGTACGATCGTGTTCGCCAAGGGCCCACGTTCGAAGCTGTGGCGCGTCTCGGCAGAGGGCGGCCGACCGACGCTGTTGGCGGCTCCCGACCCCAGCATCGGCGAGAACGGTTACCTCTGGCCGGAGGTCCTTCCCGGCAGCGAATGGGTCCTGTTCACGGTCGAGCCGGTGGGCATTGCCGGAGTCGAAGACTTCAGACTGGCGAGCCTGTCGCTGCAGACCGGAGAGGTGCGCCGCCTGGAGGTGGGAGGCGGCATGCAGCCTCGTCGGTTGGGAAGACGGCAGCTGGTCTTCGCCCGCCGCGCCTCCCTCTTCGCCGCGCCGTTCGACCCGGACGGACCCGAGGTGACCGGCTCGGCCGTGCCCATCGTGCAGAACGTGATGACGCTCAATCGGGGCGCCGGCCAGTTCGCGGTGAGCGTGGCCGGAGTCCTGGCCTACGTGCCGGGGGACGCCCTCGCCAGCACCCTGCAGTGGGTCGGCGGAGAGGACGACGGGGAGGTGCCGGTGCTGCACGGCACGTTCGGGCGCCACCGACTCTCGCCCGACCACCGCTTCCTGGCGCTGGAGATCGACGGAGACATCTGGATCTACGATCTCCAGCGCGATGCCCTGACCCGCTTCACCACCGACGAGGCGGGCGAGTTGCTGCCGCTGTGGGCGAGCGACGGCGCCAGTCTGGTCTTCTCGTCCAACCGCGAGGGGCCCCTCCACCTCTTCATCAAGCCGGTCGACGGAACGGGCACGGAGGCCGTACTGCTCCGCAGCGCCTACCCCAAGCTGGCCGATTCCTGGTCCTCGGACGGCCGCTGGCTCGTCTACACCGAGATTCACCCGGATACCGGGCGTGACCTGTGGCTGCTGCCGATGCCGGAGGCCGGAGAGGCGCGGCCGCTGCTGCGGACCGGCTTCGACGAGTCGCAGGCGAGCTTCTCTCCGGACGGAAGCTGGGTCGCCTTCGTCTCCAACGAGCCCGGCACCTTCGAGGTGTTCGTGCAGCCGTTCCCCCCGCCAGGTCCGCGCTATCAGGTCTCCGCCCGGGGTGGCAGCTCCCCACAGTGGTCGCCGTCGGGAGACGAGCTGTTCTTCGCGGTCGGCGAGACCTTGATGGCGGTCACGATCGAGTCGGCGTCCCCGTTTCGAGTGGGGGCACCGCGCCGCGTCCTCGAAATCCCCAACAGCAACTCCTTCTTCGCCGTGGGCCCGGAAGGCCGGCGCTTCCTGGTGGGCAAGCGGCAGCAATCGGTCCGGCCGGACAGGCTGCACCTGGTCACCAACGGTGCCTCCCTGGTCCCCGGCTCGACCCAGGAGTGACCGGCCTGTCCAGCGCTTTCGAAACTCCTTATCGCAAGCTTCCGGGATTCTTCGAGGCGATTTTGAGACTGGCGCCCGGGCGCTGCATATCGTAGTGGAGCGAGAAAAGAAGATCCCGAGAACTCTGGGGTCATCGTGCCCGCCAGGCTCAGGTCGCGCTGGCCCCGGTCAAGGAGGAGAGACCATGAAGGTCGCACCACTTCGCCGCTCTCCGGCCGCCGACCCGCGCCGGCGCCCGCTGCCGCTCTGCGCGCTGGCGGCCGGCCTGCTCTTACTTGCTCCTGTCCTGCCCGCGGCCGCCCAGACCACGCCGACAACGGCGAGCATCTCGGGCTTCGTCACCAACGCCAGCGGGGAGCCGCTGCCCGGGGTCACCGTCCTGATCGAGGATGTCGAGCGCGGCGTGAGCGTCACCCGCGCGACCGACCAGAACGGCTACTTCGTGCTCCCGAACACCAGCCCGGGGCTGTATTCCCTCAGGCTCACCCTCGGCGGTTATCAGGAGATGGTCTACGAGGATATCGACGCCGGTCCCAACACCCGGCTCCGCTTCGAGTTCCAGTTGGAGCCGCAGGTGGAGGTGCAGGAGACGGTGACGGTGAGCGCCCGGGCGCCGGCGATCGAGACGAGCGAGGCGGCGATCAAGAGCACCATCTCCTACGAGGAGTTCGACAAGCTACCGGTGCTCAGCCGCAACTTCCAGGAGGTGGTGGACACGCTGCCCGGCGTCACCAAGACCGGGGCGAACTTCAACATCGCCGGCTCCCGCAGCAACCAGAACATCTTTCTGATCGACGGCGCACGCAACAACGATCTGAGCGGCACCTCGACCCGCTTCAGTCAGAGCGTCTACTTCATCGTCGCCTCGCAGAACCCCGACGACCCGACCGTGGGCCTGCAGACCGGCTTCAACCTGCAGTCGTACAACCTGGACGCCATCTCCGACATCCAGGTCGTCACCTCCGCCTACTCGGTCGAGTTCGGGCAGGGATCCGGAGGGGTGATCAACCTCATCACCCGGGCGGGCACCGACCAGTTGAAGGGCGGCGTCACCCTCAACTACCAGGACGAGTCGCTGAACGACGACGAGTCGTTCGACACGCTGGGGCGCAGCCAGGTTTCTTTCTCGCTGGGGGGTCCGATGGTCCGGGGCAAGAACTGGTACTTCGCCAGCTATGAGCGGGACGACTACGAAGTGAGCTTCGACAACCGGCGCATCGCCTTTCCGGGAGAACCGCATGGCGCAAAAATCCGCTCGTTCGTGCTCGGCACCGACCTCCTGCAGAGCGATACCAGCCAGGATCGCTTCGCCTCGAAGTTCTCGTTCCAGATCAACGACGAGAACCTCTTGAACCTCACCGTCAACGTCAACGAGGAGACATCGCTCTTCAACCAGGCCATCAACCGCCCCTCGGTCAACGAGATCGAGCCCCGACACGGCGACAACGACAGCATCAGTCTGCTGCTCAACGACTACCACACCCTGTCCGACCGGAAGTTCATCCATAGCTTGCTGCGCTACGGCGAGACGGACCGCAGGAGCCGCTCCGGTCTCGGCGTCGACGGCGAGCAGCCGATCATCGTCAACGATGCGGGGAGGTTCATCGACTACTACGTCACCGGTGCGTTCGGCGAGGTGCTCGAGGCCCAGTTGGACGTGTTCGAGTGGAAGGAGACCCTGACCTGGCTGACGGAAAGCCACGCCGCCAAGTTCGGCTTCGACTGGGAGCGTTTCGAAGAGGATCTGTTCGTGCCGGCGCGCGAGCTGTTCGTGTCCCACAACGTCGACGCCGACGGCAACGTGATCCCGGTGAGCGGGTCGGTGGCGCCGCCAGAAGCGCTGTTCGTCTTCTTCTCGACCGGCACGCCGATCGATCAGCAGGCCAACGTGGCGCTCAGCACCTACTCCGCCTTCGGCCTCGACGACTGGAACATCAACCCTCGCTGGACCCTGAGCTACGGCCTGCGCTACGACTACGACGACTTCCTCGAGAACCACGAGTTCTCACCGCGTATCCACACCGTCTACGCCGCCAGTCCGCGCCTGGTCGTCCGTGGTGGCGCCGGGATCTTCCGCGATCGCTCCACTCTGCTCTCCACCGAGGAGGACACCGTGGTCCGCTCGCGCGGCATCAGCTACAACAAGGCCACCGGCCTGCCGTTCTCCAACCCGAACGTGCTGCCGGACGACAACGTGTTCCTGACGGACAACTTCAACTCGCCGATCACCAACCAGGCCAACATCGGTTTCGAGTACGACCTGGGCAACAGCTACATCGTCGGAGCCAACTACATCTACAAGGACTTCGAGGATCTGGTGTGGACCGAGATCATCAACAAGCGGTCGATCGAGGGTCTGCCCACCGATCCTTCGATTCCCATCAACTCCAAGCTGATCGGCAACTTCGGCTACCTGGAGGACCAGCTTCTCCAGGTGGTGTTCCGCAAGCGCTTCTCCGGCGGCGCCTACTTCAACTTCAACTACACCTTGGAGGACACCGCGGGCAACACCTCCCAAGAGGTGGCGGCGCGCAACGAGACGGTGGTCAACTCCATCGTCGAAGCGGAGAGTCAGAGCGAGCGACAACATCCGGCGGACTACGAAGTCGAGCACGCCTTGAAGGCCTCGGGCGTCTTCCTGCTGCCGTTCGGCATCAGCGTTTCCACGGTGGCCAAGTACCGGACCGGAAGGCCGTGGACGCCCGAGGAGCGGATCGGCACCCCGTTCGCGTACTTCATCGCGCCCGAGGGAATCAACGCCCGCAACCTGCCCGACGAGTTCCAGTGGGACGTGCGGCTGGCCAAGTCGTTCCAGCTCGGCAACGACAATGTGCTCGAGATCTACGGCGACGTGTTCAACGTCACCGACCGTGACAACGTGCGCTCGGTGAACCAGATCATCACGTTCGCCGGCTACGCCGAGCCGACCTCGTTCAAGCTGCCGCGCACGGTCCAGCTCGGCATCAAGTACCGCCACTGAGGAAGCTGGCGAGCCAGCCAGGGATCAGGCACCGCCACCGAGCAGGCGGGAGATCAGCAGATCGAGGTCGGCGCTGCTGCCCACCCCGCCGACCTCGACGGTGATCAGCACGCTGTGCTCGGTGCCGACAGCGACGCCGCTGCCCTCCGGCTCCTCGACCGGCAGCAGGAGTTCACCGGCGCCCGTGGCTGTGACGGCATCGGGTAGCGTGGCGCCGGTCGAGAAGTCGACGTCGAGGCCGTCGAGCAGCGAGCCGGGGGCACCGACGAGTCGGCCTGGCCGCACGCGGTCCTGAACGAAGCGCACGCCCAGCCGGCGGAGAAAGTCACGCCCGTCGAGATCCCGGGCCAGGTTCTGCCCAGCCAGGATCAAACGTCCCGCCTCGAGGAACCGACTCAGCAAGCGCTCTTCGGTCTCTGACAACGTCTGGTACGCCTCTTCCCCCTTGATCCACACCACGGTTTCGTAGCGCAGCAGGTCGGGGAGGGGGGCGCGCGGCTCCGGCCAGTGGGACAGCAGGTCGAACGGCACGCCGAGACGCTCGAGGCCCTTCGTCCATTCCGTCTCGTAGAACCCTCCGCCGTCGTCATCCACCAGGAGGATCCGGCTGCCCCACACGGGAAGCTCGAGCTTCAGCTCCCGGCGCCCCGCTCTGCCGAGTTTCACCTCCAAGGTCAACGGGACTCGGGAGCCGGGTCTTGCTTCGGCAGCGACGTCCAGCGTGAAGGAGACGGTCTGGCGCTGATCGAGCAGCTCGAGCCGCTGGCGCGGCCGCGGGATCGAGACCACGTCGTCAGCGGCGAGAAGCTCCAACTCCGTGCCGCGGTCGGGGGCGCCGGGATTCTCGACATCGAGCTCCACGACCACCCGACTGCCCGGATGGAGCAGCCGAGCGCTCCCAACTTCACCAGGCTCCTTCGCGTTCGCCGCACCCGTCTCGGGCGGCCGGAAGCGGATCGCCGTCAGACGTGGCAGCGGCAGGCTCCCCAGCATGATGGCGTCGTACGCCTGAACCAGACCGGCGCCGGTGTAGGGGTCGGTGCCGATCTCGCCGATGTCTCGACTGCTGCGGATCAAGCGCTCGCGAATCTGATCGGGCATCAGCTCCGGCTCGTGCTCCAGCATCAGGGCGGCGACCCCGGCCACGTGGGGTGAGGTGAGCGAGCTTCCCGCCTGGTTTCCGAGCACCTCGTACCCGCGCAGCCGAAAGTGGACGGTGGGGAAGTTGCCCCACGGCGCGCTCAGCGCCACCACTTCCGGCACGCCCTCGGGGAGCGGATAGTCGTTGAACGGCGGCACGTCGACCCAGGTCACCGGTCCACGGCTGCTCAGCGGCGGCAGGGAACCGTCCTCCATGAGGCCACCCGTGGCGATCACGGCCGGCACGTTCGCCGGCGGCAGGATCTGCCGCGGCACCGGATAGGCGCCGCGCCAGTTGCCGGATCCCGCAACCATCACGACTCCGGCCGCCACCGCGTTCGTGGCGGCGTGGCGCCAGGCGGCGTCGACCGGTTTCTCCGCCGGCTCCCAACTGAAGCTCATGTTGACGACGTGTGCTCCTTCGAGCACTGCGTACTGGAGCGCCTCGAAGGCGTCGTACTGAAACGCCCGCCAAAGGGTGCGGTTGTCGTGGCGGGTGCGCTGGTCGTACATACGCAGCGTCATCAACTGGGCACCCGGGGCGATGCCGGTGAGCTTGCCGCTGCGGCCGTCACCCACCATCACGCTGGCCGACGAGTTGCCGTGGAAGAAATCGTCCTCGATGTTGCCGTTGCCGTTGGCGAAGTTGAAGCCGTAGATGTCGTCGACGTAGCCGTTGCCGTCGTCGTCCTCGAGGTTGCGTTCCACCTCTCCCTCGTTGCGCCACAGGTGGTAGCGGAAATCGCTGTGGCGATAGTTGACGCCGCTGTCCATGATCGCGATCACCACTCCGCGCCCGAGGAGCCCGAGCCGCGACCACACTAGGTCCGCCTGAATGCTGGTGAGGTTCCACGACAGCTCCTCGTGGGCCAGCACGTCATCGATCGTGACGGCCTCACCCGCCGGCTGCTCGAAGGACCGCGTGTACTTGCCCTCGGTGGCGATGAGGTCCTCGGGCTTCTCGGTGCGCAGATACACCCTCGCCGCGCGTGGCGATCTCCCGAGCCACTCGATCCCGGGCCGGTCGAGCTTCAGGCTGAGTCCGTTGACGATCCAGAAACGGCGCGTTTCCGCGGAGCGGTGCCCTACGGCTTCGAGCTCGTCCAGGAGTGCGTCTTGCGACCGGCTGGCAAGGGCCTGGAGCTCGTCGATCACCGACCGGCGCCAGGTCCGCTTCTGGAAGTCGATCTCCCGCCTCCAGCTCCGCTCGTCCAGCCGGGACTGCTCCTTCAGGAGCACGAACAACGGGATGTCGTTCTCCGTCTCCTCGAGAGCTTGCTTGAGATCGGCATCGAGCCGCTCGTGGCCTGGCTCCTGCGCGGCGGGCCGACCGGCGATGGCACCGCTCAGAGCCCAGGTGAGGGCAATGGCCAGGGTGCCCCGCTTCGAGCTCACGACGCCCCGATGCTCTGCGCGAGGTGGCTGCGAAGACGGTCGAGGAGTGCCTCGACGCGCTGCCGCTCGAGGCCGGCCTCGACCAGCCGGCGGATGAACTCGCGCGGTTGCGACTCGCCGGCGTCGAACACGAGGGCGACGTCGGCGTCGGTGTCGAGGAGAGGCTCGGAGAGCTCGCTCGCTGCCGTCACGAGCACCAGCTCGGGGCCCCTCTCCAGGTCGTCGGGGCCGAGGAACAGTACACGCAGGGGCGCCCCCTCCTCGCGGTCGGACAGCTCTCCCGGCTCGCTCACCACCCTGACGGACGCCGGCACGCTCGCTCGCAGAGCCTCCGTCTGCCGCTGCCCGGCCGGCTCGACGAGCACGAGATCGAAGCCTCGGGTCCGCAGCGTCTCCCAGGCGACCGGCTCGTCGCCGGGAACGATGCCGGTGACGAAGCCGTAGCGCCACAGATAGCGCGCCAGGCGGTCGGAGGTGTCGTAGGAACCGGCCGCGACGTCGGCCGCTGCACGCAGCGCCTGCGCAGAGAAGCGTCCAACGACCCGCAGCATCTCGGGCGAGATCGTGCCGGTATCGTCCTCCGGCGTGTGCACGTACGGCTGCGGGGCGTCGGCATGGGCGAAGAGCGCCGGAATGCCTCGCACCTGAAAGCTCCAGCCGTCACTGCCCCCAGCGCCGCGCGACGTGAAGTGGGCGAAGAGCTCCTCGGCAACGCCTGCGCGCACCACCGCGACCTCCTCCGGGAAGTTGTGTGCGCCGTAGAGACGGAAGCGGTCCTCGCCCACACCGACGTTGTCCAAGGTCAAGGTGAGGACGATCTTGTCCAGTGGCCATCGAGCCTGTTCGAGAAAACGCTTCGACCCCCAGACACCCTGCTCCTCGGCGCCCCACAGGGCAAACATCACCGAGCGAGCGGAAGGTCCCTCCACCGCCATCACCCTGGCCAACTCGAGTACGGCCGCGGCACCCGACGCGTTGTCCTCCGCGCCGTTGTAGACGGTACTGTCCGGATCCTTGCCGCCACCGTCGTAGTGGGCCCCTACCAGCACCAGCTCGTCGGCGAGCTCGGAGTTGCTGCCCTCGAGCAGGCCGAGGACGTTCGCCCCGACCTTCTCGGTGACGTACTCCACGCCCACCTGCCAAGCCACCGTCTTGCCGGTGTGGTACGACGCGTGCTCCCCCCGGTCGATCCGCTGCTTGAGCGCAATGCCCTGGCCGCCTAGGAGTGCCTGGGCGACGGCGACGTCCACCTTCGCGAGGAAGAAGCCGGCAAGATAGTCGTGGGGACGGAAGACCCAGATCCGCATCCGGTCCAGCTCCGCGTGCCCGCCCGGATCGGAGACGAGGAGCAGGCCCGCGGCGCCGAACTCCCGAGCCCGTTTCGCCTTGTTGATGTTGGCGGCTAGCCGACGCTCGAGCCTGCTGTGCGGCGGCATGCCCTCGATCGCCAGCAGCACCTTGCCTCGGACGTCGACGCCCTCGAGCTCGTCGAGCTTCGAGGTCGCCAGACCGTAGCCCACGAACACCACCTCTGCCTCGCCGCTCGTCGCCGAGGAACCGTTGAGGAAGAAGTAGTCCTCGCCGTAGACAAGCTCTTTCCTGCCCCGGCTCGACTCTCGTGGCGCTCCGGGTGCGTCTGCTGCCGCACCGGGAGCGGCCGAGTCGATGGCGAGCCGGACCGGCTGCACGAAGCGGTAGAAGGGAAAGGTGAAGCGGTGCAGATACGAGCCGCCGTCGCCAGCCGGCTCGAGCCCCGACTGTTCGAAGGCCTCGGCGATCAGCCGCGCCGCTTCATCGCCGCCGGCAGTGCCGGTCCGCCGGCCGTCGAGTCGATCGGCCGCCAACGTCTCGACCCAGGCGAGGGCGCGCCCGGCCTCGAACTCCCCGGTCTGGCGCTGGCAGGCGGGTGGCAAGGTCGCGAGCAACGCGACAAGCAGCAGCTCGTGACACCGTGGCTTCATGTCAGTCCTTCCACTCCATCAGATCGACAGAGACCAGGTCTTCCAGGAAACGCAGGACGCCGGCCAGCTCGACGGTGCCGAGGTCGGCGGCCACCGCATCCCGGATCTCCGCCGCGGTGCGGAGGCCGTCGGCGTAGTTGAGGATCGCATCTCGTCGCATGGCGTCGAGCCCCCCCTGCTCGTACCACGCCCGGCGCGACTCGGGGAGTCGCTCCAGAACGAAGGCGAAGCGCAACGTGCCGAAAACCGTGCGCACCGGCACCGGGCTGCCCGCCGCGGTGGCCGCCGAAGCCGCCTCCGACTCGGCCGGCAACCCACGCAGCGTCGCCTCGTCGACGTAGACGCGACGCAGCAGGCGGCGACCGCTGACCGTCTGCTGCTGCAGCGCCTCCTCGAGCCCGGAGATCCGCCGCTCGCTGGCGGGGCTCGTCCCCAGGCGCCGTACCGAAGCCACCGACTCCAACGCGTGCCGGGCCATGTGGCGCAGACGGTTGTCCTCGGCACGCCAGACCGCGTCCAGCCCGGTCGCGGTCCCGAGCCGATTGAGCGCGGTGGCCAGCGCGCTGCTGAATCGCGCCGCCGACGCTCCCCAGACGAGCTGCGCGAGGGGAACTGTGTCTCTGGCCCCGGCGTCGGCAAGGAAGGCGACCGTGGCAGCGGTGACGTAGCCGGCCCGCATCAGCGTGGTGGCATCGATGTGATCGGCGGTGTCCTCGTTGGAGTGGTAGAAGTTGTCGGGGAAGGTGCCCAACATGACCGCCGGCACTGCGACCGTGCTGTCGACGAAGTGCGCGTGGTCACTGATCACCCCGCTGTACGCCACCTCTTCGAAGTGGAACGGGTTGCGTGAGCCCCAGCGCGACCGGTACTGCTCACGGGCCACCTCTTCGAGCAAGCTCTTCACCAGGTCCGGCAGGTAGGAGGGGCGAAAGCCTGGTGTTCGCGTGAGTTGGAAGATCGATCCCGATTCCGCCTGGTCCGCTCCCACCATGTCGTTGTTGATGACGGCGATCCCGCGACGGCTCCACTCCCGGTCGAGGTGGAGGAAGATCTGCGTGCCGCGGTGCTCGGGGACCCACAGAAAACGGACTGTGCGACGGGGCACCAGCAGGTCCCGCTCGATGAGGCGGCGCAGCACGCCGGCAATCTCCAGGCTGAGGCCAGAGCCGCTCGCGTTGTCGTTGGCGCCCGGACGATGGTGGTTGAGGTGCGCGATCACCATCACCTCCTCCTCGCCGAGCTCGGTGCCGCGAATGGCTGCACTGAGCACCTCGTACTCCCCCTCCTCCAGGGCGGCATCGATCTTGGCGTGCAGCCGCACCGGTCCGCTCTCCAGTCGGCGCAAGAGCTCCGCGGCCATCCGCTTCGAGATCGAGAAGGCGCTTCGCCTCGGCTCTCGGCTCTGCGGCACCGCCTGCCACGCCACCTGGTCGGGGAACGGGGTACGGTCGGGAAGGTAGTTCCCCCAGTGGGAGACGACCCCCAGGATGTCGAAGCGCTCCTCCGCGAAGGCGAACACGGACGAAGCGGCGGACGAGGCGAGAACGAGCTTCCCGTCCACGTCCTTGCCGGCCCACTCGGCCTCGTCGAGCCCACTCCCGACATCCACCAGCTCGGCCACCGCGTCGACGCCGGACGAGTACTTGACGATGCAGGTCGGGACATCGAGGTAGCGGCAGACCGGCTCCCCGCTCTCCGCGTATGTGAGCGAGCCCCCGCCGAGGCGCCAGGCCCAGGAGGCGGTGTAGGTGTCGAGGATCCGGCTCCTTCCGTCGGCCGGGTAGCGGATGACCTGGATGTGCTCCAGGCCAACCTTCGCCGCCTCGGCACGCACATACTCCACGGCCCGGTGGAAGCCGGCGGTCGTGGACGTGCGGTCGTAGGTGGACAGTTGCCACACGTGATCGAGCGCCACCTGCCCCAAGAGCTCGTCGCGAATCAGACGACGAACCTCCGCCGACACCGGCGAGCCGTCCGCCCCCTCTGCCAGGGCGAAGGGCAGCGGTGCGAACAGCAGCGCCGAGAGCACGGCGAGCGCGCGGGCCAGGCACGCGCCGCGCGTGCCCGCCTCCGTGCACGCACCCCTTGCACCAACGCCTGCCCGTCGTTGCGCCGAGGCCATGCACGACATCGTGACGGCGCCCCGTCCTCAAGTCTCTAAGGCACCTCGAAAGAAACACAAAAAAATGTCGAAACAGCCCGTCCTCCCGGCGCCCCGAAGCTGTCCGCTTCACGACTGTCCGCCGTCCCGACGACGCCGGGGGCGGGCTAGCGCTCGAGATGGGTCTCGAACAGTGCGAGAATGCGCCGGAAACGATCGAGCCAGCTGCTTGCATGCACGAAGCCGTGTGACTCCAACGGGTAGACAGCCAGCTCCCAGTCCTGCTTCTCGAGCTCGATCAGACGCTGCACCAGTTGGATGGTGTCCTGAATGTGAACGGTGCGGTCCACCATCCCGTGACTGATCAAGAGCGGGCGCTCCAGCCCCGCGGCGTACTCGATCGGGGAGCTGCGACGGTAGGCCTCTGGGTCGAGCTCCGGTGGGTTGAGGATGTCGGAGGTCCACGGGTAGTTGTAGTGGCCCCAGTCGGTCACGGGGTTGATCGCAACTCCTGCGGCAAAGAGCTGGGGCCTCTTGAACATGGCCATGAGAGTCAGGAAGCCGCCGTACGAGTCCCCGTAGAGGCCGACACGCTGGCGGTCGACCGCATGGTTGCGGACGAGCCAATCGACACCGACCTCGAGGTCCTGGACCTCCGGCTCCCCCATGTGCCGGTAGATCGCCGTACGCCAGTCGCGTCCGTATCCCCGGGACGCCCGATAGTCCATCTCGAGCACCACGTAGCCTCGCCGGACCAACAGAGTGTGGAACATGAACTCCCTCGCGTACCACGGTTCCCAGCCTGCATGGGCGTTCTGGAAGTAGCCGGCCGCGTGCACAAGGAGCACGGCCGGCCGCGGAGAGGCACTCGCGGGCCGTTCGGAGCGGTAGAGCCGAGCGTAGATGGGACGCTCGGTGTGCGGCGAGGGAATCGCCACCAGCTCCGGCACGACCCACGGCATCTCGAGGAACGCCTGGCTGGTCGTGTGGGTCAACTGCCGCGCGGTGGCGCCGGCCTCGGCTCGCTGCACGTACAGCTCCGCCGGGCGGTTGGAGCGAGTCACCGTGAGCAGGAGCCTCTGGCCGTCTGGCGAGACGGCGAAGGTGGTCACGCCACCGAAACCGGTCACGCGTTCGACCTGCCCGCTGGACACGGTGGCCCGGTAGACCTCCCAGACGCCGGGGTGCTCGCGATTGGCGGTGAAGTAGAGGTGGTGGCCGTCACGGCTGAGGGTGGGCCTCGAGACCGTGTACTTCCCCTCCGTGAGCCTTTGCCGCTCCCCCCCGTCGAGTGGGTGCAGAACCAGATGGGAGTAGCCGCTCTCCTCGGAGAGATAGAACAGGGTGCGACCGTCTCTCAACCAGCCGACGTCCCGAAACACACGGGTGACCCACGCCGGATCGTGCATTCTCACGATCGGGACGACTCGACGCGACTCGAGGTCGATCTCGGCGATCCACCGGTCCTTGCAGTCGAGGGAGAACAGCTGCACCGCCACCCGCACACCGTCGTCGGACCAGAGGATGTTCCAGAAGTGGACCGGTCGCTGCCGAGCGGTCGCCGTCGTCTCCCCGCCGGCGGCGACGGCCTGAGCCCCCTCGCCCGTCTCGCTGCGCTCGGCGGCCGCTCGCCGCAGGTCTGCCAGCGGGTCTTCGTCCATGCCGGGGAGCGAGCTCAGGTCGAGGGCGACCCGCTCGTGCGAGGAGCGGTCGAAGAGCCACAGCGTCTCTTCCCGTTCCTCGAAGTCCTCCGCCTTCGGGCGCCCCGGATCGGTGGCGACGCGGCCGCTGTCGGTCACGTAGCGCGGGACCCTCTCCGGTAGGCGTGGCCTGGCGGCCTTGCTGGCGGTGGTGAGGAGGAGCCACCGCTCGTCCGGTGAGATCGAGAGGCGGCGCACCTCGACGTCGTCTCCCAGATACCAGGCCGGGTCGGCCAGCGTGGGGTCCTTGCGTCGTGCATCCTGCTCGCGGTCGCGCGCCAGCCTCGTCTCGTCCCGTTCGACTCGGAGCACGTCGAACAGCCGCCGCTGCTGGCGCTCCACGTGCCCGGCCTGCTGCTGCTGTTCTCGCTCGACCTCCGCCGGATCTCGTTCGAGCAGCAGGACGAACGGCTCCTCTTCCAGGCCGCTCGAGAGATCCCGCACCAACAGACGAGCGCCTCGGCGGTAGGCGACCCGTCGCTGGGCGAGCGGCCACGGGTCGCTCTCGTCTTCGTGGGTGCGGGTGAGCTGCCGTCTCCGTCCGCTGACGAGATCGTGGGCCCAGATGTCTCCCTCTCTGGCGTAGACCTTTAGGCGTCGATCGCGACTGAGCCTGCCGCCCCCGACGTCGACGCTGCCCCGCTTCCCGACCGGGACCACGCGCGTCTCTTCCGTCCCGAGCTCGAGCTCGACGAGATCGCGGTCCCGCTCGCCCGTGCGCTTCTGGAAGTAGAAGACGGAGGCACCGTCCTCCGCCCAGTAGGCCCTTTCGGGCGCATTTCCCAGCCAGTCGAGATCGGACGCGATCCGCTCGAGCGTGATCGGCTCGGCAGCAGTCCCTCTACTCGGCTGGGAGCGAGCCTCCGGCGCGAACAGGCAGAGGTACAGGGCAGCGCCGAGCGCCGCCGCCGTCGCACGCGCTCCCGATCGCCTCACAACCGTCTCTCCAGCGCAACCAGGCCGTACCGCTCCAGAATCTGCACCAGACGCAGGAGGTCGCTCATCGGGATCCGGCGAGAATCCAGGGAGAAGTCCTCCACCCTCCCGACGCCCTGGGCGTCGAGCCCGAAGTCGAACGCTTCGGCACTCAGCGCGTCCCGGATGTCGAGCAGGGAGCGTTTGCCGTCCATGAAGTTGAGCAGCTCCGGAATGCGAATGTAGGAGTAGGGCAGGCGGCGCCCCAGGTCCTCGAGCCACTCCCGGTCGGTCTCCTCTACACGTCCCTGCAGGAGCTCGTCGCGCCATCGCTCGTTGAGGAGCCGCCTCGCTCGTCGCGGCACCAGGCCCGCGGCCGCCCGCTCGTCCGCGTCGAGGGGACGCTCACCGGGAGGCTTGCCGGCGAGCGTCTCGTAGGCCTGGGCGAGGGCGCCACCCAGGGCCTCGAGCTGCCGGTCGACGGCGGCGCTCAGGTCCTCGAGGTGCGGGTCGAGCCCGTTTGCCAGCTCCCCGACGGCACGCAGTGTGCTCCGCTCCCGGACGCCGTAGTGAACCAGCTTCCGCTCGGCGAGCCAGTACGCCTCCGTGAGCTGATCCCCTCGCACCGAGCCGAGGAGGGCCAACCCCTCTCGGGCCGCCTCGGCCAGTCGGCCCCCTCCCTCGGCGAGCACCTCCCACGCGATCCGGCGCGCCTCCGCCTCGCTCGCCGTCGCCAGCAGATAGGCGGCCCCCGCCGCGACGATCCCGGCGCGCTCGAGGTTGGTTGGGTCGACCTTGTCCGGCGCGTCCAGATTGGTGTGGTGGAAGGGATCCGGACCCGAATGGAGGAACACGGTCGGAATGGCCAGGGCGCCGTCGTTGAGGATGTAGTGGTCGCTGTCCGGACTCCACGGTTTCACGCGAACGTTCATCACCGAGTCCGAGCCGGTCGGGGCCCGGAGCGGCACGCCGTCCAGCCAGCGGGTCAGGTTCGTCACGACATCGAGAAAGTAAGAGGGCATGGAGTCCGGCGGACGGCGGATGTTGAACGGTCCGTTGCCGGGATGGGGACCCTCTCCCACCATGTCGAGGTTGATCGCTGCGATCACCCGGTCAGCCAGATCGGGGTGAGCGTCGAAGAAGGCGTAGGTTCCGGCCCCCTCGGTCATCCACAGGAAACGGATCGTGCGCGCCGGAGGCTCGATCAGCCCGGCGTCGATCAGGCGGTGGAGGGTGCGGGCGATCTCGAGCAGCAGGCCGCTGCCGCTGGCGTTGTCGTTGGCACTGGGCCGCACGTGGTCGAGGTGACCGAGGAGCAGGATCTCCTCCTCGGCCCGGCTGGTGCCTGGGATCACCGCTGTCACCACCTCCTGGGTGCCGGCAGCCAGCTCGGCGTCGATCAGGACGCTGACCAGCAGGCGTTGCCCGGCCCGCAGCTCCCGCCTCAGCCGCTCCCCCTCCGCCGCCGAGATCGAGAACGCGAAAGTCGGCTCGCGACCGTCCACCGGGCGCGGCGCGAGCACCTGCCAAGTGACCATGTGGGGGTAGCCCCAGCCCTTGTGGACGCTGTACGACTCGCCGCCGCTCACCGCCACGCCGACGGCGCCGTAGCGCCCGACCGCCAGCTTTTCCACCGCGCTCGAGAAGCCGGTCGCCAGTACGAGCTTGTCGCGGACATCCAGGCCGTCGTAGTGGTCCGGACTGGTGCCTCTGCCGACGTCGACAAGCTCGGCCGTGACGGAGGCCGGCCGGGAGTAACGGGCGAGAGTGATCGGCAGCTGTTCGTACGAGGCAACGAGATGCTCGAACGGCTCCACCACGCGTAGCTCGGCCGTGCGCACCAGCCAGCGCGGCAGAGGAGAGGGGGCACCCTTGCGGTAGCGCGCGGGCTGCTCCGCCGCGTAGCGCTCCAGCTCGGCATCCGTGATTCCAAGGCCTTTTAGCTGGCCGAGCAGCCAGACCGCGGCGTCGTGAAAGCCGGGCGACGCCGAGATCCGGTCCCAGGCGGTCAGACGCACGACGTACCGCTTCGCCTCCACCCCCGAGAGCTCGCGGCGGATGAGGCCGGCGACACGCTCGTCCAGGAGGCTGGACGACTGTGCCGCGACGATCGCCGGGAGAGCCGAGGCAGCGAGCGCGAGGATCACGGAGTGGGACTTACTCATCGCTCGGCATCCGTTTGCCGTTGATGAACACGTGCAGCACTTGGGAACGAAGATCGAACGGGGGACCCGACAGGACGACGACGTCGCCGTCCATCCCGGGTCGCAGGCGTCCCAGTCGGTCGGCGACGCCGAGAAGCTCCGCCGGCCAGGACGTGACCGCCCGCAACGCGTCCTCCCGGGAGAGTCCGTGCTTGAGTAGATAGCCGGCGTTGAAGAGGAGATCACCGCTGCCGTAGGGGTTGCCTTCGCCGAGCTGCAGCGCGATGCGCACCCCCGCGTCGAGCAGCCGCGCTGCGTTCCGTTCGCTGAAGCTCTCCTTTTCGTACCGGTACCACAGCCCCTTGATCGAGGTCAGGACGACCGGTACGTCACGACGCGCGAGCTCCTCGGCGATCAGGTGCGCCTCGGTGGCGTAGGCGAGGGTCACGTCGAAGCCGAACTCATCGCTCAGCCGCAGCGCGTTGGCGATGTCCTTGGTCGTGTAGGCCTGCACCAAGGCGGGCAGCTCGCCGCGCAGCAGCGCAGCGGTTGTCTCGAGCTCGGCATCGACGGCCCAGCGCTCACCGTTCTGTTCGGCCTGCCTGCGGTCCTCCTCGTACGCGCGCGCGCGGCTCAGGTGCTCGCGCAGCAGTGCGAGCTCGCCCATGCGGGTCTTGGGCATCGCGTCCGTGCGCTTCGGCTCGTCTCCGAGGCTCATCTTCAGGACCGCTGGCTGCCGCACGACGTTCTCGTCACCCACGGCCGGCGCCGTCTTGACGACGCCGCCGCTGCCGCCGATGAGGTTCTTGCCGCCGGGCGCCACCAGCAGCGCGGTGATGCCGGAGCGTCGTGCGGACTCCACGTCGGCGGCAAAAGCGTAGAAGGCGTCGAGGGCGTGGAGGCCGGCCGTGATCGGCCTGGTGTCCTCGTCGGTGTCCCAGCCGACGCCGTCGCCGTGAAGGCCGGTCTGGGAGTGCGCCTCGATCATCCCGGGCAGGATGAATCCGTCGGGTACGTCGATCACCTCGACATCGCCCGTGGCCTTCAGGTCACGCCCCACTGCTGCGATCTTGCCGTCCCGCAGCAGTACCTCACCGCCGGCGACGAAGCCACTCCCCTCGCTCCACAACGTTCCTGCACGCACGAGCCAGCCAGCCGGCTGGTCGGAGACGAGCTCCTGACCGACCGAGGATCCCGACCACAGCATCCCGGCCAAGACGGGGATGCACCAGCTACTCAGTCGCCGCACGCTCATAGACGGTCTCCCCCTCGATCAGGACGCGCACGACGTTCGTCGACAGTGCCAGCGGCTCGCCGTCCAGCACGATGAGGTCGGCGTCCTTGCCAGGCTCCAGGCTGCCGACCCGCTCTCCGAGGCCGATGGCGCGAGCGGGATTCAGGGTGATGGCACGCAGAGCCTCCTCCTCTTCCAATCCCAGATGCACCGCGAAGGAGGCCTGTAGAAAGAGGTCCGGCACGTAACTGTCGGTCATGATCGACACCTCGACTCCCGCCTGGCCCAGTTGGCCGGCGACGTCGACTGGCCGCGGTGCATCCTTGCCCCGGTACCAGCCGTCGAGCTTCGGCCCCACGACGACCGGAATGCCGCTGCGGGCGATCTCGTCGGCCACCAGGTAACCCTCGTAGGCATGACCGAGAGAGCCCTCGAGCCCGTATCTGCGCATGAGGCGGACGGCGGTCAGGATGTCGTCGGCGCGGACCGCATGAATGTGAACCAGGGCCTCGCCGGCCACGGCCGCCGCCAGCACTTCGAGCTCCGGGCCCATCTCCTCGGCCTCCCTCCCCTCCCCCTGGCGCACCAACCTCGTGGCCTCCTCGAAGCGCGCCCTCAGCATCGCGGCGGAGCCCATGCGGGTTTTCGGCGAGCGCTCCTTGCGACCGTGCGCCGACTTGGGGTTCATACCGAGCGCCATCTTCAGCACCGGCCGCGACCCGATCAGCATCCGATCGAGGTCGCCGCTGCGGTTCTTGAGCGCCCAGCCCAGCCCGCTCACCAGATTGCTGCTTCCGGGAAGCACGAGCAGCGTCGTCACGCCGAGCCGACGGACCTGGTCGAACGCCGGATCCGCCGGGTCCAGGGCGTCTCGGACATCGGCCTGAGGCGTGAACGGCCGGCTGCTCTCGGCGACATCGAAACGTCCCGGAGTCAGATGGACGTTGCGCAGTCCGTAGTGGGTGTGAGCATCGACGAGACCGGGCATCACGACCCGGTCGGAGACGTCGATCACCGAGTAGCCCGGCGGCGTCTCGGTACCGCTGCGCACACCTTCGATCTTGCCATCGGCAACGAGGACCACCCCTGGAGACAGGGAGCCGTGCGAGATCGTGGTCACGGTCTTCGCTACGACTGCCAGCCGCTGCGGCGACACGTCCTCGCTCGGCATCAAGGCGATCGTCACCGCTGCCAAGACGAAGGCCCGCCACGGACCCGAGACGCGCATGGCGGGCCAGTCTCGGCAAGCCCAACGCCGTTTCCTGACCGTGCCCATGGCAGCGATGCTGCCGAGGGGGTCTCGCCAAGTCCCTAAGTCTCCTCGAAGGATCCCCCAAGAATCGGCGAAGGGTGACGGACGACCGGTCGAGACGTGGTTTCTGCGATGAGACAGGACAGCAGCGTGAGTTCACTCAGGAGCCAGAGCCGTGTGGCGACCGCTACGAGGGATCGGCCCTACCGAACCAGCCCGTACAGCAGAACGAGCACACCGAAGAGCCCCGCCGCGAGCAGCCTCGGATCGCGGATCCCCTTGATCTCGGACCGCGCCAGGAACGCGAACGGCGAATCCCAGGTCAGGCCGTCGATCTGCGCGGCCTTCGGAGGCGGCGTCGCCAGGCTGATGACCACGTAGACGACGCTCAGGATGCAGAAGTACCACCAGGCCTGCAGCAGGAACGGAATCCCGAGGCCGTTCACGGGATCGGAGACGTACTGCACGCCGCCGAGGAAGGCGAAGCCCATATCGAACAGGAAGACGATGAACGGCAGGGCGTCCTTCGGCTCGGCGATGATGTCCCGGAAGAGCACGTAGGCCAGCACACCCGGCAGGACCATGAAGAACGGAGGCAGGATCTTGAGTAAGGAGGCGAAGAGCGCGCCGTGCTGCGCGTCCCGCAGGGTCCCTGCTCCGTGCACCACTACCACAGGCCGAGGATGGGGAAGCCCAGCAGGAAGCCGCACCAGATCGACCCGGGATCGAATCACTCTTCGTCCGGGACATGAATCATGCTGAGCTGAATGAGCTTGGTCGCCTCGACGAGATCCAAGCGTCTCGCCCGCGAGCTCAGGCGATGATGTTGTCGACGATCAGGCCCTCGACGTCGGTCAGGCGGAAATCGCGTCCCTGGGAGCGGTAGGTGAGCCGCTCGTGATCGAGACCCAGGAGATGCAGGATCGTGGCGTGGAGATCGTGGATGTGGACCTTGTCCTCGATGGCATAGTAGCCGTAGTCGTCGGTGCGGCCGTGGCTGTGCCCGGGCTTTGTGCCGCCGCCGGCCATGAACATGGTATAGCCGTGGGGGTTGTGGTCGCGGCCGTTGCGGGCGCCGGCCTCGGCGCCGGGAGTTCGCCCGAACTCGCCGCCCCAGAGAACCAGGGTCTCCTCCAGCAGTCCGCGTGACTTGAGGTCCTTGATCAGGCCCGCCACCGGCCGGTCGACCTCGGCGCAGCTCTGCGGCAGGCCGGTGATGAGGCCCGAGTGGTGGTCCCACTTCGTGTCCGGCCCGTGGGTCGCCTGCACGAACCGCACGCCCGACTCCGAGAAGCGCCGCGCGAGGAGGCAGCGGAGTCCGAAGTTCCGGGTCACCGGGTCGTCGAGTCCATAGAGCCGCCGGGTCGCCTCGGACTCGCCGTCGATGCTCATCAGCTCAGGCGCCTCGGTCTGCATGCGAAACGCGAGCTCGAAGGACTCGATGCGGCCCTCGAGCGCCTGATCGGGGCCGGTGTCCTCGAGCTGGCGGCGCTGCCAGCGTTGCAGGAGATCGAGTTCGCTGCGCTGCACAGCCGGCGACACCGATTCGTTGTCGAGGAAGTCGATGGTCGCCTCTTCGGTCTTCATCCGGGCCGAGCCGATCGCAGTGCCGTTGTAGGCAGCCGGTAGGAAGGCCGACCAGTAGTTCTGCACGCCGCCGTGCTGGTACGAGGGACAGACGGTGATGAACCCGGGCAGGTTTTCGTTCTCGGTGCCCAGTCCGTAGGCGATCCACGAGCCCATCGACGGGCGCACGAAGCGGTCGCTGCCGGTGTTCATCGCCAGGATGGCGCCGCCGTGGGCGGCGTTGGTGCCCCACATCGAACGAATGAAGCACAGCTCGTCGACCACCGAGGCGATGTTGGGCAGGAGTTCGCTCACCCAGGCGCCGGACTGGCCGTGCTGCTTGAACTCCCAGGGGCTCTTGAACAGATTGCCGGTCTCGTTGAACTGCACGCGGGGCTTGGCGAAGGGCAACGGCTTGTTGTCGTCGCGGACCAGAAGGGGTTGTACTCGAAGAGGTCGTGTTGCGACGGCCCGCCGTGCATGTGCAGGAAGATGATCCGCTTGGCTTTCGGGGCGAAGTGCGGCGGGCGGGGCGCCAGCGGGTTCCCGGGCGTGGCGGCCAGAAGGTCGCGTTGAAGCAGGGAAGAGAGCGCCAGACCGCCGAAGCCGCAGCCGCAGGTCTTCAGCATCTGGCGACGGGTGAGAGGCGGCGGCTGGTGGTGGGGGAACCGCATCGTCTGGAAGTCCTTGGTCTGGAACCTAGTTGATGTAGATGAACTCGCTCGCCGACAGGATGACGTGGCAGAGCCGCGTCCAGGCGTAGATCTCTGCCTCGTCTGCCGGCCCAAGGCTCCGCATCTCGTCGAGAAAGGCGAGGCTATCGGCGACCTCGGCCGTGCTGGCGTGGCGCCCGTAGGCGCGGACGAAGGCGGTGTCGATGCGCACTTCGACGGTCGCGTCTTCGAGCTCCAGGAGCCGCTGGGCGTAACCGCGCGCCGCCTTCTCGACGAAGGGGCTGTTCATCATCAGGAGCGCCTGCCGCGGCACCACCGTCGCCGATCGATCGCCGACCGAGTCGCTGGCGTCGCCGAAGTCGAAGCCGGCGAAGATCCTGTAGATGGCGGTGCGCACCACCGGCATGTAGATCGAGCGCCGCGGCGCGGCATAGACGTCGGACTTGCCGAACGCGCCGTCTTCGCCGAGACGTACCCCCTGGGGTCGTACTCCGCCACCCGTCCTCCCATCGTCAGATCGAGCCGGCCGGCAAGCTGCAGCAGCGTGTCGCGAATCGGCTCGACCTCGAGGCGTCGCCGGTTCATGCGCCAGAGCAGGAGGTTCTCCTCGTCGACGGCGGCGTTGACTGCGTCGTAGTCGGTCGACAGTCGATAGGTGCTCGACAGCACGATGTCGCGGTGCAGGTTCTTCAGCGACCACCCGCTTCAACGAAGCGACGCGCCAGCCAGTCGAGGAGCTGGGGATGGGTGGGAGCGCTGCCGATGGCGCCGAAGTTACTCGGCGTCGCGACGATGCCGCGGCCAAAGTGCCAGCGCCAGACGCGGTTGACGATGACTCGCGCGGTGAGCGGGTGCTCGGGGTGGGTGATCCAGCGCGCCAGTGCGAGCCAGCCGCTGGCGTCGGAGTTGACTGGCGGCGGCGGCACCAGGTGGTCGGTGACCTTGAGGAAGCCGCGCGGCTCCGGTTCGTCGGCCAGGTTGAGGTGACTGCCGCGGATGTGTACAGGCAGATCGACTGCCGCGGCCTCGTCCACCGCCATGGTGTAGGGCGGCGCGGCGGGCGATGCCTCTTCCAGCCCGTCGACGTCGGCGCGAAGGCTGGCGAGCCGCTCCAGCGCCTCTGCCGGATAGAGCTTCTCTTCCTCTTCCTGGTCGAGGCAAAGAATGCAGAAATAGCCGCCGTAGACCAGCCACCGCAACTCCTCCTGCTCCCGCGGCAGCCCGAAGTCCGAGGGCAAGAGGTCGTCCTCGTCCTTGAGCCCGAGTCGCATGAGGTGCTCTTCCCAGGCGATCTCGATCGTCGCGAAGAGGCTCGCGTAGCGCCAGGCAACCTCCTCCAGTGACTTCGGCGCCGGTCCGCGGACGAGGCCCCGGGTCAGGGGCGCGGTCAACACCTTCTCCGAGGCGATCGTCGCCCGTAGCTCCTCGGTCACCTGCTCGTAGCGATCTTCGGCGGCGGCGGCGTACGCGTTCCAGATCACGAAGACGACGCTCGGGTTCGCGCCGTCCCCCTCAACCGGCGGGCCCTCCCGATACCGGTGGAAGGCCTTGACCCAGCGCTCCAGGACCGCCGGCTCAAGTCCCCGGTCTTCGGCGGCGCGGGCGACGGTCTCGACGGCCTTGTTCTGCTTCGCTTCGTCGTCGCTCCAATTCGGGTAGGCCTCCTCCGCGGCCAGCAGATACTGGGCAATGCCTGCGCGGCGCGGACGGCGCAGGATGTCGTTCTGTTCCCGGACAACCTCGTCGACCTTCCCTTGCGCCTCGGCGACGAGCTTCTGTGCCGCCTGGTACCGGGCGATCTCCTCTTCCGAGGCCAGGGGCCGCTCCACCCAGCGCATGCTTCCGGCATCGCGCATCGTCTCGGTCGAGCGCAGGATGCCGGCCAGGGCGTAGTAGTCGGCCGTGGGGATGGGGTCGAACTTGTGGTCGTGGCAGCGGGCGCAGCCGACCGGCAGGCCGAGAAAGGCGCGGCCCACGGTGTTGACCTGCTCGTCGACGATGTCGATGAGCATCTTGTCGACATCCTGCTCGGCGAGCACCTTGGGGCCGAGCATCAGAAAGCCGGTGGCGGTGATCTGCTCGAAGCGCTGCGCGTCCGTCTCGGCCGGCATCAGGTCGCCGGCGATCTGTTCGTGGACGAAACGATCGAAGGGCTTGTCGCGATTGAAGGAGTCGACGACGTAGTCGCGGTAGCGGAACGCGTTGCGGAAGGCGATGTTCTCGTCGAGGCCGTTCGAGTCGGCATAGCGGACGACGTCGAGCCAATGGCGGCCCCAGCGCTCACCGTAGTGCGGCGATGCCAGGAGCCGGTCGACGACCCTGGCGAAGGCGTCGGGGCTCGAGTCGGCGAGGAAGTCTCTGATCTCGGCTTCCGACGGCGCCAGGCCGATGAGATCGAAGGTGGCGCGGCGGAGCAGGGTGCGTTTGTCGCCCGCGGCCACGGGCGCAAGACCGCGCTCCTCGAGTCGCGCCAGGATGAAGCGGTCGAGCGGCCGGGCGATCCACGCCTCGTTCTCGACCTCGGGCGGTACGGGATCTTCGATCCGGCGATAGGCCCAATGCTCGCGGCCGGCGGTGTAGTCGAACGACTCGGCCGGTTTCGCGGCGACGACCGTCCGCTCGTCGCCGGTGCGTGGATCGGGAGCTCCGCGGCGGATCCACAGCTCGAAGTCGGCGATGACCTGCTGCGGCAGCTTGCCGTCGGGCGGCATCTGGGTGAGACCCTCGTAGTGGAGCGCCTCGATGAGCAGGCTGTCCTCGGGCGATCCCGGCACGATCACGGCGCCGCTGTCGCCGCCGGCGCGCAGCCCTTCGGCATCGAGCAGAACCAGCCCGCCGCGGATCTTCTTCGGGTCGTCGCCGTGACACTCGTAGCAACGCTCGACCAGGACCGGCCTGATCTTCGACTCGAAGAACTCGAGATCGGCGGGGCCCAGCTCCGAGGCGCCGGCGACCGTGCCGACTGCCGCCAGCCAGGCGAAGGCAAAGGGCGCTGGCCGAATCATGGCATTTGGGAAGCTGCTGGGTGAGCTGAAGAGCGCAGGCTATCCGATCGCGTTCCGGTGACAGGTGAGGGGATTGGGCCGCAGGCCCGGGAGATGTTCAACCGGGGAATCCTGCTGGGCGCCCGCGATCTCTTCGGCGCGCTCTCGACACCGATGGGAGATGCGGAGATCGATCGCTTCCTCGAGGCTGCGGACGGCGCCGCGGCGCACGTCCTCGCCTTGCATGGAACTACACCGTTCCCTGCGCGACAGCGCTGCGGAACACCGTTGTGGATACTCCTAGCCTAGAACCGCAAACTGATTCGCAGCGCCATCCGCCGGGGCAGGTAGTAGAGGTTGGGTACGGGTTCCCTGGGATAGCGCCCCAAGCTTTGGTTTGACCAGTAGTAGAAGCCGTCGTCGTTCAAGACGTTCATCAACTGCAGGTCGACGCCGAGCTTGACGCGGTCGCCGAGCGGGAACTGCCGCGACAAAGCGAGGTCGACGAAGGTCTTGTCCGGCATGCGGCGGTCGCCGGTGTATGGCTCGAGGGGCACTTGCACCACGCCCTGGTCCAGGCGTACGCGCGCCGAGTGCCGCCACGGGCGGCCCTGCTCATAGTTGAGAACGCCGGCCGCCTTGAGCTGCCAGGGCAGGTCGAACATTCCCTGGGCCCGAAACACCCACGGCCGGTCGCCCTGTGAGAAGCCTCCCTGGTAGAGATGATGGTTGGGATCCCTGCCTTCTGAGCTGGTGTAGAAGGCAACGTTCCCGTTCTGCTGGAGTGGACGAGGCTGCACTCCCTTCGACTCCGACCAGCCCAGCGACGAGTCGAGAGACCAGCGGCCGGTGTGGCGCTTGCGGAAGGTGAGAAAAACGCCAGTGTAATCCTGCTTGAACTTCGTTCCCGGTGGGACGTTGGCCGCCGCGCCGGGGTCGTTGGCCTTGCGCAGGGTCGGCTGTGTGACGAGGTTCTTGAGCATGATCGTCTCGCCCGTCAAGGGGTTGACGTAGGGAACATCCTCGTAGAGGCCGTCGCCCTGGATCTGCCAGCCGATCAGGTCGGTCGTGTCGGTGAGGACGACCTGAGCGCCGACGGCGTACTCCCCGAGCTGCTGCTCGTAGCCGACGGCGAACTCGTCGGTCTGCGGCCGCTTCATCCCCTTGACCGGTAGATCGAAGTCCTCGTTGCCGACCGTGTTGAAGACGGTGAAGGGGCCGTAGCGGTTGGGGCTGTAGCCGAAGTGCGCGGACGGCCGGTTGGGGTGCGGCTGGTTCCACATGGAAACGACGTTCATCTCGTGGTATCTGCCGACGGAAGCCCGCAGGACCCCTTGCCGGTCCCCCTCGCCGACCTGGTAGGCGATCCCGAGACGCGGGTCGACGCTCGAATAGTCGATGACGTCGCCATAGAAGGGCGTGAACTCTCCGGTGGTCACGCCGCAGTTGAGCTCACTACAGAGGTAGGACTCGAGGATCGGTTCGGAGGGAATCTCGCCCTTGTCCTGGTCGGCGCGTACGCCGAGATGCAGCGTCAGCCTGTCGGTGATGCGCCACGAGTCGTCCACGTAGAACCCGATGGCTTCCGTGTCGCCGCCGTAGTAGTGCGCGGCGCGGGAGTATTGGTAGTAGTTCGCCCCGAACTTGTAGTAGTACTTGCCGCCGAAACCGGGATAGACAGCCCCGGCCTGCTCGCCGGAATTGCTGTACTGGAAGCCGAACTTGAACTCGTGGCTGCCGTTGAGATCGTCGGCGAAGTGGGTCACCTTGACATGGCCGCGCTGCCACCACACGGGGTAGAGGTAGGGATAGGTGGGGCCGCCGCTATGTGTCGGAATAGGCGTCGTGTAGTCGATGAGGGGCGGCTCCAAGCTGCCGGTCGCCGAGACGTTGCGGTCCTTGTTGATGGTGTCGGAGAAGTTGGCTTCGAACACGGTGTTGCTACCTACCACCGACTGGAAGCCGATGCGCCAGTAGGGGACCTCCTCGAACTCGCGGCTGAAGGCGCCCGGGTTCGTCTTGAGGGTGCCAGAGCCGCCCGAGTGGATCTCCAGGTCCTCGAGTCGCCCGTGAGCCGTCAGCGTATTCGAGTCATTGATCGACCAGTCGAGCTTCAGGCTGGTGTGCGTGGCTTTGTCGCTGCGGATGAAATCCGCAATCTCGCCCGGCTCGATCAGCAGGTCTTCCTTGGCCGTGGCGGCGGCGAAGAAGAACAGCCTGTCCCTCTTCAAAGGCCCGCCCGCCCACAGGCTGTTGTTCTCGAAGCTGTCTCTCAGGAAGCCCTGCTCTTCCCCGGCCGCGTTCTCGGTCCTGGGTCCCGTGGAGGTGGTGTTCTCGAACTCACCGGTGTGCGAAAAGCGCCCGTGGAAGGTGTTGGTTCCCGATTTGCTGACGACGTTGACCGCGGCTGCCGTCATGTTGCCGTACTCCGCCGGGGCGCCGACGCCGAGCACCTGGACTTCCGCGATGGTGTCGGGATCGGTCCAGCCACCGAAGATGTTGCCGTTGTCCGGGAAGCTGCCGTCGAGTCCATCGACGTTCCAGGCCACCGAGGCTTGATCACGACCGTAGGCCGTGGGGTGCCCCGCGTAGGCGCCGACGTTGCCGAGGCGACCGGGCATGCTCATGCCGGGGGCCATCAGGGCGAGTTCCTGGAAGTTACGCTGGGTCGTCGGCTTCGCATCGATGAGTTCAGCGGAGTAGCTGACGCTGGCCGAGGAGCTCGTCACATCGAGGACCGGCGCCTCCGAGGTCACCGTGATCGCCTCTTCGAGCCGTTCGGGACGCATCGTCAAGTTGACGCTGGCCACGCCGGAGATGGAGACGCGCACTCCCTCGACCGTCTCGGTGTCCAGCCCTTCGAGGGTCGCGGTCACGGTCACCACCCCTGGTGGGAGCCCGGGGATCAACCACTCGCCGGTGGCGCCGGTCATCGAGGTGCGCTCACCACGCACAACGTCGCCCGTCACCTGTACCAGCACTCCTGGCAGCGGCTCGCCATCCGGCGAGCGCACCGTCCCGCGTACCGTTCCGACGTTCTGGGCGTAGGCCGCCGTCGCTGCCACAAGGACCAGGAAGCTCAAGGCGAGAAGCCTCATCGCGGTGGAACTAGGAGATGACTTCATACTTCCCTCCTTCTAACGACGTTGGTGGGTGGCGGCCACGTTAGGGGGGTACTCCTTGGCAGTCAAGGGACAATTCTTAGCGCATATGAGTAAATGTTGGCGGTGGTCCGCGCGGAAAGGCCGAAGTCGGCCACGTCAGGGCTCAACGCCGACGACCACGAGCGGCATCGGCTGGTCTTGAGCGGCCTGGTGAACCTCCGCTGGGGATTCACTTCGCGCCGCACCCTGACCGTTGACGCCCAGGCGGCGATATTGCGCTGTTCTGGCAGTGGGTCTACGTGAGCTCGCTCTACATGGTGAGCTTCTACGTGGCCAAGGGACACGAATCCATCGGCAGGGTGGACCGATGGGTCTGGGTGTGGGCGCCCAACTCTGTATGGATACTTGTCCCCCTGCTGGGACTGTTCGTATCCGTTCGTCTGATCCTCGACGGGACCTATGGCGTACTAGGCCACTGAGGCGGCCGAGCAGGCACCGCCTCTCGCTACCTGACGGCCGACGGAATCAGCGCCCGCCGCTGGTCTCGGCGGCCGCTGCGCTCGCTTCCTTCTGCTTGCGCCGGAACTCGCGCAGTGTCTGCATCTGCTCCTTCAGCGCATCGGGCACGATGAAGGTGGGCATGTTGGTCTGCTGGCTGGTGTCCGTGAACGTGTAGTGGATGAAACCGACCATCATCTCGTCGGTCGTCGCCTCGCCCCACATCACGTCCGCCGTCGGATCGGGGTTCGCCAGGTTGTCGGCCGAGTTGTCGAACGTGGCGTCGACGCGAATGGTCGTGCCGGCCGGAATCACCCTGGGCTCTGTCGGCGTGTAGGTGAGTTGCCAGTTGAAGTCGTAGTTCGGCACGTCGAGCAGGATCTCCTCCCCGCCGTCGGGGTACGCGGCCGTGAACCTCATCGTCTTGCCCCGCAGGTGCATGTGAGGCGTGAAGTCGAAGAGCACCGCCTCGTGCTCGGTGGTGAACGACGACCACGACTGGTAGTTGCTGTCGCCCGCCGGAATGTTCAGCGCCGGATCCACCAGCCACAGCGTCTCCACCACGTTCTCAGGCTTCTCGTCGTGGAAGTAGAGGCCCATGTTGGTCTGGTCGGTGCCGCCAGTGCCCGCGCCCGGAGTCTTGTGGTAGTGCATCTGGAAGAACAGCGTGCTGTTCGGCGGCATGCGCATCCCGTGCCCTTCGGCAAACTGAAGCGGCGCAACACCGGGTCCCCAGCCGCTCACGAAGGTGAGGTCCAGAGTTCCCGTCCGGCTCTGCACGCCGGCGAGTGTGGCGTCGGGCGGCGCGAGGTAGGTCAACTGGTGATGCACCGCTTCGACGAATCCCGGGTGGATCTCGATCGCCTTGATCCAGCGCTCTTCGTTGACCGGGTTGTCCACCTGGAGCCACTCGTAGTGATCCTCGATGTCATCGGAGACCTGGAACTCCGGTCCCGTGTAGACGGCGTCCGGCGTACCGAGCTTCCAGTCCGAAGAGAAGCTGGGAGGCTCCGGCGCCCGCGAAAGGTCACCGGCCGGCGCGCCCGCGGCCACCCAACGGCTCAACGTCTCGATCTCGGCGTCGGTGAGGCTCGGGTCCTCCACGAACTCCCCGTGCTCCGGGTTGGCGAACCACGGCGGCATCGTCCGGTCGCTGGTGACCTTGCGGATCGACTTCGCCCAGGGGCGGGTCTCGTCGTAGGTCAGCAGCGACATGGGCGCGGTCTGTCCGGGTCGATGACAGCTCACGCAGTTCTCGTGCAGGATCGGAGCGACGTGGTCCGACCAGGTCACCTTGGAATCTGCCGGGTCGTTGGCTGCCGGCGCCGCGACGACCGCGCTCGCGAGGAGCGCGAGGCCGAGAACGAGGATGGAGAGACGGGATTTCATGGGGATTTCCTTGCCTGGTTGGAGTCCTTGCAGACGGCGAGTGTAGCCCGGCTACTCACCTGAGTTCTTTCAATCGAACGCGGCCAGGATGTCCTCGTCGATCTGCTGCCACGCCTCCGGCTGGTTGGGGACGCCGCACAGGATGATCTCCTCGGCGCCTGCTTCGATGTACTGCAGCAGCAGGTCCTGAATGTAGGAGGCGGTGCCCCACCAGTCCGAGCGCTCGTCATCGGGTGCTCGGATGCGAACTCCATGAGAACCCGAAGCTACTACACTAAGTGGTACATTGTTCCAAGTTTGTAGCGGGGGAGCCGAGATGACGCTGGGGCAGACCAAACGAGACTTCGATCGGGACGGCTACGTCGTCCTCCGCGGTTTTCTCTCGCCCGAGGAGCTGAAGGAGCTGCGCGCCCACACCGACCGATGCCTGAGCGAGTTCAAGAGGAAGGAAGGCTACGAAGGCATCGCCAAGAGCTTGGACAAGGTCGATCGCTGGTTCGAGGATCAGATCGAGTGCGGCAAGCAGACCAAGCTGATCTCCGCTCTGCTCGAGGATGATCTGGAGCCGGCGGCCGCCGCCTGGTTCGATCGCATCCCCGGCGAGATGTCGGGGATCAAGCCCCACTTCGATGCCGTCGGGCACCGGCGAAAGGGCGCGACGATCTGGATCGCCCTCGACCGAGCGGACCGGGAGAACGGTTGTCTCTACTACGCGAAGGGCACGCACCGGCAGAAGCTGCCGAGCCAGGTCGGCCTGGAGGGCTTCGGCTCGGACTCCGAGGAGGCGATGGCGATCGAGGTCGAGCCCGGTGACGCCGTCATTCACAGCTCGCTAACGGTGCATTGGTCGGAAGCGAACCGCAGCCAGCGTCCGCGCCAGGCGATCACCTACTTCTACTGGGCGGCCTCGTCCGAGGGTGAGCCGGCAGACGCCAACTGAGAAGAAGGGGTGAGGCGGATGATCGAGATCAAACGCCGCTTCAGAAGCGGTCTCCTGGTGGCGATCGCGACGACGATCGCCTGGACGGCGCTTCCTGCCGAGGAGATTCCCACGGCTTCGCCGGAGGTCGTGGGGATGTCGAGCGAACGCCTGCTCGAGATCGACACGGTGATGCAGCGGCACATCGACGCGGGAGGCGGCGGTCGCCGGGCTCAAGAGCCTCGGCGCGGGGGACACCCTGGCGAGCCGCGTACCGCTGTACGGCAGCCAGCCCCTGGACTTTCAGCCGGGTACGCGGTGGAGCTACAGTCCGAGTGTGGGACACGACGTGGTCGCGCGCATCATCGAGATCGTGTCCGGGATGCCCTACGACGAGTTCCTTCAGAAGAGGATCTTCGAGCCCCTCGGCATGACCGACACTCACTTTCACCTGCCGCCGGAGAAGGAATCCAGGCGAGTGGTGATTCACGGCCTGGATGCCAAGGCGAAGGGCTGGGGGGAACCGACCCGCTACGTCTCGGCCTCCGGTGGGCTCTCGAGCACCGCCGAGGACTTCCTTCGCTTCGAGCAGATGTTGGCAGGCGGTGGTGCGCTGTTCGGGAATCGCCTCCTCAGCCCAGAGTCCATCGCTCTGATGTCCAGCAACCAGGTCGGTGAGCTGTATGAAGGAGGAGGCAAACAGTCGGGCTCAGGGTTCGGATACGCCGTGTCCGTCGTCCTCGACCCGGTCGCCGCGAAGAGTGGACGCGGTCAGGGGTCCTTCGGCTGGGGCGGCGCGTTCGGAACGGTGTCCTGGACCGACCCGACCGAAGAGATCACGGCCGTGCTGATGGTGCAGCAGGCCACCAAGGATGTGGCCTACGACTTCGAGAACGCCATCCGCGAGGCGGTCATCGATTGATGATTGCCGCGCCAGTTGGACAGCGAACCCATCAGCGGATCGCTGTTATCGAGATCGGGGAGTACGCTTACTTGGTTCCCTACGTGGAGACGGAAGCGGGCGACTTCTTTCTCAAGACGATCATCCCGAGCCGGAAGGCGACGAAGAAGTACCTGAGAAAGAGCCAAGACGAATGATCCAGCGCAAGACGAAGCTCGGTCCAGAAGCACTCGACCCTGAGGAGCGCGAGATCCTGAGAGCCTACGAGGAAGGGCTTCTCCGGACTGCCTTTGGCTCGTCTCGGAGCGCCGACAGGTTGAAGGCCGCGGCCCGCGAGACGCTTCGCAAGGACAAGCGAATCAACATCCGCCTGCCGAGCCACGATTTGGTCGAGATCAAGCGGTTGGCGGCCCGCGAAGGGGTTCCCTACCAGACTCTGATCTCTAGCATTCTCCACAAGTACGCCACCGGTGAGCTTGGTTGACCGGCCTTGCATGGTGTGTGCCTCGGGGGTCAGTCGCTGGTGCGCTGGAAGCGGATTGGCGAGACGGCCGGCTCCAGCGGTACCGAAACGACGTTGATCGTCCCGGCGTCGTCATAGTCGAAGCGAATCTTGACACCCCCGAATCCAGCCGCGAGCCTGCGGGCCGGAAGGTCGTAGGGGACGCTTAACACGTCGTAGTGGTGGTGTTCGAGCGGAAACTCGATTCCGACGACCTTGAGGATCAGGCTGTCCTCGTAGATCCGCACGGACGCCGTTCCGTAGCCAGGGTGCCCATAGTCGCCGGCGTAGTCGGAGAGCGGGTCTGAAGGGCTGGTGTCCGGCACCGCTGCCGCGAGATCGGCCTTCTTGGCCGCATCGGCCTCTTGCTTCGCTTCGGCTTCGCGCTTGCGCGCCCTGGCGGCCCAGTCGATGGGCTCGAGGCCGAGCAATCGGTCGAAGACATTGCGCACGACGAGCTGAGGCACGGTCCCGGTGAGGGACGTGTTGGAAAGCGCGACGACGCCGATCTGCTCGTCTGGCAACCACTCCATCGCGGAGATGAAGCCGTCGATGCCTCCCCCGTGGCTGACGTGCTTGCGGCCGCGATAGCCGCCCAACATGAGGCCGAGCCCGTAGCTGGGGTCACCGATTCCGGGCCGTCCTGCACTCTCTCCTGGAGCGGGCCGGTCATCACCATCTGAGGTTGCTGCATGAGCCTCGCCGAGGCCTCCTTCAGGAGCTGTGTGTCGCCGACCTTCCCGTAGGCGAGATGGAACTGCACGTAGCGGGCGAACTCCCGGACCGATGTGTTGATCGAACCGGCGGGCCCGATGGCGTCGATGTTGCGGAAGGGCACGCGTTCGATCTCCTGTTCCGCGCCGCAGCCGTAGGAGAAATCGTCGTCCTGTTGCATCTGGACTACGGAGAAGTTGGCCCTCTTCATGCCGAGCGGGCGGAGGATGCGCTCCTCGACGAGTTCCTCCCACGACTTTCCCCCAATCCGTTCAGAGACCACACCGGCCGTGAGGAACATCAGGTTCTGGTACTGGTACCTGCTCCTGAAGGAGGCGGAGGGCTCCAGGTGGTGCAGCCCGTCCAGCAGCTCGGTGCGGCTCTTGCCTGTCGCCAGCCAGAACAGGTCGTGCCTGGGCAGGCCCGAGCGATGACTGAGCAGGTCGACAGCGGTCATCTCGGCTGTCGCCACCGGATCGTGGAGATGGAACTCCGGAAGCACCGTACGTATCGGCGTGTCCCAGGCGAGAGCGCCGTCATCCACCTGCATTGCCAGCAAGGTGGCGGTGAAGGACTTGGTGTTGGAACCGATCGCGAAGAGCGTGTCCGGCGTCACGGGCAGTTTCTGCTCGACATCGCGCCAGCCATAGCCCTTGGCGAAGACTGTCTCCCCGTCCTCGACGATTGCCACGCCAAGTCCCGGTACCTTCCACTCGGTCATCACCGACTCGACCCACTGGTCGAACCCTTGGAGCCGCTCCGTCGGCGATCAAGATCAGCTCGAAGGTGGACGAGGCGGCCTGGAGCGAACTCCACGACCTGGCGAAGGAAACCAGGCGGACCGTTTCAGGACTGCTGTCCGAGGCGGTGGAGGAGTACCTGGCCCGGCGCCGCGTACGGCCGGACGTCCTCCGGCACCTGGAGGATTCGATGCGCGACAACGACGAGCTGGGCGAGTTCCTCGCGCAATAGCGCCTTTCTCGTCACCGATCGATGCCCAGGGTCCAGTTCCTCACGCTCGACGAACTGTTGGCGGCGCACGAACGCCTCATCGAACGCTTCGGCGGCTCAGCCGGCGTACGCGACTTGGGTTTAGCCGAGAGTGCGCTCTTCCGGCCGCAGTCGGGCTACTACGAAGACGTGGTGGCCATGGCCGCGGCGCTGTTCGAGTCGTTGCTCATGAATCACGCCTTCGTCGACGGGAACAAGCGCGTCGCCTTCTTCGCTACGGATGTCTTCCCGCGCATGAACGGTTGGAGGCTCGTGGTCGACGATCGTGAGGCGTACATGTTCCTGATCGGTGGGCTCGAGGCGGGGACGCTGGATCGGGACGCGCTGGACGAATGGCTGCGAGCCTCGGTAGAGCGTCTGGAGTGAGTATGCGGCAAGAGCATCGGCGAGCCGCACGCACGTCCGGTCAGTCGTCGTCCCGGCGGTAGCGCTCGGCCTCGGCGGCGTAGCCCTCGAACCCGACGATGTCGCGAAGTCGATCGAAGTCCACGAGGCGGGTGGGGCGGTCCCCGTTCTTCAGGGCATGCAGAGCCTCAAGCATGGCTGCGGTGGCGGCTGAGAGGAGCGTCAGTGGGTAGGCCGCGATCTTGTAGCCGATCTCCTCGAGGCGCTCGGGGGGTAGAAGTGGCGTGTCGCCCCTTCGACCATGTTCGCCATCTTCGGACCGGGGATCACCCTGCTGGAGGCATCGCTCGGAAACTGAGCCACCCAACGCGGAGAAAGCCGCGCGCACCGACGCCGGCGAGCAATCGGACGTATTGGGAGCGGAAGTTCGCGGCGAATGTCCGCCGCGACCGGAATCACCGGGCGGCGCTGCTTGAGACCGGCTGGCGCGTTGGAGTGATTTGGGAGTGCGCGTTGCGGCCTAAGGAACGTCTGGAGGAGGTTGCGGCGAGGGTTGAGCGGTGGCTGCAAGGCGAGCGTGAGGAGTTCGTGGCTGGTCGCCAGGTAGGCTGCAGGACGCGCTCTCGCGCGGCTGCCACGGGCAAGGGCCGTCTGTGGCGGGCATTGCCTGGCACCGGCACTCAACCGTTCTGCCAACTCACCACCCACATGAAGAACTGGACATCGATGAAATCCCTCGGCTCGACTTCTTCTAGTTCGTCGTGGACGCGTTCACAGAAGTCGCGGATCCGTCGATAGCAATCCCAGGTCACTTGCGGGCTGTATCCCACGTCTTGCCGCCAAGCGGCGGCAGCGGCCTTGACGCTGTTGGGCTGGACCAGAACTTCTCGGTCGGGGAACAGAATCCACCGAAAGTACGTCGAGGGCGGCCACTTCGCGGCGCCCAGGTTGTCCAACTCTCCCGCTCCGAACACCTGTCGCGCTTGACTACACTGTCGCGCAACGCCCGGAGTGACCCATGACCGACACTGTGACGATTCCGAAGGCCGAGTACCACCGCCTTTGCGCCGTCGAGGAGGATCTGGCCGACGTTCAGGCCGCGCTCGCTGTCCAGGCGAGAATCGACGCCGGCACCGAGGAACTCGTTCCCGAGGCGGTCGTCCACCGGCTGATCGACGGCGAGGCGCCGTTGCGGGTCTGGCGCGAGCACCGCGGCCTTTCGCAGTCCGCCCTGGCCCGCGCCGCCGACACCAGCCGCATTCAGATCGTTGACATCGAAGCAGGTCGCCGAACCGGCTCCGTCCGCACCCTCCGCCGGCTTGCCGACGCACTCGGCATTGGCCTGGACGACATCGTTCCCGGCTGAACGCTCGGCGGATGTAGGACCGTGGGCCTCGACCGCCGGCGCCGCGGATCAGTCTTCGGGTGACCCCCGCATCCAGACCGGAGTGTCTTGCGCGTTCCGGCGCGGGAGTGGGCTATCGTTGCCGCCAAACGACACTCAAGAGGTCGGCTCCGGTCGCCGCCGCGTTCGCCATGCGTGTGGGGCTTGGCGCGGCTGCTCGCTTCCAGGACGGGGGAGTCGGACGAAGCCGATCTGCGCCCGACTGAACCCCGTCACCTTGATCAGAAAACGCCGCACGCTTCGCGAGTCGACAACGTACCGGCGGCGGCGCCTTGTGGTGGCCAGGACGCGGTCGACGCAGGTACGCATCGGGGAGCGCCGCAAACCTCATCCCGCCGGTCGGCCGGGCTTTCTGCGAGTGGATTCGGTCCATCAGGGCGACCTGGACGGGGAGAAGGGTCTGTACGAGATCAATCTTGTGGACGAGGTCACGCAGTACGAGTTCGTGGCCGCTGTAGAAGGCATTTCGGAGCGTTTCCTGGTTCCGGCCCTGGAAGGGTCGATCGAGGCTTTCCCCTTCATCATCCGGGGCTTCCACGCCGACAACGGCTCCGAGTACATCAACCACCGGGTGGCCGCGCTGCTGCGCAAGCTGCACATCGAGGAGTTCACCAAGTCCCGCCCGAGGCGCAGCAACGACAACGCCCTGGTCGAGAGCAAGAACGCCTCGGTCGTGCGGCGCTACCTCGGCTACGACCACATTCCCCGGCATCACGCCGCCCTCGTCAACGACTTCCTGCGCGACGTGCTCGCTCCGTTCCTCAACTACCACCGGCCCTGCCACTTCCCCGTCGAGACCACCGACGCGAAGGGACGCATCCGCAAGACCTATCCCTTCGACAAGGTCACCACGCCCTACCTCAAGCTCAAGTCGCTCGACGGCGCCGCCCTCTGCCTGCGACCCGCCGTCACCTTCGAGCAGCTCGACCAGCAGGCTCTGGCCCTCGACGATCTCGCCGCCGCGAGCGCCGTCAAGGAAGCCCTCATCGCACTCTTCGCCGAAATCCGACGCCGCGAGGCAACTGTCGCATGAGCGGACAGCCCAACCTCCCCGTCTCGCCCTTCAGTGCATCTCGACTGCGGCTCGCGGTTCCCGCGCTACCGCTGGTCCCTGGTGCTGATCTCTGCTTCGCTTCGATCAGCAGCCCTGAAACCCGCCCCGCCCCACTCTCTCGGCGCAACTCCCGGAGGACCCCCCTTCAGGCTCATCTCTGTATGGGACTACGCTGAGCGTGGCGTATAGTTCCATCGGAGCACCTGAAGTCCGATGTCCCCGCTCGCCATTCTCGTCCTCGTCCTGATCTGCGGTTTCGTGTGGGGGGGCTTCACCTTCTTCCTGGTGCGGGCGCTCAGGAGCGAACGGTCCCGCGCGCAGGACGGCTAGCGCTCCCGCGGGTCTGCTGTGCGCGTTTTCCTGGTCGGCTTCATGGCGGCCGGCAAGAGCAAGGTCGGTCGTCTGCTGGCCCGGTCCCTCGGTTGGCCCTTCCGGGATCTCGACTCGGACATCGCCGCCCACGAGGGGCAGCCCGTGGCCGAGATGATCCTCGAACACGGTGAGGCCCACTTCCGTGAGCGCGAGGCGGCGGCGCTCGAACGCTGCGCTGCGCTCGACCCGGTCGTCGTCGCCACCGGCGGCGGCGCCTTCGCGCTGGAGCGCAACCGGCGTCTGATCGCCGATCTCGGCCGTAGCGTTTGGCTCGACCCGCCGTGGGAGATCCTCCGTCGCCGGGCTGAGGGCTCGCACCAGCGGCGGCCGTTGTTTGAGTCGCCGGAGCAGGCTCGGGCCCTGTACGAGACTCGGCTCGATTCGTACCGTCTGGCTGACGTGCGCATCAGAACGAGGGGGGTTGAGCCTGCGAAGGTGGTTGCAGCAAGCGTGGCCGGGGGTTTGGGTCTGACGCCGCAGGACTCCCGCTAGGAACCCTGCAACTGCAGAATTCGCCGTTCCTGCGGCACCCGGAATGCCGGCCGGAAGGCCGGCGCACCTGTACCTTTCAGGGATGGACTTTGGGCGTGTTCTGAGGTCAGGTGAAGACAGTAGTCGTAGTGGCTGCGGTAGCTGTGGGAAACCGGCAGATTCCGCAGCCATGGGGGCGGGTCGGTTTGGCCTCGCCTGAGTTCATGAGATGTCGGCAAGCAGCCGGGAACAACCACCGGCGCACTGTGCTTCGAGCACCTGACTGGGACTCGTGTCCCGGCTGCTTCGCCGCGTTGGACGCCCAGTGGGAAGTCAGTGCCAAAGAGCACCAGTGCAGGTACGGGCAGGCAACGCGGCGTGCCGACCAGTAGAGAGTAACGCAAGCGGAGACAAAGGAGGCGCAATCCAGTGCGCGGGCCACGCCCCTGCGGGCGAGATCGGCGTTGCCATCGAGGTGCCGCACGGACCCGTGGTCGAGAGCCTCCTGGAGCGAGGCTTCGCCGTCTATTCGATCAACCCCAAGCAGCTCGACCGTTTCAGGGACCGCTTCTCGGTCGCCGGCGCCAAGGATGACCGTCGCGACGCGAGGGTGCTCGCCGCGGCGCTGCGCACCGACCCCCAGTGTCTGCGCCGTCGGCAAGCCTCCGATGACGCCATCGTCGAGTTGCGCGAGTTGTCCCGCGCCCGCAAGCAGTTGCTTGACCATGCCAACGCCTGGAAAACCAGCTCCGCGACCAGCTCTGGCGCTACTACCCGCAGTTTCTCGCCGCGGTCAAGGGCGACGTGTCGGCGCCCTTCGCTCTGGCCCTGTGGCAACTGGCGCCGACGCCGGCCAAGGCGCGACGGGTACGCGAAGCCAGCTTCGCCAAGCTGCTCAAACAACACCGCATCCGCCGGCTGACTGCCACCGAACTGCGTGACCAACTGCGGGTCGAGCCGATCGCCGTCAGGCCTTCCAGCGTCCAGGCCGCCACAGACCGCGTCCGCCTCCTCACACCGGTGCTCGAGGCGGTCAAGCGCCAGATCGCCGACGCCGAGCGACGCCTCAAGCGCATGCTCCACGAACTCGAACACGAGACCCCAAAGGATGACGAAGGTCAAACGCCACAGCCGAGCGACGCCGCCATCCTCCGCTCCCTGCCCGGACTTGGCGCCTTCGGCCTCGCCACCTTCCTCTCGGAGGCCGACGAAGCTCTCCGCCACAGAGACCACGAGGCACTACGCTGCCTCTCCGGCGTCGCGCCCGTCACCGTCAAGTCCGGCAAGAAACTGATCGTCATGCGACGACTCGCGGCCAACCAGCGCCTCAACGACGCCGCGTTCCACTGGGGACGGGTCGCCATCCAGCACGACCCCGTCAGCCGAACAAAGTACGACGCCATGAAGGCACAGGGTAAAACCCACGGACGAGCACTGCGACGTGATCGCCGCATGACACAACAGACCACAACCCACCTTGAACACCTTGCAAGAAGGTGGGAAGTCCCAGTAGGTTCGGCGTCGCAGGCCAGTCCAACAGCGTCCAGCCCGCAGGGGTTCCGGGGGGGGGTGCCAGGTGGCTGTCGGCAAGCGACGCCCGACGCCTCTTACAACGGGTTGTTGACGATCTCCTGGAACGTCCTGCCTTCGCGGGCCATGGCGATGAGTTGCTGCAGGCGGGTGCTGGCGCGGGCCCCGTTGGCGCTTTCCCAGGTTGCGATGGCGCCGTCGCGGTCGCCGAGTTGCATCAGGAGCAGGCCTCGCATCATGGCTGCCTGCTCGTGACCGGGGTCGCTGCGCAGGGACCGGCTCAGTTCATTCAGGGCGATGTCGGTTTGCCTCATCCGGAGGCGGACGATGCCGGAGACGTAGCGGCCGTCGGGATCCTCCGGATCGATCTCCAGCATGCGCTGGGCCTGCTGGAAGGCGTCGAAGGGACGGCCGTTCATCAACAGCAGTTGGGTCAGCGCGCGGTGCAGGTCGAGGTCGGTCGGATCGGCTTCGATCTGCCGCCGGAGTTCCTCGGCCTGCCGGGCCATCTCGGGTCCGAGCGGGGTCTGGCCCCGGAAGTCGGCGCCGTCGGCGGTCTGCTGATCGGCCATCTGCTGGGCCTCGGGATCGGGCTGGGCGTCGGACTGGGCCCAGACCACGAGGGCGGCGACCAGGCCGACCACGCCGCCGCCGAGGAGGACGCCGGAGAGCAGGGGGTGCGCCTGCACGAAGGCGCGGCCTCCGGGCGCCGCGGCCTTCTGGGCGCCGCTGCTCGGGGCGATGGCGGCAAGCACCTCCTCGACCTCGTCCAGCTCCTTGAGAACGCGGGCGGTGGACACCTGGAGCCGGCGGCGGTCGGCGGGCTCGAGTTCGCGCTGGGACAAGCGGCCGAGCAGATCTTCGCGGCGGCTCAGCAGGTCGGCCCGCCGCAGCTCGAGTGCAGCCGCGCGCGCGGCGGTTTCCCGCGGCAGCAACGCGAGCCCGACACCCAGGCCGGCGAGGACGGCGGCCAGGAGCGCGATGGATGCGGTGAGAGTCAGGTCGCCGTCTCCCGCTCCACTCGCGCGAGGTAGTCGTCGAGGGCCTCTTCGCCTGTCCGGCGCCGCTGGCGCAGCCGGCGCACAACGAGCAGCGCTCCGAGCAGAACCATGGCTGCGGGCGCCGTCCACACGATCAGGTTGAGTCCCCGCGCACGGGGTTCGAGCAGCACGAACTCGCCGTAGCGCTGCTCGAAGTAGCGGGCGACCTGGTCGCGGGTGTAGCCGGCCGCGAGCAGGGACCGCGCCTCCTCCCGCATCGCCCGCGCCGACTCGGCGGCGGAATCGGCGATCGACAGCGCCTGGCACTTGGGACAGCGGATGTCGGCGGCGACCTCGGCTACGGCCCGGTCCAGTTCGTCGCCGGAGAGCGGTTGTCCGAGCGGCTCGCCCAACTCGCGGGACGCCTCGACCCCCAGCCCCGGTCGACGCTCTCCTTCAGCCGGCGGTAGAAGAAGGTCAGGCTGGGTATCCCGCGGCTGGGTATCCCGCGGCTGGGCCGAAGCCGGCGCGGCGGACGGGAGCGCAACCAGCAGCCCGAGGAGGGCGGTCGCCGGGATCCACCGCCGGCCGTCTCGCCGGGACGTCGAGCTTCGGCGGCGCATATCAGCCGGTGGCTGCGGCCGGCTGCGCTAGAAGGCGGTCCGCGGTCTCGAGGAGCTTGTCGGGCCGCACGGCGCCGATCACCTTGTCGACGATCACGCCGTCGCGGTCGATGAAGAAGGTCTCCGGCGGGCCGTAGACGCCATAGGCGATGGCGACCCGGCTGCCTTCGTCGATCAGCGACGGACCCCAACTCCCGTACTCCGTGTTGAAGCGTGCGATCTGCTGCGGGTCGTCCTGGAAGATGACGCCGACGAAGTGGATCTCCCCGCGCCAGCGCTGAGAGCCCGCCATCAACAGGGGGTGCTCCACGATGCAGGGTGGGCAGTAGGTCGACCAGAAGTTGATCACCACCGGGCGGCCGCGCAGTGCCTCGAGGTCCACGATGCGGCCGTCGAGGCCGGCGAGGCGGAAACTCGGCGCAGGCTGACCCACCAAGGGCGACTCGACGATGGCGGGGTCGTGCTGGAAGGCGAATGCCAGCAGGACCAGCAGCGGCACGGAGATGGCCAGGCCGATCAGGAGGACCTTGCGGTTCATCGGCCGCCGCCTCCGGCTGCGGTTGCTGTCAGGCCGGGGACCGCCCGCGGGCTTGCGGCCCGCCGCTCGGCGGCGGTCGGAATCAGGCACAGGACGGTGCCCGCGACCATGATCAGGACGCCGATCCAGATCCACATGACCGCCGGCGTCACGATCGCGCGCAGGCCGACCGAGCCGTCGGCGCCGACGTTCATCAGGGTCAGGTAGAGGTCGTGGGTGGCGCTCGACCGGACCGCGGGCGTGCCGATCGGTTCACGCTGGGTGCGGTAGCGGTTGAGCGACGGCAGCAGCGTGCCGGCGCTCCGGCCGCGCCGCGTGATCTCGACCTCGGCCTGGTGGCGCGCCACGTGCTGTTCCTCGACCCGCTCGGCGCCGCGGAACGTCATCTCGTAGGCGCCCAGGCTGAGCGTGTCGCCGGCCCGCAACGTGGACTCCGCCTCGCGCTGGAAGGTCGACGACAGGGCGACGGCGACGAAGGTGATCACGACGCCAGCGTGGACGACGTAGGCGCCGAGCTTGTCCGGGGCCGTGAGCACTCCACTGAACACGCCCTTGCCGCCTTGGGACCGCCGGCGCGCCCGCACCGGCCGCAGTCCCTGATCGGCGGTCACCCAGAGCGCGAAGCCGGCAAACGCGGAGACGATCAGCACCGGCGCGGTGCGGGCGCCGAGCAGGAGCGCCAGCGCCAGGCCGCAGGCGGCGGCCGGCAGCGGGCGCAGCAGCGCCCGGCGCAGCAGCTTCGGATCGCTGCCGCCCCAGGGCAGCGCCGGGCCGACGCCCATCATCAGCAGCAGCGCGGTGAACAGCGGCACGGCCATGCGGTTGAAGTAGGGCTCGCCGACGCTGACCTTCACGCCGCGCAGCGACTCGGCGACGATCGGGTAGAGGGTGCCCACGAGCACCGTGAACATCAGGCTGACCAGCAGCAGGTTGTTCAGCAGGAAGGCGCCTTCGCGGCTGACCAGGCGCTCGTTCGAGGGTTCGGAGACCAGGGTGTCGACCCGGAGCGCCAGCAGCGCGATGACCGCGACGGTGCAGAGAGCGAGGAAGCCCAGGAACACCGGGCCGATCGGGCTCTGGGTGAAGGAGTGAACCGAGTTCACCACGCCCGAGCGGGTCAGGAAGGTGCCGAGGATGGTGAGCAGGAAGGTGATCATGATCAGGATCACGGTCCACGCCTTGAGCGTTCCCCGCCGTTGCTGCACGACGCCCGAGTGGAGGGCCGCGATGCCGGTCAGCCAGGGCAGGAAGGAGGCGTTCTCGACCGGGTCCCAGGCCCAGTAGCCGCCCCAGCCGAGGACCTCGTACGACCACCAGCCGCCGAGCATGACGCCGGCGGTGAGGAAGGAGGTCGGAACCAGCAGCCACCGGCGCATCGGCCGCAGCCAGGTGGCGCCCAACTGGCCCCGGAGGAGCGCCGCGACCGCCATCGCGAAGGGCACCGACATGCCGACGTAGCCGAGGTAGAGCATCGGCGGATGGATCGCCATCAGCAGGTGGTTCTGGAGCAACGCGTTCGGTCCGGGCCCGTCGACCGGGATGGGGGGCACGGTGGGCGCGAAGGGGTCGGCGACGCTGGCGATCAGGAAGGTGAAGAAGGCGCCGATCGCGAGCAGGGTGGCCAGGGTGTAGGCGAGATAGTCGTCGTGCCCGCGGCGCTGGAGCATGGCCAAGGCCGCGACGTAGAGGCCGAGGATGAGACCCCAGAACAGGATCGACCCTTCGAGCGACGACCACAGGGAGAAGATCGTGATGTGGAGCGGCGTCGCCAGCGACCCGACCTGGGCGACGTAGGAGACGGAGAAGTCGTGGCCGATCAGGGCGTACCACATGACCGCGCAGGCGCCGACCATGGTCGCCGCGAACAGCAGCGCCAGTCGTCGGGTCCAGCGCAGGCCGGCGACGGACCGCCGCGCGCCGGCGATGTAGCCGAAGGCAGCTCCGAAGCTCGCCGCGATCAGGCCCAGGAGCACGAACCCCTGGCCCAGGGCCGAGGTCACGTGTCGAACTGCATGGACTCGATCAACTCCGCCATGCCGCGCTGGTCATCGACGTCGGGGGCCTGGTACTCGTTGTCGTGCTTCACCAGGAGGCGCGAGGTCGCGAACTGGCCGTCCTGCCCCATCGTCCCCTCGAGCACGACGCCGATGCCTTCCCGGAACATGGCCGGCGGCACGGCGGTGGTGCGGACATCGATCTGCGACGTGCCGTCGGTGACCGTGAACTCGAGGGTCAGACCGTCTTCGCTCCGGCTCACCGAGCCGTTCTCGACCAGGCCGCCGAGCCGGATGCTGGCGCCGATCGCCTCTGGGCCTGCTTCGTGGACTTCCGAAGGGCTCCAGTAGTAGACCAGGTTCTCGCCGACGTCGCCGAAGGCCAGAACGGAGAGGGCGATGGCCACCGCGCCGCCCGCGGCCAGCAGCAGAAGACGCCGGTTGCCGCGGCTAGGTGTTCCGCTGGTGGGGGTCGTGGGTTCCGTGCTCATTGCTCTGTTCCTGCGCCGGTGCGTTGGCTTCGATCCGTCGCAGGCGGGCGAACAGACTGAAGGTGTAGAGGGCCAGGACGGCGCCCGCCGAACCATAGGCGGCAACGACCCATCCCCAACCGCCGACTATAACGCCGTCCACCCTTCGTTTTCTCCTTTGCGTGACGGGAAGCCGGGCTGCCGGCGGGCCGTCACTCCTCCATCGCCACGGCGGCCAGGACGCCACCCAGCGCCCAGTAGATCACATCGAAGGCGAGCAGAATGACGAACCAACTGCCCGTCTGATCCATCGGATCCCCGTGCAGTATCAGCGCCGCGCTCTTGACCGAGGCGATCAGCACCGGGATGACCAGGGGAAACAGGAGCAGGGGCAGCAGCACGTCCTGACTCGAGGCACGACTGGTCATCGCCGCGTACAGGGTGCCCGGCGCGGCGAGTCCGGCGGCGGCAAGCAGCCAGACGCCGAACAGCCCGAGCAGAGCGTTCGGTCCGGCGTCGACGCCGTAGATGATGATCGCCGAGGGCAGCAGCACCGGCGCCAGCAGGGCCAGGAAGACGAAGTTGCCGAGCGCCTTGGCGTAGAAGAGAACCGCCGGTTCGACCGGCAGCAGCAACAGCCCCTCCAGGGCGCGGTTCTCCCGTTCGACCCGGAAGGACTCGGAGAGCCCCAGGGTCGAACTCAGGAGCAGGGCGAGGATCAGGAAGCCGGGCGCCATGGTCGCCGCCGCGCGGTCGTCGGCGTCGATGGCGAAGGAGAACAGCACCAGCGTGATGCCTCCGAAGAGCACGATGGAAAAGAAGCGGAACCGGCCCCGCCACTCGACCCGCAGGTCCTTGAGCAGCAGCACGAAGATCGGGCGGAGCAGTTTCATTGCGGTCGCAGCATCCGCCCCCAGGCGGCAGAGACATCGGCGGCTGCGCCCTGCCACACCGCCTGGCCCTGCTCGAGCAGCACCGCCCGGCGGCACATGCGGGCAGCCCGCTCGATCGCGTGCGAGGCGACGATCAGGGTCCCGCCGGCGTCCACGAAACGCCCGATCCAGCTTTCGATCAGGCTTTGCCCCTGGGGGTCGAGGGACGCGAAGGGCTCGTCGAGGAGCAGCAACCGCGGGTTCTCCAGACGGGAGCGCGCGAGGATCAGGCGCTTCCTCATGCCGGCCGAGAAACCGGCGACCTGACGGTCGGCGGCGGCCGCGAGGCCGAGTTCGGCGAGCAGGTCGAGGAGCTGGGATTCACTGGAGTTCCGGCCGCAGAGCGAACTCCAGAGCTGCAGCGTCTCCAGGGCGGTCAGCCGGTCGTAGAGATAGTCGTGGTGGGAGACCAGGGACAGGGTGCTGCGGACCCCGAAGCGATTCTCGGCCGCGCGCCGTCCGTCGACCTGGAGTTCGCCCGCCGTGGGACGCCGGAGTCCGGCGATCAACCGCAGCAGGGTCGTCTTGCCGGAGCCGTTGGCCCCCGCCAGCAGCAGGCGGTCGCCGGACGCGAGGTCGAGGTCGACGTGGGCCAGAGCCCACTGCGAACCGAAGCGGATACCGAGTCCGCGTGCGTGGATCATCGCCCTGCTCCGAGCCCGCACCGTCTTGGGGACCGCAGGTGCGATCCCAGTACCGCTCTTCCGAGTCCGTGTGCGTGAATCAAGGTCTCGACCCGGTTACTCTCTCTGCGGCGAATGCGGGGACGCTGGTCCCTGGGCGGAGAGGGTATAGCAGCCGCGGGTTGCCGGCGCCGGGCCGCGGCGCTCGCGCCACCCTCAGGCCGGCCCGCAACAATCGGGCGCGGGGAACGTAGGTGAAGGCTGTGGAGGCAACTCGGGCGACCGACGAGGAGTTGGTGGCTGCGATTCTGGACGGCGAGGCCGCCCTGTACACCGACCTCGTGCAGAGGTATCAGGGGCGTCTGGTCAACTACCTGAATCGCTTTCTCTTCAATGTCGACGAGTCGCAGGAGTTGTCCCAGGAAGTGTTTCTGAAGGTCTACCGGGCCCTCGACCGTTACAACCCCAGGTACCGATTTTCGACATGGCTGTTTCGGGTGGCACAGAACGCGGCGATCGACCTGCTTCGCAAGCGGCGCCTCAAGCTGGTTCCGATGCAGCGGGTCGGCGTCTACGGAGAGACCCGGGAGAGGGAGTTTCCGAGTGAGGAGAGAGACCCGTACCAGGTGCTTCGGAATCTCGAGCGGCGCGATGCCATCGGGGCCGCGATCGACAGCCTGACGGACGAGTACCGGGAGCTGATCCAGTTGAGACACTTCGCCGAAATGACCTACGAAGAGATTGCCGAGTTCAAGGGCATGCCCCTGGGCACGGTGAAGAACAAGCTGTTTCGCGGCCGCCGGATGCTGAAGGCCCGGTTGGCTGGATACCTCACCGACTAGAGGACGGGGGGAGTTCTACGGATGACGACTTCGGAGAGGACGCCTTCGGGGAAAGGGCTGAGCGCGGGGAAAGGGCTCAACGGTTCCATGTCCGGCGCCTGTTCCCATGCCGAGTTGATCGACGCCTATGTCGACGGCGCCGTGAGCGAACCCGAGCGCGAGCAGGCGGAGCGGCACCTCGTGGAGTGCGCCGAGTGCCGCGACGAGGCGCGCGGGTTGACCGCTCTGCGTGAACTCCTGGCCGAGGAACGGCTCGCGCCCGAGCCGCTCGAGATCGATGTCCAGGCGCCGTCGCGCGCCCGGGGCCGCAGGGCTGTGGCGGCGGCCGCTGCCCTGGTGGGGCTCTTCGGCGGCGCCCTGGCGGTGCTCGCCGGACTGGCGCCCCAGGTCGAATCGGCGGCCTCCGCTGTGGCGACGCTGTTCGACTTCACGCTTACCGTCGGGCTGGTCGGCGCCGGCCTGCTCGATGCCTCGTGGCGGGGGATGAGCGCGGCGATGTCCTCGGTGCTCCAACCCGCGGCGCCCGGTCTGCTGTTCGGCGGCCTGGCGGCCACGGGCCTCACCGCGCTCCTGTTTTCCCTGCTCAGACGCGGTTCCAGGGCGGCGGCGCGGGAACGGCAACGGCGCTGACGGTCCCCGGTCGCGGCGGCTTCGGGCCCTGTCGGCCCGGCGTGCGGCGCGACCCTGACCCCTGCCGCCAGGGGCGCTACCGGCGCTACGATCGGCGGCGTCCCGTGACCAACCTCGCCACCAACCGCCGGCGCCCCGCTGTCCTGGGTCTGCTGGCCTGCTTCTCTGTCGCGGTCGCCGCCGGTTGCGCGCCGGCCGAGCCGTCCGCGGAGGGCGCCGGGGCCGCGGTCGTCGTCGACGCCGAGGCGGTGATGCGGGATCAGGTCGTGGCGCTGGGGCGGGATCTGGAGCTGCGCGGCGAGGCGCGCTCGGACGTCGTCGTCCTGGGCGGCGATGCCCGCATCGACGGCACAGTGGCGGGCGACGTGATCGTGCTCGGCGGCGATGTCCACCTGGGACCGCCGGCCCGGTTGCTCGGCGATGTGTTCGTGCTGGGCGGCGAGGTGAACGCCGAGTCCGGGGCGGCGGTCGAGGGCCGCACGGTGGCCTATCCGCGGGCGCCGTCCTCGTGGCTCGTCCTCGCCGAGGGGCCGCTGATGGGCCGCTCGCCGTTGTCGCCCGCGGCGGCCATGCTCAACCTGGCGCTGCTGCTGGCTTGGTTACTCGTGTCGGTGGTCCTGGTCTGGGGCTTCGACTCGTCGCTGACGGTGACCGCCCAGAGTGTCCTGGAGCGGCCGTTTCGCAACTTCTTTGCCGGCCTGGTGGCGGTGCTCGCCGTGGGCGTGACCTTCGGCGTCCTGATTGCGGCGGCGCCGGCCCTGGTCGGAGCGCCGCTGCTCGTCGTCTGTGCCGTGGCGGCCATGGTGTGCAAGCTGTGGGGCACGGTGGCGGTATTCATGGCGCTGGGGGCGCGCCTGCTGCCGAACCGCCCGCGGGTCGCCGGCCGGCCGATGGCTGCCGTGCTGCTTGGGCTCCTCGCTCTGGGTCTGGTCAAGATGGTTCCCTATCTGGGTGGATGGACCTGGACCATCGTCACCTGCGTGGGGATCGGGGCGGCGATGGACAGCAGGCTGGGGCGGCGTGAGCCGTGGTTTGACGGCTTGACCTGAGGGTCGGCGATCGCACAGTCAGCCCGCCCAGGCGCTAGTCTCACCCGCGATGTACTGCCAGGTATGCGGCACGCAGAACGGGGACGACGCGGAGTACTGCCAGCGCTGCCGGCAGAAGTTGATGGTGCTCTCCGGCTCCTCCGTGCCGCCTGCGGAGTCGCTGGATATTGACGACGAGGAGTTCTCGTTCGACGAGCACCTTCTGGAGCGCATCTCGATCCTGGAGGAGGTGCTCAAACGTACGGGCGAAACCGTGCAAAAGGTCCTGAGCGCCCTGCACCGGCAGGAGGAGAGCATTCTCGTCCACCACGCCGGCATGCTTGCCCTTCGCGATCTTCTTGAACGCCAGGAGCTGATCGACGCGGCCGAGTGGAGTGATCTCTGGGAGTCCAAGATGGACTACCAGTTCCTGGTGCTCGAGAAGCGGGAGCGGTTCGCGGCTGTCAAGGACCGGATCATCGGGCTCTACGAGGGTCGGCGCCGCGCCGGCTTTGAACAGCTTCTCGACGAGGCGGAGGTCGCTCTGGGCGGCCTCGACCTGGCCAAGGCGATGGAAGCCCTCGAGACGGCGGCCGTGGTCGACCGCGGCAATCACGAGCTGGCGCACTTCCTCGGCGAGTCGCACTTCCAGGAGGGACGCCTTGAGCGGGCGCTCGACTACTTCGGCCGCGTGCTGGCAACCAAGCCGGACCATGTCCAGGGTCTGGTCTACAGCGGCGTGATCCGTCTTCAGCAGGGTGAGGAACAACGCGGTCAGGAACTGCTGGAGAAGGCCGTCGTCCTCCATCGGGACGCCTTCCTCCCGCACTTCTGCCTCGGGGCGTCGCTGGCGGGCCGGGGGCAGTTGAAGTCGGCGGTGGCTTTCCTGGAACGCGCGGTCGAGATCGACGGGGTGCCGCAGGCGCTCTACCTGCTCGGCCGCTGCCGCTACGAGATGGGCCGGCTCGCGGCGGCGATCGAATCCCTCAGGCAGGCGGTTCAGGTCGACCCCTCGTTCGAGGAATGCCATCACCTCCTCGGTCTCTGCTACCTGGACCGGGGCTGGAACCGCAAGGCCCTGGCCGCGTTCCGCACCGCTCAGCAACTGAACCCGCGGCGGATGCGCTACCGCGATCTGGTCGCCTACCTCTCGGGCCGGACCGGCGCCGAGTTGCCGGCGACCAGTCCGGCGGCTGCCGACTGGGTGAACCGCGGCGAGGAGGCGATCGGCGCCGGCGACGCGGCGGAGGCGCTGCGCTGCTACCGCGAGGCGCTCGCGCTCGATCCGGAAAATCCGACCCTGCTGATGACCTACGCCCTGGCGTGTCTCCGGCTCGACCGCAGTCAGGAGATCGGTCAATTGACCCAGCGCGTGCTCGATTCGAATGCCGGCGAGATGCTGCGCGCGACGGCCTACGCGACCCTGATCGAGTCTCTGCGCAGCGAGGGGAAGTACCGGGAGGGAAACAAGGTCGGACGCCGCCTGCTGGACGAGGGCGGGTCGAACTTCTCGAAGAGCATCGCCTACTACGAGATGGCCTACAACCTGGCCGAGATGGACGAGGACCTGGACAAGGCGCTCGACTTCGCGCGCCGGTCCCTGGAGCACGCGCCGGAGGAGTTGCGCCAGTTCCCGCTCGCCGCGCTGGGTTGGGTCCACTACAAGCGGCGGGAGTTGGACGAGGCGATCGACTTCCTGTCGCAGTCGACCGAGCTCGGACCGTCGACGACGGTGCTCACCCGGCTGGGCATGGCGCTTCTGGCGTCCGGCGACGAGGATCAGGCGCGCGGCGTGCTGGCCCGGGCACGCCGGCTCGATGACCGCGGTGGCGCGATCGAAGAACGGATGATGGAGTTCATGAAAGACTCCGCGCGGATCATCGAACGCGTGCGCGGTCGCTAGCGCCGCTGCTCCGTACCGAATCGCCTTCAGAGGTCCCGGCAAGACGATGCGTTGGAGCAACTACTACCTGATGACCGCCCGCGAGGCGCCCAGGGACGCCGAGGTCGTCAGCCACCGGTTGATGGCCCGGGCGGGCCTGCTGCGGCGACTCGCGGCCGGGATCTACACGTTGCAGCCGGCCGGCTGGCGGACGCTGCGCAAGCTGATGGCGATCGTCCGGCGGGAGATGGAGCGGGCCGGAGCGATCGAACTGTCGATGCCGGCGATCCAGCCCGCCGAGCTGTGGGAGGAGTCCGGGCGCTGGTTCAAGTACGGCGCCGAACTCTTGCGCATGGAGGACCGGCATGGCCGGCGGTTCTGCTTCGGTCCGACGCACGAGGAAGTGGTCACCGATCTCGTGCGGCGCGACGTGAAGAGCTACCGCCAGTTGCCGATCAACCTGTTCCAGATCCAGACCAAGTTCAGGGACGAGATCCGGCCCCGCTTCGGGCTCATGCGCGGCCGCGAGTTCTTGATGAAGGACGCCTACTCGTTCGACGCGACGGAGGAGAGTCTCGACCGGAGTTACCGGGCGATGCACGCCGCCTACTCGCGCATCTTCGAGGCCTGCGGCCTCGAGTACTCCGTGGTCGAAGCGGACTCCGGGACGATCGGCGGCTCGTCGTCGCACGAGTTCATGGTGCTCGCCGACACCGGGGAGAGCGCGGTCGCAAGTTGCGCCGCCTGCGGCTACGGCGCGAACCTGGAGCGGGCGGAGGTCGGCGAGCTGCCGGTGTCGGGCACGGACGGCGGCGAGGCCCCGAGGGAGGTCACGACGCCGGGAACGACGACCGTGGCACAGGTTGCCGAACTGCTCGAGGTCGAGCCGGCGCAGGTGGTCAAGACGCTGATCTACGCAACGGACGACGGCCTGGCGGCGGTCGCGATCCGCGGCGACCGCGAGGTGAACGAGGTCAAGCTGCTGAACATTCTCGGCGGCCTCGGCCTGCGTCTGGCGACGGCCGAGCAGGTGGAGGCGGCGACCGGCGGTCCGCTCGGCTTCTCGGGTCCGGTCGGCCTTTCCGCCGACGTGCGCCTGGTCGCCTGTGAGTCGGCCCGTCCCCTCGCCGGCTTCGTCTGCGGCGCCAACAAGGGCGACCGGCACTTCGCCTCCGTACGCTGGGACCGTGACGTGGCGAGCACGCGGCCGGTCGAATGGGTCGACGTGATGACCGCCGCCCACGGCGATCCGTGCCCGCGCTGCAGCGGCGGCGAGCTGCGGCTCTCGCGCGGCATCGAGGTCGGCCACATCTTCAAGCTGGGCACGACCTACTCCGAGAAGATGAACTGCACCTTCACGGATGAGCACGGCCGGCTTCGACCGATGGCGATGGGCTGCTATGGCCTGGGCATCGGGCGCACCGCCGCGGCCGCGATCGAACAGGGCCACGACCGCGACGGCATCATCTGGCCCGTGCCCCTCTCGCCGTTCACGGTCGTTCTCACTTCCCTCGATCCGGGCGACGAAGCGGTGCGCTCGGCCGCCGACTCGCTGTACGAGGAACTCATGGACGTGCTCGCTCCTGCCGGTTTCGACGTGCTCTACGACGACCGCGCGGAACGGCCCGGCGTCAAGTTCAAGGACGCCGACCTGGTCGGCTTCCCGGTCCGGGTCGTGGTCGGCGCGCGCTCCCTCGCGAACGGGGGCGCCGAGGTCTCGAACCGGCAGGACGGCGAGCGCGAGGTGGTTCCGTTGGACCAGGTGTCAGGCGTCGTCCTCGCGCGGCTGTAGCCGGGGGTCTTCTGACCCCCGGTTCTGGCTTCAGCCGTGTTCTTCGGCTGCCTCCGGCAGCACATCAACCCGCAACGCAACGATCCGGTTCCCGTCCACCTCCAACACCTCAAGACGCAGGCGCCCGGCTTCGACGGTGTCGCCCGGTTCGGCGGTGCGGCCGAGTTCGGAGAGCGCGATGCCGGCCACGGTGTCCTCCTCGCGCGCGTCGGCGATCTCGATCTCGAGTTCGTCCTCGAGGTCGTCGATCAGCATTCCGCCGAGAACCTTGTAGCCGCCGTCCTCGAGGCGGACGAACTCCGGGACCTCGGCGTCGAACTCGTCCTGGATCTCGCCGACGATCTCCTCCAGGACGTTCTCCAGCGTGACGAGGCCGGCAACGCCGCCGTATTCGTCGAAGACCGCCACCATGTGGATGTGCTCGTGGCGCATTCGGGCCATCAACTGGTCGAGCGGCAGGGTCTCGGGCACCGCGAACGTCTCGCGGGCGATGTCGCGCAGCGAGGCCGGCGGATCCTCGGCAATGAACAGGTCCTTGATGTGGACCAGGCCGATCAGTTGGTCGAGGTCCCCCTCGCAGAGCGGGAAGCGGGTATGGCCGCTGCGGCGGGCGCGGTCGAGATTCGCCTCCATCGGGGCGGTGGCGTCGAGGTAGACGACCTCGGTGCGGGGCACCATCACCTGGCGGGCGTTGCGGTCGGAGAGTTCGAACACGTTGTCGAGCAGCTCCCGCTTGGGGTCGGAGAGTTCGGTGTCCTCCTCGGAGGCGAGCAGACTCCGGATCTCCTCCTCGCTGTGGGCCAGTTCGCCGTGGCCGACCGGTTCGATGCCGAACAGGCGCAGGACGGCGTTCGCCATCTGGTTCAGCACCCAGATGCCGGGATAGGTGATCCGGTAGAACGCCCACAGCGGCAGCGCGACCCAGAGACTCGTCGGTTCGGGTTTGCGGATCGCCAGCGACTTCGGCGCCAGTTCGCCGAGCACGATGTGCAGCATGCTGATGAACAGGAAGGCGACCGTCAGACTGGCCGATTGGGCGACTCCCGGAGACAGGTTCGGTACCAGGTTGAACAGCGGCCTCAGCAGCCAGGTGACCGCCGGCTCGCCGATCCAGCCGAGACCGAGGCTCGACAGCGTGATGCCGAGCTGGGTCGCCGACAGGCAGGCATCGAGCTGGTCGATCATGCGCTGCGCCATGCGGCCCCGGAGGGTGTCCACGTGCGGGGCGATCTGGGTCGGACGGACCTTGACCAGCGCGAATTCGGCGGCGACGAAGAACCCGTTCAGGCCGACCAGGAAGATGGCCAGGGCGAGCCCCCAGCCGGGCGGGAGTTCTGCGAGGCCCATGGGCGGCCCGGTGACCGCCAGGAACTGCGGCATCATCGGCGCTCAGCCCGAAGGAAGGCCGGGGGCCGCGGCGAACGGGACGAGTAGCGCTCCCCTAGTGCTGAGGTGCGCTGGTCGGGGTCCGGGTCGGGTTCGTCCAGACTGGAGCCGGATGGCGAAGGATCCGAAGCTTCGTCGTTCACGCGCGGCAAGCCTAGCAGTTAGTCGTGCCAGCTCTGGGGCTGGGTTTGGCGCCGGACGTGGAGGCCGGCGGCCGCGATCGCCTCGATCAACTTTTCCACGTGCTCCGGGCCGCGCGTCTCGAGCCGCAGCTCGATGTGCACTTCGTTCAGGCCGAGGGCGGTGAAGGCGCGTTCGTGGTGGGTCTCGATCACGTTGGCGCCGGCATCCCCGACCAGGTTGAGCAGCGCGCCGAGGGCGCCGGGCCGATCCTTGACGCAGACATCGAGTTGCACCAGGCGGCCGTCCTTGGTCAGGCCGCGTTCGATGATGCGGCTGAGCAAGGTGACGTCGATGTTGCCGCCCGTCAACACCATCGCCGTCCGGCGTCCCTTCGCCTGGGGTACGTGGTCGTTGACGACCGCGGCCAGGACGGAGGCGCCGGCGCCCTCGACCACCGTCTTCTCGCGCTCGAGCAGCAGCAGCACCGCGTTGGCGATCTCCTCCTCGTCCACCGTGACCAGGTCGTCGACGAGTTCCTCGACCAGCTTCAGGGTCAGGGCGGCCGGGCGCTTGACCGCGATGCCATCGGCGATCGTGTGGCGGCGGTCGACAGTCACCGGCCCGCCGGCGGCGAGGCTCTCCCTCATCGAGGGTACGGCCTCGGTTTGCACGCCGACGATCCGGGTCTGCGGCCGGTGCGCCTTGTACGCCGCGGCGATGCCGGAGATCAGGCCGCCGCCGCCGACCGGTACCACGATGACCTCGAGGTCGGGCTCCTGGGCCATCAGCTCGAAGCCGATGGTGCCCTGCCCGGCGATCACCTGGGCGTCGTCGAACGGATGCACGTAGGTCGCTCCGTTCTCCGCTTCCAGCTCGTGCGCGTGGGCCTGGGCATCGTCGAACGTCTCCCCGGCCAGCCGCACGTCGGCGCCGAAGCTGCGCGTGTTCGCGACCTTGATCAGCGGCGTGGGCAGCGGCATGACCACGGTCGCCTCAAGGCCGAGCCGGCCGGCGTGGTAGGCGACCGCCTGCCCGTGATTGCCGGCGGAGGCGGTGATCAGGCCCCGCTGCCGCTCCTCTTCAGAGAGCGTGAGGATGCGGTTCAGAGCTCCCCGTTCCTTGAACGAGCCGGTCATCTGCAGGTTCTCGAGCTTGAAGTAGGCGTCGAGACCGCAGAGCCGGGAGAAGTGCTCCGACCGGGCGCAGGGGCTGACGTAGATCGAGCCGGCGATCCTTCGCCGCGCCTCCTCGATCAGCTCCGCCATCTGGAAACTGGATGTCATCCTGCGATTCTGCAACAACGCGGCAGTATGGGTGTGTTCCGGCGGGTCGGAGAAGGCGCCGGCACGGGGCTACGATGCGGGCGACGCGGCGTCCCTTACGTTGACACGGCAACCGTCCCCTTTGTACCGTTGCGTCTTCTCGCGGCGGCCATTGCCGGCTACTCGGTCGCGAGGTTCAGGCCCGTAGCTCAGTTGGTTAGAGCGCTACGTTGACATCGTAGAGGTCAGCGGTTCGAGTCCGCTCGGGCCTACCAGGGTTCGAGCTTGCTCGGACCTCCGCAGGGTTCGAGTCCGCTCGGACCTCCGCAGGGTTCGAGTCCGCTCGGACCTCCGCAGGGTTCGAGCTTGCTCGGACCTCCGCAGGGTTCGAGCTTGCTCGGACCTCCGCAGGGTTCGAGCTTGCTCGGACCTCCGCAAACATGGGCCGTTCGGTCTGTGACTCAGGCGCTTAGCTCAGTTGGTTAGAGCGCTACCTTCACACGGTAGAGGTCAGCGGTTCGAGTCCGCTAGCGCCTACCATCGCGGTGTCGGCAGGAAGAACCCGCCAGCCGCGGTACCCCAGACGGAACTCGCTGCATGATTGAACTGACCCTGCCGGACGAATCGGTGCGGACAGTCCCGGCGGGGACGACGGCGCTCGATGTCGCGCGCTCGATCGGACCCGGTCTGGCGAAGGCCGCGGTCGGCGCCGAGTTGGACGGCAGAGTGCTTGATCTGCGCACGCCGATCCAGGTGTCGGGCAGTCTGCGCCTGATCACGATCCAGAGCGAGGAGGCGGCGCCCTTCCTGCGCCACACCGCCGAGCACGTGCTGGCGGACGCAGTCCAGCGACTGTGGCCCGGCACGCAGATCGACGTCGGCCGCCGCGACCACTCGGAGAAGTACCAGTACGACTTCCGCTTTCCGCGCGCGTTCGTGCCCGAGGACCTGGAAGCGATCGAAGCGAAGATGCGCGAGGTCCTCGCCGAGAAGCACGAGGTGGAGCGGGTCGAGATCGACCGCCGGCAGGCGCGCGAACTGTTCGGCGACCTGGGCGAGGAACTCAAGCTCGAGCGGCTCGAGGACATTCCCGAAGGCGAACCGATCACCCTGTTCAAGCACGGGGAGTTCGTCGATCTCTGCCGCGGTCCGCACGCGCAGCGCGTGGATCAGGTCGGGGCGGTCAAGCTCCTTGAGAGTTCGGGCGTCTTCTACCGCGGCGACGAGAGCCGGGAACGGCTGCAACGGATCTACGGCACCGCCTTCGCCAGCCAGGCGGCGCTCGACGGCTACCTCGCCGACCTCGAGTTGCGCCGGGCCCGCGACCACCGCCGTCTGGGACCCGAACTCGACCTGTTCAGCTTCAACCGGAACGCTCCCGGCAGTCCGTTCTTCCACCCCCGCGGCACGGTGATCTACAACCTGCTGGTCGACTACGTCCAGGGTCTGAACCGGCGCGACGGATTCGAGGAGGTGCGCACCCCGCAGATTCTCGACGTCGATCTCTGGCGCCGCTCGGGGCACTGGGACAACTACCGCCAGAGCATGTTCTTCACCGAGGTCGACGAGCGGCAGTACGCGGTGAAGCCGATGAACTGCCCGACCCACTGCCTGATCTACAAGACCGGCCTGCGGTCGTACCGCGATCTGCCGATCCGTTACGCCGACTTCGGCCGCCTCCACCGCTACGAACGATCCAGCGTGATCACCGGGCTCACGCGGGTGCGCACGTTCTGTCAGGACGACGCGCACACCTTCTGCACCGAGGAGCAGATCGAGGCGGAGGTGCTGCGCCCGGTGTCGACGATCCTCGAGATTTACCGGACCTTCGGCTTCGACGACATTCTGATCGAGGTCTCGACCCGGCCCGAGAAGTCGATCGGGAACGCGGAACTGTGGCGGAGGGCCGAGGACTTGCTGATGAGTGCGCTGCGCAGCCGCGACCTGGAGTTCGAGATCAGCGAGGGCGACGGCGCTTTCTACGGCCCGAAGATCGACTTCCAGGTCCGCGACGCACTGGGCCGGAGCTGGCAGTTGGGGACGGTGCAGTTGGACTACCAGATGCCGGAGCGGCTCGACCTCGAGTACACCGCCAGCGACGGTCAGGCTCACCGTCCCGTCATGCTGCACCGGGCGATGATGGGGTCGGTCGAGCGCTTCATGGGTATTTTGATCGAGCACTACGGCGGCGCCTTCCCGGTCTGGCTGGCGCCCACACAAGCGGTCGTCCTGCCGGTATCCGACCGCTTCCTCGACTACGGCGCCGAAGTGACGAAGAAGCTGCAGGACGCCGGCGCCCGGGCCGAGCTCGATCAGCGCAGCGAGAAGCTCGGCTACAAGATCCGCGACGCCCAGGCCCGGAAGGTTCCCTACATGCTCGTCGTCGGCGGCCGCGAACAGGAGGCGCGAACAGGAGGCTGGCACCGTGTCGCTCCGCCTGCGCGCAGCGCCGGAGGGAGGCGCCGCGGATCAGGGCCCGGTCAAGATCGAGGATCTGGCGCTCCGCATCGCCGAGCGCGCGGCGTCGAGATCGCTGGAGCTCTGACCGGAATGAAGAGCTGTGTACCGGGTAGCCGTGCGCGGCGTTTCCGGCTAGTATCCGTGGTTCGGCGGCTCCCCTGAGCCCCGTAGGAGGCTCAGGAATGCCCAAGCAGAAAACCCACCGTGGAGCGGCCAAGCGCTTCAAGCTCACCGCCAAGGGCAAGGTGAAGCGCCGCCACTCGATGATGAACCACATCCTGACCAAGAAATCGCAGAAGCGGAAGCGGAAGCTGCGCAAGCAGACCGATGTCGCCGGCGCTTTCGCCAAGACGATCAAGGGGATGCTTCACGGCTGAGGCGGTGGCTCGCGGGCGCCACAGAGGGCTATAGACGATGGCACGAGTAAAACGCGGCAGCCGGCGCGCTCGTCGGCGCAAGAAGATTCTCAAACAGGCCAAGGGCTACTACGGCGTCAAGTCGAAGGGGCACCGCATCGCCAAGCAGGCGGTGGACCGGGCGCTTGCCTACTCCTATCGCGACCGCCGCCAGAAGAAGCGGCAGTTCCGCAGCCTCTGGATCGTGCGGATCAACGCTGCCGCGCGCCTCAACGGCCTGTCCTACAGTTGCTTCATGTCCGGCTTGCGGCTCGCCGGCATTGAGCTGAACCGGAAGATGCTCGCCGATCTTGCGGTGCGCGATGCCGAGGGCTTCGCGGCCGTGGCGTCTGCGGCCCGGGGCGCCCTCGCCGCCGGCTCAGCCGGGACCGCCTCCTCCTCGTCCTGATGGCTGAGGGCTCGGTCTCTGCGATCGTGCGTCTGGAGGAAGTGATCGAGCGGGCCAAGGCGGCTCTTGCGGCAGAGCGTGAGCGGACGCGTAAACTGACTGCCGAACTCGAAGCCGCGGAGCAGCGGGCAGCCGAGGAGCGTAACGAGATCGGCCAGCGCGTCGAGGCGCTTGCCGAAGGTCTCGAAGAGTTGCTCGGCAGCGGCGATTCCTGAAGGCGTCACGGCTCGACAGGACGCTTGGGAGCCCTCGCGTCCTGCGCTCGGAGGCGCCGATGCGGGTGCGAGCGGGTGCTATAGTGCCGGTCCTTCGGAGCATCTAGAAGTGGCCGAAAGCGAACACCAAGAAGATGTTGCGGCCACCGTGGTGGTCGAGATCTTCGGCGTTTCCTACACCCTCCGGGAGGACGGAGCGACCGATGCCGAGCGCATTCGGGAGCTCGCCCGGAGGGTCGACCGCAAGATGCGGGAGGTGGCCGATCACTCGCCCAATCTGGATGCGGGCAAGATCGCCATTCTTGCCGCCCTGAATCTCGTCAATGAGCCGTCGTCTTCGTCCGAGGATGGCGAGGAGGCGGAGGACGGCCGGTTCGTGGAGATGGTTGAGCGCGTGTCCAGCCTGACCTCCGAACTGGAGGCGGCGCTCGATTCCTGACTTGCATGGAGCCTTGTATCCTGTGCGTCAGCGCGGCGCGGACGCCGCGACTCGACTACTACTGGAAGAATCTTTGACTTTGCATCCCCTGCGCGGTTCGTGATGAAAGCCGTGGTTGGAACCATCGCTCTTTTAGAGGGAGTCTTTCAACTGCTCGCCCGTGCCAGCCCCGCTCGAACGGGGACGCTGACGGCGAGTGGTGCGGACACCCACCTGGTCTCGCTCTGGTTCTGTGTCGGGGCGCGTTCACACGGCCTCGCGGGGGATGCCCTTCTGCCCGCATCGAGGGCTGATGACCGAAACTACTCTCATTGCCGCCGCGGTCGCGGCGGCTACTCTTGTTGCAGCCTGGCTGCTTTGGAGCCTTGTCGGTCGGCGTAGTGCGGCGAGGCTGATTTCGGAGGCCCGCCGCCGGGCGGACAGCCTCATCGAAGAGACCGAGCGCGAGTGCGCCGCCAAGGGGCGCGAGCTGGAACTCGCGGCGAAGGAGGAGGTTCTGTCGCTGCGCGCCGAGTTCGAGCGCTCGTCGGCGGAGCAGAGGAGAAAGCTAGAGGCGCGCGAACGGGAGGTCGGGGAGCGGCGGGCCCGGGCACGCGAAGAGACGGCCCGGTTGGAGCGTCTCGGCGAGGAACTCGAGCAGCGGCAACGATCGGTCGCGGACGGCGAGCGGCGACTCGATACCGAGCGGGCCGAACTCGCCGAGGGGCTCACGAACGTCCGGCGCCAACTCGGGCGGGTTTCGGGCCTCACCGTGCAGCAGGCACGGGAGGAACTGAGCCACAGCCTGGAGCACGAGGTGCGCATGGAGTCGGCGCACCTCGCCAAGCGGATCGAGGACGAAGCCCGGGAGTCGGCCCAGCGGGAGGCTCAGCGGATCGTCAGTCTTGCCATCGAACGCTCGGCTTCGGACTACGTCTCGGAAACGACCGTGTCGGTGGTCATGCTGCCGAACGACGAGATGAAGGGACGGATCATCGGGCGTGAGGGGCGGAACATCCGGACCCTGGAGCTGATCACGGGCGTCGACCTGATCGTCGACGACACGCCAGAGGCGGTCATTCTCTCCGGCTTCGACCCCTTCAGGCGGGAGATCGCGCGGGTCACCCTGGAGCGCCTGATCGCTGACGGCCGCATCCACCCGGCTCGGATCGAGGAGGTCGCGGCCAAGGTCGAGTCCGAATTCGAGGACCGGGTAGAGCGCGAGGGTCGCGAGGCCTTGCTGGAACTGAACCTGTCGGGGCTCCACCCGGAGCTGGTCAAGCTGCTCGGGCGCCTGCGCTTCCGCACGTCGTACGGCCAGAACGTCCTGCAGCACAGCAAGGAGGTCGCCTTCCTCGCCGGCATCATGGCGGGCGAGTTGAAGGTGGACGTTCATGTCGCCAAGCGGGCCGGGCTGGTGCACGACATCGGCAAGGCGGTGGACCGCGAGATCGACGGCACCCACCTGGAGATCGGCATCGACCTGCTCCGCCGGCATGGCGAGAGCGAGGAAGTGATCCACGCCATGGCGTGTCATCACGGGGACTACGACCCGGAGACGGTCGAAGCGGTGCTGGTGACGGCGGCCGACGCCGTGTCCGCGGCGCGTCCGGGAGCGCGGAGGGAGATTCTCGAGAGCTACGTGAAGCGGCTGAAGAAGCTGGAGGAGCTTGCCGCCGGCTTCAAGGGCGTACAGAAGAGCTATGCGATTCAGGCCGGCCGGGAAGTCCGCGTGATCGTCGACTGCAAGGAGATCAGCGACGAGCAGGCCGTCTGGCTGGGCCGCGACGTGGCGCGGAAGATCGAAGGCGAGCTCACCTATCCGGGCCAGATCAAGGTCACGGTGATCCGGGAGTCGCGGTCGATCGAGTACGCGCGCTGATGGCCCGCTTCCTCTTTGTGGGCGATGTGGTCGGCAAGCCGGGGCGTCGCGCCCTGTCGAGCCTGCTGCCGGAGTTGATCGACCGCCACCGGGTCGACGCTGTGATCGTCAACGTCGAGAACGCCGCCGGCGGCCGTGGCGTGACCCCGGCGGTGCTCAAGGAGTTCGCAGCGTTGCCGATCGACTGCATGACCACCGGCAATCACGCCTGGTCGAAGCGGGAGGGCGTGCCGCTGTTCGACCGGATGCCCACTCTGCTGCGGCCCGCGAACTACCCGGAGGGCAACCCCGGAGTCGGGGTCTTCGTCGGCGAACTGCCGGTGGGGACGCCGTACGCGGTGGTCAACCTGGAAGGGCAGGCGTTCATGAAACCGCTGCCTTCGCCGTTTGCGGCCGCGGACAGGATCCTGGCCGGCCTTGATCCGGCGATCAAGCTGGTGCTGGTCGACTTCCACGCCGAAGCCACCAGCGAGAAGCAGGCGATGGCCTACCACCTCGACGGCCGGGTGAGTGCGGTGCTCGGCACCCACACCCATGTGCCGACCGCCGACGCCCGCATCCTGCCCCAGGGGACCGCCCTGATCACCGACGTGGGCATGACCGGCCCGTACGACTCGGTGATCGGCGTGCGCGCCGACCGGGCGCTGAAGCGGTTCCTGCTCAATACGCCGTCCGGCTTCGAGGTCGCCAAGCGCGACGTGCGGATCGCCGCCGTCCTGGTCGACGCCGACGAGACGACGGGCCTGGCGACGAAGATCGAGCCGCTGTTGGTCAGCGTGGACTGAGACAGGGGCCGCGGCCCGGCGCAAGCGCCTAGTTGGCGGTGCCGGTCTCCAGCTCGGTCAGGCCGCGCCAAGTGTTCTTGCTGTCGTCGAAGGACGGCAGGGGCGGCTCGATGCCGCGCTGTTGGTTCACGTGCCAGGACCAGACGTAGGACCACTTGAGGTAGGTGCCGTAGGCCTGGAGCAGGCAGAACACCAGGCCGCGCATGCCGTCGAACACGCCGAGCTGGAGACCGTAGGTCCGCAAAAAACGCCACAGCGAGCGGCCGAGGACTTCCGTCGGCCCCGACCGCCGGCCCTCACGCCAGACCTGGGCGGCACCCCACCAACTGTAGCGTTGGATGCGGCGCGAGTAGGCGAGCAGGTCGTCGACCATGAAGTGCTCCATGGGATTCCGGAGCACCGGCGCGGGACCGCGGGTCCACATGTCGGCGTGAACGCGCCGATTCGGGTAGCGGCCCGCGTCGCGGCGAAGCAGCCGGACAACCCGGTCGTGCTGCCAGCCCGAGAAGCGGATCACCCTGCCCAGGAAGTAGACCCGGCGCTTGATCGTGTAGGCATCGTGAGCCGGCTCCCCGTTCCTGAACATGTTCTCGATCTCGCGCCTCAGTGCCGGCGTGCAGCGCTCGTCGGCATCGAGGATGAGGACCCATTCGTTCCGGGTCTGGTCCATGGCCCAGTTCTTCTGGGATGCGGAGCCGTAGTAGATGCGCTGCACGAAGCGGGCGCGTTCGCACGCCCGCACGATCTTGGGAGTGCGGTCGGTGGAGAAGGAGTCGACGACGAGGACCTCGTCGCACCAGTTGAGGGACGCCAGACAGTCCCCGATGTGGCGCTCCTCGTTGAAGGTCGTCACCAAGGCCGAAATGGGTGGCCGCGGCGCGTCTGCCGGCGTTTCGTCCACGTCGCGCATTGTATGCTGGCTCGCCGTGCGCTTCCCCGGTCCGCGCCACGGAGCGCCCGTTCTGCTGGCGTTGGTGGGGAGCTTGGCCGCCCCGGCCGCCTTCGCTTGCAACGCGGCCTCGGAGAACGCCGCGCCGCGCCGCGCCGACGAGTCCGGCTTGAGCGTGAGCGCCGGCGTGATCGATTTCGGCAGGGACTACACGGCTGGCGAGGTCAGCATCGAGCACCGGTTCCGCACCAACTGGTGCCTGGGCTTCGGCCCCCATGTCGGCGCCTCGGTGACCGCCGACGAGTCCATCTACGTCTACGTCGGCGCCGACCGGCGGATCGACCTCGGGCGCTCCTGGTTTCTCGACTCGAGCTTCGCCATGGGTTTCTATGAGGCGGGGGACGGCAAGGACCTCGGCGGCCCGCTCGAGTTCCGCTCGGGGATCGTGGTGGGACGCCGTCTGCGCAACGGCTCGCGAGTCGGTCTCGGTTTCTCCCATCTGTCCAACTCGGCCTACTATCGTCACAACCCGGGTGTGAACGCCCTCCTTCTCCGATGGTCGAGGTAAGTCGTAGTGTCTGTGAATCCGGAACTGCTCGAACTCCTGGTGTGCCCCAAGTCGAAGGGCGCGCTGACCGTGACGCCGCTGCCGCCGCCCGTGTGCGAGCGGCTCGTGGCCCGCTACCGGGAGCACTTCGCGGGTGAGGCGCCGGAGGTTTCCGAAGGGCTGTGGTGCCGGGAGTCCGGCCTCGTCTATCCGATCGTCAGCGATATACCGATCATGCTGGTCGCGGAGGCGCTGCCGGCGGCGGAAACTCTGCCGGAGGCGGTCGGGGAGAACGAGCGGACGAACGACTCGTGAGCGACTTCGCGTCCTTCCTCTCCACGCTGCGGCCGCAGGTCGACGACACGCTGGACCGGCTCCTGCCGGCGGCGGCGACGACGGCGCCCGCCGCCATCTGTGAGGCGATGCGGTACAGCGTGTTCGCGGGCGGCAAGCGGGTGCGGCCTGCCCTGGTCGTGCTTGCCGGCGAGGCGTGCGGCGCACCGCGGAGCGACTTGCTGGCGGGCGGCGCCGCGGTCGAGATGATCCACACATTCAGCCTGGTTCACGACGATCTTCCGGCCCTCGACGACGACGACCTGCGGCGCGGTCGCCCGACCCTGCACAAGGTGCAGGGCGAGGCAATGGCGGTGCTGGCCGGCGACGCACTCCTCAACCACGCTTTTGAGGTTCTGGCCGGAGAGCCGGCGTCGGCGCCGCCGGAGCGGCGGCTGCAGGCGGTGCGCTTGCTGGCCGAAGCCGTGGGCACGACGGGGATGATCGGGGGCCAGGTCCTCGATCTGGAGCACGAAGGGGCCACGATCGAAGACGGTGGGTGCGGACGGGAACGCGCCGCGCGGAGCCTCGAACGGATTCACCGCCTGAAGACGGGCGCCCTGATCGAAGCGAGCACCCGGCTCGGCGGCATCTACGCCGGCGCCGGGGACGACCGCTCGAAGCTGCTCGGCGGGATCGGCGCCGAACTCGGGCTGCTGTTCCAGATCGGTGACGACATCCTCGATGAGGTGGGCAGTTCCCAGCAGTTGGGCAAGACGGCCGGCAAGGACCGGCAGGCCGCGAAGCTGACCTATCCGCACCTGTTCGGCCTGGGCGGCAGCCGCGAGAAGGCGCGTCAGGCCGCCGACCGGTGCCTGGCCCTGGTGGAGAAACTGCCGGCGCGCCGGAAGCTCTTTCGATCCCTGGTCGCCTTCCTGGTCCACCGAGGCTCGTGAAGCTCCGTCTCGATCAACTGCTGGTCGAGCGCGGGCTGTTCAGCAGCCGGGAACAGGCGAAGCGGTCGGTCATGGCGGGCGAGGTCTGGGTGGACGGCGAGCGCCGTGACAAGCCGGGGACGCCGGTGGAGGCGGACGGCGCGATCGAGGTGCGGGGCCGGTCGGCGCCGTACGTGTCGCGCGGGGGCCGCAAGCTCGAGCAGGCGCTGCGCTGCTTCGAGGTCGACCCCGAGGGCGCCGTGTGTCTCGATGTCGGCGCCTCGACCGGGGGGTTCACCGACTGTCTCCTGAAACATGGAGCGGCCAGGGTGTACGCGCTGGACGTGGGCTACGGCCAGCTCGATGCGCGGCTGCGCGGCGACCCCAGGGTGGTCGTGATGGAGCGGATCAACGCGCGCCATCTAAGTCCCCGCGCCCTGCCGGAGCGATGCCGGATCGCGACCATGGACGTCTCCTTCATCTCGGTGGTCAAGGTGGCGCCGGCGCTGCTGCCGCACCTCGCGGCCGGCACCGATCTGATCGTGCTGATCAAGCCGCAGTTCGAAGCCGGCCGCGGTCAGGTGGGCAGGGGCGGGGTGGTACGCGACGATGCGCTGCGCCGCCGGATCGCCGACCAGCGCATCGGCGAACTGGGCGCCCTCGGGCTCCGGTTCACAGCCTCGGTAGACTGCGATCTTCGGGGACCGGCAGGCAATCGCGAGATCCTCGCCCACTTCAGGACGTAATCACCGCGCCCTTCGTGACATGACCATCGCGCCCTTCGTGACATAACCATCGCGCCCTTCGTGAAATGACCAACATCGACCAGGTTGCGGTCGTTGCCAAGCGGGACAGCGAGCGGGCGGCCGCGACCGCCGCCGAGGTGGAGCGCTGGCTCGGGGACCGCGGCGTCGCCGTCGTCGGCGCCGACTCGAGGCAGGTCGGCGTGATCCTGGTCCTGGGCGGTGACGGCACCCTGCTGTCGGTGGCTCGCAGCCGTCCGGGGGTGCCGATCGTGGGGGTCAACCTCGGCACCTTGGGCTATCTCACGGAGATCGGACGCGAGGGCCTCTACGCGAATCTGGGGGCGATTCTCGAGGGCAGGTTCGAGGTCGAGGAGCGGCTGCTGCTGGATGTCGAACTCCAGCGCGAGGCCGGCGGAGTGAGCCGGTACCGGGCGCTGAACGACGCCGTGGTCCACAAGAGCGCGCTGGCGCGGATGATCCATCTGGAGGTCGAGATCGACGGCGAGCCGGTCGCCTTCTACCGGTCGGACGGGCTGATCGTTTCGACGCCGACGGGATCGACCGCGTACAGCCTCTCGGCCGGGGGCCCGATCCTCTACCCGACGTTGCCGGTCGCGGTGCTGACGCCGATCTCGCCGCACACCCTGTCCATGCGGCCGATCGTGGTGCCGGAGACCAGCACGATCGCGATGACGCTCGGCAGCCGGGACGAGGAGGTGTACCTCACCCTGGACGGCCAGGAGGGGACGCGGCTGGGAGGCGGCGACCGGGTGGTCGTGACTGCTTCGGAGGCGAGGGCGCTGCTGGCGCGCGTCGACGGGCAGACCCACTACGACGCCCTGCGCAGCAAGCTGGGTTGGGGCGAGTAAGAGCGCTCGGTTGCCGAGCGGCAGGAAATACAGGCACTGCTACGATCGCCCCTATGTCGAAAAGAGACAGGGACCGCGAAGAGAACGTCTTCACGCCGATCGAAGAGGCGGTGACCGCCTTCCGCGCCGGCGGCCAGGTGATCATCGTCGACGACGAGGATAGGGAAAACGAGGGCGATCTCGCGATCGCCGCCGAGAAGGTGACGCCCGACGCGATCAACTTCATGGCCACCCACGGCCGTGGCCTGATCTGTCTCGCGATGACCGAGGACCGCTGCGACGCACTCGACCTGCCGCTGATGGTGCGCGACAACACGTCGCCCTTCGAGACCGCTTTCACCGTCTCGATCGAAGGCCGGGGCAAGGTGACGACCGGGATCTCGGCGGCCGACCGCGCGGCGACGATCGAGACCGCGATCGATCCGGCCACCGGCCCGGAGGATTTGCTGCGGCCGGGTCACGTCTTCCCGCTGCGGGCCAAGCGCGGCGGCGTCCTCAAACGGGCCGGTCAGACCGAGGCGTCGGTGGACTTGGCGACGCTGGCGGGGCTGAGGCCGGCCGGCGTGATCTGCGAGATCATGAACGAGGACGGCACCATGGCGCGGGTGCCCGATCTGGTCAAGTACAGCCGGATCCACAACCTGCCGATGATCACGGTCTCGGATCTCATCCGCTACCGGCTGAGCAACGAGAGCCTGGTCGAACTCATCGCCTCGCCGACGTTGCCCACGCCATACGGCGACATGAAGGCATACGCCTACCGGGCCGAGCTGACGGGCGAGGAGCACGTGGCCCTGGTGATGGGCAAGCCGACGCCTGACGAGGACGTTCTGGTGCGCGTCCACAGCCAATGCCTGACTGGAGACGTCTTCCATTCCCAGCGTTGCGACTGCGGCATCCAGCTCTACCAGGCGCTCGCGAACATCGCCGAAGAGGGGATGGGCGTCCTGCTCTACCTGCTCCAGGAGGGTCGCGGGATCGGTCTGTTCAACAAGCTGCGCGCCTACGAGTTGCAGGAGCAGGGCCACGACACGGTGGAGGCCAATCACAAGCTGGGCTTCCGAGCCGATCAGCGCGAGTACGGCATCGGCGCTCAGATCCTGCGTGATCTCGGTGTCCGGCGCATGCGGCTGATGACGAACAACCCGAGCAAGTACATCGCCCTCTCCGGCTACGGCCTGGAGATCGTCGATCGGGTGGCGATCGAGGTGGCGCCGAACGAGTCGAATCGCGAGTACCTCCGGGCCAAGCGCGAGAAGATGGGCCACCTGCTGCAGTTGGTGTGAGCGCTGGCAGCTCCAGGCCGCGGGCGCTGGTCACGGGCGTGACCGGCCAGGACGGTTCCTACCTCGCCGAGCAGTTGCTTGACGACGGTAGGGACGTCTGGGGTCTCGTGCGTCCGGTGTCCCAGTCGGGCAACACGCGCTGGATCGACCACCTGCTGGAGAGGAAGGGCGATTCGGGGCCCCGGCTGCGCCTGATCGCGGGCGATCTCGCCGATGCGGCGTCGCTCGACCGCGCGGTGGCGACGGTGGCGCCCGACGAGATCTACAACCTCGGCGCGCAGTCCCACGTCCAGGTCTCCTTCGAGCTGCCGGCGGCGACCGGTCAGGTCACCGGCCTGGGGGTGCTGCGGTTGCTGGAGGCGATGCGCCGTCACTGCCCGCGGGCACGCTTCTACCAGGCCTCCTCGTCCGAGCTCTACGGGCGCACCCTGGAGTCGCCCCAGAACGAGATGACGCGGTTCCATCCGCGCAGCCCGTACGCCGCGGCGAAGGCCTACGGCTTCCACATCACCCGCAACTACCGCGAGGCCTACGGCCTGTTCGCGGTCAACGGGATCCTGTTCAACCACGAGTCGCCGCGCCGGGGCGAGACCTTCGTCACCCGCAAGATCTCCCTGGCCACAGCCCGCATCCGGGCGGGTCTGCAGGACCGTCTGTACCTCGGCAATCTGTCCGCGCGGCGCGACTGGGGGTTTGCCGGCGACTACGTGGAGGCGATGCGGTCGATGCTGCGCGCGGAGCAGCCGGACGACTACGTGATCGCCACCGGCGATACGCGCAGCGTGCGCGAGTTCTGCGAGATCGCCTTCGCCCATGCCGGGCTGCCGCTGACCTGGCGCGGTTCGGGTGCCTGTGAGCAGGGTGTGGCCAAGGGCGGCCGGGTGCTGGTCGAGGTCGACCCCCGGTACTTCCGCAAGGCCGAAGTCGACTCGCTGTGCGGCGATGCGAGCCTGGCCCGGGAGCGTCTGGGATGGCGTCCCCGAGTCACTTTCCGTCAGCTCGTCGAGATGATGGTGGATGCCGATCTCAAAGCGGTCGGCTAGGAGCTTGCGCGGTAGAACGACCGGAGGCCGGCGCTTCGCGCCGGATGCGGGCAGGATGCCCGCGTTCCCAGGTCAGATCGTTCTACCGCGCAAGCTCCTAGCCGAGTGGTCCTGCACTCAGCTCACCGCCGTCCAGAACGTAGGTGGTCGCGGTCGTGAACCTTCCTGCCTGAGTCGCCAGGGTCAACACCAGGGCCGCGATGTCCTCCGGCTCTCCGATGCGGCCCATCGGGTTGATGGCGATGTTGTTCTTCTCGACCATCTCGATCAGGCCCGCAGCCAGTTCAGTCCGGCACAGACCGGGAGCGATGGCAACCGTGCGGATGCTGTCCTTCGCCCACTCCTTGCCGATCATCTGCGTGAAGTTGATCAACGCCGCCTTGGACGGCGGGTAGATGCCCAGTCCTGGCGACGCCCGGAGGCCCTCGTTCGACGCGATGTTGATGATCATGCCGCCGCCGCGCTCTTGCATCGTGGTCCGGCACAACTGCGACAGTCTGATCGGTCCCCACAGGTTGGTTGCCATCACCCGCTGGAAGTCGTCCTCCTTCAGCTTGGAGATCGGGCCACCGCCGCCGCTGGCTGCGTTGTTGACCAGGATGTCGATGCCACCGAGCCCGGCGACCACCTGCTCGTAGAGGTCGTCGACTGCTTCGGTCCTGCCGACGTCGGCCGGAATCGCCAGGACGCGGCGGCCAAGCTTCCGCAGCTCACCACCGGTAGCCTCGAGTGCCTCGAGGCCTCGAGCGGCTATCGCGATGTCGGCGCCGTTCTCGGCAAACGCCAGGGCGATGGCACGACCGATGCCCTTGGAGCCTCCGGTGATCAGCGCCACCTTGCCGTGCATGGAATGATCGACTATTGGCATGATGACCTCCGTTGGGGTGTACTTTAGACGGTGGAAGCATGAAGAACGATAAGGCGTTGCGGGCTCGAGCCGAGCGGGTGATTCCCGGAGGCATGTACGGGCACCAGTCGGTGGCCTACAGGATGCCGAAGAACTACCCGCAGTTCTTCACGCGCGCCGAGGGCTGCCGACTGTGGGACGTGGACGACAACGAGTACATCGACTTCATGTGCTCGTACGGACCCATGATTGCCGGCTACCGCTGTTCCCGCATCTGCTCTGCGGCCGATGCGCAGCGCGGCGCGCTCGACATCGCGAACGGCCCACCGGCCATCATCGTGGACTTGGCCGAGCGCCTGGTAGCTCAAGTCGGGCACGCCGACTGGGCGATCTTCGCGAAGAACGGCAACGATGCGACGACGGTCTGCAACATGGTCGCGCGAGCCAGGAGTGAGAAGCGCAAGATCCTGGTCGCGGCCGGCGCTTACCATGGCTCACAGCCGTGGGCCAACCACTTGTCGCGTGGGACGCCGGTCGAGGAGCACGCGAACTACCCGACGTTCACGTACAACGACACAGAGAGCCTGCGCGCGGCCGCCGAAGCGTCCGCCGGCGACCTCGCGGGAATCGCCGTGTCGGCCTTCAAGCACGACGCGGGCCAACCCCAGGAGCTCGTCGACCCGGCCTTCGCCCGCGCGGTGCGACAGATCTGCGACGCCGAGGGCGCCGCGCTCATCCTTGACGACGTGCGGGCCGGGTTGCGTCTGTCGCTGGATGCGAGCTGGGCGACCCTTGGCGTCCAGCCGGACCTCTCGGCGTGGGGCAAGGCGCTCGCAAACGGAGAGCCGCTTGCGGCAGTTCTGGGCAACGAGGCGTACCGGGCCGCCGCGTCGCGGATCTTTGTCACCGGCTCGTTCTGGTATCAGGCCGCACCCTTTGCGGCGGCGCTCGCGACGCTGGACGTCCTGGAGGAGCTCGACGCGCCGACCCGGCTGCTCGAGCTGGGCCAGGCGTTCCGGGCCGGGCTTGCCGAACAGGCGCGGCGCTACGGCCACGCGATTCAGCAGACCGGTCCGCCGCAGATGCCGACCGTGATGTTCGAGGACGACCCCAAGCTCTCAAAGGGCCTCGCGTTCTGCGGGCATGCGCTCGCGAACGGCGTCTACTTGCACCCCTGGCACAACATGTTCCTGTCCGTGGCGCACACCGAGCGCGACATCGACCAGGCCCTGGCCGGCACAGCGCGCGCCTTCCAGGCGCTCGGCTGAGCCGACGGCGTCTGTCGGGCACCCTACGGCATGTACGGCGTCGGACTGGGTCCGAGCTGGGTTTCGAGAACCGCCTGGGCGACGTCGATGAACTCGCAGACCATCGGTCGGGTCTCGCGGGGATCGATGATCTCCTCGATGTTGAACGCCTCGGCGGTGCGAAACGGCGACGCCAGGGCCTGGAGGCGGTCCTCAATCTCCTTCTGCTTGGCCGCGGGGTCATCGGACTCCCGGATGATGCGCCGATAGGCGGCGGTCACGCCGCCTGAGATGTGCATGGACCCCCAGTGGCCGGACGGCCACGCCACTCGCTTGAACATGCCGCTCGGGCGATCGTGGCACTGGCCGGCGACGCCGTAGAGCTGCCGGATGATGATGGTGAGCCACGGCATGCGGGTTCGGAGCGTCGCGCAGAGCATCTTGGCGCCGGCGCGGACGATCCCCTGGCGCTGTTGCTCGGGGCCGACCATGAATCCGGGCTCGTCGCCGAAATAGACCATCGGTAGATGGAAGGTGTCGCACAGTTGCAGGAAGCGAATCACCTTGGTGCCGGCGGCGACGTTCATCGAGCCTCCGAGATGGGCCGGGTTGTTGATCATCGTGCCCACGGGATAGCCGTTGACTCGGGCGAGTCCGACGATTCGAGAGCGTCCGTAGTACGGCGTGATCTCGAAGAACGAGTCGCGGTCGAGAACCGCGTCGAGGATCTCTCTCGGGTCGTAGGCCTTGTTCTTCTCGCGCGGGATGGCGGACAGGAGCGACGGCTCACCGCGCCCCGGGTCGTCGTGGGTGTCGCCGCGCGGCGCCATCTGCCAGACGCTGTCCGGCAGATAGCTCAGGAACCGCTTGAGCTGTGCTGCGGCCTCCTCCTCGGAGTCGGCGAGATTGTCGATGACACCGCTCCCGTACACCTGGGTGCGTTCGTCGCCGAGATCCTCCTTCGTGATGTCGATGCCGAGTGCGGCCTTGACGACCGGAGGCCCACCCGCGAACACCTGGCTCGTGCCCTTGACCATGACGTTGAAGTGGGCGAGGCACGACTCGACCGCCGGCAGTCCGGCCACCGAGCCGAGCACGGCGGCGACGACCGGCACGGCGCAGAGCAGGTCCTCGACGCCAGGGGTAGCGGGGTTGGTCGGGATGTAGGTGCGTCCGATCTTCTCGAAGGTCTTGACGCTGCCGCCGGTGGAGTCGAGGAGCCGGACGTACGGCAAACGCCAGCCGAGCGCCATCTTCTGGGCGTGACCGCTCTTGTCGCCGATCGACGCGTCGGCGGCGCCGCCGCGCACGGTGAAGTCGCCGCCGTTCAGAACCGCGCGGCGGCCGTTCAGGCGGGCGAGCCCGATGACCCTGTTCGAGGGTCGCACGTCCTGGAGCTCGTTGCCGTCGTAGGTGGCCACTCCGGCGAGCTCGCCGATCTCCTGGAACGAGCACTCGTCGGCGAACAGCTCGAGACGCTCCCGGATCGTCAGCTTGCCGCGACGGTGCTGCTCCGCGATGCCGGCCTCGCCGCCCAGTTTTTGGGCGAACTCGCGGCGCCGCTTCAGCTCCTCTATCTCGCGCTCCCAGACCATGATTCCTCCTCAGGGCCGATGGCTACGCGCCCAACGCGGCCACTCCGCGATTTGCCTCGAGGCAGGGAGCCGAGCCGTATGCGGTGGCAAGAGTACCCCGGCAGAATCCTCGTGCGACAGAATGCTCTGCGGGAACGGGCTGTTCGTGTCGACGACCGGGGCCCGGCCCGATGCCGATGCACGACGAGCCGATCCACTACATGAGCTTGCGCGATGTCGCACGCCTGATCGAAGCCCGCGAGCTTTCGCCGGTCAGCCTGACCGAGACGATGCTCGATCGGATCGCCGCCGTCGACGGACGGCTCAAGAGCTACGCGACCGTCATGGCCGACGACGCGCTGGCCGCGGCGCGTGCGGCCGAGTCGGAGATCCAGGGCGGGCGCTACCGCGGGCCGCTGCACGGCGTCCCGATCGCCGTCAAGGACCTCTGCTACACGCGGGGCGTGCGCACCACGGGTGCGCTCTCGGTCCTGTCCGACTTCGTCCCCGAGTACGACGCCACGGTGGTCGCGAGGCTGGCAGGCGCCGGCGCCGTTCTCCTCGGCAAGTTGAACCTGACCGAAGGCGCGATGGGCGCCTACCACCCGGACTTCGACATCCCGGTCAACCCCTGGGACGAGGGCCTGTGGACGGGCGTCTCGTCGAGTGGCTCAGGCGTGGCCACGGCGGCCGGCCTCTGTTTTGGCTCTCTCGGCTCGGACACCGGCGGATCGATCCGGTTTCCATCGGCCCAGTGCGGCCTCGTCGGTATCAAACCAACCTGGGGCCGGGTCAGCCGTTACGGCGTGCTCGAACTCGCGGGCTCGCTCGACCACATCGGGCCGATGACGCGGAGCGTCGCCGATGCCGCGATCATGCTCGAGGCGATCGCCGGCGTCGATGCGAACGACCCGACGACGCTCGAGGCACCGGCGCCCCCCATTCTGGCGACGCTCGATGGCAACGTGGCCGGGGCGCGGCTCGGGTTCGACAGGCGGTACGCGTCGGAAGGCGTCGACCCCGCGGTCGCCGCCGCCGTCCTCGAGGCACTGCGGATCCTGGCCGGCCTGGGCGCCGAGGTGGTCGACGTCGAGATGCCGGCGGCGCCGTTCAACGACTGGTGGACCATCTGCTCCTATGAGGCCGTCCGGGCCCATGCTGCGACGTACCCCAGCCGCGCTGCGGACTACGGGCCGTACTTCGGAGAGTTCCTGGAACACGGGTCGCAGGTGAGCGACGACGCGCACGCGGCGGCGACCCAACGCCGTGCGGCGTTCACGGAGCGATTCGAGGCGATGCTGACCACCGTCGACGCGTTTGTCTGCCCGTCCAACGTCACCGCGCTACCGGTGACGGACGCCATGCGATACGACACGATCGCGGCATACAGGCAGGCAGTCGCAGAGGTTGCCGAGAGCTTCGATCCGCCACTGGGCAGCATGCAGCTCTTCACCGTGCCCGCTGACTTCGCCGGCACGCCGACCATCTCCGTGCCGTGCGGCTTCTCGCCTGCGGGCGCGCCCCACAGCCTGCAACTCGTTGGCAGTGCCCTGAGCGAGCCGACGCTCTGCCGGCTCGCCCACGCCTACGAGCAGGCCACCGACTGGCGCCTGCGCCATCCGGGCGTCTGAGTCCGCGCCGCGGATCCACTACGTTGCGTTCTGCGGCGCAAGCTCCTAGACTGCCGGGCCGGCCGGCGCTGCTGGGCCGCACTACGACCACGTCGACGGAGCAGATGATGACCGAGCCGCAGGTGGCGCGGCGTAGCGACTCGCCGCAGCCGCTGATCGCCGCTGCAGACCGCTTGAACGAACTCCGGGAGTGCTCTCGCGAGTGGCGCTCCTGGACGCTGACGCCGCGCCAGATCTGCGACCTGGAGCTGCTTCTTTGCGGCGGGTTCGCGCCGCTTGACGGGTTCATGAACCGGGCCGCGTTCGACAGCGTCTGCGAGACGATGCGCCTGCCCTCCGGCGGGCTGTGGCCGATTCCGATCACCCTCGACATCACGCCGGAAGCGGCCGGCGGATTGGAGGCGGGCGCCCCCCTGGTCCTGCGCGACCCGGAAGGGCTGATGCTGGCGGTGCTCACGGTGGAGGACGTCTGGGAACACGACCGGAAGAAGGAGGCCGAGCTGGTTTACGGCACGCTCGACCAGGCTCATCCCGGCGTCGCCCATCTCTACCAGCGGACGAACACCGTGTCCGTGGGCGGGAGGATCGAGGGAGTCCAACTGCCGCGGCACTACGACTTCCCCGGATTGCGGAAGACGCCCGAGCAGTTGCGGCGTCGCTTCGCGCAACTCGGATGGAAGACGGCGGTGGCTTTCCAGACCCGCAACCCCATGCACCGGGCGCACTTCGAGCTGACTCTGCGGGCGGCCCGGGAGCTCGAGGCGAACCTGCTGATTCACCCGGTCGTCGGCATGACGAAGCCGGGCGACCTGGATCACTACACGCGCGTCCGCTGCTACCGCAAGGTCCTGAGCCACTATCCGCGCCACACCGCGGAGCTTGCGCTGCTGCCCCTCGCCATGCGCATGGCGGGACCGCGCGAGGCGCTCTGGCATGCCCTGATCCGCAGGAACTACGGCTGCACCCACCTGATCGTCGGCCGCGACCACGCGGGCCCTGGCGTGGACTCAAAGGGCCGGCCCTTCTACGGCCCCTACGACGCGCAGGAACTGATGGTCGAGCACGAGGCCGAGCTCGGCGTGAAGATGGTCCCCTTCCGGATGATGGTCTACGTCGAGGATCGCGACTCCTACGAGCCGGTGGACGCCGTGCAGGAGGGCGAACGGACGCTGTCGATTTCGGGCAGCGACCTCCGCCGCCGGCTGCGCCGGGGCCTTCCGATCCCGGAGTGGTTCACCTTTCCGGAAGTGGCCGGCGAGCTGCGCCGCAGTCACCCGGCGCGCAGCAACCAGGGCGTCACGGTGTTCTTCACCGGCCTTTCCGGCGCCGGCAAGTCGACGATCGCGAACGTCCTCCTGGTCAAGTTCCTTGAAACCGGCGGCCGTCCGGTGACGATGCTCGACGGCGACATCGTCCGCACCAACCTGTCCTCCGAACTCGGGTTCTCCCGGGAGCATCGCGACATCAACATCCGGCGCATCGGGTTCGTCGCCTCCGAGATCACGAAGAACGGCGGCGTGGCGATCTGCGCTCCGATCGCTCCGTACGAGAGCGTCCGCCAGGACGTGCGGGAGATAATCGAGGATGTCGGCGGCTTCATCCTGGTCCACGTGGCGACGCCGCTCGACGTGTGCGAGGAACGCGACGTCAAGGGGCTCTACGCCAAGGCCAGGGCGGGATTGATCGACGCCTTCACCGGCATATCGGATCCCTATGAGGTGCCGGAAGACCCGGACCTGGTCATCGACACGACGGACATCACGGCCGAGGAGGCCGCACAGCAGGTCATGCTCTACCTGGAGAAGGAGGGGTTCGTCGGCCCGCGCTGAGTCCTCCCCGCGGCGCTTCGCGCTCACCTGGCGATGGCTATCGGTTGGCGTCGCCGGGGCCGTGGCGTTGTTCCTGCTCCTGCCGGCGCCCGCGTTCGCCGGCGTCTTCGAGCGCGGCCTGCGGTGGCTTGCGGGTCTGCTCGGGGGCGATGCGCGCCGGATGGCCGCCGAGCTGCCCTTGGACCAGATCGTCCATGGGTTTCTGTTCGCCCTGCTGGCCTGGGTCTGGTGCCGGCCGCCGGCGCGCGCCGGGCGCGTCCGCGGGGTGCTTCTCGCGTCGGTGGCGGCGGTGGCCTACGGCGGCGCCATCGAGATCTGCCAGATGCTGCTCGGCTACCGGTCGGGCGAGTGGATGGACCTGGTCGCCGATTCGATCGGTGTCGCGTTCGGCGCTCTGCTCGCCGCGCGGCTCCTCCCGCGACGGCGGGGCTTCGTCGCGGCCCGTTCCGGTTGACGCTGGCTGCTAGCGTCGCCAACCGGCTGGCGGATCAGCCGGAACAAGCGTGGAGTGGATACCGTGCCGGCTGAACAACGGGTTGAACAGCGGGTTGAACAACTACCGGAACCGCCGGACCGGGCAGCCCGGGAACGTGCCCTTCTCGCTGCCCTGGAGCAGCGGATCCTGGTGCTCGACGGAGCCACCGGCACCGCGTTCCAGGCGGCGAATCTGGATCCTGCGGACTTCGGCGGCGCGGAACTCGAGGGCTGCAACGAGATCCTGGTGTCGACCCGGCCCGACGTGGTGCTCGCGGTCCACCGGTCCTACCTCGAAGCCGGCGCCGACATCGTCGAGACGAACACCTTCGGGGGCACGCCCCTGGTGCTCGCGGAGTACGGGCTCGCCGAGCGAGCCTTCGAGTTGAACCGGCGCGCCGCCGAACTGGCGCGGCAGGCCTGCGCCGAAGCGGAGCGGGAGTGCTTCGTCTGCGGCTCGATGGGACCGACGACGAAGGCGATTTCGGTGACCGGCGGCGTCACCTTCGAGCGCTTGCGGGACGACTTCCGCGCCCAGGCGCTGGGGCTTATGGCCGGCGGCGCCGACTACCTCCTGCTCGAGACCTGCCAGGACACGCGCAACGTGAAGGCCGGCCTGCTCGGCATCGAGCGGGCGTTCGAGCAGTTGGGCTGGAGGTTGCCGGTGGCGGTCTCGGTGACGATCGAGACCACGGGGACCATGCTCGGAGGCCAGGAGGTCGAGGCGCTGGCGGCGTCGCTGCTGCACCGGGACCGCCGGGACCTGCTCTACGTCGGTCTCAACTGCGCCACCGGGCCGGACCAGATGTTCGACCACCTGCGGGCCCTGTCCGAGATCTGCCGCACCCGGGTGGCGTGCGTTCCGAACGCCGGTCTGCCCGATGAAGACGGCCTCTACAGCCAGACGCCCGCGGACTTCCGTGCCGTGTTCTCCCGCTTCCTCGACCACGGCTGGCTGAACCTGGTCGGCGGTTGCTGCGGCACCACCCCGGCCCACATCGAAGCGTTCACAGGCGTCGTCCGCGGCCGCGCTCCCCGGCAGCCCCCCGATCACCGGCGGTGCCTGGTTTCGGGCCTGGATGTCGCGGAACTCACGGAGGACAACCGGCCGCTCCTGGTGGGCGAGCGCACGAACGTGCTCGGCAGCCGCAAGTTCAAGCGGCTGATCCGCGAGGGCGAGTACGAGGCGGCGGCCGAGGTCGGCCGCGCCCAGGTCCAGGGCGGCGCCCAGGTGGTCGACATCTGTCTCCAGGACCCGGAGCGCGACGAGTGCGTCGACATGGAGCGCTTCCTGGAGCGGCTGGTGCGCCGGGTCAAGGCGCCGCTGATGATCGACAGCACGGACCACGAGGTCATGGCGCTTGCCCTGACCTGGTGCCAGGGCCGGTCGATCCTGAACTCGATCAACCTGGAGGACGGGCTGGAGCGCTTCGAACGGGTGGCGCCCCTGGCGAGGGACTTCGGCTGCGCCGTGGTCGTCGGCCTGATCGACGAGCAGGGCATGGCGGTGTCGACCGACCGCAAGCTGGAGGTCGCGGCACGGAGCTACGAACTCCTGACCTCGCGCTGGGGCCTGGAGCCCCAGGACATCTGGTGGGACCCGCTGGTCTTCCCCTGCGGCACGGGCGACGAGGCCTATCTCGGCTCGGCGAAGGCGACGATCGATGGAGTGCGCGCGGTGCGCGAAGCGTTCCCGGGCACCCGGACGATCCTGGGCATCTCGAACGTCAGCTTCGGCCTGCCGCTCGCGGGCCGCGAGGTGTTGAACGCGGTGTTCCTCTACCGCTGCACGCAGGCCGGCCTCGATGCGGCGATCGTCAACACCCAGGGTCTGGCCCGCTACGCCGAGATCCCGGTGGAGGAGCGCGTGCTCGCCGAGGCGCTGCTCGATCTGGAACCCGGCGATGTCGAGGCGGGGCAGCGCGCGGTGGAGGCGTTCACGGCGGCGTTCCGTGAGCGCAAGGGCTGGCAGGAACGGGCGCCGCGGGACCTTCTGCCGTTGGCGGAACGCCTGTCCCGGTCGGTGGTCGAGGGCAGCAAGGAAGGACTGCGCCCGGACCTGGACACGGCGCTGGCGGACCCGCGCTGGCCCGACCCGCTCGACATCATCAACGGACCGCTGATGACCGGGATGGCCGAAGTCGGCCGGCTGTTCAACAACAACGAGCTGATCGTGGCCGAGGTGCTGCAGAGCGCCGAGGTGATGAAGGCCGCGGTCGACCACCTCGAGCCGCACATGGAACGCACTGAGGGCATGACCCGCGGCCGGGTGATCCTGGCCACGGTCAAGGGCGACGTCCACGACATCGGCAAGAACCTGGTCGACATCATCCTGACCAACAACGGCTTCGAGGTGGTGAACCTGGGGATCAAGGTGCCGAGCGAGCAGTTGATTCAGGCCGCGCGCAAGCACCGGCCGGATGTGATCGGTCTCTCCGGCCTGCTGGTCAAGAGCGCCCAGCAGATGGTGGCCACCGCCGGCGATTTCTCCGCGGCCGGCATCGATACGGACCTCGTGGTCGGAGGAGCGGCGCTGACGCGGCGGTTCACGCACGGGCGGATTGCGCCCGAGTACGGCGGCGTCTGCACCTACGCGAGCGACGCGATGAGCGGGCTCGATCTGATCGAACGGCTGTGCGACGCGGAGCGTCGGGGGCCTTTGCTGGAGAAAGTCGAGTCGATGCGCGAGCGCGACGCCGCCGCGTTCCGGGCCCGGTCCAGACCGTCGGCGGCGGCGGTGACGGAGCGCCGAAGCTCCACCGTTCGCACCGACATCCCCGCCCCACGGCCTCCCTGTATCGAGCGGCGCACTGAGCGTTTCGACCTCGACGACGTGTGGCCGCACCTGAATCTGCAGATGCTCTACGCCAAGCATCTCGGCCTCAAGGGATCGGTCGAGCGCCTGCGCGAAGCGGACGATCCGAAGCTGCACAAGGTCGAGGCGGTGGTTGAGAAACTCAAGGAGTTCGCCCGCGGCGCGATGGCCGTGCGCGGCGTGTGGCGGTTCTTCGTGGCCCGGAGCGAGGGCAACCGGCTGTTGCTGTACGAGTCCGGCGAAGGGGCCCAGGGGAAGGTCGCGGCCGAGTGGCCCCTGCCCCGGCAGCCGCGCGAGGACGGCCTCTGTCTCGCCGACTACGTGCTGCCGGCCGGCGACCACGTCGCCCTCTTCGTCGTCACCGCGGGCGCGGGCGTGCGCGACGCAGCCGAGCGGTTCAAGCACGAGGGCGAGTACCTCAAGAGCCACGCCTACGCGGCGCTCGCGCTCGAGACCGCCGAAGCCGCCGCGGAACTCCTGCATCAGAGGCTCCGCGCCGAACTCGGGTTCCCCGACCCGCCCGGGATGACGACCCGCGAGCGCCTGGCGGCGAAGTACCGCGGCAAGCGCTATTCCTTCGGCTATCCGGCGTGTCCGGACCTTGCCGGCCAGCGCCAACTGTTCGCGGCGTTACAGCCCGCCGACATCGGCGTGGAGCTCACCGAGGGCGACATGATGGACCCGGAAGCGACGGTGTCGGCGTTGGTGTTCCATCACCCGGATGCGCGGTACTTCGGGGTGTAGCTCGGGGCCCCTGATGGGAACAGTCGGAACCCCGTCGGATCGTTGTGGACACTGGCTGAACTGCTAGCGGCCGGTCTTGGTCACGATGAAACTTTGCAAACGCGCCGACCTCCAAATCCCGCCCTCGGTGCCGGGCCAGCAGTCCCAGAACCAACTCTCGACGGTCTTGCGCTCGGCCCTCACCTGACACCGGCAGACCCCGGCGCCGCCTTCGCAGACGCAACTGCTCCAACTTGACAACTTGACAGGTTGGCTGCCAGAGTCGGCTCATGAGAGCGCTTCCGGTGGCCGAGTTGAAGGCCAGGTTCTCGAAAGTCCTCGCCGACGTGCGTCGTGGCGAGCGCATCGGCGTCCTGTACGGGAGATCGAAGACGCCGGTCGCCATGATCGTTCCGTATGAACCGGCGCTTGCCGGCAAGCGCGAGCTCGGTTTCCTCGACGGGGAGGTCACGATCGAGTTCACCGATGGCTTCGAGATGACCGAAGAGGAATTCCTGGGCGGCGCGTGACGTACCTGCTGGACACCCACGTCCTGCTGTGGGCCATCGGCAGATCGACCAGGCTGTCCGTTCCCGCTCGAGAGATCATCGAGGACTCGCGCAACCGGGTACTGGTGAGCACCGTGTCCCTGTGGGAGGCGTCGCTGAAGTACGGGTTGGGAAAGCTGAAGCTCGAGCCGCTGGTTCCGGACGAGATTCCCGACCACTGCCGCCGGCTCGGCTTCGAGATCCTCCCGCTGGAAAGCGGCGACGCGGCGAGCTACCACATCCTGCCGCGGGTGGATGCGCATCGTGATCCGTTCGACCGGATGCTCGTTCACCAGTGCATTCGCGGCAATTTGATTCTGGTCAGCCGCGATGGTCGGATGAGGAGCTATCGATCCCACGGGTTGCGGCAGGTCTGGTAGGGCGTGTCGCGAGCCTTGGTCTCTTCGCCGTCTCCCGCATCTCTCGCTTGTCCCGCTTCGCCCGCAGCAGCGCCGCCGCCCGGTCCAGGTGGTCGTCGCCCAAGCGGTCGATGTACTCGTCGTAGCTGCCGACGAAGTCGTTGACGCCATCGGCCGAGATCTCGATGATCCGGGTGGCGAGCTGGCTCACGAACCAGCGGTCGTGGGAGACCAGGAGCAGGGTGCCCGGGTAGCCCAGGAGCCCGTCGATCAGCGCCTGGATCGCCTCCAGGTCGAGGTGGTTGGTGGGCTCGTCGAGGACCAGGACGTTGGGCTTGAGGACGACGTGGCGGCAGAACAGGAGGCGCGCCGCTTCGCCGCCCGAGAGGCTGCCGATCCGCTTCGCCGCTTCGTCCTTGGAGAACAGGACGGCGGCGAGCTGGCCGCGGACGAAACCGATCGGCTCGCCGGGGCAGCAGTCCCAGAGCCAGCTCTGGACCGTCTTCTTCTCTGCGCCTTGGGAGTCGAGCAACTGCTGCCGGTGGTCCTGGGCGAAGTAGCCGGGGTGGGTCTCGTACCCCCAATCGATCTCGCCGCAGTCGACGCCGACCTCGCCGATCGCGATCTTGAGCAGGGTCGACTTGCCGATGCCGTTGGGCCCGATCACGGCCACCCGCTCGCCGCGGCCGATCTCCAGCGACACGTCGTCGAGCACCTCGTTGTCGCCGTAGCTCTTGGAGATGCCTTCGAACGTCAGCACGCGCTTGCCCGAGGGTCGCCGCGACTGGAAGCGGAAAAAGGGGTAGCGGCGCGAACTCTGGGGTAGCTGCTCGATCGAGATCCGGTTGATCAGTTTCACCCGGCTCTGGGCCTGCCGCGCCTTGCTGGCCTTGTAGCGGAAGCGGTCGACGAACTTCTGGTGGTGGTTGATCTCCTGCTGCCGCTGCGCGATTTCGGCCTCTCTGCGCGCCCGTTCCTCGACCTTCTTCTGCTCGAAGTTGGAGTACGAGCCCGGGTAGGCGGTGAGGGCTTCGTAGTCGATGTCGAGAATCTGGGTGCAGACGTTGTCGAGAAACCGGTGGTCGTGGGAGACGACGATGACGACGCCCTTGAACTCGGACAGGAACTTCTCGAGCCAGCGGATGGACAGGATGTCCAGGTGGTTCGTCGGCTCGTCGAGCAGCAGCGCGTCGGGGGCGGCGGCCAGGGTCTGCGCCAGCAGCACGCGGAGCTTGAAGCCGCCGGACAGGATCGACAGCGGCTCGCGATGGACCTCTGTCTCGATCCCCAGCCCCTCCAGGATCTCTGCCGCCCGGGACTCCAGCGAGTAGCCGTCCCAGCGCATGACGACTTCCTCCAGCGCGGCGTAGCGGTTGCCGTCGAATTCCTCGTCGGCCCGCTCCAGCAGCCGGTCCTTCTCGACCATCGCCTGCCAGAGTTCGGCGTTGCCCATCATCACGACGTCGAGGATCGAATCCTGTTCGTACTCGAAGTGGTCCTGCTTCAGCACTCCCAGCCGGCAGCGCTTCGGCACCGAGATCGAGCCTTCGCTGGGCGGCTCGTCGCCTGTCAGCATGCGCAGGAGGGTCGACTTGCCCGAACCGTTCGAGCCCACAAGGCCGTAGCGTTGCCCTGAGGCGAAACGCACGCTCGCGCCCGCGAACAGGGTCTGTTCGCCGAAGCTCTTGCCGAGGTTGGAGATCGAGATCATCGGGTAGGCTGCGCGGTTGGAACGTGGCGCACGAGGGCGGGGCGCGCGGCGCGGCGGAGAGTCAGGATAACAACGGGATGGGCGGCAGACGGATGACAGCGAGCCATGCTGGGTAAGGCCCGCAGAAAGACCCGCGCGGCGGCGCCGGGCGACCGCTCCGAGCTGGCGCTGAGCGTGGTGGGATGGGCCGGCGGCGCCTTCCTGGGCGCGGTGCTGGTGTTCGGCGCGGCGGTCAAGGCGCTCGACCCCCAAGGCTTTGTGAGCCAGATCGAGATCGAGGGTCTCGACTTCCTGCTGCCGGCCGCGGTGGTGACCGTGATCGCGCTGGCGCTCGAGGTCGGGCTGGGCAGCGCGCTCATCCTCGGCCTGCGCCGGATGTGGATTCTCGGCCCCTCGGCGCTCCTGGTCGCCTTCTTCCTGTTCCTCACCGGACGGACCTACTACCGGGACCTGCGCGGCATCGCCGTAGAGGACGAGGCCGGCTGCGGCTGCTTCGGCAACCTGGTGGAGCGGACGCCGGCGGAGGCCTTCTGGCAGGACCTGGCGCTCATGGTCCCGGCGCTGGCGCTGGCGTTTCTTGGCCGGCGCGCGAGCGACGGCGTGCCGTGGATCCGGCTCGCCGTGGTCGGCACGCTGACCGTGGGCCTGCTCGCGTTTGCCCGCGCGGCGCCCGACCTGCCGCTGGACAATCTGGCGACCCGGCTCAAGCCGAACTTGACCATTGACGAGATCTGCAGCGGCGAAGGGGACAGTCTCCTGTGCCTGTCGACCGTCGTGCCCGAGCTGGAGGAGGGCGAGCACTGGCTGGTCATTGCCGACCTCGACGAAGACCTCGGCAAGGCGGTCGACGGCCTGAACCAGCACGTCTTCGCGGGCAGCGGGATGTGGGTGCTTAGCTCGGCGACCCCGGACGAGAACCGCACGTTCTTCTGGTCCTATGGCCCCGCCTTCGAGATCCGCGAGGCGCCGCCGACGTTCCTCGCACCGCTGTACAGGACGCTGCCGCGGTCGTTCCGCGTCGAGGACGGAGTTGTGGTCGAGACGGTGACGGGTTTGCCGCCGGCGCCGTAGTCACGCTGGGCGGGCGCGGTTCTCCAGATACACAGCCTAGTCCGCCAGACGTCGGAAGGCGCCGGCGTAACACTCGTGCATACGAGCCAGGCCGCGCTTGAGCTTCGATATGGGACCGTTGCTGCGGACCCAGGAGTCGTCTGCGAACTCGGCCGCGAGGTCGATACTGCCGTTGCGCCAGGAGGCGTCTGTGGCCTGGAGTTCGCCGGCGGGGGCGAAGCGGGAGACGCCGGCTTGCTCGAAGGCGCGGCGGACGGTGGCGGGCATGTGGCCGGCGACGGCGATGCCCTGCAGGCGACCGTTCCAGTCGTCGAGCGGCGAGTTTGCGCGGACCGGGTGGATGCGGACGGTGCGCAGGCCGGGTGAGGGGTTGATTCGGGTCTCGGGGTCCACGATGACGGTGGCGGTGTCGAGCGTTTCGCCGAACCATGTCAGGCTGCGGAGGTCGGCCTCTTCGCGGGCCAGGCGGACGCCGGCGCGTTCGGCGGCGTTGCTGCGGCCAGGGGGCAGCTCGGCTGCAAGTGCCGAAAGGTTGTCAGCGAGGGCGGCGGCGAAGGGGTTGGCGGCTCTAGGTTCGACGAACACGGCCTCGACAGACAGGCAGCCGCGTTGGTCGAAGATCGCTACATCCAGAGCCATTCCGCGTGCGGCTTGTTCGAGGTCGGCCTCGGCGCCCACCCAGCCGAGACTGAGCTTGGGGCCGAAGGCGATCAGTCGGCGGTGACCTGCGGCTCTCAGCGAGGCGACCGTCGACTCGCTGCCGTAGGCCGCGACGAGCCGGGCGCCGGAGTACAAGCCGGCTTCTATCGACGTGTCGCCGCCGGTCCAGGCCGCGGCGGCGTAAGCGTCGCGCAGCGCTGGTAGGCGGTTGCCGAGCGCGCTCAGGAACGCTGCGGCAAAGAAAGGTTCGGCTCGCGATGACTTGAACAGGACGGGCGCCCGCGCCGCCAAGGCCGGCAGCAGGGACTGGAGTATGAGCCCCGGAGGGTTTGCCGGCAGCACGACGAGGCTGAAGCCGTCCTGTTGCTGCTTCGGTGCGCGGCGAAGCGCCGCGGCCGCGGGCTCGCCGGCCATGCCGGCGCCGATGGTCCGGAGGCCGCGGTCGAGGCCGGCGGGGGAGAGGCCGGTCGCGACCAGCAGGTCGGGATCCAGCGCGCGGCGTTCCGGGCTGCCGGCGTCGAGGAAGGCGGCCAGGGTGCCGTTCCAGGCGGCGAGGATGTCCTGGTCCGCGATGGCGCGAAGGGCGGGCGCCGTGGCTGCCAGGGTCCGTGCCGTGGCTTCCGGATGCGGGCGAGACGCCCGCGCTCCCAGGCCGGAGGCGCTCATGCCGTGCCCAACTCCTCCGCGGTCAGCGAGCAGCCGCGGAGTTCGGCGCCGGTGGCGCGGCCGAGCAGGCGGAAGGCGCCGTCCTCCCGGACGCCCAGATCCTCGGTCAGCACGTGGCAGACGGATCCGAGGTTCGCGAGGTCGAAGAAGGAGAGCAGCCCGGTGCGCCCGTCCTCGACTTGCTCGAGGGTTGTCGGGTCGAGCACGCGAAACGGCATCCACGGGGGAGTGCGCAGGCGCTCGCCGCCGGGGCGGGAATAGGCCTGGCTGGTGAGTTCCGTCATCCCGTACTCGCGGACGAGCGCCTCCCGGCGCAGGCCGAGCAGGGCGCGGGCGCGCCGCCGGACCTCCTCCGGCGTCGTCTCGAGGCGCTGGCCCTTGAAGCCGCCGGTCTCGAACACGCGACTTCCGGCCGGCAGTCGGATCGCGTGCCCGGTCTCCCCCTCCAGGTGGTCGAGCAGGAGGACCAGGGCGAGGGCGGTGGCCAGGATCAACACGGGCTCATCCCCGCCGCGGCCCTGCAGCCAGCGTCGCGCCTGCCCGACGTCGATCCCGCCCGCGGAGACGGCCCAGGCGCTGCCCGGCGCGGCGTGGCGCTCGAACACGTGGTCCGTCATGAAGGAGAGGCTCGAGTCGGGGGCTGTGGCGCGGTCGGGGATGAGCGAGAGGATCGGTACCAGCTCACTGCCCGCGAGCAGGCAGGCGGCGGCGAAGGAGGCGTCGATCACGGTGCGGTAGAGATCGGGGTAGGGGTGGTAGTGGACGCTCCGCCGCTCCGCGCCGCGGGTGGTGCCGCTGCTGCGGAAGACCTCCCGGGGCTCGGCGGCGGCGAGTCGGAGCGACTTGAAGGCCGAGGTGGGCACCGGCGGCGCCGCCCGCCAGTCGTCGAGCGCGCCGGGGGAGAGGCCGCGGCGCTCGCACAGGCGGCGGTAGGGCTCGACCCGCTCGGTTCCGAAGCGGGCTGCCGCGGCTGCGAGTTCCTCGAAGTCGCCGCAGCCTTTGGCGATGAAGCGTTCGATCCGTCGGAGCAGGGCGGTCATGGCTCTTCACCGAAGAAGGCCGCTGCAGTGGTCGCCGGGTGGCCGGCGAGGTCGGACGTCTTCTCCTCGGCGGATTCCGGCCACCACTCGGCCGGCAGATGGCGCCGGTAGGGCTGCTGCAGGAAGCGGCGGTCGAGGAGCGCGATCACGCCGCGGTCGTCGGCGGAGCGGATCAGCCGTCCGGCGGCCTGGACCACACGGGTCATGCCGGGCACCACGAAGGCGTACTCGAAGCCGCGCTCGAAGCGCTCGTCGTAGTAGGCCTGAAGCAGTTTCTGTTCCATGGTCACCGCGGGCAGGCAGGGGCCGACGACGGCAACCGCGAGCAGCGCATCGCCCGGGTAGTCGACGCCCTCGGAGAACACGCCGCCCGCCACCGCCAAGAGCAGCGTGTCGCCGGCAAGCGGACTGGTCAGGGCGTCGAGCACCTCCTGGCGCCGCGCTTCGCTGGTCGTCTGCTGCTGGACCAGCACGTTGCGGCCGCAGTCGGGCAGCCGTTGCTCGACCTCGGCGAGGAACCGGTAGCTGGGGAAGATGGCCATCGAGTTCCCAGGCACCGAGCGGGCGAACTCGGCGAGCCGTTCGGCGATCGGGCCGTAGTTCTCCTCGCGGGTGCGGTAGGCCGTGGCCACCGAGGTGTCGACGACGATGCGGCGGTTCTCGACGGGGAAGGCGCTCGGCACCTCGAGGGTCGAGGTCCGCGCCTCGTCGAACCCGAGCAGATCGCGGTAGAACTCGAACGGCTGGAGGGTCGCCGAGAGGCCGATGCAGGAGCGGCAGCGGTTGATCGTCGCCCCCAGGAAGGCGCTCGCGTCCTTGCACAGGAGACTGAAGCTCGGTTCGGCGTCGGTGCGCCGGAAGAGGAAGCTGAAGGACTCGGCGTGTTTGGGCGAGGAGGCGAGCTGGAGCGTGTTGAGGAACCGGAGCAGCTTGAAGTAGAGATCCACGAAGGCGTCGTTGGCGGCAAATGAGCGGGTGTCGCGGCGGAACTCCAGGTAGTCCACGAAGCCGCGGTCGAAGGCGGGCCGCAGGCGCCAGAGTTCGTCCTCGGGGGGCGCGCCCTCGGCGACCGCGCTGCGGTCCGGGCGATCGAGCTGCCCGTCGACGCCGGTCCGGATCAGATCTTCGAGCGCGGCGCAGAGTTCGCGCAGGCGATTGGTGGGCCCGCCCTCGCCGCCGCCGCCCACCCGTCGCAGACTTGAGGCGGCGTCGCGGCACCGCTTCGCGGTCAGTTCCGGGCTGTAGTAGCCGCGGCCGCGGTCGATGAGGTTGTGAATCTCATCGACGATCAGGACCGTGCCGGAGAGGTCCGCGTCGCCCTGGAACTCCGTCAGCTTGACGAAGGGGTCGAGGGCGTAGTTGTAGTCGCCGACCACCACCTGGACCTGGCGCCCGAGCTCGAGGCTGATCTCGAACGGGCAGACGCGGGTGCCCTTGGAGGCGGCGTAGATCGCGTCCGGCTCGAGCAGGCTGTGCTCTTGGAGCAGCCTCGGGATGAGCTGGCTGCGCTGCAGCTTGACGTAGTAGTCGCGGGCGTACTGGCAGTAGTCCTCGTGGCAGATGATCTCGTCGTTCGCGCACATCCGCGCCTTGGCCCGCAGGTGCAGGGAGTGGAAGGCGCCCTCCCGGTTGAGCAGGTCGATGACGCGGTTGGCCATCGCCTGTTGGGTGTTCTTGGCGGTGAGGACGAATACCCGCAGGTCGCGGGCGAGCGCCTCGCGCAGCACCGGGAACAGGACTGCCGCCGTCTTGCCCAGGCCGGTGGGCGCCTGGACCAGCAGGTGCTCGCGCTGCTCTATGGCAAGTCCGGCGCGGTCGACGATCTCCTGCTGGCCCGGTCGCGGCTGATGGAAGGGGAACTCGATCCGTTCGGCTGCCAACTCGCGTCGCTGGCGATGCGCGCGGGCCGCCTGGTAGTCGTGGACGAGGGCGTTGAGCCGCACCCGGATGCCGGTCTCGAGTTCCTCCCAGTCGAGTTCGACCGTAAGCCGCTCGATGTCGGCGGTGCCGATCTCGATCAGGACGAGTTCGGCGCGCACCGGCAGCGGGGCCGCGCCCGACCGGTGGAGGATCCAGCCGTAGATCGCCGCCTGCTGCCGGTAGGTCGCCAGCAGCGCCGGCGATGGCTCGGTGTTCGGGCGCACGGACTTGATCTCCTCGATCGCAATAGAGCCGTCGGCGTTGCGGTAGAGGCCGTCGGCGCGGCCGGTCAGGGTCACGCTCCAGCCGCGGTGGTTGAACTCGAGCGACAGCTCGACCTCTCGCCGGTAGCTCGGCTCGCGCGCCATCGCCTGTTCCTGGTAGCGGCTGTGGATCGCCTGGCCGACCCAGAGCCGCTCGAACCCGCCCCGGTTGGCGAATCCGAGGTTTCTTTTGGAGCGGTGGTCGAGCAGGTCCGCCACGGACAGCCGGAGCGTCTTCGCGTCGTCGTCGAAGCGCGGCGGCATGGCGGCGAGACTACCGCCTGGACGCGCTGCCGGAAGGTGGGACGGGGGCGCCCGATTCCTGCCGCGACCGGACGTCTCGGCGCTTCACCGGTTGTTATTCAAGTGGCGATGGCATAGCCTCGATTTTCGATGGCGGACAACTTCCCTGGCGGCGAGAGCCCGCTCGACCTCCAGAACCTGGGGAAGGTTCTTCGTGAGCGGCTGGGGGGCCTGAAGATCGTCGCGTTGGTGGTGCTGGTCGGCATTCTGCTGCTGTCGAGCATCTACACCGTCCAACCGGAAGAGGTGGCCGTCATTCTGCGACTTGGTCGCTACATCGGCCAGACCGAGTCCGGGCTCCACTTCAAGATTCCGTTGATCGACGAAAAGACCAAGGTGCCGGTCAAGCGGCAGTTGAAGGAAGAGTTCGGTTTCCGCAGCGAGAGCGTGGGCGTGCGCAGTACCTTCAGCGGCAACGCGGACGAGGCGAACATGCTCACCGGCGATCTGAACGCCGCGGTCGTGGAGTGGGTGGTGCAGTACCGGATCGTCGACCCCTACCAGTACCTGTTCCGGGTGCGGAACATGGACAGCACCTTCCGTGACATGAGCGAAGCCGTGATGCGCAAGGTGGTGGGCGACCGCACCGTGAGCGAGGTTCTGACCGTCGGCCGGGCCGAGATCGAGGGCACCGTCAAGGTAGAGTTGCAGGAACTCTGCGAGCAGTACGAGACGGGGATTCGGGTCGATCAGGTGGTGCTGCAGAGCAACAACCCGCCGGAACCCGTCAAGCCGTCGTTCAACGCGGTCAACCAGGCCGAACAGGAACTTGAGCGGCTGATCAACGAAGCCGAGGCCGAGTACAACCGGATCATCCCGCGCGCCGAGGGTGAGGCGCTGCAGACGATTCAGCAGGCGGAGGGTTACGCGCTCGACCGGGTCAACCGCTCCCAGGGCGACGCCACCCGCTTCAACGCCCTGTACGGGGAGTACCGTCGGGCGCCGGAAGTGACCCGCACGCGGATGTTCATCGAGACGATGGAGCGTGTGCTGCCGCGGGTGGGCCGGAAGATCGTCGTCGATGAGGATGTCGAAGGCCTGACGCCGATCATGAGCTTCGAGGGAGTCAGCGTGGCCAGAACGCGGCAGGCGGCGGCGCAGCAGGCCGGGGAGGGATTGCAGTGAGGATCGTGGCGATCGTCCTGGTGCTGGTGCTGCTCGTGGTGTTGGGGAACTCCCTGTTCGTGGTCCGTGAGGACCGCCAGGCGATCATCACGCAGTTCGGCGCGCCGGTCGGCGAGGCGATCGAGACGCCGGGCCTCAAGTTCAAACTGCCCTACCAGAAGGCGCAGTACTTCGACCGCCGCTTCCTGGAGTGGCAGGGCGACGCCGACGAGCTGCCGACCCGCGACAAGGTGTTCATCTTCGTGGATACCTACGCGAGATGGCGGATCTCGGACCCGCTGCTGTTCTTCCAGCGCCTGCGCGACGAGCGCGGCGGCCAGTCACGGCTCGACGACATCCTGGACGGTGAGACGCGCAGCGCGATCGCCAACCACGACCTGATCGAAGTGATCCGGAGTTCCAACCGGGAGGCGGCGGCGGATGAGTCGAGTCAGGACGCTGGCGACGGCCTGGAGGAGATCGTCACCGGCCGCGACAAGATCCGCCTGGACATCCTGGCCGCGGCGCAGGAACGCACCTCGGACCTGGGGATCGAGGTTCTCGATGTCCAGTTCCGGCGCATCAACTACGGCAAACAGGTGGAGCCGGATGTCTTCAATCGGATGATCTCCGAGCGTCAGCGGATCGCCGATCGGTTCCGCTCGCAGGGCCAGGGCGAGGCGTCGCGCATTCGGGGTGAGATGGACCGCGAGTTGAAGCGGATCCAGTCGGAGGCGTACCGCTCGGCGACCGAGATTCGCGGCCGGGCCGACGCCGAAGCGACGGACATCTACGCCTCGGCCTACAACCAGTCGGCGCAGGCTCGGAGCTTCTACGAGTTCCTGCGCACGATGGAGGCCTTCGAGCGGACGATCGACGAGGGAACGTGGCTGGTCCTGTCGACCGATAGCGACTACTACGGATTCCTGAAGGCCAGCGGCCCTTAGCTCACTCGGCCGTCAATAGATGACCGGTCTGATCGGACTCGTGGTCATCCCGGGCATTGCCTGGGCGCTTTCCACCGACCGGTGGCGGGTGAGGTGGCGGACGGTCCTGATGGGCACGGCGATTCAGTTCGTCCTCGCGCTGCTGATTCTGAAGACGCCCTGGGGCCGGGCGTTCTTCCGCGGCGCAAACGACGTCGCGACCGAGTTCCTCGGCTATGCGGACTTCGGTTCGCTGTTCGTCTTTGGAGAGACCTTCGAGGAGCACCTGTTCGCGTTCAAGGTGCTGCCGACGATCATCTTCTTTTCGGCCGTCGTCGCCGTGCTGTACCACCTGGGCGTCATTCAACGGGTGGTCAAGGTCTTCGCCGTCGTGATGACGAAGCTGATGGGCACATCGGGCCCCGAATCGCTGTCCGCTTCGGCGAACATCTTCGTTGGCCAGACCGAAGCGCCGCTCATCATCCGCTCGTACATCCAGAAGATGACCCGCTCCGAGCTGATGGCGGTGATGACGGCCGGCTTCGCCACCGTGGCCGGCGGCGTCCTCGCCGCATACGTCGGCCTGGGCATCTCGGCGGGGCACCTGATCGCGGCCAGTGTCATGTCGGCGCCGGCCGCCCTGGTCATGGCCAAGTTGATGATCCCGGAAACCGAGACCGAGCGCGTCGCGGCCGACTCCGACTTCAAGGTCAAGACGCCGTGGGTCAACATGATCGACGCGGCCGCGCAGGGCGCCGGCGACGGCCTGAAGCTGGCGCTCAACGTCGGCGCCATGCTGCTCGCCTTCGTTGCCCTGGTGGCGATGCTCAACGGCTTTTTGGGCCCGGTCGGGGGCTGGATCGGAATCCCCGGACTGAACCTGGAGATGATCCTCGGCTTTCTCTTCCGGCCCCTGGCCTGGGTGATGGGCGTACCCTGGTCCGAGGCGGATGCGGTGGGAACCTTGCTCGGACTGAAGACCGCGGTCAACGAGTTCGTCGCCTTTTCGCGGTTCCAGGACATCTCCGCCGAGAGCCAGTTGTCGGAGCGCTCTCAGGTCATCGCCACCTACGCGCTGTGCGGCTTCGCCAACTTCTCGTCGATCGCGATCCAGATCGGCGGCATCGGCGGCATCGCCCCGGAACGCAAGAGCGAACTGGCGAGCCTGGGCCTGCGGGCGATGATCGCCGGCACCCTGGCCTGCCTGCAGACGGCGACCATCGCCGGCCTGCTGATGTGAGGCGTAGCCTCCTAGCCGCCCGCCGCGCCGGCGGCGGAGGGCACGATGATCAGAAGTTGAATCGCGTCGAAGACCGCGTGGGCCGCGATGGCAGGCCAGATGTTCCCGCGCCAGCGCACGAGCAGGCTGAAGGCGACGGATAGCAGGCCGACCCCCAGCAGCAGGAAGGGCTGTTCGTAGTTCAGGTGCGCGAGCACGAAGAGGACGTTCGACACGCCGAAGCCGACCCGGGGCATCAGGAAGCCGCGGAAGAAGATCTCCTCGACGACGCCGGCGGAGAGGCTCACCATGACCCGCAGGAGGATCGGCAGGCTCCCCATCCAGAGCACCATCTTCGGCGCCTCGCTGGGCAGGTTCTCGAAGCCCCCGACGAGGCCGACGGCGAATGCCGTAAACAGCACCACCGCCAGCACGCTCCCCCACAGAACGACGCCCGCCCCGATCCCGAGTCCGACCTCGGCCGGCATGCTCTGCCCGGGTCTGAGGCGCAGTCCGAGCTGGCCTCGGATCACCGTGCCGGCATCGTGCCCGCAACGCCAGTAGCCGAGGCACAGCCAGATGGCCAGCGTCGTGACCAGCGCGGCGTGCATCAGGAACAGGTTCAGGGGCGACAGCTTCTCGAAGTCGATCTGGTCCATGCCCGACGGCAGACCGATTTGCCCGACAGGCGCGAACACGCCCACCCAGAGCACCAGGCCCAGCAGCACCATCGCGGCGACGCGGCGCTTGACGCCGCCGGGCGCAGCGGCCGCGAAACGGGGCGGCAGCAGTCCCCGCGCCAAAGTCGAGCGGTCGATCCACCAGGCGCATGCAGCGCCGGCAAGAAGCGGCAGGAAGAATCGAATGAGGGTCATGGGAGACTTGGGGGTGGGCGGTCGGTCCGTCGATGGGCGATGCTACCCAGTGTTTCGGACTGCTAGGGTTCGGCGCTGCCGCAGACCATTCAGGAGGGTGCCTTGGAGCGATTTCCCGGCGTTGATTTCATGAAGTTCGACTCGCTGCTCAGCGGCGAGGACCGCTTGATCAGAGACACCGTTCGTCAGTTCGTCGACGAGCGCGTGAAGCCCATTATCGAGCAGTGCCATCGCGATGCCCGCGCGCCGATGGAGCTCGCGCCCGAGATCGGCGATCTGAACCTGTTCGGGGCGAACTTCACGGAGTATGGACTCCCCGGCCTGGGCGATGTCGCGTACGGGCTCGTGATGCAGGAATTGGAGCGCGGCGATTCCGGCATCCGCAGCATGGTCTCGGTGCAGAGTTCCCTGGTCATGTACCCGATCCTCACCTTCGGCTCGAAGGAACAGAAGGACCGCTTCATCCCGGGGCTCGCGAGCGGGCGGGTGATCGGCTGCTTCGGCCTCACGGAGCCGGACTTCGGCTCGAACCCGTCGGCGATGCGCACGCGCGCGCGCCGCGAGGGGGACTGCTGGGTGCTGAACGGCGCCAAGCAGTGGATCACGAACGGCAGCGTCGCCGATGTCGCCGTCGTGTGGGCCCGCACGGACGAGGGGATCAGGGGTTTTCTGGTCGAGAAGGGCACGGAGGGCTTCGTGAGCGCCGAGCAGCACGGCAAGTTCTCCCTGCGGGCCTCGGTGACCGGTGAACTCTCGTTCCAGAACTGCCGGATTCCGGCCGAGAACATCCTGGCCGGCACCCGCGGCGTCGGCAGCGCGCTCCAGACCCTGAACCAGGCCCGCTACGGCATCTGCTGGGGCGGGCTCGGCTCGGCAATGGAGTGCTACCACACGGCGCTCGAGTACGCCCGCCAGCGGGTGCAGTTCGCCGGCCAGCCGATCGCTTCTCACCAACTGGTCCAGGAAAAGCTGGCGTGGATGATCACCGAGATCACGAAGGGCCAGTTCCTCGCCTACCAGTTGGCGGGGCTGAAGACGGCCGGGACGATGGCGCCGCAGCACGTGTCGATGTGCAAGCGGAACAACGTCTGGGTAGCGCGCGAATGCGCCAAGCTGGCGCGCGAGATCCTGGGCGCCAACGGCATCTCCGACGAGTATCCTGTGGTCCGCCACATGCTGAACATCGAGTCGGTCTACACCTATGAAGGGACTCACGACATCCATGGCCTGGTGATCGGCGCCGCGGTGACCGGTATCCCCTCCTTCAACCCGCCGATGACCCGCACGCAGGCGCGGGAGGCCGCCGCGCGCCCCGAACTGGCCGCGGTGGCGTCGGGGGGGAACTGATGGCCGGCGGCCTGCGCGAGCACGACTTCGTCGCCGTCACCGAGGCGGCCGCGGTTGCCGCGGCGCAGACCATGGGCTACGGCGACCGTCGCCACTCGGACCACGTTTCGGTGGAGGCGATGCGCGAGGCGCTGGCGACCATGGCAATCGACGGCCGGGTCGTGATCGGCGAGGGGGAGCGGGACAAGGCGCCGATGCTCTACGTCGGGGAGCGGGTCGGCCGCGGCGCTCCCGGCGACTTGCCGGTGGACTTTGCCGTCGATCCGCTGGAGGGAACGAATCTCTGCGCCACCGGCGCCGCGGAGGCGATGGCGGTGCTCGCGGTATCGGAGCGCGGCGGCCTTCTCCATGCGCCGGACATCTACATGGACAAGATCGTGGTCGGCCCGACCGCCCGCGGCACCGTCGACCTGGATGCGCCGGTCGAGGACAACCTGAACGCCATCGCCGGCGCCTTCAACTGCGCGGTCAGCGCCTTGACGATCGTGGTGCTCGACCGGGACCGCCACCGCGGTCTGATCGAGGACATCCGCGGCGCCGGCGCCCGGATCAAGCTGATCGGCGACGGCGACCTCTCGACGGCGATCGCCGCGGCCGTGCGCGGCACCGGTGTCCACGCGGTGATCGGCACCGGCGGCGCGCCGGAAGGGGTGATCACGGCGGCGGCGATGCGCTGCCTGGGCGGCGAGATCCAGGGCCGGCTGTCCGCCCTCTCCGAAGAACAGGAGCGCCGGCTCGACGAGGTCGGGATCGAGGACCGGGACAAGATCTACACCACCGACGAGCTGGCGCCGGGCGACGACATCCTGTTCTGCTGCACCGGCGTCACGGGCGGAGACCTCCTCCGCGGCGTCCGGTTCGAGGGCGACGGGTACCGCACGTCGACGCTGGTCATGTCGCTTTCCGACGGCGTGATCCGGTTCGTCGAGACGATTCATCGCGGCGACGACGGCGGCCCCGTCGTCTTCTACTGAGGAGCGCGAAGCGTTGAACGGCAGAGCGGGGGCGCCGGCGTGATCAAGCCGGACCACTGGATTCGCGCCTGGGGCGAGGGTGGCGGGGTGACGCCGTTCGAACCTGAGCAGGTGAACGCGGCGAGTTACGATGTCCGGGTGGGCGACCACTGGATCTGTCCGACCCGCGACCCGGAGGAGTTCCGGGGAGACAAGGTGAAGCTGTTTCCGAACGAGGTCTTGCTCGCCACGACTCTCGAGTTCGTGCGCATCCCGCGATCGGTGGCCTGCGACCTGAAGCTCAAGTCGACCCTGGGCCGGCTGTGGATCAACCACTCCCTGGCCGGCTGGTGCGACCCTGGCTTCGAAGGCAACATCACGCTCGAGTTGCAGAACCTGGGACCGGTGCCGTTCGTGCTCGATGCCGGCCGCCGGATCGCCCAGTTGATCTTCATTGCGATGGAGTCGGAACCGCAGACCGCCTACGGCGAACCGGGCGCGGGGAGCAAGTACCAGCATCAGCGCGGCGCGACGCGAGCGCGGAGCTGAACGGGACCGGCGACTGTGTCCGTACCTGTTCGGCAGACCATCCGGCTGAGGATAGGCAGCCGGTACGAGAACATCGACCTGGTGCAGGCGGTTCTGGACGAAGCGCTTAAGCCGCTAGAGGTGGACGAGGAAAGCAGCTACTGGCTGGACATCGCGCTGCGGGAAGCTCTGACCAACGCGATCAAGCACGGCAACGCGCTGGACCCCGAGAAGAAAGTCGAGGTCGCGCTGAAGGTGGGCGCGGACGAGATCGAGATCACGGTGGAGGATGAGGGCAGCGGATTCGACCCGGCCGCGGTGGAGGATCCACTGGCGCCGGACAACCTGCTGAAGACCGAAGGCCGGGGAATCTGCTATATGAGGGAGTTCATGGATAAGATCGAGTACGACTTCGGCGCCGGGGGCGGCACCAAGGTCCGGCTTCACAAGAAGTTCGGCGATCCGTGCGTCGGCGCCGAAGGAGACCAGGGAGGAGCGGAATGAAGATTGACAAGCGCCAGCGGGATGGAGCGACGATTCTCGATCTCCAGGGCAAGATCACCATAGGCGAGGGAGACGTTGCTCTGAGGGATGCCGTTAGCGAAGCGGTCGGCGCGGGCGCCACGAACATTCTGCTCAATATGGGCCGGGTGCGAATGATCGACTCTTCCGGCGTCGGCGAACTGATTGCCGCCTACACCACGGTGACCAACCGCGGCGGCAGGCTGGGTCTGTTCTCTCTGCCGAGCCGAGTGCTCGGCGTGCTGCAGATCACCCAGTTGGTCACGGTGCTCGACATCATGAAGGACGAGGCCGAGGCGGTCGCGTCGCTCTCCTGACGGACGAGTGATCACAGACGGGCAGGAGCGTCCGCCGGTGGACCGCCGGGCGGGGACATCCGACGGCAACCTGCGCGGCAGGCTGCTCTTTGTCGGCGTGTCGCTGCTCCTCGTCCTGGGCCTTGCCAGCGGCGCGTGGCTGGGCGCCAGCGACGACGAGCCGGGTACCGACTCAATCTACAAGTACATCACGTTGTGGGAGGAGGTCCTGCGGCTGATCCGCGGCTCGTACGTGGAGGAGGTCGACGGTCGCGGCCTGATGGCGGGCGCGCTGGACGGGGTGACCGACGCCCTGGATCCGTTCTCGGTCTATGTGCCGGCGAGCGAGGTGGAGTCCTACCGGGCTGCGCGGGAGATCGGGCGCCGTCACAGCGGTCTCCTGGTGCTGAAGGAGCGCGGGACAGCCTACGTCGCCGCGGTGGATCGCGGCAGTCCAGCGGACCTGGAAGGGTTCGAACTGGGCGACATTGTCGCTGGCATCAATGGCCGTTCGTCTCGTGAGATGCCGCTGTGGGAGCTGCGCCGGCAACTCGCGGCGCCCGTCGGTTCCGAGTTGCGGCTTGAACTGGTGCGGCGCGGCGAGAGCATCGATACGAGCTTCGTCCTTGCGGAGTACGACCTTCTACCGCCGGAATTCGAGGAGGTTCGCGGCGTCGGCGTGCTGACGATCCCGAGCTTCGGCGCCGGCACGGCAGCCCAGGTCGATGCCGCGCTGGCGGGGTACGAGGGCGCCTCGCTGCTGATCGATCTGCGCGGCGTTGCCGGAGGGTCGGTGGCAGACGCGTACGCGGTTGCAGGCCGGTTCGCGCAGGGCGACCTGGGCGGCCTGCTGGACCGCGAGGACCGCGAGCTCCGCAGCTTCGACGGCGACGGCGGCTTGTTCACGGGCGACGTTGCGGTGCTGGTCGACCGGAGTTCGCAGGGCGCCTCCGAAGTCCTGACCGCCGTGTTGCAAAAAGCTGTCGACGCCGAGCTGTACGGTGAACCGACCTTCGGCTACGCGGGAGAGGTGGAGCAGATCGAGCTGCCGAACGACGGCGGCGTGCTGGAGTTGACCTCGGCCTTCTACACCGATCCGGACGGTGAGCGGCTCAACCGCAGGATCCGCATGGAGCAGGACCACCGTCTCGGCGCCCTCTTCTTCGTGGAGCCGGAAGACGGATCGGATCCCGTGCTCGAGGGCGCGATCGATCGGATTCAGTAACCGCGGGTCTGCCATCCGTGCGCCCGATGACGGGCGCACGGACTGGTTCACGGGTGGCGCGGATCGCGCCACCCGGGTTCTGACCCGCGGGCAAGAACGCGCCGCGAAGCGGCGACCGCCTAGCTCTACTCGTCCCGCTTGGCGCGCTCCCAGAGCAGTTCCATGCGCTGCCGGCGAGCGCCGTCCGTTTCGCCGTCCGTTCCCGCTTCGAGTTCCGCTTCCACGACGGCGAAGCGGCGGCGGAACTTCCGGTTGGCGGCCGCCAGGGCGCGCTCCGGGTCCACCTTGAGGTGGCGGGCGAGGTTGGCGACCGCGAAGAGTACGTCGCCCAGCTCTTCCTCGACCCTCGTGGCCGCTTGCCGCCCGTCCGCCGGCGCGTCCTTCGCCGTCTCCCGGTCGAGTTCCTCAAGCTCCTCGGACACCTTGGCGCGCACGGCCGCGGGAGCGTCCCAGTCGAAGCCGATGCCGGCCGCCTTCTGCCCGAGCCGGTAGGCGCCGACCAGAGCCGGCAGCGAGGCCGGTACGCCGTCCAGCGCGGAACGTCCGGTATCGCGGCGCTTGCGTTGCTCCCACAGCGCCGCGACCTCGGCCGCGGATTCCGCCTGGCCCCGAGCCTCCTCGTTGCCGAAGACGTGCGGGTGACGGGCAACCATCTTCTCGATCACCGCTTGGATGGCGTCGCCGACGGGAACGTCCGACAACTCGGCGCTGGCGAGCCGGGCGACGTAGACCGCCTCGAACAGCAGGTCGCCCAGCTCTTCGTTGATCGCCGCGGTGTCGCGCTCGTCGATCGCGGCGGCCAGTTCGTGCGCCTCCTCGATCAGGTAGGCGCGCAGGTCGGAGAGGGATAGCTCCCGGTCCCAGGGGCAGTCGATGCGAAGCCGGTCGATCAGCGCCGCGATCGGGGCCAGCGAGGAGGGGTCGGCGGCGCGGTCTGCTCTGTTACGATCGTTCATTCTTTCGGCGGGGAGGTCGGATGTGAAGGTCACCGACAAAAGGATGTTCACGGACGACGGCGAACTGCGCGAAGAGTACCGGTTTCTCGAGCAGCAGAAGGCGACCGCAGAGCCCGCGGCGACCGCGCCGGGGCCGCCCGTCGCCGGGCCGTCGCCGGGCCGGAGCGCGGCCCCCGATCCCTCGGTCGACGGATACGAAGCGTCGCCGGCCGCCGCCGGGCGCCCGGCGCCCGGCTTCATGGACCTGGTCGCGATGCTCGCCGAGCCGATTGCCTTCCTGCTGGGCGACGCGCAGCTTCCGGAAGGCCAGAGCGCGCAGGATCTTCCCCGGGCGCGTCTGCATATCGACCTGCTGGCGGTGCTGCAGGAGAAGACCCGAGGGAACGTCAGCGCGGAGGAGAGCGGGGTGGTGGAGAACCTCCTCGCTCAGCTCCGCATGCGCTACGTCGAGAAGAGCCGGAACTGACGACGTAGACGGAGGTCTCTCGCGCGCACCGGGCTCAGGGGGGTGGCTGGGCAGGTAGTTGCCTGAACATGAGTGAGATATTATCAGATTAGGGCCGCTCGGGACTTGACATTGGAACGCTTAGGTCCTAGGGTCTTCATCGTGCCGCAGCCGTAGCTGGACTGGAGAACGCCTGATTTCGGCTCCGCGGCGACCAAGAAAAGAAACACGGCCCCGTTCGCGCCGTTGGCGCGGACGATCAGGAGACGAGAACTTGAGCAAGATCATAGGAATCGACTTGGGGACGACGAACAGCGTCGTCGCCGCAATGGAGGGTTCGGACCCGAAGGTGGTTCCGAACTCGGAGGGAAGCCGGACGACACCGTCGATCGTCGCGTTCACGGACAAGGGTGAGCGCCTGGTCGGTCAGGTTGCCAAGCGGCAGGCGGTGACCAATCCGCAGAACACGATCTTCTCGATCAAGCGCTTCATGGGACGGCGCCTGGGCGAGGTCTCGCAAGAGCAGAAGATGGTTCCCTACTCGGTCGCGGGTTCGGGCGACGACGTCCAGATCGAGGCCGCGGGCAAGAGCTACACCCCGCCGCAGATCTCGGCCATGGTGCTGCAGAAGCTGAAGCAGGCGGCGGAGGATTACCTGGGCGGTCCGGTCGACCGGGCGGTGATCACCGTTCCGGCTTACTTCAACGACGCCCAGCGTCAGGCGACGCGCGACGCCGGTCAGATCGCCGGTCTCACGGTGGAGCGGCTGGTCAACGAGCCCACCGCGGCGGCGCTCGCCTACGGCCTGGACAAGGAGGGGGACCGCACGATCGCCGTGTACGACTTCGGCGGCGGCACCTTCGATATCTCCATCCTCGAAGTGGGTGAGGGGGTCGTCGAGGTGAAGTCGACGAACGGCGACACCCACCTGGGTGGCGACAACATGGATCAGCGGATCATCGACTGGCTGCTGGCGGAGTTCAAGAAAGACCAGGGCATCGACCTGGCTCAGGACCCGATGGCCCTGCAGCGCCTCAAGGAAGCCGGCGAGAAGGCGAAGATCGAGCTTTCCGGCGTGCAGGAGACCGAGATCAACCTGCCCTTTGTCACTGCCGACGCCTCGGGTCCCAAGCACCTGAACTTCAAACTGTCACGGAGCAAGCTGGAGCAGCTCACGGAGGACCTGGTCCGGAGTACGCTCGAGCCATGCCGGCAGGCGCTCAAGGATGCCGGTCTCTCCACCAGCGACATCGAGGAAGTCGTCCTGGTCGGCGGCCAGACCCGGATGCCCGCGGTGCAGAGCGCGGTCAAGGAGTTCTTCGGCCGCGAGCCGCACCGCGGCGTGAATCCGGACGAGGTCGTGGCGATCGGCGCCGCGGTTCAGGGCGGCGTGCTGGCGGGGGACGTCACGGATGTCCTGCTGCTGGACGTCACGCCGCTTTCGCTCGGCATCGAGACGCTGGGCGGCGTCTTCACCAAGCTGATCGACCGCAACACGACCATTCCCACGCGCAAGAGCGAGACCTTCTCGACCGCCGGCGACAACCAGACCTCGGTGGAGGTCCACGTGCTGCAGGGCGAGCGCGAAATGGCGGGTCACAACCGGACCCTCGGGCGCTTCCACCTGGTGGGCATCCCGCCGGCGCCCCGGGGCTTGCCGCAGATCGAGGTCACCTTCGACATCGACGCGAACGGCATCGTCAACGTCTCGGCCAAGGACAAGGGCACGAGCAAGGAGCAGAAGATCACGATCAGCGGCTCCGGCGGCATCGACAAGGACGAGATCGAGCGCATGGTCGAGGATGCCCAGGCGCACAGCGACGAGGACAAGAAGCGCCGGGAGGTCATCGACGCCCGGAACCAGCTCGATTCCCTGGTCTATGGCACCGAGAAGAACCTCGCCGAGCACAAGGACAAGCTGTCCGAGAGCGATGTCGGCGAGATCGAGTCGGCGATCGAGGAAGCGAAGAAGAGCATGGAGGCGGAGGACGCGGCAGCGATGGCGAGCGCCTCGGCCAGCCTGACCCAGGCCTCGCACAAGCTGGCCCAGGTCATCTACGAGCAGACGAGCGCCCAGGCGCCGCCGGAGGGGGCGCCTGGAACCGGCGCCGGCCCGGAAGGCCAGGCTTCTGGGGACGATGAGGACGTGATCGACGCCGACTTCGTCGACGTGGACGATTCCTCCGGGGACGAGAAGGCAAACTAGCAGCGCCATGGTTCAGTCCCGTTCGTCACGGCAGCATCGCCCCCCGTCCCGCCGCCGGCGGGTGGGGGGCGGTCGCTACGTGATGATCAGCAAGGTGGCGGAGCGTTACGACATTCATCCGCAGACCCTTCGCCTCTACGAGCGAGAGGGACTGCTCGAGCCGCAACGAAGCGACGGCAACACGCGGCTCTACGACGAGGACGCCCTTCGCCGGCTGGAGTCGATCCTGACCCTGACGCGCGACATGGGCGTCAATCTCGCGGGCGTCGAGGTCATTCTGACCCTCCAGGAGCGGTTGGCGCGACTGCAGGCGGAGCGGGACCGTCTGCTTGAGATCGTGGAACGGGACGTGTCGGACCGGCGCCGCGGAGTACGGCGGCGGCACGCACTGGTCTGGGTGCGAAGCGGCGCCCTGGTCAAGGTCGAGGACGAGGATTGAGCGAAGCCGGTTGCGAGTTCTGCCAGGGGCGTGGCTGGATCGTCGACGTGGTGACGAACCGCGCGCGACGTTGCAGTTGCTACCAGGCGCGGGTTCGCAGCCGCCGGCTCGACGACCTTGGGATTCCGCCGAAGTACCAGGGCTGCCGGCTCAGCAACTTCCGCCTCGCCGGCGACGCGAACGACCAACTACGAGCGGCGCGCCGCAGTTGCGAGCTGTACATCGAGGACTTTCTCGAACTCGACGGCTCCCTGCGCGAGACGGGCCTGGTGTTCGTGGGCCCGAGCGGGCGGGGCAAGACGCACCTCGCGGTGGCGGTGCTGATCGAACTCGCTGAGCAGTACGGCGTCCGGGGCCGTTTCGTCGACTTCACGAGTCTGGTCGCGGACATTCAGGCCACATTCCAGCAAGGCGCCGATCTGAGCCAGGCCGATCTGCTGCGACCGCTGCAGGAGGCGGATGTCGTGGTGGTCGACGAGCTCGGCGCGAGGCGGCCGACGCCCTTCGTCTCGGACACTCTCTACCTGCTGATCAACAGCCGGTACATGGCCAGGCGGCCGACCCTGTTCACCAGCAACTACTACCTGACGTCCGAGGGCGACGGCGAGGACATTCCCGCCGCCCAGACGCTCGCCGGCCGCGTTCCGGCCAGCCTGGTCAGCCGTCTCCACCAGATGGCGAAGCCGATCCCCATCGACGCCGTCGGCGACTATCGGCACGAACTCCAGGCCCACCAGCACCGGTAGGGTACCGGGTGCGACGGCGTACCCGATTTGTCGCCCGACCTGGGCGTCCTTTCGCGTATTTCCAATAACGTATGGAAGTAGGCGATGAAACGACCGACCCGAGAAGAGGTGACGCCGTGGGCTGCCGGCTTCGGTGCGGCCGCGCTGGCCTGCCTGCTCGTTGCCGCGGCACGGCCGGCGCCGGCCCCCAACCCGAGTCCGGCTCCCGGGCCGATCGTGCTGCCGGCGGAGATCCGGGTAGGGCTCGCTACGGACCTGGACCGCCTCGAAGCTCGTTGCTGCGAAGCACGCTCCTGGTTGGCGGCCGAGGACGGCGAACGGTATGAGGTCGATGGGAGCTTCATCGTACGGCCGGCGCCGGGGAAGGCGAGTCCCGGCGTTCACCGGCTCCAGGTAGCGGCTCTGCGGGATCGGTGGCAGGCAGGGGAGCTGGCCACCCGGCTTGCGGGACTGCTGGACCATGACGCGGACTCGGTCCTCGACGCCGCCACCGGGCTGTACCGGGTTCGGGTCGGGCGCTACGCGGGCCGGGAGCAGGCGGAGGAGGCTCGCGGCCGACTCCGGGTCGAGGGGTTCGACGACAGTTGGATCGCGATTGAGGGCGCGGTGCTGGAGGATTCCGGCTTCGTCGTCGAGGGCATCGGTCGGATTGCGGGCAGGCGGCTCCGGCTCGAGTCGGCCGGGGGCGTCGTCCGCATTCTCGGCCGCCGCTACCGGGGTGCTCTCGAACTGTTCGTGAACGATCGCGCCGGCTTGAACGTCGTGAACGCCGCTTCGCTCGAGGACTACGTGCGCGGCGTGGTGCCGGTCGAGTTGGGACCGGACCTGTACCCGGAGCTCGAAGCGACCAAGGCGCAGGCAGTCGCCGCGCGCACCTACGCGGTGCGGAATCGCGGCGAGTTCGACGGCGAGGGCTACGACATCTGCGCAACGCCCCTGTGCCAGGTCTATGGCGGACTGGAGGCGGAACATCCGCGCTCGGACGCGGCGGTGGCGGCAACGCGGGGAGAGGTCCTGGTCCGGTCCGGCGAGCCGCTCATGGCCCTCTTCACGGCGAGTTGCGGCGGCAGCACGGAACTTGTGGGCAACGTCTTCCCGCGTTTGGCTGGAAACGGTCCCGCCGGCGTCGCGTGCGTCGAGGGCGGAGTCATGCCGCTGGTCGGGAAAGCCGGAGGAACGCCGGAGCAGCACCTGTTGAAGGCGCTTGGCCGGGGCGGAGTGCGGGAGCGTCGGCAGAGCGAGCGCGTGAATCGGGCGCGGTCCAGGGGCGCGCTCAAGGTCGTGGCCGGGAATCTGGGGCGGATCGACGGTCGCTGGCTGCAACTGCGCAAGGATGGCGTGCGGCGATTGGTGCCCCTGGCGCCCGAGGCCGACCTGTTGACCACCGAGGTGCCGCCCGGCGGTTCGCCGACGGACCTCGGCGCCCCGGTCGGGGCGCTCGCCATGGCGCCCGGGGATCGGGTTCGGGCCTACGTCGTCGGCGGCCGTGCAGCCCTCGTGGTCCACGAGACGCCCGCAGTGGGAGGCCAACCCACTGCTGTGCCCTGGTCGGTGTGGAGGTCCCACGGCTCGCTGCGGGAGGCGGTCGAGAAGCGCTTTCCCGGCCTGGGGTTGGTTTCGCTGAGCGTGCTCGAGCGGGGCGTCTCGGGCCGGATAGTAAGGCTCGACCTGATCGGCGAAAGGCGCTCGGTCGAGGTTCGGGGTCTAGCCATCCGCTGGCTCCTCGAGGTACCGGAGAACCTGGTCCGGATAGCCGCTGAGACCGGCGCCGGCGAGGTCGCGGGTTGGCGGTTCGAGGGCGCGGGACGTGGACACGGCGTCGGCATGTGCCAGATCGGCGCCTACCTCATGGCGCAGCGCGGGCTGAGCTACCGCGAGATTCTCTGGCACTACTACGGAGCGGTCGACATCGGTAGCTTTGGATCGTGACCGCGGACGGCGAACGAGAGGCCTGGCTGGATGGACCGCAGCCCTGGCGTCAGACCCGGCGTCTCGCGCGGGCACTGACCGCGATCGAGAGCGGGGCCGAGGCCGCTTGGGCAAGGGCGGCGTTCCGGCGTGCAGGCCAGGCGATGACCATCGGTTTGACGGGCCCGCCCGGAGTCGGCAAGAGCACGCTGACGGCCGCCCTGGCCCGGGAGCTCCGGAATCGAGGCGAACCGGTGGCGGTGCTGGCGTTCGATCCCACCAGCCCGCTGACCGGCGGCGCGGTGCTCGGCGACCGGATTCGCATGTCCGGCCTGGAGACGGATCCGGGCGTGTTCATCCGATCGATGGCCTCGCGCGGCGCTTCGGGCGGTCTGGCGCGGGCCGCCGCCGCCGCCGTCGACCTGCTCGACGCGGCGGGCTTCCCGTGGATTCTCGTAGAGACGGTGGGCGCGGGGCAGGCCCAGACGGAGATCCGCCGCAACTCCGACCTGGTGGTGCTCGTTGTGGCGCCCGGTCTGGGCGATGGCGTCCAGGCGATCAAGAGCGGCACGATGGAGATCGCGGACGTCTTCGTCGTCAACAAGAGCGACCTTCCGGGCGCCGGCCCCGCGCGGCGCGCGATCGAGGACGCCGTCGAGCCGGATCGCGGCGCCGGGGCTGGGCGGCCGCCGGTGATTTCGACGGTCGCGCGAGCAGGTGAAGGGGCGGTGGAACTGCTTGATGTGGTCTCCGCGTGCTTCGATGGGCTGAAGGCCGGCGGTGAGATCGCTGCCCGGCGGTCGGCCCGTTTCCGCCGTCGTGTGCTCGACCTGTACCGGTACTCCGTGCTGCGGCTCGCCATGGACGCGGTCGAAGCCGGCAGCTCTGCCGCGGCAGCGGGGGATCCGGACCGGCCGGCTGCTCTGGACGGGGCGCCGGAATCGCAGCAGAATCGGGCGCCCGCAGATGCCGGACCGCGTAGTGTGGATCCGTACGACCTTGCGGAACGGCTGGTCGCCGAGTTCGTCGGCGGACTCCGGCGAGACGGAGGACAAGCTTCATGATCACCGCTCTGGACCACATCGCGATCGCCGTGCCGTCGATTGAAGAGGCGAGGACGTTCTACGAGAAGCTGGGCCTGTCGGTCGCCGGAATCGAAGAGATCGAGCACGAGGGCGTGCGGGTCGCGATGATTCCCTGCGGCGGCAGCCGGATCGAACTCCTGGAACCGCTGTCGAGCGACTCGCCGGTCGCCCGGTTCCTGGAGCGCCGGGGTCCGGGCATTCACCACCTCTGCCTCAAGAGCGACGACATCGACGCGGACGACGGACGCCTGCGCGGGAACGGTGTGGAGCTCCTGCGCGAGCGGCCCGGGCCGGGCGCCGAGGGCGCAACCGTCCAGTTCGTTCATCCGAAGAGCGCCGGCGGCGTGCTGGTCGAGCTCTCCGAGCCGGCGTCGTGAGCGGCCGCCTCATTCTCGAGGACGGCGCCGTCTTCCACGGGGAGGCGCTGGTCGAGGGCAGTCGCTTCGCGGAGATCGTCTTCAACACCTCGATGACGGGCTACCAGGAGATCCTGACCGACCCCTCGTACCGCGGGCAGATCGTGATCATGACCCAGCCCCACATCGGCAACTACGGCGCCTACGACGGCGCTGCGGAGTCGCACCGGGTCTGGGTGGAGGGTTTCGTCGCCCGCGAGTTCACCAGCCGCCGCTCGGGTCTGGGGGACACGGACCTGGGCGCCTATCTGCAGGCGAACGGCGTTCCGACTCTGGCGGGCATCGACACCCGGGCCGCCGTGCGCCGGCTCCGCGATCTCGGCGCCATGCGCGGCATGATCACGAGCTGCGAACGTCCCGATGCGGAGTTGATCGAGGAGGTGCGGCAGCAGCCGACGATGGAGGGGCGGGCTCTCGTCTATGAAGTCACCTGCGAGGCGGCCTACGACATGGCGCCGGAGGGCGAGGAGAAGTACCGGCTCGCGGTCTACGACTTCGGGGTCAAGCAGAACATCCTGCGCTCCCTGGTCCGGCACGGCGCTCGGGTCACGGTGCTGCCGGCGCGTACGCCGGCCAGCGAGTGCCTGGCCATGGGCGTCGACGGCGTGGTGCTGTCGAACGGCCCGGGCGATCCGGCGCCGCTGCGCGAGATCGTCGGCGAGGTGCGCGAACTGGTCGAGGCCAGGGTGCCGGTGTTCGGCATCTGCCTGGGCCACCAACTGCTCGGTCTGGCCCTGGGCGGCAAGACCTTCAAGCTGAAGTTCGGCCACCACGGCGGCAACCAGCCGGTGCGGGACGAGGAGACCGGCCAGATCTCGATCACGAGCCAGAACCACGGCTTCGCGCTGAGCGCGGACAGCCTTCCCGACGACTGCAGGGTGGCGGCCGTCAATCTGAACGACGGCACGGTCGAGGCGTTCAAGGCGATCGGGAGACCGATCTTCTCGGTCCAGTACCACCCGGAGGCGGCGCCGGGACCGCACGATGCGGCGCGGCTGTTCGGGGAGTTCCTGGAGGTCTGTGACCAAGAGGCTGCGCCGCGGAACGAAACGAAGTGAGTCGGGGTGCGAGCGGTGTGGTCTGGTGGATCGCGGCGCGGTATCTGCTCGGCGCGCGCAGCCGGCTGCTGAGCGGTACGGCGCGCTCAGCTCTCGGGTCGACCGCCCTGGGCGTGGCCGCCATGGTCATCTCCATGGCGCTGATGAGCGGCTACAGCGGCAGCGTCCAGAGCCGGTTGCTCGAGGCGGGCCCGCTGATCGTCTCACCGCACGGTGACGCCGCCGTGGACCCGGGGGCCGCGGACCGGATCGCCGAGCGTCTGCGGGCCCTGCCGGGCGCCGGCACGGTCGCCGTGACGGTGGCCGGCCAGGGTTTGCTCGCGAGCAGCGGCAATCCGGTGGGCGTCGATGTCTGGACGCGCGGTGTCGTGCCCGGCGCCTCGTCGTTCGGCGCCAGTGAGGGCCAACTCGCCCGGGGAGATGGGGAGATCGAGGCGATCGTCGTGGGCGGTGAGCTACAGCGCACCCTTGGCGTGTCGGAAGGGGATCTGGTGCGCCTGACGGCGATCGTGGCCTCGGGTTCTTCCGGACTCCCATTCGCCTACCGCACGCTCCGGATCGCCGGCGCCTTCGAGACCGGATTCTCCGAGTACGACCGCAGCTATGCCGTCGTCCACCGGGACACGGCGGTCGCTGTTGGGGGAGGCCAGGTGGTCCTCGAGGTGACGACGGCGCCCGGCGCCCCGGTGTCCGACGTGCAGGAGAAGATCGAGGAACTCCTGGGCGCCGATGCGCTGGTGACCGACTGGCGTCTCAGCAACCGCGGGATCTTCGCCGCCTTCCGGCTTCAGAAGTGGGGCCTGTTCCTGATTCTGGGCCTGATCGTGCTCGTGTCGACGTTCAACATCGCGTCCGCGCTGGTGGTCCTGGTCCGGGAGCGGGGGAGGGACACCGCGGTGCTCGCCGCGCTGGGTCTCGGCCCCCGGCGCGTGCAACGCGTGTTTCTGCTCGGCGGGATGAGCCTGGGGGTGGCGGGGACGGTCCTCGGCCTCGGCCTCGGCGCCCTGGTCAGCGTGATCGTCACCCGCTACGAACTCGTACGGTTCGATCCGGGCGTGGCGGAGATCTACTTCATCAGCAGCGTTCCGTTCGACGTGCGGGCCCTGGATCTGCTGGCGGTGGCCGGCTTCAGCCTGCTGGTGACGGGGCTCGCCTGCTGGTGGCCGGCGAGACTGGGGGCGGCGGTCGAGCCGGCACGCGCCCTGCGCTGGGAGTAGCTGTAGCCGAGCTGAATTGGGAGGAGGGGTTGCTCGGAAGCAACCCCTCCCTGGTGTGAATCGCGCGCCGGTGGGTTGAACCCGCCGGCGCGGAGGTTTGAAGTTTGAGGCAGGTCCGGACGATGTCCGGAGGGTGGGCTGCAGTTCCTCTGGCCGCGGACGCGGTCCAGTCGCAACCCGGTAGGTGACGACGCAGGAGTCGGGGCTTGAAGCCGGCGACTCGGTGCCGCCTCTTATGAGAACTATACGGTAACGGAGGCCAAAGCGTTTACCCTGCCGGTGACTTTTCTGCAGATTCCTCTCCGCCGGAGGAAGGCCGGCTTGCATGTACACTCCGCGCGCTCATGGCGAGGCGCACGGACATCGAATCGATCCTGATCTTCGGTTCCGGGCCGATCGTGATAGGCCAGGCGTGCGAGTTCGACTACTCCGGCACCCAGGCCTGCCGGGTGCTCCGCCGGGAGGGTTACCGGGTGATCCTGGTCAACTCGAACCCGGCGACGATCATGACCGACCCGGAGTTCGCGGACGCGACCTACGTCGAGCCGCTGGTGCCCGAGATCGCGGAGCGGATCATCGAGCGGGAGCGGCCGGACGCCCTGCTGCCGACCGTCGGCGGCCAGACCGGGATCAACCTGACCTTGGCGCTGTCCGAGTCGGGTGTGCTGGAGGACTCCGGCGTGACACTCCTCGGGGCCGGCGTCGAGGCTCTACGCTTGGGGGAGGACCGCCAACTGTTCAAGAGGGCCATGGTCGAGGCCGGGCTCGAGGTGCCGGAGAGCGGCACCGCAACGACGCTCAAGGAGGCGCGGGAGATCATCGAACGCCTGGGCTTCCCGGTCATCGTCCGGCCGAGCTTCACGTTGGGCGGCGAGGGGGGCGGCGTGGTGTTCAACCGCGACGAGATCGACGAGGTGATCAGCCGCGCCCTGCAGGCGAGCCCGGCTTCGCGCATCCTGCTCGAGCAGTCGGTCCTGGGCTGGAAGGAGTTCGAGCTGGAGGTGATGCGGGATGTCGCCGACAACGCGATCGTCGTTTGCTCGGTCGAGAACGTGGACCCGATGGGCGTGCACACCGGCGACTCGATCACGGTAGCGCCTCAGCAGACCCTGTCCGACGCCGAGTACCAGGACATGCGCGACGACGCCTTCACGGTGATCCGGAAGGTGGGCGTCGCGACCGGGGGCTCGAACATTCAGTTCGCGGTGGAGCCCGGGACCGGAAGGCGCGTGGTCATCGAGATGAACCCGAGGGTGTCGCGGAGTTCGGCCCTGGCTTCCAAGGCGACCGGCTTTCCGATCGCCAAGATCGCGGCTCAACTGGCGGTGGGGTACACCCTGGACGAGATCGCCAACGACATCACCGGCAAGACCTTCGCCGCCTTCGAGCCGACCCTGGACTACACGGTGGTCAAGATCCCGCGCTGGGCGTTCGAGAAGTTCGAGCGCGCCGACGGCGCCCTGGGCACGTCGATGAAGTCGGTGGGCGAGGTGATGGCCATCGGCGGCAACTTCCGCGAGGCGCTGATGAAGGGCCTGAGCGGCCTGGAGCTGGACGCCGCGTGGCCGCGGCAGGAAGAGTTGGTCAGCGATCCGGTCAGTCTGCGCCGGCGGCTCAGCACCCCGAACTGGCAGCGGCTGTTCGCGGTCTTCGCCGCGCTGCGCCAGGGCTGGACGGTGGAAGAGGTCGCCGCCGCGTCCAGCATCGACCCGTGGTTCCTGCGCGAGATCGAATCGATCATGGAGTGCGAGGCGGAGCTCGCCTGCTGGGATCTCGGCTCGGTTCCGGATCCGCTTCTGCGGCGCGCCCGGCTGAGCGGCCTGAGTGATCAGCGCCTCGCCTCGCTGCTCGGCAGCGAGGAGAACCTGGTGGCGCAGGAGATCACGAAACGGCGCATGGACCGCGTCTTCAAGCGGGTCGACACCTGCGCCGCGGAGTTCTCGGCGATCACGCCGTACCTCTACTCGACACCCGGCGTGGAGGACGAGGCGCTGCCCACCGACCGGAAGAAGGTGATGATCCTCGGCTCGGGGCCGAACCGGATCGGCCAGGGGATCGAGTTCGACTACTGCTGCGTTCACGCCGCCTTCGCGCTGCGGCGGGCCGGTTTCGAGACGATCATGGTCAACTGCAACCCGGAGACCGTCTCGACCGACTACGACACGTCGGATCGGCTGTACTTCGAACCGCTGACGCTGGAGCACGTGATGGCGATCTATCGCCGCGAGCAGCCGCTCGGCGCGATCGTCCAGCTCGGGGGCCAGACGCCGCTCAAGCTCGCGCACAGCCTGGAGGCCGCGGGTGTGAACATCCTGGGCACCTCGCCGGAGGCGATCGACCTGGCTGAGGATCGCCGGCGCTTCGGCGATCTGCTCGCGGAAGAGGACATTCTGCTGCCGGCGAACGGCTCCGCCGTGTCTTTGGACGAGGCCTGCAGCGTGGCGGACGAGATCGGTTACCCGGTGGTCGTGCGCCCGAGCTACGTGCTCGGCGGGCGGGCCATGTCCATCTGCTACGACCAACCCACGCTGCGGGGCTACATGCGCCGGGCCGCGGACATCTCGCCCGGACGGCCGGTGCTTCTCGACCGCTTCCTCGAGGACGCTTTCGAGGTCGATGTCGACCTGGTTTCGGACGGCAAGCGCGCTGTGGTCTGCGGCATCATGCAGCACATCGAGGAGGCCGGCATCCACTCGGGCGACTCGGCGGCGGTGCTGCCGCCGTACCGGGTGAGTGAACCCGACCTCGATCGCATGCGCGACATCGCGGTGCGGCTGGCGCTGCGGATGGGTGTCGTCGGCCTGATGAACGTGCAGTTCGCCATCTACGGCGGCCAGGTGTACGTGCTGGAAGTCAACCCAAGGGCCTCGCGTACGGTGCCCTTCATCGCCAAGGCGGTCGGCCTGCCCCTGGTGCAGATCGCGACCCGGGTCATGGTCGGCGAGACTCTCGACGAGATCGGCCTCATTGCCGAACCGCCGGTCGACCGGTTCTTCGTCAAGGTGCCCGTCTTCCCCTTCGACCGTTTCCACGGCGTCGACCCGGTGCTCGGCCCGGAGATGAAGTCGACCGGCGAGGTGATGGGCATCGGGCGTTCGTTCGGCAGCGCCTTCGCCAAGGCGTGGCTGGGTGCCGGCCATGCGCTGCCGGACAGCGGCGCGGCGTTCCTTTCGGTCCACGACCGGGACAAGAAGGCGCTGCTCAAGGTGGCGGAGCGGCTGCGGGATCTCGGCTTCGAACTGTTGTGCACTGCCGGTACCGCCGCCTACCTCGGCGCGCGCGGGATCGAGACGCGGCGGGTGAACAAGCTCGCGGAGGGCCGCCCGCACGTTGTGGATCACCTGATCAACGGCGATGTCAGCCTGATCGTGAACACGCCCCTGGGCGGCGAGTCGTTCGCGGACGACATGGAGATCCGCACCACCGCGCTGAAGTTCGACATTCCCTGCGTGACCACGATCTCGGGGGCGATGGCGGCGGTCGACGCGATCGAGGCGCTGCGCGGCAGCCGCATGCAGGTGACGAGTCTGCAGGAGCTTCAAACCCCGACCCTGGCCGGCCGCTAGGCGCCCCGGGCTCAGTCGCCGCGACGAATGCGCTCGATTTTCGATTCCAGCCGGTCCGAGAGGCGTCGCTTCTCGGCGCGGTAGTTCTCTTCTTCCTGGAACCGCTTGGCCGGATCGGGGGACAGGTTCTTGCGGTGGAGGATCTCGAGTTCGGCGTGCTTCGCCTGGTGGCGACTCCGTTCGTCTTCGATGCGCCGGCGCTGGTTCTCGTCCAGGGCGTCCTGCCGGGGCGCTGCGATGCCCTTGCTCTCCAGCTTCTCGAGCGCCCTCTCGTAGGCCGACTTCACCGCTCGTACTCGCCCCAGACCGCCCGCAGCCGGTCGGAGATCTCGCCCAGGGTGGCGCGTTGCCGGACGCAGTCGAGGATCAGCGGCACGAGGTTGCCTTCTCCGCCCGCCGCCTGCTGCAGGCGGTCCAGGGCCGCGGTGGCCGCCGAGGTGTCCCGCTCTTCATGTACGCGGCGCACGCGTTCGACCTGCCGCGCTTCGGCGGCGGCGTCGACGGCGAGGAACTGGGCATCCCCTGACTCGTCCTGGGTGTAGGCGTTGACGCCGACGATCACAGTGCCCTTCGACTCGACCGCCAGTTGATGGCGGTAGGCGGCGTTGGCGATCTCGTTCTGCTGGTACCCCTCTTCTATGGCCTGGGCGGCGCCGCCGAGCTCCTCGATCTGTTCGATCATTCCTCGCGCCTGGTCTACGAGCTTGGCGGTCAGCGCTTCGACGGCCCAGGAACCGCCCAGCGGGTCGGCGACGTCGGTCACCCCCGTCTCGTGGGCGACGATCTGCTGGCTGCGCAGCGCGACGCGCGCCGACGTTTCGGTGGGCAGGCCGAGGGCTTCGTCGGCGCCGTTCGTATGCAGCGACTGGGTGCCTCCGCAGACCGCTGCCAGCGCCTGGATGGCGACCCGGGCGACGTTGTTCTCGGGCTGCTGGGCGGTGAGGGTCGAACCGCCGGTCTGGGTGTGGAAGCGGAGCCAGCAGGAACGTTCGTTGCGTGGCTGGTAGCGCTCGCGGACCAGTTCGGCCCAGAGCTGGCGGGCGGCGCGGAACTTCGCGACCTCTTCCAGAAAGTTGTTGTGGGCGTTGAAGAAGAAGGACAGCCGGGGAGCGAAGCGGTCGATGTCGAGGCCGCGGGCCAGCACCAGATCGACGTAGCAGAGCGCGTTCGCGAGGGTGAAGGCGATTTCCTGGGCGGCGGTCGAACCCGCTTCGCGGATGTGGTAGCCGGAGATGGAGATCGGGTTCCACCGCGGCACGTGTTCGGAGCAGAACGCGATCAGGTCCGTGACCAGCCGCAAGGAGTGGGACGGCGGGTAGATGTGGGTCCCGCGGGCGATGTACTCCTTGAGGATGTCGTTCTGGACCGTCCCGCCGATCGCCGACCACGGAACGCCCTGCTCTTCCGCGACGGCCAGGTACATGGACAGCAGGATCGCCGCCGTCGAGTTGATCGTCATCGAGGTCGTCACCCGGCCGAGCGGGATGCCGTCGAACAGCGTCCTCATGTCGTCGATGCTGTCGATCGCGACGCCGACCCGTCCCACCTCGCCGCGCGCGGCCGCTGCGTCCGAGTCGAAGCCGATCTGGGTGGGCAGGTCGAAGGCGACGGAGAGGCCGGTCGTCCCCTGGTCGAGCAGGTAGCGGTAGCGGCGGTTGGATTCCGTCGCGCTGGCGTAGCCGGCGTACTGGCGCATCGTCCACAGCCGCTTGCGGTACATGTCTTCGTAGAGGCCGCGGGTGAAGGGGAACGAGCCGGGTGGCGGAACGCCGTCGCCGTCGGCCGGGATATCGCCGGGGCCGAAGAATGCCGGCAACTCCAAGTCCGAGCTGGTCGTACGCGTAGTCACGAAGATGAGCTTATCGCCGCCTCGAATCCGCAGGGTTTCAGCGGGCCTCTCCGCAGCTTCCTCCCTGCTTATCGATGAAGCTGCATAGACGGATGGAGCGCCATATCTTGTACGTTCACCCCTTGACAACCACCACATGTTCGACTAGGAGAGCGAATAGACTGAGCTTCTGACTTCACTGGAAGTTCACACGTCCCAAGCATGGCACTACGCTGACGAGCAGCGCGGAACAGCCCGCGCACCAGTCCGACTGCGTTGACGCCGGAGCTTGAGAACACCGAAGGGAGAGGACCTATGGCGGACGCTGGTGGCGGCAACTGGAACAGGGGAGGAACGACGGGAGGGACGGACCGCGAAGTGCTGGCTGCGCCGGCGGCGGGAGCGCCGGCGTGGACCCGTGGCGCCGCCGCCGGTCCGCTCCCGGTCGCCTCGAGCCCTACCGGTCTGACCATCGAGCGGCGGTACACCGAGCCCGGCGTCCATCCCTTCGACTGCGTCGAGTGGGACATCCGCGACGCGGTGATTGCCAACGAGAAGGGCGAGTCCGTGTTCGAGCAGTTCGGCGTCGAGGTGCCGAAGGCCTGGTCGCAGACCGCGACGAACGTGGTCACCTCGAAGTACTTCCGCGGCCAGTTGGGCTCAGGCCAGCGCGAGTCGAGCGTCCGGCAGTTGATTTCCCGGGTGGCGGACACGATCGCGGCATGGGGGCGCGAGGGCGGCTACTTCTCGTCCGAGGCGGACGCCGAGTCCTTCCACGCGGAGCTGACGCACATCCTCCTCCACCAGTACGCCTGCTTCAACTCGCCTGTGTGGTTCAACGTCGGAATCGAGGAGCGCCCGCAGTGTTCGGCGTGCTTCATCAACTCCGTGGAGGACACGATGCAGTCGATCCTCGGTCTGGCCAAGACCGAGGGCATGCTGTTCAAGTTCGGTTCCGGAACCGGCAGCAACCTGTCCGCGCTGCGTTCCTCCGCCGAGACCCTGGCCGGCGGCGGCACGGCATCGGGGCCGGTGTCGTTCATGCGCGGCTTCGACGCCTTCGCCGGCGTGATCAAGAGCGGCGGCAAGACCCGGCGCGCCGCGAAGATGGTCATCCTGGATGCGGATCACCCTGACATCGTGGAGTTCATCGGCTGCAAGGAGGTCGAGGAGCGCAAGGCCTGGGCCCTGATCGAGGCCGGCTACGACGCGGGCTTCAACGTCCCCGGCGGCGCCTACGACTCGATCTTCTACCAGAACGCGAACCACTCGGTGCGCGCCACCGACGAGTTCATGCAGGCGGTAGTGGACGACGCGGAATGGACGACGACCGCGGTCACCGACGGCCGGCCCATGAACAGCCACCGGGCGGCGGAATTGCTGCAACTGATCGCCGAGTCGACCTGGGTCTGCGGCGATCCGGGGATGCAGTTCGACTCGACGATCAACCACTGGCATACGTGCCCGAACACGGACCGGATCAACGCCAGCAACCCGTGCAGCGAGTACATGTTCCTGGACGACACCGCCTGCAACCTGGCGTCGCTCAACCTGATGCGGTTCTACGATCCGGGCGCCGGCTTCGACACGGCGTCGTTCCGGCACGCCTGCGAGATCGTGATCACGGCGCAGGAGATCATCGTCGACAATGCGAGCTACCCGACGCCGAGGATCGAGGAGAACTCCCACGCCTACCGGCCGCTCGGTATCGGCTACGCGAACCTGGGCGCCCTGCTGATGGCTCGTGGCCTCCCCTACGACTCGGAGACCGGCCGCGACTACGCCGGCGCCATCACGGCTCTGATGTCGGGTGCGTCCTACGTCCAGTCCACGCGGATCGCGGCCGTCAAGGGTCCGTTCGAGGGCTTCGAGAAGAACCGGGCGCCGATGCTGAGAGTGATGGACAAGCACCGCGCCGCGCTGCGGGAGATCGACCCGGCCCACGTGCCGCTCGAGCTCCTGAACACGGCCAAGAAGTCGTGGGACGGCGTGGTCGAACTGGGCGAGCGCAACGGCATCCGCAACAGCCAGATCTCGGTGCTCGCGCCCACCGGCACGATCGCCTTCATGATGGACTGCGACACGACCGGGGTCGAGCCCGACATCGCGCTCGTCAAGTACAAGAAGCTGGTCGGCGGCGGCATGATCAAGATCGTCAACCGCACCGTGCCCCTGGCGCTGGAGCGGCTGGGCTACGAGAGATCGGAGATCCAGCAGATCGTCGAGTACATCGACGACCACGACACGATCGAGGGCGCGCCCTATCTCGCCGACGAGCACCTGCCGGTCTTCGACTGCGCCTTCAAACCGGCCAGCGGCTCGCGCTCGATTCATCATCTCGGACACCTGCGCATGCTGGCGGCGGCGCAGCCGTTCATCTCCGGAGCGATCAGCAAGACGATCAACATGCCGGAGGAGTCGACCGCGGAGGAGATCGAAGAGGCCTACATCGAGGGCTGGAAGCTGGGCCTGAAGGCGGTGGCGATCTACCGGGACGGCTGCAAGCGCTCGCAGCCCCTGTCGACCACGAGCGACGCGCCGGCCGACGGTGACGATCTGCGGGCCGCCGCCCTTGCCCGCATAGCGGCCGGCGTCTCGCGCCGCCGCCTGCCCGACGAGCGGCGGGCGATCACCCACAAGTTCTCCATCAACGGCCACGAGGGCTTCGTCACCGTCGGCCTGTACGAGGACGGTCTGCCGGGCGAGATCTTCCTGCTCATGGCGAAGGAAGGGTCGACCATTTCCGGTCTGATGGACTCCTTCGCCCAGGCGGTGTCGGTGGCGCTCCAGTACGGCGTGCCGCTCCAGATTCTGGTAGACAAGTTCACGCACAGCCGCTTCGAGCCCTCGGGATTCACCAAGAACCCCGAGATCCCGATGGCGAAGTCGGTCATGGACTACATCTTCCGCTGGCTGGCGTCGAAGTTCCTGTCGCCCGAGGCGCAGGAGGTTGCGGGGGTGATCCATCGCGCAGACACGCGAGCGGAGGCCAAGGAAGCCGAGAAGACGAACGGCACGGCCGCGGAAGAGGCCGCAACAGGAAGGGGCGCCGGCCAACTGGCCCCGGTCACGTTCCTGTTGCAGCAGGACGCGCCGTCCTGCCACGAGTGCGGCTCGATCATGGTGCGCAACGGCAGTTGCTACAAGTGCATGAACTGCGGCTCCACCAGCGGCTGCAGTTGAGCTCCGCGAGCGGTCGGTTCCAGCACCGGTGACCCTGCCAAGGCTGGTAGGCTGCCCGGGTGACAAGAGGTCTTGCAATTGGGCTGCTGGTGGCTTTGGGCGTTGTGGCGGCAGCGTTCGTCGTCTTCGTCGGGCTCAACGCGCCGACGGCGCCGGATGTCTCGGAACTCGATCCGATCCTCACGAGCTTCCAGCTCGACACCCTGGACGGCTCGCGTCTGGGCCCACCGGATCTGCGTGGCGATATCGTCGTGGTCGACATCTGGGCGACTTGGTGCAAGCCATGCGACGTTCAGGCCAAGATCCTGGAGGGGCTGCACGCGGAGTACGCCGACCAGGGCGTGACGTTCCTGGCGCTGAACACGGGTGAGGATCTGGAAACGGTTCAGAGGCACGTCGACGAGAAGCCGTTCGGCTATCCAGTGCTGCTCGACCCCGAGGAAGAAGTGATGCGCGGCGCGGAGCTTTCCGGTTTGCCCACGCTTCTGGTGCTCAACCCGCTCGGGGAGGTGTCCTACATCGCCGTCGGTGTGACCGGGGCGAGCGTGGTGAGGGGCGCGATCGAGGAAGCGCGCGCGGTCGGATCAGGTTGAGCTGCCGGAGCCCCGGCAGCCCGCAGGAGGTTCGTTCACGCTGTGGTCAACATCCGCAACCTCTCGATCAAGTGCGGTCACTGCGACACCTACCAGACACTGTGCGCGTACCGCCGCCGGGACGACTGGAACGTGTACGTCTTCGAGTGCGAGAACGACGTGTGCGACCCGGAGTTGAGCCGCACACTGGTCGAGGTGCCGAGCGAACTGGACGAGTTCGCGAACCGGGATCCGACCTGGGCGCACGGACGGCGCCATAGCGGCGGCCAGGATGGTTAGGAGGCTGCGCGAGAGGAACGGAACGAAGTGAGTTCAAACGCGCAGCCTCCTAGCGAGGATGGGTTGGGCCAGAATACCGAGGCGTTGCCGAGGGATTCTGGGGCGAGGGTCGATCCCCTGAGACCGCGGAAACAGCCTCTCTCGGCTGAACGGCTGGAAACCCTCGCCGCGCTGGCGGGAATCAGCCGTCTCGAGCTGACCATCGAGAAGGTCGTGCTGGGCGGTGACGGTCTGGCGCGCTGGCGTGATCTGCCGATCTTCGTGCCGCGGGCGGCGCCGGGCGATGTGGTCCTTGCCCGGATCACCGAACGCCGGCCGAGCTACGCCCGCGCTGAGATCGAACGGGTGATCTCAGCCGGCCCCCTGCGGCGGGAAGCTCCCTGTCCCTTCTACGCCCGCTGCGGCGGCTGCCAACTTCAGCACATCGAGGACGATGAGCAGCTCGGCCTCAAGGTCGCCGCGGCGACGGAGACGCTGCGCCGGCTGGGCGGAATCGATCCGGCTCAGCTTGCGAGTTGCCACGTCGAAGAACCGGTCGCGGACCGGCAGTGGGGCTATCGCCTGCGGGCCCAGGTCCACGTCGAACAGAACGCGGACGGGCCGATCGGCGTCGGTTTCCGTCGTCGCCGCAGCCATGACCTGGTCCAGGTCGACCGTTGCCCGGTGCTGGCGCCGGCGCTCGAAGCCCGGTTGGCCGATCTGCCGCGGTTGCTGGACGACGCGGCGCAAGCAGGGCAGGCCCCGCCGGGCCGCCTCAGCCTGGCCACGGAGGGCCTCGGCGAAGACAGCCCCGTGGTCGCTGCCCCACCTCTGGGGGAGCTGCCGGGCGGCGAACTGGAGATCGAGCTGCTGGGACGTCGGCTCACGTTCGACGCGCGTTGCTTCATCCAGGCCCACGGGGGATTGCTGGAGACTCTGGCGCGATCGGCGGTGGGCGCCTTCGAGGGCGAGACGGCGGTCGACCTCTACGCGGGGGTCGGCTTTTTCACGGTCGGTCTCGCCGACCGCTACGGGTCGGTGACGGCGGTCGAAGGTGAGTCGGTGGCCGCCCGCTACGCGCGGAACAACCTGCGTCTGAACGGCCTGCGCCACTGCCGGGTCGAGCGGGCGGCGGTGGAGAGCTGGGTCGACGGCAAGGCGGGCGGCGAGGGCCTGGCGCCCGGACTTGACCGCGTACTGGTCGATCCACCCCGCGTCGGTTTGTCGCGGAACGTCCGCCGGGCCCTGCTGCGGGCCGCGCCGGCCCGGCTGACCTACGTGTCCTGCGATGCGGCGACGCTGGCGCGGGATCTCGGGGAGCTGACCCGGGACTTCGACCTGGAGTCGATCACTTTCTTCGACATCTTCCCGCAGACCGCCCACCTGGAGACGGTGGTCCAGTTGCGCCGGCGCGGCTGACGCCGCGGGCTAAGGGCACTTGGCGGCTCTACAGCAGATCCGCGACCGCGGCCTCGACCTCGCCGTTGTCGGGGAAGCGGCCGAGTTTCTTCTTCGAGAACACTGGTCGGCCGTCGAAGGCCACTTCGAACACACCGCCGCTGCCGTCCACCAGCTCCGAATCGAAGTCGAACCGTTCCTTCAACTGAGCCGCCAGACCGGCGGCTCGGGGACGGTAGTTTCACATCACGCAGTATTCGATCGTGACTCGGCTCATTTGAAGCTCAGCTCCGTAGTTGTCTGGGACGGCCTACGGTAGCATGCGCCAATGCGTGTTTTGGAGCCTCTGGGAACGACTGCGGCACGCGAGCGGAGGCAGCAGGAGCTTGCGGCGGCGATCCCGGACGCCAAGCGGGTGGAGCGTCTCGCGGAGCGCGTCCGCGACGTGCTCGTCGAACTCGGCCTCGATCTGGACGACCCGAATCTGCGCACCACCGACGAGCGGGTGGCCAGAATGTACCTGGAGATGTTCCGCGGTCTCGACCAGGGGTCGCAACCGCGGGTCACGACCTTCCCGAACGACGAGAACTACCGCGCCATGGTCATGGAGAAGAACATCCCCTTCTACTCCATGTGTTCGCATCACCTGGTGCCCTTCTACGGCCACGCGCACATCGCCTACGTGCCGGGCGACAAGATCCTTGGGCTGTCCAAGTTCGCGCGCATTCTCGAGTTCTACGCCAAGCGGCCGCAGCTCCAGGAGCGGCTCACCGAGCAGGTGGTCAGCTTTGTGGAAGGGGAACTCCGACCGCGCGGCGCGATGGTCGTGATCGAGGCCCGTCACCTCTGTGTCGAGATGCGCGGCGTGGAGAAGTCCGGCGCCATGACGGTCACGTCCGCGCTCCGGGGCATCTTCCACGAGCGGCCGATCCGGGAGGAGTTCCTGGATCTCTTGAAGGGCCGTTGACGGTGCGGCGCCCGGCGGCCCTGGCCCTGGCGCTGGTTCTGGGCGCGGCCTCCGCGGCGACGGCTGCCGACAGTCTCGAGCGGCTTCATCCGGACGACCTGATCAACCCCTTCCTGGGGCCCGGCCATACGCGCTGGATGGTGGGACCAGTCGGCCAGCTCGCCGACGAGGAAGAGCGGACCCTCTTCCTTCTGATCGAGTCGGACGAGGCGGCGGAAGCCTTCGTCGAGCAGTTCTGGAGCCGAAGAGCCGGCGCGCTCAAGCGGCAGTTCGAGCTGCGGGCTGCCGAGGCCGACAAGCGGTACTCGGAATCGGGCCTGCTCGGCCGGCGAACGGATCGCGGCATGGTCTATGTCCTGTTCGGCGAGCCGGAGAAGACGGAGTGGGAGGAGCACCGCGACATCGATGACCCGGACATCGAACTCTGGACGTACCCGAAGAGCGCAGCCAAGGGACTGAACGGCAAGAAGCCGGCGCGCCGGTACCGCTTCGCACGCGACGGTGATGTGATGCGGCTGTTCTCCAACGATCCGAGCGACCCGGCCAACCGCCGTCGACAGATGATCCGCCGGATCAGGGAGCCGCACCGCCCCTGGCGCTAGCGCCGGACGAGCGGCCGCCAAGCGGCCGGATCCCGGCCGGCAGGGTCGCGGACCCGAGCTGGACGTTACGATCAGCCCGTGTCCGCCACGTTCTCGCTACTCCTCGGCAAGGAGGACTTCAAGTTCTCCGCGGCCCACTTCACCATCTTCGGCGACGGTGAAGCGGAACCGCTCCACGGTCACAACTACCGGGTCACGGTGGAGTTGAGCGGGCCGGAGGTGGACGCGCTCGAGTTCCTGGTTCCCGTCGCCACGGCGAAGCGGGAGCTCCGCGCCCAGTGCGCCGTCCTGGACGAGAAGATCCTGCTGCCGGGAAACTGCCCGCACCTCGAACTCGCTCAGCACGGCGAGACGGTGACGGCGGTGTTCGGCTCGCGGCGCTACGAGTTCCCGTCGTCCGAGGTCGTCCTGCTGCCCGTGGCCAATGTCACGGTCGAGGCGCTCGCGCGGCTGCTCTGGCTGCGCCTCCGGGACCGGTGGGCGCACCTTCGAGACCGGGTAGAGGTCGTGGAGGTCACGGTGACCGAGACCCGGGGCCAGGGTGCAAGCTACCGGCGCACCCAGGGCGGCTAGCCCGTTTCGCCGATTGCGTCGAAGTCGAGCTGTCCGGCGGGGTCGGCGTCGGCCGGGAAGAGGAAGTCCTTCATGTGGCGGGAAAGGGTCGCCTGGGCTTCCGGTTCCATGAAGTTCAGGCGCAGTTCGTTGATCACCTTGATCTCCATCGCCGTCCATTCGTCCCAGCAGCCGGCGCAGACGCGGGCGGCAATTTCCTCGCCGAGGGAACCGGGAAGCGGCGGATCGCCCAGCGCTTCCCGTTCCTGGTCGCAGCGGGCGCAGACGATCATCGGTCCTCCTCCGACGGGCCCGACCCGGAGTCCTGGGCCACGTCCTGTGCTTCCTTGTAGCGCTTCTTGATCCCCGCCTTCTGGCGGTTGCGGACCAGCCAGCGCAGGAGCTTCGATTCGTTGATGCCGACCACCAGATCGTCGAGCGCCTCGTAGATCGCGGGATCGTTGATCAGCTTGGCCGCGGTGCCGTCGCCTTCGGAGACCTGCTCCAGCGTGGAGTTCAGGCGCTGCAGTAGTTGCTCCACCTCGGTTGTCAGCGATTCACCGAGTTCTTCGTCGTTTAGCAGTCGGGGCAGCAGCCCGTCGGCGCTGCGCAGGTCCGCGGCGATGGCGCGCAGATCGGCGGCGGCGACCTCCGTGTCGGCCATGGTCGATTCGAACCGGGTCTTCAGCTCGGCGTCGTGGAGCAGCGCCGGCGCCAGACCGTCGCCTTCCCGCAGCAGGGTCAGGGTCTCGTCGATGCTGTCCAGGGACGAAGCGAGCTGGTCGCCCATCTCTTCGTCCGTCAGCAGGCGGCCGAGCACTCCCTCGCCGGCCTCGACCTGGTTGGTCAGGCGCTCGACCGATTCCAGGGTCCGGATCACCGTGTCGGTGATCCGCTTGCCCTCGCGTTCGGCGACCAGCTCGCCGAGCAGCCCTTCGCCCCGCTCCATGCGGGTCAGGATGGTCGACAGAGACTGCGCGGTCGAGACCACGTAATCGACCACGTCGGCGCCACTGGCAATCAGATCGTCGACATCGGTGGGCGGGGCGGCAGGGATCTCTTCGCCTGGGTTGAGGAGCACCGCGCCAGGGGAGCCCGAGGTGATCTCGACGTACTTGTCGCCGAGCAGTCCCAGAGTCTTGATCCGGGCCAGGGAGTCGCGGCGCAGTCGATTCGCGTACCGGCGTTCGACGCTGATTCGCACTTCCAGCATCTCGCTTTCCGGCCGCTCGCTCAGCAGGATGCGGTCCACCTTCCCGACGGTGACGCCGTTCAACTGGACCGGGTTGTCCTCCGCCAGGCCCGCGGCGTTGGGGAACATGATGCGGTAGGTGTTGCTGGCCCGGAACAGGAAGCTCTGATCGCCGATGGCGAGGATGAAGCCGGCCAGGACGACGAGCGCGCCCAGCACGGTCAGCCCCACCTTGGCTGTGTTCGAGTCACGCTGCATCGATGTCCTCCTGTGCTGACGGTTGTCGACCTTCCAGGAACGCCCTGAGCGCCGAATCCGTGCTTCGTTCGGCCTGCTCCCAGGTGCCGATGAAGCGGAACCGGCCTCCGTCCAGGAGAGCTACCCGGTCGCCCACGAAGCGAGCCAGCCGCAGGTCGTGGGTGACGACGACGGAAGTCGTGCCGAACTCTCTCTGGGTGCTTCGGATCAGACTGCAAATCGTCGCCGCGGTGACGGGATCGAGGCCCGCCGTCGGCTCGTCGAAGAGGACGACCTCGGGTTCTTGAACCAGGGAGCGAGCGAGCGCGACCCGCTTCTTCATGCCGCCGGACAGGGCTGCCGGCATGCGGTCTTCGATCCCGGACAAGCCCACCCACGCCAGGGCGCCGGCCACGCGCTCGCGGATCTCCTCCTCGCTCAACCGGTTGTGCTCGCGGAGAGGGAAGGCGACGTTCTCGAGCACGTCGATCGAGTCGAAGAGGGCCGCCGACTGGAACAGCATCGCGATCCGCCGCCGCAGCGGGTACAACTGGCGTTCGGTCAACTGGACGAGATCCGTTCCCTCGAACAGCACTGCGCCGGCCTCGGCGTCGTCGAGTCCGTTGAGCTGCCTCAGGGTGAGGCTCTTTCCGGACCCGGAACGGCCGAGAACGACCAGACACTCGCCGCGCATGACGTCGAAACTCAGGCTGTCGAGGACGGCGCGGTCTCCGAATCGACGGCAGAGCCCACGGACGACATAGAGCGGTTCGTCGCGGCTGGTTTGTGTCGCCGGGTCAGGCAAGGACATGAAACAGCTTGGTCAGAAAGAAGTCAGATACCAGCACCATGATCGATGCCCAGACGACGGTCCTGGTGGTGGCGCGCCCCACGCCCTCGGCGCCGCCGGTTGCGTTCAGGCCGTTGTAGCAGCCGATGACAGCGATGAAACAGGCGAAAAACACCGACTTGCCCAGACCGTTCAGTACATCGCCCAGGGTCAGGGCCTGGAGGACGTCGTTGGTGTAGAGGCCGTAGGACAGGTTCAACTGGTTCGTGGCGATGAACAGGCCGCCGAGGATGCCCAGGAAGTCGCCCAGGATGGTGAGCACGGGCAGCATGATCAGGCTGGCGGCGAGCTTCGGCACCACCAGTTTTTTGACCGGATCGGCTGCCATGGAGCGCATCGCGTCGACCTGCTCGGTGACCTTCATGGTGCCCAGTTCCGCGGTCATGCCGGAACCGATCCGACCGCCGACGATGAGCGCGACGAGTACCGGTCCGAGTTCCCGGGTCAGCGACTTGGAGACCACGCTTCCGATGTAGTACTTGACCCCCAGTTCCGGCAGGCTGTACGCGGTCTGCAGGGCCAGTACCATGCCGGTGAACAGGGTGGTGACCGCGGCCACCCCGAGCGAACTGACGCCGAGATGTTCCATCTGATGAAGCCATGACCGGAACTCGTAAGGTGGCCTGGCCAAGGCCGTCAGACCTCGACCGGCCAGCAGCGACACCGCGCCGACATGGCGCAGCGGGGCCGCAAAATCGAAGAGAATCTTGGGTGCAGCTTGTTGCATCAACCTACGGGGCAGCTTCTTTGCGCTTGTCGTGCTCGCGGCGCGTGCTTGGTGTTAGCTTCCCCTCCTGACAGCGCTGAGCAGAACTTTGTCGAACCGGAATCCTACTGCCGCAGGCTCGGAACATGGCCCGAGCTCGTACTTGGGCGAGGCATCGCGCTTGGTGGAAGGGAAGGCCCCTGGGCCGTCGGCGTCGCAGCCGCCGGTGTGGGCGGTGGCTGTGGCAACCGTCACCGGCAACCTGTACCTGGTCTTCGGCAGCGCCGTGATGGGGGCTGCGGTGGCCATCGCCTCCTGGCTGCCAGGCCGTGACTGGGCCGGATTGATGGCGCGGCTCTGGGCTCGGGGCCTCCTGGTGGCCGGCGGCGTCCGTCTGCGTCTCAACTACGCGGGCGGCGACCACGCGGCCTGGCGCGCGGCAACCGACGGCCGTCCGCTGGTGTACATGGCAAACCACAGGAGCCTGTACGACGTTGCGGCCCTGCTCGCGATTCTGGACTCGCCGGTGCGCTTCCTGACCAAGCGCAGCCTGTTCCGGGTGCCGGGTTTCGGCTGGGGTCTCAGGGCGGCGGGATTCGTCCAGGTCGATCGCGTCGACCGGAGCCGCGCCGGCGAAACGTTCGCCGCGGCTTCGAAGTTGCTGGCCGCGGGAGTTTCCGTGGCCGTGTTCCCTGAAGAAACCCGTAGTTCCGGTCCCCGGATGAGGCCGTTCAAGCGCGGCGGGTTCCTGCTGGCTCTCAAGGGGCGGGCCCCGGTCGCTCCGATCGGCATCCGGGGCACCGGGCGCATCCGGCCCAAGGGAGCACTGGTCGTGCGGCCGGCCACCGTCGATGTGTCCTTCGGCGAGGTGCTCGACCCGGCGAGCGTGGGAGTACGGGGGCGGAGGACGTTCATGCTCGATGTCGAGCGGCGCGTTGGCCGGTTGACAGGTCTTGAGACTGCGGGGGAAGGTGATGGCTGAAGCGATCGAGAACAGGGTCCGCGAGTGCCTCCGGACGATCACCTTCCCGGGCATGAAGCGCGACATCGTCTCGTTCGGTTTCGTGCAACGGGTCGGTGTGAGCGGTGGCGACGTGGTGGTCGATCTGCGTGTGCCGACCCGCGACGCCGGCGCCGCCAAGGAGATCCGGCGCCGCATCGTCGATGCCGTGGGCTCGCTCGACGGCGTATCGAACGTGCAGGTTTCGCTGGAGGTGGCGACAGGTCCCGCTCCGGCCACGGCGCGCGACCCGTCCCTCCTGCCGGGAGTCTCCCATGTCGTGGCGGTGGCAAGCGGGAAGGGCGGTGTCGGCAAGTCGACCGTGGCGACGAACCTGAGCGTGGCGATGGCGGCCGCCGGGCTGCGGGTCGGGTTGCTCGACGCGGACATCTACGGCCCATCGATCCCGCTGATGTTTGGCATCAACCGCCGGCCCGAGATCGTGGAGGGCAAGATCCAGCCCTTCGAGCGCTACGGCGTGCGCGTCATGTCGCTCGGCTTCCTCCTCGATCCGGATACGCCGGTGATCTGGCGGGGACCGATGGTGATGAAGGCGCTCGGCCAACTGCTGGGCGACGTGGACTGGGGCGAACTCGACTACCTGCTGCTCGACCTGCCTCCCGGCACCGGGGATGCGGCGCTCACCCTCTCGCAGAAGTTGCCCCTGTCCGGCGCCCTGATCGTCTCGACACCCCAGGACGTGGCCTTGATCGACGCGCGCAAGGGGCTTGCCATGTTCCGCAAGGTCGAGGTTCCGGTGCTGGGCATGGTCGAGAACATGTCCACCTTCGTCTGCCCCCATTGCGGCGAGACGACGGACATCTTCAAGCGGGGAGGCGTTACGCGCACCGCGGAGCTGCTCGACTGCGAAGTCCTGGGGGTGATTCCGCTGGACGGCGCGCTGGTGCGGGGCAGCGACGCCGGTGTGCCGATCGTCGTCTCGGCGCCCGACGGGCCGCATGCCGGCATCTTCCAGGACATCGTCGGGGCGGTTGAGCGCCGGCTCATGGAACTGGCCTCCTCTCGACCGACGTTGACGATCGTCTAGAGGTGATCGAATGTCTGTCGTTGTGGTCGCCGACGCGCACCTGGGCGGCCCCGGGGGGAGCGGCGAGGAGCTGGCTGATCAGCTCCGGGCGCTCGAGCCCGCGCACTGTGCACGGGTGTTGTTTCTCGGCGACCTGTTCCATCTCTGGATCGGTTCGCGTCGGTTCGAGACCCCGGAGGTGCGGCTGCTCGCGCCCGTGATCCGGGATCTGAGGCGGCGCGGAATCCGGGTTTCCTACGTGGAGGGGAACCGGGATTTCTTCCTCGCGGGCGGCGTGTACGACGATCTCTTCGACGACTATGGCCTTGAAGTCCGCTTCGAGGCGGGCGGAGCGAGATACCTCGCCGTTCACGGCGACAGGTTGAATCGGCGCGACTGGCGCTACCGCTGCTGGCGCAGGCTGTCGAAGAACCCGGTCAGCCGGTGGTTGGCCTTCCGGTTGCCGTCCGGGCTCAGCCGCCGGCTCGTGACTTCGACAGAGCGGGGACTGGCTGGCACCAACCTGGAGCACAAGAAGCGGATCCCGGAGGGAGTCATCCGGCGCTACGCCGCCCGCCGTCTCGCTGAGGGCCACGACGTGCTCCTGCTCGGACACTTCCACGCCGCGCGGAGGTGGCTCCAGGGCGGCGGCGAGGTCTGGATCGCAAATGCCTGGTTCGACGACAGGAAGTTGCTGTGGCTGGGTTGAGTGAGTCCCTGCCGGACCCCTATCCGGTTCGGCGCGCCGACCGTGTGGGGGGAGTCGTCGAGCCTCCGGGTTCGAAGAGCATTTCGCATCGGGCGCTGAACCTGGCGTTGATCGGGCAGCGGCCCGCGACGATCGAGAACCTGCTCGAAGCCGAGGACATCGCCGCCTTCTCGGGAGCCCTCGAGCGCATGGGCTGGCGGCTCAGGCGCGTCTCCGGCGCCGAAGTGCGGGTGGAACCGCCGCGAGGCGGCCCACCCGATTCGCCGGTGCGGCTGGACTGCCGGAGCGCGGGTACGCTGCTGCGGTTCCTCGTCGCGAGCTGCGCGGTGACGCCGGGCGAGTGGATTCTCGACGGGTCGCCGCGGCTGCGTGAACGACCGGTCGGACCGCTGCTCGCCGCTCTTCGCCAACTCGGCGCGAGCATCGACGAACTCGGCCGGCCCGGCTGCGCGCCGATCCGGATCCATGGCGGCACTCTGGCCGGCGGCCGGGTCGAAATCGATGCCGGGGAGTCGAGTCAGTACGTGTCCGCTCTGCTCATGGCGGGACTGCGGGCGGAGAGGCCAATCCAACTTCTGGCGCCGGTTCTCGTCTCTAGTCCATATGTGGACACAACTCTTCAAGTCATGGCTGATTTCGGTTCCTCCGTAGGGTCCGGCGGCGCCGGCGGGGCGCGCGAATTCCGGATTGAACCCCACAGGCCGGAGGCGCCGGGCGGCCGCTACCGCGTCGCCGGCGACGACTCCGCGGCTGCCTACCCCGCGGCAGCGGCGGCGCTGTGCGGCGGCCGGGTGCGGCTGCGTGGTCTGGCGCCGACATCGACCCAGGGCGACCGCGCGTTCCTGGGGCTCCTCGAACAGATGGGAGCGGTGGTGCGGGTGGCGCCAGGGGAGGTCGAGATCGAGGGTGACGGCGCCCTGACCGCACTCGACTGCGACCTGTCCGAGATGCCCGACCAGGTACCCACGCTTGCCGCGGTGGCCGCCTTTGCCGACGGCGTGACAGCCATTCGGAATGTGGCCCACCTGCGGATCAAGGAGAGCGACCGCCTGGCCGCGGTCGGAACCGAGTTGCGGCGGGCGGGCGCCTCGGTGGAAGAGCTGCCGGACGGTCTGCGCATCGAAGGAAATCCCCGTCTGACCGCGGCGCCGGGTTCGCCGCGCGTCTCGATCAATACCTACGACGACCACCGCATCGCGATGAGCATGGCGCTTGTGGGTCTTCGGCGGGGAGGGCTGTCGATTCGCCGCCCGGCGGTGGTTTCCAAGTCCTACCCCGGCTTCTGGGGCGACCTTAAGGGGATTGCACGATGACTGTGGTGCTGCGTATCCGTCACCAGGCGCTGGAGGCCGTTCCGGAAGATGCCGGCGCCGCGGGTCTTCCCGAGAGCAGCCTGAACGATCGGCAACGGGCCGCTCTGCTGCTTCAGGGCGCCGCGTTGCTGGCCCATCTGCGAACCGCCGGCTGGCGGTTGCAGTCGTGGACAGGACTTGTCGTCGATTCGCTGGGCGTACTCCGGATCGAGCCGGGCATGGTGACGGTGGGGCGAGACGGACGGTCCCCCCAAGCCGTACTGAGACGGTTTGCCTCGTTGTTGTTCGGGGGTGAGGAGATGCTCGGCCGGAGCGCCGTACGGGCGGCGCTTCGCCCTGTGGTCGCGAGTTGGCGCGACCTCCTTCTGCCCTTCCCGGCGGACCGACTGGTCGCGGACATTCTGGATCACGCCCCCTTTCTGTGGGGAGGCGAGTACCGGGCCGCGAGGGAGTCTCTGTTTGCCGTGCACGAACGCGAAGAAGGCGAAGAGGTGGTGGTCGTTGGTCATTCCCGGTGGCGGCGCTCGGTGCTGCGGGCCGCCGGCGCCGACCTGGACCGCCTCTCGACCATTCTCGGCAGCGACGAGGTTCTGGAGCACTGGCTTGGCGACAACGCTTCAGGTGGGCCGATCGACTGGATTGCCCGGGGAGATTGGCGACGTGCGGTGGACGAGTCCCTGCGAGAGCCGCCCGCCGAGCCGGGGGAGCGGAGCGCGGTGGCGCGGGCACTCCTCGCCAGTGGCCGGTTCGAGGCCGCCCTGGCGCTGGTCGAGCCTTCCCGCCGAACCGAAGACATCCTGATCCGGCTCAAGGGTCTGGTGAGGATGGGCCGGATGGCGGCTGCGCGCCGCACTCTCACCGTGCTCGAGAAGCGCCGTCTCGGCGGTGCGGCGAAGCTCGAAGCGTGCGAGGAGGCGATCAGGATCCATGGGGCTGCGGGCCACTCGGCGGGGCTCAGAGCCTGGGCGGAGCGGGCCCTCGAGGCCGCGGTCGGTCCGCTTGCCGGTCGGGGGCGTGCTCTCGCCCTCCTGGCGATGCGCGACGTCGGTTCGACCGGCGAAACGGCTTCTCTGCTCGACCCGGAGAAAGAACCCGAAGACTGGGTGTCGTGCCTGGCCCTGGCCCGTCTCGCGGTGGACCGCGGCCTCTTCACAGAGGCCGAGCAGGCCCTGGCGACGGCGCTTAAGCAGTTCCGGAGACACCTGCCGATCTACGACCGCGCCAGCCTCTGGAACGAGTTGGCGACGCTTCGACTCTCAGTGGACGACTGCCCTGGCGCCGAGCGGGCGGCACGCGTCTCCGTCCGGCTCTTCCGGTGTTGCGATGGACCCGCTGGAAGGACTGGGGCGCATGGCAGTCTCGCGGAAGCTCGGATTCGTACCGGCCGCCTGGCCGGCATCCGCGAGACGATCGACACCCTGCGCCGCGAGAGCCTGATGGCCGGGAGCGTCGCCGGGATCGTGGAAGCGCGGCGACTCGAAGCGCGTCTGGACCTGGCACAGGGTCGGTGGAGCTCGGCCCTGGAATCCTGCAGGTCAGCCCTGGACGAGTTGCGGAAACGGCAGTTGGGAGGGGGCCGGCTGCGGGCCCTTCGCCTGCTGGCGGCCCGCGCCCTGGTCCACCTCGGTCGCCGCGAGGAGGCGAGAGAGGAGCTCTTGGCAGTGCTCCCGCTGAGGGTCGCAGACCGGTTGGGCGGCGTACGGGCTGGAAGCGACGTTCTGCCCGCTGTCTTTCTTCTTGCCGGGCTTAGGGAGGAGGCGCGCGTCGTTGGGGCGGGCGCTGCCTGTGCCGGGCTGTGGGAGGCGGTCAGCGAGAACCGGGCCCCGAGCAGCGCGGATTGGCGGCTGCTCGAAGAGCAGGAGACCTACCGCTCGGCACTGACGATCCACGATCTGGTCTGTCTTGGAGTCGAGGAAGTGCCGTCCGGGTTGCTCGAATCGGCAGTGCGAACCCTGTCCGAAGTGGGCGCCGAGGCGCTCGCGCAGCGCGTGGACGGCGCCCGGCTGGGCCCTTGGAGAGCTCTTCGCGCCTTCCTGGACGCGGAGGAGTTCGACTCGATCACGTTTCATTTGTTGCTGTCATCGGCCGGTCACCCCGAGGCACGCATCGTGGTCCACGAGTCTCTCGACGTGGGAGGGCAGGACGAGCCCGAGGAAGTCCTGTTGGAGGGACCCGGCGGTTCTGAGCAGTTCTCGGTCGGCGTGCCCGCTGGCAGACTGGTACTCAGTGCGGACCGTATCGAGGAGCCGGCGCGGGCCCTGTTGACCGTGATCGGGGGTCGAGCGCCTGCGGCGTTCGGTCGTCGCCGTTACGATCTGGAGTTGGCGGAGGCGAGAAAGTCGACCGTGGCCGGCATGGTGGGTCGGAGCAAGGCGTTGTTGGCGGCCCAGGACCGCGTCGAGAAACTGGCATCGCACGATCTGCCGGTGTTGATTCTGGGTGAGTCGGGTACGGGCAAGGAACTGCTGGCACGGCAGCTTCACGATTCGAGCGCGCGCGCGTCGGGGCCCTGGCTGGCCGTGAACTGCGCCGCTCTTCCTGAGGGGCTCCTCATGTCCGATCTGTTCGGTCATAGTCGAGGTTCGTTCACCGGCGCCGACCGCGACCGGATAGGCCTGTTCGAGAGCGGTGAGGGCGGTACGGTCTTTCTCGATGAGATTGCGGAACTGCCGTTGGTGGCGCAGGGAATGCTGCTGCGCATCCTGCAGGAAGGCGAGATGCGCCGGGTCGGTGAGAGCCATTCGCGTCATCTGGACTTTCGTCTCGTTTCGGCAACCCATCGCGATCTTTCGGCCATGGTCGAGGCCGGCGTTTTTAGAGAGGATCTCTACTACCGGCTTCGGGTGGCGAATGTCGAAGCGCCGGCACTCCGGGATCGCGATGACGACGTGATGTTGCTGGCGCACCACTTTCTCGGAATGTTCTCGGGTGACCGGGAAAGTCTGCGATTCAACAGGCACGCCCGCAGGAGGATTCTCGAGTATCCGTGGCCCGGGAATGTCAGAGAGCTTAGAAACGCGATCGAGGGCGCGGCGGCGTTCGCGGAAGGCCCGGAGATTACGGTTGAGATGCTGGGACTTCCGAAGGAGCCGCGTCGTTCACCCCGGACGGGCGGCGCCAGCTATCACCGGAAGCTCGAACAGTACCGGCGCGGTTTGATCCGCAAGGCGCTTGCGGAGTCCGGTGGGAATCAGGCGCGTGCAGCGCGCGCTCTCGGTCTGAGTCGACAGGCACTGTCCTACCTGGTGAGAAAACTGAACTACGCTCCTTGATCTGACCCTGGTTTCCTCGCTCGGTTCCCACGCCGATGCCTCCGCCTGCTCCCTTGGCGAGCCAATCCGGACAGGGAATTGTGTATGCGAATGGGCATTGCCGTGCTTTCTGCTATCGTCCCGATCGAGTTCCCCGCCGTTCCCATAGAGGGGACTAGGGGACACGGAACAAGGCTAACGAAGGGGAGTACCGCGGTGAGTGCAGCTGCTGCTGGAAGAAAGAACCTGTTGACATTGGGTGAGATCGCTCGCCGGACGAGAATTTCGATGGCCACGGCGCAGCGCTACAAGAAGCTGTACCCGGATCGCATCCCGTCGGACGGGGAGGGACGCAAGCAGCGGTACCCGGCCGCCGCCGTCAAGGTCTTCAACGCGTTGAAAAAGGAACGGGTCTCAAAGCGCCGGGGCGGCGGTCGCAAGCAGAGTCCCAAGAAGCCGGCGAAGGCTGCTGCTACCGGCGCGGCGCTTCTGACTCTTTCGAGTATCGGCGAGCAGACGGGCATCTCCTATCCGACCTTGCAGCGTTACGTAAAGCTGTTTGGTGATCGGATTCCACATGAGGGCGCCGGTCGCAAGCGTCGCTACCATCCGGACTCGGTCGCCGTCTTCCGGCAGCTTCGCGCGGAGAGCAAGCCGGGGCGGAAACCCAAGGCAGAGGCCGCCGCCAAGGTAGCCAAGGCCCCGGCAAGAAAGAAGCGGAAGGCGCGCGCCAAGGCAGCTCCTCGGAGTGCTCCTGGTCCGAAGCTGCTGACGTTGACCGCGATCGGCCAGCAGACGGGGATCTCCAGCCCGACCCTGCAGCGCTATGTGAAGTTGCACGGTGACCGGATTCCACACGAGGGCCAAGGCCGGAAGCGGCGGTACCACCCGGAAGCGGTGGCGGTCTTCCGTGAGATCCGGTCCAAGAGCAAGCGGGGCCGGAAACCGAAGGCCAAGGTCGACGTTGCTGCGCCCCAGAAGGCCGCTGCTCCGGCAAGGAAGCGGAAGGTGCGGGCCGCCAAGGTTCGACGGAAGGCCGCTCCCGTCGCGGCTCAGGGCAGCGTTGAGGCTCGCTTGGCTGCGCTTGAGGCCCAGGTGAGTCAGGTGCTGAAGAAGCTGGAGCAACCGATCACGATCACGCTCAAGCGTTGACCGTCTGCCCATGAAGCGTCCGCACCGCGGGGCTCAAGTGGCGCCATGTGATCTCTAGTCGGCGCCCGCGCCGACCCTCAGGCCAGATGATCCCAGCCCTCCGGGGATAGGGGTTCGAGGATTCCGTCGCTTCGCAACAGGCTCATGCCTGGTTGGCTGGTGACGCGGCCGATTCGTCGGCATCCGGGATGGTTGAAGTTCGCCTTCGGTGGCAGCGTGAACAGGAGTACGTAGTCCTCGCCGCCGCCCAGGATCAGGTGGAGTGGATCGAGACTCAGGTAGCCGGCCAGACGGCGGGCATCCGGGCGGAGGGCGATCGCCTCCTCGTGGAGTTTGCAGCCGGCGCCGCTGGCGCGGCAGAGGCGCCCGGCGTCGACCGCCAGACCGTCTGAGATGTCGATAGCCGCTCCCGGTGGGCATCGCTTCCCGAGGACCAGTCCGAGTTCGAGCTGCGGTCGAGGTTCGAGGTGCCGACGCACGACCCGGCTCGCGGCTCGTGCCAGATCAGGTGGCAGTTCGTCGGGCAGCCGCGGTGTGCGCCCGACGATCCGGGCGCCCGACCGGACCAGCTCAAGTCCCAGCGCGGACTCTCCGACCGCACCGCCGAGCCAGAGGTCGTCGCCCTGACGGGCGGCGCTGCGAGCCAGCGGAAAGTTGCCTGCCGGCACTTCCCCGATCACGGTCAGGCCGGCGTCGAGGTGGCCTCGTGTCGAACAACGGGCGGTATCGCCGCCGATCAGCTCGATTCCGTAGCGCCGGCTGCGATGAACCAGAGCGGCCAGGAAGCGTCGCGCGGTCTTCTCGTCGTCGACGCCGAGTGCCAAGAGGGCCCAGCGCGGTTCGGCGCCCGTGGCGGCGAGGTCGGAGAGGCTGACCGCAAGCAGCCGCCGCGCGGCGGCCGCCGGATCGAGATCGATTGGAATGTGGACGTTCGCACGCTGGGTATCGACGCTGAATGCGAGCTGCCGGCCGCCGAACTCGAGCAGGGCCGCATCGTCGCCGATCCGATCTCCCGAGCCCGCGAGGTTCGCGAGCCAGGCGGTCAGCCGGTCTTCGCCGCCGGCCATGACTGCGAATGCTCCGAGTCGAGCAGCGCGGCCTCGAGAACCTGATCGAAGTGGTCGACGAAGACCAGTTCGAGGCCGCGGGTCACCGCCGCCGGGATCTCCGATAGGTCTCGCCGGTTCCTTTCGGGCAGGATCACCTTGCCAATCCCCGCTCCGCGCGCGGCCAGCAGCTTCTCCTTCAGTCCGCCAACCGGAAGGACCTCGCCTCTCAGCGTGATCTCACCCGTCATCGCGATCGTGTGATCGATGGGTCGACCGCTCTGGACGGAGACGATTGCGGCGGCAATCGTGATACCGGCCGATGGACCGTCCTTCGGAACCGATCCCGCGGGGACGTGAATGTGCAGATCGTGGCGACGCAAGAAATCGGGACCCGAGCCGGTTGGGCCCTCGGGACTCGCGACCCGGGCGCAGCTCAGTGCGGCTTGCGCCGACTCCCTCATCACTTCGCCCAGTTGACCGGTGAGGACCAGCTTGCCCTTGCCCCGGGAGGCCGCTACCTCGATCAGCAGGAGATCGCCCCCGGCCGCGGTCCAGGCGAGCCCGGTCGCGACACCGATCCGGTCGCGGTCGAGCAGTTCCTCGCTGAAGTGCCGCGGCTGACCCAGCAGACCCGTCAACCGGGCCGGGGTTACTCGCAACTTGCGGTCGTCTCCGCGCGCAACGCGTACAGCGGCCTTGCGGCACAGGGTTGCGAGCTCCCGCTCGAGATTGCGCACGCCCGCTTCCTTCGTGTACCCGCGGATCAGACTGCGCAATGCGGCGGAGCTGATTTCGAGAACTCCTTCCGGCAGACCATTCTCCTCGGTCGCTTTCGGAATCAGGTGGCGGCGTGCGATCAGGACCTTTTCGTCCTCCGTGTACCCGGAGAGACGAAGCACTTCGAGTCGATCGAGGAACGCCGGCTGAATGGGTTCGAGCAGGTTCCCGGTGGCGATGAAGAGCACTCGCGACAGGTCGTACTCGACACCCAGATAGTGGTCCCTGAACGTGGAGTTCTGTTCCGGATCGAGCACTTCAAGCAAGGCTGCCGCTGGGTCGCCGCGGTAGTCGGCGCCAAGCTTGTCGATCTCATCCAGCATGAAGACCGGGTTGCTGGTTCCGGCCTGGTTCAGTCCCTGAATGATACGCCCCGGCAGAGAACCGACGTAGGTCCGCCGGTGGCCCCGGATCTCTCCCTCGTCGCGGACGCCGCCCAGGGAGATGCGCACGAACTTGCGGTCTATCGCGCGCGCGATGGAACGACCGAGCGATGTCTTTCCGACGCCTGGAGGGCCGACCAGGCAGAGGATTGGCCCCTTGGCGTCAGGTTTGAGGCGCCTCACGGCCAGGTACTCGAGTATCCGCTCCTTGATCCGGTCGAGATTGTAGTGGTCCTCGTCGAGCACGGCGCGGGCGCGGTCGAGGTCGATCCGGTCCTCGCTCACGGTCGACCACGGCAGTCCGGTCAACCAGTCCAGATGGCCCCGGATGGTCGCGTTCTCGGCGCTGTCGGGAGAACTCCGCTCCAGCCTTCGGACCTGGCGCTCGACCTCGGTGGCCGCCTCCTCGGTCAAACCGCGCTCCTCGACGGCGCGCAGGTAGCGGTCGATGTCACTGTGAAAGTCGTCGCCCTCTCCGAGTTCGTCCAGGATGGCTCGCAGTTGCTGGCGCAGGAAGTATTCGCGCTGGCTCCGGTCCATCTCGCTCTTGGCCTGCGCCGAGATGCGCTGCTGCATGCTGAGCAGTTCGATCTCGCGCGTCAGCAGGTCCCCGACCCGTCGTAGCCGCTGGACCGGTTGGATCGTCGCCAGCACGGTCTGGGCCTCCTCCGGCTTGAGGCCCAGGTTGCTCGCGGCGAGATCGGCCAGCCGACCGGGGTGATCCAGATTGGCCGCGATCACCATGACCTCGGAAGAGACGTCCTTACCCAGGTTGACCGCGGTCTCCAGACCCTCCTTGACGCTGCGGACCAGAGCTTCCGCCTCGAGCTGGTTCCGATCTTGCGGGTCTTCGTCTACTTCGACCACACGGGCGCGAAGAAACGGCTCGGTCTGGCTCAGGTGCCTCAGCCGCGCCCGCGCCAGTCCCTGAATCAGGATCCGGACCCGACCGTCCGGCAACTTCAGCATGCGCATGATCAACGCGGCGGTTCCGATCTCGTGGAGATCGTCCTGTCCGGGCTCGTCGATCGAGCTGTCGCGTTGGGGCGCCAGCAGGATGATGCGGTCGTTGCTCAGCGCGTCCTCGACCGCGAGCATGCTGGCGTCGCGGCTGATCGAAAGCGGCAGGATGATGTAGGGGAAGATGACCGAGTCCTTGAGCGGCAGGACCGGCAACACGTCAGGCAGAGAGATGACGTCCGACTGCTCGCTATTCAGGGTCTCCGCCATGGGGCCACGCTAGCAGTCCGCGCCGCAAACGGCACGAGGCGCCGTGCGCGAAAGCGGGGTGCTAGGGAGGTGGGCTGGGCCAGGGGACCGAGCTGCAGGCGAGGGGTTCTGGGGCGGCAGTCCGCGCCGCAAACGGCGCGCCCAGTCTCGGCACGGTCCGCGGAAGGTCAGTCCTTGCGGGAAGCCTCGAGAAGCGAGCGGAGTTCGGCCATGAATGCGTCCACGTCCTCGAACTGCCGGTAGACGGAGGCGAAGCGGACGTAGGCCACCTGGTCGAGAGTCTTCAGGCGGTCGATCACGAAGTTGCCCAGCTCCGTGGTCCCGATCTCACGGTCCTCCTTGCGGTGGAGCAGGGCTTCGGCCTGGTCCACGATCTCCTCGAGTGCGGGCAGAGCTACCGGCCGTTTCTCGCAAGCCTTGAGCAGTCCGTCCAAGAGCTTCCGCCGGTCGAACTCCTGCCGCCGCCCGTCCGACTTGACGACCCGGTAGGCGATGTTCTCGATCTGCTCGTAGGACGTGAACCTGCGGTTGCAGTTCAGGCACTCGCGGCGACGCCTGACCGTCTCGCCGCCGCGGACGTCTCGCGAATCGACGACGCGATCATGGTTGGCGGCGCAAAAAGGACATTTCATGGCCGGGTGCCAGCCCCTGAACGCTACCACTCGGCGCCGAGGCGGGGGGCGCGGCGGCGGGCTGCGGCAGCCATGAACACTCCTTCGATCCTGGTCCGCCGGGCGCCGGACCGTTGTAACATGCGACTCCTATGAGCCGTGCCTTTGACCAGCTCAGCGAGCGCGACCGGGAGATTCTGCGCGAGGTGATCGCGACCTACCTGTCGTCCGGCGAGCCGGTGTCTTCGCGGCGGGTCGCGAAGGACCGGCAGATTCAGCTTTCCGCGGCCACGATCCGCAACGTGATGGCCGATCTGGAGGACATGGGTTATCTGCGCCAGCCGCACGTTTCGGCGGGGCGGCTGCCGACCGAAGCCGGTTTCCACCTCTTCATCGATGACCTGATGCCGGCGAAGAAGGTGAGCGACGGAGATCGCCGGTTGATCGACGGTCGGCTGCAGACCGCGGGTGGCACCGGCCAGGAGCTGACGGAAGAGACCTCCAAGCTGCTGTCCGAACTCTCCCACCACGTCGGTGTCGTCCTCACTCCCGCTCTCGGCTCCGCGGTGATGCGGGCGATCGAGTTCGTGCCGCTCAGTGGGCGCAAGGTGCTCTGCGTGGTCGTCGCGGAGAACGGGTTCGTAGAGAACAAGCTGGTGGTCACGGACGAGCTGATCCCGCGCGAAGACCTGGTGCGCATTTCGAACTACCTGACCGAGAACTACGCCGGGCGCTCCCTGTGCGAGATCCGCGAGGAACTGCTCCGCATGATGAGCGACGAGCGGGCGCGCCTCGACGAGCTGCTGCACCGCGCGATCGAACTGGCCAGGGACGGCATGAACATGGGCCACGCGCCCTCGCTCGTCGTCGACGGAACGCACAGCCTGTTCGAGGCGTCGCCGAGCATCTCCCGGATCGAGGGCATGTTCCAGATGTTCGCGGAGCGCGCCCGTCTGGCAGGTCTGCTGAACCGCTGTCTCGACGCCGATGGCGTGCGCGTGGTGCTGGGTCAGGATTCGCGGCTGACGGAGGAACTCGGTTTCGGCCTCGTCGTGCGCAGCTACCGGGTCGGGAACGGCGTGAGCGGATCGGTCGCCGTGGTCGGGCCGGCGCGCATGGAGTACCCGCGCATGGTGCCTCTGGTGAACTACCTGGGCGAGCGTCTGTCCGAGGTCCTGGCCGGCGGTGTCTAGCTGCTAAACGGAGCGTGAGGCATGACAGTTGAGCCGAAGGAAGGACCTGAGAGTCAGGTTCCTGGACAGGAGAGCCGCGACGCGGAAGCCGGTGCGCCTGCCGTTGACGAGGTGATCGAGGCGGCCGCGGACGAGGGGGCCGCTCCGCCCAGGGTCGAGGAGCAGCTCCGGGAAGAGCTGTCGGCGACCCGGGATCGGCTGCTGCGGGCTTTCGCCGATCTCGACAACCAGCGCAAGCGGATGGACCGCGAGCGCCAGCAGTTGCGTACGAGCTACGTCTCGGCCCCGCTGCGCGAGTTCCTGGGCGTCGTCGACAATCTGGATCGGGCCCTCGAGTCCGAAGCCTCGGCAGACGATTTCCGTGCCGGCGTGGAGATGATCCGGCGCCAGATGACGGATCTCCTGCGCCGGTTCGACGTCGAACCGGTGGAGAGCATGAACGCGGTGTTCGACCCGAATGTCCACGAGGCGGTTGCCCGGGAGGAGAGTGCCGCGGTCGATCAGCCCACCGTCGTGCAGGAACTGCAGAAAGGCTACACGATGCGGTCGACGCTGCTGCGCGCGGCGATGGTCCGGGTCGCCATGCCGGCAACACGGCCGGCGCCGGAAGCCGCCCCTCCCGAAGGAACCGAGGCTGCGGACGGCGCCGGGAGCGAAACGGACGCCACTGCCGGCGGCGGCGCCTAGTTCGTCATGCCGCGGGACTACTACGAGGTCCTGGGCCTCGAGCGCTCAGCCACTCTGCAGCAGATCAAGTCGTCCTATCGCAAGCTGGCGGTGCGGCACCACCCGGACCGGAATCCCGACGACAGAGCGGCGGAGGAGAAGTTCAAGGAGGCGGCCGAGGCGTATGCCGTGCTCTCCGATCCCGAGAAGCGTCGTCGCTACGACCGCTTCGGTCACCAGGCGTCGCCGTCGGGCGGCGGCTTCGACCCGACGATCTTCGCCGACTTCTCGGACATCCTCGGCGACGTCTTCGGCATTGGCGACATGTTCGGAAGCCGGGCCGGCGGCAGGCGCCGGCGAGCCGGGGCGGACCTGCGGTACGACCTCCGGCTCTCCTTCGAGGAGGCCGCCTTCGGGGCCGAGCCGAAACTTCGCATTCCGCGACTGGAGCACTGCGACACCTGCGGCGGCAACGGCGCGGCGCCCGGGTCCGGTCCGACCTCCTGCCGCGTCTGCGGCGGCCGCGGCCAGGTCCAGTACAGCCAGGGCTTCTTCTCGGTGGCCCGCACCTGCCCCGACTGCAGGGGCGCGGGGCGCGTGATCCGGGATCCCTGCACAGACTGCAGGGGTCGAGGGTTGTCCGAGCGCCAGCGCTCGATCCAGGTCCGGGTTCCGGCCGGCGTCGATACCGGTTCCCGCCTCCGCCTTCCGGGCGAGGGGGAGCACGGCCGGCAGAGCGGCCCACCGGGAGACCTCTACGTCGTGATCGAGGTCGAACCGCACGAGCAGTTCGTGCGCCGGGGCGCCGACGTGTTGAGTGCCGTCACGGTCGGCTACCCGCAGGCGGTGCTCGGCTGCACGATGGAGGTCGAGACGCTCCACGGTACGTCCAGCCTGCGGGTGCCGCCTGCCACCGCGCACGGCTCAACCTTCGTGCTGCGATCCCAGGGCATCCCGCGTATCGATGGCCGCGGCCGGGGCAATCACATCGTCGAAGTGCGGCTCGGAGTGCCCGCGCCGAAGGATCTCTCGGAGCGGGAACTCGAACACGTGCGCGCGCTTGCCGAGTTGAACGAGGACAGCCACGGCACGGCGAGCGGCACGGTGGGCGCCACGAGCCAGGAGACGCGGAGCGTGTTCGACCGGGTCATGGCCTTCTTCTTGGGATCCGGCCAAAAGACGGGGCCGGCGGCGAACGACGGCAACAGGGCGGAGCGGAGTTCCGAGGCCTGAGCCGAGGCAACCCGTGATCCACCTGCTGGTCGGCGGCGACGAACTCGACCGCGACACGGTCGAGGTCGAGGGCGCCGACTACCGGCGCCTGTTCCGGGCCCGTCGCCTCAAGGTGGGCGACCGGGTGCGTCTCGTCGACGGCCGGGGCGGCGCCCGATGGTCGCTCGTCGGCGGCGTCACGGCAGAGCGGGCCCGACTGGACATCGAAGGGCCGGCGCCGACCTACGAGCCGGCCCGCCGCCTGACGCTGTTCGTGTCGGTGGTGCGTCCGGAGCGGGCGGCCTGGCTGGTGGAGAAGGCGACCGAACTCGGAGTGAGGGAGCTGCAGTGGTTCGTCTCGGAGCGCACCAGCCGTTCCTTCCCGGAATCCGCTGTGGTCCGGCAGGGGCGGGTCGCGAAGTCCGCGCTCGAACAGTGCGGCGGCGCCTGGCTGCCCAGGATCGGCGCGCCGGTCGCCCTGGAGGACGCCGGGACCTTTGCCGGAGCGGCGGTGCTGCATCCGGGCGCCGGGACGCCCTTGCCCGCGGTCGGCGGCGTCCGAACCCTGGTGGTCGGCCCCGAAGGCGGGTTCAGCGAAGGGGAGATCGAGTGGTTTGCCAGCCGGGGGGCCACTCTCGCCGACCTTGGCCCGCGCGTCCTGCGCACGGAGACGGCGGCGGTCGCCGCGCTTGCGGTGGCCCTGTCTGCGTCGTGACGGCGCTATCCTCCGAACGCCGGAGGGTGCAGGTGCGAAAGTCGAAATCCAACCAAGAGCAGAAGGGGAAGTCGGCCTACGACCGGGGGCTGGACCTGCTCGCGCGGCGCCTGCACTTCGCGGCCGAGTTGCGGACGAAGCTCGCCCGCCGCGGCTACCCGGATGTGGAAGTCGACGGCGCGATCGAGCGCCTGACTGCGGACGGCTTCCTGAACGAGCAGGAGGCCGCGAACATGCTCGTGCGCTCGCTTCAGCGCCGCGGCTACGGCCGGCGGCGGCTCGAACTCGACCTGCGGCGGCGCGGGGCCGACGAGACGGCTGCGGGCGCCGCTCTCGAGTGCGTAGGCGACGAAGACGAACTGGAGCGGGCGGGGTTGGTGGCCGCGCGCTGGCGTTCGTCTCACCGCGCGCGTGACGCCGCGGCTCTGGCCCGGCACCTCGAGCGCCGCGGCTTCGCTGCCCGTACTATTGGCGCCGTCGTGTTCGAGCTTCCCGAAGAGGAAGCCGGAATGGAGGGGATACGGGGTCACAGCTCATGTTGAGTCGGGACATCAGGCGGAGTTTCATCGACTTCTACGCCGGCCGCGGGCACGCGGAGGTGGCGAGTTCGCCCTTGGTGCCGCGGGACGATCCGACCCTGCTGTTCGTCAACGCCGGCATGGTCCAGTTCAAGAACTACTTCCTCGGCGTGGAGCGGCCGGACTCGCCGCGCGCGGTGACCTCCCAGAAGTGCCTGCGGGTGTCGGGCAAGCACAACGACCTGGAGAACGTCGGACCCAGTCCCCGCCATCACACGTTCTTCGAGATGCTGGGGAACTTCTCCTTCGGCGACTACTTCAAGGCCGAGGCGATCGAGTCCGCCTGGGAACTGGTCACCGGGGTCTGGGGGTTGCCGCCGGAGAATCTTTTCGCCACCGTGTTCCGGGAGGACGACGAGGCGGCGGACCTCTGGGTGCGGCTGTCGGGACTGCCGCCGGAGCGGGTCCTGCGCTGCGGCGAGAAGGACAACTTCTGGGCCATGGGCGACACCGGGCCCTGCGGTCCGTGCAGCGAGATCTTCGTCGACACGGCGCCGGACCTGCCCGAGGTCGGCTGGGAGGAAGGGAACGACTCGGGCCGCTATCTCGAGATCTGGAACCTGGTCTTCATGCAGTTCGAGCGCCACGAGGACGGTCGGAGCGAACCGCTGCCGAACCCGTCGATCGACACCGGCGCGGGTCTCGAACGGGTGGCCGCGGTGCTCCAGGGAGTCGGGTCCAACTACGACACGGACCTGTTCGGCCCGATTCTGCGCGCGGTCGCGGCGAAGGCCGGCCGCGAGTACGGCCGCGACCCGGACGCCGATGTCTCGCTGCGGGTGATCGCCGATCATCTGCGGGCGGTCGGCTTCCTGCTCGCCGACGGCGTGCTGCCGAGCAACGAAGGCCGCGGCTACGTGCTGCGCCGAATCCTGCGCCGGGCCTCGCGCCACGGCATGAGGCTCGGCTTCGAGGAGCCGTTCATGGCCCCCCTGCTGCCGTCGCTCGAGGAGGCGTTCGCCGGCCACTACCCGGAGCTGGAGGCCGCGCGGGAACCGTCGTCGGCGACGGTGACCGCCGAGGAGACCCGCTTCCTTCAGACCGTGGCGGTGGGGGCCGGCAAGGTCCAGCAGGCGATCGAGGAGGCGCGCGCCCGGGGCGGTTCGGTGCTCGACGGGGAGGCGGCGTTCCGCCTCTACGACACCTTCGGCCTGCCGATCGAGACGGTGCGGGAGATCGCCGAGGAGGAGCAGTTCGGGATCGACGAGGTCGGCTTCGAGGCGGCGCTGGCGGAGCAGCGGGAGCGGTCGCGGGCGGTTCGGCCAGTCGACGTCGGGCTTCACATCAGCGCTGGTATCTCGGAGGCGACGGCTTCATTGCAGTCCATTCCGCCGACCGAGTTCGTGGGCTACACCGACCTCGGAACGATGGATCGAGTGGCCGGACTCACGACGGGCGAAGGGCAGAGGGTTCAACAGTTGAGGGGTCCAGGATTTGCGGTGGTCGAACGGACCCCCTTCTATGCCGAGGCCGGCGGACAGGTCGGGGACGTCGGTGTCCTGGAGTGGGAGAGCGGCGAGGCGCGGGTGTTGGATACGCAGCGCAAGGGTCGACAGACCTTCCACTGCATTGAGATCACCCAGGGCGCCCTCGTAGTCGGCGCCGAGGTCCAACTCCAGGTCGACCGCGAGCGCCGGGAAGCCGCCCAGCGCCACCACACCGCCACCCACCTGCTGCACGCGGCCCTGCGGCAGCATCTCGGCAAGGGGGTGCGTCAGGCCGGTTCCCTGGTCCACCCCGACCGGCTGCGCTTCGACTTCACTCACGGCGCTCCGGTCACCCAGCCCCAGCAGGAGGCGATCGAGGACACCGTGAACGAGTGGGTGCGGCGGGCGGTGCAGGTCGAGATCGAGGAGCGCTCCTACGACGAAGTCGTGGCGGCCGGCGCGATGGCGCTGTTCGGCGAGAAATACGGCGACCGGGTGCGCACGGTCGAGGTGCCCGGATTCAGCCTCGAACTCTGCGGCGGTTGTCACGTCGGAAACACGGGCGAGATCGGCCCCGTGACGCTGGTGGGCGAGCGCGGCGTTGCCGCGGGGGTGCGCCGCATCGAGGCGCTCGCGGGCGACCGCGCGGACCGTCTGCACCGGAGTCAGGCGCACCTGTTGGCGGCGCTCGAGTCGGAGATCGGCGCTTCGGGAGAGCAGGCCGCGGTCGAGGTCCGGGCCCTCAAGGAGCGGCTGCGCGAGGTGGAGCGTGAGCTGTCGAAACTCCGTCTCGGGTTGCTGGCCGGCGACGGGAAGCCGGAGCACGGGCAGTCTGCGGACGGCGACACGCGCTCGATCCGGGGCGTCGACGTCGTCCTGCGCGAGGTGCCCGCCTCGAACGTGGGCGAGCTGCGCAGCCTGGCTGACGTCCTGCGGAGTCGCCTCGGTTCAGGAGTAGTCGTGCTGGGTGCGCGGGACGAGGGCAAGGTGAAGCTCGTCGCCTCCGTGACCCGGGACCTCCAGGACCGGGTCGATGCAGCGGCAGTGGCGCGGGCGATGGGCTCGGCAATCTCGGGCAGCGGCGGCGGCCGCCGCGACTTCGCCCAGGCCGGAGGCCGGGCCGAGAATCTCCTGCCGGCTTTCGCCGCCGCCGAACGGCTCATCGAAGACAGCCTGAGTTAGGGCAACGGGGATGGCGACCGAGCGCGAAACCGACCGGCAGCAGCCGCCGACACCGTCCCTTCGGGCCGGACTGAATCTGCCGAACGCTCTGACCATCAGCCGTATCCTGATCGTGCCGCTGCTGGTCGTGGTCCTGCTGACCAAGATCAGCGGTTGGGAGTTCATCGGTCTCGGTCTGTTCCTGGTGGCGTCCCTGACCGACTTCCTCGACGGCTTCCTGGCCCGGCGCCGCAAGCAGGTGACCTCGCTCGGCAAACTGCTCGACCCGGCGGCGGACAAGATCCTGACCTCGGCGGCGTTCATCTCCCTGGTCGGTCTCGGACTGGCGCCGGCCTGGATGGTGGTCGTCGTGGTGGCTCGGGAGTTCGCGGTCTCGTCATTGCGCTCGCTCGCCGCGGCCCAGGACGTGGTCCTGGCCGCGAGCTTTGCCGGCAAGGTCAAGACGACGACGCAGATAGTCGCCATCTCTCTGCTGATCATCTCGGACCAGTTGGGCGCCTTGAACCTGCTGGCGCCGGTCTCGCTGTGGGTGGCCCTGGCCGCGACGCTCTACTCCGGCGTCGAGTACTTCGTGCGCAACGGCCGCATCGTGTTGATGGCCTTCAGCGGCGCGCCGCGCGGGGAATGAGCGGGAACCCGCCTGCCCGGCCGGCCCCGTCGCCGGGCGCCGCCCAGCGGTCGTTGATCTTCCCGGTTACGGCGGGCTTCGACCGTGATTGAGCGCGTCCTGGCCTGGTCGGCCTCCCTCGCCCGGCGTCGCCATCGAGCCGTGTTCGTGGTCGCGGCGGTGCTGGCGGTGCTCTGCGTGTCGTCGGCGATGACACTCCGCTTCGACACCGAGATCCTGAACCTGCTGCCGGAAGACGATCCGGTGGTCACGACCTTCCGGTCGACCATTGAGGACTTCGGCAGTCTCGACTACCTGCTGGTGCTGGTTCGCCTGCCGGAGGACCAGCCCCTCGACCCGTACCTGTCCTTCGTGGACGAGCTCGGATCGTCGATGGAAGCGCTTGAGGAGATCGACTACGTCGAGTACGACATCGGCGAGTTGGCGGAACTGTTCGAGGTGTTCTCCGAGCACGCCTTCGTCTACCTCGACGAGCGGGGTCGGGAGGAAGTGGCGCGCCGGTTGACCGACGACGGCCTCAAGCTCCAGGTCGCCGAGCTGCGCCGGAGCTTAAGTTCCCCTCAGGCGCTGGTGCTGCGCGACCTGATGCTGCTGGACCCGTTGGACATTCACGAGGTTTTGGCGGAGCAGATCGAATTCACTCGCGGTGGCCTGAAGGTCGACTGGACTTCGGGCTACTTTCTCTCCGGGGACCGCTCGCGGGCGCTTATGATCGCGCGCCCCGCGGAGCCGGCTCAGGAGATCGAGTTCGGCCGCCGGTTGCTGGCGGCCATCGACGAGTTGACGGCGGATCTGCTCGCTCGCTGGCCGGAGACCGCCGGCGAGGATGCGGACGGCGAGCCGTTGCCGGCGCCGGAGGTGGCTTTCGGCGGCACGTACGTGACGGCCGTCTCAGACGCGGGCTCGATCGTCAGCGGACTGGTCTCGAATCTGGCGACCTCCCTGGTCGGCGTGTTGCTCCTGTTCGCCCTGGCGTTCCGGCGCGTCGGCCTGATCGTCTATGCCTTCGTGCCGCTTGCCTTCGGGCTGGTGCTGGCCTTCGGCTTCGCCGGCGCCGTGCTCGGTGAGTTGAATGCCCTGACCAGCGGTTTCGCGGCGCTGCTGGTCGGCCTGGGGATCGACTTCGTCATCGTGTCCTACGGACGCTACGTCGAGGAACGGCGCCGCGGGGCCGACCTCGAGGCGGCCCTGGTGGCGATGAGCGGTTCCTCGGGCCGCGCGGTCTGGACCGGCGCCATCACCACCGCGGCGACCTTCTACGCGTTCATGGTGACCGACTTCGTGGGGCTGCGGCAGATGGGGCTCCTGACCGGCACCGGCATCCTCTTCTGCATGGTCTCGGTGCTCGTGCTGCTGCCGGCGATGCTGGCCTGGCGGGAGGATCGCCGTCGAACCGGGGGACGGATGCCGAGACTCGTTCTGCACGGTCTCGGCGCCCGCCGGCTGGTCCGCTGGAGCTTCGAACGGCCGGTTCTGGTGATCTGCGCCTGCGCCGTGGTCACCGCGGCGACCGGCGCCCTCGCCCCGCGCCTGGAGTTCGAGGACGCGATCAGGGCGCTGCGACCGCAGGGGAATCCGGGCGTCGAGGTCCAGGAGGAGGTCGCCGAGTACTTCGGATCGGGACTGAACTACACGATGATCGTGCTCTCGGGCGCCACGGAGGATGAAGTCCTGGAGCTCTCCATCCGGGCCGAGGAGGGAGCTCGCGAACTGGTGACCAGCGGAGTACTCACCGGGACGGACGGGATCGGCAGCCTGATTCCCTCGCCGGCCAACCAGGCCGCGGGACACGACTGGCTCGCTCGTCACCGGGAGCTGCTAGAAAGAAAGCGCCTGCACGAGTTGTTCGAGCGCTATGCAACCGAGGAGGGTCTGCGCGCGGCGCCTTTCCGCCGGGGTATCGATCTGCTCGCCGACGCCGGGGCCAACCGCGAGGCGGTGACAGTGGCTTCGCTCCGCGAATCGCCCCAGATCGAACGAATGCTGGAACGCTACATGAGCCGGAACGAGGGCGAGGCCAAGTTGGTCGTCTACCTGTACCCGCCGCCGGGCATGTGGCGCCGGAGTGCGCCGCCGGGGGCGTTTGAACTCGCGGAGCGGTTGGGTCCGCAGGCCCAGGTCACCGGCGTGAACGTGGTCGGCGAACGGCTGCGGAACGGCATTCGCGTCGATGCGGTGACGGCTTCGATCATCGGCTTCATTCTGGTTGCCCTGCTCCTGTTCCTGGACTACCGCTGGCTGGTCAGCGCGCTCCTGTCCCTGCTGCCCCTGTGCATCGGCATCGTGTGGATGCTCGGGATCATGGTCCTGATCGGCCTCGACATGAACTTCTTCAACGTGTTCGTCGTCACCATGATCATCGGCATCGGCGTCGACTACGGGGTGCACATGGTCCATCGCTGGCGCGAGATCGGCTTTGGACCGGAGGCGCTGGAGGGCGAGCGTCTGGTCGCGGCCCTGGGCGAGACCGGCAAGGCGATCGTGCTCGCCGCCATCTCGACCAGCGTCGGTTTCGGATCGCTCGCCCTGTCGCACTACCCGGGCCTGCGCTCGATGGGCATCGTCGCCATCCTCGGCGCCGTGGCCACCGCCCTGGTGTCGATCACGCTGTTGCCGGCTCTCGTCGCGCTCGGCCGGCGGCGCGCGACGAAGGTGGCTTGATGTTCGACGGTCTGCAGGACAAGCTGCAGGCGGTCTTCCGGTCCCTGCGCTCGGAGGGCCGCATCTCGCAGGACGACGTGCGGCGGGCGGTGCGCCAGATCCGCCTCGCTCTGCTGGAGGCGGATGTCCACGTTCGGGTCGTGCGCTCCTTTGTCGGGCGCGTGCAGGAGCAGGCGCTGGGCGATGACGTGCTGAGCAGTCTGACCCCCGATCAGCACATGGTCCGTATCGTGCGCGACGAGCTGGTCGCCGTGCTCGGGGAGCCGGGGCGGGAACTCCAGCTCGAGGGCCGTCCGGCGGTGGTCGTGCTCTGCGGCCTCCAGGGCTCCGGCAAGACGACCACCGCGGGCAAGCTGGCGCTGCGGCTGCGCGGCCAGGGCAGGAGACCCGTGCTGGCAGCCGGGGACCTCAGGCGGGCGGCCGCGGTGGAGCAGCTCAAGCAGGTCGGCGCCGCGGCGGACACGGCGGTGCTGGCGCCGCAGGCAGGCGAGGAGTTGCAGGCGTTCGCCGGTCGGGCTGTTGAGGCGGCGCTAGACGGGGGCTTCGACACGCTGATCTTCGACACCGCCGGCAGGCTCCACGTCGATGCGGAGTCGATGGCGGAACTCCGGGCGCTGGTGGACCGGGTCGAACCGTGCGAGACGCTGTTCGTCTGCGACGCGATGACCGGCCAGGACGCGGTCAAGAGCGCCGCCGCCTTCGCCGAGGGAGCGCCGCTCACCGGCGCGGTGATGACCAAGCTCGACGGCGACGCCCGTGGCGGCGCCGCGCTGTCTCTGCGGGGAGTCACCGAGGTCCCGCTTCGCTTCGTCGGCGTGGGCGAGAAGCTTGAGGAACTCGAGACCTTCGCACCGGACCGAATCGCGTCCCGCATCCTCGGCATGGGCGATGTGCTGTCCCTGATCGAGAAGGCCGAGCGCGTCACAGGCCGCCAGGAGACCGAGCGCCTCGCGGAGCGCATCGCCCGGCAGGAGTTCACGCTCGAGGATCTGCGCGACCAGTTGCGCCAGTTGCGCCGCATGGGACCGCTGTCCCAGCTCCTCGAACTGCTGCCGGGGCAGTTCCGCGGCGCGAACGTGGCCGACGCCGTCGACGAGAGCCGGCTGGTGGGGGTCACCGCCCTGATCGACTCGATGACGCCGCGCGAACGGCAGAACCCGGCGATCCTGAACGCCAGCCGGCGTCGCCGCATCGCCCGCGGCGCCGGCCGCACGGTCCAGGAGCTGAACCAGTTGATCAAGCAGTACCGTCAGATGCGCAAGCTGATGAAACGCACCCGGGGCAAGTGGATGAAGGGCATCCGGGGGATGTAGGTTGCGCACGCCACCTTAGGTGCCGTTCTTGACGCAGACTGCTACACTGCGCTGCTGCTTCGACGGCGCCTTGGACAGGCTGCAGCTCCGGCGAGCCGGTCGACGGCGCTGGCCTTGGGCTGGGCCTCGGGCACGCCGAGGTGGGCGCGCAGAGGCTTGTTGAACAACACGGGAAAACCGAAACATGGTGAAGATAAGACTCCGGCGCATGGGTTCGCGCCACAGACCCTTCTACCGCGTCGTCGTGTCCGACAGCCGGAAGGTCCCCTCTTCGAGGGTGATCGAGGAGCTTGGGCACTACGACCCGTGCAAGAAACCGGCGGTGATCCGGCTGAAGACGGACCGCATCGACCACTGGGTCTCGCGGGGAGCGCAGGTCACGGACACCGTTCGGGGTCTGGTGCGCCAGGCGGCCGCCACGGCGGAATCCTAGGGCGTGTCAGAGGTCGCCGATCAGCTCGCCGGCGTCATTCGGTCGATCGTCGATCAGCCCGAGGCGGTTCGGGTCGAGGAGATCGAGGAAGAGGACGCGATCGTGCTGCAGGTGGAGGTCGCGCCGGAGGAACTCGGGCGGGTGATCGGCCGCCAGGGACGCAGCGTCAGGTCGCTGCGCGCGCTGCTCGAGGTGCGCGGGGCCGAGACCGGCGAGTACTACGAAGTCGAGATCGTCGAACCGGATTAGTGGAGCCAGCGCCGATCCGGGGCCGGAGGTGAGGATGGATCAGGCGCCGCAATCGGTCCGTAGCCACGACACGGAGATGATCGCCGTCGGCTCTGTCCTGCGGGCCCACGGCCTGCGCGGCGAAGTGCTGGTCTTGCCCGACAGCCAGAACCCGGCCCGGTTCGCGAGTGGTTCGGAGCTCTTCGTGCGTGACGGGCCCCGCCTGCGCCGGCTGGAGGTTGCGTCGAGCCGGCCGCATCGGGGTCGCGAACTGGTTCAGTTCGTGGACGTGACGGACCGCGACGGGGCGGACGCGCTCCGTGGCGCTCTGCTCGAGGTTCCCGAGGAGAGTGTGCCGGTGGCGGAAGAGGGCACGTTCTACTACTTCGAACTGATCGGCTGCCGGGTCGTGGACAGGGAACTGGGCGATCTGGGCGAGGTCACCGAGGTCGTCGAGGACGGCGGCGGTGTGCTGCTTTCGGTGGCGCGGCCGGCCGATGGCGGCGGCGGCCGCTCGGTACTGATCCCGTTCGCCAACCGACTGCTGCCGGAGATCAACGTCGAGGAGCGCCTGATCCGGAGCGACCTGCCCGAGGGCCTGCTGGAAACATGCGGATCGACGTCATAACCATCCTGCCGGGGGTCTTCCGGGAGTTCCTGGAGGCGAGCCTGATCGGTCGGGCGAGAGCCGCCGGCCTGCTCGACGTGCGGGTCCACGACCTGCGCGACTACACCGACGATCCCCACCGGAGCGTCGATGACGAGCCCTACGGCGGCGGCGGCGGGATGGTGATGACGGCCCCGCCCTGGCTCAAGGCGGTGCGGGCCGTGGCCGGCGGCGATTCCCGCGCCCACCGCATCCTGCTCTCGCCGCAGGGAGAGCGCCTGGACGATGCGAAGGTCCAGAGCCTGGCGCACGAGAAGCGGCTGGTGCTCCTTTGCGGACGCTACGAGGCGGTCGACGAGAGGGTGCGCGCGCTGGTTGTCGACTCTGAATTGTCGATCGGCGACTATGTGCTGTCGGGAGGGGAGGTGCCGGCGATGGTCGTCGTCGAGGCGATCTCGCGCCAGATCCCCGGGGTCGTGGGGCGGCATTCGTCGGTCGTGAAGGAGAGCTTCCGCTCCGGCCTCCTCGACTACCCGCACTACACCCGTCCGCCGATCGTGGAGGGCATCGAGGTGCCGGAAGTGCTGCGATCGGGCGACCATGGTCGCATCGACGCATGGCGCCGGGAGCAGGCGCTGGAGGTGACGCGCCGGAAGCGGCCGGACCTGCTGGGCGGGGAAGCCTCCGCGCCAGAGGTTGCGCGCAGGGCGCCGAACAGGCGATAATCCGCATCTTGCCGCTTCGCGGTGCGCGGGCTGGATGTCAATCCGTCCGGTTTCGCACGAGGGGCGCGAAGCCGATCAGCAGATAACGAAGCCGCAGGGTCAGAACTTGCGGCCCAGGCACAGGTGACACGCAATGCACGATCTACAGCAGGTGGAGCAGGAGTACGTGCAGCAGGGCCTGCCCGAGTTCCGGGCGGGTGACACGGTCAAGATTCACGTCCGGGTCAGAGAGGGCGCCAAGGAGCGGATCCAGATCTTCCAGGGTGTGGTGATCGCACGCCGCGGCAGCGGCACCCGGGAGACCTTCACCGTGCGCAAGGTCTCGGGAGGCATCGGCGTCGAGCGGATCTTCCCGCTTCATTCGCCGGTGATCGGTCAGATCGAGGTCGTGCGCCGGGGCAAGGTGCGCCGCGCCAAGCTCTACTACCTGCGGAAACTGCGCGGCCGCGCCGCCCGTATCGAGGAGCTCCGCAAGCGCTGACCGTCATCGGCCTGATCGCCGAGACGTACCGCCTGCGCCTGATGCGCGGGCTTGAGCAGCAGTTCGCGACGGCCGGCTACGGGCTGGTCGCCGGCGTCGACGAAGCGGGGCGGGGTTGTCTCGCCGGCCCGGTGGTTGCGGCGGCGGTCGTGGTCTCGCCGGACTGCCTGATTCCCGGCGTCGACGACAGCAAACGGCTGACTGCGCCGCGGCGGGAGCGATTGGCCGAGGTGATCAAGCAGCGGGCGGCTGCGTGGTCGGTTGCGATGGGCGACGCCGCACTGATCGACCGCATCAACGTACTCGAGGCCACCCGCTGGGCGATGCGGAGTGCGCTGCGGTCACTGACGGTTCGGCCCGCCATCGCCCTCGTCGATGCGGTGCGGCTCGATGCGGTGGACGTGTGCGGCGCCGAGGTGCCGACGCTGCCCCTGGTGCGTGCCGATTCCCTCAGTTTCGCCGTCGCCTGCGCGTCGATCATCGCCAAGACGGACCGGGACCGCCTGATGGCGGCTTACGACCGGCAGTACCCGGGCTTCGGGTTCGCCAGGCACAAGGGATACGCGTCGGCGGATCACCGCGCCGCGCTCAAGGAACTGGGGCCGACGCCGCTTCACCGTCTCACGTTCCGCTCCGTGCTGCCGACGTAAGATGGGGGCGTGCGCCGGTATCTCCTGCTGTTCGCGATCGTGGCCGGCATCGTCGCCCTGGCGGCGGTGGTCCTGTGGCTGGCGCCGAGGGCGCAGGAGGCGAGAGCATCGAAACTGGTCCGGGCCTGGGTCGGCGTGGAAGTCGGGGACGAGGGCGTGGCCAGGACGGGCACGGTCGAGATCTCTGCCGGCCAGGATTTCCGGTTGCACGCGGTGGTCGAGGTGCACCGCGGCGGCGGAGACGGAGACGGTGAGGTCGCGTACTACAGCGCCACACCGAAGGTGGTGCTCGACGGAGGGCAGTTCGACGCTCTTCCCGTGGAGGAGCTCGGTGCTCTCGGCAGGGTCAGGCTGCTCTGGTTCAGCGTCGAGTACGGCGTTCCCTTCCGGAAACTGGAGAACGGCGCGGATCTCGACGCGTTCCGCTACGAGCAGTTCTTTCGTCCCGAATGGGGCAGCGCCTGGTCGATCGACGGCACGCTCGACGCCTACTTCGACGGCTGGCTGGAAGAGGACGGGCCGGACATCGAGCGGGACTTCGGAACCCTCCGGTACCAGGTCTGGATCGAGGCCTCGGTAGACGAGGAAGCGCTGGTCCCGGACCAGCGCGTGAAGTCGGACGCGCTTCCCGGCGCGACCCGGGTTGTGGCGCGCCTGCCCGCGGCCCTGGCTTCCCCGTCGTCGGTCTTCGGTCTGCCTGAGATCGAGCGCGGGGACGGCGACTGGGACCAGGCGGCGCTGACCCGCCTGCACCAACTTCACAGCGACGGACTCGCCTTCAGCCGGCTCACCGTGCTGCGCGATCTGCTCGATGCCGGCGGCGCCCGCTGGGAGGACCTGAACTGGCAACTTGCGTCGCTCGATGGCAGTCTGTCCTGGCGCGACACCGGAGCGGGCTTGCCGGCGCCGGGCGATCTGGTCCGGGTCGCGGGCCGCTGGGTGGTTCTGCTTGGCGACGAGGCCGGGGAAGGCGAAGTGGGGATGCTGGACGGAGCGGATCTCTGTCTGGACTTCGACGCGGGCGCAGCGGTGCGGCGGCTCGACCAGATCTTCCTGCTCGGGGCCGAGGACGAAGGGGACGTGCTGGTGGCGGCGCCGAGGCCGCCGGCCTGAACGGCGGCCGGCCCGCGGGCGATCGGGGTTGCGGTCCTATCGCGACGCGACCGCGTCGCCGGCGGAGCTGCGGATCGTCTCTTCGAGCCTGCCCTTGCGCAGGAGTTCGCTGAACACGTGCGGCGCCTGGTTCGGTCGGTAGAGAGCGTAGAAGGGGATGCCGTAGCGTCCGAAGCTCGCGAGGTAGCGGGCGATGCCATCGTCCCGATTGGTCCAGTCGGCCTGCATCGCCACCACGTCGTAGCGGGCAAAGAGCGCGGCCGTCTCCTCGGTCTCGAGAACGAGACGTTCGTTCACCTTGCAGGTGGCGCACCAGTCCGCGGTGACGTCGACGAAGACCAACCGCCCCTCGTCGGCGAGAGTCACCGCCTGGACCGGGTCGAAGGGAACCCAGTTCAGGACGCGCTCGATGCCGGCGCCGCCGCCGCCGGAGTGGGCCGATGCGCCGTTGGCGAGAACCAGGACGAAGAGGGCCGCGGCCACCGCTCCGACGCGTCCGAGGATGCGCGGCGCCGCCCCCCGCGAGCGTCCCTGCAGCCAGACGAAGAGGGCGAGCACAAGCAGCCCGACCTCGACAAAGGCGAGCCGGGCGCTGTCCATCTGGGCCGCGAGGACGTAGAGCAGCCACACCGTCGTGCCGGCGATCAGGAAGCCCATGATGCCGCGCAGCGTCGCCATCCACTCACCGGGTTTCGGCAGCAGCCGGGTCGCGTTGGGGACCGCCGCCAGCAGCAGGTAGGGGGCCGCGAGTCCAACGCCGACCGCGGTGAAGGTGGCCACGATCGTGGTTGCCGGCTGGCTCAGCGCGAAGCCGACCGCGGTGCCGAGGAAGGGCGCCGAGCAGGGCGTCGCCATCAGGGTCGCGAAGACGCCCGAGAAGAAGTGTCCGGAGTAGCCCTCGCTCTGGCCGCCGCCCAGGCGGTTACTGATCGCCTGCGGCAACTGGATCTCGAACACGCCCCATATGTTCAGGCTGAAGAGGGTGAGAACCAGGGCCAGGAAGGTGACGAACAGAGGGTTCTGGAACTGGATCCCCCAGCCCACCGCCTGACCGGCCGAGCGGGCAAGCAGGGTCGCCGCCGCGAGCACCCAGAACGAGACGAGGATGCCCAGGGTCGTCATCAGCGCGCCCGCTGTGATCTCCCGGCGGGGCCGGCCCGAAGCCTGGGCCAGTCCGAAGAGCTTGAGCGACACGATCGGCAGCACGCACGGCATGCCGTTCAGGATCAGTCCGCCCAGCAGAGCCGCAATCAGGGCGGCGAACAGCCCCAGGGCGCCGGCGGAGGCGCCGGTGGGCGCGGCCGGCGTACTCTCGAAGGCCGGATGTCCGGTGGCTTCGCCGGTGGCGCCGATCTGAAGCGAAACCGTTGCCTCGGCGGTGATCGGGGGCAGGCATTGAATGTCGTCGCACGCCTGGTAAGTGAGTTCAACCAGCACTTCGACCGTGCCGGCGACCGCGTCGGCGGGCACATCGAGTTCCGCGTGGATGACCGCCTCGTGTTCGTAGACCGCCAGCGGATCGGCCGCGAACTCGAACTGCCACATGACGTGGTCCGGATAGCTGACGTCGGGCTGCGGCCAGTCGGCGGGCAATTCGAAGGCGATCTCGGTGGGGATCAGGTAGTCGAAGCTCGGCGTGTGGCTCTGGATGTGCCAGCCGTCGTCGACGGTGATCACCGCGGCGATGCGCACCGACTCGCCGGGAGCGTAGGAGGTGAGGTCGGCGACGGCCTCGAGCGAGGCCTTCGAAGGCGGCCTGAACTGGCCGCCCGCGACTGCCGCCAGGCACAGAACCGCGGCGACGGCGGTCGCCGCTCCTGCTCCGAACCTGCTGTTACGATCCTGATCCATGCCTTCCGGTGAGCGCGAGTCGGCGACGATGGCTGTCTCTCGGCGGGTGGCCGAGCTACGGCGCGAGGGGGTCGAGGTCTTCGACCTGGGCGCCGGTGAGCCCGACTTCCCCTCGCCGGAGACAGCCGTAAGGGCTGCACAACGAGCCCTCGACGAGGGCCGCACGAAGTATACGGTGCTCGAAGGCACGCCCGAACTGAGAGCGGCGCTGGCGGCTCGCTTCAGCAGCCAGGGAGCGCCCTGGAGCGCGGCCAACGTACTGGTCACGGTGGGCGCGAAGGCGGCGCTGTACGAGCTTGCCCGGGCGTTTCTGTCGCCCGGCGACGAAGTCGTGGTGCCGACGCCGGCCTGGGTCAGCATTCCGGCCCAGGTGCGGCTCGCGGGCGCTACGGCGGTGACGGTGCCGATGGCGGCCGGGGACGGTTTCGCGATTCGGGCACAGCCTCTGCTCGAGGCGATGTCGGAGCGGACGCGGGCGGTGATCGTCAACTCGCCCTGCAACCCCACCGGCGCGGTCGTCTCGATCCTCGACCTGGAGCGGATTGCGTCGGCCTGCGCCGAGCGGGGCGCCCTGCTGATCTCCGACGAGACCTATGAGCGGTTCATCTACGATGGCGAGCGGCACGCCAGCGTCGCGTCGCTGGCGGCCAGGTATCCGGAGACCGTCGTGCTCGTGGGGTCCTTCTCGAAGACCTACGCCATGACCGGCTGGCGGCTCGGCTACCTGCTCGGCGCCCCTTCGGTGGTTGCCGCGGCGGCCGCGGTGCAGAGCCACGTGACCTCGAATGCGACCTCGTTCGCGATGGCCGGCGCCGAGGCGGTGCTGGAGCGCGAGCCGCCTGAGGCAGCCGCTCTGGTGGCGGCGTGCGCGCGGCGCCGCCGGCTCCTGTTGGCGGAGTTGGGCCGGATTCCGGGCGTGGTTTGCCCACCGCCGGCCGGCGCCTTCTATGCGTTCCCGGACGTGAGCGCCTGGTTCGACGAGCGCTGTCCCGACTCCGCGGCTTTCTGCCGCCGCCTGCTCGATGAGGCCGGTGTCGCCACGACACCTGGCTCGGCATTCGGCTGCGAGGGCCACATTCGCCTGTCCTACGCCTGCAGCGACCAGATGCTGGTCTCGGGGCTGGAGCGGATCGCCCGGCTTCTGAGTGGGCCAGGGGTCGCCGCCGGCAGGAGGCGCGCGGGATGAGACCGTTGGTCGGCAGCCTCGCCTTCCCCATCTTCACCCTGTTCGGAATCCGCGTGCGGGTCCACTTCACGTTCCTCCTGCTCCTGGTCTGGATCGCGGTGCTGGCGCCGAGTTCGGGGAGCAACGCCGGGCTGCTCGGCCTGGTCGTTGTGGGGCTGCTTGCGAGCGTCGTCGTGCACGAGTTGGGCCACGCCCTGACCGCTCGCCGGTACGGGATCGAGACCCGCGAGATCGTGCTGACGCCGATCGGGGGTGTGGCCCGTCTGGACGGCTATCCGCAGGGCTCGGCGGAGTTGGCGATCGCGGCCGCCGGTCCGTTGCTGAACCTGGGCCTGGCGACGCTTCTCTTCTTCGGGCTGGTGGTGGCCGGGCTGCCGCCGTGGGGCGCCGGCGCCGTCGTCGATCTGCCTTCGGCGCTGCAGTGGTTGCTGTTCGGCAACCTGTGCCTGTTCGCGCTCAATCTGCTGCCCGCGTTTCCCCTTGACGGCGGCCGCATCCTCCGCTCGGCGCTGTCCTTCTTCCTGGGTCAGGAACGGGCGACCAAGATCGCGACCCGGCTGGGGATGGTGCTGGCGGCGCTGCTGGGGCTGGCTGCCCTCGTGCCGTGGCCCCTTGGCGTGCCGTTCAACGTGCTTCTGATTCTGACTGCCTTCTTCGTGCTGGTGGGAGCGAGCCGCGAGTCCTCCCTGGTGCGGACGTTGCAGGTCCTGCAGGGCCGCCGCGCGGGGGAAGCGATGATGACCCGCTGCGAACGGCTGGCGCCGCAGGACACGATCGATTGGGCGGTGCGCCTGCTGCTCTCCACCACCCAGCGCCAGTTCCCGGTCGTGGATGGCTGGGGACGGGTCGCTGGCGAGGTGGACCGCGATAGCCTGCTCGACCTCGTCGCCCGTTGCCCGGGCGACACGCCGTTACTCGAACTGATGAATCGCGAGCCGCTGACCGTGACCGAGGACTGCGACCTGCTGGAGGTGTTGCGGCAGTTGCAGAGTTCGGCGCGTGCGCTCTGGGTGGTCCGGGATCACGAGCTGCGTGGCATGCTCACCGCGGACGGCTTGTCGCAGTTCGTGGAGGTGTGCAATCGGCTTCGACACCGCGACCCCGGCGCGGTGCGGCCCTGAACTGTTAGAGTCGGGCGCTCTCAGTAGAAGGAGAGGCGCGTGAGCGACGACGCAAACGACGCAAAGGGATCTGGATTCTCTCGCCGGTCGTTCCTGCGCGGCGGCGCCGCCGGGGCCCTCTCGGGTGGTCTGGCGGCGAGTCTGCTGCCGGGAGACGCCGCCGCTGCCGCCGCGGCGAAGGATGTAGAGGGCGCCCCGACCCTCGGGCCGGGTGCGGTCGAAATCGAACTCGAAGTGAACGGCGTCGCCCGCCGTCTGGAAGCGGAGCCGCGGGTCACGCTGCTCGACGGGCTGCGCGACCGCCTGGACGTCACCGGCCCGAAGAGAGTCTGCGACCGCGGCGCCTGCGGCGCCTGCACGGTGCTCGAGGACGGCCGTCCGATCTACGCATGCAGCCGGTTGATGATCGAGTCCGCGGGACGCAGCATCACGACGGTCGAGGGATTGGGCTCACCGGATGCCATGCACGAGGTGCAGCAGGCCTTCGTGGAGAACGATGCGCAGCAGTGCGGCTACTGCACGCCTGGCTTCGTGGTCGCCACCGCGGCGCTGCTGGCGCGCAGCCCGACGCCGTCCGAGCAGGAGATCGAAGCCGGACTGGGCGGCAACTTCTGCCGCTGCGGAACCTACATGGGCATCCGCGCCGTGGTCGGCGGCCCGGGCCACGGTGGAGGGAACAGCGGAGGACACGGCGGTGGCTGACTATTCCTGGCCCGAGGCGGATCGCAGGAGCCAGATCGGCCACCGTCCGGCGCGGCTGGACGGTCCGGTCAAGTCGACCGGTTTCGCCAAGTACCCGTCGGACCAGAATCCGCCGGGTCTTCTGGCCGGGAAGATCCTGACCTGCCCCCACGCCCACGCCCGCGTCGTGGCGATCGACGTGTCGGCGGCGGAGGCGATTCCCGGCGTGCGCGTCGTCCACGTGATCCAGGGCGAGGGTTCCGAGATCCAGTGGGCGGGCGACGAGGTGGCGGCGGTCGCCGCGGAGACCGAGGACGTTGCTCGCGACGCGCTGCGGGCGATTCAGGTCGAGTATGAAGTGCTGCCCCACTTCGTCACGGAAGAACATCGTGACCGTGCGCCGGCGGCGCAGCCGGGCGCCGAGCGGACCGTCGGCGACCCGGACGCCGCCTTCGCCTCCGCGCACCGCACCGTCGAGCAGACGCTTGGGATGCCCCAGATGGCCCACATGTGCCTCGAACCCCACGGCCAGGTCGCGGCCTGGGACGGCGACGAACTCGAGGTCCATGCCTCGACCCAGGCGGTCTCCACTCTCGCCGGCCAGTTCGCCTCCGAACTGGGCATACCGGCGACCCAGGTGCGGATCCGGACCGAGTACATGGGCGGCGGCTTCGGCTCCAAGTTCTCGCCGGACCGCTGGGGCATCGTCGGCGCTGAACTCGCGCGCAAGGCCGGAGGGCCGGTCAAGCTGTTCCTGGAGCGGGATCAGGAAGTGTCGGTGGCAGGCAGCCGGCCGTCCGCTTTCGCCCGGATCCGGGTGGCGGCGGACGAGCAGGGCAAGCTGGTGGCCTGGGACTCGGACTCCTGGGGCTCGGGCGGTCTGCCGGGCACCGGCCAGACGCCGCTGCCGTACGTGTTCAGCAAGCTGCCGAACCGGCGCCTGCGCCACACGTCGGTGCCGACGAATCTGGCCGGATCGCGAGCCTGGAGGGCGCCCAATCACCCGCAGGCGTGCTTCCTGACCATGGCCAGCCTGGACGATCTGGCGAACGAACTGGACCTCGACCCGATCGACTTCCTGGACCGGAACCTGGACTTCACCGGCCGGGCCGACGTGTACCGGGAAGAGCTGGCGATCGCCGCCGGGATGGCTGGGTGGAAGGAACGCTGGCAGCCGCGGAAGAGGTCCCGGGAGGGCGCCCTTCAGCGCGGCCTGGGGGTTTCGATTCACACCTGGGGCGGGCGCGGCCATGCAAGCAACTGCGACGTGACCGTGCACCCCGACGGCGCGGTCGAGGCCCGGCTCGGCTCTCAGGACATCGGTACCGGGACGCGAACCATCGTTGCCCAGGTGCTGGCCGAGACCTTCGGCCTCGAGCTGGACCAGGTGCGGGTGTCCCTGGGCGACAACCGGTTCCCGCAGTCGGGTCCGTCCGGCGGCAGTTCGACGGTCGGCGGGGTTTGCGCCTCGACCCGGCGCGCGGCGCAGGATGCCCTGCGCGAAGTCCTGGCGCGAGTCGCTCCCCAACTCGAGGCGGCGCCGGAGCAGTTGGCGGCGGCAGGGGGCCGCGTGTTCGTGGAGGGCGAGCCCTCGCGCGGGGTGTCGTGGTCCGATGCGGCGGCTCAGATCGGCGGCGCACCGGTCAGCGCGCAGGGGCGCAATCCCGGCCCCGGCCGGCTGATATCGAGCGGCGTCGGCGGCGTGCAGATCGCCGAGGTAGAGGTGGACATGGACACCGGCGTGGTGCACGTGGAACGGATGATCGCGGTCCAGGACTGCGGCCTGGTCATCAACCGGCGGCTCGCGGAGAGTCAGGTCTACGGCGGTCTGATCATGGGCGTCGGCTACGCGTTGTTCGAAGAGTGGATTCCGGATCCGGTCACGGGCCGGCTGCTGAACGCGGACATGGAGTTCTACAAGCTGGCGGGCCTGGTGGACGTCGGATCGCTGGAAGTCCACATGATGACCGGTCCCGGCTACGACGAGCGGGGCGTGATCGGCCTAGGGGAGCCGCCCGTGATCTCGCCCGGCGCCGCGATCAGCAACGCGGTGGCGAATGCGATCGGGGTTCGCGTGCCCTACCTGCCGCTTACACCGGACCGCGTGCTGGACGCGCTGGCGGGCCGGGGAGGGATCGCCTGATGCGACCCTTCAGCTACGCCGCGCCGACCACGGTGGCGGGCCGTGGAGGGATTGCCTGATGCGACCCTTCAGCTACGCGGCGCCCACGACGGTTGAACAGGCGGTCAGCCTGCTGGAAGCCGAGGGCAGCGAAGTCCTCGCGGGCGGAACGGATCTCCTGAGCCTGCTCAAGGACGATGTCGAGCAGGTCGAGCGGCTGGTGGCGCTGCGCGGCGTCGGAGATCTTTCCGGCATCGACGCCTCTGGCGGCCGACTCCGGGTGGGCTCGATGACGACGCTGCAGGAGCTGCGGGACCACGCCGAAGCGATCGCCGCCGTGCCGGCGCTAGGGACGGCGATCGACGGAGTGGCCAGCGCGCAGTTGCGGGCCATGGGCACCGTCGGCGGCGATCTGCTCCAGCGCCCGCGCTGCTGGTACTACCGCCGCGGCCACGGTCTGCTCGCTCTGGGAGAGGATGGCCGGTCGATGGTCGCCGAAGGCGACAACCGGTACCACGCGATCTTCCCGGAGGGCGATGCGCGCTTCGTGAGCCCCTCCAGTCTGGCGCCGCTCCTGATAGCGCTCAGGGCGGAGGCGACGGTTCGGGGGCCGGATGGCGAGCGGCGCGTGCCGGTGGAGGCCTTGTACCGCGCGCCGCAGGTTGAAGGGGAGCGTGAGAACACGCTGGCAACAGGCGAGCTGCTGGTCGAAGTGACGGTCAGTTTGGGCGCCGCCCGCGGAGCGGTGTACGAGGTCCGTCAGCGCCGGTCCCTGGACTGGCCGCTGATGGCGGCCGCGGTTTCCCTGACCGGAGAGGCGCCACGGGTGGACCAGGCGCGGATCGTGCTGGGCCACGCCGCTCCTACTCCCTATCTCGCCGCCGCGGCCGGCGACCTGGTGGCTGGTGGCGAACTGACGCCGCAACGGATCGAAGAGGCCGCCGAGGCGGCGGTGGAGGGCGCCCGGCCGATGAGCGGCAATCGGTACAAGGTACAGCTCGCCAGGGTTGCAGTGAGGCGAGCGCTGGAGCGCGTCGCCCGGATGGAGGCTTGACGTCATGGCTGACCGACTGGCTGCTGCTGAAGCGCCGCAACTCTGCCGAAGGCTCCGTTGGAAGACGATGTTCATGGCCCTTGCCCCGCCGGATCCCGGCGTCGACACCGATCCCCAGCACGAGATCGACGACGGTTTCGTGTGGTGTACCCACAGCATGAACTGTCTCGGGCCGGACGGCGCGGTAGCCTCCAAGGAACATTGCCGGGAGGGCCGCAGTTGCTTCGAAGGAGGTTCGACGTGAGACTTGGCGAGATGCAACGCCTGAACGCGGCCCTGATGGTCGCACTCGTTCTCCTCCTGCCCGCCGCGGCGCTGGGCGCCGGGGTGGAGGTCGCGGGCGCCTACGTCGAAGCGCGGACCGCCGATGTCTACACCGGCCCCTGCTTCGCCAACTCGGAGGTCGGACTGGTTGGCAACGAGGCGATCATGGCCTGGCGGATCGAGGAGGGCGGCTGGGACGGCGTCGACCTGGAGGGGCTCTCGGTGCTCGCCGTCGTTCGCTCCGAAGCCACGCTCGGCGATCCGTACGCCGAATCCCACGCCGCTGAGTCGGTCCTGATCGTGGACGCCGGTGCGGACCCCTCCCAGCGGCGCGCGCTCGAGGGTTTCGCGCGCGGAATGGGCGGTGAGTTGCTGGCGGATGTGGCCCTGGTCCAGACGGCAGAAGTCGAGTTCGACGTGCTGGCGAACGGGGCCGCGTCGGTAAGCGCCGGCGAGCTGGCGGCGTTGCGGACCCGGCCACTCGATCACCGGGACCACCTGTGCGGGAACGAAACGGTCTTCTACCCGCCCCTGGCTCCAACTGACGGTGCGGCGCCGGGAGTTGCCCTCGAGCACACTTGGCAGGGGGAAGGTCTCGGCGCCACCTGGAAGAGCCCCGGCAAGCGCAGTTCCTTCGTGGGCCGGTTCAGTCGCTAGAGCAGCCCCTTGGGCGATCCAAGCAGCCGCCCTTGCTGCCTTTGAGATGATCATCAACAAGCGACAGATCGGCGATTCCAGTCTTCTGGCGGTGGAGGGCGTGATCAAGCTCGGACAGAGCGCACGTTTCCTTGCCGACGCGTTGAAGCGGAGCCTGTCCGAGGGCGACGGTCACGTTCTGCTCGACCTCTCGGACGTGAACTACATGGACTCGACCGGGATCGGGGAACTCGTCGGTTACCTGGTGCGCCTTCGCGCCGAGGAACGGAAGCTGATCCTGATCCGGCCCTCCGAGCGGATCGTCCAGTTGCTCACCGTCGCGGGTGTGGCGTCGCTCTTCCCGACGTACGACGCCGTGGCGGAGGCCCTGGCTGCCGAGGCTGCCGAAACCTGAAGCCTCTCCCGGGCGCCCGTGCCGGCGCCTGTCGCGGCCTGATCGCGGCCAAGACGCCGCTCGGCTGCGGGTACTCCGAGCCGGGACGGCAACGCTGTGTCCTCAGGGCAGGGATCGGGGTTCCCGGACGTCAAGAACGAACGGTTCGGGCAGCAGATCCTGGAGTGTGAAGCGACCCCAGTTCGCGGCCTCGTGGTTGCCGACGGTGACCGATACCACGGGCAGGTCGCAAGAGAACTCGGCCAGGGCGTCGCGGCACTGCCCACAGGGCGCGCATGGCGGTGTGGCGGTGGTGGCGATAGCCATTGCCTGGAATGAAGTCCGTCCGTCCGCGACCGCGGCCGACAGCGCGCCGCGCTCGGCACAGAGGGTCAGGCCGAGCACGCGGTTCTCGACGTTGCAGCCGCCGTAGATGCGGCCGTCCGCGGCCAGCAGAGCGGCGCCTACCCTGAAACCACTGTAGGGGGCGTAGGCCCGTTCGCGGCTACGGACCGCGACGTCGACCAGAGCCTCCCAGTCGATGCCTTGCCAGGTGGCGGCGTGGGCCGGGATCGGCGGGTGGAACAGGGGTTGCCCACTCATGGATCTCACCATAGCAGCGCTTCGGTGGGCTGCCTGGTTGGGAAACGTGATACCCTGCGCCGCGCTTTGGCTCTGAGATATTCGTGTCGTGCCTTCGCACTTGACTCATTTGGTTCGCGGTCCCTCATTCCCTTGATGTCGGCTCGCAAGTTCGTGAAGTGGTCGCTTTGAGCGAACCCCCAGTCGAGCCGCCAGCCGGCGGTCAGGAGGTCGGCTGGCGGGGGGGCGTTCTGGTCGTGCCGGAACGGCCTATCGTCCCCTTCATCGAAGGCGACGGGATCGGCCCCGATATCTGGCGCGCCGCCCAGGCGGTGATCGACGCCGCGGTGGAGAAGGCGTACTCGGGCGCCCGTTCGATTGCCTGGCTTGAGATTCTGGCCGGGGAGAAGGCCCTGGAGCAGACCGGGGAGTGGCTGCCGTCCGCAACCGTCGATGCGATCCGGTACTACCGGGTGGCGATCAAGGGACCGCTGACGACTCCCGTGGGCGGCGGCATCCGCAGCCTGAACGTGGCGCTCCGGCAGCTCCTCGACATGTACGCCTGTGTGCGCCCGGTGCGCTACTTCGACGGTGTCCCGTCACCGGTGCGCGATCCGCAGAAAGTGGACATGGTGCTGTTTCGTGAGAACACCGAGGATGTCTACGCCGGTCACGAATGGCAGCAGGGGACGCCGGAGAGCGCGGCCCTGATCGACTTCGTGCGGCGGGAGCTCGGCCGCGACATCCGCGCCGACTCGGGCATCGGCATCAAGCCGATCTCGGTGACCGGGAGCAAGCGGCTGGTCAGAAAGGCGATCGAACACGCGCGCGTCCAGGGACGCGAGAGCGTCACCCTGGTGCACAAGGGCAACATCATGAAGTTCACCGAGGGCGCCTTCAAGGAATGGGGCTACGAACTCGCGGCCGAGGAGTTCGCGGACTTCACCGTGAGCGAGGACGATCTGTGGGCGAAGTACGACGGCCGGCTGCCGGATGGCCGCATTCTGATCAAGGACCGCATCTCGGACGCCATGTTCCAGCAGGTGCTCCTGAGGGCCGACGAGTACGACGTGATCGCGACGACGAACCTGAATGGCGACTATCTGTCGGACGCTCTCGCGGCTCAGGTCGGCGGTCTGGGGATGGCGCCCGGCGCCAACGAGGGCGATGGCGTCGCCCTGTTCGAGGCCACGCACGGCACGGCGCCGAAGTACGCCGGCCAGGACAAGGTGAACCCCTGCTCGGTCATCCTGTCGGGCGTGATGATGCTGAACTGGTTGGGTTGGCAGGAAGCCGGCAGGTCGATCGAGAACGCGATCGGCCGCGCGATCCGCCAGAAGCGTGTGACGTACGACCTGGAGCGTCAGATGGAGGGGGCGACGTTGCTCAAGACCTCCGAATTCGGCCAGGCGATCGTCGAGAACCTCGACTGAGGAGCCCGTCACCTTGAAGATCCACGAGTTCCAGGCCAAGGAACTTCTGCGCGGCTTCGGCGCCAGGGTGCCGCAGGGGAAGGTCACCTCCGATCCCGCAAAGGCGGCGCAGATCTGTCGTGACTTCGGAGGCCGCTGCGTGGTCAAGGCCCAGATTCACGCCGGTGGCCGTGGCAAGGGCGGCGGCGTCAAGGTGGCCGCTGACCCGGAGGAGGCTGAGCGGCTGGCTGGCGAGATCCTCGGTATGCATCTCGTGACCCACCAGACCGGTCCCGAAGGCCAGCGGGTGCGGAAAGTCCTGATCGAAGAGGCGCTCGAGATCGAGCAGGAGCTCTACCTGGGCGTGACCCTGGACCGGGCGGCCGAGCGGCCGGTGTTGATGGCGTCCCGCTCCGGCGGCATGGACATCGAGGAAGTGGCGCGTACGGACCCCGACGCGATCCTGCGAGAGCTGATCGATCCGCAACTGGGCGTGCTGCCGTTCCAGTGCCGGAGGGTCGCGTCCGGTTTGGGGTACTCGGGCGGCACGGCGCGTCAGATCCAGGCCGCTGTCGCCAGCGTGATCGCGGCTTATCTGGAGACGGACGCCTCCCTGGTCGAGATCAACCCGCTGATGGTCGACTCGAAGGGCGATGTCTACACCCTGGACGCGAAGATGAACTTCGACGACAACGCGATGTTCAGAAGGCGGGAGATCGCCGGCCTTCGCGACATCCACGAAGAGAACCCGCTCGAGGTCGAAGCGTCCAAGCACGGCATCAGCTACATCAAGCTGGACGGCAGCATCGGCTGCATGGTGAACGGCGCCGGGCTGGCGATGGCGACGATGGACATCATCAAGCTCTACGGAGGCGAACCAGCGAACTTCCTCGATGTCGGTGGCTCGGCCTCGCAGGAGGCGGTGGCCAGCGCCTTCCGGATCATCCTCTCGGATACCGCGGTGAAGGCGGTGCTGATCAACATCTTCGGCGGCATCGCGCGCACCGATCGCATTGCCCGCGGCGTGGTCGCGGCGATCGGGGAACTCGACGCGGCGGGCTCGCCGGTCGATGTGCCGGTCATCGTACGGCTCGAGGGAACGAACGTGGAGGAGGGCCGGAAGGTGCTGGAAGAGGCCGACTTCGACTTCATCGTGGCCGACGGCATGGCGACCGCCGCCGAGCGCGCGGCAGCGGCCCTGGGAAGCTAGACGCGATGTCGATTCTGGTTGGCGAGGACACGCGCCTGATCGTGCAGGGCATCACCGGCACGGAGGGCCTGTTTCATGCGATGGGGTGCCGGGAGTACGGCACCGAGGTCGTCGGTGGCGTCACGCCCGGCAAGGGCGGCAGCACGGTCGAAGGTTTCGCGGTCTGGGACTCGGTCGATCAGGCGCGACAGGCGACGGACTGCAACACGACGCTCATCTTCGTGCCGCCGCCGTTCGCCGCGGACGCGATCATGGAGGCGGCCGATGCCGGCGTCGAGTTGATCGTCTGCATCACCGAGGGCATTCCCGTTCGCGACATGGTGCGGGTGAAGACGTTCCTCGCCGGCAGGAACAGCCGGCTGCTGGGGCCCAACTGCCCGGGTCTGATCACACCCGGCCGGGCCAAGGTCGGCATCATGCCCGGCCACATTCACGCCTCGGGCAACGTCGGCGTGATCAGCCGCAGCGGCACACTGACCTACGAGGCCGTGTGGCAGCTCACGAACGAGGGCCTCGGTCAAACGACCTGCGTCGGCATCGGCGGCGATCCGATCAACGGCACGAACTTCATCGACGTGCTCGCATTGTTCGCCGAAGACGGGGCGACCGAGGCGATCGTGATGATCGGCGAGATCGGCGGCACCGCGGAAGAGGAGGCGGCGGACTGGATCCGGCAACACCTCGATATCCCGGTCGTCGGCTTCATCGCCGGCGCTACAGCGCCCCCGGGGCGGCGGATGGGCCATGCGGGAGCGATCGTCGCGGGCGGCAAGGGAACCGCCGCGGAGAAGAAGGCGGCGCTTGAAGCGGCCGGTGTGCTGGTGGTCGACTCGCCCGCCGAGATGGGCGCGCGCGTCGCGGCGGCGCTGGCCTCCTAACGGCCGCGGCTGAACGGGAGACGAGATGGAAGAGACGCTGACGATCATCAAGCCGGACGCGGTCCGCGCGGGCAACACGGGCCGGATCATTGCCCACCTCGAGGAAGCGGGGTTCACAATTCAGGCGATCCGGCGGTTGCGCCTTTCGCGGGCGCAGGCCGAGGCCTTCTACGCGGTCCATCGGGAGCGGCCGTTCTTCGCGGACCTGGTCGCCTTCATGACCAGCGGACCGGCGGTGGCGATGGCGCTTGCCCGGGAGAACGCCGTCACCTGCCTCCGCGACACGATGGGCGCGACCGACTCCACCCAGGCGGCTCCGGGCACGATCCGGAACCTCTACGGGTCGAACATCCAGAACAACGCGATCCACGGCAGCGACTCGCCCGAGAACGCTGGCCTGGAGCGCGCGTTCTTCTTCGCCGGCTGCGACCTGGTCGGCTGAGTTACGGGCCGACGCCGCCTCCGGTCGGTGTTGATAGTGTCCCTTCTCGTTCATCCCTGAGACGAGACCGCAGAACGGATCCCGAGTACTGGCTGCAGGCGCCCAACTCTTCTCCAGCCGCTGGGGGCTGATGCTGGCCATGCTGGGCATGGCGGTGGGTACCGGCAACCTGTGGCGGTTCCCACGGATCGCGGCCTCCAACGGCGGCGGCTCCTTCCTGGTCGCCTGGGTCGTCTTCCTGATGCTCTGGTCGGTGCCGCTGATCCTGGCGGAGTTCGCGCTCGGCAAGAAGATGCGGAACGGCACCGTCGGGACCTTCGCGCGGATGATGGGCGATCGGTTCGCCTGGATGGGCGCCTGGATTGCCTGGGTGGCGGCGGCGATCGGCTTCTACTACGCGGTGGTCATGGGTTGGACCCTGCGCTACCTGCTGGCAGCAGCGACTCTGCAACTCCGCGGCGAGGGCTCCAGCGAGCTCTGGGAGAGCTTCTCCTACTCGCCCTCCGCGTTGATCTTTCACGCCCTGGCCCTGGCCCTGGCCGTGATCGTGGTGCTCAAGGGCATTCGCGGCATCGAGAGCGTGGTGCGGGTGCTGATGCCCGCGCTGCTGGTCCTGGTCGTGGTGCTTGCGATTCGCGCCGTGACGTTGCCCGGTGCGTCGAGAGGGCTCGAGTTCCTGTTCAAGCCGACCTGGAGCGACCTGCTCGACTACAACGTCTGGCTGCAGGCGCTGACGCAGAACGCATGGGACACCGGCGCCGGTTGGGGACTGGTGCTGACCTACGCGGTGTTCTCACGTCGCCGGGAGGACACGAACCTGAACTCCTTCCTGCTCGCGTTCGGCAACAACAGCGTCTCCCTGCTCGCCGGCGTCATGGTGCTATGCACGGTCTTCTCGCTGATGCCCGATGCGGCCGGGGAGATCGTCGGCGCCGGCAACGAAGGTCTGACCTTCATCTGGATCCCGCAACTGTTCAACGCGATGCCGGGCGGCAGCGTGTTCATGGTCCTGTTCTTTGCGGCTCTGGTGTTCGCCGCCTGGACGTCCCTGGTGGCGATGTTCCAGCTCGTCAGTTTGGCGCTCGAAGAGGCGGGTCTCGAACGCCGGACGGCGGTCATCTCGCTGGCGGTCGCCGCCTTTTCGCTGGGCATTCCCTCCGCGCTCTCCCAGCCGTTCTTTGTGAATCAGGACACGGTCTGGAGCGTGGCGCTGATGTTCTGCGGTCTGTTCTTCGCCCTGATCGTCATTCGCTACGGCGTGGCGCGCTTCCGTGCGGAACTGATCAACCAGGGAGGGCAGGACATGGTGGTCGGCGTGTGGTGGGAGTGGGCGATCCGGCTGGTCGTCGTCCAGGCGTTGGTGCTCGTCGTCTGGATGTGCTGGGGCGCGCGGAACGAACCGCTATGGGGCCCGCTCGGTGTGGGCAACATGTTCGCGCAGTGGCTGGTGGTGGCCGCGGTGCTGATCGCGCTGAACGGCGTGTTCCTGCGCGGCCTCAAGAAACGCGCTCAGAGCACGGAGTAGCGACGCCTCAACTGAGCCGGCGGTGCAGCCAGGCCTGGACGCGTTGAATGCGCCGCCAGGCGTTCGGCCAGCGGCGCATGACGAAAGCCCGCAGGCGGCGGTTCAGGCGGTCGCTGGCGAGCGAGAGCAGTGCCACGCCAAGTGCGAGGGGCACGATCTGGGGCACGACGGGAAGCAGGACACCGATGATGCCCAGCAGAAGGAACAGGCCGCCCAGAGCGAAAAGAAGAATGCGCACGCCGGTGCTCAGGGGAGCCAGCTCGGGTTCCTGCTCCACGAGGGGCGCCAACGGCGGGTCCGGATTGCTCTCAGTCACTCTGGAATCGCTGCACTCGGTGTCGTGAGTCTTACCTTCAAGAAGCGGCGCTTGCCCACCTTGAGCAGGACATCCGCTCCTTCCTTCAGGATGCGGTACGGATCACTGACTTTTTCGCCGTCGAGGGAGACCGCCCCCTGCTGGACCAGGCGCCGCGCTTCGGCTCTGCTGCCAGTGAGGCCGGCATCGGCGATGACGGCAAAGAGAGACTGACCGGCGGGGACCGGGAGGGTCTCGATCTCGTCCGGCACACCGCCGCGGCGGAACATGCGGTCGAACTCGGCGCGCGCGCCGTCGGCGGCGTCGCGGCCATGAAAGCGGCGCACGAGGTCATGGGCCAGCTCAGCCTTGAGATCCCGCGGGCTGGCCTTGCCCTGCTCGACCTGCGTCTTCTGGCGGTCGATCTCGGCCTCGTCCAGATCGGTCAACAGCAGCCGCCAATCCCACATCAGCGAATCGGGGATCGACATCGTGCGGCCGAACATCTCGCGGGGCGAGTCCTCGAAGGCGACCGCGTTGCCGAGGCTCTTCGACATCTTCTGCACGCCGTCGGTGCCGACCAGGAGCGGAACGGTGAGCGCGATCTGGGGCTCCAGGCCGCGCGCGCGCATCAGGTCGCGGCCGACCAGGAGGTTGAGCAACTGGTCGTGCCCGCCGAGTTCGGCGTCGGCCTTAAGGACCACCGAGTCGTAGCCCTGGGTCAGCGGGTAGAGCAGCTCGTGAATCGAGATGGGTTCGTGGTTCTCGAACCTCGCGCGGAAGTCCTCGCGCTCCATCATCCGGGCCAGGGTGTAGGAACCGGCCAGCCGGATCAGTCCCTCGGCGCCCAACTCGGAGAGCCATTCGCTGTTGTGCAGGATCTCGGTTCGTTCCCGGTCGAGCACCTTCCAGGCCTGCTCCTGGTAGGTCTCGGCATTTGCGAGGACCTCCTCGCGGGAGAGCTGCGGCCGGGTGGCCTTCTTGCCGGTGGGATCGCCGATCATGGCGGTGAAGTCGCCGACCAGGAACACGACCCGGTGCCCGAGCTGCTGGAAGTGCGCCATCTTGCGCAGGAGGACCGCGTGACCCAGGTGCAGATCGGGCGCGGTCGGATCGAAGCCGGTCTTGACCAGCAGCGGGCGGTTCTGCCGGCGGGATTCCTCGAGCCGGCGGCGCAGTGCGTCCTCGGAGGCGACGTCGACCGCCCCGCGGAGGAGCAGTTCCATCTGCTTTTCGACCGGCGGGAAGCTGCTCATGGGGCGGAGGGTAACAGCCGGTTGCGGGTGGCGGGCAGACGGCGATTCGGGGCGGCGTGACCGCGGTTTCAGGGCGTGCCGGACCGGGGTTCTCCGGATGAGGGGACGCGGGGCGTCGCCGTGTCACGAATACGGCCGGAGGCGACGATTCTGGCGTCCCCGGACAGACGCCAGCGCTCCTCGCCGGCCGGCTCCAGGGGGCCTTCCTCCAGATGCAGTTCGCAGCCGCTGCGAGTGGTGGCGACGAGGGGCAGGGAGAGGCGGCCTTCCGCGATGGCGCAGGCGGCTGCGGCCACGACGCCGGTGCCGCAGGCCAGAGTCTCGGCTTCGACGCCGCGCTCGAACGACCGGATGCGGAAGCCCTCGGGACGATCGAGGCCGACGAAGTGGACGTTCGCGCCTTCCCTTCCGAGGTCCGGGTGGGCGCGGAGGATCGGCCCGAGCGAGCCGACCGGCGCCTCGTCCAGGTCCGTTTGCCACCAGAGAACGAAGTGGGGCACGCCGACGTCGATCCGGCGGCCGGTGTAGGTGCGGCTGTTCGTGTGCAGAGTCATCGGATGTCCCGGTCCCGGCGCAGGCACCAGGACGGCGGTGCGCGTCTCGTCGAGCGGTTCGGCCGTGAGAGTGCCTGCCGCGGTTTCGATCTGCACACTCGAGGCCGATGGCTCCTGGTCGAAGGCGAGCCGGGCGGCACAGCGGGCCGCGTTCAGGCACAGGTCGGCGTGGGCTCCGTCGGCGTTGGCGTAGTCGAGGGCATAGCGTCCGTCGGTCACGCGGCGCAGGCTGAACAGGCCGTCGGCGCCGACCGATACGCCGCGCCGGCACCACGCCTTCACCGTCTCCGCGGGCGGAATGGGACAGTCCAGCAGGGCGATGAAGTCGTTGCCCGCGCCGGTTACGAAGAAGTACGGCGTGCCGTTACGGTCGGTCACGGCGGCGTGCCGTCGTCGCCCTCGCCGTCGTTCGGTTCGCTGTCCGAGGCGGTCTCGTCGTCGTCGTCATCCTCGCCGTCTTGAGTTTCCGACTCCGAAGATTCGCCGTCGATGACTGTTGCTTCGCCGGGCGCCGTTTCGGCGATGGGGTTCGGCTCGCGCAGAGGCGGCAGCGGATCGCCCTTTCGGCCGCAGCCGGTGGCGGCCAGCAGCACCAGCAGAACGGCGACGATCGCGGCCGGGCCGATGGGATGGCGATGGCGGGGTCTAGAGGACATAGCGGCTGAGATCCCGGTCTTCCACGATGTCGGCGAGAGCCCGGGTCACGTAGGCCGCGTCGACTTCCAGGACGACGCCCTCCATGTCGGGGGCCTCGAAGGAGACTTCTTCGAGCAGGCGCTCCATCAGGGTCGCCAGACGCCGGGCGCCGATGTTCTCGGTCTGGGAGTTCACCTGCACGGCGAGGCGGGCGATCTCCTTCACCGCGTCGTCGCGGAAGGAGAGGTCCAGGCCCTCGGCGCCGAGGAGGGCGCGGTACTGCGTCGTCAGGGCGCTGTCCGGCTCGGTGAGGATGCGGACGAACTCCGCTTCGCCCAGTGCGCTGAGTTCGACCCGGATCGGGAAGCGTCCCTGGAGCTCGGGGATCATGTCGGACGGCTTGGCGACGTGGAAGGCGCCGGCGCCGATGAACAGCACGTGGTCCGTCTTGACCGGGCCGTACTTGGTCGTCACCGTGGTTCCTTCGACGATCGGCAGCAGATCGCGCTGAACCCCTTCGCGCGAGATGTCGGGTCCGTGGCCGCCAGTGCGGCTGGCGACCTTGTCGATCTCGTCGAGAAAGACGATGCCGGCCTGCTCCACGCGCAGTCTCGCTTCCTCGGCCACGTCCTGGCGATCGATCAGTGCCTCCGCCTCCTGCCGGCGCAGGATCTCCCGCGCTTCGGAGACCTCGACCATCTGGCGCTTGCGCTTGCCGAACAGGCCCGGGAGCATCTCCTTGAGGTTGATCCCCACCGCCTCGACGCCCTGGGGGGTGAACATCTCGAACTGCTGTTGGGAGGTGTCGTCGACTTCGATCTCGACCATTCGGTGGTCCAGGCGTCCCTCCTCGAGCCACTGTCGGAAGCGTTCCCGGGTTTCGGTCGGTGCGCTGTAGGCGGCCGGGTCGTCGGCGTCGGCGGCCGCTTGGGGCGCCTGGGGGACCAGGAGCTGGAGCAGCCGCTCGTCGGCTCTTGACGCGGCTTCCGCTTCCACCGCGGCCCGTTTCTCTTCTCCGACCATCGCCACCGCAAGCTCCATCAGGTCGCGGACGATCGACTCGACGTCGCGGCCGACGTATCCGACCTCGGTGAACTTGCTGGCCTCGATCTTGAGGAAGGGGGCCCGCGCGAGTTTGGCCAGCCGGCGCGCGATCTCCGTCTTGCCCACGCCGGTTGGGCCCATCATCAGGATGTTCTTCGGTGCGATGTCCTCGGCGGTCTCGGAATCGAGCTGCTGCCGCCGCCAGCGGTTGCGCATGGCGATCGCCACCGCGCGCTTTGCGTCCTTCTGACCGACAACGTGCCGGTCGAGGGCCGCGACGATCTCCCGCGGCGTCAGGTTCTCGACGAACTGGGCGTTCTGTGCCGGCTCGACGGTCACGCCGCGGCCCCATTTCCTTCGAGGCGCTCCACGGTGACTTCGTGGTTGGTGTAGATGCAGAGGTCGGCGGTGATCCGCATTGCCTCCCGCGCGACCTGTTCCGCGTCGAGCTCCGTGTGCTTGAGCAGCGCCTGGGCGGCGGCGAGGGCGTAGTTGCCGCCCGAACCGATGGCGAGCGGCATGCCCGTATCCGGCTCGAGCAGGTCGCCGTTACCCATCGCCAGGAAGCTCTTGCTCGCGTCGGCGACGATCATCTGCGCCTCGAGCCGGCGCAGCGCCCGGTCCATTCGCCAGTCCATCGCCAGTTCGATCACGGCGCGCTCGAAATTGCCCTGGTACTCCTCGATCTTGGCCTCGAAGCGTGAGAACAGGGCCAGGGCGTCTGCGCCGCCGCCGGCGAAACCGACCAGAATCCGACCGTGGTTGGCGCGTTGGACCTTGCGGGCGCGCGCCTTGACCACCGTGTTCGCGGCTCCGTTGGTGACCTGGCCGTCGCTGGCCATGCAGGTCGTGTCGCCGCGGCGTACGAGCAGGATGGTGGTCATGTGGTCGGTTGGTCTCCCTCAGGTTGGCGGCCGGCGAGGGTCGCGGCAGCGCTCCCCTCGTTTCACGGATTCTCTCGCAGAATGTTTCGCAGCGAGACTTCCGGTTGGGTCCAGCCCGGGCCGCCGATGTAGCGCCCGATCTCCTTGCCGTCACGGTAGACGATCGCGGTGGGGAGTTCCTTGACGCCGAGACGGTCGACTTCGACATCGCCCCAGGGGTTGTCGTCGCCGAGGCCGTAGTAGCTGAATCGGAGCGGCGATTCCTGGAGCTGTTCGTGGACCTTGAGGCCGCGCGGCATGAAGCGCTCGCAGACGTGGCACCAGGATCCGAAGACGACGCGGACTTCGACGCCGGCGCCGAGCTCGGCTGCCTCGGCGACGACTGCCGGGTCGGTCTCGTAGGCGTTCGCCGAGCGGCGATAACCGGGGTCGTGGTCGTACAGAACCTCCAGTGTCGCTTCGCCAGCCAGCGAGGGTCGTTGCCGGAGCTGGGCGCGCACGCCGTCGACGGCGAACTCGAGGCCCTTGGGAATCTGGCGGAAGGGCATGGGAGAGCCGAACAGGGCCCCGGGCAGCAGGTCCACCGTGTCCTCGCCCGTCGGCGAGATCTTCAGCAGTTGGACCTTGTACGAGGTCTGGTTGCGGGCGCTCAGCAGCACCGGCGAGGGCAGATCGTCGGCGAGGACGAGGAATGCGCCCGCGGTTCGCGAGAGGTAGAGCTGGGCTCCGGCAGCCTCCTGCCCCTGCAGGAAGAGCTGGTAGTCGCCCACGAGCTGGAAGCCGCGCAGGTCGTCCTGGGCCCCTGCGGCCCCCGCGGCGGCCAGGAAGACGGCGACCGCCGCCAGGAGCACGACTACTGTGCTCGTGCGGGCGATGGGAAGTCTCATGCGGTTTCCTTTCCTGAAGGCAGGTTGTGTCGTCGAGCGAGGCGGCATCTGGTCCGTCAGCCGCCCTTCGCTCTGGGATGGGTTTCCCGGTAGACCTGAAGAAGGCGTCCGGTGTCCACGTGCATGTAGCGCTGGGTGGTCGCAAGGGAGGCGTGGCCAAGCAGTTCCTGGATCGAGCGCAGGTCGGCGCCGGACTCGAGCAGGTGGGTGGCGAAGCTGTGTCGCAGGGCGTGCGGATGGGCGCCCGCCGCCTGCGCCGTTTCAGCGACGTAGCGGTCGATGACACGGCGGACGGAGCGTGCGCTCAGGCGGCTTCCTTTCTGGTTCAGGAACACCGGTTCGTCCTGGTCGCTTCCGGCGCGCGGGCTCCGAAACACCTCTTCCCAGACGTCGAGCCACTGCCTGAGCGCTTTCTCCGCCGGCTCTCCAAAGGGCGTCATCCGTTCCCGGTCGCCCTTGCCCACGACCCGGAGCACCCTGGCGCCGAGGTCGATGTCGCGCCAGGTCAGGGCGACGAGTTCGCCGACCCGTAGACCGGAGGCGTAGAGCAGCTCCAGGAGCGCGCGATCCCTGAGACCGAGGGGCCCCGCGCGGCTGGCGGGCGCCTCGAGCAGAACGTCGATCTCGCCGTGCCGCAGGTGGCGCGGAAGCGTCTTCTCGACCTTCGGCGTCGGCACCGACGCAGCCGGGTTCGACTGCATCCGGCCGGTGAGACAGGCGTAGCGGAAAAGCCCCCGGAGCGCCGACAGGTGGCGGCCCTGGGTGCGGCGGGCCAGCCGGCGCTGGTTCAGGGAGGCGACGAAGGACCGGACCAGGAGCTGGTCGATGTCTTCGATGTCCGAATCGCTGTCGCCGCCCGCGGCGCGAAAGTCGGCGAAGGCGGCGAGATCCCGGCCGTAGGCGCGGACCGTGTGTTCCGAGCAGTTGCGCTCCAAGTCCAGGTACTCCAGGAAATCCGCGATCAGCTCGACGAGCGCGCCGCGGCGCCCGGCTTCTTCGCGCGTTCCCGCGCGCTGAACGGTGGTTCCCATGAGAGTGCTCCCCCGATTTCCATGCTATCGGCCCAGGCCTCCAGGGCCTGCCCGGCACGGGCCACGTAGGCGGCGCGGCGCTCACGCCGCGGCACCCGTCTGGCAAAGGGTTCGAGTAGACCGTAGTTGATGTTCGTCGGCTGGTAACGCTTCGGATTCGACTCGGTCAGGTGTCTCGCCAGGGCGCCCAGCGCCGTCGTGTCGGGCAGCGGCGGCGGTTCGCGATCCTGGTCCTGGAGCACGACGTAGAGCGCTACGGCAAGTCCGGTGGCGGCCGACTCGAGGTAACCCTCGACCCCCGTCATCTGTCCTGCCAGCCTCAGATGAGGCCGCGCGGCAATGCGGTACCAGCGGTCGAGGTGCAACGGCGCATTGATGAACGTGTTGCGGTGCACCTGGCCGTAGCGGACGAAACGGGCCGATTCCAGGCCCGGTAGCGTGCGCAGGACACGGCGCTGCTCGGGCCAGGTCATCCGCGACTGAAAGCCGACCAGGTTGTACTGGCTGCGGGCGAGGTCCTCTTGCCGGAGCTGGACGACGGCATGAGGACGGTGGCCGTCCGGGGTCTCCAGGCCGACCGGTTTCATCGGCCCGAAGCGCAGAGTGTCCTCGCCGCGGCGGGCGAGTTCCTCGATCGGGAGGCAGCCCTCGAAGAACAGGGGCCGTTCGAACTCGCGCAGCTCGATCGTGTCCGCCTCGAGCAACTGGCGGTGGAAGGACCGGTACTCGGCCTCGTCGAGCGGGCAGTTGAGGTAGTCGTCGCCTCCCTTGCCGTAGCGGGAAGCCCGGAACAAGAGGTCGTTGTTGAGACTGTCACCCGTGACGATCGGGGCGATTGCGTCGTAGAAGTAGAGATGGTCCGCACCAATCAGTTGCTCGATCTCTCGCGTCAGCGCTTCGGAGGTCAGAGGCCCCGTCGCGATCACGCAGTCGCACTCGTCCGGCGCCGGCAGTGCGGTCAACTCCTCGCGCCGGAGTTCGATCAGCGGGTGCGCTTCGATCGCCTCCGTTATGTCGGCGGCAAACCCGGCGCGGTCCACGGCCAGCGCGCCGCCGGCCGGAACCGCGTTGCTTCTCGCGGCGGCGATGATCAGCGAATCGAAACGCTCCATCTCCCGCTTGAGCAGTCCCGCGGCATGGTGCGGGTCGTCGCTGCGCAGCGAGTTCGAGCACACGAGTTCGGCGAGGTCGCTGCCGGCGTGAGCCGGCGTGGAGCGCTGCGGCCGCATCTCGTACAGAGTCACGTCGCGGCCCCGGGAGGCGAGTTGGAAGGCGCACTCGCTGCCGGCGAGCCCGCCGCCAACCACTACGACGGGCGCGGTCATCGGTGCATCATGGCAAGGGCCTGCCGGCTTGACAAGGCTCACCGCTCTACTAAGGTCGCCCGCACGCATGGCTAACTCTCTCGTCATCGTCGAGTCGCCGGCCAAGGCCCGGACGATCGAGCGCTACCTCGGTCCCGGCTACAAGGTCGAGTCCTCGATCGGTCACATCAGGGACCTGCCGCGGACCGCTGCCGAGGTGCCGCAGAAGTACCGGGGGCGCCCCTGGGCACGTCTGGGTGTCGATATCGAAGGTGGCTTCGATCCCCTGTACGTGATCCCCAGCGAGAAGCGGGGTCAGATCACCAAGCTTCGGAGCGCGCTGCGCGGCGCCGACGAGCTGGTGCTCGCAACGGATGAGGACCGCGAGGGCGAGGCGATCGCGTGGCACCTCCAGGAGGTGCTGCGTCCCAAGGTGCCGGTGCGGCGGATGGTCTTCCACGAGATCACGAAGTCCGCAGTCGAAGCGGCGCTCAGCGACACCCGGGAGATCGACCGCCGTCTGGTCGACGCCCAGGAGGCGAGGCGGGTACTGGACCGGCTCTATGGCTACGAAGTTTCTCCCGTGCTGTGGAAGAAGGTTCAGCCGCGGCTGTCGGCGGGCCGCGTTCAGTCGGTGGCGACCCGGATCGTGGTCGAGCGGGAGCGGGAGCGGATGGCGTTCGTACCCGCCGACTACTGGACCGTGGAGGTGGAGCTTGAGACCGAGGACGGCGAGGCGAGGCGCTTCCCCGCGCGCGTGTCGGCTCTGGGTGGCAGAGCTTTGGCGCGCGGACGGGACTTCGACCGGAATACCGGCAAGCTGAAGATCGCCGCCCACCTGTTGCTGGAGGCCGAGGCCGGAAGGCTGGGGCATGAGTTGCCGGCGACACGGCCCGTGGCCACCGAGGTCAAGGAACAGCCGTTCACCCGCCGGCCCTACGCGCCCTTCATCACCTCGACCCTGCAGCAGGAGGCGGCCAGGAAGCTCCGGTTCACCGCGCAACGGACGATGAGGGTGGCCCAGGGCCTGTACGAGAACGGCTACATCACATACATGCGCACCGATTCGACCGCGCTTTCGGGCCAGGCGATCGCGGCCGCGCGGCTGCAGATCGTCGAACTCTTTGGGTCCGAGTATGCGCCGGAGAAACCGCGCTCATACTCCAGGAGGGCGAACGCCCAGGAGGCGCACGAGGCCATTCGGCCCGCGGGCACGAACTTCCGGACGCCGGACCAGGTGCGCGCGAGCCTGGACCAGGACTCCTTCCGCCTCTACGAGTTGATCTGGAAGCGGACACTGGCGTCCCAGATGAAGGACGCGAAGGGGACGAGTACCAGCGTCCTGCTTTCGACGTCCACACCGTCGGCAGCATCCGTGCAACTGAGCGCCTCCGGTCGCGTGCTTCGCTTTGGCGGGTTCCTGCGGGTCTACGTGGAGAGCCGAGACGATCCGAAGGCGCGGGCAGAGGACGAGGAGCGCTTTCTGCCGGCGCTTCACAAGGGCCAGACGGTCGGCGTGACGAGTTCTGAGCCGAAGGGCCACACGACCCAGCCGCCTGCCCGGTACACCGAAGCCAGTCTGGTGCGGGAGCTGGAGGAGCAGGGGATCGGCCGGCCGTCGACCTACGCCGCCATTCTGCAGACGATCGTCGACCGGGGATACGTCTGGAAGAAGGGCTCGGCCCTGGTGCCGACGTTCCTCGCCTTCGCCGTTACCCGGTTGCTCGAGCAGCACCTGGGCGACCTCGTGGATCTGGACTTCACGGCGCGCATGGAGAACGACCTGGATGAGATCGCCGGCGGCGTCCGCGAAGCGGAGCCCTGGTTGCGCAACTTCTACTACGGCCGCGAGAAGGGTCCGGCCGGCGATCGACGCCGGGGTCTGCAGTCCATGGTGGGCGAGGGTGTGGACGGCATCGACGCCAGGGCGGTTTGTTCGCTGCGTCTGGGAAACAACGAGGAAGGCCTTGAGGTGGTCGTTCGCGTCGGCCGCTACGGCACCTACCTGCAGGCCGGTGACGACGGGCAGCGTGTCTCGATCGAGGACAACGTGCCCCCCGATGAGGTCACTCTCGAGTACGCCCTGGAGCTGCTTCAGGGGGCGTCGGAGCAGAGCGGTCCTCTGGGAAACCACCCGGAGACGGGCGAGCCGATCTACGTCAAGACGGGTCGGTACGGCGACTTCGTCCAATTGGGCGATCCGAGCCCGGAGGGAAAGGGCCGGAAGCGGTCCCCGAAGGCGGGCAAGCCCAAGATGGCCAGCCTGTGGCCGTCCATGGATCGCGGCAGCCTGACGCTGGACGAGGCCGTGTTGGTGCTCTCCTTTCCGCGTGAAGTCGGTTCCCATCCGGAGACCGGCGAGCCGGTCTCCGTGCAGGACGGACGGTTCGGCCCCTACGTTCGCAGCGGCAAGGAGAGCCGCAGCCTGGAACGCCACGAGCAGTTGGCGACCGTGACCCTGGAGCAGGCGCTCGGGCTTCTGAGCCAGCCCAAGAAGCGGCGTGGCGCCACGATGTCGGTGCTGCGGGAGTTGGGCGAACACCCGCAGAGCGGCCTCGAACTGTCATTGAAGAAGGGGCGATTCGGGCCCTACGTGACGGACGGTCAGGTGAACGCCTCGGTGCCCAAGGGCAGGGATCCCCAGGAAGTGGGTCTGGAGGAGGCGGTCGAGTTGCTGGCGGCTCGGGAGGCCAAGCTCAAGGCCGAGGGCAAGGACCCCAGGGCGCCGAAGCGGCGGCCGGCGCGGAAGCGCAGCACCTCGAAGAAGACGGCGCGCAAGCCCCGCTGAGTCCTAGCAGCTTGCGCCGTAGAACGAGATTCGACACTTATGGAAACAACATATCGTGTACCCAGGAGCAGGCAAACACTATATGGGGTACGCCAACTTTCCTGCCGCGCAAGCTCCTAGCGCGCCATCAGCGCGTAGTTCGCGCCCTCGTAGCGGCGCACCAGTCCGTCGACCTCCAGGCGGGCCAGGGTCGCCAGCACGCCCGGGATCGGAAGGCGTAGGCTGGATGCCAGTTGTTCAGGTGTCCGGGCGCCGTTCCGCAGCGCGACCAGGAGCCCGTCGACCTCGGAGTCGGCGCCGCCTCTGGTAGCGGCGTCGGGGCTGAAGGTGCCGCTGGCACTCCGGGCTGAGCCCGCGTCCTCCAGCGGCCTGTGTTCCAACGCGTCCAGGACGGCGGTGGGCAGGGTCTCCAACAGCGCATCCGGATCCAGCGCGGGGATGGCGCCGTCCCGGAGCAGCAGGTGGGCTCCCGCCGATTCGCGGGACAGCACGGAACCGGGGACGGCATAGACCTCGCGCCCGAGGTCGAGTGCCAGACGGGCGGTGATCAGGGAGCCCGACCGGCTCGCGGCGCGGACCACGATCGATGCGAAGCCGAGAGCGGCGATGATGCGATTGCGGATCGGGAAGTGCCAGGGGCGGGGTTGCCAGCCGAGAGGGAACTCGCTGATCAGACAACCCCGCCGGGCGATTTCGGCGGCGGTCCGCCTGCTGCCCCGGGGGTAGTCGATGTCGAGACCGCAACCGAGCACGGCCGCGGTACGGCCGGTCCCCGCTCTCGCCGAGAGAGCGCTGCGGTGGGCGGCCTGGTCGATGCCGCGGGCGAATCCGGAGATGATGGTCAGGCCGGCCGCGGCGAGCCGTCTGGCGAACCAACTGGCCACCTCCAGGCCGTATGCGTCCGCCTTGCGTGAGCCCACGATCGCGACACCGGGGCCACCTCCGAGCTTGCCGCGGACGTAGAGGACCGGCGGCGCGTGCAAGCCCAGGTCGGCCAGAGCGCGCGGATACTCGGCGTCGACAAGAGTGACGATCGTGGCGCCGGCCTCTCGCGCCCTTGCGGTCTCGGCGCCGACGTTTCCAAGGCAGCAGCGGGCCGCGCGTAGCGTCTCCCGCACTTTGTCGACCGGCGCCTCCAGGCTGCCGGCTGCTTGCTCGGCGAAGTGGTCGTGGGCGAGGTCCCGTTCCGCCTGCAGTCGTTGAGCGAGTGCGCAGACCAACCCCCGGTCCTCGTGCACCATGTTCAGCGCGATGAGGGCCCGCCGGATCTCGTCGCGGTCGGTCTTGTGAGGGCCGCTGTGCGGGCCCGGTTCTTCTGCCATTGCTGTCTCCCTCGGTGGATCGGGACGTGTTTGTCGGCCGAAGTCGGCGTTTAGAGACAGAGACGGATTCCGGGCCCGTGATCTATACTCGATCGGTGACGCGCACTGCTCAATGCCTGCCGCGCGTTCTGCCGTTGATCGTCGGCGTTCTCCTCTTGGTGACGCTGTCTGGTGCTGTCGATGCGCAGAAGCGCAAGGTGACCCCTGAGGCGCGGCAGCAGTGGCAATTCGGCGTCGCCATGGCCAACCGCGGTCTCTGGAGCGAGGCCCTGTTCCGGTTCGAACAGGCCCGCCGGATCGAACCGGAACACCCGAAGCTCCTGAGCAACATCGCGGTGGCGCACGAGGCGTTGGGCTTGTTCGAGGAGGCCCTGAACTACTACCAGCAGGCCCTGAGGCTGGCGCCCCGCGAACGAGACGTGCGCCGGAACTACTCGCGCTTCGTCGAGTACTACCAGAACTTCAAGGGCGATTCCGCCGAAGAAGAACCCGGGTCCGGCGGCCCCGCGGTGGCGCCGGGTGTGCCGAACAGCGGCACGGACGCGCCCCCGGCCGACGGTCGGTGACGGTCTTCTGGACGTGCTTCGATGTTGCGGGGACCATGGAACAGTTCTTGCAGACCGAGTGTTGGATGGCTGGAGGCGTGACGTGACGAAAAGCGGCAATAGAGTGCCGGCGGTCGTTGCCCTGGCTGGTCTCCTTGCGGGCTTCATGGGCCTGCTCGCGGTTGCTCCCGCGACCGCTGACGGCACGGTGGAAGTGCGGCTCAAGCTGCCGATGCGGGCACGGATCGACCTCGCCGGCCGCAACACCTTGCTGCCGGCGCCCTTCCTGGTCGTCAGCCAGGAGGGCGAGGGCCGGATCGAAGGTACGGACATCGACGTGCAGGGAGAGTTCGAGCGCTACCTGAACAAGGTTCTCCGCCGGGAAACGGACCTGCGGATCGTCGAGGCCGGCCGCATCGACTACCCGACCTACGATCTCGAGATGCTGGCGCGTGACGAGGACTTCTGGCGCAGTCTGGGGGAACGGACGCAGGCAGACCTCATTCTTGCCGGCACACTGGACTTCGATATCCAGGACCGTTCGGGCTACCGGACAGAGGAATACACATCGCCCTTCGACGGCCGCACCATGTACCGCCAGGTGCTCGTCGAACAGACCGGATTTGAGTACGACATCGTCGTCATGGTCTTCGACGGCAAGACCGGCGAACTGATCTACAACGACAACTTCAAGGACTTCAAGAGCTTTGAAGGCGAGCAGGCGGATCCGCTGCAAGGCATGTTCGAGAACCTGTACGCGCTCGAGGACCGCATTCTCGGCGTCTTCACGCAGAAGGACATCGAAGTAGCGCGCGTGATCTTCACGCCCTGAAGCCAGGGAGGAGCTAGTGAACTCAGCAGTACTTCGGCCTGCGCGACAGTGGGCCCTCCGCGTAGCCGCACTCGCCTGTGCCCTTCTGGTCGGTGCGGGCGCCGGCCTGCAGGCTCAGGGCTTCGGCAAGAACAAGATCCGCTACGAGGACTTCGACTGGCGCATCTACCACTCGACCCACTTCGATATCTACTACTACTCGGAGAGCGAGAACCAGCTCCAGAAGGTTGCTTCACTGGCCGAGAGCGCTTACGACCAACTGTCGCTCGACCTGGACTACCAGATCCAGGAGCCGACGCCGTTGATCATCTACAACACGCACTCGGACTTCCTCCAGAACAACGTGATGATCAACTTCATCCCGGAGGGAGTCGCCGCATTCGCCACCTCGGCAAGGTTCCGGATGGTGATGCCGGTCGACCTGCCGGACATCGAGCTCTACGAACTGCTCCTCCACGAGCTGACCCACATCTTCCAGTACCACATCCTCTTCGGAGGCAGCCTCGGGCGCGCACTGACCAGCAGTCCGCCCCAGTGGTTGATGGAGGGGATGGCGAGCTACTTCGCCAAGGATGAGAGCGCCGCGGACCGGATGTTCCTGCGGGATGCGGTGGTCAACGACCGCCTGCCGCCGATTACTTCGGGTCAGGCCGCCGGCTTCTTCGCCTACCGCTACGGCCACGCCGCGTTCGACTTCATGGAGGAGCGGTGGGGCGCCGACGGCGTGATCGACTTCCTGTTCGAGTTCCGGAACACGATCGGCGCCCGGGTCGGTCGGGCGGTCGAGCGCGCTTTCCGGATCGATCCGGAAGACTTCGACCTGGAGTTCCGGCGCTGGCTCCGCAACCAGTACCTGCCCGAGCTGGTGGCGACCGGCGAACCGAGCGACTTCGGCCGTCCATTCCGAACCCGGCCCCAGGGTAGCCAGGAGACGTCTCCCGTCGCCTCGCCCTCGGGCGATCTCGTGGCGGCGTTCTCGACCTATCAGGACGACATCGACATCGTGCTCTTCGATACTCAAGAGCGCGAGCCGGTGCGCAACCTGACGAAGGGCTACACCTCAGACTTTCGACACTACGTCGCCCAGATGCTGAGTCTGGGGCGCAAGCATGGGCGCGACCTGGCGTTCTCGCCGGATGGCAACTCGCTCGCCGCCTTCGTGCGCAAGGAAGCGGGCTACTCGCTGGCCATCGTCAATGTCCTCGGCGGCGGCGTTCGCCGGGTGATCGACATGGAGATCGAGCAGCAGACGTCGCCCAGTTGGAGTCCGGACGGCCGCAGCGTCGCCTTCGGCGGCAACCAGAACGGCCAGTACGACATCTTCGAGCTGGACCTTGAGAGCCTCGAGATCCGCAACCTGACCAACGACGAGGTCTTCGACGGTGCGCCGTCGTATTCCCACGACGGCGAGTGGCTTGTGTTCTCGTCGGTGCCGGGCGAGACGGGTCAACTCTTCCGTCTGAACCTCGAAACGATGGAACGTACGCGCGTCAGTAGCGACGAGCACCACAACACCGACGCGGTGTTTTCGGGGGACGACGGCACGGTGTACTTCACGTCGGACCGGAGTGGAGCCGAGAACATCTTCGGTCTCGACCTGGATACGGGCGAGCTGCGGCAGTACACGAACGCGATCACCGGATGCTTCCAGCCCACCGTTCTGACCACGGCCGGAAGCGATGACCGGCTGGTCTACACGGGCTTCTGGAAGGGCCGCTTCGACCTCTACGAGAGGGACATCGACGAACCGATCGGCGAGATCCAGGTCGTCGACGTGGGCATCGGCGGCGATCCGATCCCGGCCATCGACCTCTTCGAGCCCGACATCCAAGTCTCGATCGACGAGTCGAACAAGGAGGACAAGCGCGGCTGGAGGCTGTTCCTGGAGGACGCCCAGACCCAGATCGGCGTGGACGACAACCAGACCTTCCTGGGCCAGGTCTACCTCCAGTTCTCGGACTTCCTCGGCGACCGGCGGCTGTTCACGACCTTCGCTTCGGTCGAGAGCTTTTCGCAGTTCAACGTGACCTACCTCAACCTGTCGGACAGGCTGCAGTGGCAGGTGTCGTTGTTCGATATTCGCGCCTTCTACGTCGGCTACGACTATCGCTACGGGTACTACGAGCGAGGCCGGTCCCTGTTCCAGCAGACCGGAGCCATCTTCTCCATCTCGTACCCGATGAGCTTCTACCGGCGCTTCGAGGTGGGCGCCGGTTACATCCGGCGCAAGATCGACCTGCAGCAGTACGCGTACGACAGCGACTTCAACCTCCTGTTCGACGATTTCGGCCGGCCGATTCCGATCATCAGCCCGCGTGAGGACGACTATCCGGTGGTTCAGGCCGCCCTGGTTGGGGACACCACGGTCTTCGGTCCAGCGGGACCCTCGAGCGGCCACCGCTACCGGCTGTCGACCGAGTACGCTCCAGACCTCGAGACGTCCGGCACCTTGACCCAGACGCTCGAACTGGATGCGCGCAAGTACTTCCCGCTCACCCGGCGCAGCGTCTTCGCGACCCGATTCTTCGGCAGCGTGAGAACCGGGAACTTCGCCAACCCGGTCTACTTCGGCGGCCTGGACACGGTGCGGGGAGTCGACTTCCGCGACATGGTTGGCGACCATGGCTTCTTCACCAACCTCGAGCTTCGTTTCCCCCTGATCGACTTCTTCGTGACGCCGATCTGGACCTTCCAGGGGATCCAGGGACGGTTCTTCATCGACATCGCCGGCGCGTACTTCGACGGCATTCAGGACTTCGAACTCTGGGACTCCGAGAACAGCCGGCTGGACGATGCGATCGGCGCCTACGGTTTCGGTATCACGGTGAGGATGCTGGGGGTCGATCTGCACTGGGACTTCGCGACACAGTGGGACCTCAAGGAGTCGGGCGACAGCCGCACGACGTTCTGGATCGGCCAGCGGTTCTGAAGAGAAGCGGCCGGGGCGGGCGTCGATAGAGCCGCCCGATGCCTGACGGACAGCTTTCGCTTTTCGGCGATGGCGCCTTGGCGGCCGCCGCGCGGGAGTCCAAGCGCGACTCGCGCCAGCGCCGAGGCGGCGGCGGAGCCGGGCTCCGGGCCGCCGTACTCGGGTCGGGGAGCGGCGGCAACGCCACGATCGTGGAGAGTGCGGACGGCTGCCTGCTTCTGGATGCCGGGTTTTCGTGCCGGGAACTGGAGCGGCGGCTCGACATGGTCGGCCGTTCGGCGGCCGACGTGGACGCGGTACTGCTGACACACGAACACGACGACCACAGTCGCGGCGCCTGCCGCTTCGCACGCCGCCACCAGGTTCCGGTCTACGGCACCCGCGGCACCTGTCGCGGCCCCCAGTTGGGCGACCTGGGCGCCTTCGCCCGGCCGATGGGGCCCGGCGTTCCGCTCACCGCGGCCGGCTTCCGGATCGAGGTGTTCCCGGTGCCTCACGATGCACGGGAGCCGGTCGGCATCGTCGTCGAGAGCAGCGGTGGGTATCGCCTTGGTCTGGCGACGGATCTGGGTCGTCGGACCGCGGCAGCGTGGCGCGGCCTCCGGGATCTCGACGTTCTGCTGCTCGAGTCGAATCACGATCTCGACATGCTGCGCACGGGGCCATACCCTTGGCGCCTGAAGGAGCGAGTGGCGTCGGCGCGTGGGCACCTCAGCAACGAGGAAGCCGCTGCGGGTCTCGACGAGCTCCTGTCGGATCGTTTGTCGTGGGTCGTCCTGTGCCACCTCTCGGAAACCAACAACTCGCCCGCGATGGCGGCCGCGTCGGTGCAGCCGGTTCTCGATCGCCGGCGTTCCCGTGCGAAACTCGTGGTGGCGGAGCAGCATCGACCGGGACCGTGGTTGGAGGTCGGCGCTGGAAGCGGTGTGGGCTGCTGAACCCGGGTGGCGCGAACCCGGGTGGCGCGAACCCGCGCCACCCGCGAACCAGTCCGAGCGCTCGTCATCGGGCGCTCGGATTGCACCCGCGCCACCCGCGAACCAGTCCGAGCGCTCGTCATCGAGCGCTCGGATGGAACAAGGGGGGTTTGAGTTGACGCCGAACGGAAACCGCTTCGTGGCGAGGGTGCTGGTCTATCCGCGCGCTGAGGTTCTCGACCCCCAGGGACGGGCGATCGAAGACGCGCTGGGGCGGATCGGTTTCGACGGCGTCGAGCGCATCCGGGCCGGCAAGAGCTTTGAGGTTGCGCTGAACGCGACGAGCAGGGCCGAGGCGTCGGAAGCGGTCGACCGCATGTGCCGGCAACTGCTCGCGAACCCGATCGTCGAGGACTACAGCGTGGAGTGGATCTCGCGATGAAGTGCGGGATCGTGGTCTTCCCGGGCAGCAACTGCGATCACGACGTGTACCACGTGCTTAAGCGTGCGCTCGAGCAGGAGACGGTGTTCCTCTGGCACCAGGAGACGTCCCTGGACGAGTGCGAGTTGGTCGTCCTGCCGGGCGGTTTTTCTTACGGCGACTATCTCCGCGCCGGCTCGATGGCGGCGCACTCGCCGATCATGGCCGCGGTGCGGAAGCACGCCGAGGCGGGGGGACGGGTGCTCGGCATCTGCAATGGCTTCCAGATGCTCTTGGAGGCGGGCCTGTTGCCGGGTGCGATGCGGCGGAATCGTGACCTCCGGTTCCTGAGTGTCGACGTCCATCTGAGGGTTGAGCGCGACGACCTGATCTACTGCTCGGGTTACCGTCGCGGTGAGGTGCTGCGCATGCCGATTGCGCACGCCGAGGGCAACTACGCGGACACGGATGAGGCCCTGGACGATCTGGAACGGGCGGGGCAGGTGGTCTTCAGGTACGTGGATGCCGATGGGAGCGTGGCTCCCGGGGCCAACCTCAACGGATCGAAGAGGTCGATCGCCGGTGTGTGCAACGCGGAAGGCAACGTGCTCGGTCTGATGCCTCACCCCGAGCGTTGCGCCGAGGACCTGCTGGGGAACGGCGACGGCCTCGCACTGCTGGCCGGGGCGGTCAGGACCGGCAGCGGCCGCTTAGCGGCGCTGACGGCGGCGGTCGGCGGGTAGAGGTCGTGACGGCGCCCAGTCCCCTTGCCGGCGAGCCTCTGGTGGATGCCGGGCTCGCCGCCGAGCACGGCCTGACGACCGAGGAGTACGGAGGCCTCTGCGATCTTCTCGGTCGCGTCCCGACCTACACCGAACTGGGAATTGCTTCGGCCCTCTACTCGGAACACTGCTCGTACAAGTCGTCGAAGATCCACCTGCGCCGGTTCCCGACCCGGAGCCGCCGGGTCGTCCACGGGCCCGGCGAGAATGCCGGGGTCGTCGACATCGGCCATGGCTGGGTGGCGGCCTTCAAGATGGAGAGCCACAACCACCCGAGCTTCATCGAGCCTTATCAGGGCGCTGCCACAGGCGTGGGCGGCATCCTGCGCGATGTCTTCACCATGGGCGCGCGCCCGATCGCCTGCCTCGATTCGTTGCGCTTCGGCGACATCGAGGGCGAGCGGGGCGCGCGGATGCGGCACCTCGTCGACGGCGTGGTGCGCGGCATCGGCGACTACGGAAACTGCGTCGGCATTCCGACGGTCGGAGGCGAAACCGGCTTTCACAGTTCCTACAACGGCAACATCCTGGTCAACGCGTTCGCGCTCGGGATCTGTCGTCGCGAGCGAATCTTCACCGCTGCAGCTTCCGGGTCCGGGAACCCGATTCTCTACGCCGGTAGCCGTACGGGTCGCGACGGCATTCACGGTGCGACGATGGCTTCGGAAGCCTTCGACAGCGAGAGCGAGGCCAAGCGGCCCACGGTGCAGGTCGGTGACCCGTTCACCGAGAAGGTGCTGCTCGAAGCGAGTCTCGAGGCGATGCGGAGCGGGGTCGTGCTCGGAGTGCAGGACATGGGCGCCGCCGGGCTGACCAGCTCGTGCTTCGAGATGGCGGCTCGCGGTGGCGCCGGGGTGGACATCGACCTCGACCTGGTGCCGTTGCGTGAGGCGTCTCTGACGCCGTACGAGATCATGCTGTCGGAGTCTCAGGAGCGGATGGTCTTCGTCACTCGGAGGGGACAGGAGCAGGCCGTCGTCGAGATCCTCTCCCGTTGGGGCCTGCAGGCAAGGGCGATCGGCCGGGTGACGGACGACGGTCGAGCCCGCCTGACCTTCCGCGGTCAGACGGTGGCGGACATGCCGGTCGAGCCGCTGGTGGACGGGGCGCCTGTGTACGACCGCCCTGCGGCGCCTCCTGCGGACCTTGCCCGTCGTCAGGACGACGTGGAACCCGAGGCGCCGGACGATCCACTCGGCACGCTCAAGCGCCTGCTGGGGACGCCCGAGCTCGGAGACAAGGCCTGGATCTTCCAGCAGTACGACTCGACCGTACGCTCGAACACGATTGTCGGCCCGGGCTCCGACGCCGCGGTTCTACGGCTCAAGGACACGCCGTCGGCGCTTGCGCTGACCTCGGATACGAATCCTTCGTACTGCTGGCTCGATCCGCGGATGGGCGGCCGGCAGGCGGTGGCGGAGGCAGTGCGGAACCTGGCTACGGCGGGCGCCGAGCCGGTGGGTATGACCAATTGCCTGAACTTCGGCTCGCCGGAGAACCCCGAGATCGCATGGCAGCTTCGGGAGTGCATCTCCGGGATGGCCGATGCGTGCCGGGCGTTCGACGTGCCGGTGATTTCCGGCAACGTGTCCCTCTACAACGAGACCGAGGGCGAAGCGGTGCGGCCGACACCCACGGTGGCGATGGTCGGTGTGATCGACGGGCTGATGGACCTGGGTGAGGAGGGTGACCTCCACCGCCTGCTCGGCTGCGGCTTCTGGCGCCCGGGCGATCGGGTGCTGCTGCTCGGCGAAGGCGGGGACGAGTTCGGTGGTTCGGCCTACCAGCGACTGCTCTACGGGGTCGAGGCGGGGCGCCCGCCCGCCGTCGATCTTCGGGCGGAGGCTGCCCTCTGTGCGTTGGTGCGCCGGGCGCGCCGGGCAGGCTGGCTGAGCGGCTGTCACGATCTCGCGGAGGGCGGGCTGCTCGTGGCTCTGGCCGAGTGCGCCATGGCCTGGGGTCTGGGAATGCGTGGGCACTTCGACGGCAGCCCACTGAGTCTCTTCTCGGAGGCGCAGGGGAGGGCGATCGTCACTGCCGTGCCGGCCCGGGTCGACGAAGTGCTGGCGTCTGCGGAAGAGCTTGGCGTATCCGCCTCGGACATCGGCGAAGTGGGCGGCGATCGTGTCGTACTGGGTTTTGACGGTGGCGCCGTCGATGGCGCGGTCGACGACCTGCGTGCGGTTTGGACCGAAGCTCTTCCGCGGGCCGTGGGCTAACGCCCCGAAACGCCTCGCAGGATCGGAGTTTCGGCCCATCCCGTCCTCACTAGGACCTTGCGCTGTAGAATTCCACTTCGTTGCGTTCTACAGCGCAAGGTCCTAGTGTAACGATCATGTGCGGGATCTTTGGTATCGAGGGAGCGCCGGACGCGGCGAACCTCACATACCTTGGTCTCTACGCTGAGCAGCACCGGGGCCAGGAGAGCGCCGGGATCGTCTCGTGGGATGGGGAACAGCTCCATGCCGAGCGAGGCATGGGGAAGGTCGCCGAGATCTTCGACGCGAGCAAACTCGCGGGACTGCCGGGCGATCGAGCGATCGGCCATACCCGCTACTCGACGGCCGGCTCGAGTGTCATCGCAAACGCCCAGCCGATTGTGGTCATGACCTCGATGGGTCCTCTCGGCATCGTCCACAACGGCAACCTGGTCAGTGCGATGGCCACACGTCACGAGTTGGAAGCTGCAGGATCGATCTTCCAGACCACCAGCGACTCCGAGGTCTTTCTCCACCTGATGGCTACCCATCCTCACGAGGAGATCGTCGAGTCGCTCCTGCGGGTTCTAGGAGACGTCCGGGGGGCCTATTCGCTGCTTCTAATCACCCAGCAGGGGCTGATCGCTGCACGCGACCCCTACGGCTTCAGGCCGCTGGTTCTGGGGGATCTCGACGGGCAGCCCTGTTTCGCTTCCGAGAGCTGTGCCTTCGACCTGCTGGAGGCCCGGTCGCTGCGCGAACTCGCCCGCGGAGAGGTCGTGGTGGCGCGGGGCGACCGCATTGAGAGCTACCGCCTGCCACCCGTCTCGAGGTCGGCGCGGTGCATCTTCGAGCATGTCTACTTCGCGCGCCCGGACAGCGAGGTGTTCTCAGACTCGGTTGCCCAGTCGCGCTTGAAAATGGGCGCCCGTCTGGCTCAGGAGGCGCCGGTCGAG